>JAYFQV010000005.1:0-70401 GCA_034926605.1 Victivallaceae bacterium
GTCGCCGGATTATACCAGTATGGATTACCACATATATGCCCAGGGCGCGACCGAGGCGGTGGTTCAGCAGGCTATCCGAACCGGAGATTTGGTTTATGGCAGCCTGATGTTTACTAGTTCGGAGTTAAGTTATTATCAAAATGGCAGCACGATTTACGGCCGGCACCAGCATCCGTGTGTGCAATGGCTGACTACCGCCTACACTGTACGGGTGGAGTGGCGCGGCTGGCTCGATTTCGGGGTGGACTTCTCGGGTAACGGACTTACCGCCGATACGGTTTCAGTGGTGAAGGATTATCCGGCTGCCGCCGTGGGGGTCGATCTGCCGCCGTTCGACCGTGCCGGCATTGTTTTTCCGCCGCTTTCCGGGCCTAGTCTCAGCAATCTACACCTATATCCGGTCTGCTACGCCAACGAGGCGGGTGGTTATGATAAATACACCGATATTATCAGTGAGAACCAATCGGCATAACCATGGCGGATTCTCGGAAAATCAAACTCTGTTACAATGACGCCGGCCACCCGGAGAACGTATCCCGCCGCGCCCGTACGCTGGCGCTTCCCGCGCCTCCGGCCAGACCGTCTGCCTGTTTCGTGCCGGTGTGCTGCGAGTCGGGTGCATGCGACCGGCCGGTACGGGAAAATTTTATACCCGAGGAAATCGCCGCGGTATATTATGCCGCCGCCCAAGCTCCGGCGCTGTCAGCCGTCGGGTTCGACCTCCAGCTTTTACCGGACGAAACTTCCGGCGGCGTTTTTCCCGCAAGCCGCGCGTCCGACCGCTACCGGCGCTTCCGCAGCGCGGCGGTCTGCAACGCCGAATGGTCGGGCTGGATCGAACTTTTCGACGGCAGGAGCGCCGATGAATTATGGCTGGACGCCGGTGCCGCCGGGCGCCGGGACGATTTTCTCTTTTTCCTGCAAGCCTCCGCCGAGGCCGTGGTCACAATGCCTGATTCCTCAGCGACTTTCGCCGGGGGCCCTTTGCGTCTGACCACGCGGTTCAATCCGGCGTTGACCGGGCAGATTACCATAACCCGCAATGTCGCGGGTGGTTCGAAAACACGCTCCGGCGCATTGATTGTTCTGAAAATCCGGACGGCTTTGGCGGCCTGAGTTTTTCGAGCACGGCGGCGCGGCGGCGGCCGTGCCGCTTTTTTTTTTGCCTCCGGCGGTTGCCTGCCGGCTGAAGATGTGCTATTATATTGATACACGCGGGCCGTCTGCAACGCCCGCCCAGAGGAGGCGACAACATGGCTGAACATTTTGAAGGAATGACCAATTTCACTCCGCGCGCCCAGCACGTTCTGATGCTGGCGCAGAAAGAGGCCCGCAGGCTCAACCACGACAGTGTGGGCACCGAACATCTTCTGCTGGCATTGCTGGCGTTCAACGAGGGGGTGGCGGTGGAGGTGCTCAAGGCGATGGGGCTTAACCTCGACGAACTGAGGTTGGAGGTGGAGAAGGCCTGCGGGTCTTCCGGCGGCGCCAAGGTCGGCGGGTTTCTCCCGCTTACCGAGCGGCTCAAGCGGGTTTTGATTCTGTCCGCGGTCGAGGCGCGCGGCATGAATTACAATTTTATCGGCACTGAGCATTTGCTGCTGGCGCTGCTGCGCGACGGGTCGAGCGTTGCCGCCAGAATATTGAAGAATCTCAACATAAATCTGACCGAGGTACGGCGAGCCGTGCTCAAGGCGCTTAATGTGGAAGGGGAACCCGGGCCGGGCGAGGAGACGGATGGCTCGCCATCCGGAGCTGTGCCATCGCCCGTTGGGGCCGGTGATTCCGAATATCCCAATCTTGCCGCGTTCGGCCGGAATCTGACCCAGCTGGCCCGGGAAGGCAAACTTGATCCGGTGATCGGCCGTGCCGACGAGATCGAACGTCTGATACAGGTGCTTTGCCGCCGCACCAAGAACAATCCGGTGCTGATCGGCGAAGCGGGCGTCGGCAAGACCGCCATACTTGAAGGCCTGGCGCAGGCGATAGCCGCCGGGCGGGTGCCGCCGCCGCTGGAGGGCAAGCAAATATTCGCGCTCGACCTGCCTTTGATGATAGCCGGGACCAAGTATCGCGGCCAGTTCGAAGAGCGTATCAAGGCGGTGATAGACGAGACGCGCAACTCCGGCAAGGTGATACTGTTCATAGACGAACTTCACACCATCGTCGGCGCAGGCGGCGCGGAAGGCGCGATGGACGCCGCCAACATCATCAAACCGGCGCTGTCGCGCGGCGAACTTCAGTGTGTCGGCGCCACCACGCTGGACGAGTATCGCAAGGGTATCGAGAAGGATTCCGCACTGGAACGGCGCTTCCAGCCGATCATTGTGAACCCTCCCTCGGTTTCCGAAACCGTTCAGATACTCGAAGGGCTCCGTCCTGCCTATGAGAAACACCACCATGTTCTTTACACCGACGCGGCGCTTAATGCCGCGGTCAGGCTGTCCGACCGTTACATAACCAACAGATTTCTGCCGGACAAGGCGATCGATGTGATGGACGAGGCCGGGGCCCGAACCCGGATCATGAACGTGCCGCCGCCGTTCGAGGCGAAAGCGTTCGAGGCCGCGATAGAAAAGACGCGGGCCGCCAAGGAATCGGCGATCACCGAGCAGAAGTTCGAAGATGCCGCCAGACTCCGCGACGAGGAACGCAAACAGCGCGACGAGCTTGACGCCGCTAGGCGGCAGTACGCGGAGAAAGCTGAAGGCGTTCGCCCGCTGATCGACGCGGACGCCATTGCCACCGTGGTTGCCAAGCTGACCGGCGTGCCGGTGCAGCATCTTGAAGCCGGGGAGGCCCAGAAGCTGCTGCATCTGGAGGATGAATTGCGAAAGGCGGTGGTCGGACAGGATGATGCGGTCGGTGTGATTTCCCGGCTGATACGCCGCGGCCGCGCCGACTTGAAGGATCCGCGCCGACCGATCGGTTCGTTTCTGTTCCTCGGGCCCACGGGTGTCGGCAAGACGTTGCTGGCTAAAATGCTGGCCGAAATCGTATTCGGCAGCCAGGACGCGCTGATCCAGGTGGATATGTCCGAATATATGGAGAAGTTCAACGTGAGTCGCCTGATCGGTTCGCCGCCCGGATACGTCGGGCACGAGGAGGGCGGCGATCTTACCGAGCGCGTTCGCCGCCGTCCCTATTCGGTGGTGCTGTTCGACGAGATAGAGAAAGCCCATTCCGATGTTACCCATATCCTGCTTCAGATACTTGAGGAAGGCACCCTGACAGATTCTCTCGGTCGCCGGGTTGACTTCTCGAACACCGTGGTCATCATGACCAGCAACATCGGCGCCGAACAGTTGGTAAAGGGCGGTTCCGCGCTCGGATTCGGTTCGGCGGCCGGCGATTCGGCCAAGAGTCAGGAGCAGCTGATGGAAGCGGCCAAACGGCATTTCAAGCCGGAATTTCTGAACCGGCTTGACGAGATAGTATTGTTTCGCCGTCTCGACCGCGCCGACCTGCTGCGTATCGTTGACCTTGAGGTGGCGCAGGTAGCCTCGCGGCTTGAACTCAAAAATCTGCGGCTGTCCGTGGCCGACGACGTGCGCGAGTTTATGATCGAGAAAGGGTACCAGCCCGAATACGGCGCCCGCCCGCTACGCCGCGCGGTGCAGCGCTATCTGGAAGACCCGCTGGCCGACGAATTGCTGAAGGGCTATTTCAACGACGCCACCGGCGTCCGGGTGGAGCTGGACAACGGTAAGTTGCTGTTTTTTCCGGAAATGCCCAAGGAGGTTGAGAAGCCGAAGCGCCGTCGGCGCAAGAAACAGGAAGAATCGCAATGAGCGAAGAATATTTTGATATTTACGACCCGGCGACCGGAGCTCCCGCCGGCCGCCGGCTGCGTCGCGAATGCCACGGCAACCCGGCGCTGTTGCACCGTGCGGTGCATGTGGCGGTGTTTCATCCGCTGGAGCCGGCGCTGCTGCTGCAGAAGCGCAAGAGCACCAAAGACGTGCAGCCCGGCAAGTGGGACACCGCCGTCGGCGGCCATCTCCAGATCGGGGAGGATTATTTCTCCGGTGCTTTGCGTGAACTTGCCGAGGAGCTTGGCGTGCATGACGACGGTTCCTCTCTTGAATATCTGTTCGATCTTAAGATACGCAATGAGATAGAGTCCGAGGACGTGCGGGTGTTCAAACTGATCAGGAGCGGCGGCTTTCATATTCAGGAGGAGGAACTGGACGAAGTCCGATTCTGGACTTTTCCGGAATTGTTCGATCCTGAAAATCGGCGGCAGTTCACACCCAATCTGTGCGTGGAACTCGACCGGCTGAGGGCCGAGGGGAGGCTGGCGTTTTGAATGCCGATATTGCAACGGAGAAATCCGCCTTGCGCCGGTATTTGAGCGATCCGCTCGCGGTGGCCGGGCTGGCGATAACCGCCATGCTTATTGTGCTGGCGTTGGCCGCGCCGCTGCTTGCGAACGGTCGTCCATTCGCAATGTGCTCGCCGGACGGCGTCTGGAGTTTTCCGTTTTTGCGATATGTTTTCGCCCCGGATACCACCGAAACCCTGATTGAAAAAATTTTCAATTTTCTATTGCTTTATCTGATCCCGGCTGGAGTTGTTTTTTATCTGTTGCGCCACCGAAAACGATTGCGCCTGTGGATACTGGCATTGTTGGCGGCCGGGCTGGCTGCGCCGTTCTTCGCGGTGGGAGAACGGGTGGACAAGACCGACTATCGTCGGCTGGCTGACGCGACCGGCTCCCGGGCATGGTTCGCGCCGATACCATACGGGCCGTACGAACTTGCCGACCGGCCTTATGCCGCCCCATCCCGCACGCATATCTTCGGTTCCGACCAAGTGGGGCGCGACGTTGCTTCGCGGCTCCTGTATGGCAGTCGGGTGTCTTTGGCGGTGGGGCTGGGAGCCACGGTATTGGCGATGGCCGTAGGCACCGCGGTGGGGCTGTGGAGCGGCTATTTCGGCGGCGTGGCCGACCTCGCGGTGATGCGGCTGGGCGAGGTGGTGATATGTTTTCCCACCTTTCTGCTGCTGCTGATACTGATGTCGCTGTTCCAGGACTGGGATTTCCGGCAGTCGATTCTGATCGTGATCGGCGTGATCGGGCTGACCGGCTGGATCGGCGTCTGCCAGCTGGTACGTGGCGAAACGCTTCGCCAGCGCAATCTGGCCTATGTTCAGAGCTGTGTGGCGGCCGGAGTACCGCACCGCCGGATACTTTTTGTTCATCTGCTGCCGAACATCGCCGCGCCGATACTGGTGGCGTTCACCTTCAGCGTGGCGGGTGCCATCCTCGCCGAGAGCACACTGAGTTTTCTCGGTTTCGGCGTGAGGCCGCCCACCGCCAGCTGGGGCGGGCTCCTCCGGCAAGCCTACGAAAACCCGTTCGAGTACTGGCATCTGACCCTGATTCCGGGGCTGGCGCTGTTCCTGGCGGTCTGCGGGTTCAACTTCACTGGCGAAGGACTGCGCCGGATGCTGGATCCCAAGGCATGAAAAAAGCGGGGCCGCAGCCCCGCCGCCGGTATCGGCCGGCGTCAATTCACCACATACACCACGGTATTGCCGGCGATGTTGTTGGCGTCGTATTTGACGTTGCGGATGACCTCCTTCATCTGGGATTTCATATTCTTCCGGAGATCGGAGAGCTGTTTTTTAGCGTTTTTCGAGGTGAGTTGAGTTACCGCAGCATCGAATTGTTCCGGCGCGTAAAGCCGCACGTTGGTGGCCAGCTGCTGCGGATCGGTCTGGTATAGCAGCGCCATCATGGTACGGGTGTCGGTGACCTGAAGCAGCTGGGCGGCCACGAAAAAGCGGGCGAAGTCGAGATCGTTCAGGCCGTTTATCACATCGGCCGCCTGTTCGTAAAATTCGCGGTAGGAGGTGATGCCGTTGCGGACGGCGGTACGCAGCGATCCGATAACGGCGGCGCGGTTTTCGTTGAGCTGAGCGAGGAATGTGGCGAATTTATCGGGATCGTCCTTCTTGGCCAGCTCGATCACTTCGTAGGCGGTGCATCCGCTTACCATTTTGCGGAATTTGGAGGGGCCGTATTTGCCATCCAGGAAGGTGCAGGCGGCGGCGAAGGAGAGCAGATCGTCGTCATTTAAAAGCTGCATCACCTTTACCGAGCTCTGGGCGAAGTTGTAGGCGTTGCGGCAGTCGAGTTTCGGCGGACGGCTGGTGCCGCTGGTTTTCTGCGGGCTGCCCACCGGATTGTCGGTTATCCGCTTGGGAGCGAGCACTCCGACGGCGCGCAGCCGCAGCTTGCTCTTTTCGATTCCGGTCAGGCTTTTCAGCTCGGCCACCCGCTCGGCGAAGACCTCGGGCTTTTGCGTTTGGGCCATCGCAATCACTTCGGCGGCGGTTTTTCCGCCGGCAAGGCGCATAAAGACGTCGTTGTTGGGGGCAAGGATTTCACGCGCGGCCACGAACGCGGCCACATCGTCGTCGGAAAGCTCTTTCACCGCTTTGCGGCAGCTTTCGGTAAAGGCCCATTGGTCTTTGCCGTCGAGCACCACCGGGGCGGCAAACGCGGCGGCCGAGGCGGCGAGCATCAACATGACAAGCAGCTTTTTCATTTTTTATCCAGTGTTTTTTCAATCTGTTCGATATATCTGTCCGGCGATATTTTCCGGTAACCGGCTTTGCCGGTCACATTGCCCTGTTTGTCCATCAACAGGACGGCGGGGAGATCGTCGTGCGATATTCCGTATTTTTCCGCCATGGATTTGTTGGCGGCGGTTTGTTCGGCGGCGAGCAGTGCTTCCTGTTCGGGGAAGTCGACGTAAACCAGCACCAGTCGGTCGGCGGCAAAATCGGCGAACTCGGTGGTGGCGAGCAGTTCGCTTTCTAGCTTGTTCGGCGGCATCAGATCGCTTTGCGTGAACAGTACGAACATCGGCTTGCCTTCAGCGGCGGCCTGTCTTTGGGCGGCTTCGAAATCGGTAAACCAGTCGAGGTTGTAGATCGTAAGCCAAGTTGCGAACTTGGAGACCAGTTCTGCCTGACGGTTCCGGATGCCTTCGGCAAAATCAGCCAGATCGCCGTCGGGATAGTTGGACTTGATGTCTTTTAGCGCGGCTTCGAATGCGGCGGGGGCAAGCTCTCTTGCCTTTTCGGCGGCGGCGCGGGTACCGTAGCATAAAAAGATGTGAAACAGCTGATCCCTCAACTGTTGGCTCTTGCTTTGCTTTCTGACCGTCCGCATCGCGACATATTCGGCCACCTGCTCGTCGGAGGAGTGTTGAAGTTCATCCAAGATCAGGCGCATGATCGGCCCTCCTTCGCTGTTTACGAATATATAATTCGCCATAATAAGCATACGGAAGAACCCTTCTTCCGGATTTATGCCTGCGAGCGCCTTGCGTATCGCTTTGGTTGTTGCGGCCCGACTCGCATCGTCGAATCTGGCATGCGGCATTATGCCTTCTTCATATTTTTCCGGAGAAAGCTGCTGAGCGATCTTCATAAACTCCTCGGCATTTTTGCCGTCCAGCAGTTTTTCGCGTTCGGCGGCGTCCATCGTTCCCAGCTTCTCACTCGCAGCGATTGCGGCGCATCCGAATTTGTCGCAAGCGTTGTCGTCGAGCGACGCCCAGAGGTTCACAAAGCTGCGGGTCAGCGCTTCATCGGAGCTGCCGTCGAGTACCGTCGGGGCGGCGGCGAGGAACAGCCCGGCCGCGCAAACAATCAAAGTCAACAATTTCTTCATCACAAATCCATATTTCAAGAGTTAAATGCGGCCGGAACCATTCCGGCCGCAACACCACACCGGGGCGCATATCGGCCCGGTGAGGCTGAACACGTCCTATTTCTTATTCAGAATCTTCTTCACCGATTCCACATATTTCTGGGGTGAAAGCTTCTCGTACCCGGACTCACCGATTACCTTGCCTTCAGCGTTCATCAGCAGCACGGTGGGAAAGCCTGAGACGTTATATTGTTCGGAAAGTTTCTGGTTGGCCGCGGCCTGAGCTGGCGCGATCTCCTTGCCGCGAGGGAAGTCGACCATCACCATCACCAGGTTGTCCTTGGCGTATTTGCCGAATTCCGGAGACGACAGCAGTTCCCGCTCCAGCTTTATGCACCACGGGCACCAGTCGGAACCGGTGAACAACACGAACATCGGCTTGTTTTCGGCGGTGGCCTGTTTCTTGGCGGCCTCGAAATCGGTGAGCCAGTTGAGTTCGGAGGGTTTGGGTACGTCCAGCGACTCCCACTCCTTCATTTTGTCGTTAGCGAAGCTCCGGGCTTGAGCTGCGATCTTTTTTCCTATTTCCTTGACATCTTCCGGCGAAAGCCTTTCGACCTTTTGGGCCGCATCCTTATAGGCTTCCGGATCGGACCCCTTGAATTTTTCAACGACTGCGGCGGGACCGTCCGCAGCCAGTGTGTTTACGAAATTTGCAAACCCTTCGGGCGTGTCGATTTCACTGTAGACGGCTATGAATAGCAGCGCCTTTTCGGGCGGCAGTGACTCTACCGCGTCAGCCACGATTCTGGAAAACACCACCGAGCCACTGCCGACACTCAATGGCTCGTGGACCGTGGCAAGCATTGCCTTGAAGCCTTTTTCCGGCTTTACCGTGGCCAGAAAACGGCGGATTGCGGCGGCATCGACGGCTTTGTCCTTTTCGGAAAACTGTCTGAAAATGGCTTCGTTGCCCGAGAAGTCGCCGGGAGACAGTTCTTTGGCTATGGCGATGACATCTTCGACATTTTTGCCGTTGAGTTTCGCATTGCGCTGCGCGGGCGGCATATCGCGCAGTTGCTCATACGCGGAAAACAGCGCCATTCCAAGTCGGGCCGTATCGGCGTCGTTCAACGCCTGCCACTCGGTTACGAGCGATTTGGTCAGTGCCTCGTCGGAACTGCCGTCGAGCGTTCCGGCAAATGCGAGCAATCCCGCGCATGCCGCGATCAAGGTCAGAAGTTTCTTCATTTTCTCCTCCTATTTGGTTTTTTCGCTTATCTCTTTGATCATATCGATATAATTTTTCACGGACACGTCCTCGTACCCGGCCTGGCCGGTCACGGTGCCGTCCGGGCGCATGATCAGTATGGTGGGATAACCCGAGATGCCGTATTTCTCGCCCAGCTTCTGATCGGCGGCGGCCTGCTCAGGCGGCAGCGGCTGGTTCGGGAAGTCGACCATCACCATCACGAAGCGCGGTTCGGCGAAGTTCACGAATTCGCGGGTGGCGAGCAGTTGATTCGTGAGCTTGATACACCATGGGCACCAGTCGGAACCGGTGAACAGCACGAACAGTTTTTTGTTTTCGGCGGCGGCCCGCTTCTGCGCGGCGGTAAAATCGGTGACCCACGGCACTTCAGCTGGTTCCGGCGGATCTGCCAGCTCGGCGGCAAGGCGCTCGCGCGTTGCCGCGACGAGCGCGGGGCGGCCCTTTTCGGCGATCAGAAGATCGGCCTTCTTCATTATGACCGGATAGTCGGAATAATGGGTTTTGGCATATTCTATGGCGCGTTCAGCGCCGCCGGGCATGAAATAAAGCTTGGCGCGATCGATGGGCTTCAGCGTGTCGTCGTCGCCGGTGAGTGTGTAGGCGATGTAAAACTCGACGATCTTGTCGTCGGATACTCCGTCGGCGATTTCGCGCATCAGCCGACGGTATTCGGCGGCGCCCAGTCTGGCGGTCGCGGTGGTGAAGTCATCGATGAAACCGGCGGGAGACTTGGCCTTGGCGGTGGTGAGAACCTTGCGCAGGCCGGCAGCAATCCGCCGGCGCGCCTCGGGGGAGTATCGTGATTCGAGGAAGGTGACGATCTCGTATTCCCCGGGAGCTTTTTCCCGGGCGAGGGCTTCGACGTCGGCCGGGGTTTTGCCGGAGAAGGCCGCGCGCAGAGCCTCGGGCGACAGTACGCTCAGGGGCAGGTCGGCGGCAAGCAGCATGTCGGCGAAATTCAGCAGTTGGTCGTCATTCAGCTGTTTTGCCTCGGAGATAAGCGATTCCGTCAGCGCGGTGTCGTTCGAACCGTCGAATTTTCCGGCGAATGCGGCAATTCCTGCCGACATCAGCAGCGCAAAGAGCATTTTTTTCATGGGAGTCTCCTTATATTGCGTATGGCTATCGGTTCAGTTGACGGTTCGGCAATTCAGGCCGATTTCTGGCGGTCGGCACTTTAGCGGATGCCGGTATTGCCGCGGCGTCGGATGGTTTTCCGGATGTGCGCATCTTCCTGTTCCTTGTATCGTGTACAATGATATTATATTCTACGAAGCCGGCAATGCAAGCAAAAACCCCGGAAAATGCTGGATTTGTTTTGAATTTTCGATATTAAAATGCTATATTCGGCATGCTTAATTTTAACAGGAGAACATAAAATGGTAAGAGTTTACGGTATTGTCGCCGCAGTTTTGCTGAGCGTCGGATCCGCTTCCGCCGCGCTTGAGACGTCCACCCCGCAGGCCGAAGGGGTTCCCCCGGCAACCGCAGTGCATTTCCTCGGCGAATTGGAGAAGCGTCAGTGGCCGGACAGCGAGATCGAAAGTTTCGTGGTGCTCAAGAACGGCAAAATCATTGCCGAAGCCTATCGTGCGCCTTATGCCGCCGACATACGGCGGGGCGTGGCGTCCGTTACCAAGGGGTTCACCGGCATTGCGGTCGGCTTCGCGGTGCAGGAGGGTTTGCTTTCGTTGGATGACAAGGTGATCGATTTCTTTCCCGGGCGTTTGCCGGATCCGCTTCCGGAAGCGGCGAAAAAACTCACGGTACGCAATCTGATCCAGATGCAGACCGGGCAGGACAAGTGCGCCGCCGGCGCGATGTTCGACGAGAATGACCATGTCCGCGGTTTCTTCAACGAACCGTTCGTCCACGAGCCCGGAACCGTATTCCGCTACAACTCCGGCGCGTCCTGGATGTTGTCGCAGATCATTACCAAAGTGACCGGAAAGAGCATGGCCGAATATCTTAAGCCGCGGCTGTTTGCTCCGCTTGATTTCGGCGAGTTCTCTTGGGATGCCGACGACGCCGGTGTGAACTACGGCGGCTGGGGTTTGAGTATCACTACCCGCCAGATGGCGATTTTCGGCCAGTTCTGCGTCCAGAAAGGCGAATGGAACGGCAAGCAGCTTCTGAATCGCGGCTGGTTCGAGCAGATGACCGCCTCTCCCGCCGACACCTGCAATCGCAAGGCCAATGGCGCGGACTGGAACTACGGTTACGGTCTCCATGTCTGGCTGACCCACATAAACGGCGTCACCCGTTTCGACGGCTCCGGCGGGCAGTACATTCTTATGCTGCCGGAACAGAACGCGGTGGTGGCCGCGCAGGGGAGCGTACGCGATTTCGTGCCGTTCATGACCGATTTCTGGAACTATCTTTATCCCGGCCTCTGTGGAATGCGCGTGCCGCCGGTCAAGGATGCCGCCGCCGAATGGGACGCGGAGCTTGCCGACTTCAAATGTGCGTTGCCGGTCTCCTGTCAGGCCGGATTCCCGGCGCATGTGGCGGTGGATTTTGAGAAAAACGATATGGATATAGTCTCGCTTGAGGTGACGTTTGACGGCAAGGCGGCGCAGGTAAGTTTCAACGGCCAGCCCAACGGGGTGTTCACAGTGGGAGAATGGCGGAAAAACGTGCAGCCTCCGACGCATGAGCGGGATTTTCTCAGGTCGTTCTTCGGCGCGGCCGCGATCACTGCGCCCAACGAGCTAACGCTGGCCTGCTGTAGCTTCGGCCTCGGCAGTGGCGTCTGCCAGATGAAAATCAAAGCCGGAGACCTTGACGTTGAATTCGAACTCAACGACGGGCGCCATCCGTTTGCGCTCAAGGGCACGCGGCGCAGCGAGTGCCGCTGAGTCCGGCCTGGCTTGCCGCAGCAGAGCGGACGGACTTTCGGGCCCGTCCGCTTTTTGTTGGTTCGGATGTGCCAAGAACGGTAATTTTGTTTCCATTCCGGTTGTTTTTTTATTTTATCGTGTTAGTTTTTTGTCTTAAAAGCCAAAAGGTTATTAATAGGAAAGCAAAATGAAAAAAGCCGAATTATCCGGAGCCTCCCCTCTTTCGTCCGATGTTTCAGAATGGAACCTCGGTAACGCCGATCTGGCCAACTGCGCTCAGGAATACGGCAAGCCGCGCGCCAATCTGGCCGCAACCGGGGGGGCGCTGAAGGCGGCCGGAACCGTGTATGCCACCGGTGTGGGCACCGCCACCAACAGCCGTATGTATGTGAATCTGCACGGCGCGGCCCTGAAAATATCGGGTCTAGTCGCAGTGGATGACGTCAACTGGCAAGGGGCCGGATTTTTCAGCATATACGACGGCTTCGGCCGGCTGCTGTGGAAGAGCACGGTCAAGCGCAGCGGCGAGGAACCCACCGCCTTCGAACTCGATCTTTCCGGAGTCGCCGCCATTTCCATGGTTACCACCGCAGTCGGCAACAACAAGTATTGCAATCATGCCGACTGGCTGGACGTCAAGGTTTTTTATGCCGGTTCCGTGCCGCCCTGCACTGAACCCGGGCCGATGAGCATTGCCGCCGGAGAAATCGGCTGGCGGATATTCGGGTGCGAAGGCGGATCGTTGCTTCAGACCGTGTTCGGCCCGCTCGACACGGCTCCCGAGGCCGGTGCACCGCTGGTCAATGCCGTCCCTTCCCGTGACCAGCTGCTGACGCTGCTGCCGGAAAGTTTGCGGGTTGTGCAGGCGGATTCGTCCCATAATCTCGAACTGTATCTTGCCGGGTTCGAACGCGAAGATGTTTCCGAAGACATATCGGTCAGCCGTTTCCGGCTTGCCGATTCCGCCTATCCGGTGGAGGTGCTGGTCACCGTCCGTTGCCACCGTGCTTCGCAGGTGTTCGTTACCACCACCGCCGTCACCAACAAGGGCGATGCGGAAATTTCCCTGCTGGGGCGCGACGCCGCTTTCGTCCAGCTTCCCCACGGCGACATATGGGTCTCCAGCTTCCAGGGCGAGTGGGGCCATGAGATGACCGAATTCAACGAGTGCAAGGTGCCGCGCGGCATCTTCTCGTTGCGGGTCGGCGGCACCTCGCAGAATCTTCAGCGCTGCTTCCCCGGTGTGTTTGTTGCCTGGGGCGGCCCGGCCGCGGAGGAGTCCGGCGATGTGTTTGCCTGCGCGCTGGGCTGGGATTCCAGCTGGCAGCTCCAACTCTCTCATCAGAAGCCGGACTGCAATTTTGTCAGCGCCGGCCAGCTTCAGACCGATATGGTGAAACTGGCGCCCGGCGAGACCAGCGTCTCTCCCGAGTTCGTGATGACCTTTTCCCGCCACGGCAAGGGCGG
Organism: Victivallaceae bacterium; assembly: GCA_034926605.1. Classification (GTDB taxonomy): domain Bacteria; phylum Verrucomicrobiota; class Lentisphaeria; order Victivallales; family Victivallaceae; genus CALXXL01. Next base: position 13,250 of record JAYFQV010000005.1, read on the forward strand.
CGCCTCCCGCAACCTGCATCGCTACATGCACGGGTTCGGGCTGCGCGGCGGCCGGGACGAGCGCCCGGTGGTGCTCAACTCCTGGGAAGGCGTGGTCATGGACTTCGACGAAAACAAACTGATCGAGATGATGGACAGCGCCGCCGGACTGGGTATAGAGATGTTCGTGCTGGACGACGGCTGGTTCGGCAACAACCATCCGCGCAACAACGATCGCGCCGGTCTTGGGGACTGGCAGGTTAACGCCGCCAAACTGCCCGGCGGCATTGCCAAGCTGGTGAGCGAGGCCCACAAGCGCGGCCTCCGGTTCGGTATCTGGGTGGAGCCTGAAATGGTAAACCCGTCCAGCGATCTGTTCGAGCTTCATCCGGACTGGATTTCCCGGGTGCCGCACCGCGAATGCCTGTCCGCCCGCAGCCAGTATACACTCGACCTTGCCAATCCCGAGGTGGAAACGTTCATCTACGAGACCGTGGCCGAACTGCTGCGCGCCAATCCCGGCGTCGAATATGTGAAATGGGATCACAACATGTGGGGCGGTCACAATCCAGGGTCGCCGGTGCTTGACGGCAATCACGGCGCTTTCTCCGACCGCGCCGGGCACGCCTACTATCGGATAATGAAGCGCCTTTCCGACGACTTCCCGAAGGTGATCTTTCAGGCCTGCAGCTCCGGCGGCGGCCGCGCCGACTACGGTACCATGCGCTATCACGAGGAGTTTTGGGCCAGCGACGTTTCCACCGCCATCGCGCGTATCTTCATCCAGTGGGGTTTCTCGCATTACTATCCGTCCAACGCGATCGCTTCCCATATTTCACGCTACACCGAGGTCGATTACAAGCTGCGGACGGATGTGGCGATGTGCGGACGGCTCGGCGTGGAACTCGATCCTCCCGCAATTTCCGATGAAAACCGCGAAGTTGTCAGAAAGGGCATCGCCGCCTACAAGAAGTTGCGTCCGCTGCTGCATTCCGGCGAGCTGTATCGCGGACGTTCCCCGCACGAACATCCCACCACCGAGCTGACGTTCGCCGCCGCGGACCGTTCCGAGGCGGTCTGCTTTGGATTCCGGCGGGTGTGCGAGGCGGCGCGCGAAACGGTGTTGTTTGGCGGGCTCGATCCCGAAAAAAGCTATCTGCTTTTCGAGGAAAACCCCGGCTCCGAACCGCGTTTCGCGCCGTTCGCCGCCACCGGACGGGAATTGATGGACCACGGTGTCGAGGTCGACTTCCCCGCATACGAGTCCAGCGTGGTGATTCACGCGACGGTCGAATAATCCGGGCTTGACAGCGCGCGGCCTCAGGTGTATTTTATTGCTTTCAAGCAAAGGAACCGGCGCGATGGGTAAATTCTCGGTCGAATACTTTTTTTCGGGGCGGCACAGGTTTCCGGAGGCGGTGGAGCCTTTTCCGGATTCGCTGGCCGAGGTGTCGTTTTCCTGGCCAGGAATACTTCCGGCGCCTGTGTCCGGCGACCTCGATTTCCTGCGCCGGGAATTGGTATCCGACCTGAAATGGTGTCGTGCGCACGGGTTGTCGCTCGATCTGGCGCTGACCGCCGTCTGCTATGGCCCCGATGCCAGCACGGCCGTGCAGCGCCGCGAGGTGCTGGACCTGATAGACCTGCTTTCCGGGCACGGACTGCGCCCGGACACCGTCACCACCACCTCTCCCTATCTTGCTCGTATCATCAAGCGGTTCCGTCCCGGCATCGGCGTTCGCGCGCCGTTCGGCATGCGGCTCAATCATCTGATCTCCTTCGAATATCTGGCGGACTGCTACGACGCTTTTTTTGTCGGTGGCGATGTTCAGCGCGATTTGGACGCCATGCGCCGTTTCAGTGCATGGTGCCGTGAGAACGGCAAAAAATTGTGCATGCTGGCGAATTCCGGCTGTCTGCGCAACTGTCCGTGGCGCACCTTCCATGGTACTCTGGAGTCGCACGGCCCGGAGGCCGCGCGGCGCGACGCCGTCTCGACGGGTTTTTCCCCGGTGCTTTGTGAGAAAATATTCGATGATGCTCAGATGGTGGAGTTCCTGCGCGGTTCGTGGATACGGCCGGAGGATATCGGCTGGTATGAGCCGCATGTGGATATGGTCGCGCTTGCCACTTCGGGTTCGCCCGATCCCTCCGCAATCGTTGCGGCCTATGTGTCCGGACGCTTCGAAGGCGATCTGTTTCATTTGCTGGTTCCCGGTTTTCACGGCCGCCCGCGTCCGGTGCTGCTGGAAAATTCCGCGTTTCCTGACGACTGGGCGGAAAGCGGCATCGCCGGAAGATGCGCGGTAAACTGCGTTCACTGCGGCCGCTGCGAAACCGTGCTTGCCCGGATTTCGCGAACAAATCCCGCAGCGGCCAACCGATCGGTTTGAAAAAATCCGGTTCCGGTGCTATATTACTTAGATTAATATTGGGAAAATAATACATGGCTGAACTTAAATACATACGCAATTTTGCGATTATCGCACATATCGACCACGGCAAGTCGACCTTGTCCGACCGTTTGCTCGAACTGACCGGCACTGTTCAGGCGCGCGAGTTGCGCGAACAGCTGCTGGACGCGATGGACCTTGAGCGGGAACGCGGCATCACCATAAAAAGCCATCCGGTGCGCATGTTGTTCAAAAGCCGCGACGGCTATGAATACGAACTGAATTTGAACGATACCCCCGGACACGTTGACTTCTCCTACGAGGTCAGCCGGTCGCTCGGCGCCTGCGAAGGCGCGATCCTGCTGATCGACGCCACCCAAGGGGTGCAGGCTCAGACCGTGGCCAACGTGAATCTGGCCTACCGTCAGAATATGAAGGTGATCCCGGTTATCAACAAGGTCGATCTTCCGGCTTCCAATCTTCAGCTCTGCTACGAGCAGATGGAGGAGATATTGACTCTTCCGCGCGAGGATGCGCTGCTGGTTTCGGCCAAGACCGGACAGGGCGTGATGGAGCTGCTGGAGGCGATCGTTGAACGCATACCGCCGCCCACCATCGAAGGATACGACCATACATCGGCGCTGGTCTTCGCCTCGCAGTACGACGCCTACCGCGGCGTCGTCACCTATTTGCGCATGTTCTCCGGCGAGTTCCGGCGCGGCATGAAGATCCGCCTGTGGTCCAGCGGGCTGGAGAGCGAAATTAAAGAGGTGGGCAAGTTCTCGCCCGAGATGTGCCCGCTGGATTCGCTGACCGCCGGCGAGATCGGCTATCTGATCCCGAACATCAAGAGTCCGTCCGACACCAAGATCGGCGACACCGTGACCGACCCGCGCAATCCGTGCAGCAAGCCGCTTCCCGGCTTCCGCGAGGTCAAGCCGATGGTGTTCAGCGGCATCTACCCGATTGAAAGCTCGGATTACGAGCAGCTCAAATTTTCAATGAGCAAGCTTCAGCTCAACGATGCCGCGTTCGCTTATCAGCCCGAAACCAGCGCCGCGCTGGGGTTCGGCTTCCGTTGCGGCTTCCTCGGCCTGCTCCACATGGAGATCGTCCAGGAACGGCTGCGCCGCGAATACAATATGGACATCATCGCCACCTATCCCAGCGTGATTTACCATGTGTATATGAAAGACGGCACCATGAAGCCGATCGACAACCCGGTATACATGCCCGATCCCACCGTGATCGAGCGCATCGAGGAGCCGATCATCGAGGCTCACCTCATGACCCCCGGCGAGTATATCGGAGATGTGATGAACCTGGTCATGAGCAAGCGCGGCGTCTGTACCGCGACCGCTTCCGCCGATGCCGGGCATGTGATAATAACCGCCGACCTGCCGATGCACGAAATTCTGATCGACTTTCACGACAAGCTGAAATCGATCACCCGCGGTTACGGCAGCATGGACTATGAACTCAAGAGCTACCGGGCCGACAAGCTGGTAAAGATGGACATCCTGGTGGCCGGCGAACCGGTGGACGCGTTCAGCAGCATCGTGCATGTCGATTCCGCCGTCGCCCGCGGGCGAGTGATCTGCGAGAGACTTCAGAAAGTGATTCCGGCCCAGCAGTTTCAGGTGGCGATCCAGGCCGCGATCGGGGGCAAGATCATTGCGCGTGAAACCATTCGCCAACTGCGCAAGAATGTGCTGGCCAAATGCTATGGCGGCGATATTTCCCGTAAGCGCAAACTGCTGGATAAGCAGAAGGAAGGCAAGAAGCGTATGAAGATGATCGGTCAGGTTAATATTCCGCAGGAGGCGTTCGTGGCGGTATTGCGCTCGGATGACGATGATAAATGATCGGTCTTGTAAAATATCTGCTGATGCGCCGCCGGGTCGGAAAGTTTCTGACCGCCGCCCGCCGCCGCCGGAGTTTCGACAACGATCTTTGGAGCGCTGAAGTTCTCGCCGCCGTGGACGGCTTTATTTCCTCCGGCGACGCTGCGCTGGCCTCACGCGACCGCGCCGCGCTGGCCGGGTTCGCGTCCGACATGGAGTCGGTTTTAGCCGGGCTGGTGCCGCCGGTGCCGCGTTTCCGCGCCATGATGCGCGAATACATGGATATTTTCGCGGTGGTTATGGCGGTGGCTTTCGGCATACGCGCGCTGGCGCTGCAGCCGTTCATCATCCCTACCGGCAGTATGCAGCCCACGCTGTTCGGAATACATTATGTGGATCACGGGACGGACTATTTCAACGCCGGCACCCGTTATCCGGCCCTCGCCAATTATCTGCTGTTCTCCGCCACCCGGGCATGGGCGGTGACCGTCGGCAGCGGTTATTTCAATCCGACCAGCCTGAAGCCGGTTTCCGGATGGGTGCCGCGAACCAGTTTCGTGGTCGGAGAGGACAGCTATACGCTGCCGGGCGAACCGGCCAAAGTGGTTCAATACGCGAAACTGAGCCCCGCCCTGCCGCTGCCGGAGGGCGCGGTGCTGGCCGATGGTTTTCTTGTCGGCGGCGACAGTCTGTTCGTTGAACGCATCAGCCATCTGTTCTCCGGCCTTTCTCGCGGCGATATAGTGGTGTTCAACACCGAGGGCCTTTCCTACAACAATCGCCCGCTCTCCCTCATCAGCGGCTACTATTATGTGAAGCGGCTGGTGGGATTGCCCGGCGATACGCTCAAGATCGTCGACGGCATGCTTTATGTGAAGCCGACGCGCGAGAGCGCGTTCCGCCCGATAACCGATTTTTCGGGAAAATTCGATAAGATTTTCTCCGGCACCGGCGGTTATCAGGGATACCAGAACGGTCCGGCCGGGTTCTTTCTTTCCTCGGCAGACGATACCTACACCGTGCCGGACGACTGCTATTTCATGCTTGGCGACAACACCTCTCACAGCCTTGATTCCCGCTGGTGGGGGCCGGTGCCGAGGCGAAATATCGTGGGCAAGGCTTTTGTGGTGTTTTGGCCGTTCTCGCGCCGCTGGGGCAAGATGGACGCGTCGCCGATACCGGTGCCTTCCAGCAATGAAATAAATCCGATGAACCTGCAATAAGGAGACGAAATGAAACAGGCGGTTTTTCTGGTCAAGGCGATCGATCGCGCCGGGTTGCTGACCAAGATCAGCGGCTTCTTCTTTGAGAACGGTTTGAATATTCTGCACTGTCAGCAGTACTCCGATGAGCTCGACGGCCAGTATTTCATGCGCGCCAGAGTCGATATCAGCAATCTGCAGATGACACGCAAGGATCTGCGCGAGCGTTTTTCCTGCCGCATGAAGGAGATCGGTGCCGATCACTGCGAGGTTCACTTCATGGACGAGATTCCGAGGGTGTGCATCATGGTTTCCAAGACCAGTCACTGCCTCTACGATCTGCTTACCCGCCGCCATGACGGCGATCTGGTGTGTGAAATTCCCCTGATCATCAGCAATCACCCGGATCTTGAAAATGTGGCCGATAAATTCCAGGTGCCGTACTTCTGCGTGCCGATCGTCAACGGCGACAAAGCTTCCCAGGAAGCGAAAATCCGCACGCTGCTGGAACAGCATCATATCGATCTGGTGGTGCTCGCACGCTACATGCAGGTGCTTTCCAACGAATTCTGCCGTGACTGGGAACGGCGCATCATCAATATTCACCACGCATTCCTGCCCGCGTTCCAGGGGGGGAACCCTTACCTGCGCGCCTGGGAACGCGGCGTGAAGATGATTGGTGCCACCGCCCACTACGCCACTCCCGATCTTGATGAAGGGCCCATCATCGAACAGGACGTGGAGCGCGTTTCACACGAGGATACCCCGGAAACCCTGCGCCAGCTCGGCAAAGACATCGAGCGACGTGTGCTGACCCGCGCAGTGAAAGCTCACTTGAACCATTGCGTGATCGTTTCCGGCCGTCGTACCATCGTACTTTCAAATTAAAATAATCTGCTGCTGAACAAATGATAAAACTTATCGCCGCCGACATGGACGGCACGCTGTTGGACTCCCAAAGGCGGCTGCCGCCCGATCTCATACCCGTACTGGATGAACTTTCCGAACGAGGCATTTTGTTCGCCGCCGCCAGCGGAAGGCAATATTACAATCTGCGCAGTCTGTTCAAGGAAGTTGCCGACCGCATTGCGTTTATCTGCGAAAACGGCGGCATGGTGTTCTATCAGGGAAAAAACATCCACCGCAGTCCGATCCCGTTCGAAAAACTGTCCGCGCCGCTGGCGGCAGCCCGCGGGCTTGAGTATCCGGCGGTTATATTTTGCGGAGTGGAGGCGGCGTGGACGGAGAACCCCGACGAGATATTCCAGTCCGATTTGGCAAAGTACTATGCGCGCCGGGAAATGATCTCCGACCTTATGACAGTGCCGGACGATGTATGCAAGATGGCTGTTTTTCATCCGGTTGACGCCGAGAAGTTTGCGCTCTCGTCACTTAAGCGGTTCGAGGATGATTTTCTGATCTCGGTTTCCGGAAAAAACTGGATAGATCTCATGAACCCGGGAACCAACAAGGGAACCGCCATAAAGAAACTTCAGGATATGCTCGGCATTTCCGAGGATGAGACGATGGCTTTCGGAGACTTTCTCAACGACCTTGAAATGATGCGCAGCTGTCACCACAGCTATGCGATGGCCAACAGCCATCCCGAACTCGCGGCGGCCTGCCGCTTCCGGGCGCCGTCCAACGACGACAACGGAGTGATGCGGGTAATCCGGGAAAAAGTGCTTGCCGTTTAACCGGTTGTCGCCGCCATCTTTTCCTCCCAAGAAAAGAAGAAACCGCGAGCGTGAAACACTCGCGGCAAAGGCAAATATGAAGCCATTTCTTCCGGCGTTGTCTTTGTGACCCGTCGTAAGACGCGGATGCGGGAAGCGTCACGGCAGAAAGACAACGCCGAAAAACCCCTTTTTCAATATTGCCCTTTTAGTCAAAGAAAAACCGCAGATACCTTGGCATCCGCGGAGAAAAAGCAATCCGAAAAACCCCTTTTTACACGATTGCCTTTCGAAAACAGGATCAGGCGGGCTTACTTTTTGTCCCACACGGCCTTGCTGACGAACGCGGTCAACGGACGGCCATCGGAGGTTTTGCCCTTGAAGGCGTAGCGCGTGGTGCCGGCGGCCTCGTAGGTCACCTTTTCGGTAACATCGGTTTCTACCTTTTTCTTCATCTTCACGTCATAGAACGTATGTTTCATTTCGAAACCTCCCTTGGGTTGAAGTGGTAAACTAGGGTTTCTGTGTTAAATATGAACGGTATTTAGCGATTGTCAAGCCTTTCAAGCGTTTTTTTTGAGGAAAAAAGCGAAAAAATGGCGATAGAAACCGTTTCCGGCGTAAAAGCGGCAAAAACTACGTATTTCGTGTGATTTGCGGTGAAAATTTGCAAAATGTGTTTTGCGTGTTATATTATGTACTTGCGCGTACGCCTGCGGAGCGGTTTCCGCCGGAAAGATGGCGCGTGGAACAGACAACCCAGCGGCGCGGGTCCGTCAAGGCGGCGGATGCGCGGGAAAAGAAAAACATGGCAAAGGAACAACAAATGGCGTCCGAAACTGCGAGCTTCGTCGAACTGGACAACATGCCCTCGATGGAGCAGCTCCTCGGCGGCGGCACGGTCAAAAAAGAATTTGCGGTAAACAACATTGTTACCGGCAAGGTGGTGGAAAAGCGTAACGACGGCGCGTTGGTGGACATCGGCTACAAGGCCGAAGGCTTCGTCTCCGCGATGGAGTTCGGCACCAAGTGGGAAGACGTTGCGGTGGGCGACAATATCGACGTCTACCTTGAAGAAATCGAAAACGAGAACTCGATGCCCGGTATCAGCTTCGCCAAGGCTTCGAGCATCAAGGCTTGGAACCGCATCACCGAAGAGTGCGGCGAAGGCAGCGTGGTCAAGGGCGTAATGCGCCACCGCGTCAAGGGCGGCATCATCGTCGACATCGACGGCGTGGAAGCCTTCCTGCCCGGTTCGCAGATCGACATCGGTTCGGTCCGCAATATGGACGACTACCTCGGCAAGGAATACGAGGTTAAAATTCTCAAGATCAACACCGAGCGCCGCAATATCGTGGTTTCCCGCCGCGATCTGCTGGAGGAAACCATGCGTGCCCGCCGCAGCGAATTGCTGGCCAAGATGGCGGTCGGCGAGCTTCGCAAGGGCGTGATCAAGAACATCACCGATTTCGGCGCGTTCATCGACCTCGGCGGCGTGGACGGCCTTCTCCATATCACCGACATGTCCTGGGGGCGCATCGCTCATCCGTCCGAGCTTTTCGAAGTCGGGCAGGATGTTGAAGTGGTCATCCTCGACATCGACAACACCAAGGAGCGCGTGAGCCTCGGCTACAAGCAGAAGTCCGCGAATCCGTGGGAAGGCGTGGCCGAGAAGTATCCGGTCGGCAGCAAGATTAACGGTCGCGTGGTCAACATAATGCCGTACGGCGCCTTCGTTGAACTCGAAGACGGCGTCGAGGGCTTGATCCACGTCTCCGAAATGAGCTGGACCAAGCGTATCACCAAGGCGGGCGAAGTGGTTCGCGTCGGCGAGAACGTCGAAGCGGTGGTGCTTGACATCGACAAGGAGAGTAAGAAGATCAGTCTCGGCCTGCGCCAGAAAGAGCGCAATCCGTGGGAAGTTCTTGCAGAGAAATATCCGGTGGGCAGCCGCATCGCGGGCCGTGTGCGCAACATGACCAGCTACGGCGCGTTCGTCGAAATCGAGAACGACATCGACGGCATGATCCATGTCTCCGATATGTCCTGGACCCGCAAGATAAACAATCCCAGCGAAATACTGAAGCCCGGCGACGAGGTCGAGGCCGTGATTCTCGACATCAACCCGGAACAGCAGCGCATCAGCCTCGGACTCAAGCAGACCGAGGACGATCCCTGGTCCAATATCGAACGGCTTTACAAGGTCGGCGACCTGGTCAACGGCAAGGTCACCAAAATCACCGCGTTCGGCGCTTTTGTGGAACTTTCCCACAAGATCGACGGCCTCATCCACATCTCCCAGATCAGCAAGGATCACGTGGACAAGGTCAAGGACGTGCTGAAGGTCGGCGACGAGGTGGAAGCCCGCGTGATCAAGATGGATCACGACGAGCGCCGCATCGGTCTCTCTCTCAAGGCTGCCAATGAGCATTACTCCGATGAGGAGCTCAAGGCTGCCGGCGAAGAGTATGCCGCCGCGCTTAAGCCGGGCGAAGAGATGGTCGATATGGGCGCCGCTTTCGAAGGCATCAATTTCGATCAGAAGTAAAATTCGCTCATTCCAAAAACGGCCGGGTTTTCCGGCCGTTTTTTTTAAGGAAAACTATGGAAATATCAATATTCGGGGCGGCGATTCTTGCTTCTCTGGCCGGGGTGTGCTTCGCGGGGATTGGAATTGCCTACCGTTTCGGCGAGCCGCGCGGCGTTTCGCCGATGCAGAGTTTCTTTTTCGCGTCGTTGATCGGCGCCGGCTGGTGCCTGGCGAGCGGTTACGGCGAACTGTCGTCGGCGCCGTGGTTTTTTGTACCGGCTGCGTTTGCGCTTGGGCTTTCCCAATATCTTCCGGTTCGGCTGATGCAGATAATCCTTAAGCTGGGGCCGCTTTCGCCGATGTGGAGCGCCCTGATGCTCTATTTTGTCCCGGTCATCCTGTTTTCCAGTCTGTTTCTGGGCGAACCTTTCACCTTGTGGAATCTGTCGTCGGTTCTGGCGGCGGTGGTGGCGGTGCTGGCGGCGGCGGTCGGCGGAGCGGATTCCGGACCGGGGCGACCGGCGGCGGGGAGAAGGGGGCGGATGGTTTACGGCCTGCTTTTGCTGGCGCTGCTGTTTGCCAACTGTCTGCTCGGAATGGGGCAGAAACTGCTGGCCACCTTGCATACCGCCGACGGCTACAATCTCATGGATCGCTGCGGCATGCTGTTTCTGGGGGTGATGTATCTCGGCATCGCACTGCCGTTGTTCGTGAACGTCAGTGTCGGGAAGGGATGGAATTTCAAGTCGCGGATGTGGCCGGCGGTGGCCCTGCTGGCGGCGGCCGGCACGGTTGGCGGCATGATGCTGCAGACTTTTTTGCTGCCGTATCCGGCGGCGCTTTACTTCACGTGCTCCAGCAGCGCGTCGGTGCTGTTTGCCGCGATCTTCTCAGCGGCGATATTTCGGGAGAAACGTACGAAGTGGTGGTATGCCACCGTCGGCGCTACGGTGCTTTCGATATTGCTCACGAACGGTGGAACTGTTTGTGAAAAGTTATGTTTGTGACTGGAAAAATAGCTGAAGCGGTGTATATTACCGAAATAATTGCAAGAGGAAGGTGGTATGTCGCTCCGTTTTGTTAAGCTTTTGCTGTTAACTCTTTTTGTGGCGCACTTTGCGATGTTCACCCGTGCGGCTGACGCCGAGGCTGTCGCAAAGCGGATGCTGACCGGTGTCGAGCCCGGTACCATCGCGTTCAAAGGGGCCGACGGCTGGCTTTATTCCAAAAACGAGCTTGCGCATTTGGCCAAGGGCGCGCTTGTCGAGGGGAAGATAGCCGGCAAATCCAATTGCTCCAAGCCTCAGAATGCCGATCCGATTCCGGCGATAGTCGATTTCAACGACCAGCTCAAAGCGCTCGGAATCGAACTGCTGGTGGTTCCGGTTCCGCCCAAGATGGCGGTGTATCCGGCGGCGCCGCTTGCCGCCGGAGACGCGATGGCCAGCCTCAAGCCGTTTTATGAGGAACTGCGCGGCCGCGGAGTGAAGGTGCTGGACTTGTCCGACCTATTCATCGCCAATGCCGCCGCCGGGGCTCCGCTCTATTGCAAAACCGATGCTCATTGGAGTCCGTCCGGCATGCTGCTGGCGGCTGAGGAGATAACCGGTCGGAAGAAGGAGTTGAAACCTGCCGGCATTACCGTGTCCGGCGATCTTGCCAGATCGCTGAATCCGGAAGCTCCGGCGGCCGAGACGGTTGATTTTTTTGAAGTTCCCGGAGAAAATGTCAGTGAAAAGTCGCCTTATCTGCTTATCGGCGACAGTCACACGCTGGTGTTTCACTCCGGCGGCGATATGCTTGCCGGCAACGGCGGGCTGGTTGATCTGCTGGCCGCTCTTTGGGGGGAACCGGTCGATCTGATCGGGGTCAAAGGGTCGGCGGCCACCGCGGTGCGGGTCAATCTGTACCGCAAGGCTTCCGGCAATCCCGAGTGGCTTAAAAACAAGAAACTGATTATATGGTGCTTTACGGCGAGGGAGTTTACCGAAAGCACCACCGGGTGGGTCAGGGTTCCGGTGCTTAAAAAATGAACATAACGTCGGAGTGATGCCCGGTGGCCGCGGATGGCGCTGGCCGGGTGCCGAAGAAAAGTTGACTGGAAAAAAAGATGCTCAAACAACGCGAACTGCGCGCTATTTGCGATAAATTCATAATGTACGGCGACTTCATGGTCGGCGTGCCGTTCGGCAGCGGCCATATCAACGACACCTACCAGATCACCTGCGATCAGGGCGGTATCCGCGTGCATTATATTCTGCAGCGGATCAATCCCAACGTATTCATCAATCCGCACAAGGTGATGGAGAATGTGGACCGGGTCACCGCGCATCTGCTTGAGAAATTCCGAATTTCCAACCGTAATCTGAAGCGCCGTACGCTGCGGCTGCTGCGCACCTATACCAATCTGCCGTATGTGTTCGATGAAAACGGCGACTGTTACCGGGCCTACGTTTTTGTGGAAAACGCCCGCAGTTACGACGTGCTTGAGGGCGAAGAGATGGCTTTTTCGGTGGCGCGAGCCTTCGGAGAGTTCCAGTGCGACCTGATCGATCTGCCCGGCCCGCGCCTGCATGAAACCATTCCGGATTTCCACAACACTCCCCGACGGCTTGAGGCGCTGATCGCCGCGTCCAAGGCCGACGCGTGCGGCCGGCTCAAGGATGTGAGCGCCGAGCTTGATTTCGTCATCAAGCGCTCCGACGACGTTTCCGCGCTGGTACGGCTGAATTCCGACGGCGACATGCCGGAACGCATCACCCACAACGACACCAAGGTGAACAATCTGCTGATCGACGATTTTTCCGGCGAAGGCATCTGCGTGCTTGATCTCGACACCGTGATGCCGGGCCTCTGCCTTTACGACTTCGGCGACATGGTCCGCACCGGCACCAACACCGCCGAGGAGGACGAGGTCAATCTCGGCAAGGTCGAGATGAGCTTCCCGATGTTCGAGGCGATTCTGCGCGGATATCTTTCCAGCGCCGGCGGTTTTCTGACCCCGGCGGAACGCGAAAACCTGCCGTTCTCCGGTAAACTTATCACACTGGAAGTCGGGATCCGTTTTCTTACCGATTACCTAAACGGCGACAAATACTTTAAAACCCGCCGTCCTACCCACAACCTTGAGCGGGCCCGCAATCAGTTCAAGCTGGTCGAATGCATCGAACAGCAGATGGACAGGATGATGTTCCTGGTCAAGAGCGTCTAAACAGGAGGTTGATATGACTCTTCACGCAGTGGTTATGGCCGGCGGCCGCGGCGAGAGGTTCTGGCCGATGGGGAGAAGGCATCTGCCCAAGCAATTCCTGAAGCTTGCCGGCGAAGCCACCATGATCGAGGACACCGTGCTGCGGCTGTTTCCGCTGGCCAACCCGGAGGACGTTCTGGTCATTACCAACCGAAACTACGTGGATCAGTGCCGGGAGCTTTTGCCAATTCCGGAATCCAACATCATCGGCGAGCCGGAAGGGCGCAACACCGCTCCCTGCGTGGCGCTTGCCGCCGGGCTTATCCGGCGCAAAGATACCTCGCCGGACGCCGTTATGGTGATACTTCCCGCCGACCATGTGATAAAACCGGCCAAGGCTTTGCAGCGGGTATTGGCGGACAGCGCCGAACTGGCGCGCAAGAGCGGCAGTCTGGTCACAATCGGCATCGTGCCGACAGAACCGGCCACCGGTTATGGCTACATCCATTGCGGCGAGGCGGTTGACGCAAAGATGAAGACCCGTTTCTTCCGGGGACTCGGTTTTCGAGAGAAGCCGGAGTTGTCGGCGGCCAAGCGTTTTCTCGCCACCGGCAACTTCAAGTGGAATTCCGGCATGTTCATCTGGACGGTGGATGCCATCATGGCTGAATTTGAACGGCAGGCGCCCAAGCTGGCCGGCATGGCCAAAGCGGTGGCCGCCGCCGGCGATGAGGAGCTGGACGCGGTGATTCGCCGCGAATTTGTGAAATGCGACGCGATTTCGATAGATTATGCGGTCATGGAGAACGCCCGCCGGATCGCGGTGGCCGAGAGCGACTTTTTCTGGGATGACATCGGCAGCTGGACCAGCATGCGTCGGCAATTTCCGGCCGATGCCGCCGGCAATGTCAGCCGCGGGCTTGCCGCGCTGGACGACTGTGCCAACTGTATTGCAATTGCCGACGAAGGGCAGTTGATCGGTGCCGTCGGCATGCGTGACACCGTGATGATCCACGCGGGAAACGCGATGCTGGTATGTCCGGTTTCCGAAGTGCAGCGGGTGCGAGAGCTGGTGCGCAAGCTGGAGGAGCGTAAGCTGGACGGGTTTTATTGATACTCGAAGAATCTTTTTACGGCCCTGCCGGCGGATTTCCGCGGCAGGGCCGTATTTTTTTGCGGTGCGGCGGCGGATTCAATCGGGCGCGGAGTTATGAAAAAAGAATAAAAAAGAAGAGAGTAGGCATTTCCACTCTATCACACTGTAACTTTAAGGGCTTGCGCCCCCGATGCATAAATTGTTCAGAGATTAACCTACTCTCTGGTATTAATTATACCAAATAAAAAGATAAAGTCAAGCCCCGCTACAATAATTTTTCCCAGATCGCCTGCAAATCACCGAGATTGCCCACCGCCAGATCGGGAGTGACTCCGGATTGGCCGGACTCGGCGTAGTCGGTGACCTGCACCGCCACGGCCCCGGCGTTGAGGCCCAGCTTCACGTCGGTATAGAGACGGTCGCCGATCATCATGGTTTGGCCGGCGGTGAGATTCACGCGCCGGGCGGCAAGTTCAAGCATCTCCGGCAGCGGTTTGCCGAGCACCTGTATTTTCTTTTTTGTGGCGGTCTCGAGGCAGGCGATCAGCGCTCCGCAGTCCGGCAGGAAAGTCGGCTGGTCGGTGGGACAGAACGGATCCGGATGGGTAGCGATTACCGGAACTCCGATGCTCATGAAATAAGCGGCGCGGCATAGCCGCTCGTAGCACAGCGAGCGGTCGAAGGCCACTATCACCATCTGGGGATCGTCGGAATCGATCTCGAACCCGGCCTCGGCGAATTCGCGCTGTACGCGCGGCATCGCCAGGGCATAGATGCGCCGGACTTCCGGATGGTGGGTGCGCAGATGGTCGATGGCGAACAACGTGGAGGTATAGAACTCTCCGGTGGTTGCTTCAATGCCCATCTTGCCGAGTCTTTCCACATATTCCTCGAGGCTGTATGAAGAATTGTTGGACAGGAACATACGTTTGATGCCGTGCCTCTTGAGAAACTCAAAAAAAGGCAGCGTCACCGGGAACAGGGTTTTACCCTGATAGATGGTGCCGTCCATGTCGAGGCACACCAGTTTTACCGCTCTGATACGATCTTCTATATTCATGATTTATTAATATACTCCCTCAAAAAGCATCTTGCAAGCGCCGGGCGGATATGCTATATTACGACATTATGCTTAAAACAATTATAATCCTGCTGCTGGGCGCATTCGCGCTGCCGTTCGCGGCATTTGCCGTCGTCGAATTCGAGGGGGAAGTCGGCCGGGTATCCCGGATACCGGACCCCGCCGCCGCGCCGTATGCCGACTGCGGTTATACGTTCGAGGTGAAGGTAAAAGGCCAAAAGAAGAGCGGGGAAGCCCTTCCGTGCGACATTGTGCTTATCGCCACCGCGTTCACCAACCGCAAGCCTGACTCCGCACCGCGGTTCATGCCGGGCGAGCGGGTTCATTTCGTCGCCACGCCGTTCGAGGAAGCTCCTGACGCATTGCGCCAGCGCCAGACCGCCGACGACCTCGCCGCGTTCGATTCCCCGCAATACTTTGTGGACAAAGCCGAACGGATCGAACTGTTCAATCCCGACTGGGCCGCCGACTATGCCCCTCCCGCCGAGACGCTTCCGGTGCCGCCGGCATTTCCGTTTTTCGAGCGTTCCCCCGAGGCCGAGGCCGACCGCCGCAAATGCATGGATGAAGATCTCGCCTATTTGCGCGGGCTGCGCGACACGTTGGGAGGCGGCGATTTTACCAAGTGGAACGCCGAGGTGGCTCCCCGACGCGAGGCTTATGCCGGCAAAACGCTCGAAAAATGGGTGGGCAACACATACTTCAAGACCGGCGGCTGGGCGTTCGGCGGCACTTTTGAGGACACCGAGAGCTTCCGGAACGCGGTGCTGGCGATGAACGCCTATCTGCGCGAACGCAATATCGACCTGATCGTCATGCGCATACCCGGCCGGGCCGAGATATGCGCCGACTTTTTCGACCCGGAACTGAAACTTTCGATCGTTAACCCCGCCTACTATCAGCTTCAGGAGTATCTGCTCGAGCATGATGTGGAGTATGTAGACCTGACCCGCGAGATGGTCGCGCACCGGTTGGACTGCGAGACTCCGTACTGGTATTTCGAGTCGGGCGAGGGCCACGCGGCCGAGGGCGGCTGCAGGGTGGTGGCCGCCGAGATCACCCGGCGTACCGCCCGTTATCATTTTCCCGAGACGCTTCCGGCCGAGGCGAAGATCGTGACCGTGGACGGCATGTACCACCATGCGGCTGGCAACCCGGCGTTCGATCCGGCAAAACCGATCCCGGTGAGCGCTGTCCACGTCGGAACCCGACCGCTGCCGATCGCCGAAGACGGCAGTTCGCCCCTGCTTCTAATGGGCGACAGCTTTTTCACCCATCCGTCGATGCGCGACGGCGCCACGATTCAGCACTACACCGCATGGATGTCCAAGGTGGTGCCCGACCTGATGTGCCGTATGAGTGCCGGCAGCGGTCTGCCCCGGTTTCTTTCCAGCAAGGGAGACGACTATCTTGCGCCGCGGCGGGTGGTGGTGTGGGTGACCAAACCAGATACCGAATTTTCCAAGGTGATACCGTTCCTGCCGCCGGTGTATTACAGTAAGAAGGAACTGCTGCGTACCATCGAGGGCGCGGAATTGGCCAAGCTGGATTTCGAAGCTCCCGACGGGCAGAAAATCACGTCGTTTTATTCCGGCGACGACGGCGGCGTGTTCAAGGTGGTTCCGCTCAAGTTGAAGGATCTTTCCGAACATGGCACCGGCCCCGCCGGAACCTTGACGCTGGATGTTTCGGAATATCTCGGCAAATACTCCCATCTGCTGGTGGATTTCCATCTGGCATGGAATTGGACCGTGGGGTGCGACGTCAAATGCGGGACGTGGTCGGATTACAGCTATCTGTCGCTTTCGGACTACTCGCGCCGCGCCAAATATCTGATCCCGCTGGAGGCCGGAAAGATTGAGTTCGATTACCGGGTGGTCAAAGTGTTGCGGGGTCTGACCCTTACCATAAAGAAGATCAATATCTACGGGGTTGAACCGAAGTGAGCGAGCCGGTCACAGCCGAGGTCATCGTTCTCAAGCTGACGCCGTACCGGGAGTCGGCGCTGGTGGCGGCCGGCCTTTCTCCGGAGTATGGCCGGGTGGACATGGTTGCCCACGGCGCCCGAAAGAGCGACGGCAAGGACTTTCCGGTGCTTGATCTCTACCGCCATCTTGCCGTCACTTTCGTTCCGCCGCGGCAGGGCGGAGAATTGGGCACAGTGCGGGAAATGGAACTGGTCAACGCTTTTCCCGACTTGGCGCGGCGTATGGAAAATTTGGAATTCATGGCCAAAGTAGGCCGGTTTCTGTTGCGCAACACGGTGCCGGATTCGCCGCAGCCGATGACTTTCGACGCCTTGCGCAATCTGCTGGAGGCGTTGAACGGAACCGGCGGCGGCTGGTCGCCGCGACAGTGCGCCATCCTGATAAAATTGACTTTCCTGTATGAAAACGGAGTGTTGCCGGAACCCTCCGGCATGGCCGATGCCGACGCGGAAAAACTGTCGGCACTCTATGAGCGGCTGATTGAATGCGCGATTTCCGGCGATGCGTTTCCACGGCTTTCAGCCGGCTACTGCGCACAGTTCGACCAGTATTTGAATTCGCTTATTTCGTCGGCTCAACTTCACTGGAGCTGAGTTCTTTACGATCCGGTTCCACATGGATGGTGGCCTCGATCTTCAGCGAATTCCGCACCGCGTCCTGAATGTTTTCCGCAATGGTGTGCGCGGTGTCCAGCGGCCAGTCACCGGGAAGTCGTATATGGAAGGTGAGTTCGCAGTGTGAACCGTAGCGGTGCAGGTGGAAATGGTGGGCTTCCACCCTTCGTCCCGAGAGTGTGCGGCAGAGGCACGTTACCTGCTCCGTAAGTTCCGGTGTCGGCTCCTCTCCCAGCAACGGGCTTATAGCAGAACGCAGCACCTCGACGGCGCTCCACAGGATCATCAGCGCGACCAATATGCTCAGCACACCGTCCAGCCACCAGAATCTGCTGCCGGCAATCAGGCCGACCAGGATTACCAGCGAACTAAGCGCATCGGTACGATGGTGAATTCCATCCGCCTTGAGCGAGGTCATGCAGGTGCGGCGCGACACCATGAACGCGAATTGCGCCATCCCTTCCTTGATCACGATGGTCAGGATCATCGCCCAATATGCCAGCGGGCCGTATTCGGCCGGCTGGTGGTCGATCAATCGGTGAAAGCCCTGCATCCCGAAATCGAATGCAACCACCGCCAGCAGCACGCCGATCACCACCGCCGCGATCAGTTCGTAGCGGCCGTGCCCGAACGGATGCTGCCGGTCCGGTTCCCGGTCGGAAAATTTGATTCCTGCCAGGAAAATTACGCTGGTCACGGAGTCGCTGAGAGTGTGGAACGCGTCCGCCATGATCGCGGAAGAGTTCGAGATCAGGGCGACATACATCTTGAACGCCGCCAGTATGACATTTCCGAATATGCTGGAATAGCCGGATATGGCGGCCAACTTGGCAGTGGAAATGCTCATTTTAAGATTTCCGCGTTAATTGCCGCTGTAATTGGGCGCGTCCTTGAGCATGGTAACATCATGCGGGTGCGCTTCACGCAGGCCGGCGGGAGAAACCCGTACCGCCACGGCGATTTCCTGAAGCTCCTTGATGGTGCGCGCACCGCAATATCCCAAGCTGTAACGCAGGCCGCCGGTGTACTGGAAGATCACATCCTCGACCGGGCCGCGGAACGGGACCAGGGCTTCAACGCCCTGCGGAACCAGTTTCTTGTCGTCGTCCACGTCGCACTGACCGTAGCGTTCCCGGCTGGCCTTGCCGTTCTTCATCGCTTCCAGACTGCCCATGCCGCGATAGATGACATAGCGGCGGCCCTGATGCAGCGTCACCTCGCCGGTGCTCTCGCTGGTGCCGGCCAGCGCCGACCCCATCATTACCGACGATGCGCCGAACGCCAGAGCCTTGGCCACGTCGCCGGACTGCTTGATGCCGCCGTCGGCGATCACCGGGATGTCCTGACCGACCACGCGTGAAACCTCGTAGACCGCCGTCACCTGCGGGACGCCGACTCCGGCCACCACGCGGGTGGTACAGATCGAACCGGGCCCGATGCCGACTTTGATCGCGTCCACGCCGGCGTCCATCAGCGACTTCGCGGCTTTGGCGGTTGCGATGTTGCCGGCCACCAGATCCACGTCCGGATAGTTGGCTTTGATCCATTTCGAGGTTTCCACCACGCCCTTGCTGTGGCCGTGGGCGGTGTCAAGCACCAGCACGTCGGCGCCGGCCTTGACCAGTGCTTCGATTCGCTCCTCGTCGTAGGGCCCGATGCCGGCGGCCACCCGCAGCTGATGGCGGGCGTCGCGGTTGTAGTCCGGGTTTTCGTGTTCGACCAGGCTTTTGATGTCGGAATAGCTGTAAAGTCCGGTAAGTACACCACCGGCGTTCACCACCGGCAGCTTGCCGATTTTGTTGGTGGTCATCAGCTTGTATGCATCGATCATGGATATGGTGCAGGGGGCGGTAAGCACTTTGCGGACCATCACGTCGCCGACTTTGGTGGAGTAGTCGGAAAGAAATTTGATGTCCCGTCCGGCGATCAATCCGATCACCTTGCCTTCCTTGTCCACGATCGGGAACCCGGAGAAGGTAAGATGGCGTTCGGCCTTGACCCGCAGAATGTCCGCCACGGTGTGTTCGGGGGTGAACACCACCGGATTTTCGATCATGCCGTTCAGATACAGCTTGACCTTCCGGACTTCCTCCACCTGGCGGGACACCGAAAGGTTCTTGTGAATCACGCCGATGCCGCCCAGCCGGGCCATGGCTATTGCCATCGGGCTTTCGGTGACGGTGTCCATGGCGGCGGAGACGAACGGGATGTTCAAAGAAACATTGCGGGTGAAACGGGTTGCAATGCTTGCTTCGGCGGGAAGGAAATCGGCATATTGAGTCACCAGCGAAATGTCGTCGAAGGTCAACCCCTCGTATTGAAATCTTTTCATGAATTCGTCGATGCTGGTGCTGAACATGGGGGCCTCCTCGTGGCAAGCTTATAGTTTTTAAGTACAACTTACCAATTAAATATAGCACCAAAGAAAAACAATGCAACCGCGTCATCGATTTTTTTCCGAAAAAACCGGGGCGGCCATCGGTCCGGAGGCGTCAAATGACGATCGGGCGGCAGCGCACAAATAGCGGCAGCCCGCAGGGAGCCGCCGTCGTCGGGACAATGGGATTCCGGAGTTGCGGCGGGGTCAGCCTTCCATCGGGCGGTTGACATCCAGAAATTCGAAAATCTCTTCTCGCGAAGCGCGGCGCCGCACCAGATTCATGAAATCCGGCTGGCAGCAGAAATAGCCGATGCGCTGCAATATGCGGAGATGGTTTTTACGGTCCGCCAACAGTGTGATGAATATTGTGCCGACCGGTTCGCGGTCGAGCGCCCGGAAGTCCACCGGGCTGCGCAGGAAGAAAAGTCCCACCCGTGTGTCCGGCTCGTTCTCGATGACCGGAGTGCGGGTATGTGGAATGGCCACACCGTGGCCGATCGCGGTGGAAAACACCTTCTCGCGCTCCTGAAGCGCGCCGATAAGCTGTTCGCGATCGATATTATGGGGAAGCTGCATAAGCCGCATGGCGTTTGCGATCGCCTGCCCGGGAAGATCGCCTTCCACATTATAGAATATGCCGCCGCGCGAGAGCAGCTCGAACAGGCTGTTGCCCGGCCGGGGGGCCGTGCGGACGGCCGCCGCCGCCCGGCTCAGCCTTTCGTGCGCCGACTCCAGGTGGGTGGACATCCAGGTTTCTATTTCGTCCACGGCGAATCGCGGTTCACCGTCTTCGAAAATACAAGGGAAGCGGTCGTTGTCGACCCAGCGCTCCAAGGTTTCGGTCGAAACATTGAGCTTGGCGGCGACCTCGTCGATATTCAGGTATTCTTTCTCATTCATGTTTTAAACAATACAGGTAAAACGAAAAAAAGCAAATTAAACGATGTTCCGGCTTGACGAAAATTGATTTGGAAGGTACATTATCCCGAGTATGTTCAAATAGGGTTGCCGTTGTGTTACCGATCTTTTAATCCAAGTTGAAAAGGCGGCGGAGGATGTGGAAATTTGTATTTGTCATGGCCGGGGGGGCCGCGTTGTTCGCGCTGTTTGCCGGACTGACCTTTGCCATGATCGCCATTTCACGCTATCGCCGCAGGGCGCAGGTCGAGGTGCACGAGTCCAGGCGCCAGCTTGAAGAGGTGGTGAGTTTTTTCACCGACTTTTCCAAAAGTTTCCGCGAATATGACGACCCCGCCAATACTCTTACCAGCATGTCGCGCTATATCGCCGACCTGATCGGGGCGAAGTCGGTATGCATATATGAAATGCACTACAACTTTTTGCTCGCAGCCGGAGTGTGGGGCAATTATCCGCTGGTGCGCCACCGCGATCCGGCCGGTGAGAACAATCCCCAGCGCCTGCTTGCATTGCTCCGCCGCGAAAAGATCCGTATCGGCGAGGGATTCGTGGGCGAGGTGGCCGCCGCCCGCAGCGACGAACTGGTGCCCGAAGCTCTGCGCGACGACCGCTTTCGGGTGTTTGCCGACTATGGTCGCATCGGCAGCGTCATGGCGGTGCCGATGGTTTCGGACCAGCGGCTTTACGGCATGCTGGTGGCCGCCGGCAGTGTGGGCGAGGAACCGTTCAGCCGCGACCAGCTTCAGCGTCTCCATTTCATATCCGCACAGGTCATTATGGTGCAGACGCTGCTCGGCATTTACGCCGACCGCAGCCGCCAGCAGCGGCTTAATCAGGAACTCGAGTTCGCCCGCCAGCTTCAGTCCAGCATGCTGCCGCAGTCGCTTCCACATCTGGATCAGTTTGAGGTTCAGGCCTATACCGGCAGCGCCAAGGAGGTGAACGGCGACTTTTATGATTTTGTGGAGATCGACGACGACCGCATGCTGATCGTCATCGGCGACGCCTGCGGCAAAGGCGTGCCCGCCTGCATGCTCACCAGCATGACGCGCAGTTTTATCCGTTCCGCCGCCGATCATTTCACCAATCTGGAGGATTTCCTGCGCGAGATAAACCGCAATCTGTACCGCGATACCGACGAGGAGCGCTATGTCACCCTAGGATGCTGTCTGTTGAACCGGCGGAACGGCATCGTGGAATACGCGCGGGCCGGCCATACCGATCTTTTCCTGTACGCCCTCAACCACATGCGCACGTTTTATCCGGACGGCGCCGGGTTGGGAGTGCTGCCGAACGAGTTCGCGGCGTTTGACACCATCAGTTTCGAATTGCGCCGCGGCTCCACCATGATGATGTTCTCCGACGGGTTGAGCGAGGCGCTCAATGAGGACAACGAGGAGTTCGGCGTCGAGCGACTTAAGCAGGTATTCGCCGATTCATGCCATGACCGCGACACTCTTGAAATGACCGTGAACCGGGTGCTGGAGGCGGTGCGGCGCTTCTCGTCCGACCAGGCCGACGATCAAACCATGATTCTGGTACGCCGCCGCTGACCGGCGGCAACGGCGCGGCGCAAGCAGTCTGTTTCGATTTAAGCGTGGCCGGAGCCGCAGGCCTTTACCGGGCGGACGATTTTTGAGATTATGACTTCCGGCGAGAGAAGAACTATCCGAGCATGTCGGATTCCGGAATGCGCCCTTTTTCCAGCACGATGTCGTTGTTTGCGTCGAGGACGATCACCTTGGGTTCCACCATGGCGGCTTCGGCCGCGTCGCACAGCGAGAAAGCCATGACCGTAACCACATCTCCGACTTTGCCTTTTAGCGCGGCCGGGCCGTTGAGACAGAACATTTTGCTGCCGGCCTTGGCCGGAATGGCGTAAGTTTCCAAACGTTCGCCATTGCTGCGGTTTACAACCAGAATTTTTTCATACGGCAGAATGTTTGCCCGGCGCAGGTACGCCAGATCTATGGCCATGCTGCCTTCATAGGCGAGGTCGCACATGGTCAGTCTTGCTGTATGTATTTTTCCGGTGAGAATTTGTTTCTGCATAATCCGTTCTTTCATTTCGTGAAGTGGTATAATATACCATGTCCGGCGATTTTTGCAAAACACCGGCTTGCTTTTTTTGTTTTTGCACCTATATTATAACTTGTTTGAGACCGGAAACTTCGATTCGCGGGAATCCGCCGTCGGCTTTCTCGGGGCGGCAATGTGATTTTTCACCGATGCCGTATCCGGCGCCGCGGTGACCATGAAGTGACAGGCGGCCATTCCCCAATGCCGCATCGTCGTCGATTGGCCTGATTTCTGCGCGCGCGGTTTCCCCGAACCAAAGAAAACGGAAAGCGTGTAGAAAGTTATGGAATCAGCAACTCACATCTGTGTGTACTCCGGATCGTCACATCCCAAGCTGGCAAAGGACATTGCCGACTTTATCGGCCTGCCTCTCGGGAACGTCAACCTCACCCGTTTTCCCGACGGCGAAATTCACGCCCAGTTCGGCGAACACGTGCGCACCGCCGATGTGTACATCGTGCAGCCCACCTGCAAGCCGGTCAACGAGAACCTGATGGAACTGCTGATCATGATCGACGCCGCGCGCCGTTCCAGCGCCGCCCGTATCACCGCGGTTCTGCCGTTTTACGGCTATGCCCGGCAGGACCGCAAGGACCAGCCGCGGGTTCCGATCACCGCCAAGCTGGTGGCCAATCTGCTGACCGTGGCCGGCGCCGACCGTATCATCTCCGTGGATCTGCACTCCCAGCAGATACAGGGCTTTTTCGATATTCCCGTGGATCACCTGTATGCCCGGCCGGTGCTGGTGCCGGTCATCCGCCGCATCACTGGCGGACAGGATCTGGTGGTGGTCGCGCCCGACTCCGGCAGCGCCAAGATGGGCATGTACTACGGCGATCTGCTGCACGCCGGGTTCGCGGTGGTGGCCAAGCGCCGGCTCTCCGGCGACAGTGTGGCTTCCAGCCACCTGGTCGGCGAGGTGGAGGACAAGGTCTGCATCATCACCGACGACATGACCAGCACCTGCGGCACCCTTGCCGCCGCCGCCAACATCCTCAAGGATCGCGGCGCCCGCAAGGTCTATGCGGCGGTCACCCACTGCATGTTGAACGACGCCGGCAAGAAACGGCTGCTTGATAGCCCGATCGAACAGCTGATCACCACCGATACCATTCCGCAGGACGACACCCTCAACGGGCGTATCGAGGTGGTGTCCATGGCCCCGATTCTGGGCGAGGCGATCCAACGCATTCACGACGGCAAGAGCGTCTCCACGCTTTTCTACGTGCGCGACTGATAACATTTGAACTATACAATATCACAACAACGCAAAGGAAAATCAATGAGCAAAGCAAAGCATGAAATCGCGGTGCTGGAGCGCAAGGAGCTGGGCAACAACGCCTCCCGCCGCGCCCGCAACAACGGGTTGGTGCCGGTGAACGTTTACGGCAACGGCAAAGAGGGCAGTCGCCTCTTCTATGTGAAAGCCAACGAGTGGGAGATCATCAGCAAGGAGGATTTCTCTCTGGCCTACCTCAAGAACGGTTCCGAAACCATCGGCGCCGTGGTCAAGGAAGTTCAGATCAACTATCTGAAGAACCACGTTCTGCACATTGACTTCCAGGAGATCGACCTCCACAAGGCGATCACCGTCGAAATCAAGGTCATTCCGCTGGGCGAGCCCGTCGGTGTGGCCCATGACGGCGTCCTGGAGCAGCTTCTCCATGAAATCGAACTCGTGGGCACGGCCACCACTCTGCCGGACTTCCTCGAGGTCGACGTTACCAAGCTCGATATCGATCAGAATATCGCGGTCAAGGATCTGGCGCTTCCCGCCGGTGTCACCGCCAAGACCGATGCCGATGCCGTTATTTTCCACGTCGGCCATGTCGCCGCCGAGGAAGTTGCCGCCGAGCCGGCTGAAGGCGCCGAGGGCGCCGGCCCCGAGGTTCTGGCCGAGAAGAAGCGCGAAGACAGAGAGAAGAGTCGCGCCGAGTCCGACAAGAAGTAGTTTCGGCTCGATAACCGCAGATAAGGATTTACGTCCGTGGCTGAAATAAAACTGGTGGTGGGGCTTGGAAATCCCGGGGCTGAATATGCCTCGACCCGCCACAATGCGGGATTCATGGCCGCGGCAAGGTTGCTTGAAAGGTTGAACGGTGCGAAAACCAGTGTTTCGCGCTACGAAAGCGAGATATTTACCGCCCGCTTTCGCGGCCGGAGCATTCTGGTGCAGATGCCTACCACGTACATGAACTGCAGCGGCGCGGCGGTGCGCAAACTTATGACCGCCCAGGGCATATTGCCCGGTGAGCTGCTGGTGGTGCATGACGACTTGGATCTGCCGTTCGGAAAATTGCGGCTGCGCGAATCCGGTTCCGCCGGCGGCCACCACGGGGTGGAGTCGGTGATGGCCGAGATCGGCAGCGAGCAGTTCGGACGGCTGCGGGTGGGCATCGGCTCTCCCGAGGCAGCGAGCGTGGTCGACTATGTGCTTTCGCCTTTCCCGGCGGAAGCGCAGGCCGAACTGGATCTGGTGATCCGCGCCGCCGCCGACGCCGCGCTTTTGGCGCTGGCGCGCGGCATGAAGGAGGCGATGAACCGTTACAACCGTTGGAACTTGGAATCTGAAATCGAAAATAAAAAACAGGCCGGGCCGGAACCGGAAACTCCGACGGCCGCAATGTGAACGCCGGGAGGCGTTCGGAGGAAACTACCTTGAAAAAATACGAAGCAGTGTTTATTTTGGACATCCGCAGGGTCGAGGATGAAGGCGCGGCCTTCACTCGCGAGCTTACCGATCTGATTGCATCGCTGGGCGGCGCCATGGTTTCTGCCGATCCGATGGGTCGTCAGCAGTTCACCTACGAGATCAAGAAGCGCAAGGCCGGCATCTACTACGACTATGTGTTCGAGGTCGAAGAGAGCGGCATCGCCGCGATCAAGGACAAATATCACCTCGACGAGCGCGTGCTGCGCAATATGATCATCGTCTATGATCGTCCCGAGAAGGTTACTGGCCGGGTAAAGGACCTCAAAGAGGTCGCCGCTCCCGCCGCCGCGCCGGCCGCTCCCGCCGCGGCCCAGGAGTAGCCTGAGGCTGGCTGACGGATGCCGGGATGTGGCGGAGAAGCAATGAACAAGCGTGAACGCAGGGAGACTCCCGGCCGGGGGTTTCACTGGAAACACCAACTGGAAGGGATGGAAAATGGCTGCATCATATAATAAAGTTCTGTTGATGGGCAATCTCACCCGCAACCCCGAGTTGCGGACGCTTTCGGGCGGCTCGTCGGTGTGCGAGTTCGGCATGGCGATGAATCGCCGCTTCACGGTCAACGGTCAGGAGCGCAATGAAACCACGTTCGTGGACATTGTGGTCTGGGGCCGTTCGGCGGAGAGCTGCGCCCGGTTCCTCACCAAGGGTTCACCGGTGTTTATCGAGGGCAGGCTGCAGCTCGACCAGTGGGAAGACCAGCAGGGCGGCAAGCGCAGCCGGCTCCGGGTGGTGGCGGACAATGTCCAGTTCATCGGCGCCCGCCGCGACGGAACCGATGACGGGCAATACGGCCAGGGGCAGGGCCAGGGCGGCTATCAGGGCCGTCAGGGTTACGACCAGCCGCCGCGCCAGTCTTCCGGCCCCGGCGGGTATCGCGGCAACACCGCGGTGCCGCCCAACGCTCCCGGGGGCCGTTCGATTCCCGGTGCACCGCCGGTTCCGGACGAGGCCTTCAACGTCGGAGACGAGGTTGAGGACGACATTCCGTTTTAGTCGAAAATTTACGAAGTTGTAAAACAACATAATTGAAAGGTAAGAACATGCAGAGAAAATCAACGCGCCGCAAACAGGCGCCGAAACCGAAAATTTGCCGCTTTTGCGAGGGCAAGGTGAACTACATCGACTTCAAGGACGCCGACACCCTGCGCAAGTTCCAGACCGAGAAAGGCAAGATTCTGCCCCGCCGGATCACCGGCACCTGTCTTGACCACCAGAAGATGCTCACCAACGCCATCAAGCGCGCGCGCATCATCGCGCTGGTCTACTAATCTTTAAGGAGTCGAATCATGGCACATGTGAAACTTGTTTTGTTGGAAGACGTTGAAAATTTGGGGCTCGCCGGCGAGGAAGTCTCGGTGGCTCCGGGTTATGCCCGTAACTATCTGGTTCCCCGCGGGTTTGCGATGAAGGCCAACGCGGCCACCGCCCGCATTCTCGAGGCCCGCAAGGTCAAGATCGAGCAGCAGCGCGCCGCCGAACTGGCCGGCGCCAAGGCCCTGGCCGAAAAGCTGGCGGGCATCACCGTCAACTTCCCGGTGCAGGCCTCGGAAGACGGTCAGCTGTTCGGTTCGATCTCCGCTCGCGCGATTGCCGACAAGCTCAGCAGCGACTTCGGCGTCGAGATCGAGCATTCCAAGATCAAGCTTGAGGACAACATCAAGGCGCTCGGCACCTTCGTGGTGGATGTGAAGCTGCATCATGATGTCACCGCCCAGCTTTCGCTGGTGGTGGTCCGCGGCTGAGGCGGCTGAGCCTCACCTGAGAAGATCATGGCTTCCGAAGCGGAAAAATCGGCTGTGAAGCCGGCGGCGGCGCTCGATTTCGAGCGTCCGCTGCCCCATAATCTCGAGGCCGAACGTTCGGTGCTTGCGGCAATGCTGCGCGAGCCCGGCGAGTGTGTCGACGAGGTGGTGGAGGTGCTTGGCGAAGCCGCCGGAGGGATGTTCTACTCGCATCAGCACCGCGAGGTGTTCGAGGCGATTATAGACCTCAAGCGCTCTAACATGGGAGTCGATCTTCTCACGGTGGCCCAGCGCCTTTCCGAGCGCGGGACCATTGAAAAAATAGGCGGAGAGGTGTTTTTGGCCGAGCTTTACGGCTCGATCGCCACTACCGCCAATCTGGAATCCTGGTGCGAGATACTGCGCAAATTCTATGTTTTGCGCCGGATGATCGCGGTGTGCAGCGAGTCGGTCATGAGCTGCTACGATGCCGACCGCAACCCGGACGAGATCATCGAAAAGGTCGAGAAAAGCGTGTTCGATGTGCGATTTGCCACCGAGAAGTCCCAGGTGGTCGATCTGAAGAGCGGCCTTACTCAGGAATTCCAGCATATTCTCGACATCGCCAACGGCAAGGAAAAGATCGGTATCCAGACCGGCTATCCCAAGCTGGATGCGCTTACCGGCGGTCTCAAGCCGGGCGAAATGTTCGTACTGGCGGCACGGCCGTCGATCGGCAAAACGTCGCTGGCACTCAATATCATACGCAACGTGGCGGCGGGGCCGGAGAAGGCCAGGGTGCTGTTCTTCTCGTTGGAAATGTCCGCCGCGCAGATATTCAGGCGGCTGTTGTGTACCGAGGCCGATGTGACCGAGGCCAACATCCGCGACCATAAATTTCAAAATACCGACGTACCCAAGCTTACACGCGCGGTTTCCGGTTTGCGCAGCGCCTCGATCTGGGTGGATCCCACCCCGGCATTGAGCATCGGCGCGGTGCAGGCGCGGGCGCGCAGGCTCAAGAACAGCCACGGAATCGACATTGTAGTGATCGACTATCTGACTTTGATGAACTCCGGCGGCCGCGCCGAGAGCCGCCAGAACGAGGTGGCCGAGATTTCACGCGGCATCAAGCAGATGGCCAAGGACCTGGACATTCCCGTTCTGGTTCTGGCGCAGTTGAACCGCGAGTTCGAAAAGAACGCCGACCCCAATGCCCTTCCGAAGTTGAGCCATCTTCGCGAGTCGGGTGCCATCGAGCAGGACGCCGACGTGGTGGCGTTCCTCCATCGCGACCGCACCGTTTCACGCGACCTTACGCCCGAGCAGGAGAGACAGGGCACCCCGGCAAAACTGATCGTTGAGAAGAACCGCAACGGCCAGACCGGAATCATGGAATTGACATTTTACCCGAGCAGAATGCTGTTCGGGGTTGCGAGCCGCTATCACGGAGACGATGTGCCTCCCGACGCGACGGCTTGAAATATTCAGAGCATCATAATCCTTTAATGTGAAAAGGAGTGAATTTTGACGATCAGCAGATGGTGTTTTAGATGGTGCGCGGGAGCGGCGGCGCTTTTGGCGGCGCTTCCCGCGTTTGCCGAACCGATAGGAACGCTCAAGATCGAACAGACCGGCGGCAAGCCGGTGTCGGAAGACCGTCTGCGTTTCCAGCTCCAGCAGAAAGAGGGCGTGGAGTTCGATCCGGAGGCGGCCCGGGATGATGTGAAGCGGCTGCACAACACCGGATTGACCAACGCTGTGAGTTATACCGCCGACCGTGATTCCGACGGCAAACTGGTGCTTACCTACCATGTGAACCTGAAGCCGGTGATCAGCGAGATCGAGTTCGAGGGAAATGTGAAGTTCACCAACCGCGAATTGCTCGGGCAGCTGACGTTCTATACCGGCGAACCGCTGAATGACGCCAGTTTGAACGAAAGCACCAACAAGCTGCGCCAGCTCTATTTCGACCAGGGATATTATCAGGCGGTGGTGCAGCCGCTGATTTCCACCGCCCCCGACGGGTCGGTGGTGGTCAAATACAAGATCGACGAACATCTGCGCGAAAAGCTCGCCCATGTCGGGTTTGTCAACAATACGGTATTCAACAGCCTTACGCTGAAATACAGCATAGCCAACAGCCCGTGGCCGGTGGTGAACCGGCTGTTCGACATCGGACTGCTGAATAAATCCGAACTCGACGCCGACAAAGCGCGCCTGCGTGCGCTTTACTGGGAGAAAGGCTATCTGGATTTCAAGGTGACCGACGTGGTTGTCACGCCCGATCCCGAAGACCCGGAATACGTGAGCCTCGACTTCGTGTTGGACGAAGGGGAACCCTATACCCTCGCCGGCTTCAAATTCACCGGCAATACCAAATTCACCGGTGACGCGCTTTCCCCGCTGGTGGCCATGAAAATAGGCCAGCCGTTCAACAGCCTCACCGAAGAGGCCACCGTTCGGAATATCATCGATTTCTACGGTACCTTCGGCTATGCCGACGCCTCGGTACGGGCGGTGCGCCGCCCCAACTTCGAGAAGAAGACGGTGGAAGAGGTTTTCGAGATCAACGAGGGACGCAAGTATGACATCGAGCAGATCGTCATCACCGGCAACAAGATCACGCAGGAGAAAGTGATTCGCCGCGAGCTGGCGATAATGGAGGGCGACCCGCTGGACACCGGCCGCGTTGAGGTGAGTCGCCAGCGGCTGCTGGGCATGGGATACTTCGACCAGGTCAACACCACCACTCAGGCGGGAATGGATCCGAATTCACGCAAAGTGGTGTTCGATGTCAAGGAACGGGATCCCTACTCATTCCGCATAGGCGGCGGCTTCTCCGACTCCGACAGTCTGGTCGGCATGGTCGAGTTTTCGAACAATAACTTCGACATTGCCAATCCCGCGCAACTTTTCCGCGGCGGCGGCCAGCGGTTCCGGATTCAGGCGCTGGTGGGTCTGGAGCGCTACAGCTTCAACGTCGACTTCACCGAGCCGTGGCTGTTCGACATGCCGCTCCGGTTCGACCTCTCCGGCTACGGCAACTACGTCGAGTACGAACACTGGAACGAGCAGCGCATCGGTGTGCGTACGGCGCTTACCAAGCATATTTTTGAGAATATCGACCCGTTCAACACCATTACCCTCGGCTACAAGTTCGAATACGTCACGGTAAACGGGTTCAGCAAAAACGCCAGCCAGTATCTGCGCAACCTCGGCGCGCACGACCTGGTCAGCCAGTTCTCGCTGATGCTCAACCGCGATACCCGCGACAATCTGCTCGACCCGACCAGCGGTTATCAGATCAGCACGATGGGCGCCGTCTCGCCGCAGGGACTCGGCTCCACCGACAGCTTCTACCGGTTGGAAGGTCGCGGCAGCATTTATTACAATTTCCTGGACAAGGCGTTGATCTGGCACGCCGGTGCCCATGTGGGCGTGGTGGACACCTTCAACTCTTCCGAAGTGCCGCTCTATGAGCGTTACTTCCTGGGCGGCGGCGAAACCCTGCGCGGCTTCCCGTACCGCGGGGTTTCTCCGGTGGACTGTAATGGCGTGAACGTCGGCGGCAGCACCATGCTGCTGCTGACCACCGAAGTCACCCACCCGATCTGGCGGTTCATCCGCGGCGCGGTGTTCTGCGATGCCGGCAATGTCTGGGGCGATGCCTACAACTTCAATCTAAACGGGTTCAACGTCGGCATCGGCTACGGTCTCCGCATCAAGGTGCCGATGCTGAACGCGCCGGTCAAGCTTGACCTGGCCTATCCGGTGCTGAACAATCAGGACGATCTCACAAGCAAGCTTCGCTTCCACTTCAACATGGGGTTCACGTGGTAAGGGAATTCGCAATCGTCGCGGCGTTTGCCGTGATTGCCGCCGGTTGCGCGTCCGCCCCGGCGGACAATACCGCCGAATTGCTTAAGCGGTCGGCGGCGGGGGATGCTTCCGCTTGCGAGCAACTTGGCGAGCGGGCGATGTTCTACGGCGTCGGAGGCCGCATCGACTATCCGGCCGCGCTTGCCGATTTCGAGCGCGCTGCGGCGAAGAGTGATCCCCGGGCCGTCGGTTTCAAGGCGCTGCTGCTGCGCGACTATCCGCTGCCAGACGGCAACGACCCCGATGCCGCGGCAAAACTGTTCGATTCCGTGCGGGTGCGGCTGGCCGCTATGAAAGATGATCCGGCCGCCAACTATCTGCTGGCGGTTTTCGACGGCCCTGCCAGCCCGGACTGGCAGGCGCGGCTGGAATTTGCCGAAAACAATTTTTATTATCCGGCAACGGTTCAGCTTGCCAGACATGATGCTTCCGATCGTTCCCGGCAACGCCGGTTGCGCCGGGCTGCCGATCACGGCAGTGTGGAGGCGATGTATCTTTTGGGCGACCGGGCTAATTTGTCCGGCGCGGCTCGTATGGGCTATCCGGCGGCGCTGCCGCTGGAGGAATCCGCCGACCGCGGCTGTGCTGTCGCCCGGCTCCAGCTTGCCTCCAACCCTTCGCTGCCGTTCGACCGGCGCAAGGAACTCTACGCGCTCGCCCTTACCGCCGGGATCGGCGGCGACGAGTTTGAAAAGTTTCTGCTAGACCAGGGCGATCGCGGGCACGCCGCGTTGCTGGCTCCGGAATCCGTTCCCGAACTTCACTACTATATTCAGGCGCTAGGTCCGCTCACGGTACGTGACCGCGCCTTCCCTTCCGACTATCAGCGCAGCGCCTGGTATGATACCACCGATCCGGAGGCGCTTAAGACGTTCTTCGAGGCCAACCGCGATCACAGCAATGAACCGGCTTACTGGCTTGCCTACGCATTGGCCGCCGCCCGCGCCGGGCAGGGCGAATGCGCCGTTTACGGCGCCCGGCGCTACCGGGCGGCCGGAGGCGACGCCGAGGCGGCGCAGTTGATCGAGGATCACGGGCGGGCGATGGTTTCCGGCGGTACCGTCGGAGAGCTTCCGGCCAACAGCCATCTGCTTGAAATGGCGAGGGCCTTTTTCGGTACCGTCGAAACTCCCCAGCCGTTTTACGATGTGGTGCTGGGGCGGATAATAACCGACGAAGATCAGCTTAACTCCACGGCAAGTCCGGTGGAGCCCCCGCTGCAGCCGGTGGCGGTGGAACCATGAATTTCCTCGATTTCTGGCGGGAACGCCGCCGGGAATTCGACGCGGTGTTCCTCGATATCGACGGCACGGTGATTTCCGGCAGAAAGTCGCTGCCGCGCGCCGCCGAGATGCTTGAGTCTTTCGATCGCGAAGGCGTTCCATATCTGTTTCTGACCAACGACGCGAATCATTCTCCCGAACAAAAGGCGGCGATCGTGCGTCGCGCCGGGCTGGCGGTCGCCGCGTCGAAGATAGTTTCAGCCGGTTCCGCGCTGAGCAACTGGGCGGCCGAGAGCGGCGAGACCGGTAAAACCTATTTCATGATGGGCGACCTCGGCACCCCATGTTACGCCGCCGCCGCCGGGATTGTTACCGTGAACGATCCGGCCAAACTGGATTCCTGCGCCGGAGTGCTGGTGGGTGAAGATTATTACGACTGGTACGAAGTCTTTTTCGAAGTGTTCAACTTTTTTCAGCGCCGTCCTGACGCGAAACTGGTTTCTCCCAGCCCCGACATCTGCTGGGCAGGCTGGAAGCGTGATGGTTTCGGGCTGGGGGCCGGAGCGGTTGCCGAGGCGCTTCAGCTGTGGCTGCACCATCAGAACATCGAGTTGCCGATCGTTTTTCTCGGCAAGCCGCATCATTCGATTTTCGAGTGCGCGCTGCTCCGCCTGGGGCTGAGCGATCCTTCCAGAGTGATCATGCTGGGCGACAGCCTGCGCGGCGACGTGGTGGGCGCCAACCGCTGCGGCGTGACTTCGGGGCTGCTCCTTACCGGCATTACCGACCGGAAGGCGGCCTCCGCCGCCCGCGGCGAGCGCCGTCCGCAATTTGTTTTCGAGGGTTTGTGATGAACACGGTCGATACCATCGCGGCGATCGCCACCTGCTCCGGCGGCGCTATTTCAGTTGTCCGTATTTCCGGTCCGCAGGCGCTTGAGGTTGTGCAATCCGTATGGCGCGGGCGCGGCCTCGACATTCCCCGGAGAATGAACCTGGGTAGCGTTTCCGCCACCGGCGACCGTGCGCTCGCGGTATTCATGCCGGGCCCCAACAGCTATACCGGCGACGATGTGGCCGAACTTCAGATACATGGCGGCAATCTTGCCGCCCGCCGCACGCTTGAAGCGTGTTTTGCCGCCGGGGCGCGTCCGGCCGAACCCGGCGAATTTACTTTCCGCGCCTTTGTCAACGGCAAGCTCGACCTTGCACAGGCAGAGGCGGTGGCCGATTTTGTGGCCGCTTCCGGCGACGCGGCATTGGCGTTGGCGGCACATCAGCTTTCCGGCGCGCTAAGCAGGCGTATTTCCGGGCTGCGTACCCGGCTTGTCGACATTCTTGGCGACCTGGAGTCGCGTCTTGATTTTCCCGAAGAACATTTGGACTGGGCCACTCCGGCGGAACTGAATTCCAGCATCGCATCGGTGGTCGGCGAGATAGAGTTGCTGCGTTCCACCCTGTGCGCCGGGCGGCGTTTCCGCGACGGCGTTGCGGTGGTTATCTGCGGACGGCCGAACGCCGGGAAGTCCAGCCTGCTTAACGCGCTGCTTGGCCGGGACCGCGCGATCGTCAGCGCCACGCCCGGTACCACCCGCGACACCATCGATGAGTTTGTGACGCTGCGCAACCTGCCGGTTCGCCTTACCGATACCGCCGGAATCCGCACGGCCGAAGGAGAAATAGAAGAGGAGGGCGTCGAACGCGCCCGCGCCGCGCTGAATAGGGCCGACGTGGTGCTGTGGGTGATCGACGCATCCGAGCCTTCGCCGTCGCTTCCCGAACTGGCCGGGCTAAAAAGCCCCGTGATAGCGATATGGAACAAGTGCGATCTTCCTCACTGCGCGCTGCCGGAACTGCCGTTCGCCTCGGTTGAAATATCGACGCTGGAACGTACCGGCTTCGACGTCTTGCTTGACACATTCGAAAGTACGGTGTGGCAAGGCGGCCGTGAAGCGGTTCCGGAGGTCGCGGTCAACGAGCGTCACGCCGCCAGTCTCGACGAGGCCGCGGACAGTCTTTCCGGAACCTCCATTGAGATCATCGGCAAACACTGGGAGCTGGCCTCGGTGCTGGTGCGCCAGGCGGTGGACGCACTCGGAGAGATCACCGGCGAGACCGCCTCGGTGGATGTGCTTGATAACATTTTCAGTCGTTTTTGCATCGGCAAATGATTGAAAAATCCTTTTCCGCATAATATCTTAATTAAAATAGGAAACGCAAAACACGGGAGAGGCATTCATGGCGTTTGAAAAATTGAACGTGCCGCCGGAAAACCATGTGAAGGTTCTTGACGGCCAGGGCTGGGTGGGATTGATCGACCATCTCGGCAGCGAGGCGACGCTGGTAAACGCCGCGCGCGTCTCGTTCGGAAAACTCAAGAAGGATATGGATGACCGCGATGTCACGCTGCTGGAATATTTGATCGCCAACAAGCACACCAGTCCTTTGGAGCATATGGTGTTCACATTCAGCGTGCACTGTCCGCTGTTCGTCCGCGGCCAGTGGCATCGGCACCGCACCTGGAGCTATAATGAGATATCCCGGCGCTATACCGAGGTGGACGTGGAGTGCTACTCGCCGGCCAAACTGCGCATGCAGGCCGAGAATAACCGTCAGGCCAGCGTCGACGCCCCGGATTTTGACGACACCGCGCTGGTTGCCGAGATCAGGAAACACAACGACATGTCGATAAAGCTCTACGAACACCTGCTTGCCTCCGGCGTTTGCCGCGAACAGGCGCGCGGCGTTCTGCCGCAGAACATGATGGTCACTTTCTGGGGAACAGTCGATCTGAACAACCTTCTGCATTTTCTTGAATTGCGGGATTCCGACCACGCGCAGTGGGAGATCCGTGAATACGCGGTGGCGATAAAGAAACTTATCAGACCGCTGGTTCCGAATGTGGCCGCATATTTTGAGAGACAGGGACAGGTCTGGTGATATCGCGTTGTTTTCATGCCGCGCTGATTGCCGCGCTCGGGTGCGGCCTGGCCGGTTGCCTTCCCGAGCCGTCCGCGGAGGCTGCCAAGCCGGTGCGGCCGGGTTCCGGCCTCGAGCTACCGGAGTCGGAGCCCGCCGTCGAGTCCGTTCCTGAGCCGGAACAGCCCGTTGTCGAGGCCACGCCCGCGTCCGAGGAAATCTCCGATTTGCGTCCGTCGGTTTGGCGGATAGAGCCGGCGCCGTTCAGCCGATTGAACTATTTGACGCTACTGTCATGCGTCCGTCTCGATTCCGCTCCGGCCGGAGAGTATCCGTCCGGCGGGCTGAGCGGCATTGTCCATCATGAATTCGAAGATGACGGCGGCGATGCGGCTGCGGTTGCGATTACCCCCAACGGCACCGGCTTCGCGTGCGCGGTGACCGGGGCCGATCCCGAGCGGTGCTACGTGGCCGAGCTGGCGGCCACTCTGACGCTTTCGGACAAGGCGGCGCGAAGCTTCGTGTTCCTTGCCGAAGAGAATGCGGTGTTCAAGCTGTTTGTCAACGGCAATCTGGTGCTTACCTGCGATCCTTCGCTGGCCTCGGACGGTCAGTCCGGTCTGCGGGAGTCGGCGGTTTTCGAGTTGAAGCCGGGTGAAAACGAATTGCGTATGCGTCTGGTCCTGCCATCGGGTGGTCCGGTGGCGGTCCGGCTTTTGTTGCGAGGTCGCGGTGAATTCGGGTCGTTTATACTGCGCCGAGCAGAATAAAAGGCAAAAAAACGCGATTTTTTCGAGTTTGGCGTTTGCAAAAAATCAAATCCCGACTACATTAAGTGCTTGTTAAGTCTCTGAACACTCGCTCGGGTGGCGGAATTGGCAGACGCGTATGGTTGAGGTCCATATGGAGTAATCCTTGGGGGTTCAAATCCCCCCTCGAGTACCAATTTTTGGAGGGTTGCCTCGGGATGACCCGGGTTGATATTGAGAGATGCCGCGGTGGTCATGTCGCGGATTGAAGAAAGAAACATGCCCACGTGGCTCAGTCGGTAGAGCACATCCTTGGTAAGGATGAGGTCACCAGTTCGATTCTGGTCGTGGGCTCCATTTTATCAATAATGTTACGATTTTGTAACCTGAAATAGTAGAAACACAAAGTAAGCAGTAAATAATCAGGAGACAAAGAAATGGCCAAGGAAAAATTCGAACGCACAAAGCCGCATGTAAACATCGGCACCATCGGTCACGTGGACCACGGCAAGACCACTCTTACCGCCGCCATCACTATGGCGCTGCACAACAAGTATGGCAAGGGTGAAGTCCGCGCCTACGATCAGATCGACAATGCTCCGGAAGAGCGCGAGCGCGGCATCACCATCAACACCGCGCACGTTGAGTATGAAACCGAGAAGCGCCATTACGCGCACGTTGACTGCCCCGGCCACGCTGACTATGTGAAGAACATGATCACCGGCGCCGCTCAGATGGACGGTGCGATTCTGGTGATCGCCGCCTCCGACGGCCCGATGGCTCAGACCCGCGAGCACGTGCTTCTGGCCCGCCAGGTGGGTGTGCCGGCCATCGTTGTGTTCCTGAACAAGGTTGACCAGCTTGATGACCCCGAGTTGCTCGAGCTCGTCGAGATGGAAATCCGTGAGCTGCTCAGCACCTACGACTTCCCAGGCGACGACATTCCGATCGTTCGCGGTTCCGCCCTGCAGGCCGTCGAGTGCGGTTGCGATGTCAACAATCCCGCCACCAAGGCTATTCTTGACTTGATGGATGCGGTTGACAGCTATATTCCCGAACCCGTCCGCGATATCGACCAGGCGTTCCTGATGCCGATCGAAGACGTGTTCTCCATTGAAGGCCGCGGCACCGTGGTCACCGGCCGTGTCGAACGCGGTCAGGTCAAGGTTAACGACGAAGTTGAAATCGTCGGCATCAACCCGACCACCAAGACTACCGTCACCGGCGTGGAAATGTTCCGCAAGCAGCTTGATTGCGGTATGGCCGGCGACAATGTCGGCTGCCTGCTGCGCGGCACCAAGAAGGAAGATGTGGAGCGCGGCCAGGTTCTTGCCAAGCCGGGCAGCATCACCCCGCACACCGTCTTCAAGGCTGAGATCTATGTGCTGAGCAAGGAAGAAGGCGGCCGTCACACTCCGTTTATGACCAACTATCGTCCGCAGTTCTACTTCCGTACCACCGACGTCACCGGCATCATTACCCTGCCCGAAGGCGTCCAGATGGTTATGCCTGGCGACAATGTGTCCATCCAGGTTGAGTTGATCGCCCCGATCGCGATGGAAAAGGGTCTCCGCTTCGCTATCCGCGAAGGCGGTCACACCGTCGCGTCCGGCCGTGTTGCCGAAATTGTTAAGTAATTTCGGTCAGAAACCGTGACCGTTTCGGCCGGAGTTTAACCCCTCCGGCCGGAATCATTAATCAGGACATTTCCCATGCGTGAGAAAATCATCCTCGAGTGCACCGAGTGCAAGCGCCGCAACTATACTTCCATGAAGGAGAAGCGCAATACCCCGGAACGCATCGAAAAGAAGAAGTTCTGCAAATTTGAACAGAAGCATACCCTCCACCGGGAAACCCGGTAAGGGGCGGTTCGCCGGTTCCGGTCTTCGGCCCGGAAGCGGTAATATCTTGTTTGCAGGAGTGTAGCTCAGTTGGAAGAGCAGCGGTCTCCAAAACCGCAGGTCGAGAGTTCGAACCCCTCCGCTCCTGCCATTTTTTAACAGATTACGTGGAAAGACGACGATGATCAGAGCGTGGATCAACCGGATCAAAAATTATTGCGCCGACACCTGGGGCGAGATGCTGCATTGCGTGTGGCCGGGGCGCCAGGAGCTTCTGGAGTCCACTTATCTCGTGCTCATCGTGATTGTGATTCTGGCGCTTTTTGTGCTGCTGGTCGATTTTGCCAGCGGAATGGTTATTACCCGTCTCACCGGCGCTTAATCCTTTTGGAGCTATTATGAGCGAAACTGAGCAAAACGGCAAATGGTACGTGCTGCAGACCCTCTCCGGGCAGGAGAAGAAGGCTTGCGAGTCCATTACCCACCAGTTGGAAGAAAAGCATAATCAGAACGAGTCTTTTCCTGTCTACGAAGCCAGCCTGCCTTCGGAGCGCGTCTCCGAGCTGCGCAACGGCAAGAAGCAGATCCATGTGCGCCGGCTTTTTCCCGGCTATATATTCATCCGCATGGACCTTTACAATGCCGACGGCACCGTCAATGACGACTGCTGGTATTTCATCCGTAATATTCAGGGTATCATCGGATTCATTGGCGGCGGCGAACGGCCGGCTCCGCTGACCGAGTCCGAAGTGGCCGACATCTTCCGCGACGAGGCGGCCGGTGAGCAGGTCAAGCCCAAAATCGTGTTCGAGATCGGCGAGGTGGTGCGCATCAAGTCCGGCGCGTTCGAAAATTTCGAGGGAACCGTGGACGAGATCGACAATGAGCGCTGTAAACTCAAGCTCATGGTCTCCATTTTCGGCCGTTCCACCCCGGTGGAGCTGGAATTCTGGCAGGTGGACCGGGAACTGTAGATGATTTCATGACGGCGCCGGACGCGCCGTATTCGGGGTTCGCCCCGTGTTGATTCGATTTTTGAAGTTCAGACAGGCCGGATGTGCGACAATGGCCGGTTCGGATCGAGAGTTGCGATCCGTGGGGCCGATGCCGCAGTTTCCGGGAGCTTGGTAAACCTATTTGTAGTGTTCGAGTGTGGGAGAAACCCCTGTCCTTTCCTACCACGCTTCGGACGGAATATGGAGTGTAACTATGGCAAAGAAAGTTACGGGCATCATCCGGTTGCAGATCCCGGCCGGCGCCGCGAATCCGTCGCCGCCGATCGGTCCCGCCCTCGGGCAGGCCGGCTGCAACATCATGGAGTTCTGTAAGCAGTTCAACGCCGCCACTCAAGCCCAGAGCGGACTGGTCATTCCGGTGGTCATCACCGTTTTCCAGGACCGCAGCTTTACTTTTATCTGCAAGTCGCCGCCGGCGTCCATCTTGATTAAGAAGGCGGCCGGTCTGGCCAGCGCGGCCCAAAAGCCGGGCTACGGCTATGTGGGCAAGATCACCAAGGCTCAGATCCTTGAGATCGTGCAGATCAAGAAAGCCGATCTGAACGCGAGAGACGACGAAGCGGCGGCAGCGATTATCGCAGGAACCGCCCGGAGCATGGGAATCGAGGTGGTCGATGCGTAGAAGCAAACTGTACAAGGCTCAGGTGGCCACATTCGATCAGTCAGTGCGCTATGAGTTCGCCGACGCGGTTGCCAAAATCAAGGCGATGCCGCACACCAAGTTCGACGAGACCGTCGAAATTTCGCTGAAGCTCGGTATTGATCCGCGCAAGAGCGATCAGACGGTCCGCGGCGCGGTGGCGCTTCCCTTCGGTACCGGCAAAAGCGTCCGCGTCTGCGTGGTCGCCGACGGCGCCCAGGCGGAAGACGCCAAGGCTGCCGGCGCCGATATCGTCGGTTATGACGATATCGTGGCTAAAATCAAGGACGGCTGGCTGGATTTCGACATCCTGATCGCCACCGGTGAAGCGATGAAACTGGTTCGTCCGCTGGGCCGTCAGCTCGGTCCGCGCGGCTTGATGCCGAACCCCAAGACCGGCACCGTTACCGAACAGGTCGGGCAGGCGGTCAAGGAGGCGAAAGCCGGCCGTGCCGAGTTTCGTGCCGACCGCGGCGCCTGCGTCCATGTGCCGATCGGCAAGATATCCTTTCCGGTCGAATCCCTCTCAGGCAACTACGATGTGGTGATTGACGCGATTCTCAAGGCCAAGCCGGCCACCGCGAAAGGCGCCTACATTGTGAGCTGCACGGTCTCGTCAACGATGAGCCCGGGCGTGAAGGTGATCGTGAAAGACACCACTGCGAGGCAAAAATGAGAAACGAACAGAAACATCTGGTCAGTTACATCGGCTCGATGCTTAAGGACTCGGACTATATCTTCTTCGTTTCCTACCAGGGCCTGGCTGTAAAGGACATTTCCGATCTTCGCAATCAGCTTGCCGCCGTCGGCGCCAACTGCCGTGTGCTTAAAAACAAGCTGATTCTCAAGGCGGCGGAGCTTTCCGGCGTCGAATCGCTCAGTGGGGTGAAACTCGCCGGCGGTACCGCGGTTGTTTTCGGCAAGGGCGAAGCCCCCGCCGTGGCCAAACTGCTTGCCGACTACGGTAAGACCCACGATAAGCTTTCCGCCAAGGGCGGCTTGCTCGACGGTGCGTTCCTTTCCACCGCCGACGTCGTCAGTATCGCGGAACTTCCCTCGAAAGACGTCATGCGTGCCATGCTGCTCGGCGTCCTGCAGGCCCCGAGCCGCAACCTGGTGTCGCTGCTTAACGCTAAAGCGGCCACCATCCTCAACGTGCTTTCGGCTTACAAAGATAAACTGGAAAACTAATAAACAACAAATAAAATGGAGGCATGAAAATGTCTGACGAGACCAAAGTTGAAGTCACCGCGGAAATGGAAAAGTTCATTTCTTACATCGAGAACATGACCGTTCTGGATCTCTCCAAGCTGGTCAAGGCTCTGGAAGAGCGTCTGGGCGTTTCCGCCGCGGCCCCGGTCGCGGTCGCTGCCGCTCCGGCCGCTGCTGCTGCCGCCCCGGCTGAAGAGAAGACCGAGTTCGACGTGATCCTCGCCGCTTTCGGCGACAACAAGATCGGCGTCATCAAGGAGATCCGTGCGATCACCGGCCTCGGCCTCAAGGAAGCCAAGGATCTGGTCGAAGGCGCTCCCAAGGCTGTCAAGGAAGGCATTGCCAAGGAAGAAGCCGAGAAGATCAAGAAGCAGCTCGAGGACGCCGGCGCGAAGGTCGAGCTCAAGTAGTTTCGCTTCTGTACTGTTCTCTACCGCCGTCCCGTTTGCGGGACGGCGGTGATTTTCGATTTTTCTGATTTTTAATGCGGTTCGCGGTTGTGGTTTCTTGATCCGGACCGTTGCGCTAATCCAGCCCGAAGTTATGGTTTTTTGGCATCGGGCGGCCCTTATGCGGCGGATATATCGTGGTATTTTGGTTTTATCCGCTGTGTTTTTCCTGGAAAATCAGCTTCCAAGTGCGTTTTTTTTGCAAAAAAATTCGCCTGGAGGCTTTCCGCGTTTAAAAGCGGAAGTTTTAATCTGAAATTTATTAGAGTTTTTATATAAAAAATCCAAATTTCGCGCGTAACGCGCGGACGGCGGAACAAACGAACAAATGGTGAAAAATGGGTAAACGCATCAACTACGGCAAGTTGCATGACGTGCTGGAGCTGCCCGATCTGATCGGACTTCAGCTTGACTCCTACCGGGACTTCCTGCAACAGGATGTTCCGCCGGAGCAGCGCAAAATGCAGGGGCTCCAGGCGGTTTTCAACGAAATCTTCCCGATCGAGAGCTTCGACAAGAATGTCTCCATCGAGTTCGTGAAGTATGAAGTCGGCGAACCGAAAAGCGAGATCGTCGATTGCATCAAGGACGGTCACAGCTACTGCGCGCCGCTCTACGTGGATTTTCTGATCAAGCACTCCGGAGCCGAAACCCCCGAGCGCGTGTTCATGGGCGAGATCCCGATGATGACCGACCGTGGTTCGTTTGTGATCAACGGCGCCGAGCGCGTCATCATCAGCCAGCTGCATCGTTCGCCCGGCATCTGCTTCGAGCGCGAACGCCACGCTTCCGGCCGCACGCTTTACAGCTACCGGATTATTCCCGACCGCGGCTCCTGGATGGAAGTGCAGTTCGACATCAACGACATCATCTATATTTATCTCGATCGCCGTCGCCGCCGTCGCAAGTTCATCATCACCACTTTCCTTCGCGCTATCGGCTACGAAACCAACAAGGATATCCTTGGCGGCGTGTACCACGTGGAGAGCTACAAGCTGTCCAAACTGCTCAAGGAGCAGGAGCTTTCGAAGTTCTATGTGGTCGACGACGTGGTGGACGATCCCACCAGCGCCAACCCCGTGGTGCTGCTGGAAGAGTTTTCGCAGCTTTCGGAATCGGCGCTTGAAGTGCTTCAGTCCTCCGGCATCCATGAGATCGAGCTGGCCTACATTCCGGACGGCGAGAACTATCTTATCAACTGCCTGCGCCGCAGTGCCGAGCGCACCCGCGACGAAGCGTTGAAGGCGATATACGCCAAAATGCGCCCC
Organism: Victivallaceae bacterium; assembly: GCA_034926605.1. Taxonomy (GTDB): domain Bacteria; phylum Verrucomicrobiota; class Lentisphaeria; order Victivallales; family Victivallaceae; genus CALXXL01. Next base: position 55,855 of record JAYFQV010000005.1, read on the forward strand.
GGCGATCCGCCGGATGTCAAGAATGCGCGGATGCTGATCAGCCGCCTGTTCTTCGACGTCAAGCGGTACGATCTCGGTGCGGTCGGTCGTTACAAGATCGACGAGCGCCTCGGCCTCGACACGCCTTTGACCGAGCGTACTCTGCTGCCCCAGGACCTGATGGTCGCCACCAAGGAACTTATCCGCCTGCGCCATACCGGCGGCGACGTGGACGACATTGACCATCTCGGCGCGCGCCGGGTGCGCACCGTGGGCGAGTTGCTGCAGAACCACTGCCGCCTCGGATTGCTGCGCACCGAGCGGCTGATCCGCGAACGCATGACCATGATCAGCCCGGACGACAGTCCGAGCAAGCTGATAAACACCAAGGCGTTCACCAGCGTCATCCGTGACTTCTTTGCGCGCAACCAGCTCAGCCAGTTCATGGATCAGACCAATCCGCTGAGCGAGTTGACCAACAAGCGCCGTCTCTCGGCCCTCGGCCCCGGCGGCTTGAGCCGTGATCGCGCCGGGTTCGAAGTGCGCGACGTGCACTCCTCCCACTACGGTCGTATCTGCCCGATCGAGACGCCGGAAGGCCCGAACATCGGTCTTATCTCGTCGCTTTCGCTGTACGCGGTGATCGACAAGTTCGGTTTCATCGAAACCCCTTATCGACGCGTCGAGGACGGCAAGGTCACCACCAACATCGATTTCCTGACCGCCGACAAGGAAGAGCAGTTTGTGATCGCGCAGGCCAACGCCCCGCTTGACGAGAGCGGCGGGTTTGTGCGAGATACCGTCATGTGCCGCTTCCGCGGTGAATCCGCGTTGCAGCCGCGCGAGAACGTTCAGTACATGGACGTGTCGCCGAAGCAGCTGGTTTCCGCGGCGGCCGGTATCATTCCGTTTCTAGAGCACGACGACGCGAACCGCGCGCTGATGGGTTCCAACATGCAGCGCCAGGCGGTGCCGCTGTTGAAGCCGGAATCACCGCTGGTGGGTACCGGACTCGAGGGCCGTATCGCGGTCGATTCCCGCGCCGTGATCTGCGCCCGTGTCGAGGGTATTGCGGCGGAAGTCACCGGTGATCGCATCGTTATCACCAGGGACGGCAAGATGCCGAAGGAAGAGGACCTCAAGAATTCCGATTCCTGCCAGATATACAAATTGTATAAGTTCCTGCGGAGCAATGCCGGGACCTGCGTCAACCAGCGTCCGTGCATCCACCGCGGCGACAAGATCGCCAAGGGCGATGTGATCGCCGACGGTGCCGCCACCGAGCTGGGCGAGCTGGCGCTCGGCCGTAACGTGCTGGTGGCGTTCATGCCCTGGTGCGGATACAACTTCGAGGACGCTATCATCGTGTCCGAACGTTTGGTGCAGAACGATGTCTACTCCAGCGTTCACGTCGAGGAGTTCGAGATCAACAGCCGCGAGACCAAACTCGGTCCGGAAGAGATCACCCGCGACATTCCGAACGTGTCCGAGGACGCGCTGCGCAATCTGGCGCCGAACGGCGTGATCGTGCAGGGTGCCGAGGTCAAACCGGGCGATATTCTGGTGGGCAAGATCACTCCGAAGAGCGAAACCGAGCTGGCGCCGGAAGAGCGTCTGCTGCGTGCCATCTTCGGCGAGAAAGCTGCCGACGTCAAGGACTCGAGCCTGGTGGTCTCCAGTGGCAAAGGCGGCATCGTCATGGATCTGCGCATCGAATACGCGAAGGATCCGAACAATCCGACCGCCGGCATTTCCAAGAGCGAACTGCGTCAGCAGAACAAGAAGGCCAAGGATTCCTACAAGCAGGCGTTCAACGAGATCGTGGACGATCTTACCGAACGGCTGTGCGACATCATGCTCGGCCAGAAGCTGCCGTTCCCGATACTAGACAACGCCGGGTCCAAGGACGATCCCGCCGTGCTTATCAGCTCCAACCGCAAGGTTACCAAGAGCTCGATCCAGAAACTCGCGGCGAAATACGATTCGTGGGAGATGGAGGATTGCGACCTCAAGAATACCATTTCAGAGGTCATCGATGCTTACAAGCCGCAGTTCGAGGAACTTGATAACGTTCGTTTCGACGCCTCCGGCGAAGAGATTCCCGGCGACCTCGGCGCGATCAAACGGGTGAAGGTCTATGTGGGCTGCAAGCGCAAGTTGCAGGTGGGCGACAAGATGGCCGGTCGTCACGGTAACAAGGGTATTGTGTCCAAGATCGTTCCGGTCGAGGACATGCCGTTCCTGGCGGACGGCACCCCGGTCGACATCGTGCTCAACCCGCTGGGCGTACCTAGCCGAATGAACGTGGGCCAGGTTCTTGAAACCCACCTCGGCTGGGCGGCCAAGATGCTCGGAATCAAGGTTGCCACCCCGGTGTTCGACGGTATCAGCGAAGGTCGCATCGTCGAGCTGATGAAGGACGCGAACGAGGTCGCCGCCAAGAATGTTGGCAAGAACTACCACTGGGGATTCTTCAAGAACGAGGAAAACGAGTGGGAATACGACGGCAAGACCGACGTGTTCGACGGCCGTACCGGCGATCGTTTCGATCAGCGCGTGATGGTGGGCCAGATATACATGTTGAAGCTGGACCACCTGGTCGCCAACAAGATCCATGCCCGTGCGGTCGGTCCGTACTCGCTGGTCACCCAGCAGCCGCTGGGCGGCAAGGCGCAGCACGGCGGCCAGCGCTTCGGCGAAATGGAAGTGTGGGCGCTTGAGGCTTACGGCGCGGCATACAACCTGCAGGAAATGTTGACCGTCAAGAGCGACGACGTGGCCGGTCGCGCCCGGATTTACGAGTCGATCGTGAAGGGGCACAATGTGCTGTCCGCCGGACGTCCGGAGTCGTTCAACGTGTTGCTCAAAGAAATGCAGAGCCTGGGCCTCGACATCCGCGCGGTGCCCGTCTCGGCTGATGAAAAGTAAAGTATTGGAGGTGTTACTTTGATCGACAACTCTTTCGCATATTCCGATATTTTCGGAAAGACCACCAACCAGTTTGGCAAGGTTACAATCAAGGTCGCTTCCCCGGATGTGATCCGCTCGTGGAGTCACGGCGAGGTGAAGAATCCGGAAACGATCAATTACCGCAGCTTCAAGCCGGAAAAGGGCGGGCTGTTCTGCGAGCGTATTTTCGGCCCAACCCGCGACTGGGAGTGCAACTGCGGCAAATACAAGCGCGTCAAGCACAAGAATACCGTCTGCGACCGTTGCGGTGTGGAAGTCACCCTGGCCAAAGTGCGCCGCGAGCGCATGGGCCATATCGAACTTGCGGTGCCGGTGTCCCATATCTGGTTCTTCAAGTGTACCCCCAGCCGCATCGGTCTGATGCTGGACATGCCGCCGAAGATTCTCGAGCGCGTGGTCTATTATGAGGAGTGGGTGGTCACCGATCCGGGCGATACTCCGCTTGAGTTCGGCAAGAACCTCACTGACCTTGAATACCGCCAGGCGCGCGAGGACTACGGCGATGGTTTCTCCGCCGACATGGGCGCCCCCGGCATCAAGACTTTGCTCGAAAGCATCGACCTGCCCAAGCATAAGGCCGATCTCGAACTTCAGCTCAAGAGTACCAAGAACAAGGCGATCCGTAAAAAGTGGAGCAAGCGCCTGCGTCTGATCGAAGGTTTCATCAACAGCAATTCACGGCCTGAGTGGATGATTCTGACCGTGCTGCCGGTGATTCCGCCTGATCTGCGCCCGCTGGTTCCGCTGGACGGCGGCCGTTTCGCCACCAGCGACTTGAACGACCTCTACCGCCGTGTGATCAACCGCAACAACCATTTAAAGCATTTGCTGCAGATCGGTGCTCCCGGCGTGATCATCCGCAATGAAAAGCGTATGCTGCAGGAAGCGGTGGACGCGCTGCTGGACAACGGCCGCCACGGCCGCGCCGTGACCGGCGCCGGCAACCGTCCGCTGAAGTCGCTCTCCGACATGCTCAAAGGTAAGCAGGGACGTTTCCGTCAGAACCTGCTTGGTAAGCGCGTCGACTATTCCGGCCGTTCGGTGATCGTGGTCGGTCCCGAACTCAAGATATGGCAGTGCGGTCTTCCCAAGAAGATGGCGTTGGTGCTGTTCGAGCCTTTTATCATCCGCCACCTCAAGGGGCGCGGCTATGCGCACACCGTGCGCGGCGCCAAGAAGATGATTGAGCGCGAAGAGCCGATCGTGTGGGATATCCTCGAAGAGGTGACCACCGGTCATCCGATCATGTTGAACCGCGCGCCGACGCTGCACCGCCTGAGTATTCAGGCGTTCGACCCCGTGCTTATCGAGGGGTCCGCGCTGCGTCTGCACCCGATGGTGTGTACCGCTTACAACGCCGACTTTGACGGTGACCAGATGGCGGTTCACGTTCCGTTGTCCAATGAGGCGCAGATGGAGACCAAGCTCCTGATGCTCTCCCCGAACAACATCTTTTCGCCAGCCAACGGCAAGCCGATCACCACGCCGACCCACGATATCACGCTGGGCGCGTATTATCTGACGTTCGAGCCGCGCAACAAGGATCGTGCCAAGCTTTACCGCGACACCTTCGAGGTGCTTTACGCGCACAGCTGTCACTATATCAAGATACACGACGCGGTCCGTATACCGAACCCGGATTTCGGCAAGGATACCGTGTATGGCGACAAGACCAGCAAGTATATCACCACCAGCGCCGGCCGCTGCCTGTTCAATGAAATATGGGACAGACGGCTCGGGTTCTACAACGCCGTGGCCAAGAAGAAGCAGCTCGGCGAACTGATCAGTGCGTCCTATAAGATTGCCGGTCACGACGCCACCATCAAGCTGCTCGACGATCTCAAGGCGCTTGGCTACAAGTATTCCACCCTGGCCGGTCTGTCCATCTCGATCACCGACCTCAAGATGCCGGCCAAGAAGAACCAGCTCATCGATGACGCCCGCAAGGAGATCGGCGTGGTCATGGAACAGTATCGCAACGGTGTGATCACCGAGGGCGAGCGCCACAACAAGGTGGTCGACATCTGGACCAAGACCAGCAACGACGTGGCAAACGAGCTGTTCAAGCGCCTGGAGACTGATTCCGAGCGCGGCGAGATCAACCCGGTCTACGCGATGCTTGATTCCGGAGCGCGCGGCAGCCGCGACCAGATCCGTCAGCTTGCCGGTATGCGAGGCCTGATGGCCGCGCCGACCGGTGAAATCATCGAACAGCCGATCACCACGAACCTCCGTGAAGGTTTGAGCGTGCTGGAATACTTCATCAACACCCACGGCGCCCGCAAAGGTCTGGCCGACACCGCGCTTAAGACCGCGGACTCCGGTTACATGACCCGTAAGCTGGTCGACGTGGCGCAGGATATCATCTGCCGCTGCGAAGACTGCGGCACCATCAAGGGTATCCGCGTTTCCGCCATCATCGACGGCGACGAGGTTATCATGCCGTTGCGCGACCGCATCGTCGGCCGTTTCGCGGCCGCCGACATCAAGGATCCGGCCTTCTCCGACGGCCGCCTGCTGGTTCGCGCCGGCGAGGAGTTCACTCCCGTGATTGCCGACCTGATCACCCAGCGCGGTATCCAGAACGTGCTGATCCGTTCCACGCTGACCTGCGAATCCGAACACGGCGTCTGCATCAAGTGCTATGGCCGCAACCTGGCCAGCGACCGTCTGGCCAAGGTCGGCGACGCGCTGGGCATCATCGCCGCGCAGTCGATCGGCGAGCCCGGCACCCAGCTGACCATGCGTACGTTCCACATCGGCGGTACCGCCAGTACCAAGGGGCTGCGCGAGCCGCGGCTGGTGGCGCGCAAGGGCGGCACGCTCAAGATGATGAACGTGCGTACCGTGAAGAACGACAAGGGCGAAACGGTGGTGGTCAACAAGAACGGCTACATCATCCTGTTCGACGCCGTCGAGGCCAAGGTAAAGGAAGCCCGCGCTCGCGAGCGCGCCAAGCTTGAGGCCGAGGCGATCGGTAGTTACTACAACAAGGATTACGACTACTGGAGCGACGCGCTGCGCGAGAGTGAGATCGACCGCTATGAACTTGAAACCGGTGCGGTGCTCGAACGCGAGGACGGCGCCGAGGTCAATGCCGACGAGCAGTTCGCCCATTGGGATCCCTACCATGTGCCGATCATCGTCGAAGAGGCCGGTACGGTGGAGCTGCACGACTTGGTCGAAGGCGTCACACTGAGCCGTCAGAAGCGCGGCGGCGTGGAGGAAGTCACGGTTATGGAACACCGCGAAGACTTGCACCCGCAGATCGTGATCAAGTCTCCCGAAGGTGAGTTCCTGCAGAACTATCCGCTGCCCTCCGGCGCGTTCCTGATGACCCGTCCGGGTGCGAAGGTGAAGAAGGGTATGGTGGTGGCGCGCGTGCCCCGTCAGTCCCAGAAGAACATGGACATCACCGGCGGTCTGCCGCGAATCTCCGAATTGTTCGAAGCCCGTAACCCGAAGGACATGGCAGAAATCGCGAGGATCGATGGTATAGTGGAGGTTGAGAAGACCACCCGCGGCCGCCGCACCCTGGTGATCGTGGACCCCGAAAGCGAACAGCGCGAGGAGCACACCAATATTCCTGCCCACAAGCACCTTACCGTGAGCAAGGGCGACACCGTGCGCAAGGGCCAGAAGTTGACCGAGGGTTCGGTGGTGCCGCAGGCGCTGCTGGACATCTGCGGCCCGCATGAGCTGCAACGTTATCTGGTGGACGAGATTCAGATGGTTTATCGCGCCCAGGGCGTGGAAATCAACGACAAGCACGTCGAGATCATCATTCGCCAGATGATGCAGAAGGTTCGCATCACCGAATCCGGCGACAGCGACTATTTGCCCGGCGAGCCGATCGACCGCGTGGACTTCAACCGCGTCAACCGCGAGATACTTTCCCGTGGCGGCGAACCAGCTCAGGGCGAACCGATGCTGCTGGGTATTACCAAGGCGTCCCTGGAGACGGAGTCGTTCATCTCGGCCGCGTCGTTCCAGGACACCACCCGTATCCTTACCGAAGCTGCCACGCTCGGCAAGGAGGACTTGCTCAAGGGCTTCAAGGAAAACGTCATCACCGGCCATCTGATCCCGGCCGGTACCGGTACCGAACGTTTGCAGTCGGTGCGGTTGAAGTATCTTGGCGAGGAGCTGGAACCCGAGCTGCCCGAACTCGAAGCGGTCGTCTCCGACGGCGAACAACCGGCCGCCGAAGAGGGCTCGGACGTGACGGTTCAGTAAGATCGGTTCACACGGGGCGGGAACCGCAGTTTCCGCCCCGGAAGGGGCTGTTTTCGCTTTTTTGACAAAAAAATACGGGTTTAAGAGGGAAAAGATTTGTTTTTTTTGAAAGAAAGGCTATCTTAAAAGTCTCAATGTGTGTATTTTGGATATTCATAAGCTATATGAAAAGATAAGAAAAGGTGTAGAAAAACAAATGCCAACCATCAATCAGCTGGTCCGGTTCGGCCGGGAAAAGAAGATCGGCAAGAGCAAATCTCGTGCTCTTAGCGCGTGCCCCCAGCGGCGCGGCGTGTGCCTGCAGGTGACCACCCGCTCTCCGAAAAAGCCTAACTCCGCGTTGCGCAAGATTGCCCGTGTGCGTCTGACCAACGGCGAAGAAGTCACCGCCTATATCGGCGGCGAAGGTCATAACCTTCAGGAGCACTCGGTGGTCCTGGTCAAAGGCGGTCGTGTGCGCGACCTTCCGGGCGTGCGCTATCATATCGTCCGCGGCGCCTTGGACAGCCTCGGTGTGGCCAAGCGCAAGCAGAGCCGCAGTAAATACGGCGCAAAGCGTGGCAAGTAAGGGAGATAGGATAAAATGAGAAGACGCAGACCCGAAAAACGCGAACTTACCCCCGATGTGAAATATTCGAGCGAGAATATCGCTCGTTTGATCAACACCATTATGACCCGTGGCAAGAAATCCGTGGCGCAGAAGATCGTTTACGGCGCGCTGGACATTGTTGCCGCCAAGAAAGGCGACATTCAGCCGATCGATATCTTCGAGCAGGCGCTTGAGAATGTCAAGCCGAAACTTGAAGTCAAATCCCGCCGCGTGGGCGGTGCCACCTATCAGGTGCCGGTGGAAGTCAGCACCGACCGCCAGCTCGCGCTGGCGATGCGCTGGATCACCACCTACAGCCGGGGCCGCAAGGGCAAGAGCATGACCGACTCCCTCGCCGCCGAGATACTTGACGCTTTTGACAACACCGGTTCTAGCGTGAAGAAGAAGGAAGATACTTACAAGATGGCGCAGGCTAACAAGGCCTTTGCCCATTACCGCTGGTAATTTTTATGCAGGCTCAGGAAAAAGTATATAAAGAGTCGCCAAACCGCAAGGTTCCGCTTGCCGAGACCCGCAACATTGGCATTATGGCTCACATCGACGCGGGCAAGACGACGCTTTCGGAACGTATTCTGTTTTATTGCGGCCTCAGCCATCGCCTCGGCGAAGTGCATGACGGTACCGCCACCATGGACTGGATGGTCCAGGAGCAGGAACGCGGCATCACCATCACCAGCGCGGCGACCACCGCTTTCTGGAAAGGACACCGAGTCAATCTGATCGACACCCCCGGACACGTCGACTTCACCGCCGAGGTGGAGCGCTCGCTGCGCGTGCTTGACGGCGCGGTGGCGGTGTTCTGTGCGGTCGGCGGCGTGCAGCCACAGTCCGAAACCGTGTGGCGGCAGGCCCAGAAATACAAGGTGCCGATCCTCGCCTTTGTGAACAAAATGGACCGTACCGGCGCCAACTTCGAGAATGTGGTCAAACAGATCAAATTCAAACTGGGTGCCTGTGCGATTCCCGTTATGCTTCCGATCGGCGCCGAAGGCAATTTTGCCGGCGTCATCAACGTGCTTGACAACAAGGCCATCTATTTTGACGGCGAAAATGGCGACAAGCTTCGCATTGAAGACGTTCCTGCTGATATGCAGGAGGCCCGCGACGAGGCTTACAATCATGTGGTGGAGTGCCTGGCCGAGTCCGACGAGGAGATCATGGATCTCTATCTCAATGACGCCGTTCCCACCCTCGAACAGATTCGCGTCGCGTTGCGCCGCTCGGTTCTGGGCTGCCACGTGGTGCCGGTCTGCTGCGGTTCCGCGTTCAAGAACAAGGGGGTGCAGACCCTGCTCGACGCCGTGATCGATTACCTCCCGAGTCCGCTGGACATCTGGGATATCAACGGCACCGATCCGTCCACCGGCGAAGCGATGACCCGCCATGCCGGCGACGGTCAGCCTTTCTCCGCGTTGGCGTTCAAGATCATGAGCGACCCGTTTGTGGGCAAGCTGACGTTCTTCCGGGTTTACTCCGGCGTGGCGCAGCGCGGTATGACCGTGCTCAACCCGCGTACCGGGCGCACCGAGCGCCTCGGCCGTCTGCTCCAGATGCACGCCAACTCCCGTGAAGAACGCGACGAAATTTTCTCCGGCGACATCGCCGCGGTGGTGGGCTTGCGCAATGTCACCACCGGCGACACGCTTTGCATGCAGAGCGAGCCGATCGTGCTTGAATCAATGACTTTCCCGGAGCCGGTCATCTCGATTGCGATCGAGCCCAAGTCCAGCGCCGAGCGCGACAAGCTTTATAAGGGCCTCGACGCCCTGTCGGACGAGGACCCGACCTTCCAGATGCACAGCGACGAGGAAACCGGCCAGACGATTATCTCCGGCATGGGTGAACTCCATCTGGAAATCATTCTCGACCGTTTGGTGCGTGAATTCAAGGTGGAGGCCAATACCGGTGCTCCGCAGGTTGCCTACCGCGAAGCGATCACCGGCCCCGGCGACGCGAACAGCAAGTTCGTTCGTCAGACCGGCGGCCATGGCCAGTATGGCCATGTGATCGTCAACATGGTTCCGGGCGAGCCCGGTTCCGGTGTTGTGGTCGAAAACAAGGTGGTCGGCGGCAACATTCCCAAGGAATTCATCAAGCCGATCGAAGCCGGTATCCGCGAGGCGGCCGCTTCCGGCGTGCTTGCCGGATTCCCGCTCATCGACTTCCGCATCAGCATCATCGACGGTTCCTACCATCCGGTAGACTCCTCGGAAATGGCGTTCAAACTGGCCGGTTCCATGGCACTCAAAGATGCCGCCCGCAAGGCCGGCATCACTCTGCTTGAACCGATCATGAAGCTCGAGATCACCACTCCGGATGAGAATATGGGCGATGTCATCGGCGACGTCACCAGCCGCCGCGGCAACATTGCCGAGGTTGATTCCTCCGGTCAGAGCAGCTTCACCATCATCACCGCGCATGTTCCGCTTGCGGAAATGTTCGGCTATGCCACCGCGCTGCGTTCGCTGACCAAGGGACGCGCCAGCTACTCGATGGAGCCTCTGCATTTTGAACGAGTACCAAAACAAATTCAAGATAAATTAACCGAAAAGAAGTAGAAAATGAGCACTTCCCAGCAAAAGATCCGAATTCGTTTGCAGGCTTACGAGAGCCGTATTCTCGATCAGTCTGTAGCCGAGATTGTCGGAACCGCCAAGCGTACCGGCTCGATGGTTGCCGGTCCGGTGCCGCTCCCGACTCGCATCGAACGCTTCACGGTGAATCGCTCACCGCATGTGAACAAGAAGTCGATGGAGCAGTTCGAGATGCGCACTCATAAGCGCATGATGGACATCGTGAATCCCACCGCCAAAACGGTTGATGAGCTCAAGAAGCTCAATCTGCCGGCCGGCGTGGACATTTCCGTAAAAATCAGTTGATGAGGTCGCCCGCCGCAAGGCGGGCTGCAAGTAGGAACCGGCGGATTTCCGCCGCAAAGTGAGATACCAATGCGCCCGGCCGATTGGGTGTAAGTATCCGAAGGAGCAAAATGAAAAATTTAATCGGTAAGAAGCTGGGGATGACCCAGATCTACGACGCTTCCGGCAAGATTATCCCGGTGACGGTGATTGAGGCCGGTCCGTGCGTTGTGGTCGATGTCAAGACCCAGGACCGCGACGGTTACAGTGCGGTTCAGCTCGGCTTCGGCGCGAAGAAGGCGAAAAACGCCTCGAAGGCGGTTCTTGGACATTGCGCCAAGGCCGGTTACAAGACGACCGCACCCACCCATCTGCGTGAATTCCGCACCGAACAGGATTCCGACTTGGCGATCGGCAGCGAACTCAAGGCGGACGTCTTTGTCGAACAAGACTACCTCGATGTCACCGGCACTATCAAGGGCCGCGGCTTCCAGGGTGTGGTCAAGCGCTACCGCTTCGGCGGCGGCCGGGCCAGCCACGGCGGCGCGTGGACTCGTCGTACCGGTTCTATCGGTATGTGCGAATTCCCCGGCCGCGTTTGGCTCGGGAAGCGCATGCCCGGTCATATGGGCAACGTGCGGCGGACCATCCAGAATCTGGAAATCGTCCGGGTCATGGCCGAGGACAACGTCATCCTAGTGCGCGGCGCGGTTCCTGGCGCCAATGGCGGCATCCTGCTGTTGCGCAAGGCAATCAAGAAGTAGCAGGTGAATACAATGACTAAGAAATTGGATATTCTGAATTGCCAGGGCGCGGTTGTCGGTGCATACGAACTTCCCGACGAGATTATCGAACTGGAGAAGGGCGATCAGGCCGTGCATGATTCCGTGGTTGCCTTCATGGCTTCCCAGCGTGCGGCCACCGCTTCCACCAAAACCCGCGGAGAGGTCTCCGGCGGCGGCGCCAAGCCGTTCCGTCAGAAGGGTCTCGGCCGGGCGCGTGCCGGTTCCAATCGTTCCCCGGTGTGGGTCGGCGGCGGTGTTACTTTCGGTCCCACTCCCGAGCGCAATTACAACAAGAAGGTCAACAAGAAGGTTGCCAAGCTGGCTCTGCGCCGCGCGTTCTCCGAGCGGGTGGCCGAGGGTTCGGTCTCGGTGGTCGACAAGTTCGATCTTCCCGATCACAAAACCAAAAGCGCCGTGGCGATCTTCAATGCCTTGAAGGTTGATACCACTCTGCTTTTCGCGGTTCCCGATTACGAGGAGTGCGTGGTGTGCGCCACCGGCAATCTGCCGGATGTTGCCCTTCGCAAGTCCATCAGCATCAATGTGTATGAGCTGCTTCGCTTCGGCCGCTTGCTCTTCACCAAGGACGCGCTCGACGCTTTCGTGGCGCGCCTGAGCTAAGGAGGTAAAGTAATGAAAAACGCATACAGCATCATCCTTGCTCCGGTCGTCAGCGAGAAAAACCAGATGCTCGGGACCAAGGGCAAATACGTGTTCAAAGTCGCGCCCGACAGCGAGAAGATCGAAATCGGCCGCGCGGTGGAACAGTTGTTCAACGTCAAGGTCGCTTCGGTCAACATAATGATCGTGGGTGGCAAGGCCAAACGCATGGGGCGCTCGATCAAGCAGGGTCGCCGGCCGGATTGGAAGAAAGCGATCGTAACGTTGTCGGAAGGCTCTATCGAGCTTTTCTGATAGTGAAAGGTTACTACCATGGCATTGAAAAGTTATAGTCCGACCACTCCCAGCCGTCGCAATATGACGAGCGCCGACTACAGCGTGCTGACGACCAACAAGCCCGAAAAGAGCTTGACGGTCGGCAAGAGCGGTACCGGCGGCCGCAATAATTACGGACGGATCACCACCCGCTTCCGTGGAGGCGGGAATAAGCGTGCTTATCGTCTGGTCGACTTCAAGCGTTCCAAGGACGGGATCCCGGCCACTGTCAAAACCATTGAATACGATCCGAACCGTTCTGCATATATCGCGCTGGTCTGCTATGCGGACGGCGAGAAGGCATACATCATCCAGACCTCCGGCATGAAAGTCGGCGATGTGGTGATGAACGGGGCGAAGTCCGAGCTGAAGCCCGGCAACAGCCTGAAGATCAAGGATATTCCGGTTGGCGTGAATATCTGCTGCATCGAGCTTCTGCCCGGCTGTGGCGCCAAGATTGCCCGTTCCGCGGGACAGTATGCGGTGCTGCGCGGTAAAGAAGAGAAATATGCGCAGATTAAGTTGCCGTCTGGTGAAGTCCGCATGATTTCGGTCGAGTGCCGCGCCACCATCGGTGAAGTCGGCAACTCCGAATACATGAACATCAAGATGGGCAAAGCCGGCAAGAAGCGTTATCTTGGCTTCCGTCCGCACAACCGCGGCGTGGCCATGAACCCGGTCGATCACCCGATGGGTGGCGGCGAAGGCCGTTCGTCCGGCGGCGGACACCCGGTGTCGCCGTGGGGTCTGTTGGCCAAGGGTTATCGTACCCGCAGCCCGAAGAAGAATTCCAGCAGATTCATCGTTGAGCGGAGGAAGAAATAATGGCCAGATCGATCAAAAAAGGCCCGTTCGTGGATCAGTATCTTATCGACAAAATCGAGAAGATGAGCAAGGGCGGCAAAAAAGAAGCGGTCAAAACTTGGTCGCGCCGTTCGATGATCATTCCGGACTTTGTGGGACATACGTTCGACGTGCACAACGGCAAGACCTTCTCGCCGGTGTTTGTCACGGAGAATATGGTGGGGCATCGCCTCGGCGAGTTCGTCCCGACCCGTGCGTTCCGCGAGCACGGTGTGGTTTCCGGCAAGAAGTAGTCTGTGCCGAGATCCCGGCGGATTACGGTTCCATGATTGGAGCCCGGCGCCGAGTTCTTCGGCGGAGATGCCAGAAGACTGTCAAGGCGGTCGGATTTATCCGGCCGCCTTTTTATTTTAAACTATGGCCGAATTGTTTTTGATACCCAGAAAATTATTGAATGTTTTGAGTCCGTTGCTTGAAAATATAGGTTACATATGGTATCTTTGATGCTGTCAAACTGGGAGATATGAAATGCGCTGGATAATTATTGGTATTGCGGCCGTGGTGGCGTTGGGGGTGGCGGTGACGGTGACGATTAATGTGTTGATAACGTCCAGGGTCAAGCGAAAGCTGGAATTCCTGCTGGCGGAGGAAGAAGAGAAGAACCCGGATTTTTGTGCCAAGGCGATGGTCAGGATCGGATGCGTTGAGTGTCCGGGCGTGGTTACGGTTTCGGCTGGAACGCTCAGCATCATTCCGGTATTTGGAGATCCGGTGATAATGCCTTTGTCTTCGGCTATGCAATGCAAATGCGTTCAGCTCATAGCGTACGGCAAGTATTATTGGTGGGGGACGCGGGTGGTTAAGATCATGGATAGGGGAACCGGGGTGAAGTATTTGCTGGGATTTCGGGGGGATTCGGGAAGGTTTGTCGAACGGCTTAAAAAATAAGTCGGAATCCGACTTGTTTTTTTTGAAATATCGTCTACATTAAAAGGGTTGCGATAGCTTCATCCTGATGGTTGACTGGTTGTCGCCGTATGCCGGATACTCATATGGTTCAGCCGGTATAGTGTGCATCATGCACATAAGTGGATCCGTAGCTCAGTTGGTTAGAGCAGGTGACTCATAATCTCCGGGTCGTCGGTTCAAGTCCGGCCGGATCCACCATTTTTAAGCTCAAAACGCGGAAAACGGTTTCTAACTGTTTATCCGTGTTTTTTTTATGTTTTCGAGGTAATTTCAAAAGTTTTTAATTCGGCGGGATGAAAAAAGAGGCAGAAGGTTCATCTTAACTCTGGTCTGACAAACTGGAGGAAAAATGAACAATCTGCCGAAGCTTTACTTTACGCTGGAAACCTATCTTTTTCCA
>JAYFQV010000017.1:0-36999 GCA_034926605.1 Victivallaceae bacterium
GCGCTCGATCGTGCGCCAGGACCCGGACATCATACTGGTGGGCGAAATCCGCGACCGCGAAACCGCCGACATCGCCATCAACGCCGCGCTTACCGGCCACCTCGTGCTCAGCACGCTGCACACCAACGACGCCGTCGGCGCCATCGGCCGCCTGCTCGACATGGGGGCGGAAAGTTTCCTGCTTTCGGCGGTGCTTTACGGCGTGCTTTCGCAGCGGCTGGTGCGGCTGCGTTGCCCGGAATGCGGCGGTACCGGACGCCTGGGAGACCTCGCGTGCGGAGCCTGCGGCGGCTGGGGCTACCGCGGCCGTACCGGTATTTTCGAATTGCTTGAGGTCAACAGTGAAATACGTTCCGCGATCAACCGCCGCGCCGAGGCGGGTGAAATAGAGCGGCTGGCCCGCGCCAACGGCATGATGCCGCTGATGGACGACGGGATGGCCAAGGTGAGACTAGGCGTTACCAGCGAGGAGGAGGTTCGCCGGGTGGCGATCGAAATGTGATGGCCAGATTCCGCTACAAGATTTCCGATGCCGAAGGCCAGGTGCGGACGCTGACCGTCGAGGCGGACAACGTCACCGATGCCGAGATCAAGCTCAGGGAAAACGAATTTACCGCGCTCGCGTTTCTCGGCGAGTCCGGCACCGAACGTCTATGGGAACGCTGGAAGCGGTTCGACTTCTCCCGCAAGAAGTTCGATGTGGTTGAATTCACCGGCAAACTCGCGCCGCTTCTTGAAAGTCATGTGCAGCTGCCGCGCACGCTCCAGATCATTCATGACGGCTCCACCAACGCCGGCGAACGGGAAGTGGTGGCCGGCCTGCGGCGCGGGCTTCAGGAAGGCAAACGTTTCTCAACGCTGCTGCGCGCTTCCGACGGCGCGTTTCCACCGATCTATGCCAGCTTGGCGGAAGTCGGGGAGGAAACCGGCGAACTGCCGCGGGTGGTTACCCAGCTCCACCGTTTTCTGCACGACGGCCGCGAAACCCGCGACTTCCTGATAACCAGCAGCATCTACCCGCTTATCCTGCTGTGCGTCACTTTTCTGGTACTTCTGGCGGTGTTCGTGTTTTTCCTGCCGTACTTCGCCAATATTTTTACCGACATGGGGCGCGAACTGCCGGGCCCCACCCGCACGCTGCTGGCCATCAGCAACGCGGTGCTGAACTACTGGTGGCTGTGGGTGATGGGTGTGGCCGGAGTATGGTGGTATGTTCGCAAATGCCGCCGAGACCCGGTGAAACAAGTCAGACTGGAGGCGCTCGCGTTCCGCATTCCGGTGATCGGCAAACTGCGGGAGGCGGCGGAGATGAGCCGGTTCTTCCGTACGCTGGCGATACTTTTTCAGAGTCATGTCCAGGTGCTGGTCAGCATCAGGATCGGGATGAACGTGCTTTCGAGCACGCTGGTGCGCAAATCGTTCGACCATCTGGACGCCGAACTGCGCGCCGGCGGCAAACTTTCCGCCGCATTGGCCCGGAGCCCCTATGTTTCCGCCGAGGCGGTGCAGATGGTGGCGGTGGGCGAGGAATCCGGCGAGGTCGGCGAGATGTTCGAAAAGGTCGCCGAGCGGCAGGAGGCCGCGCTCAAGCTGGCGGTGAAACGGTTGCTGGCGCTGTTCGAGCCGCTGGTGATCGTGGTGCTGGCGCTGGTGATTCTGGTGGTGGTGCTTTCGGTGTTTATGACCATACTTGAAATGAACGATTTCTAGGAGGAAAACAATATGAAAAAAAGCAGATTCACGCTGCTGGAAGTGATGATCGTACTGTTGGTGCTGGTGATTCTGGCCGGCGTTACCACGCCGGCCTATCTGCAGTACGCCAAGAAGGCGAGGGTGCGTACCGCCAAGAGCCAGTGCGGGCTGCTGGCCGACGCGGTCAAAAACTATCAGGCCGAAGTCCGTTCCCTGCCCGGCTCGCTCGACGCGCTGGTCACCAACACGGACAATGCCGCCAGCTGGGAAGGCCCCTACTGGGAGGGCAAGCTGCCCAAGGACCCGTGGGGAAACATCTATATCATAGTGATACCCGGCAAGAACGCGGATTTCGACATAGTGAGCTACGGCTCCGACGGCAAGTCCGGAGGTGACGGCGACGCCGCCGACATTTTCAGCAGCGCCCTTTCGGAGTAGGGCCGGGGAACCGGGCTCCGATGGTTTATCCGCGCAAAGTCACTTTGATCGAGCTGGTGCTGGTACTGTTGATAATGGTGCTGGCCGGTTCGCTGCTGGTGGGCAGACTGTCGCACCTGCCGCGGTTCGCGTCGCTTGGAAACACCGCCGGCCGGGTCGATTTGCTGTGCCGCTACGCGTCGGAGGCCGCGGTCGGCTGCAACCGCCCGGTGGTTGTCGGCTATCTTCCCGAGCACGGGGAGCTGGAAATACTCACTGATCTGAAACTGGATGAACCTGACTACGGCGCCACCGAGGCGCTGCCCGAAATCAAGATCGATCCCGACATGGCTTTTTCCGCTTCCGACCTGCCGCCTTACACCCGTTCTAAAATGCTTGCGCTGCCCGAGGGGTGTTCGCTGGAGCTGGAACCGGAAGCGGAGCCGACGGAGGAACTTATAGCCGAAGCCTCCAATCTCGATCCCCCCAAGCGTCCGGCTCCCGAGCCGCCTTACCCGGTGGCTACTTTTTATCCCGACGGTTCCGTCAGCGGCCGCCGCTTCAAACTGAAGCTGGGCAACTCGGCGAGGTTTGCCGAATGGTCGCACTCCGGCGGGGCGCTTAACTGGACGGACGGCGAGCCGCTTTCGGCATGGCGGGAGGCGGAAAAATGATCCGGCGGTTCACATTGCTTGAAGTGGTGGTGGCGATCGGCATATTCGCGGTCGGGCTGGGGCTGGTGCTCGGCATCACCTCCGGTGCCCGGCTTCGGATGGAGCGCGCCGAGCGCGAAGCGCGCAACCGCCATATTTTGACTCAGGCGGTGGAATACTATCTTCTGGTGAACAAGGGCAGCGAGGCGACGCCGCCGGAAGAGGTGTTTCCGTACCCGGATTACACGGTGGATGTGGACTTCGACGATCCGGTTCTGCCGGATGATTGTTCGGACGAGTTAAACGGTTTCCGGTTGCGGGCCATGAAGGTGGAAGTGTTCAACAAGGAGGGCGTATCATGCGGCGCGATGGAAGTCGAACGCATCATGGCGGAGTGAGGCGGCGGTTCACGCTGCTTGAGCTGCTGCTGGCGTTCGTGGTGCTGGTGGTGGTGCTGATGGTGATCTCGCTGTCGTTCCGCGCCGTGGTGGCGTCGTGGCGCGGGATGGCCCGTTCCACCGCGCGCGCCGAAGAACAGCTGCGCCTTACCGACTTTGCCGACGAGTATCTCCGGCGGCTGGCCATGTTCAAATTTCAGAATTCCAACGGCGGCGGCGAAGAGGTTGTGTTCGTCGGAAATCCCGGATCGGTTTACGGTTGTGTGATTTCGGCGGTGCAGCCGGACGGCTCCGGCGGCATCGTCTATTTCAAGACGGAACTTTCCGAATCGGGCGATCTGGTGCTTTCCACCGCGCGCGCACCGCTTTTTCCGGATATCCCGGCCGATGTCGAGCCGCCGGAGACTAAGGCGGAAGTTATAGCATCAAAGGTGGCCAAGGTGGAGTTCAGCTATGCCGGGCTCGAAGATGGCGATCTCGAATTTCAGGATGAATGGCTGCCGGACGAGGAAGGCGGTCTGCTGCCGGTTGCGGTGCTGATGAAAGTGGAATGGGAAAACGGGACTTCCGAGGTCTGGCTGCGGCGGCTGGCCGGCGCGCAGGAATATGTGCTGCCCAAGGCGCAGGGAGGTCTGCTGTGAGAACACGCGAGCCGGAACGCGGCGCGGCGCTGCTGGCCGCGATGCTGATGCTGCTGGTGCTGGCGCTGCTGGCTGCGGCGATGACGGTGTGGTCGCACAATTTCCGGCTGAGAGTGAAACGGCTGGCAAAGTCGGAGCCGGGCTATTACGCGCTTGAAAGCGCGGCGCATCACGGCTTGTGGCTGCTGGCCAATGACATGCGGCGAAACTCGTCGGTGGGAGATCTCGACGGGGTGGACTATTCAAGCACGGAACGGTTCGTCGCGGACGGTCGCCGCCATTACTTCCGGGTGGCCGGTTCCGACTGTTACTTTGAACTCAGGGTATTGGATTTTTTCAGCGGGATTCAGCTTGATCACGAACCGCCGCGCACCGCGCTGGAATTTTCCGGCAACGGCCTGACTTCGGCGGATGAATTCGAACGGACGGCCATTTTGTGCAACCGGCTGTTCGACTATGTCGATTCGGATGACCTGCCGGAACCCGGCGGGTTGGAGGCGGAGCTTTACACGAAACTGGGATTGTCCGGGCTGCCGCGCAACGCCGTCGCCCGGCGTCCGGAGGAATATGCCGCGATTCCCGGGTTTACCGAACTTTTTCCACCCGACGCGTTCGGCCGGATGAACTGGTTCGTGCCTTCCGGCTACCCCAAGACCAAACCCAGTATCTTTGCCGCACCGCACCGGCTGGCGGCGATGATGGCCGACTCCGGAGAGAGCGGCTCGAAACTGCTGGATCGCGCGTTTAATGAATGGATCGAGCACGGCCGCACTCTGGACGAAACCATCGGCGCCGCCGACCCGGCGATGTGGAAGATCATCGATGACAAGTTCTCGCTGACCGAATCCGGGTATTATGTTCTGCTGGTGCGCCCTATGGCTGAAAGCGGCCTGCGCGGACGCTCTCTGGAGTTTGTAATAAAGCTTGATCGTACCTCCGGGATTTCCGGCGTCGTCCTGACGCCCGAAACGGTGACCGTCCGCTGAAAATCTCACTTTTTTTCAGGTTTCGGACTTGAAAAAACGTACTTCCGGGTGCAAATTAATAGGATTTACGGGTGGGATGAAAACAACGGAGTGCGCAAGTGGGATCGTTTGAAGATAAATTGACCGCGTTATCGTCCGCGGAAACATTGAAGTCGGCCAAGCAGCTTTTAAAGCAGGCGAGGCTTGTCGGTGCGTTCCGGGAGAACGACGGGCGCGTCCGCGCGATTTTCAATGAAAATAAGCGTTATGTCCGCGTCGCGGTTTCGACCGGGGCCAGCGCCGCCGCGGAGTGCGACTGCGATTTTGACGGCGAGGGTCTCTGCCCGCACGCGATCGCCACTATCCTATACAATGCGAACTTCGCTTCCGCCCGGCCCGCCGACGTTGCCGACACCAACGGCGCCTACGCCGGTATGCGCGGAGAATCGCTCGAGGATCTTCTGACCCGCGCCGCGGTGCGGCCGACCGCCGAAGTCCATATCCGCGCCGACTCCGCTTTTCCGCACGTTCCAAGCAAATGGGAGAACTCGGTGCTTACCGTGCGTCTCAAGACTCCGCAGCGCGAATATATCGGCAACGTCAACAACCTGCGCCAGCTTTATTTTGACAAATCTCTGGCGGTGACGCTGAAGTTCGACGACTTTTCGCTTCAGGATCGCCAGATCATTCAATTTCTTGCCATCCACGCCGAACCGGAGAATTCGCAGCTGCTGATGAACTCGGAGGTGACGGCGGAATTTTTTCACTGTCTGGGCGGGTTCGGCCGCTTTACCCGCAACGGCCGTCGACTGGTAATCCACGACACTCCGGCGCGCGCCGCGATTCTGCACGTAAAGAACGACCGTGACGAGTTTTTCACCCCCGGCATCATCTACAACGGTTCGCCGCTGGCGGTGTGTTCGGCCAAGGTGATCGTTGGTCGCTCCGGCTGCTGGATCGGCCGCGAAGGGGAATATTTCTTTATCCCGGCCTCGGTGGAGATCAACTGGCTGCGCAATTTCTTCCGCCTCGGCGAACAGCGCCGCGGCAACGAACAGGCGATGATGACCTTCCTGAACAACAAGCAGGGGGTGTTGCCGGTGGTGGAGATTTCCGACGCCGGGCTGCCGGTGCGCGATGCCGCCAGCGTGATCGGGGGGTATCGCGGCGAGGACGGCTCGCTTCATCTGAGTCTGCAATATTTTTACGACGACGTGCTTCTGCCGTCCGACGGCGCTCACCTGGCGGTCAGCTCCGACAAGTTTTTTCAGCGCGACGAGGCCTCCGAATTCGCGGTCGAAAATGCGCTTAAAATGCTGAAATGCGAGGAATCCGGCCACGAGTTCGTGCTGGCCGACCCCGAACTTCAGGGGATGTTCCTCGATGAGATGCTGCCGGCTTATCTTGACGGCAAACATCGCGTGATGATCGCGGATTCACTGCTGCGGCTCAGCGGTCACGGGATCGGCGTTACCGAACTCGGGTTGCGGTGCCGGGTGGCCTCGCAGCGCGCCGACGGATTCGTGCTCGGCTATTCGCTGTCGGCCAACGGCGACGATATGCCGCTGGGTTCCACCGTGCGCGCGCTCAAGAAGCAGCGCCGTTATTTCGTGATGCCCGGCGGTTCGCTGGCCAAGGTTTCCCCCGTGCTAGGACGGCTGTTGGAAGCGCTTGAAGTGGTGGCCGGCAGGATCGACGAACGCGAACATACTTTTTTCCTGCCGTGGTGCCAGGTTCACTTTTACCGCCATCTGGCCGCCGAGTTGCCGTTCGCGGTGCCGCCGGAGCTATATCTGGTAGGAGCCGACGCCGCCAGGATTTCGGCGCTTCCGCCGGAACCGCCGTTCGAATTTTCGGGCAAACTGCGCGGCTATCAGGCCGAAGGCGTGGCCTGGATGCGAACCATGGCCGAAAGCGGCTTCAATTTCATCCTTGCCGATGAAATGGGGTTGGGCAAGACCGTTCAGCTGCTGGCGCTGCTGGCGACGATCCGCCGCCGGGGAGATGCTCCGGCGCTGGTGATATGCCCCGCCAGTCTGGTCGAGAACTGGGTGCGGGAGTGCAGCCGTTTCGTGCCGGAGTTCAAGGCGGCCGGGCTTGCCGGCGGCGACCGCGCGGAGGTTTACGAGCATCTGGCGGAATACGATTTCATCGCCATAAGCTACGCCACCGCGCGCCACGACATCGACGAATTGAAGAAGATGCGCTTCAGTTTCCTTGCGCTGGACGAGGCGCAGCACATCAAGAATTCCGACACGGTCAACTTCCACAGCTGCAAGGCGCTGAACGCCGTCCACAAGGCGGTTCTCACCGGTACGCCGCTGGAAAACTCTCCCGAAGACCTCTGGAGTCTGTTCGAATTTCTGCATCCGGGGTTCCTCGGCTCGTTTGCCGGGTTCAAGGCCCGTTACGGCTGCGTCGCCGGCAACCTGGAGCTGCAGAATGAATTGGCGGCCCGGGTGGCTCCGTTTATCAAGCGCCGCCTCAAGCAGGAGGTGTGCCGCGAACTGCCGCCCAAACATGAACAGCTGCTGATGTGTGAGATGTCGGCCGTCCAGCGCGCCGCATACGACGAAGTGCGCGAATTTGGCTTGAAGCAACTCAGCGGGCTTGCCCCGTCCGACAAGAAAGTGCCTTTCGAGATACTGACCACTCTGCTGCGGTTGCGCCAGATATGCTGCCACCCGCCGCTGGCCGGGGAGTCGCTCGACGTGATGGACTCCGCCAAGATGGAACTGGCGCGAGAACTGATCCTCGAACATGTCGACTCCGGCAGCCGGATGCTGCTGTTCAGCCAGTTCACCACGCTGCTCGGCTATCTGCGCGAATGGCTGGAAGAACGAAACATCAAGTACGAATATCTCGACGGCGCCACGCGAAACCGCCAGCAGAAGGTTGACAACTTCAACAACTCCAAGGACATCCCGATATTCCTGCTCAGCCTGAAGGCGGGCGGCACCGGGCTGAATCTTACCGCCGCCGACACCGTGATCATCTATGATCCGTGGTGGAATCCGGCGGTGGAGGCGCAGGCGGGCGACCGCACCCACCGAATCGGCCAGACCCGGCCGGTGAACATTCTGAAGCTGCTGGTCAAGGACTCCATCGAGGAGCGAATCCTTGAGATGAAACGTCAGAAGCAGGAGATTTTCGACAGTGTGATCGAGCACCCCGAGCTTGCGGCCGAAAAACTTACCGTCAAGGAGCTCGCTTTCCTGCTCGGATGAGCTTGCGCCGCAACCGTCTGAGTGCTATATTACTCCAATTCGAAAAAGGAGTAAGCCGTGGACAATACCAAGCGTCGTTCGCCGTGGTGCTGGGTGCCATCCCTCTATTTTGCCGAGGGTGTGGCCTACATGATCGTCAACACCGTCTCGATTCTGATCTTCAAACAGATGGGCATGAGCAACACTTGGGTTGCCGTATATTCCAGTTTTCTTAACTTTCCATGGATTGTGAAGCCGCTGTGGACGCCGCTGCTGGACATCTACGGCACCAAACGGCGCTGGGTGCTGGCGACCCAGTTCGCCATGTCGGCGGCTTTCGTGCTGGCGGCTTTCGCCATGCCGCTGCCGTTTGCGGTATCGTGCATTCTGGGGCTGTTCATGATAACCGCGTTCTGTTCCGCCACTCATGACGCCGCCGCCGACGGCATCTACATTGTGGAACTGGAACCGCACCGCCAGGCGTTCTTCACCGGCGTGAGATCGACCGCCTACCGTGTGGCGATGATTACCGCGCAGGGCGGCGTGGTAATGCTGGCCGGTATTATCCAGCAGGCCACGAGTTTGCAGCCGCTTAGCTTTTCCATCGGGGTCAAGGATTCCATAGTGCAGCCGTTTACCGCCGGGAACGACTATTTTTCCGTGTCCATCGGCGCTTTCAAGCCCGATTTGGAAGTCAAGGCGGATGAACTGAAGGCGTTTGCCGGACGGCTTGCCGCCTACGACGCCGACCGGACTGCGGAGAAACGTGCGGACCTGAATCCGCCGCCCGGGGTGGGCCTTGCCGAGATCAGGTTCGACAAGCCGCTTGCCGAGGGCGAGACCGGTCAGCTTTCGGTGGTGCGTACCGGCCGGGAATCCGATTTCAGCTTCGAGAACGCCGAAAGCCTGATCTTCACCAGGGAAAACAGCGGCATGCCGAAGATCGTCCGCGTGATCCCGGGAAAAAATATCTCCGACGGCAGTTTTTCCGAATTCCGGGTGGACAGCGGCAATTTCGTGCTTGCCTGGATGGTGGCGCTCGGTGCGGTCGGCGCGCTTTATTTTGCGCTTGCCGCCTGGCACCTGTTCGCGCTGCCGGCCGAAGCCGCAAAACGCGGCGGGCATCTTCCGTTCAAAGAGGTGTATCGGGAATTCGGCATGGCTTTCGGCACTTTCTTCATTAAGAAGGGGATTGTGCCGGCGCTTGTCTTTATTCTGTTATACCGCTTTGCCGAATCGCAGCTTATGAAAATCGGCAATGCGTTCATCATCGATCCTTTGTCCAAAGGCGGGCTGGGGCTTACCAACACCGAATATGGCATGGTCTACGGCATGGTGGGAATATTGAGTCTGGTGATCGGAGGTCTGCTCGGCGGCTGGGCGCTGTCGCGTCAGGGGTTGCGCTTCTGGATGTTGCCGATGGCTCTGGCGCTGAACATTCCGGATGTGGTATATGTGCTTATGTCATACTTTCAGCCGGTTACACTGTGGCCGGTATATCTGTCGGTGATAGTGGAGCAGTTCGGCTACGGCTTCGGATTCGCCTCTTTCATGCTGTTCATGGTCTGGTTCGCTGATGACTCCGGCAAATACGCCACCAGCCATTTCGCGATCATGACCGGTCTTACGGCGCTCGGCACGGCGCTTCCCGGCGCGGCCTCCGGCTGGATACAGGAAAAGGTGCTGGATAAAAACTATTTCCACTTCTTTCTGTGGGTGATGCTTGCCACGCTGATCAGCTTTGCGGCAACCTGGGTGGCGCGACGTGAGGTGCCGGCCGGGTATGGCCGCAAGACTCAGTAATAAGCGAACCAGATCTCGTCGATGTAGCATTCCATAATCGGAACGGCGCCAAGTTTGCCGGTGTATTCGGCGCGGTCGCGGTCATATTTTTCCGGCTTGATTTTCACCGCCACCACCACCGGCGGCCGGTCGGTGCGCGCGATCAGATCGCTCAGCTTTTCGTAGCTGTAAAGCCGATGACCGTATTCGGCGGGGAATGACTTTTCCACGCTGTCCTCAAGCTCGCCGGGTTCCAGGAAAAAGTCGATGTCGTCGCGGCCAAGCACCCATCCAGCCGCGTGCATGGTGGTGCGCGACGCCGCCACCACCGCGTCGGGCGGGAGAATCACCGAGAATTTTTCGAAGGCGTTTTCCTGCGCCTTTCCTGCGGTCACCAGATCCGGAACCGCGGCTTGCCCGGCGGCGAACACCAGCGCCATGCCGCCGAAGAATGCGGACAGCCGGCGCGAGGCGTCATTGCGGAACCACCAGAGCAGCACCGCCCATGCGACCACCGCCGTCACGGCCGCGATCCACGCGATGGTTTCACCGGGGCCGAACAGCCTGAAGATGAACAACTGCATTACCGTGAATCCGGCCGCCGCCGCCGGGAGCAGCCAGGCCAGCACCTGCAACGGCCAGTCGAACAGCTTCGAGCCGCCCTCCCGCAGATAGCGGTATGCGCCGATTGCCAGCAGAGCCGCCGCCGCCGGGAAGCACGGCAGAACGTAGGTGGCCAGTTTTCCGCTGGAAGCCGAGAACAGCAGGAACGGAAACACCAGAAAGCAGGTGAGATAGCGGCACAGATCGTTATGCAGGAACGTGTGGAAATGTTTTTTGAGCGCCGCGAACGCCCCGAACGCCGCCAGCGCCGCCGGGAATATGCCGCCGGCCAGGACCGGAACCAGCAGCCAGAACGGGGCGGGGTGCTGTCCGGAGGTTTCGCTTGAGAAGAAACGCTGCACATGCTCAACCCAGAAGAAGTAGTGCCAGAAATAAGGCTCGCGCGAGTGGATTTCCAAGCTCCACGGCAGCGTCACCAGTGCAACCGCCAGCAGCGGGATCCACGGGGTGGTCAGAATTTTCCTGTACTGTCTGCTCCATATGAGGTATGGCAGGATCGCCACCGCCGGAACGGCGAAAGCCAGAAAACCCTTGGTGAGAAAGGCGAGCCCGAATCCGCCGCCGGACAATGCCAGCAGCATCCATCGCGTCCGGCGCGATTCTTCGAACAGCGCCATATGGTACAGAAACATCCCGAACGCCAGAAAGCAGGTTGTCTGCATATCCAGCACCGCGTAGGTGCCGATGCCGTAAACCAGCCCGGCCCCCAGCCACATCAGCGATCCCAGCAGCGCGGTCTGCCGGTTGCCGGTGCGCCGTTTCAGATAAACCGCGATGATCAGCGCGGTCATGCCGGCGGCCAGTGCCGACGGCAGGCGGTCGGCAAAGCGGTTTTCACCGAACATCGCCATCGCCGCCGCGGTCAGCTGATATCCGAACGCGGGTTTCTCGAAATAGCGGACGCCGAGCAACCGCGGCGACACCCAGTCTCCGTTGTGCAGCATGGCACGCGGTATTTCGGCGTAACGGAACTCGTCCGGAGCGAACAGGGGGCGGCACCCCAGCGGCAGGATGTATGCGGTCAGGAAGAACGCGACCGGCAGCCACCAGGGTATGCTGATGCGTCTCACGGCCGGTTGTACTCCTGATAGAGCAAGTTGTCATGCCATACCTGGAAGCGGGAGAACGGAAGCAGTTTGCGTCTCCGGTCGGAGTCCATCATGATGACCACATGGTTGGCGGGATCGGCCACCAGCGTTTTGAACTCCGCCGGAGTCACCAGCCTTCCGGCTCCGTCCGGGCGGCTCAACCCGTAGGTGAGTTCTCCGCCGTTTTCGTAGACCAGCACGTCGTCGCGCCGGAAAACCCAGCATGCGGCGCCCACCAGCTTCTTGAACGCCACCACCTTGGTATCCGGTTTCACCCGCTCGACGAACGGGGCGTAGAACACCTCCGGCGAAAGTTTGGCGATAAAGCGTTGCGGCATCGTGAAGTGAACCACCAGCATCATGGCCGCGGCTCCCACCGAGATGTTCAGCACCCGCATCAGAAGCGTGGTCTGCCGGGAACATTGCTTGAAGAAGAACATCATTGCGATGGCGGCGATCATTGCCGCGAAATACTGGAACTTTTCCTCTTCCGAATAAATGTGGAATTCGGGCGGCACCCAGTCTATGAAGCACAACGCCTGAAAGATGATGAACAATATCAGCAGCAGCGAGAGGACTACCGATACCCAGTGGGCCACGTCGTCGATGAGTTTCATTCGTCCTTTGGCCAGATACTCGCGCAGCCCGGCGGCGGTGATCAGCGCCATGAACGGAAACATCGGCATGATGTAAGTGGCCAGTTTGCCGCTCGAAGCCGAAAGAAAGAGGAACGGCAGCACCGTGGCGCAGGCGGCAAACCGCAACGCCGGCACCGAGAAACACCGCGTCCAGCGGCCGCGGAAACCCATATATACCGCCGGATAGAATATGGTCCACGGCAGCGCCACCAGCGGAAGCACCACCAGGAAATACCACGGCCCTTCCGGATGCTGGCTGTTCACTTCGCCGAAGAAGCGCTGGACGTGTTCGACCCAGAAGAAGTAGTTCCAGAAGTCGGGCGACCGGTGGTGTATCGCCACCGCCCACGGCATCGCCACCATCACTGCGACCGCCAGCGGCAGCCACGGCGTCAGCAGCAGGCTTTTCCAGCGTCTCTGCCACATCAGGTACCCGGCCAGCGGCAGCCCGGCCAGTGCGATGGCCACGAACCCCTTTATCAGGAAAGCGCCGCCGAGAGCGGCGCCGCAGAGCAGATACAGCGCGATTTTCCGCAGGCCGGGTTTCGACTCCAGAGCCGAGAATCCGGCAAAGCAGGTTACGCACAGGAAGAACGAGAATTGGCTGTCCAGCACCGCAAAAGTGCCCACCGCGAAAACCAGTCCGGAGGTAAAATAAATCAGACTCACGATAGCGGCGAGTTCGGCGTCCCTGAATTCATGTTTCACCCACATGAAAAGCGCCAGCCCGGTCAGCAGCGCGGCCAGCGCGGGGAAGAATCTTACCGCAAAGCGGTTCTGCCCGAACACCATCATGGCGCCGGCGTTGAGCCAATGGCCCATAACCGGCTTCTCGAAATAATCAAGATTGTTGAGCTTCGGTGTGACCCAGTTGTTGTGAACCACCATCTCGCGGGCGACCTCGGCGTAGCGGGTCTCGTCTTCGATGAACAGCGGCCGGTGGAAAATGGTGCCCATATACAGCACCACCAGCATAAGCACCGCGATTATGACATTGCGGGGGGTCATTGTTCGCTCTCCTTGGCGGTTACCACGCCGTCGGACAGGCCGAGGATGGTGTCGGCAAAGCGGCCCAGGGCGGGGTTGTGGGTTATCATGATGATTGAAAGTTTTTCGGTTTGGTGAAGCTTCCTGAACAAATCCATGATCGACTCGCCACTGGCGGCGTCGAGGTTGCCGGTGGGTTCGTCGGCCAGCAGCAGAGATGGATGGTTCATCAGGCTGCGCGCGATGGCGGCCCGCTGGCATTCTCCGCCGGAGAGTTCTCCCGGCCGGTGCTTGCCGCGCAGGGAAAGCCCAACGCATTCCACCAGGTACTCGGCGCGTTTGCGCGAATTGAAATCGCCGCGCAGCCGGGCCGGCAGCATCACGTTCTCAACCACGGTCAGCTCCGGCAGCAGATGATAGCTCTGGAACACAAATCCGAAGTGGCGGCCGCGCAGTTCACTGGGGCGGAAGCCGGAATATGGCTTGCCTTGGAATTTCAGGGTTCCGGCGTCCGGCTTCTCCAGCGCTCCGAGGATGTTCAGCAAGGTAGTCTTGCCGCTGCCGGAAGCTCCCACCAGCATGGTCCAGCCGCCTACCGGCAGGCGCAGATTTATGCCGCGCAGCACTTGGAGCTGCTGCTTGCCCATCGCGTAAGACTTACGGATGTCTTCACATTCTATAATGTATTCATTCATTGCTATGCATCCTTATTCATCCCGGAAAGCTCTGGCCGGGTCCAGGTGCGCCGCGCGCAGGGCGGGCAGCAATCCGCCCAGGGTGCACAGCAGTATCGCCGCCACCACCACGGAGGCAAGGTCGCCGGGAGTGATCTTGGCTGGTAGCGCGTCGAAGAAATAAAGTTCCTTCGGGAAAATCTCGAATCCGAAAGAGGATGCCATGGCCTTCATGATCTGCATACGGAAGCGGACAACCAGCACACCAAGCGATGTACCGATGCCGGTACCGATCACGCCCACCATCAGGCCCTGGAGCAGGAAAACCTTGACCATCTGGAAGTTGCTGGCGCCTATCGCCTTGAGCATTCCGATCTCGCGGGTTTTCTGATAGACCGTGGTGATAAGGTTGTTGCTGATGCTGAACGCGGCCACCAGCACGATGAAGAACAGCAGGAAGAACATCATGTTTTTTTCGAGCGTAAGAGCGTGCAGCATAAGCTGGTTTTTGCTTTTCCATGTGATGACGTCGTATTCGGGGAGCTTTTCGCGCAGAGCGTCGGCCACGGTGTCGGCGGAGTCCGGATCGTCCAGCCAGCAGGCCACATTATTGGCCGAGTTCCATGGTATCAGGAACAGCTCAGCGGCGTCATTGAGGTCCATTATAATGACTCTGGAGTCGACGTCGTATTTTCCAAAATGGAATATCCCGGCCACCCTGAACTCTGCCGGCAGCGTTACTTCCGACTGCTCTTTGAGCGACATTTTGCCGTCTGAAATAGTCACGAGATTTGCCAGTTGTTTCATGGATTGTATCAGCACCCGGTCGCCCAGCTTCAACCTCAGCCCGGCGGCGGTTTCGTCGCCAATGACAATCTCTCCGGGCTCAAGTTCAAACTTCGGTTCTTCGGGACGAAGATGGCCGACCATGGTTTTGTCCAAGTCCATTTCACCTCGGATTTTGTCGAACTCCACTCCCATTGCCAGCTGGGGACTGAGTTCCTGACTGTGCAGCACCATAACCGGCGCATAAATCATGCGCGACGAACGGCCGCCGAGTTCGGCAATCGCCCGCTGGGCCGGGAGGGTGTTTTCCGCAACGTAGCCGGATTTCGGCATCAAATTAAGATGCGGCTGGGTCTGGAGCAGCTTTGCGCGCATTTCATCGGCAAAACCGGTCATAACCGCCAGCACCACGATCAGCACCGCCACACCGAGCGTGACCCCGATGATCGAGATCAATGTGATGATGGACACCTCGTTGCGTTTGGGACGCAGATACCGCCGCGCCAGAAAAAATTCAACCCGCATATTTTAAAAGTCCGTAAATTTGTTTATGACGATACGGATAATGTACTATCAAAATATTTTTTTTAAAGTATATTAAATGTGAAATCGTGAAAATGAACCCGGGGGGAGGCCCTACTTGAAACCGAATGAAACACCCGAGCTGCTGGCTCCCGCCGGCAATCTGTCCTGCGCGTTGGCCGCTTTTGATGCCGGAGCCGACGCCGTCTATGCCGGACTTGCGCGCTTCAACGCCCGCGAGCGCGGCGAGAACTTTGCTTTGGACGAATTCCTTTCGCTGGTCAACTACGCGCATGTTATCGGTCGTAAAGTCTATCTTACTTTGAACACGCTGGTCAAGGAGGACGAACTTGACGAGGCGGCCGAACTGCTGGCCGCGCTTCAGGCGTCGCCGCCGGACGCGGTGCTGGTGCAGGACCTCGGCGTGGCGCGCATGATCCGCGAATGTTTTCCCGCCTTCGAGATGCACGCCTCGACCCAGATGGGCATTCACAATCCCGAGGGGCTGAAAGTCGCGGCCGAACTCGGCTTCAAACGGGTGGTGCTTGAACGCCAGCTGACTTTGGAGGAGGTGGCGCTTTGCGCCAAGGATTCTCCGGTGGAACTGGAAGTGTTCGTGCACGGGGCGCTGTGCTGTTCGCTTTCCGGGCAGTGCCTGTTCTCTTCGTGGTCGGGGGCATACAGCGGTAATCGCGGGAAATGCAAACAGCCGTGCCGCCGCCGCTTCTTCTCGAAGCAGGGCAACGGATTCTTCTTTTCCACCGCCGACTTGTGCTCGCTGGAGATGCTTGACGAGCTTAAGGCGATCGGTGTCGCCTCGTTGAAAATAGAAGGACGTCTCCGGCAGGCGGACTATGTGGCCGCCACCGTCGAGGCCTACCGGCTGATGCTGGATGCCGAGTCGAACCGCAAGACGCTGGGCGAGGCGCGGCGGATACTCAGCACCGGCTGCGGGCGCAAATGGTCGGAGGGATTCTATTCAGCCGAGTCCATGAAGAATCTGATACAGTATAAAAACCTGGGCGCCTCGGGCGTTCCATGCGGACAGGTTTCCGCCGTTGCCGAGAACGGATTTTCGTTTACCGCCAAATGCCGGGTGCATCTTGGCGACCGCGTGCGCCTGCAGCCGGAAACCGGCGACGAAGGTCCGGCCATGACCATCACCAAGATGTTCGTCAACAACGCGGCCTCCACCGTGGCATCGGCCGGCGACCATTGCTTCGTCTGTTGCGACAAGCCGATAGAGCCCCGCAGTCTGGTATACCGCATCGGCCATGCCGCGCCGGAGCCGCCGCGCCGCGAGATGCCGCCGGTCAAGCGGCTGTTGAACGTCCGGCTGAGTTTTGGCGCCGACGGGTTCCGCGGCGAGCTGCTCAACGCTCCGGCTCCGGTGGTGTTCGAGCGTAAGATGGAGCTTGCTCCGGCCGAAAAGCGCGCGCTGGCGGCCGGACAACTTGAAAAGGAATTCGCGCTGCGCGGCGATCCGGCGTTTGCGTCCGGGCGCATCGAGAGCGTGATTGACGGCAGTTATTTTCTGCCGCTCAGCGAATTGAAGAAACTCAAGATCGCGTTCTGGGAATATGTGCTCGCGGAGCTGGAGAAGCATCCGCTGCCGCTGCCCGGCGTGGAGGAGCTCTCAAATTACCGTCAGTGGCGCGAACGTCAGGTGCGCCGGACTCCGGCGGAGGCTTCGGCCCGCGAGACGGTGGCGGTGGTGCCCCGCGCCACCTACGGCAACCCGAAGGCCCGCGTGGCCGCCAGCATATACAGTTACACCAAGAAGGCCGAGGAACTGATATTGCCGGACTTCTGTGCTCCATCGCGAATACCTCAGCTGGCAAGGCTGATCGATGAGGCGGTGGCCGGTGGCGTCAGCCGTTTCCGGATATCCGGATTGTACGCGGTAGGGCTGTTGAAGAAGCATTCAGGGGCGGTGCTGGTGTCAGGATACGGCATACCGGTATGCAATTCGCTGGCCGCGATGGAACTGTCCACTCTCGGTGTGACGCAGGTCATGGCCCATGTGGAGCTTGAAAAGCCCGCGCTGGAGAAGCTGATAGCGGCGTCGGTATTGCCGGTGGAGTTGTATCGTTTCGGGCGGGTGCCGCTTTTGTCCACCCGTGCCGCCATCTCGGTGGACGGGCAGATAACCGACGCGCGCGGCGCGCGCTATATGGTGGAGTACGATCGCGCCTGCGGACTGACCCGGCTTTACAGCACGCATGTGATGAGCATTCCGAAGCTGCCCGGCACCGCCGACTTCTACGACCTTACCCATGCCCATTGGGGCGCCAAAGAGGTGCGCGACTTCAATTTCTCCACCGAACTGGTATGAATCCCGGTAAATATCTTCGCCGTCTGCCTCCGGCCCGCTGGGAGCCGTGCCGTCCCGCGCCCGGCTGTCGCGCGGCGGTTGCCATACCGGTGCTGGGCGAGCTAGAGACCCTGCCCGGGCTGCTGGACTCGATTGCCGGGGCCGGAGTCCCGGTGGTGCTGGCGGTCAACCAGCAGCCGGATTCGCCCGAGTCTTACAAGCGGCAGAATGCCGAATTGCTTTCGATGCTGCGCGCCGGTCGCTTTCCCGGCGTCTGCTGGCTGGACTTCACCGCGGATTACCTGAATCCGCCCGGCGTGGGATCGGCGCGCAAAGCCGCGATGGACGCGGCGGCAGTCGCGTTCGGCACCAGCATAATCCTGTTTTCACTGGATGGCGACACGCTGGTGGAACCCAACTATTTCGAGGCGGTGTTGTCCGCGTTCGACGCGCACCCGGAGTGGGCGGCGGCGACCATCGATTTCGAACACGTTTCCTCCGATCCCGCGGTTCTCGCGGCGGCGAGGCAATACGAAAATTATCTCAGGCATTACCGTGACGGCCTGACGCGCGCCGGGTCGCCATACGCCTATATTCCGCTCGGCTCGGCGATGGCGGTGCGCGGCGAAGCCTATGTGAAGGCAGGCGGGATGCGCACCCGTGCCGGCGGCGAGGACTTCTATTTCCTTCAGGCGGTGCGCAAGATCGGGGAGATGGGCGAAATATTTTCCACCCGGGTGCATCCGTCGGCCAGACCGTCCGATCGGGTGCCGTTCGGCACCGGGCCCCGGGTGCGCAAGATAATTGAGACCGGCGCCATCGCATGTGAGCCGGACTGGGTGTTCGACGAACTTTCCGGAGTGCTGGCGGCGGTTGAAGACGCCGTCACCGTCGAGCAGCTGTTGAAACTTGAAATAA
Organism: Victivallaceae bacterium; assembly: GCA_034926605.1. Classification (GTDB taxonomy): domain Bacteria; phylum Verrucomicrobiota; class Lentisphaeria; order Victivallales; family Victivallaceae; genus CALXXL01. Next base: position 18,306 of record JAYFQV010000017.1, read on the forward strand.
CCGGCCCGGCGGCGCCGTTTTTCGCCGAACAGCGTTTCAGGGAGGATTGGGCGAAGATAACGGCGAACACCCCGCGCGATCCCGACCGGCTCCGGCGGGCGTTTCACGAGTGGTTCGACGCGTTCAGAACTTTACGGCTGATCCACTTTCTCGAGCAACACCACGGCCTCGGCGGCAATGCCGTCGCCGCGCCCGGTGAAGCCGAGCTTTTCGGTGGTGGTGGCTTTAACTGACACCTGCGAAACCGCACAGCAGAGTCCTCGGGCGGTGGCTTCGCGCATGAGGTCGATATGGGCGGCCAGCTTCGGGGCCTGTGCCACGATGGTGATGTCGGCATTGACGATTCTGTACCCGTCGTCGCCCATTACCTGCGCCACTTTTTCAAGCAGTTTCATGCTGGAGATGTCTTTGAAGGAATCGTCGGTATCCGGGAAGAGTTTGCCGATGTCGCCTCGGGCGAGGGCGCCGAGAATCGCGTCCATCAGCGCGTGCAGCGCCACGTCCGCGTCGCTGTGGCCGAGCAGCCCCAGCGCGTAAGGGATTTCCACCCCTCCCAGGATCAGTTTGCGGTTTGCCACCAGCCGGTGGACGTCATACCCTTGGCCTATCCTGAACATTTCTCGATTCCTCCTTGCAAAAAACCGTTTATGCCATTAAATTAACCCTCAAACCGTAAAAATTCAAGGAGACCGCATGAAAATCAGGATCGCAATGATGGATGGCTGCGCCGATCTGAAGCCGGCCAAGGCTCACTCCGACGACGCGGCGTTCGACCTGCGTTCGCGCGCCGATATGGAGCTGCCGGTCGGCCGCAGCGTGCTTGTGCCGACCGGGTTGTTCATTGAACTGCCCTGCGGGTATGAGGCGCAGGTGCGTCCGCGTTCCGGGCTGGCGTTGAAGCATAATCTGATGCTCACCAATTCACCCGGCACCATTGATGCCGGTTATCGCGGCGAGGTTGGAATCATCATGCTGAACATGGGCGGCGTGCCGTTTCCGGTGAGGCGCGGCGACCGCATCGCCCAGATGGTGATAGCCAAGCTGCCGGAGGTGGAGCTTGAACTGGCGGGAACGCTCAGCGAGTCGGAGCGCGGCGAAGGCGGTTTCGGTTCCACCGGGGTCAGTTCCGGTCATTGATGCTCTGTCTGTCCAAGTGGAAAGTATGGGCGGCCGGGTCCAGGCGGAAAAAGAATTCGCCGGATTCGCCGCCTGACTCCATACAGGCGCGGACGAACGCCTTGCCCTTTTCCGGTTCTTCCACGTTGGCCGAGTATTTAATTCCCTGAAAAACGCCGGAGAAAAATGCCTTGAATCGATGGCCGGCCGAGTCGAATTCCACTTGGCACACGGTTTTTTCAACATCGAAGAAGACAATCCTCAAGACGCCGGAGGCCGGTACGAAATCGATCACGAAACTGCGGCCGGGCAGTCCGGCTACCTCGGCGGCGTAATATCTGGTTTCAGACAGTTTACATATCCTGAAAGTTCCCGCGTTCATCATTTGCGGAAGCCGGTCGGGAATTGTGAAATCATCGAACAGCGGGCCGGTTCCGGCCAATGGCTCACCGTTTTCCGGAGACAGCTTGCGTTCGTCGGCGCGGTAGGTGGTGTTTTCAATAAACGCCGCCGCTTCCGCCGCCGGAGTCTCGCGCAGCCCCTCCTGCTGCAAATAGGCGGTACGGGGAGTAAATTCGTAGATGTATTCCCAGGTTCGCCGCATTGCGGAACCGTCGTCGGCGGCGAAATTCTCGAATCCGCCGCTGCGCAGGGTGAAAATACCGTTGAAATTGAGGTACAGTCCGTAACTGGAGCCGCCGTTGTCGTCGCTGCCGAGCGTCTGCCGGAAGCGGAATCCGGAAGCGGACGGCACCGTAAGCTGAAAAGTCTGCCCGGATTCGGGGGCGGCAAAGATATTCAGCGCCAGTTCGCGGCTGGAGGCGCGGGCCTCAACCACCGCCAGCGGCTTAGCTCCGCAGCCGATGCTTAGGGCGCGGTTCGAAACCCGCAGCTCAAGGTCGGCGGCGGAACCGTCGGGTGCGGGCCCGGCTTCCAGAAGCAGCGCCCACCCGGCGGTGAAGACGGCAAGAAGCCGAACCGTTGTCTTCATTCTGTATGCTCCAGGTCAAGCACGCGACTTATGGTAGATTTGAGCTTTTTCACCGTGACCGGCTTCAGCAGCACGTCGTCGAACTTGCAGCTTGCGGCCATCTGGGTGTCGGCGGTGATCGCCACCACCGGGATGCCGGATGTGGCCGGGTTGGATTTGATCAACGTAGCGAGTTCGTCGCCCATCATCTCCGGCATCCACACGTCGGCAAACACGATTTCCGGAGTGAAAGTTTTTACAATCGCCAGCGCTTCGCGTCCGGAACCGCAGGCCACAACCTCTTTAACTTTCAGATGCCTGAGCATGGCTTCAAGCACTTTGAGATTCATCGGGACGTCATCGACGATCAGCGCCTTCGACAGTTGCGGCAGCCGGTTGGCTTCGCTCTGCGGCGGGATGACGGTCATGGCGTCGCCGGCGACCTGCACGTTCGGCACTTCCACCGAGAAAACGGTGCCTTTTCCCGGCTTGCTGTCCACTTCGATGGTGCCGCCCATGCGTTCCACCATTCGCTTGGATATAGGCAGCCCAAGCCCGGTTCCCTGATAGGCGCGGTTGCCGGGGATGTGGTGCAGGCTTTGAGCGAACGGTTCGAAGATGCGCATAAGTTCATTCGAAGGAATGCCGGACCCGGTATCGGTTATCGACAATTTCAGGGTGCCGCGCCCCGGTTCGCCGGGCACGAAACGCAAATTCAGCACAACTTTGCCGTTCATGGTGAATTTAACCGCGTTGCCGATCAGGTTGAAAGCCACCTGCCGCAAGCGGAGATCGTCCAGCATCAGGTCCGGCAGATCGTCCGGCGCGTCGAAAATGAGTTCGGAACCGTTCTTGGTGCAGGCGGGTTTGAAGCTGCGCAGCACGCTGGCGAACAGTTCGTGCATGTTTACCGGAGCAGGCACCAGCTGCATCTGTTCGGCTTCCAGCTTCGAAAGGTCGAGAATGTCGTTTATCAGATTGAGCAGCGTGTTGCCGGCGTAGTTGATGGCCGCGAGATCCTGATGACGCTCGGCCGGAGTAAGTTCGTCGTTCTGAAGGAGTTCGGAGAAGCCGATCACCGCGTTGAGCGGTGTGCGCAGTTCATGCGAAACACTGGCCAGGAAGTAGCTTTTTGCCTTGTTGGCGGCTTCGGCTCGCTCAAGCGCCACCTCCAGTTTCTTGCGCATGGCGATAATATCGGTCAGGTCTATGCTCATTCCAAGCAGCAGCGAACGCGGTTCCCGGGCGATGCAGAGCTTCAGGATGTGGAAGCTGTAGTCGCGGTCGTTAAGGGTGAAACTGCGGTCGTTGCTTATGACCCTGCCGGGCGAGGCTATGGCCTCGGCGTCGTCGGTGGACGCCATTTCGGACAGTTTCTGCGAGAGATGCGGCGGGAATGGAGGACACAGTGTGTCTTCGCTCGCCACTCCCATCTGGTCCGAGAACATCCGGTTGGTCAGGATAAGTTCTCCGGTGGCCACGTCCTTCACCCAGAACGAGCACGGCGCATTGTCGAAGAACATCTGCATGATGGCGCTGATTTCGCGCAGTTTTTCCTCCGACTCCGCCAGTTGGCGTTTGGCCAGCTCCTCCTTGGTGATGTCCACGCTGATGCCCAGCAGAACCCGCTTGCCGCTGAGTTCGATAACCTTTTTCAGCGAATGACAGTAGTAGGGGGCGCCGGAATGGGTGGCGTAGACTTCCCGCAGATCGCACAGCTTGCCGTTGGCCGCTATGACGTTCATGTCGTTGGTGCGTATCTGTTCGGCGTCGTCGCGCGCCAGAAGTTCGAAGTCGTTTCTCCCCAAGGTGTTTTCCACGAGGTTGCCGGTGTGTTGGGCGAACACCCGGTTGCAGGTGAGATAGCGCAGGTCGTTGTCGATGTCCTTGGTGAATATGGGAAACGGGATCGCGTCCATGATCGACTGCAGCATTACCAGAGAATCATGGTAACGCTGCTCGTTCTTGCGGGCGGATGTGATCTCGTGCACGGTTCCCACGAAGCGGCCGCGCGCACCGCCGAAGGAGATGATCGGCATCGCCCTAAGCGAGAAATAGCGGCGGCCTTCGGGCGCCTCCACCCGGTAGGTCATGGAGAGATATTGGATGCTGCCGTCGAAAAGCTGCTGAAACTTGTATTTGTAATCCGGCACGTCCTCCGGCACGATCCAATCTTCGGGCGGAGCCGGGACGCCGTTTTCGAACTTCCAGAAACGGGCGTTCCGCGGCAGCAGGAGGTAGTTGCCGGTGTCGTCCATGACAAAATAATCCAGCTCCGAGATGCCCAGCAGCGCACTCATGTTTGAGTTTTGCGACCGCAGCCGGTGAATCTCGCGCCAGAACATCAGATGGCGCACGATCAGAACCGCCGCAAATGCCGACGCCGCGGCGGCGACCACCGCTATCGGATCGGCGAAAAAACCGAACAGTTCCATTCCCTAGTCCTCCTCTCCAGCCTCCGTATGACTCATTGCCGCCTGATAGTCGATCTTTTCGATATACAGCCAGTTGGGCGATTCCAACCGGTAGAAGCAATAGATTACGCCGGGCTTGTTGCCCTGCGGGAACATGATTTTCCAGCCTCGTCCGCGCCGCTGCATGCCGGACAGCAGGTCCATGTCCGGGAATTGCCCCATCGGCTCGATGGTCTGCGAGGTGTCGGCCACCACGGTACCCTTGGCGGTCACGAGCATCTTGGCGATGACCTCCGTTCCGGTGTTGCCGCGGAACATGAGCGGAGCGAACATGGCGTCGATGTCCATTTCAGCGGCGGCGAATCCGAGCAGCGCGTTGGCGTCGTCCCGAAGCGCCAGCGTACCGACCACCGACGAGGCGCCGGTCAACCTTGAGCGGCTGGGCGGCTGCCACAGGATGTCGTCGCGATAGTCGTTGAGGCTGTTTTTGTACCAGGGGCAGTTGCGGGGATCGAAGTTTTCAGGAAGCCCCCGGAAGTATGGATATGCAACATAAAGCCCGTTCTGGAGCGCCAGTTTCAAATATGACAACGCCGGCTTGCCGCCGGAGAGGATTTCCTCCTTCATGCGTTCCGGCGCATAGTGAGGAATGTTCCGGATACGAGTGCTGTTCCAGATCAGAGAGAGGAACCGGCGGCGCAACGGCGCCAGCTTGACAATCAAGTCCTGAAGATCGGCCAGTCCGCCCGGCGGCGACGCATATACGAAGCAGTCCAGCGAAATTTCGCGGTCGTATGACTGGACGAACCCGTAACCGGCTGGCGGCTTGATGGAATCGACGGAGCAACCGGCATCGAGCAGGGAACGATCCGCCGGCGCCGCCGGTTCGGACAGCCGGCTTACCGCTTCGCGTTCGATCACCACCAGCGCCGCCTCTGCGTCCCGGAACTGGCGGTCCAGTTCGGTGCCGGTGGACATGCAATTACCGTAAATGCGGGACATGATATTGAATTCGCGGTGTCTGGCTTCGGTCTCGGTGGCGTTGCGGTACAGGTAGAGCGAAGCGGCTCCCAGCAGGGCCAGCGCCAGCGTGACCGAGATTGCCAGCATCGCGCGTCGGCTGTGGTATATCCGCCGTTTCAGCCGGTCGAAAAATCCGTCCGGATTGGCGGAAACTTCGCAGTCGGACAAGAAGCGGCGCACGTCGTCGGCCATGGCATGGATCGACGGATAGGCGGTCTTCGGGTCGGTGGATATCGCCTTCAGCGCAATCGCCCGAAGGTCTTTGGACACCGGCAGATTGAAGGCATGCCGCGGAGACGTCTCGTTAGCCTCCGGCGGGCGCAGAAAGATCAGTTCGAACAAAATCTTTCCGGCCGCCAGCACGTCGCTGCTCCAGTCGGACGGACTTTTGCTCGCCGGTATTTCAAAGGCGGACCCCCAGCCCAGCACATAGATGTTGCGATGGTGGCCAAGAACTATGTTTTTTGTGGATAGATGGTTGTGAGCCAGCTGCTTGTGGTGGACATAGCTGAGCGCGTCGCTGAGATGCAGGAAAATGTCAAGCCGGCGGTAGAACGAACGTACCTCGTTGACCGCCAGCTGCGGCCGCGGCAGCAGCTTGTACAGGGAACGCAGTTTCTCAAGGTAGTCGCCCAGAGGTTTGCCGTCCACCAGCTTCATGGCAACATGGACGCCGCCGTTTTCATCGGTGCGCATGTCATAGATCGGAATTATCGCCGGGTGGTCGAGCTGGGCGGTGATCAGCGCCTCCCTGAGCATGTAGCGTCTGGCGTCCTCGGGGTCCGGAGCGCTTTCGGAGACGGCGCGCAGCGCCACCGTGCGGTGGAAGCGTTTGTCGCGGGCACGGCGGATCACGTCGGAATCACCGCCGGAGATGATGTTCAGCGGCTCGTAACCGGTGCGCAGAGACGGTAAATCGACAAAGCCGGAGAGGTCGAAGTTAAGCGCCTCTCCGACCGTGCCCGACTCGCAGCTGCGGGCTATGGCGTCCACGTCCACCAATGTGCCCTGCAGATAGCTGTTGAGAATCTTGCTTCGTGTGTCGTCGAAATTCACGATATAGCCTGACTGATCTTTATTCGCCGTTCGGTCGAATTAGCATAAGATAGTATCGACTTGCATTTTTTGCAAGCCACCATCTTACTTTTTTTCGATTGCGGCGGTGCGAATTTGAGCTTCGCGCAGCGGTTCCACCGGGAATTTCGGCGTTCGGTCGAAATTATATACGCCGTTTTGCTCCTGGAACACGTCGGTGAGCTGGGTGTAGCAATATCCGAACAGCTCCGGATTGTCCAGCTGAACCCCGCACAGACCGGCGAACCGGGCGTAGAATTCCTCGAGGTTCCGGGGCGCGTCGCCATATCCCCATGACTCGCCGGTATTCTCCAGCATGGCGGGATTCCACTTTATTCCGCCGAATTCGCTGCAGAAGTAGGGCTGTCCGGCATAGGCCACCGAGTTGATGCATTCGGTGGAGTTCATAAAGAAGTTTTCCATCTCGGTCTTGAACTTTTCCACATCCTGGGTGTAGTCGTGGGAGTCGCAGACGTCGGCGTTATGGACACAGTGGCAGTAGCCGGAGACGTCGAGCACCGGGCGGGTGGGATCGGCCAATTTTGTGAAGTTGTACAGACCGGCGGTGACATCGACGAGCGCCTGATAGATGTCCTCCTTGCGGCGGCTGGTCTCGTTCAGCGGGCACCAGCCGATGATGGACGGATGGTTGAAGTCGCGCGCCAGCGCCTCGCTCCACTGGGCGAACATCGCGGCGAAAGGCTGGTTGAACTCCGGATTCGGCACCGTCATCGGGGCGAACTGCATGCCCCAGTCGCCGTATTCGCCCCACACCAGGTACCCGAGCCGGTCGGCGTGGTAGAGAAAGCGTTCTTCAAACACCTTCTGGTGGAGACGCGCGCCGTTGAAGCCGGCGGCCTTGGAGAGGAGGATGTCGTTTTCGAGCGCTTCATCCGACGGGGCGGTCATCAGGCCGTCCTTGTAATATCCCTGATCCAGCACCAGGCGCTGGAACACCGGGCGGCCGTTGAGTAGCACTTTGCGGCCGTCGAAGGCGATACCCCGCAACCCGGCGTATCCGTAGATGCGGTCGACAGTCTTGTCGCCGTCGAGCAGGGTCAGTTCCCAGTCGTAGAGGTGCGGGTCTTCCGGCGACCACAGCCGCGGCGAGCGGATCTTGATCTCAAGCGCCGGAGTGAAGTCGCTGCCGACCGTGGTTTCGATGGTTTCGCCGGCCATTCTCAGCATGATTTTCATGCCTTGCCCGAGGCGGCGATTGCGCAGCGGCAACGCGAAATCGAATCCCGGCCGGTCGAGGCGCGGGGTGATGCGCGGACGTTCGAACGCGCATTTCGCCACCGGTTCGGCCCACACGGTCTGCCAGATGCCGGTGGTGCGGGTATAGTTGCAGCAGAAGTTGTTATGCTGATAGAAGGTCTGTTTGCCGCAGGGCTTGACCTCGTTGCGGAGGTCGCGGGCCCGTACGACCAGCGTGACTTCGTCGGCATCCGGCAGCACGCAGGAGAACGGGGTGAACCCGCCGCGATGGCGAGTCAGTTCCACTCCGTTGCCCCAGACGGTGGTCTCATAATCGACCGCCTGAAAATGAACCAGCACGTCGCGGCCCCGCCAGGCGGCCGGGCGGCGGAAGGTGCGGCGGTACCAGACCGCGTTCATGAAATCGGTGCAGCCGATGCCGGAAAGTTCGGATTCGGGGCAGAACGGCACCGTTATCCTGCCGGAAAGCGGCCGCTCGAGCAGCCCGCGTTCCCGGCCGCTGTCGCCGCCGTCGATTTCAAATTGCCATTCACCGTTGAGGCACATCCACTCTTCGCGCACCATCTGCGGGCGCGGATACTCGTTGCGAGGCGTCATATTTGTTCTCCGTATCTGGTTGGATCAGGTATTCCGGCGTCGGCGAATCCGGCCTGCCGCAGTTTGCAGCTGTCGCAGCGGCCGCAGGCAAGGCCTTCGGGTGTGGGGTTGTAGCAGCTGTGGGTCAGCGAATAGTCGACTCCCAGCCCGGTTCCCAGGCGTATGATTTCCGCCTTGGCAAGATATTGCAGCGGTGCGTGGATTTCAAATTTCCATCCTTCGTCGCAGGCCTTGGTGCCGAGCCTCGCGGCTTCGGCGAAGGCGCGGATGAATTCCGGGCGGCAGTCCGGATAGCCGGAATAGTCCACCGAATTCACTCCGATGAAGAGGTCGCGCGCGTTTTCGGCCTCGGCGCAGGCGGCGGCGCAGGAGAGGAACATCAGATTGCGTGCCGGAACATAGGTGACCGGGATGTCGCTGCCGTGGGTGCCGAAATCGGGAACCGCGAGATCGTTGCTGGTCAGGGCGGAGCCGCCCCACAGCCGGAGATCGAGCTTGAGCACATGGTGGCGTACCGCGCCGAGGGACTCCGCCACCCGTCGCGCGGCCTCCAGTTCGCAATGGTGGCGCTGGCCGTAATCGAAACTGAGCGCGACGCACTCGAAACCCTCGCGTACGGCAACCGCCAGGCAGGTGGCGGAATCCAGTCCGCCGGAGAGCAGTATCACCGCTTTCTTCATATCGAATTATACTCCCGGTTCATATCGTCGACGTCTTCCGGCGAGACTTCGAATCCCTGTTCCGCCGCGAACGCGGCAAGCCATGCGAGAAACTCCGCGCGGCTCCCGGCTTCGGCCTGCTTCTTTTTACTTGCCTCCACCCATTCGGGGGTCAGCGCCAGCTTGAAGGCGAACTCATCCAGACTTTTTCTAGACATTTCATACTCCGCGGGCTTCGGCGCCCCAAATTATCTTGTGCAGCTGAATCTGCATCCGGCCTGGCGCGTTCGTTTCCACCATCCATCTTGCAAGTTCGTCGAATTTTACCATGTTCCAGACCGGGCTGAACAGCAGCGGGCATATGTCCGCCAATCCGTACCGGTTCACCACATCCAGCGCAAAGTGGAAGTCTTCGGCCGAGCCGACCACGAACTTCACCTCGTCCAGCGGGGTCAGGTGCTTGTAGTTGTTCCACAGATTGCAATGTTCCATTCCGGAGGCCGGCAGTTTGCAGTCCACGATCCGCCGCGTATTCGCCGGCAGGACGGAGATGTCGAAGCTGCCGTTGGTCTCCACCATGACCTCGCAGCCGGACGCCAGAAGTTTCTCCGCCAGTTCCGGGGTGCCGGACTGCGCCAGCGGCTCGCCGCCGGTGATCTCCACCAGTTTCACGCCGGATAAGACGGTATCGGCCACGAGCTTTTCGATCTCCACCGGTTTGCCGTTTAAGGCATAGGCGGTATCGCACCAGACGCACTTCAGGTTGCATCCGGCCAGCCGGATGAAGTAACAGACCCGGCCCGCCTGCGTCGATTCCCCCTGAATGCTGACGAAACGCTCGTTTACCAGCAGCCGGTCGGTGTTGTTATTCATAATATATCGCGGTCGAGCTGGGTGATTCGGATACTTTGACCCGTGCCACTTTCGCCGGGCCTTCGCCGATTGCGGCCGCCACCTTGGAATAGATCAATTTGGCTAGATTTTCGCTGGTGGGGTTCATGTTGCTGAAATCCGGAAGATCGTTCAGGCAGCAGTGGTCGAATTCGCCCAGCACGTCGTCCAGCAGTTTCTTCAGGACTTTGAAATCGAAACCGATGCCGATGCCGTCGAGTTCCGCCGTGGCGAGCACCACCGTCACCAGCCAGTTGTGGCCGTGCAGTTTTGCACAGTCGCCGGGGTATCCGCACAGCCGGTGGGCGGCGGAAAAGCTGCGGTATACTTCTAGTTCGTACATAATTCCTCCCGGTAACGTTTGCCGTTGCCGGCAATTATTTCCGGCGGCAGGATGAACATGCCGCCCATTTTAAGGGTTTCGCCGCTTTCCACGATGCGGTGGAATGCCCTGCGGACGGAATTGTCGCGGGGGTATCCGGAAAAATCGCCGTCGGAGCGGCCGAAGATGAAGAAAGCCCCGTCGCGGCCCGAGCTGCGTTCGGGGAACAGATAGACCTCGCGCATGAGCCTGGCCAGATTGGAGTCCGGCAGTTCGCGCTCGAAGCTGGGGTTGAATATCCATGAGCGGCACACGATGCCTTTCGGAGTTTTTCCGAGGTATTTCGGGAAAAACTCCAGCGCCCGCCGCCACGAGTCGTAGGCGGCCTCAACCGTCATGTTTCCGCCGCCGGGAATGTGCATGCCGGGCACGAAATCTTTTTCGCGGAACACCGGTTCGTATTCGGCCATGCTCAACTCCACCTCGCGTTCGGAGGCGAAGCCGTCCGGCCTGATCAGCCGTCCGCGCACCAGCCCGGCGGAGATTTCGAGTACTGGATGGATCGGGGCTTCGGCGTCTTTGCCCAGCTGGAACGTGCGCGAGCCGTCCGGCATCAGACCCCAGCCTTCTCCGCACAGCGCCACGGTATGCCCGTCGGACCTGCGGCGGAACACCGCCGGCATCCACGTCTCCAGCAGATCCGGCATGTATTCGAAACGGCCGATGCGGAACAGCCGGCCTTCGATGTTGAAACGCAGCCAGTAGATCTGCCCGCGGTCGATACCGTGGCAGCCGGGGTGCGCGGAGTAGTATATCCGCAGCGTTCCGGCCAGCCATTCGGCGGAGGCGCGGCTGAATTCTTCCGGAATGCCCATTTTCACATGGGTGGCACGCCACATGGGTATGGCGCTCATCGCCACCATCAGATCGAACATGCCGCAGAGTTCGGGGCCGAGCGCGGCGCGAAGGTCCGGCCATTGGCCGAGGCCGTAACCGCACTCCTCGCCGGGGTAGACGAACATCACTTTGTGCATGTGGTGGGCGTACATTTGAAGCGCCTTGCAACCGGCGACCCGGTCGGCCACCGCGGCGAAGAGCGCCAGGTGGGAGGCTTCGGCGCCGACCCACGGGTAATAACGCTCGACGAACGGCATGGTCATGAATTCCGGCGGCCCGTCAAAATCGGCAAGGCTTTCGGCGTAGCGGCGTGAAAAACTTTCGGGGGCCTCAGCCGGCAGTGCGAGCTGCGCCAGCAGGGTGGAAATATCCATCATGGGCGCGTCCTTTCAGCGGAACAGCTCTTTGATGCCGTCCAGAATGCCGATGTTTTCCACGGCAAGTTCCTTCACCGCCCGTTCGGTGTCTTCGAAACGGAACACCATCACGGCGTTGTCGCCCTTGCCGAAAGTGAAGGCGTACATATATTCCACGTTCAGATTGTGGCGGGCGATCACTTCCATCAGTTTGGCTAGGCCGCCGACGTGGTCGTCCACCGGAATGGCGAGCACCTCGGTGACTTTGACCACGATCCCGGCGTCGGAAAGCACCTTCTGCGCCTTTTTGTAATCGTCCACCAGCAGCCGGAGGATGCCGAACTGTTCGGTGTCGGCCAGCGACAGCGTACGGATATTTATGTTGTTTTCCGCCAGCAGCCGGCACACGTCGTTCAGCGTGCCCGGATGGTTCTCGATAAACAGTGAAAGTTGTTCGATCTTCATGATATACGGCTCCGTTTTAGGTTTCCGACTCTAATATACCTCAATCCTTCACGGTTGCAAGTTTTCAAAGTCCGGCTTGCGGTTGGTTTTTTGCTTTTATACCTTGTAATCGCGTGGTTCGCGTGGTATTTTAAATCATCAAACTTCGAACATCAACCAAGGAGACGTCCATCATGACTTACAATTTCAGCGCGGGTCCCGCCATGCTTCCGCAGGCGGTTATGCAGCGGGCGCAGGCCGAGTTCTGCGACTACAAGGGCAGCGGCAGCGGCATCGTGGAGCTTTCCCACCGCGGTTCGCTGTTTACCGAGGTCATCGAGCGCGCGGAAGCCAACTTCCGTGAAATCATGAATATTTCCGACGATTACGCCGTGTGCTTCATCCAGGGCGGCGCCTCCATGCAGTTCTCCATGCTGGCTATGAACCTGCTCGAAGCTGGCAAGAGCGCCGACTACGCCGACACCGGCGTCTGGAGCGCCAAGGCGTACAAGGAAGCCAAGCTGTTCGGAGACGCGAAACTGGTCTGCTCCAGCAAGGAAACCAAGTACGACCACATCCCGGAAATCTCCACCTGGAACCGCAATCCGGACGCCACCTATCTGCATATCACCAGCAACAACACCGTTGCCGGCACCCAGTACGCCAAATTCCCGGAAAAGCTCGGCAACGTGCCGATGCTGGCCGACATGTCCAGCGACATCATGTCGCGCCGCATCAACGTCAGCGACTTCGGCCTGATCTACGCCGGCGCCCAGAAGAATCTCGGCCCCTCCGGCATGGCCGTGGTGGTGATCCGCAAGGACCTGGCCCAGCGCACTCCGGCCACCGTGCCGACCATGCTGCGTTATTCCACCTATATCGACGAGAAGTCGCTGTTCAACACCCCGCCCACTTTCGCAATCTACCTGTTCGCGCTGGTGACCGACTGGGTCAAGGAGATCGGCGGTTTGGAGAATCTCGAGGCGTTGAACAACGCCAAGGCCGCCAAGCTCTATGCCGCCATCGACGGCTCCGGCTTCTACTCCTCTCCGGTGGCCAAGGCCGATCGCTCCAAGATGAACGTGGTCTTCCGCACCCCGAACGAGGAACTGGACGCCGCTTTCGTGAAGCAGGCTTCCGCCGCGAAGCTGACCGGACTCAAGGGCCACCGTCTGGTCGGCGGGCTCCGCGCCAGCATCTACAACGCCATGCCGATGGAAGGCGTGGACGCGCTGATCGACTTCATGACCGAGTTCTCCCGCAAGAACGGGTAGTCGGCATCGGCAATCACTGTATCATAAGCGGCAGGCATTTATCGCCTGCCGCTTTTTTTTGTCCGTCCGGGTTGCGCAATTCGCTTTGCGATGCTATAATCATTGCCGAAGGAAAGAACAAACAATCGCGGGTGAGGGCGGCATGGGCGTGAATAATCGGGAAGACCTGGAAATATGGGAGGCCAACGCCGATTTCTGGGACGGCTATATGGGCGACGAGTCCAATTTTTTTCATCGCGGGCTGGTGCGCCCGGCCACCGAGTCGCTGCTTGCCGCCGGACCGGGCGATTTTGTTTTGGACATCGCCTGCGGCAACGGCAATTTTTCCCAGTGCATGGCGCGCGACGGCGCGCGGGTGGTGGCTTTCGATTTCAGCCCCCGCATGATCGAACTGGCCAGGAAGCGCCGGGCCGACGTGCTTGACATGGTGGAATTTCTGGTGTGCGACGCCACCGACCGCCGCCAACTGATGGCGCTCCGGCGGGAGACGCCGTTCACCAAGGCGGTTTCGAATATGGCCTTGATGGATATTTCCGACATCTGGCCGCTGTTCGGCGCTGTTTACGAATTACTTGCGCCCGACGGGATATTCGTGTTTTCCACCCATCATCCCTGTTTCACCCATCCCGAAAAAATATATCTGGCCGAATGCGTGCATAAAGGCGAGGCGCTCCACGGCCAGCCGGTGCTTCAGAATTATTACCACCGGCCTCTTCAGGCGATTCTGGGCGCGGCGTTTGCCGCCGGGTTCGTCATGGACCGTTTCACCGAAGTGGCTGACGAAGGGATCGATCTGCCCATCCTGATCGTGACGAGGCTGCGGAAGACCGTTGCGGCGAAATGAGGCGAGGTCAGTACCGGAAATATTCCAGATACAGCATCTGATCGTCGTCGGGGCCGGAGGATGGGACTGCTTCGAAGCTGACCGCCGTGCGTCCGCTCGGTGCGCCCTCCTTGCCGGCATGCAGCATCTTCACCGTATAGAAGCCGGAATCGCTGCGCGAGAAACTGGAGTTAAGTTCGCTGAGCAGCAGCGCGTCCATATAATCGGACATCACCCGGGTAGGATCGGCGCGGTAGCTTGCGATCGCATCCAGTACCTCCTGAGCCTCGTCCTCTTCAAGCCCGGCCCGGCCCATGAGCTGTTCCTTGGTGGCGCTCGTCAGCGGCGGGGTGTCGGAGACGGTCATGCTCATGCCGGTCGGCGGTATCAGCATGAAGGCCGACCAGCGGCCGTCGGCGTCGGGCGGGAACTGCCCGGCAAAGTCGGGCAGCCAGGCCAGTTCTTCGCGGTACTGGACGGCGGAGTTGCGGGGCAGGGGGGGGGATGACGGGTCGTCCATGGCCTCGTATTCATCTTTTTCGTAGCTGTCGGAATCGGCGAGGTCGTCGTCGGAGTCGGTGTAGTCGGTATAGCGGTAGAGCAGCGTGTCGAGTTTGTCGGCCAGTTCTCCGTCGTCATCGGCGGCGGTTTCGAGATAGGTGAATTCGTTGGAAAGGTCGTCGATCCTCATGCCGGAACCGGCGTCGGAGATGGAAAAGGTTACGGGGACGCCGTAATAGTCCATGGTGTGGACGACGCCGTCGGGGAGATAGCGCTCGGTGTCGTATTGGGAATAGTCCACATCGCCGAGGGTGGCCTCTTCGGTGTTGGCGTAGGCGTCGGCGGCCAGCAGCCATACTACGCGGTTGGCCGCGCCTTCCTCCAGATAATAGCTGCGGGCGACGGCGACGGTGCTGTTTGAACCCGGCACGTGGATGCCGGACAGCGCCACCACCGCGGCGGTCAGCAGGCTTGCGGTGAACACCAGAATCAGGGCGGCGATCAGCGCCACCCCCTGTTCGCGTTCCTTTATCATTCCAGCGAGTCCTCCCGGGTTCCGAGCGACGAGTTCCAGGAGGAACCGGCGGTGCGCCGCAGTCGCCGTTCCACCGTCCCGTCGGTAAAGGTCACTTCCATCTGAATGGCGAGGGGGATGGTGGTGGTGTAGTCCTCGTCCCAGGTGTCGACGTTCACCAGTTCGTCGTTGGAGTCGCGGTTGTAGTAGCGGAACGCCAGCGCGGCAACATTGTCGGCGATCTTTTCGGTGCGGTAGGTCTGCTGGTCGAGTTCCAGCCAGGGCAGCAGCGGCCGGAAGGAATAATCGCAGTAGAGCGTATTATTTTTCAGATACAGGCGCGAAAAGATGAATCCGCCGGAACCGCCGTAGTCGCGGCTCTGGGCGGAAGTCCAGAGTTCGGAGGCTTCACCCTTGAACACCAGCTGTTCCTCGTCGTTTTCGTCCTCGTTGTTCCAGACGAAAACCACCGCGTTGCGCAGGCAGCGGTCGGCCACTCTGCTCAGGGTCTGGCTGCGGGTCAGGCACAGCGCCATGTAATTGGAGCTTTCATAGGCGCGCATGAACGCCGCGGTGGCGCCGGCGATAAGTACCGACACCGTTACCCATACGGTCATGGACACGATCACTTCGATCAGGGTGAAGCGCTTAATCTTCGTCATAGTGGGGGCAGTCTATTTTCAGCTGTTCGACGGTCTGGCCGTCGGAGTCGCGGATGAGTTCGATGGTGCGGCAGTCGAGCTGATACAATGCGGACTCGTCGTTGAGGTCGTTGTCGTCCATGAACGGCGATGTGTCCACGGTGTACTTCGCGTGGTAGCCTGGATAGTAGAATACCTCCGGCGGCGGATCGGCCGGATCGCCGTCCTGAAGCATGCAGTATTCGGCGGCCTGCTGGACCATCACCCACTGCCGCTCTTTTTCCCAGGCGGCGGCAAGGCGTTTCTGCGAGGACATCATAAGCGTGGTCAGCGCCACGACGCTCCCGGCGAGGATCGCCAGCGCCACCACCACTTCGATCAGGGTGAAATGGTTATTCCGCTTCATCGTCGGCCTCCAGCATTCCGGTCAGAGGGGAGATGTACAGCTTTCTGGCCAGATCTTCGTATTTGAGTATCAGTGTGGCATTCCCCGCGGCGCCGCCGTCGGGGAAAAAGCGGAACAGTTCTTCGCCGGCTTCGGCCTTGCCGGGATCGAAGCCGAACTTGTCGGGGATGCTCCACTCGAAGCCGAGTTCCTTGCCGTCCTGCGCGGCGTAGAAGCGGCGTTCGCCGCCGAATACGACGGAACAGTCGGTGCCGGTTTCCATCGCGCGCACTCTGGCCTGGCCGCAAAGCAGCGCGAAACCGTCCACCGCCTTGCCCATGGCAAGATTCGGCGGAGTGTCCCGCAGCGTGGCAACCGCCACGGCGGCGAGCATCGCCATGATGACCGTCACCGCTATTACTTCGACCAGAGTGAAGCGCCGCATGAAGACGGGCCTAATGGTTGGATACGTCCGCGGCGTTGCCTTCGCCGCCTTCGGCCTTGTCGCTGCCGTAGCTGACGATGTCGAAGCCGAGCGCGTCGTCGCGCAACGTATAAATATAGGGTTGCCCCCACGGGTCGTTCGGGATCGCCTTGGCGTCGAAGTACGGGCCTTTCCAGCCGTCCACACCGGGATCGACGATCAGAGCGTCAAGGCTGTCGGGATACTCGCCGAGCGCGATCTTGTAGTCCTGCACCGCCTGCGCCAGAGCTTTGATCTGAATCTGGGCGGTGGAAACGCGGGAGTCGTCGAGATACTTCATATAAAGCGGGGTGGCGATCGCGGCGAGCGACACCAGGATCATCATAACCACCACCACTTCGATCAGCGTGAATCTGCGTCTGTTTTTGCGAACCATGTTGTTTCTCCTTATTTTATGGCGTTCATTTCCAGAATCGACACGAATATTGCCACCACCACCACCAGGATGATGCCGGCCAGTATTACAATCACCACCGGTTCGAACAGAGCCAGCAGCCGTTTGATATGGCGGCGGGTCTCCTCTTCGAGCCGGTCGGCCACGCCGGCGATCATTTCGGCGGTTTCGCCGGACTCTTCGCCGATGCGGATCATCGCCGCGCCGCCGGGCGGCAGAAACGGGTTGTCGGCCAGCGCAGCCGAGAGCTTCCGGCCGCTTTTGAGCCGGGTTTCAAGGTCCATGAAAGAGTTGCGTATCGCCTGGTGCTTGATCGCCCCCGCCGAGAGTTTCACGGTGCGGATGATTTCGACATTGTTGGCGGCCAGTATCCCCAGCGTGCGCAGAAAACGGCACATCTCCAGTTTGACCACCAGTCTTCCAAGCAGCGGCGTGCGTATCAGCGCGGCGCCGCGAAGGTAGTCGAAGCGGGCGGTGCCGAGGAACCGGCGCGCCGCGAACCAGCCGCCGACCAGCAGCAGCGGCACCAGCCACCATGCCCACTTGAAAAATCCGCTCAGGCCGATCAGGAATTTCATGGAGCCGGGCAGCTCGCGGCCCATCTGGGTGAACACCCCGGCGAATTTCGGAACGAAGACGGTGAACATCAGCACCAGTACCGCCGCGCAGACGGCGAGGATCACCGCCGGATAGATCGAGCTGGATATGATGAATTCGCGCAGCTCGCGGCTGGCTTCCATGAATTTGTGCAGCTCGCCGGTGACCACGTCGAGACAGCCAGTCTCTTCGCCGGTTTCGATGATGTTGGCATAGAACGGCGGGAACAGCCGGCCGTGCTCACGCACCAGCGCGGAAAGCGGCTTGCCCTCGTGCAGCCCCTGCCGCAGCGAGGTGACGAACTCCTTCTGATCCGGTTCGGCGGCGCCTTCGGCGATCAGGGCGAGCGCCTTTTCCAGCGGCACATGGCTTTTCAGCAGTACGGCGAGTTCGCAGGTGAAGCCGTTGACGTCGATCTTTTTGCGGGTGAACGCGCTGGAGCCGCCGGTGGTGTTTTCGCCGAGGAAGCGGATCGGCAACAGTTTCATGCCGCGCAGTTTGGCCAGCGCGTCGGACTGGCTGTCAGCCTCGACATCCACCACCCGCGGGGCTTCCGCCCCTTTGCCCGCAAGATAGGAGAAGGTAGCCATATTTCACCTCATACGTCGGCGGTTGAGCGGCTCAGTTCCTCCAGGGTGGTAAAGCCCTCTTTCACCTTGGCAAGGCCGTCCTCGTACAGGGTGGTCATGCCGCCGGCTACCGCAAGTTTCTGGATTTCGTCGCTGGGAAGATTTTTGGTGATCGCATGACGGATGACGTCGTTGACCACCATCAGCTCGAAGATGCCGCCGCGGCCCTTGAACCCGGCGCCGTTGCAGCGTTTGCAGCGGGCCTCGCCGATCTTGCCGGCGCCGTGGCATTCGGTGCAGATCTTGCGAACCAGCCGCTGCGATAATACGCCGAACAGCGCCGAGGCGGTCAGAAAACCCTCCACTCCCATATCGGCCAGCCGTGCCACCGCGCCGACGGCGTCGTTGGTGTGCAGCGTGCTGAGCACGAGGTGGCCGGTAAGCGCGGCGTTGATGGCGATGTCGGCGGTTTCGCGGTCGCGGATTTCGCCCACCAGTATGATGTCCGGGTCCTGGCGCACGATCGAGCGC
>JAYFQV010000014.1:0-86873 GCA_034926605.1 Victivallaceae bacterium
CGGGAGAGGAGAGAAACGTTCCCAAATTTGATTTTTCGCAGCTTCTTGTGAAAAAAGTAAGAATTGGTGCGTCGAAATGGCTTTGACGCACGAGAAGACGAGTTATCAACAAGGGAATGCCAATACTTTTGAAATTGGCTCTATAATATAATTTGATGCGACTGAAGATATTATTATCGTTGCGCGTGCTTTCTCCGGTAAAAAATCGGTTGTGGCCTCGTTTGTGATCAATACTGCGGGTAGGTCGGCCTGGAAGGACGTGGCTGCGAAGATCCTCTTCATGATTCATCTCCTTTTTTAGGGGTGCACATTACACCCGTCTAATATTAGACTATCATACGGTTTTAGATAATTCAAGCAGAGGAGAAAAAAAATAACAAAAATTATACTACAGATGGAAATGTATTGCGGTTATTTACCGGAAGGAAAGCATATTCGGGCAGGAGCAATTAAATTGAATACCATACAATACGGGATAGCAGAGGCAGACTCGGTGTTCACAATTATAAGGCAAGGGTATAGTTACGAAGATGAGTCCTGATTGCCAGCTACGATAGTCTTCCTCGTCAGGGCGAACAGGGTGGGAATCCACGATCCACACCAATGTATATCTCAAAGAGGAAGTATTTGTTTTTCTACAAAAAAAATCCGGAAGGTGATATACTCTTCCGGATTTCAAAACAAGTTACGAGGATTATGGGTATACCTTGTCGATCAGATAGCCGCCGGCATCGAAGACACAGGAGATTTTTGATTGAGACCATAGGGCCTGACGATCTTGAGTGATACCAACATGACCATCGGCATATGCGAGATTACCCAGATCACCATGCCGTGCAGCTACACCGCAGTTTGGCATACCATTGCTGCCATCGTTACGTGAAAATACATACACTTCGGAGCCCTGTGGCCGATTGGAATCGTTGTCACCAAATTGTTCGGTATAGCAGCTATCAGCCAGCAGTACAAATGTCGTTGGACTGGGAACCTTGTCTAAAACTACAAAATCTTGAGATTTTCTTGATCCGACTCCGGTTTCAACCCGGAATTCACAATTATCATCAACATAATCGTTTGATGATGCTCCTGAAACTCCACCATAGCTGCAATTTCCGAACCACCCCATATCCGCATAGACCGAAGAAGGACAGTGTGTAACGGCGCGGGCGTTTGGCTGGCAATCAGAGAAATAAACAGCTCCGCTCAACATACCATCCGAACCGTATTTAGGAAGCTCAATGCCGAGGTTTTTATGCATTTCTTCGCAAAACCGCCACCAGCCCTGATAATTGGAATCTTCTATGCTGATATAAGAGTTATTATTGTTGCCATAAAGTATTACGGCCTGCATTGCTTGCTTAAGGTTGCCCGAACAAGCCGAACGTTGTGCCATTTCCCGGGCGCGCGCCAAACTTGGCAGCAGCATGGCTGCGAGAATGGCGATGATGGCGATAACCACCAGCAATTCGATCAGAGTAAACCCTTTTTTCATCTTTGTCCTTTGTCATATTAAATGATGTTTGCCCGTCTGGATAATCGATGGTTGTATATTTGCATCGATTTGCCGAATGTATTTATATACAAAGAATATAATAGATCAAAAAGGCGGAAAAGTCAAGAAGATAGAGCTGGTAATTTTGATTTTAATTGATAATTTTTACAAAAAAAACTAGTTGGATTTGGTTTTTCAGGGTAAATGATGCTAAGCGTTTTTAAGACGGACATTACATAAAAACGGTTTGATAGGTTTGTAATTGCTGTGTAGATATTTTGGTGGAATCAGCAATTTCCGGAACCGCCGCGAAACTCGGCGGTCCCGGAATAACCGACAGGTCACATGTTGGCGAAAATCTGGAATCCTGAGTAGGCTTCCATGCCGTGTTCGCTCACGTCGAGGCCGCGAAGTTCTTCTTCGGCGGTTACGCGGATGCCCACGGTATATTTAAGTGTGGCGAAGATGGCCAGCGCCGCCGGGAAGGCGACGGCGGCCGACGCTCCGACCCCGGCCAGCTGCGACATGAACGTGTAGTTGTATTCGGGCAGGGCGAACACTCCCACCGCCAGCGTGCCGAGGATGCCGCACACCAGATGTACCGAAAGCGCTCCCACCGGGTCGTCCAGCCGCAGCCGGTCGAACATAAGCACCGCGAATACCACTATCACGCCGCATATCGCGCCGATGACCAGCGCCGCATCCATTGACACGCAGTCGGCTCCGGCGGTGATTCCCACCAGCCCGGCCAGGCAGCCGTTCAACATCATGGTGAAGTCCGCCTTGCCGCGGTTGGTGAACATGCTTGTGACCATCGAGGCAATAACTCCGGCGCAGGCGGCCAGCGTGGTGGAGACCAGTACATAGGAAACCGTCTCCGGGTCGGCACTGAGCACCGACCCGCCGTTGAAGCCGAACCAGCCGAACCACAGCAGGAACACTCCGAGAAACGCCAACGGCATATTGTGCCCGGCGATCGGGTTGCTGCGTCCGTGGGCGTATTTGCCGATGCGCGGCCCCAGCAGGATGACTCCGGCCAACGCGCCCCAGCCGCCTATCGCGTGGACGAAGGTGGAGCCGGCGAAGTCGTGGAAGTTGATTCCGGCCAGCCAGCCGCCGCCCCATCCCCAGGAGCCGATCACCGGATAGACCACCCCGGCGTACAGTATTGTGAAAATAATGTATGCGTTTACCTTGATGCGACCTGCCACCGCTCCGGAAACGATGGTGGCGCAGGTGGCCGCGAACATGCCCTGGAAAAAGAAGTCAGTCCAGAATGTGAAGTGCGGATTGCCGCCGCCTACCGGTGGATGTGCACCGAAGCCGTTGAATGCCAGCAAATGGCCCAGCTGCCAGTTGCCGGAATACATCAGAGAATAGCCGCAGAAGAAGAACGTGATTATTCCGAGCGGCGGGGTGAGCGCGTTTTTGAACAGGACGTTGGTGCAGTTCTTGGCGCGGGCCAGCCCGGACTCTAGGGTGCCGAAGCCGATGTGCATTATGAACACCAGCATTCCGGCTATCATGACCCACAGATTATCCACGGTGAACGTCATGTCGGTGGTTTTTGCGGCCGACGGTTCATCGGCCATGGACGAAAAAGCAACGGTTAAAAGTAGAAACAGTGCAATTTTTTTCATGATTTGTATCCTATCCGATCGCTTCCGGTCCGGTTTCGCCGGTACGTATGCGAATGCATTCTTCCATGGGCAGGACGAATATCTTGCCGTCCCCGATATTGCCGGTACGCGCACCGGCTATGATGCCGTCGATCGTCGGCTGTACGAACTCGTCGTTCACACCGATGGCGAGGCGGACCTTCTTGAGCAGATTGACCTCGCTCATTGCGCCGCGGTATGCGTTTACATACCCTTTCTGCTGGCCGCAGCCCATGGCGTTGGTCACCGAGATCTTGAAGATGCTGCGGCTGTACAGTTCCTGTTTGACGGCGTTGAGCCGTTCCGGTTTGATGTAGGCGATAATCAGCTTCATGTAACCTCCTTTGCCGATTTTTTAACAAATTACAAGCAAATATCATGCCAATATTTAAAACATCGCGGGTATGTTACTTCTCGCAAAGACATTCACTCTGAGGATGGCGCGCCTGGCGAGTTTAACATTCGCAACCCGGAAAAGGCCCGGCCGTCCGGGGAGACGGTTTCAGAGTTGGCACGATAACTGCTTCGATTCTGCGAGCGGCTTAAAAAACGAAAGGAGTTATGCAAAATGAGCAATGTACCCGGAATGGGAGCGAGCGGCGCTGTCATCGGCCTGACGGCTTGTGTATATGACAGAGACGGATAAAGCCCCGGCTTCCGATGGAAGTTTTTTTTTATGTTGGGTTTGCAAAAATATAATTATGAGATATATTAGTTTCGTACAAAGGGGCTGTCGCAGACTGTACGTCAGCGGTATTATGTATAAGGAGGATGATTATGGCACTCAAGAAAACCAAAAACACCAAGGAACGCGCCGCAAAACGGCGGGTTGGGTTCACCTACGAGGGTCCTGCGGGCCGGAAGGTCTGCGTTGCCGGTTCGTTCAATGACTGGGATCCCGCGTGCAAGCAGCTGGAATACAAATCTGCCAGCGGCGTTTATACCGGGATTCTTATGCTCGAACCGGGCAGCTACGAATACAAGTTCGTGGTCGACGGCGAATGGCAGCTCGATGTCAACAATCCGAATTTCGCGCACAATGACTTCGGATCGCTCAACAGCATGCTGGTAGTCGAGTGAAAGTGTCTGCCTATGTTGAAAAAAAACCGGTCATGCGACCGGTTTTTTTTTGGCATTATTCTTTGCCGATGCTATATTGTGTTAAAACTGGTTTCGGCACCAATGGTTATTGAAGGGGAAAACATATGAGCCAGATACAACTTTACAACGTGGCGCCGCGCATCCCGCGCGAACTTAAATTTCTTGAAGAACTTTCATTCAACATCTGGTGGTGTTGGCATCCTCTGGCGGTGGAACTGTTTCTGCGCATAAACCCTGCTTTGTGGGGCGAGCTGGAGGGCAATACCAGGGAGTTTCTCGGCAAGGTCGATCAGGCCAGGCTTGAGGAATTGGCCCACGATGAATTTTTTATTCAGCAGATGAAGCTGGTGGAAGCGGAATTCCGGCGCGACGTGAAAGCCGCGCCGATCGATATCGCCACCCGCAAGATTGCCTATTTTTCGCTTGAATTCGGCATTCACGAAAGCATCCGGCTGTATTCCGGCGGTCTCGGCGTTCTGGCCGGCGACCATCTCAAGGCCGCCAGTGACATGGAATTGCCGATCGTCGGCGTGGGGTTGCTGTACCGGCAGGGCTATTTCAGCCAGTATATCGACCGCAACGGCTGGCAGATCGAGCGCTATCCTGAAAATCTGCTTCATAATCTGCCGATTTCCCGCGCCTACGCCAACGGCGAGCCGGTCACGATTACCGTTCCGATGGCCGACCGCGAGCTGAAGGCGGCGGTATGGATCGTCTGCGTCGGCAACGTGCCGCTGGTGCTGCTGGATACCGAGATACCGGAAAATCCGCCGGAATTCCGCGAAATCACCTGGCGGCTTTATGGCGGCGACAAGCGCATGCGCATTCAGCAGGAGATACTGCTTGGCGTTGGCGGTTTCCGCGCATTGGTGGCGCTCGGGTGCGAACCCAGCTGCTGCCACATGAACGAGGGGCACGCGGCGTTTCTTTCCATCGAGCGCATCGGCTATTTGGCGAGCCGTTATCACTATACTCCGAACGCCGCGCTTGAGATTGTGGGCCGCAGCAATGTGTTCACCACCCATACGCCGGTTCCGGCTGGCAACGAGGTTTTTGCGGTCGACCTTGCGCGCCAGTATCTGGGGCCGGTATGCGCCGCCGCCAAACTGGACCTGACCCGGGTGATAAACTGGGGCATTCCGATTTCCGAGCGCAACAAGGCCGGCGAGATGTCGATGACCATTCTGGGGTTGCGGATGGCCGCCTTCAGCAACGGCGTCAGTCGTTTGCACGGGCAGGTGGCTCGCGCGATGTGGCGACACCTGTGGCCCGGCCGCGCCATCGACGAGATTCCGATCGACCATATCACCAACGGCGTTCACGTTCAAAGCTGGCTGTCGGTGCGGATGCAGCATTTGTATAACCGTTATCTGCATACCGGCTGGCTGGAGAATCCCAGCGACGAGGAGATGACGGCCGGAGTTGCAGCAATCCCGGACGACGAATTGTGGATCGCGCATGAGTCCGGCCGTCATGCTCTGGTGCGGCAGGTACGCCGTCGGCTGAGCGAATCCTTGAACTACTATCAGATGGAAAACGACCGGCAGGCGTTTCACTCCAAGCAGGTGCTCGATCCTAACGTGCTTACCGTGGGGTTTGCTCGCCGTTTCGCCACTTACAAACGGGGAAATCTGCTGCTGCGCAATCCGGAGCGGCTCTTGGCGCTTTTGCGCAACGACAGTCGTCCGATCCAGTTCATTTTTGCCGGCAAGGCCCATCCGGCCGACGACGGCGGCAAGCGCATAATACAGCAGATCATCCAGTTCGGCAAGGAGAACGGTGTTGCCGACCGCTTCATAATGCTCGAGAATTACGACATAGCGTTGGCCAGGCTGCTGGTGCAGGGAGTGGACATCTGGCTGAACAATCCGCGCCGGCCGCAGGAGGCCAGCGGAACGTCCGGCATGAAAGCTGCGGTAAACGGCGTGCCGAACTGCAGCATTCTGGACGGCTGGTGGGACGAAGCGTACAGCCCGGAATGCGGCTGGGCCATATCCAGCAACGAGAATTACGACAATCCCGAGGATCAGGACAATTTTGAAAGCCAGGCGTTGTTCAACATTCTTGAAAACGACATCATACCGTGTTTCTACGAGCGGCCGTCCGGCGAAATTCCGCGCCGCTGGGTGCAGCTGATGAAGGGGTCGATCGCCATGTCGCTCGGCCGTTTTTCCAGCCGCCGAATGGTGGATGACTATTACAACAAATTTTACCTGCCGG
This sequence comes from Victivallaceae bacterium, assembly GCA_034926605.1. GTDB lineage: Bacteria > Verrucomicrobiota > Lentisphaeria > Victivallales > Victivallaceae > CALXXL01. The sequence goes on from JAYFQV010000014.1 coordinate 6,472, forward strand.
CGATTCGTGACTACGGCGCGCTTATGGATAACAACGCAGCCAAGGCTCAGGCTTTGGTGGCCCAGAAGGAGCGACTGGTGGCGAATTTCGACAAGTTGCGGATCGAGCAGCCGGTGCTGACCCGCGACACCGATGACCTTCATGTCGGCGATTCATTCAAGATCACCACCAAGGTGTTTCTGAATGAACTGAAGCCCGAAGAGGTCGATGTGGAGGTTTACTACGGGCATGTGGACGCGCACAACGAGATAACCCAGAGTTACTGCGAATTCATGCAGTTGTCCAAGGATCTCGGCGACGGCAGTTATGAATATTCCTGTAGCCTGACCTGCCGGAACGCCGGAAGTTTCGGACTCACCGCCCGAATCACGCCGGTCGGCTACGACTGGGTGCACAGCGTTCCCGGCTTTATGTGCTGGCCGCGGTAACAGGAGGGGCGATAGAATATGGGAAATGAAATCAGACAGGCGGCCCGACGGGGAGTTTCGCCCGGAAAATATGAAGTTGAGGCTGAGCCGGTGCTGTCCGGGCAGCGCAAGCCGCGCATTTTGATAGTCACGCCGGAGATTACCTATCTGCCGGAAGGCATGGGAAACATGGCCAACAGCTTGAAGGCGAAGGCCGGAGGGTTGGCCGACGTCTCGGCGTCGCTGGTTTCGGCGCTGTACCGGCAGGGGGCGGACGTGCATGTGGCGCTTCCCAACTACCGCCGGATGTTCAACGTGGACATCGGCAAATTCATCGGCAACGAGTTGCGGCTGTACCTGACCAATCTGTCGAATCACCGTATACACTTGGCGGAAGACCGGATTTTCTACTATCGCGACACCGTTTACAGCAACTATTCGGACGACGCGATGCGTTTTGCCATGGCTTTCCAGCGCGAAGTCATCAACAACATAATTCCGGCGGTGAATCCCGACCTGATACATTGCAATGACTGGATGACCGGGCTGATTCCGGCGTTTGCGCGCCGTATGAACATTCCGTGTCTGTTCACCGTTCATAACATTCACACCCAGAAGGCTACGCTGGCCGCCATCGAAGATCGCGGCATAGACGCCGCCGAAGTGTTCTCCGATTTATATTATGAATACGCGCCGTATAATTATGAGGAAAGCCGCTCGCATAACCGGGTGGACTTTCTTGCCAGCGGTATTTTCGCGGCCCATTTCATAAACACCGTCAGCCCGACATTTCTGCGCGAGATCGTCAACGGCTGGCACAGTTTCATTCCGGACAATATCCGCCGCGAGATTGTCGGCAAGTTCAATGCCGGTTGCGCCGAAGGTATTCTCAATGCGCCGGACGAGGGCGACAACCCGGCGGTCGATCCCAGCCTTGAGGTCAATTACTCCCCGGCAGATCATCGTTACGGCAAGCTGCGCAACAAGATCGCGTTTCAGAGCAAGACCGGGCTGGAGATCAACGACAAGGCGCCGCTGTTTTTCTGGCCGAACCGGCTGGATCCGATTCAGAAGGGCTGCCAGCTGCTGACCGATATTCTGTACCGGCTTACCGCAGATTACGCCGGCCAGGGCTTTCAGCTAGCAATCGTGGCCAACGGTGAATATCAGAAGTATTTCCGGCAGATTGTGGAATTCCACAACCTCTACGACCATGTTACGGTGTGCGACTTCGACGACTCGCTGTCCCACCTTGCTTTTGCGGCCAGCGATTTTATTCTGATGCCGTCTTTGTTCGAGCCGTGCGGCCTGCCGCAGATGACCTGCCAAATCTACGGGTCGCTGCCGGTGGTGCACGACACCGGCGGGCTTCACGACACCGTCGAGCATCTGGATATGGGAAGCCATACCGGTAACGGTTTCTGCTTCAAAAACTACGATTCCAACGGGCTTTATTGGGCGGTGGGCGAGGCGATGAGGTTTTTCGCGCAGCCGGAAGACGTCAAGGAACGTGAAATCGCCCGTATTATGACCGAGGCGCGCAGCCGCTTCAATCATGACGTGACTGCGTCGAAGTATATAGACATATACGAAAAAATGCTTAATCGTCGTCTGATCACCAAACGCTGAGCGGGCAGGGAGCGCAATGTTCGAACGCATCAAAAACGAGCCGGCGCCACTGCGGCGAGACGCTTATCTGCGTCCGTTCGCAGGCATCATAGACGGGCGCCGGACGCGCATCGAAAATACCGCGGCCCGGTTGCGCGGCCGCCATAAGCGGCTGGTCGACTTCGCCTGCGGGCATGAGTTTTTCGGTCTTCATTTGAAGCGCGACCACTGGGTAATCCGCGAATGGGCGCCCAACGCGACTGAAATGTTTTTGGTAGGCGAATTCAACGGCTGGAAGGAGTCGGAGCAATACCGGTTTGCTTCGTCCGGCGACTGGGGATGCTGGGAGCTGGCGCTGCCCAAGGGGGCGATCGAGCATCTGGACCATTATCTGCTGAAGCTGCGCTGGAACGGCGGCGAAGGCCTGCGGATACCGGCGTTCTGCCGCTATGTGGTGCAGGATCCGGAGACCAACCTGTTTTCCGCTCAGGTGTGGCAGCCGGACCATCCTTACAAATTCCGCAACCCGTCGCCGCCGGCCGACCGCGAGATGTTCATCTACGAGGCTCATATCGGCATGGCGCAAGAGGAGGAAAAGGTCGGCACCTTCGCGGAATTCACCGACAATATCCTGCCCAAGGTGGCGGCCGCCGGTTACAATACGCTCGAATTGATGGCGGTGATGAACCATCCATACTACGGCAGCTTCGGCTACCATGTTTCCAACTTCTTTTCGATCGCGTCGCGTTTCGGCACGCCGTTCGAGTTCAAAGAATTAGTTGACGCCGCGCACGGTTTGGGGTTGCGGGTGATAATGGATATCGTCCACTCTCACGCCGTTCGAAACGTGGCCGAGGGACTTGCCGAGTTCGACGGGACCCGTACCCAGTATTTTCATGCCGGGCTTCGCGGGGAGCATCTGGCATGGGATTCGCTGTGCTTCGATTACGGCAAGGACGCGGTGCTTCATTTCCTGCTCTCGAATTGTCGTTTCTGGCTTGACGAATATCATATTGACGGTTTCCGCTTCGACGGCGTCACCAGCATGCTTTATCATCATCATGGCCTTGGGCGTGCTTTCACCGGCTATATGGACTATTTTTCCGGAGAGGTGGACGAGGAGGCTTATACCTATCTGGCACTGGCCAATCGGGTGATTCACGAAGTCAATCCGGAAGCGGTTACGGTGGCCGAGGATGTCAGCGGCATGCCCGGTCTGGCCGCGTCGGTGGACGACGGCGGCTGCGGGTTCGACTACCGCATGGCGATGGGCGTTACCGATTGCTGGTTCAAGCTGTTCGATATTCCGGACGAGGATTGGAGCATGTGGACATTGTGGCATGAGTTGACCAATCGCCGTGCCGACGAGCGCGTAATAGGTTATGTCGAATGCCACGATCAGGCGATCGTTGGCGGCCAGACCGCGATATTTCGGCTGATAGGCAGCGCCATGTATTCGCAGATGAACGTATTCACCGGTGATTTGCGGGTCGACCGCGGCGTGGCGCTGCACAAAATGGCGCGGCTGATAACCGCCGCCGCCGCCGGCAATGGATATTTGAACTTCATGGGTAACGAGTTCGGCCATCCGGAATGGGTGGATTTTCCGCGCGAGGGCAACGGCTGGAGCTATCGTTATGCCCGCCGTCAGTGGAGCCTGCCGGAAAAAGAGTTCCTGCGCTATCATCACCTGCGCGAATTCGACCGCGCGATGGTGAAACTGTTGCGCGAGGCAAAAATTTACGAGGCGGTACCGCAGGTGGTATCGCTCGATGACAACAAAAAAGTGATAGCATTCGAACGCAACGGCTTGTGGTTCTTCTTCAACTTCCACAGCCGTGATTCGTATGTTAATATGCCGTTCCAGGTTCCGCCCGGCGAATATGCCCTGACGCTGGACTCTGACAACGAAAGATTCAACGGACACAACCGGGTAGAGGCCGGACAGCGCTATTTTACCGTCTCTGAAAAATGGGGAGATGAACTGGTGCATCTGGTCCGGCTTTATCTGCCTTGCCGCACCGCATTGGTGCTGAAAAGGATTGACAAATGAACGCGCTTGACCTTCTCGACTTTTCCAAAAGCCCGGACGGGCTGATTCCGGCGGTGGCCCAGGATGCCGACACCGGCGAGGTGCTGATGGTGGCTTACGCGAATCGCGCGGCGGTGGAAAAGGCGCTCGCCTGCGGCGACGCCGTATATTATTCCCGCTCCCGCAAGGAGCTGTGGCACAAAGGCTCCACCAGCGGCCATACGCAGAAATTGCGCGAGGTGAGGGTGGATTGCGATCTTGATTGTGTGCTGTATCTGGTTGAACCGCGCGGACCCGCTTGTCATACCGGCAAACGCAGTTGTTTTTTCCGCCGGATCGTGAATGGCGAACTTCAGGACATGGAAGAGTGAGACAATGCTCGAAGAAATCGAAAAATTTTCAAGCGAACTCGCGGCAACGATAAGGGGCGTAACTCTTGGACGCAACGTACCGTGGAGGGTTCGCACCACTCTGGGAGTAGGGGGAGATATTCCGCTGCTGGCGGAGCCGGTGGACGATCTTGCGCTTGCGCGGCTGTTGGAATTCTGCCGTGCCCGTGAAGTGAAAACCATGATTATCGGCGGCGGCGCCAATATCGCCGGCTGCGACGAGCCGTTTGATGGCGTGGTCATCGCCATGACCGGTGCGGCGTTCACCCGCATCTCCGCCGGGCGCAACCATATCAGTTGTGGCGCCGGAGTGCGCCTTTCGGAGCTGGCGCAGTTCGCGGCATCGCACGGCTACGGCGGGCTGATCGCGCTGGCCGGGATTCCAGGTACCGTCGGCGGCGCTTTGGCCATGAACGCTGGAGCCGAGGGGCACGAGATATGCGAATTCGTGGCCGAGCTGGCGGGCGTTACCATAGATGGCGTGACTTGGTCTGCCCGCAAATGCGAACTTGACTGGGGCTACCGCACCGGCGGCGCCCCGTCCGGCGTAATCCTGACCGCCGCCATTTTCGAGCTGCCGCAACTGTCGCCGCCGGATGCGCGGCGGGAGCTGGAGGATTTTCTGGAGGCGCGGCGCAAGCGTGAGCCACGCGGACGTTCGGCGGGTTGCTCGTTCCGCAATCCCGGCGGTGAATCCGCGGGAAGGTTGATCGACCGTGCCGGTATGAAGCTGGTTTCGGTGGGCGGTGCCGCGGTGAGCGGCAAGCACGCAAATTTTGTGTTGAACGCCAAAAATGCGTCCGAGCGCGATTTCGTGTCGCTGCTGACGCTTATACGTAAACAAGTTGCGGAGACCAGCGGCTATTATTTGAGGCCGGAAGTGGTTTTCGCCAATGAAAAGAGCAGAGAATTGGTCATGAATGCGGTGAAATCTCCGAAGGTGCTGGTGTTGTGCGGTGGCGATTCAAGCGAGCGCGAAGTGTCCTTGCGGTCTGGGCAGGCGGTGGCGGCGGCGTTGGTTTCGGCCGGGTACGACGTGGAGGTGGAGGATATACGGAAATGCGAGATTACGCCGGCAATAGAGCGGGCGGATGTGATATTTCCGGCACTGCACGGCGGATTCGGGGAAAACGGCGAACTCCAGAGGATGCTTGAGGCGGCCGGAAAGAAATTCGTCGGCTGCGGCGCGGAAGCCAGCCGGATCGTTATGGACAAGATATTGAGCAAGCAAGTCATGGAGAAGTGCGGGATTTCCACCTCCAAATGGGCGGTGGTTACTCCGGAACAGCGCGATTTTCCCGCGGGGATGAATTTCCCGGTGGTGGTGAAGGCGCCGCGCCAGGGTTCCAGTGTCGGCGTTGAGAAGGTGGCTTCGTCGGCGGAATGGAACGCCGCGCTTGACCGGGTTCTCGCATACGATCGCGAGATACTGGTCGAGGAGTTTGTGGAAGGTGTCGAAATCAGTGTGCCGGTCGTGAACGGCACGGTGCTGCCGGCGGTGGAGATCCGTTCGCCGCACGGGTTCTATGATTACGATGCGAAATACGTTTACACGGCCGGTCACACCGAGTATTTCTGCCCGGTGGTGAGTCTGTCGCGGCAGGCGCTTGATAAGGCGGCCGATTATACCGCGCGGTTCTACAAGGGAGTGGACGCACGGCAGATGCTGCGCGTGGACTTCATTGTCAGAGACGGCGAGCCGTTTGCGCTTGAGGGCAATTCACTGCCCGGATTCACCGCCACCAGTCTGGTTCCGAAGTCGGCGAAAGTCTTCGGCTGGAGCTTTGAAAAACTCTGCGTGGAACTGGTGGTTTCGGCATTGCGTGATTGACGTCGCTTTTTTGCTCCAATTGGTTGCCGGAACGCCGATGAGGGTGTATATTAATAACCGGCAAATTCACCATTGGAAGGAGCTTGATTATGACGAAGATTGATCCCAGCGCAGTGGTCGCTCCCGGCGCCGAAATCGGCGAGAATGTGGAGATTGGTCCGTTGTGCGTGGTAGGCCCGCACGTGAAGATCGGCGACGGTACCCGCCTGATTGCGCAATGCCATATGCGCGGCTACACCGAAGTAGGCAAAAACAACACCTTTTATCCGTTTTCCTGCATGGGCGCGTCCGGGCAGGACTTTCACGCCGACGACCGGCTGGTCTCTTATGTCAGGATCGGCAACAACAACATTTTCCGCGAGTGCTCCACCGTTCACGCCGGTACCGCCGAAGGTACTGAAACCGTGATCGGCAACGGCTGTATGTTCATGGCCAATTCCCATGCCGGGCACAACGTGAGGGTCGGCAACAACGTGATTATGGTGAACTGCTCTTCGCTTGGCGGTTATGCCGAGGTAGGCGACAATGCGATTCTTTCCGCCTATGTGGCGATTCACCAGTTCTGCAAGGTGGGGCGTTTTGTAATGCTTTCCGCCGGCTCGGTGTTCAGCAAGGACATTCCGCCGTTCATGACCGCCGAGGGGCGCAACGGCGCTCTGAAGACCGTGAATGTGATCGGCTTGGAGCGCGCCGGATTTTCCCGCGAGACTATCCACACCATCCGCCAGCTTCATAAAGTGTTTGTCAGGTCCGGACTTAACCAGGGCAACGCGCTTAGAGAGATCGAAGCCACTGTGCCGCAGATACCGGAAGTGGTGGAATTCGTACAGTTTTGCAGAAACTCCAAGCGCGGCGTGCTTTGCTCGCGCGATGGACACAGGGAGTAACACATGGAAGCATTGAAAAGAAATCCGAAGTTTCAGACCCGCCGCGGGCCCGTGGTGCTGGTCATTCTGGACGGCGTCGGGTTCGGCAAGTATGCCGATGGCGACGCGGTCAAAGCCGCCAGCAAACCGGAACTTGACCGCCTGATGGCCACCTGTCCGTGGACTGAACTGAAGGCCCACGGCACCGCGGTCGGCATGCCGAGCGACGACGATATGGGCAACAGCGAAGTCGGTCATAACGCGATGGGCGCCGGCCGGGTGTTTGCACAGGGCGCCAAGCTGGTGGCCGAGGCGGTGGATTCCGGGCGCATGTTCGACGGCGACACCTGGAAGGGACTGGTTGCCAATGTGCTCAAGAACAACTCCACGCTGCATTTCATCGGATTGTTTTCCGACGGCAATGTGCATAGCAACATCAACCATCTCAAGGCCATGCTGGTGGCGGCGAAGAAAGCCGGAGTCCGGAAAGCGCGCATCCACGCGCTGCTCGACGGCCGCGACGTGCCCGAAACCAGTGCGTTGAACTACATCAATCCGTTCGAAAAGTTTCTGGCCGAGCTCAACGCCGACGGTGTGGATTACCGCATCGCTTCCGGCGGCGGCCGCATGGTGATAACCATGGACCGTTACGGCGCGAACTGGGATATGGTCCGCCGCGGCTGGGACGTTCATGTTCATGGCAAGGGCGCCGACTATTACAAGTCGGCCCGTGAGGCGGTGGAAGACTTGCGCAAGAAGAGCGGCGCGATAGATCAGGACTTGCCTCCGTTTGTGATTTCCGACGACGGCAAGACTCCGGTCGGCCCGATCGTCGACGGCGACTCGGTGGTCTATTTCAACTTCCGCGGCGACCGCGCGCTGGAGATCACCGCCGCGTTCGAGCAGGACGATTTTGACAAGTTCGACCGTTCGCCTCGTCCCGACGTCTATTACGCCGGGATGATGGAATATGACGGCGACACTCACGCACCTCGGCACTATTTGGTCAATCCTCCCGAGATCGATCGTACCATGGGCGAATACCTGTGCGCCTCCGGTGTCCGGCAGCTGGCGATCAGCGAGACCCAGAAGTTCGGCCACGTCACCTATTTCTTCAACGGCAACCGCTCCGGAAAGTTCGATGATAAACTCGAGGATTACGTCGAGATCCGTTCCGATATCGTGCCGTTTGAACAGCGCCCGTGGATGAAGGCAGCCGAGATCACCGACGCGGTGGTTTCGGCGATCGCTTCCGGAAAATACGGCATGATCCGGCTTAATTTCGCCAATGGCGACATGGTCGGCCATACCGGCGTCTATCAGTCGGTGCTGGTGGCGGTTGAAACGCTGGACATCTGCGTACAGCGCATCCGTGAAGCGGTGGAAGCCGCCGGCGGCGTGATGGTCATCACTGCCGACCACGGCAACTCGGACGATATGTACGAGCATGACAAGAAGGGCAACGTGAAGATGGAAGACGGCCGCCCGGCTCGCAAGACCAGCCATTCGCTGAACCCGGTTCCCTGCATCGTATATGATCCCGGATTCAAGGGTGAATACACTTCCGAGCTCAAGACCGGACTTGGCATCAGCAGCATTCCGGCCACCTGCATGGAACTGCTCGGCTTTGTGCCGCCGGCGGAATACGATTCCGGCGTGTTGAATCTGAAGTAACTGTTCGGGCAATATAAAGCCGCCGGCGGTAAGACGTCGGCGGCTTATTTTTTATTCTTCTGGCGTCCAATCGGAGCTGTCACCGTCAGACTTGGCGGCATGGCGCCGTTTTGCCTCGCGGTTCAGCATTTCGCATATTTCGGAATATCCCATGCGCTGGGCGGCTTTGAATGCGGTTTCACCTTCCGGGGTTTTGACCCCGAGGTCGGCGCCGGCGTCGATCAGCATCCGCACCATCTCGCTATCGCCGGCTGCCGCGGCAACGTAAAGCGGAGTCTGCCCGGAGAGGTTGGGCGCGTTAAGATTGATACCATGCTCGACCAGCAGCTTGAATACCTCAATGCAGTCGGGATCGGTATTGTTTCGTCGGTTGCGGCTGTATTTGTCCATTTTTGCTATTCGCGCCGCCTCCAGTTTATGAAGCGCGTTTTCATTGCCGGCCTCGCGGTTGACGTCGGCTCCGGCATCAAGCAGTATGGCGGTAAGCCCCGGGTTAAAGCTGCCGGCCGCCGCCAGCAGTGGAACGGTGCCCCTGATCGGATCGCCATTGGGATCGGCTCCAAGCTTGAGCAGCATTTTAGCGGCCGCCTGGTCGCTTTTGCGGGCGGCTTGGCCCAAGGCCAGCTTGGAGTCCGCACCTTCGCGTATAAGCCGCTGGGCGGTCCAGGAATGATCGTTGGCCGCGGCCAGATACAAGGCGGAGTTGCCGCTGTCGTCGTCTTTGTCAACGCTGAAGTCCAGCGCAAGCAGCACCCGCACCACCATCAGGTTGCCGCGCTTGGCGGCGCGGGGCAGCGGATTGCCGGCAACCACATATATGGCAGTCCAACCGCCGACGACAACCGTCACCAGCAGTACTGCCCCCAGCACGCGTCCCATGAAGGAACTTAACTTTCCTCGGCTCATTGTATCTCCAACTGCTTATTTTTGATTATACTTATCTTATTATGATACCAACTAAATGCCGGAAAGTCAAGCCTTGTTTCGGCACGGAAGCCTGATTTGAGCTCGATTAAAAAAAATTCAACTTTTTTTCGATTTAAAGTTTGACAAATGGAACATTTTGGAATATTTTGGAATGTAGACATTGGAGAATCGGAATATGCTTCCTTTCTGTGGGCAGGACAAATGTGTGATCGATGCGAATGGGCGAGTCAAGCTGAGTCCGCGTCTGATCGAGGACTTCGCGCGCCAGTGCGACGGCGACGTGGTGCTCTATTGTCTGCCGGAGGGAGCGGTGGCGATTTATCCGGAAGCGGTCTTTGCCGGCATGAGACAAGCGGCGGTGACCGAGCTTCAGTCGGTTGGCAATAGTTTGCTGAAACGACGCGAGCTGCGGCGTTTCGGTGCGATGACTCAGCCGGATCGGGTGACCCGGCAGGGGCGTTTGACCATTCCGGTGGGGTTTCGCGATTACGCGGCGCTCCAGCCGGGTACCGAGATTTACGTTGTGGGCGTTGAGGTCGGCGCGGAAATTTGGAACGCCGAACGGTGGCGCAGGGAGATGGATGAGGTAAATGGCCACCTCGAGCGCAAGGGTGAGGAAGAGATGGCGGCGGATTTGCAAGGTTTCGGTTCGGATAAATAAAGGGGTGTGCGCAATGAAAAAGATGACAAAAGAGATGCGGTTTCGGGTGGTGTCGGGACTGCTGATCGCGGTTTCGGCGCTGTTGCTGCCGGGCGCGATTGAAAGCTCCGGAGAGAGCGAGAGCACCAAGGCTCAGATGGCGGCGGCGGAGGCGGTGACCTCCCTGACGGCGATTGCCGGTGAGATTCCCGAGGCGCGGCGCGACGGGTTCGCGGCGCTGGCCGAGAAGGATCCGCTGTTCATGCTTCAAATCAATTCCCAGCGGTATGATGCCGGAAAGCATTCCGGCCTCTGGAAGTAGCTCCAAGTTTCCGGGGAGGATGGTTCCCCGGTTTTCTTTCTTCCCACGGTGATGCACGCCCCCAGTGCATCACCAATTTTTTTATGGCGGCAAGGGGGCGTGGCGCGAAAGGGCGGGAAGAACCGGGGTCAGACCTGGCGAACCGACACGATGTTCAGTTGCGGCCGTACCACGTTGTAGTAATTGTTCAGCTGCGGGGTGGCCAGCACGTCAAGCTCCTTGCCGGCGAACTCTTCCGGCTGGTGGTTGAATGCGATGAACTCCATTTTGCAGCCGCGGCGGTTGAAAAACTCACCGCGCGTGTGACGTTTGCCTATCACGTAGCACTTGCCGACTTCGAGGTTGTTGAAACGGTAGACCGGTTTGGGGTTGCCGTGTCCGAAGGGAGCCAGCTTGGTCAGATAGTTGAAAAATTCATCGTCAAGATAGTTCAGTTCGGTTTCGCCGTCGTATTCGATATGATCGGCGATGTCGTCGGCCTTGATGTGCTTTCGCACTTCGATTTCGAGGATGCGGTGGAATTCGGCGATCTTGTCGGTCTCAAGCCCCACGCCCACCGCCATCGGATGGCCGCCGTAGCGTTCCAACAACGGCGAGGCGGAGGCCAGCATCTCAACCAGATTCAGCGTGCCGACGCTGCGGCCGGAGCCGTAGGCGTGGTCACCCTGAATGGTGAGGACAATGGTGGGCCGGTTGAAGTCGCGCGCTATGCGCGATGCGACGATTCCGATAACGCCCTGATGCCAGCCCCTGCCGGCCACCAGCAACGCGTAGTTTTCCTGAAGCTGCTTGGTTGATTCCAGCTTGGTGCGGGCTTCCTGATAGATCTCCTGCTCCTTTTCCTGACGGATGCTGTTGAATCCTTCCAGCTCATTGGCGAAGCGGTATGCTTCGACAATGTTTTCGGACTCCAGAAGCTGCAACGCGATATTGGCATCGCCGACTCTGCCGGCGGCGTTTATGCGCGGCGCAAGCTTGAACGTGATGTCGGACGGCGTCAGATCACCCCGCAGCTTACTGCTCTCGATCAGGGCACGGACGCCGGGGCGCAGCTGTTTCTTGAGTATTTCGATGCCGTATTTGACCAGCGTGCGGTTTTCGCCTTGAAGCGGAACGATGTCCGCCACAGTGCCGAGCGCAACGTAGTCCAGAATATCCTCCATCGCCACGTTGAAGCCGCCGAGGTTGTGTTCGCGTCCGTATTTCACAAAAGCGTGGGACAGCTTGAATGCCGCACCCGCTCCGCTGAGGACGTGAAGGTCGGACAGATCTGGATATATTTTTGCGTTGACCACCGCAATCGCCTCGGGCAGTTCGGGGGCGGCTTCGTGATGGTCGGTGATGATTACGTCGATACCGAGGCGATTGGCCTCTCTTACCGCGTCACAGCTGGTCACCCCGCAGTCCACAGTCACTAGCACTTTGCATGGGCCGTGACTGTCCAGGGCTTTCAGGAGGGATTCCGGAGTGAATCCGTAACCGTCGTCGAAACGGTGGGGGATGAACGAATTTACCACGGCGCCGTTGCGCTGGAGCACCAGAAGCAGCAATACGCTGGCGGTTATGCCGTCGGTATCATAGTCGCCGTGGATTAGAATAGGTTCCTTGTTCTGCACGGCCTGCCACAGGCGGGCCACCGCCTTTTCGATCCCGGGAAATCTATAGGGATCACTTAGTCCGGCCAAATGCGGATTCAGAAAGTCGGGCACGGCCGCACAGTCGACTCTTCTCGCCGCGAGATAGAGTGCAATCGGATGCGGCAGGTGATGATTTCTCATCAACTGCTCTACTTCGTTGTCCAGATTTTGGCAGGATGATTTCCATTGAGTATCACCCATTATTGCTTTCTTTCTTGTTTAACCATTCGATATTACTGTACACTGTTTTCGCGATAACACAAAGGCATTTTCTGTATTTTTGGAACTTTTTTCTAATTTTATATGCTAAAAACCATAAATCGTGCTATATTCTAAAGGGTTATCTCAATCAAAAAGCACAAAAGGGTTTTCAAAAATGCGTACCATATCAGTCCAGTTGTATTCTCTTCGGGATGAAACCGCCAAAAGTCTTGAACATGTGCTGGATGAACTTTCCGGCATGGGATTCCGCGCGGTGGAGCCGGCCGGATTCATGGGCCGTACGCCGTCCGAGTTCAAGAAACTCTGCTCGGATCGCGGGCTGGCCATTCCTTCCAGTCATTCGCCGTGGGCCCAACTGGACGGTACTTTATCGAAATCGATGGAAGAGGCGCATGAATTGGGGCTGGACAGGATGGTTTGCGGTTACGGGGCGCAGGACTTTGAAAGCGTCGATGCGATAAAGGCCACCGCCGACAAGGTGAACGCGATGGTGGAGAAGGTTGGGCGCGAAGGATTCACTCTGTTCATGCACAATCACTACTGGGAATTCGAACGGCTGGACGGCCGCCTGAAATATGACATTTTTCTGGACATGGTGCCGGGCGTCAAATTGGAGCTGGACACCTACTGGAGTTCCAACTTCGGCGCGGAAAACGCCGCGGCGATGGTCGAGCGGTTTTCCGAACGCATCGTGCTTGCTCATATCAAGGACGGCAGCTTTGTCCGCAATGCGGCAAACCTGCCGCTTGGCGAGGGCAAAATGGACATCAAGGCGGTGGTGGGGGCATTGCCGGAGAGCGCGCGGACGCTGGTGATCGAGTTCGACACCTGTGCCGGCAACATCTTCGACGCCGTTCGCTGCAGCCGTGAATATCTGGTGAGCAACGGCCTCGGCATGTGATATGGGCGACCGCTTCTACGAATACTGCGTGATCGGCGCGTATCTGGTGATGCTGTTTGCGATCGCGCTGGTATTCAGGTCGTTCAATAAAAATTCCGCCGACTTCTTCAAAGGTGGCGGCCGTACAAAGTGGTGGCTGGTCGGATCGAGCCTGTTTATGGCCTCTTTCAGCGCCTGGACGTTTACCGGCGCGGCGGGAGTGGCCTACCGTTTCGGCTGGTCGGTGGCGGTGATATTCATCGCCAACGCGGTCGGTTTTCTGGTTAACTTCATCTACTTTGCGCCACGGTTCCGCCAAATGCGGTGCGTGACGGTTCCCGAAGTGATAAGAATGCGCTTCGGCGAACTGGTGCGCCAGTTTTTCGCGTTACTGTCGGTATTGGTTATGCCGTTCGGAGCGGCGCTGGTGCTGGTCGGGCTGTCGGTGTTTATTTCGGCGGTGTTCGGCTACAATCCCGGTGTTTTGGTGATCGTGCTGGGTACGGCGGTGGTTTTCTATTCGATGCTCGGCGGAAGCTGGGCGGTGATGGCCGCCGACTTCATGCAGAGCGCGATCCTGCTGCCGACCACGCTGCTGATTGCGGTGTTGTGCGTGATGGATGCCGGCGGATTTTCCGGCATTCTCCGTGCGATCGACGCTCAAAATCTTACCGAGCAGTTTGCGGTTTTCAAAGGGGCTGGCGAGTGGAGCATGGACTTCGGCCGCACCGCCGGTTTCGCACTGGGATCTCCCTCGAATTGCGAGGCGGGAAATTTTATCGACTATACCATATTCTGGGCATTGGGTATGTTTTCGCTGGTAATAGTTCAGACTAACTCGCTTTCGACCTCGGTGCGCTACTTTGCGGTGAAGGACGGGCGCGAGGCGCGTAAAGCGGCTGCGCTGGCCGGTGCCATGATGCTGTTCGGCAGCGTAATCTGGTTCATTCCGCCGATAGTGGCGCGGCTTTTTCACCCGGAACTGGTGGAGTCTTCCGGAATCGGCAACAGCTTTGAGACCAGCTATGCCGTTATGGGCAAGCTCCTGCTTCCCAAAGGCATGACCGGATTGATGGTGGTAGCCATGTTCGCCGCCACCATCAGCAGTATGGATGTGGGGCTGAACTGGACCGCCGGCATTATCACGAATGACATTTACCCGGGGATATGCCGTTTGCTCAGAACCAGGCCGGTGGGAGGCGCCAAGTTGTTGCTGCTGGGGCGGGTGTCTACGCTGGCACTCGGAGCCGGAGTCGTCGGCATGGCGCTGCTGGCACTGCGGGTGGACAATTTCAGCCTGTTCGGAATGATGCAGATTTTGAACGCATATATTTTCGTGCCGCTGGCGGTACCGATGTTTCTTGGACTGGTCATCAAACGGTCGCCCTGGTGGAGTTCGCTGGTGTCGCTGGCCGCGGTGGTGCTGGCCGTGATGGCCGGGAATGGAGTGATTCCCGGTATCGCGAAGATGAACCAGCAGTTGATGGTGTTTGCGGAGATCGCGTTCGGAACCATCGCGTTCGCCGCCACCATGCCGTGGTGGCGCAGCGCGAAGCCGGAGTACCGTCAGGCGGTCGAAAACTTCTTCGCACGTATGAACCGCCCGGTCGATTTCGACCGCGAGGTAGGCGGTGCTAACGACACCCGGCAGATGATTACCATGGGCACCTTCGCCGCCGTGGTCGGCGGTTTCATATTACTGCTTATGCTGGTGCCGGGCAACGACTGGACGTTGTCCGGGCGCGGCGGAATCCTGTCGGTGGGGCTGACGGCGCTGGCGATCGGCCTGGCGTTGCTGTGGGGCGGGCTTCGGAAGCGGCGGGGATAATCCTTATTATTCCGGAGGAAGTTCTGACAGTTTGACCTTTTTCAGCCGGGCCGAGTAGCGCGGGCGTTCAGCCAGTGTATGTTCGGCCACCCACACGGTGTCTCCGCGGCCGTCCAAAACGCCGATGGCGGCATCCAGCTTGAATTTTTTCACCACATTGAAATCTTTGTCCAACAGGTAAAAATGGTTGCCGTAGCAGCTGGCGATATACCCGTTGTCGTGTCGGGCCAAATTTTGTACTCCGGAATATGTTGGCGGAGTTTTTACGATATTGCGCCTCAGTTCGGTTTTGAAATCGGGGGTGTATTCGGCCACGATGCTCTCGGTTTGGCCGTTCGGCGGGTTGGGCAGGATTGCCACCGCAAAGCCGTGCGCAGAGGCTGTCAGCCCGTCATAGCCGATATCGGACTGCAGATATTCGGCGACGGCAGTCAGGTCGCTTTGACGGAACGCGACGACCTTACCGGACTCCGCGCCTTTCTCATAGTTTCTGATGACCGACGAGGTGCCGTAAACCATTCCGCCATCACAGGTGACGTCGCCGAGATGATCGTGCACATCGATTTTCTTTATTACCTTGCCGTGTGAATCGGTCTTGACCAGACAGTTTGAAAAACTCCAGAACAAACAGTCGTTGTCACCGCGGGCCACTCCCTGCAGATGCTGCGGATAGATGCCATCGCAATCGATGAATTCCGGCTCGACGGCAGCCTTTTTACGGTAGATGGTGATGACCGGATCGATCGTTTCGAAATAGTAGTTTATCCGGGAATCCCGGTGAGGGCCGAATATTGCGACGGGTTCAAAGCCGGGAAGGCCGGGAGCACGGTTGTCCCATTCAAGAGAGCAGTCGATATACCAGCCGGAGTCAAGGGCGGCTTCGCGGCCGTTTTCCAGCTCGTTGCGAAGGTCGTATTTCTCGGGGTCGAGCATCACGGAACGGTAAGCCACCGGGTAGCGTCGCATGCCGATCGAACTGCCGGGCGCAATGTTCTCGTGTACCCATTTTGCGGCTTCGAGCCGGGGATCGCGTTCGGCGGCGGCTTTTTGATCCCATGCCATTGCGTCTGCAAATTCCAGTAACGGTATTGCCAGCAGGGCCAGAACCGCCAGTTTGCCGCGGAAGCCGAGTTTCCAAATCCGCATTGCGGCCAGCGCAATCAGCAGGCAGGCTCCGGCGACGGCCGGAAGCAGATAACTGTCGGAGTGCGGCTGCCCGAAGCAGGTTACCGCGAACGTCAGAACGGCAAATGCGATCAGCCCGTAACGATAGGAGCGCGGTTTGCATCCGGGAACAAATAATGCCGCCACCGTCGCCAGTGAGAACAGTACGGTTCCAATCGACATGATGCTCAGCCCGGAATACGCAAAATAATCAATCACTCCAAACGCCAGCATCCGATACCACGGCAGATGACGGGCAACCCCGGTTCCAAGTCCGGCGAGATCGGTTTTCCACAGTTGAAAATCGAAGAACACCGCCGGAGTCAGCAGCAGGAACACCGCCGCCGAAACCGCCGCACAGGCGGCGAGTTTCTTCCAGTCGGTGCGCAAGGCCGGCAGTGCGACCACCAGCGGCACCACGGCTACAAGCACTCCTGTATACTTGGTGGCTGCGGCGCAGCCGATTGCCGCGCCGCAGGCAAGATAACTCCACCATGCGCGTTTGTCCGGAATGAACGCGGCGAAGAAGAGCGCGAGGGTGGTCCAGAAGGTTACCGGCATATCCGGTTTCACGGCTTTGCCGACCAGCGCGGTCAACGGCAGCGCCGCGAACGCGAGCGCCGCCAGCATTCCGGCGAACCGGCTGCCGAGTTTTGCAACGGTGAAATAAAGCAGCAGCGCAGTGGCGAGCGCGTAGAGCGCCGTCCAGGCGCGGGCCCAAAGATAAAATGCGGCGAAATCTTCCGGATGGACGAGATAATGGGCCGGCTCGCGGGGAACGATGCAGCCGGTCAGCCGGGCGGCGGCCAGCGGAACCGCCATCTGGTAGAAGTAAAAGTTGCCGTAGGCGTATGAACCGGGCAGAAGAGAGCGGCGGGAGTACATCGACGAAAGCACCTTGAAGGTGTGAAATTCATCGGGATTGTAACTGCGCACCGAGTCGAAATACGGCGAGAGTTTTGCCAGTTCGCCGTAGTTCTCGATCTTATCGCGCTCGCGGAACTCCGAGCGTTCGGCTACTCCGTCGCGCATTGCCTGCCGCAGTAAGGGCAGTTTGGCCTCGACCGTTTCGGGGCCGCCGAAACAGGTCGAGAGCCGCTTGGCCGACGGCAGGCCATGGCCGATGCCGAACAAAGTCGCGGTCAGCGACACCGCCGTGATGACCGCGATTGCCAGCAGATGCTTCATTTATTCCGCCGCGCTTAGCGCGAACCAGTAAACCGGCACCCCGTCGCCGACCAAGGCGACGGATTCGATCGTTTTGTCCGGATTCGGATTGTTCCAGGTCTGGTACCAGATCCGGCCTACCGTGTCGTCGGCGCCGGTGATTGTCAGCGCCCGCATCGGAGCGAGATCGAAGTTGATCGGGCTGTACAGCGCACCGATATCGATGCCGAACAGCACCGGCACGTCCACTGTTTCGCCGTCGGTATAGCGAATCCGGTAAGTGGCGACCTGTTTCTTGAACTTCTCAATCGTCGAAACGGTCGAATGCAGGAAGTAGAGTTTGGATGCCTTGAGGCCGACCGGCACTGGAAACGATTCGTTGGCCAGCTTGGGCGCCAGCCGCGACTTCACGCTGACCGCCGCCGGCAGATGGTTGTATTCCGCGATCCGGAACTCTACGGCGCCGACCCGTGCGCCGGGCAGCGGCAGTGCGTCGAGGTTCATGGTGTGGTCGGGAGACAGGAATACGTTGTTCTTGGGATCGATGGAGACATCGGCGAAATTGGAAAGGTCGATCGTCCAGCCGGCGGCGGTATCTTGCGGGCGGGCGCCTTCCATCAGGTCGCAGAAAATTCGCTGGGAATCGACCACGCCGAGCGGCGGAGCCCACGAGCTCAGCGCCAGCTGCACATACGGATACATCTGGCTGAAGGCGTCGCGCACCGCCACCGAGTTGCCGTGGTAGCCGGTCCAGGTGGTCTGGAGCATTCCTTTCAGATCACCTTTTTCGAGGCCGTGCCGGCACATGTCGGAGATATTGAGGCAGTCGTACCAGGTGGCGCCGTAAAGGTTTTTGAAACCTTCGGCGAAGACTTTGTCAACGTCGGTGAATCCCATATTGGCGCTGTAGCGCCAGAACACGATGCCGATGTCCTTGGGCAGGGTCTTGCGCAGTTCGCTGATGTTGTCCGGCGGGCCGCCGGCGCCGTTCTCGGGGCACTCCTCTGGGGTCAACAGCATGTCATGCCACATGATGAGCTCGATATTGCGCTTTTTGCAGATAGCGTAGAAGTGCATCACATCGTCGTTGAATATGGCGCGGGCGCCTTTCTTGACGCTCTCGGGCTGGTTGGGCCACTTGGCGCTCGGATTGAACACTTCGTCATGCCCGATGTGCAGTGTGGCGGGATTGCCGAAAGTATCCAGCACTTCCTCGAGGATGGAATCGATCAGCGGATAGAGCCGCGGATTGTTCGGGTTGTAGGCGTAGGGGCAGGCCGGGTCTTCGGCCAGATCGATGTTCTGATTGTTGCCAAACAGCCACTCGGAATGACCGAGCGTCTGGAACAGCGGGGTGAACTCCATATAGTTGTCGTCGGCTATCTTTTTAAGTTCCTTGACCTGTTCTTTGGAGGCTCCCCAGCTCTGGTGAATGTTTTTGGTGGAATCCCATTTCACATACTGGCATTCGGCCACCAGCCAGTTGATGCCGAGCGGAGCAAACAGGTTTTCGATCATTGCGCCGGACACTTCTACCGAGTCCTTGTCCAGCAGCAGATGGATGCCGCGACGAGCAAAAGCCGGGGCGTCGGTTACGGCGAACTGCGCGATGGCGCCGTTTTTCACGCAGTGCCTGAGCAGTTGGAGCGCATGAAAAGCGCCGCGCGCGGTGGGCGATGAGATTCGGATGTTTCTTTCATCCACCGAGACAGAATAGCTTTCAGGTGCGCCCTGACCGCCGACTTCGATCAGGATTTTCGGCATGTCGGCGCGGACTTGTTCGGTTGAAAGGCCGGGGAATTCGGGCCCGAGTACCCGGATGGCGGCGCGTTCGAGCCGGTCTAGCTCGACGCCCTCAAGTCCGGAGATCACCACCCTGGTGCCTTGACGCACCAGATAGTCCGGGCCGCCGCGGAATTTGATGTTTTGCGGCATCGGAACGCAGCTGTAGTCCGGCTTGAGCGGAACCGCAAGCCGGTCGACCTTGATCTTGGCGGCTTCCGGGTTCTGGCGTGGCGCCAGTACCGGAGCGGGCTGGATGTTGTTTTCGCTGAATCTGACTTCGATCCTGCTAATGACCGGTTTGTCATAGACGACGTCCCAGCGGGCGCCGAGTTCGAAGCCGCGGATCGCGTTGTAAATCGAGTTGGCGCGGCGTTCGTGCAGCGACAGGTTGGGGCCGGCAAGCACCTTGACTTCGAGTTTGCCGAAGTAGCCGTCAAAGGCGATGGCGGAGAATTCCTGCTCCAATTCCACCGGTTCGGTGGGGTTGGCCGGCTGCTGGGGAATTTCCCCGGTCTTGACGCGGCCGTCCGGGAACGTGACAGTATATTTTGCGCCGGCAAGCAGATAGTCCGGCATCATCAGCGCCTGATAGACCATATTGGTGGGAACATCCTGCTTGAGGATGGTGCGCAGGGTTATTATCAGCGCTCCGTCGATCGTCTTGCGCGCGGAATACTCTTCTACCGCGAATTCGTCAAAACGCTTGCCTTCCTGCTGCACCCCAATGACTCCGGTGGCCGATTCGCTAACCTCCAGTGTGTTCTGTGAGTTGAACCGTTCGCCCCGCCACGGCGGGATGACCGCGATGATATTGGACATCAGCGATATGTCGACGTTCTCTCCGGCCAGAGACAGCGAACCGTTCGATGAGAGCTTCGGCGTCGGGCTGCCGCAGAAGCCGGTGATTCCGAACGACAGCAGCATAAACAGGAGCAGCGTTTTTTTCATGTTCTATTTCCTTGGGGTTTTGGTATTCTCGAAAAAATAGCACCTTGGGAAAAGTTTTTCAAGTTAGTGATTTGAAAAAAACAAAGGTTGAAGCTATTTTTTAAGTATGAAATTATTACCCGTGATTTTTTTATGTTACAAAAGGCCGGAACACACCGGCCGCGCATTGGCGGCGCTCGCTCGCAACCGGGGTGCGGGGGAGACCGATCTTCTGGTTTTCTGCGACGGTGCAAGGGACGAGTCGGAGCGTGCCGCGGTCGATGCCGCGCGGGCCGTGGCGGCGGCCGCGGCCGGGTTCCGCTCGGTGACGGTCGATGCGGCGGAATGCCATCTCGGGCTGGCCGCTTCGGTGATAAGCGCGGTGACACGGACCTTGGAGTCTCACGAGGCCGCAATCGTGGTGGAGGACGACCTCGAAACTTCGCCATGGTTTCTTGATTATATGAATCGCGCGCTGGCCATGTACGCGGATGACGACCGCGTTGTTTCGATACACGGCTACACGCCGGTTCCGGCGGAGCGTTCGTTTTTCCTGCGCGGAGCCGATTGCTGGGGCTGGGGAGTGTGGCGGCGGTCATGGAAGATATTCGATCCGGACGCGGCGGCGCTCGTTGCCGGATTCACGCCGCAGTTGCGCCGACGGTTCGATTTCGACGGCGCTTTCCCATATTTCAAAATGTTGAAAGACCAGGCCGCCGGCCGTATCGATTCGTGGGCCGTCCGGTTTCACGCATCGGCCTTTCTGGCCGGCAAGCTGACATTGTATCCGGCTCGTACGCTGGTTCGCAATATCGGCATGGACGGTTCGGGCACTCATTGCGGCATCGATGCCGGCTTGGAAGCGATGCCGTCGCCCAGCCCGGTGGATCCGGCGGCGGAAGTGGTGGAGTCCGAAGCGATGCGTGAGAAGTTTGCGGCCAGTTTTCGGGCGTCCGCTCCCACTCTATGGCGGCGGGTTAAAGGGAGGCTGGCACGGTTATGGGAATAAAGGAAATATCGAAAGCGCTTTGCCCGCCGATGCTGTGGAAATGGCTGCGCCGGGGCCGCGAACTGCGTTTTTACGGTGATTTCCCGGACTGGGCTGGCGCGGTATCCGCTTCCGGCACCACCTATGCTTCGCCGGTGATACTCGAACGTGCCGTGCATGCCGCCGGAGAGGTTATATCCGGCCGTGCCGCTTTCGAGCGCGATACCATGTGTTTTGCCAATCCCGAATACAATTTCCCGTTTGTCGCGGCGGTCGCCTCCGTCCGTCCGGAGCTGGTGATCGACATCGGCGGCGGCTTGGGCAGTACATTTTTTCAGCACCGCAAATTTTTGGCGCACATCGACTACCGGGTGGTGGAACAGCCGGGCTTCGTCGAAGCCGGGAATGCGCTTAACGTGCCAGGCCTGCGGTTCTTTGAAACGGTTGCCGAAGCTTTGTCCGATGGCGCCGTGCCCGACCTGGCGGTTTTCGCCAGTGTGCTGGGATATCTTGAAAATCCCGGCGCGGTGCTGTCGGAGACGGTTGAGCACGGGGCGTATGCCATATTCATAGATCGGACCCTGTTTGCTTCCGCCGCTCGAATCGCGGTGGAGGCGATCCCCGCGTCTCTGGGCGGCGTCAGCTATCCGGTGCGGATAATGGTCGAGGAGCAATTGTTTGCCGCGCTTGACAGAAAATATGAAAAAATGTTCGATTTTGCCGCGCTAGAAGGCAAAATCCGGCTTCACTCCCCGGATGGCGAAGCCGCGAGCCGCGGCTTTTTATGGAGGAAGGTGCGATGAAGTATGCGTTTTTCACCTGTTTCAATCGCGACTACATGGTGACCGGTCTTACACTATACCGGTCGCTCAAGGCGCTCGGAATGGATTTCACGCTGCTGGTCTGCGCGCTCGATGCCGAGACCTACGATGTACTGTGCGAACTGAAGGCTTCCGGCGAATCGCTGGAGCCGTTCCGGCTCGAAGATTTGGAATCGACCGAACCGGCACTGGCCGACTGCAAAAAAGCGCGTAATTTTGCCGAATACATTTTTACGCTCAGTCCGCTCATGCCCTCATACATCTTTGCCGCGCATCCGGAGTTGGACGTCATAATATATCTCGACGCCGATCTTTTCTTCTTCAAGGAGCCATCGGAGCTGATGCGGGAGTTCGAGCAGTCCGGCGGGGCGGTTATGATAATGGAACACGGTTTCACGCCGAAACAGGAGTGGCGCATGGAATTCGGCCGGTTCAATGTGGAATTTCAGGTCTATCGCCGCGGCGCTTCGGACGAGATTCTCGCATGGTGGCGCGGGAAGTGTCTCGAATGGTGTTTCGACCGGCTTGAAAACGGCCGTTTCGCCGATCAGAAGTATCTGGACGAATGGCCGGAACGGTTTCATGGCGTGGCTATTGCGCGCGATCCTCGCGCCGGAATAGCGCCGTGGAACTGGCCTCTGCGCCCGGTGGAGGAACCGGTGTTCTACCATTTTCAGGGATTCCGGTGGCTTTCGCGTCACTTCATTTCGCATAATCTGGGCAGTTACGGACAGGTGATGCCGCCGCATCTGCTGGAGAAATACTACCGGCGCTACGCCTACGAGCAGCTTGCCACCCGTGACTGGCTGCGCGGGCGTTTCCCGAAATCCGGCTTCGATCCCTGGAAGGGGCGCCGTCGCGACGGATTCGGCGTTCTGCGCGGCATCGCTTCCGCGCTGCGCCACCGCAATCTTATGGCGGTCAAATGAAATTCTCCATAATAACTCCGGTGCTGAACGCCGCCGCCACCATAGAGCGCACCATCGTCAGTGTGCTCGAACAGCAAGGTGAGGTCGAGTATCTCGTGATCGACGGCGGTTCGACCGACGGTACACAGGACGTGGTCGGCCGTTACCGCGACCGCATAGCCTATTTCCAAAGCCGTCCGGACCGCGGACTTTATGATGCGATGAACCAGGGGATCATGCACTCCACCGGCGATATCGTCGGCATCATCAACGCTGACGACTGGTATTTCCCCGGAGCCGTCGAGCTGGCCCGCGGCGCGTTCGAATCCTCAGGTTCGGGCAACGCCGTTTTCTGGGGTGATGTGGAGTACGAGCATCAGGGCCGGGTAAGGGGGTATCGGCCATGGAAGCTTGGCATCGGGGCGTTCGCCCCGCATCCGTCGATGTTCGTTCCGCGCAAGATGTACGATCTGGTCGGCGTCTACGATCTCGCCTATAAATATCTTGCCGACTATGATTTCATGTACCGAGCGGTGCGTAATTTCAGGCTTAAGGTTATCTACTCGCCGCGGCTGGTGGCTCATTTTTCCGAGTCCGGGCTGTCCGGCGCGCACGTGGCCGAATGTTTGCGCGAAGAGTATGCGATTCATCTGGCGCACGGTATGCCGCCGTGGCGCGCCAGACTAATGTATGAGCTGAAACTGCTTAAAAACCGGCATCGAATCCGGCCCTGACCTTATTGCGCAATTCCGGTTCCGTAAACAACCGCGCGGCACAAAGCGCCGTTGCACTGCCGGCCCGGAGCGCTTGGTCGAAAGCAAACGGTTTCCCCGCGTATTCCAGGAATTTTTCGGAGTGAAGCGACACTTCCGAACCGTCGCCGACCACGTCGAAAAACAGGTTTACGCCGGGTGCGCGCAACGTCACGTCGGCAAAGTCGGTGGATATTTTCCGGATGATCGGCGACAGTTTGAATCCGGCGGCTTCCGCACATTCACGCGACAGTTCGTCCAGTTCCGGCACATCCTTGTTCGCGGCATAACTGTTCGGGTATTTGTTCAACTCCAGGCGGCAGCCGGTCATCAGCGCCGCGCCTTTGGCGATATCTTCGAACCGTTGTTCCATCGCCTTCTGGACGCGATTGTCCACGCTGCGCACATAGAAGAAACTGGAAGTGTATTCGGGGATCACGTTCGGCAGTCCGCCGCCGTTGGTGATGGTGCCGTGCACCCGCGAGGTCGAAGGCAGCTGCTGCCGCCACAGGGCGACCGCGTTAAGGAGCAGCACCTGGGCGTCGAGCGCGTTGATTCCGAGCTCGGGAGAAACCGCGGCGTGGGCGGCTTTCCCGTGGTAGATGACGTCGTAGCGACCTACCGCGAGGTCGCCGGGATCGGTGTTGGTAGCGTCGAACGGATGGGTTATCAGTGCGAAATCGATGTCGTCCAGCACTCCGGCCCGAATCAAATCAACTTTGCCGCCCAGCGCTTCCTCGGCCGGAGAGCCTACCAGTTCCACGGTGCCTTCCAGCCCGAATTTTTCGAGAACCGCCTTTATTCCGACCGCCGCCGCCAGCGCACTCAGCGTAATCAGGTGGTGGCCGCAGGCGTGACCGAGCTGCGGCAGTGCGTCATATTCGGAAAACACCGCGATTTTTGGCTTTCCGGTGCCGGCCTTTGCCGTGAACGCGGTAGCGAGGCCGCCGAAGTTCGCGGTCACCTCGAAGCCGTTTGCTGCAAGATAATCCATTTGAAGTTTCGAAGCGAACTTTTCTTCATGCCCCAGTTCCGGGCGGGCAAGAATCTGCTGCGATATCGTCACCAGGCGTTCGCGCTCTTTTTCTACGGCGGCGACGATGGTTTCCAACAATCCGTTCATGATTCACACTCCTTTATCGAAACTGGCTTTGGCGGCGGCGTCCAGCAGTCTGGTCACCTCCAAAGTGTCTTCCAGTTCGACCGGCGCTATGCCGGTCAGGAAAAATTTTTCCACCTGCTTGATGGTTTCACCGTAAAATTCGGCGTTCGGCGCGTTTACAGCAAACGATTCGTCGTCGACGGTGCCGCTGTACGCATAATGGTTGCGCCGCAATTCCACTCGCCCCGAGCGGTCATTCGGCCAATGCAGTTCAAATATCAGACTGTCGCCTTCGGCGGTACAGGAAGCACAGCGGGCACCTCTGCCCATGAGGGTTTCGGCAATTTCGAAAGCGTGGACGCCGTACCACACCACATCGCTTCCGGCGGCGGCTTTGCCGAGCGCGCCGACCACTTCCGCCCGTCGTGGCGCCGGATGACGGCGGTGCATGGCTTGTACCTCCGCGGCGAAGCGGAGCGGCGACGAACTGAAAAAAGCTATGCCGGACTGGCGCACCAGTCCGGCGATGGCGAGGCCGTTGGCATAACTGTCGGCCAGCGGCTTGTCCAGAAACACCGGCAGGCCGGCGATTGCGGTTTTGCGTATCAATGCCAGGTGATCGGCCGGGTTGTTGGCCTCCACCATCACCGCGTCCGCGCCGCACAGCGCCTCCTCTAGCGATCCGGCGGCCTTCACTCCGAGGCCGGCCAGCATCCGCATCCGGGCGGCTATGCCGTCGGCATTCTGGAACGGGGTCGGCCAAGCGAAACAGCGCGTCGGATTGAGTTCGAAAACCCGCTGGGCCCGGTCAAATTCCGGGTCCGCCATTCTGCGCGAATATTCAACGGTGTGGCTTGAATCGGCGCCGATCAATGCTACGTTCAGCATTTTTCTCCAATCAGGGCAAGCGGATTGCGTCGGCCGATCATGTCCAATTCGTCGTCGGAGAGCAGTCCGAGCAATCCGAGATGTTCCATGCAGGCGCTCATGGTGGCGGCCGACCCTACCAGGCACTGCTTTTCCGGGTTGTAGAGCCGCCCGGACGGTTCGAGGATGGCATGGTTGCCCAGCACATCGTACTCGCCGGGGGGCAGCCCGGCGGCGGGCGACCCGTCGCTGACCGCGATAAGTTTCTCCGCTCCCTTGCAGCGGATATAGCATTTCAGCACCGGATCTGGCAGATGGTGCCCGTCGGGAATGAACATCACCGACAGCCGGTCTTCGGCCAGCCCGGCGAAAATAGCGTTGTCATGGCGCGGCAGGAAGTTCGGCACGCCGTTGCCGAGGTGGGTCAGGCTGCGTGCGCCGGCCCGTGCCGCCGCGTCCAATGTTTCAGGGGTGGCGCGGTGGTGACCTATGGAAACCGCTATTCCGCGCGCCGATGCGTGCGAGATCAATTCCGAGCTGTTCGGCCCCGCGGCCATGGTAAGCAGCTTGATGCGCCCCTCGGCAATGTCCATAAGCTCGTCGAAAATGTGCGGCGATGGCGGTAGCGCCCAAGCCGGATTGTGGCAGCCGATATAACCGGCTTCCGGTTCCAGGAATGGCCCTTCAAGGTGTACTCCCGGGATGCGGGAAAGCAGTCCGGCGCGTTCCGCCGTTTTGACGATCAGCGGCAGATTGCGGCGGTAAAGCTCCATATCCGATGTTATGACGGTGGGCAGAAACACCGCGGTGCCGGAAGCGAACACCGCCTCGGCGGCCCGCAGAAAATCGTCTCCGCTGAGCGACGGAGCCGAGAAGTCGATGCCGATCTGCCCGTTGACTTGCAGGTCGACCCATGCGTTTTTCATCTAATCAGCACTCCCCGAGGTTGAGCAGCGCCACATGCCGCTGCAGTATCTTCAACGCCGCACCGCAGGCCGGACCGTTGACGCCGCTCTGGCTGTAGCGCAGTGTGGCGGCGAGGTGGCGTTTGGGCAGGTCGTGCGCAACCATCGCGGAGAGCTCGCGCAGGAAATTGGCGCCCAGCAGCGGGAATCTGCCGCCGAGCACAATGGTGTTGGGATCGACTATCGAGCCGAACAGCCTTACCATGTAAGCGCATGGCGTAAGATAGTGGCGGTAGCATTCCGGGTCCGGTTTTGCGCCATATTTTTCGAGAATCGAACGGATTGTCAGCTCAAGCGGTGCGTAGGTGGTGCTGCCGCTGTCGTCGCGCGGCACAATCACGTCGCGGATTTCGCCCGCGGAGAAATTGTCGCCGTTCAGCATGGAGCCGTTGTGGTGGATGACCGAGCCGATGCCGTAACCGAATGTGATATACACGAAGCTGCGGTCGTTCATTGCAGCGCCGGTACGCCATTCGGCCATTGCCGCGGTGCGGGCACGGTTCCACAGGAGAACCGGAAGGCCGCAGGTTTCGGCCATCGGCTGGGCAAGGTCATGATCCGAGAGATCGAAGTTCGCGCTGTATAATATCTGATTCCGGGAGATGTCCACCACGCCGGGAACGGCGACGCCGATGCCGCAGACGGACTTTCCGGTGTCACGCGAGCGCAGCCGCTCGACCAGCGCCAGCGCGGTATCACGGATGGAAACAAAGTTGTTCACAAAGTTCATCTTCTCTTCATCCAGCGTTCGCGCGTTGCCGTCGATCACGATGCCGCGCATGGTGGAGCCGTCGCCAAGGTCGAGCCCTATCGCGCTGAATTGCGGAGATTCCAGTTCGAGCATAATCGGCGGTTTGCCGCCGCTTGAGGCTCCGGTGCCTGCCTCTCTGACCATTCCGGACGCTATAAGTTTGTCCACCGCCGCCGAAATCGCCGGCCGGCTCAGCCCCAGTTTACGGGCGAGATCGGCGCGTGACTGGTGACCGTTGTCAAGCAACTCAATCAGAATGTTTTTGGCGCTGTCCGACATTTGTACCTCTCTTTGTAATTAAAATTTACAAAGAATAAATTTATCTCCATTTGAAAACAATGCAAGGGCCGAAACGAAAAAACATTGTAAATTAAGACAAAAGTGCTATATTATCCGCTTGAAACAACCTGGGAGATAGATAAAATGCCATTCGACCGCGGCGCAATAACCATGACGATTTTCGAACTTCCCGCCGGCTTGCCGGAGGATTATCTGGCACGCTTTTCAGACAAGGCCGCCGGTACGCTGGACAGCGTTACCGAAGAGCTTCAGGCCGGCTGGGTTTCCGGCCGCTGCCTGCTGGAAACCACCATCGATTCCACCACCTCCATCGCCGGCGACGGTTGCATGGTGACGCTCCGCAAGGCGGTGCGCAGGATACCAGCCGGGTTGCTGACTGCCATGCTCAAGCGCGAGGAGATCGTCTGGCGCAAGGCCAATGAGAAAGACTACACACCCGGCGGTGTGCGCCGCGAGCTGCGGGCGGAAATAATCGAAAAGAACATCCAGAAATTTCCGCCGTCGGTTTCCGGCACCACCATGTGGATAGATCCCGCCACCGGTGCGATATATGTGTCGGCGGTATCCCAGAACGCGATCGACGAAATTATCGGTGCGTTTGTTTCCACCATGGAGGTGGAGCCTCTGCCGTTCGACCATGAATTGCTGCTGAGGCGCAACTTCGACAAGTCCTGCGCCGAATTTCCGGCCATCGAGCTTAAGAAGGGAGTTCCGGCCGGTTCGTTCATCGGACGCGACTTTCTTACTTGGCTTTGGTTTTTCCATGAGTCGGGCGGCGTGTTCCACAGCGACGAGATCGGCGATGTGGAAATTTCGCTGGACGGTCCGCTCAGCTTCGCCGGTGACGATCCGGAATGCAACGGTTCCGCCGAAACCGTGGTCAAAAAGGGTGAGAATCCGCTGCGCAGCGCCGAGGCCAAGGCCGCGTTCGAAGTCGGCAAGAAACTGCGCAAGGCCAAGCTATTGATCGCACGCGATACTCAGATGTGGAGTCTCAACTTCGATGCCGACCGCTTTAATTTCTCTTCCCTGCGACTGCCGGAGGGCGAGAAGCTGGACTTCGACAGCTCGATGGCGGAACGCCTCGAAAACCTTGATGTTTTCAAGCGGATCGTCGAATTGGCATTCAACACCTTTGCCAAGGCCATGCTCGGCCCGGACGGCGCCAAGGAAGCGGCGGCGGTCCGTGAATGGGCTTCTCATCTCGAAGGAGTGTAGCGTCGTATCATGTGGCAGCATATTGTCGCATTCTTTTCCTCGCCGTTCACGCGCACCGTCGGTCTGCTGGTATTGTCGAACATGTTCATGACTTTCGCGTGGTACGGGCACCTGAAGCACCTGGCCGCCAAACCGTGGTTCGCCGCGGCCATTCTGAGCTGGGGCGTGGCTTTTTTCGAGTACATGCTCCAGGTTCCGGCCAATCGCATCGGCCACCAGCCGGGAGTGATGTCGCTGCCGCAGTTGAAGATACTTCAGGAGGTCATAACCCTGAGTGTCTTCGTACCGTTTGCGGTCTTCTATATGCACGAGCCGCTTCGCTGGAATCACTATGTGGCCGCGATTTTCCTGCTGCTGGCGGTGGTGTTCATCTTCGCGTTCAGGCAGGAGTGAGGTTTTTCGTGCCGCAAGGCATTGAAAATCATCACAGTGATGCTACATTAATGCATATTTGTGTTCAACATTATAAGGTATAGGATAAATGGGCATTTACAGAACCCACACTTGCGGGGAACTGCGCAAGTCGGACGTCGGCAAAACCGTCAAACTCGCCGGGTGGATACACAGCGTGCGCGACCACGGCGGGGTGATTTTTATCGATTTGCGCGATCATTACGGGCTTACCCAGATCGTCATCAATCCGGAAAAGCATTTTTATCAGGCGCTGGACCGCTGGCGTGTTGAGACGGTGGCGGCGTTTGAAGGCAGCGTGGTGGCCCGCAGTGAATCCACCGTGAATCCCAAGATCGCCAGCGGCGAGATCGAGATTGTGGCCGAGAACATGGAAATGCTCGGCGAAACCGAACAGATTCCGTTCCAGGTTGCCAAGGATGACGCGGCTCCGGAAGCGCTTCGGCTGCGCTATCGTTTTCTCGATCTGCGCCGTGAACGGCTCCATAAGAACATCCTGCTGCGTTCCCGGGTCATCGCCGAGATGCGCCGCTATATGACCGGCATCGGATTCAACGAGTATCAGACCCCGATTCTTACAGCGAGCAGCCCGGAAGGCGCCCGCGACTATCTGGTGCCCAGCCGTCTGCATCCCGGCAAATTCTATGCGCTGCCCCAGGCACCCCAGCAGTTCAAACAGCTGCTCATGGTCGCCGGATTCGACCGCTACTTCCAGATCGCGCCGTGCTTCCGAGACGAAGATGCCCGTGCCGACCGTTCTCCCGGCGAATTCTACCAGCTCGACGTTGAGATGAGTTTTGTCGAGCAGGACGAGATATTCGCGGTGATAGAAGGGCTGTTCATGGACGTTTTCGGTAAGTTCAGCACCAAGAAGTTCAATACCGCCCCGTTCCCGCGCATTCCCTACCGCGATGCGATGCGCCGCTTCGGTTCGGACAAGCCGGACCTGCGCAACCCGATCGAGATGATCGACGTCACCAAATTCTTCGACGGCTGCGGCTTTGCCGCGTTTGCCGGCGTAGTCGCCAACGGCGGCGTGGTGCGCGCCATGCGCGCCCCGAAAGTTGCCGGCAAGCCGCGCAAGTTCTTCGACGATATGATTAAATTCGCCCAGGAGGCGGGTGCCAAGGGCATGGGGTATATCATTTGGAACGGCGGCGAGGTCAAAAGCCCCATCGTCAAGTTCCTTTCCCCCGAGATCGTGGACGGGCTGCGCGACTTTTGCAAGGTAGAAGACGGCGACGCACTGTTCTTCCTTGCCGACAAGGAGTCCAGTGTGTTCAAGTTCGGCGGCGCGGTGATTCCGGAACTCGGCCGCCAGCTCGAACTGATCGACCAGAATGAATTCAAGTTCTGCTGGATCGTCGACTTCCCGATGTTCGAGATAGACGAGGAGACCAATCAGGTCGTATTCAGCCACAACCCGTTCTCGATGCCGCAGGGTGGACTCGACGCGCTGCTCAACAAATCTCCGCTCGATATTTTGGCCTACCAGTACGATATCGTCTGCAACGGCATCGAGCTGTCTTCCGGCGCCATTCGCAACCATCTGCCCGAGGTGATGTACAAGGCGTTCGAGATCGCCGGATACCAGCGTGAGACGGTCGACGAGAAGTTCGGCGGCATGATCAACGCGTTCAAACTCGGCGCTCCGCCGCACGGCGGCATCGCTCCCGGCGTTGACCGCACGGTGATGCTTCTGGCCGACGAGCCGAATATCCGCGAGGTGATCGCGTTCCCGTTCAATCAGCAGGCGCAGGACCTGATGATGAACGCTCCGGCCGAGGCATCCATCAAGCAGCTGCGCGAATTGCATCTGCAGGTGGTGCTTCCGAAGAAGGATCGCGACAAGCTGGAGCAGGACAAGCAGTGACTTCTTCCGGCAAATGGGCACTGAGCCTGTTTGTTGCCCTCCACGCCGCATTTGCGGCGATGGCGGATGAAGTCTCCTATATCCGGGTGGATGTGCCGAAACTGCTGGCCAGCAGGCTGGCGATGGAGGCACTTTCCGCCTGGCCCGGCGGTGCTCCGGTGCTGGAACGTTTCCAGAGCTACATGAACACGCTTGGCGTTGACCCTGCAAAGGTGGCGCCGGTGGTCACCATTATTCCCGATTTCGACGCGGCCGACCGTACCGTGGCGCTGCTCCGCTTTCCGCCGGGCGCACAGGAAATTTTGGCGGCGGCGGCGGAAAAAACCGTGTTCTTTTCGGTTTCCAGCGGAACATCCGGCAAAATCTTTTGTCTAACAAGCAGGGATGATAAATCCCCGGGCGCAAAATCGCTGCGGTTCGTGGCGGTATTTGTTTCGCCCAGGTTGGCTTGGGCTGGAGAGGAGTCGGCGGTTGAGGAGTGGAGATCGCGTACCGCCGGCGGCCCCGGCCAATTTTTCCCCGATCTTTTGGAGGAGCGCGAGGAAGCGGTGATTTTCTCGCTGCCGGTTGCGGGCCGCGATGATGTTCGCAGGCTGTTTGGCGGCGTGGAAAAAATTGACGGGAAACTGCTTGTAAAGGCGAATTCCCTGGAGTTGGCCGTTCGTGCTTCTGGCGGGGATATCCAGCGATTTTCCAGTGTGGTGCAGGGTTTCTATATTTTGGGCGTTAACTTGTTGTTCGACCGGGATACGGAAATCAAGAAGACCCTGTACGGCAAACCGGTCTTTAAGGTTGAAAACAACATTTTCACGGCGCATATCGAACTCGAGCGCCCGCTGATCGAACGCATGGTGACACTGCTGCGCGCCAAGGAACTTCCGGCCCCGGCGGGTACGTCGCCGGAAGACGAGGTTACAGAATGATTAAAACGTGGCTTTGCGGTGTGCTGGCTGCCATGGTTCCGGCCGGCCTGTTTGCGTTCGAAGATGAACTTTTCCGCTATTTGCCGCCCAACCCGACGGTGGCGGCTTACGCTTCGCTGGATGCGGTGCGCGGCACCTGGATTGAGGCTAAGGCGCTGCAGTTGAACCGTACTCTGGCACAGAAACACGGCGGCGTCTGCGATTTCACCGCCTACGCTGATCAGTTCCACACCGGCGCGCTGGCTTTTTACGGGTATGTTTCGGCACGCGAACAGATATATCTGATACGTACCGACGTGAAGCCGCAACTGTTTTACAGCCTGCTGGAAGGGGTTGTCGCCTATCCTTTGGAACACTTCGAAGATGACGATCAGCCGGGCGTGGTATTTCCTCCGGAGGCCGTCAACCGTAAATTCCGCGACAAACTTGAAGTCTGTTCTTTCTATCCCGAGCCCGGCGTCGTGTTTTTCGGCGATACCGGCTGGGTCTATAAACTTGAAAAACGCACCGGTGAGGGCGATGCCAAGGCGTTTCCGGAATTTGACGAGGTTCCCGGCAAGGCATTTGCCATGCTGTTGGCCTATCCTCAGAAGATTCCGCTGGTGGCTCCGTTCGTTGGAGGCGCCGACTATGCGCTGTTCTATGTTGTTCCAGCCGAAGGCAAGGACGGCGGCTTGATCATCCACGGCAAGATTGTGTGCTCCGACATCAAGGCCATCGGCCGTCCGGTCCGTCCGGCGGCGGAGGTGGCCGGCCGGCTGGCGGCCAATCTTCCCGCGCTGGCACCGATGCTGGCGCTGCTGATGCCGGAGGACGGCACGCTGGCATTTGAGGCGGCGGCCGGGATGACGACAAAGGCCGAGGGAAACACGGTGGAGATAACCTGGCCGGTCAGCCGCAAACTTGCCGAGAAAATCTTCGATTATTACGCCGAGCATCTGCGCTGACAGACATTTTCCACGGCTTAAGACAAAAAATTAACGGCAGTCCGAATTTAAGTCGGGCTGCCGTTCGTTGTTTTTACTGTCAGTAGGCGCGCCCGGTCACTCCGGTCATGTAATTCACAAACGCCTGATTGACCACTCGGTTGCCGCCGGGCGTCGGATAATCGCCGGAGAAGTACCAGTTGCCGGGATTTTTCGGGCAGCAGCGCGAAAGGTCGTCCAGCGTCTGATAGATCACTTTCAGGTCGGCATGCATGTCCGACGGCCGCAGAATTTCCGCGATCTCGTCGGCAAGGTCGTCCTGAGTGAGCGGCGCGTAGATATTTTTTACCACATTTACCTGCTTGACATCCGGCAGGAGCAGCTGTTGCTGGGCTTCGGCGAACACTTCGTTCAGCAGTTCGGCCCGGTCGCGACGGCGCAGCAGACGCACCGCGGCTTCGAACGCAACGAATTCACCCAGGCTGGCCATGTCGATGCCGTAGCAGTCCGGGTAGCAGATCGGCGGCGCGGTGGATACCACTACCACGCGGCGCGGGCGCAGCCGGTCCAGCATTCGCAGGATCGAGTCGCGAAGAGTGGCGCCGCGCACGATGGAGTCGTCGAGCACCACAAGATTGTCAACCCCGGGGCGGACAACTCCGCCGGTGGTGTCGTAGACGTGACCGATAAGGGCGTGACGGTTCAGGCTGTCGGCGATGAAGGTGCGCAGTTTCGCGTCCTTGACCGCGATTTTGTCGGAACGCACGGCCATACTCAGTATCCGGCGCATGCCTTCGTCATCTCCCGGTTTCAGCTTCTTAAGCAATTCGAACTGTCGTTCCCGGCAGTAGTCCCATACCCCTTCGCGCAGGCCGAGAAATCCGGTTTCCGCAGTGTTCGGGATATAAGAGAATACAGTGTTTTCAAGATCGTGATCCACCGCGTCGAGCACGGCCGGAACCAGCGAGCGACCGAGGTTTTTGCGTTCCGAATATATCTCGGCATCGTTGCCGCGCGAGAAGTAGATGCGTTCGAATGAACACTCGGCCGGAGCGGCGGGGGTGATGCACTCTTCCACCTTGACTTCGCCGTTTTTGCGGATAATCAGCGCATTGCCGCGCGGAAGTTCCCGGATGGCGTTGAAGGGGGCGTTGAACGCGGTCTGTATCGGCGGGCGCTCGGAGGCGGCCACCGCGATCTCGTCGTCGCAGTAGTAGTAGCAGGGGCGGATGCCGTGGGAGTCGCGGATCACGAAAGCGTCGCCGGCGCCGGTCATGCCGGAAACCACAAATCCGCCGTCCCAATTGGCACAGCCGTTGCGAAGCACCCGGCCGAGGTCAAGTTCGGCGGCCGCGCGCTCGATGATCTCGCGATTGGCGGCCGCGCCGTTGGCCAAGGTGCGCTGCATCATGTTCATCTCCTGTTCGAGATAGTGGCCGATCAGGTGGAGCATCACGGTGCCGTCGTTGAAACGGACGAGGTGATGGCCGGAGGCGGCGAGCTGTTCGAACAGTGATTTGACGTTGGTTAGATTGAAGTTGCCGGCCATAATCAGTGTACGGCCGATACAGGTGCTCTCCCGAACGAACGGATGACAGGCTTCGAGGTCGTTCTTGCCGAATGTACCGTAGCGCAGGTGGCCGAGGTAAAGCTCGCCGCAGAAACGGGCGTTGGCCTTGACGAAAGCGGTGTCGTCGAGCCGGTCGCGGTTGTGCTCGGCAAACTCGGCGGCGCCGGCGTTGATGCGGTCGAACAGCGATTTAAGAGGAGTGGCCGAGTTGGAACGTTCACGGTAAAAATAGGGCACGCCGGGCGGATTGTCGAGGGCCACACAGGCCACTCCGGCTCCGTCCTGGCCGCGGTTGTGCTGTTTTTCCATCAAGAGGGAAAGGCGTTCGAATCCGTAAAATAACGTGCCGTATTTGCGGCGGTAAAAGTCAAGTGGCTTCAGGAGCCGCAGCAGCGCTATGCCGCATTCATGCTTGATGGAATCGCTCATTTTTCTTGCCGGTCCGTGTTTAAAATTGATATGTTGTAAAAACAAAATTACCGGAGCGGACGGCGGGCGGTTTCCCGCCCAGCCGATCCGATCCGTCCACTCCGGTAACAAAACCGCCGTCGAAACCGACGGCAGTTTTTAACTTAATCAATAGATGAACAACATCTCGCGATATTTGGGCAACGGCCACAGCTCGTCGTCCACCAGCTTTTCGAGAGTGTCCACCACCACGCGGAGGGCGTGCAGAGTCTCGATGATTTCGGCGGACTCGCCCTTGGCCAGCGCACTTTCGAGGTTGCGCGAGGCGAGGCAAAGCTTGTCGGTGTTTTCGCCGATCTTCTGCAGCGCGAGTTTGCTGCTCTCGAGGCCGAATTCGATTCCGGCATTCTTGAGCCCGGCCACGGTGGCCGCGAGACGGCTGAGCTGGTCGTTCGCCACCGGGTAGATCATGGTGCGGGCCATGGTCAGCGCTAGTTCGCCCTCAATGCGCACTCTGCGGGTATATTCCTCGAGGAAGACCTCGTAGCGGGACTTCATCTCTTCCGGAGAGAGCACTTTGTATTTGTCGAACAGTTCTATGTTGGCCGGTTTCAGCATCGGCTTGATCGCTTCGGGCGTGGTGGCGAGGTTCGGGAGCTTGCGCTGCGCAGCCTCGTCGCGCCATGCCTGGGTGTAACCGTCGCCGTTGAAGATCACGCGCTTGTGTTCGCTGATGACCTTCTGGAGCAGAACCTGCAACTTGGAGTTAAAGTTGGCTTTGTCGAACTTCTCAAGTTCGTCGGCGATGGCGTCGACCGACTCGGCCACGATGGTGTTCAGCACGATGTTGCAGCTGGCGCAGCTCTGGCTGGAACCGGTGGCGCGGAACTCGAACTTGTTGCCGGTGAAAGCGAACGGGCTGGTGCGGTTGCGGTCGGTCGCATCGCGGGGCAGCGGCGGCAGGGTGTCGACGCCGATCCGGAGCATGTCGCCGTGACGGCTGGAGGTGACCGCGCCTTTTTCGATCTGCTCGATGATGTCGGTGAGCTGTTCGCCGAGGAAGATCGAGATGATGGCCGGCGGGGCTTCGTTCGCGCCGAGGCGGTGGTCGTTGCCGGCGCCGGAGGTGGCGACGCGCAGCATGTCGCTGTGCATGTCAACCGCACGGATCACCGCGCAGAGAGTGGTAAGGAAAATCGCGTTCTGGTGCGGATCCTTGCCGGGATTGAGCAGATTGATCCCGCCGAAGGAGATCGACCAGTTGTTATGTTTGCCGGAACCGTTGATGCCGGCGAACGGCTTCTCGTGGAGCAGGCAGACCAGATCATGGCGGTCGGCGGTCTGGCGCAGAACTTCCATGACGATCATGTTGTGGTCGACTGCCAGGTTGAGCTCCTCGAACATCGGGGCCAGCTCGAACTGGGCCGGAGCCACTTCATTGTGGCGGGTCTTGGCCGGGATGCCGAGTCTCCAGAGCTCCTGCTCGACATCGGTCATGAACGCCAGGATGCGCGGACGGATGGAGCCGAAGTAGTGGTCTTCAAGCTGCTGATGCTTCGGCGGCGGAGCGCCGAACAGGGTGCGGCCGGTCTGGACCAGGTCGGGGCGGGCAAGGTAGAACGCCTTGTCAATCAGGAAATATTCCTGTTCGGCGCCGAGGGTGACCACGGTCTTCTTTCCGCCGTTCTCGCCGAAGACTTTCATCATGCGGCTGACGGCCTTGTTGAGGGCCTGGATCGAACGCAGCAGCGGGGTCTTCTTGTCCAGCGCTTCGCCGGTGTAGCTGCAGAAAGCGGTGGGGATGCACAGCGTGGCGCCGTTCAGGCCGCGCTTGATGAACGCGGGGCTGGTCGGATCCCACGCGGTGTAGCCGCGGGCTTCGAAAGTGGCGCGCAGACCACCGGACGGGAAGCTGGAAGCGTCGGGCTCGCCGACGATCAGGTTCTTGCCGGAGAAGCACAGGATGGCTTCACCGTTTTCGCCGGGCTCGAGAAAAGCGTCATGCTTTTCCGCGGTGCCGCCGGTCAGCGGCTGGAACCAGTGAGTATAGTGGGTGGCGCCGCGCTTGATCGCCCACTGGCGGATCGCGGTGGCGACGTCTTCGGCGATTGAGGCGTCGATAGCTTCACCGCTCTGAATGGTGGCCAGCAATTTGCGGAAAACTTCCTTGGGAAGCGCTTCGCGCATGCTGGAGATGTTGAATACGTCCTCACCGTAGATGCCGGTGGGCGGTTCCGTATACATGTTGTATACATGAGCCGGACGGGTCGCGATCGCGTTGATCGCCTCCATTCTGGGTGCATTGCTCATCTTGCACGACTCCTTTCGGGTTTTTACGTTGCTTGCAGAGTCACAAGCAAGTACCGTGCCAACTTCTCCTCCCGCTCATTTCGAGCTTGGCGGCGGATATTGGCTCATGGCAGGTGTGAAAAAATTGTAACACCGAGGGTGATGGGCACACAAAAATGTGACAGGGTGGGCATGGCATGGTTGGTTTCTGAGCTTGAAATGAACTTGGCATGATAATTGCTTAATACACACGAACGACTCAAATGAAAGGTATGAAGCATGAAAAGAGTTATTAAGAATCGACAGCGCGGGCCCCTGCTTGGTGCGGGAGGCCGTCCGCACGACCAGGGGCTGTACCGTTTTGAGAACGAGCACGATGCCTGCGGCGTCGGCATGGTGGCCGACATCGCCGCCGTTCCGCAGCATCGCATCGTGGAGATGGGCGTGACCGTGCTCGAACGTCTGACGCACCGCGGTGCTGCCGGCAGCGATCCGGATACCGGCGACGGAGCCGGGCTGTATTCGCAGTTGCCCGACGAATTTTTCCGTAAACATGTGTCCGGCGGCGCCGATCTGCCTCCGCTGGGTAATTATGCGGTTGCGATGGTATTCCTGCCGCGTGAGAAGGACGGCCGCGAATCCTGCCTGGCCGTGGTTGAGAAAATCATTGCGGAAGAGGGCGCCAAAGTCGAGCTCCGCCGCGAAGTCGATGTCGATATGTCCGCTTTGGGCAGACTTGCCCGTGAAACCTGCCCGGAAATAGTGCAGGTGTTTATGACCGTGCCGGGGCTTTCCGGCGCCGATCTGGAACGAAAATGTTTTGTTATCCGCCGTCAGATTGAGAAGGCCGCCGCGGCCACATCCTATGCCGGAGATTTTTACGTAGCGAGCCTTTCCTCGCGTTCGATTGTATATAAAGGCCTGATGTTGGCCGGACAGATGCGCAAGTTCTACCGCGATCTTGCCAACGAGGATTTCAAGAGCTCTCTGGTGCTGGTGCACCAGCGTTACAGCACCAACACTTTCCCGACCTGGAGTCTGGCGCAGCCTTTCCGTTATCTCGCCCACAACGGCGAGATAAATACTCTGCGCGGCAACTTGAACGCTCTGCGTTCGCGGGAAGCCGATTTCGCATCGCCGCTGTTCGGCGACGATCTGTCCAAACTGCTGCCGCTCATCGATCGTCAGCAGAGCGACTCCGCGTCGCTTGACAACATGCTGGAAATGCTGGTTGCCTCCGGTCGTTCACTGGCGCAGTCCATGCTGATGCTGCTGCCTCAGGCCTGGGGCAAGCTCTATCATATGAGCGCCGATGTCCGTGGTTTCTTTGAATATCATTCCGCGTTGATGGAGCCGTGGGACGGCCCCGCGGCGGTCGCATTCTCCGACGGCGTCAACGCCGGCGCGATGCTCGACCGCAACGGTCTGCGTCCGGCCCGCTATTCCCTGACCCGCGACGGCATCTTCCTGCTCTCCTCCGAGAGTGGAGTGCTGGATCTGCCCGAGAAGGACGTGGTTCGCAAAGGCCGCCTCGGCCCCGGCGAGATGATCTATCTCGACCTCGAACACCATCGTATCATCGGAGACCGCGAAATCAAGACCTCGCTCGCCCGCCGCCAGCCATACCGCCGCTGGGTGGACGAAAACCGCATTTCCCTGCACGGGCTGTTTGACGCGGTCACTCCGCCGGTTGCCAGCAGGAACCTTGATGACATGCGCCGTCTTTTCGGATACAGTCGCGAAGACCTCGACGTGCTGCTGCTGCCGATGGCGCAGAGCGGCGCCGAGCCGGTCGGCTCGATGGGTAACGACGCTTCGCTGGCCGTGCTTTCCTCCAAGCCTCAGCTGTTGTTCAACTATTTCAAACAGCAGTTCGCCCAGGTCACCAACCCGCCGATCGACCCGATCCGCGAGCAGCTGGTGATGAGCACGATGACCTACATCGGCAATCAGGGCAATATTCTTGAAGAGAGTCCCCGCCATGCGCATTTGCTAAAAATGCCCCACCCGGTGCTGACCGATCAGGATCTCGAACGCATGCGCACTTCCGCGCTGTCCGACTTCCGGGCCGCCACCTTGTCCATGGGTTTCCGCTCCGAACTGGGCGGCGCCGAACTTGAGCGCGCATTGAACGATCTCTGCCGCCGCGCCGCCGAAGCCGTACGCAGCGGGCA
The DNA here is from genome assembly GCA_034926605.1 of Victivallaceae bacterium. Classification (GTDB taxonomy): domain Bacteria; phylum Verrucomicrobiota; class Lentisphaeria; order Victivallales; family Victivallaceae; genus CALXXL01. Next base: position 46,024 of record JAYFQV010000014.1, read on the forward strand.
TCAGGTGCTGATTCTCAGCGATCGCCATCTGAACGAAGGTGAAACTCCGATTCCGTCGCTGCTTGCCACCGCCGCGGTAAACCGCTATCTGGTGGCGGAACATCTGCGTACTTCGGCCGGTCTGGTCCTTGAGACCGGCGAGGTCCGCGAGGTGGCGCATTTCGCACTGCTTCTGGGCTACGGCGCCACCGCGATCAATCCCTATTTGGCGCTCGAAAGCGTGGTCGATCTGGCCAACAGCCGCCGTCTGAACAATGTGGACGCCGCCGCGGCGGTAGAAAACTACATACACGCGGTGTTGAAAGGATTGCTGAAAGCGATGAGCCGTCTCGGCATTTCCACGCTGCGCAGTTTCCGCGGCTCCCAGACCTTCGAAGCGGTCGGCCTGGCCGAGCAGCTGATCGCCAAGTATTTCTCCGGCACCGCGTCCCGCGTGGGCGGCATCGGATTGAACGAGTTGGCCGAGGAAGCCCGTCTCCGGCGCGAACTGGCGGTTGCCGGTTCCGCGGCAGCCGCTCCGCTGGCCACCGGCGGACAGTACTCTTTCCGCCGTGACGGTGAAAACCACCTGTGGACTCCGGAAACCCTAACGCTGTTCCAGCGTGCGGTGCGCAACAATGACGCCGCCGCCTACGCCGAATATGCGAAATTCATCAACGAGCAGGAGACTCACCTGTGCACCCTGCGCGGCATGTTCAAATTCAAGGCGGCCGTGCCGGTATCGCTTGATGAGGTGGAACCCGCCTCCGAGATCGTCAAACACTTCGTCACCGGAGCGATGAGCTACGGCTCCATCAGCCCGGAAGCGCATTATGCGATCGCCCGCGCCATGAATAAGCTTGGCGGCATGAGCAACTCCGGCGAGGGCGGCGAGGACCCGGTCCGCTACCTTCCCCAGCCGGACGGAATAAGCGTGTCGAGCGCCATCAAACAGGTGGCATCCGGCCGGTTCGGTGTTACCGCCGAATATCTAGTCAATGCGCGCGAAATACAGATCAAGATGGCGCAGGGCGCCAAGCCCGGCGAGGGCGGTCAGCTGCCCGGCCACAAGGTCAACGACGAGATTGCCAGAGTCCGTCATTCCACTCCCGGCGTTTCGTTGATCTCGCCGCCGCCGCATCATGACATCTATTCGATTGAAGACCTTGCCCAGCTTATTTACGACCTGCGCAACGCGAACAACGCCGCCCGCATTTCGGTGAAGCTGGTTTCCGAAACCGGCGTGGGCACGGTTGCCGCCGGCGTGGCCAAGGGCCATGCCAACGTGATCCTTATCAGCGGTCATGACGGCGGCACCGGCGCTTCTCCGTTGTCCAGCATCAAACACGTCGGCATGCCGTGGGAGATCGGTCTGGCCGAGGCGCAGCAGACCCTGCGCATCAACCATCTGCGCGGTCGCATCCGCCTTCAGGTGGACGGCCAGCTCAAAACCGGCCGCGACGTTATGATCGGGGCGCTGCTCGGTGCCGAGGAGTTCGGTTTCGCTACCACTATTCTGGTGTGCCTCGGCTGCGTTATGATGCGCAAATGCCAGGCCAACACCTGCCCGATGGGTGTGGCCACCCAGGACCCGGAACTGCGCAAGTTTTTCACCGGCAAGCCGGAATATATTGAAAACTTCCTGATGTTCATCGCGGAAGAGGTTCGCACCTATATGGCGGCGCTCGGCTTCCGCAAGCTGTCCGACGCGGTGGGGCGTGCCGACATGCTCGAGATGAATGAGGCGATCGACTTCTGGAAGGCGCGCAATCTCGACTTCTCCGATGTGTTCGCACCGGTAGGTGAGGACGCTCCTGCCCACTTCCTGGCCTACGAACCGCAGGATCTTGCCGCGACTTTGGATGAGAGACTGCTGATCCCGCAGGCGGCGGCCGCGTTGGAACGCGGCGAAAAGGTTGTAATAGAAGGCGCCATCTGCAACGTTGACCGTACCGCCGGCACCAGGCTTTCCAGCGAGGTCGCGCGGCGCTACGGCCATGATGGCCTGCCCGAGGGTACCATAACGGTTAAGCTGGCCGGCGTCGCCGGTCAGAGCTTCGGCGCGTTCCTTGCTTCCGGCATTCGGCTTGAGCTTTACGGCGATGCCAACGACTACGTTGGCAAAGGTCTTTCCGGCGGTACCATCGCGATCCGCCCCGCTCCGGAATCCACGCTGGTTCCGGAAGAAAACGTGGCGGCCGGCAATGTGATCGGATACGGCGGCATCAGCGGCCGCATATTCATCAACGGCCTGGCCGGCGAGCGCTTCTGCATCCGCAACTCCGGCATCACCGCGGTGGCGGAAGGAGTGGGCGACCACGGCTGTGAGTATATGACCGGTGGCCGGGTGGTCATTCTTGGCCGTACCGGCATGAACTTCGCGGCCGGTATGACCGGCGGTATCGCTTATGTGCGCGACCTTGACGGCGAGTTCGACCTGCGCTGCAACACTCAGAGCGTCGACCTCGAAAACATTATGCCCGGCTCCGATGACGAAGCTGAACTTCTGTCGCTTATCCGGGCCCACTTCGACGCTACCGGCAGCGCGCTGGCCGGGCGCATCCTCGACAACTGGGAAACCGAACGCGCGTGCTTCGTGAAGGTGTTCCCGGTGGAATACCGCAAAGCTCTCGGCCGCATGAGCAAGGCCGATGAGAACGCGGTGGATCGCAAACAGCAAACGGTGTAAAGGAGGCTGAAAATGAGCAATCGCGATTTCCTTGATATTCCCCGCCTCGACAACTCCTACCGTCCGGTAGCCGAACGGTTGGCTGACTATAGCGAGGTTGAAACGCATCCGGACGTGCCCGATCTTCAGAAACAGGCGCGCCGCTGTATGAACTGCGGCATTCCGTTCTGCCATTCAATGGGCTGTCCGCTTGAGAACCAGATTCCGGAAATCAACCAGGCGGCCGCCGAAGGCCGCTGGGCCGATGCCTGGAAGATATTGAGTTCCACCAGTTGCTTCCCGGAATTCACCAGCCGGCTGTGCCCGGCGTTGTGCGAAGGTTCCTGCGTCAACGGCATCGACCTTGATCCGGTGACGATCCGCCAGATCGAGTATATGGTGATCGAGCAGGCTTTCGCGCTTAATTTGGTGGTTCCGCGGCCGCCCGAAGTCCGCACCGGAAAAACGGTGGCGGTGATCGGTTCCGGCCCGGCCGGAATGGTGGTGGCCGAGCTGCTCAACCGCGCCGGCCATCTGGTGACCGTTTTCGAAGCCAATCTCAAGGCCGGCGGTCTGATGCGCTACGGTATTCCGGATTTCAAGCTTGACAAGGGAGTGATCGAACGCCGCGTCGAGATCATGATCGAAGAAGGCATCTCCTTCCGCTTCGGCACCAATGTCGGAACGGACGTATCGCTGGATTATCTCGCTCGCCGTTTTGACGCGGTGGTTATTGCCACCGGCACCCCGGTTCCGCGCGACCTCAAGGTTGAGGGGCGCGAAAGCACCGGTGTTTACTTCGCGCTCGAATATCTGCAGGGCCGCAACCGTTTGAATTCCGGCGAATGCGTCGATTCTTCGATTTCGGCCGAGGGCAAGCGTGTGGTGGTAATCGGCGGTGGCGACACCGGCAGCGACTGTGTCGGCACCGCCAACCGCGAGCACGCCAAGAGCGTCACCCAGATTGAGATCATGCCCCAGCCGCCGGAGAACCGGTCGGATTCCACTCCGTGGCCGATGTGGCCATATCAGATCCGCACGTCCAGCAGCCACAAGGAGGGCTGTGTGCGTGATTGGAATGTCGCCACCAAGCGCTTTGCTTCGAAGGACGGTCATGTGACCGCGGTTGAGGCGGTTCGGGTTGAATGGGAATTCACCCCCGAGGGGCGTCCGCTCAAATTTCGCGAGCTGGACGAGAAGATAGTGCTGGAGGCCGACCTGGTTCTGCTGGCGCTCGGTTTCCTCAAACCCGATCCGGTGGCGTCTGAGGCCAATGTTTTCGTGGCCGGCGACGCCGCGACCGGACAGTCTCTGATCGTGCGTGCGATGGCCTCCGGCCGCAAGACCGCATGCAAGGTCAATGAGTATCTGGAGAGTGCAAAATGAAGTTCTCGAAGTGGCATGGACTTGGCAACGATTTCGTGCTGGTCAATACCTTCGAGGAGAATGTTTATGACGAGTGCGAACTTGCGAAGGTTGTTTGCGACCGGCATTTCGGCATCGGGGCCGACGGCCTGGTGCTGATGGGCCCCAGTGACACCTGTACAGTGCAAATGCGGATTGTCAATTCCGACGGCAGCCGTGCCGAGATGTGCGGAAACGCCATCCGCTGCGTGGCGCGCTATCTTGCCGACCATAAGATGATCTCCGGGGATGAGCTCTCCGTCGAGACGCTTGGCGGCGTGGTGCACCCGCGGTTGCTGCCGGACGGCCGGGTTTCGGTGAACATGGGGCGTCCGCGGCTGAAGCGCGGGGACATTCCCATGCTCGGCGACCCCGACTCGGAGGCGCTCAACGTGCCTTTGGTGGTCAACGGCGTTCAGTGGATAGGAACCGCGGTTTCGATGGGCAATCCGCATTTTGTGATTTTCGTTGAGAGCCTTGCTCAGATAGATATTTCACAGTGGGGTCCGTTGATTGAAAATCACAAATCATTTCCGAAAAAAGCCAATGTGGAATTTGTGCAGCGTCTCGGCGCCACCCGTTTGCGCATGAAAGTGTGGGAGCGCGGTTGCGGCATCACCATGGCCTGCGGTACCGGCAGTTGCGCCACCGCGGTGGCCGCGGTACTGACTCAGCGCACCGGCAGCGACATGACCGTTATTCTCGACGGCGGTGAGCTCGACATCCACTACGATGGCGGAGATGTGATCATGGTCGGGCCGGCGACCGAGGTTTTTACCGGTAATTGGAGTTAGTTTGATGACAATTTTGAATACGAATTTTTCCAATCTCGGCGGCGGGTACCTGTTTGCCGAGATCGGTCGCAAGACCGCAGCGTACATGGCGGCTCATCCCGAGGCGGACGTAATACGACTTGGCATCGGAGACGTTACCCTGCCGTTGGCTCCGGCGGTGGTGACTGCCATGCGCAAGGCGGTCGACGAGATGGGCTCGGCGGCAACCTTTCACGGATACGGCCCCGAACAGGGGTACGAATTCCTGCGTGCGGCGATCGCCGAAAACGATTATGCCGCACGTGGCGTGAAGCTGTCCGCCTCCGAGATTTTTGTTTCCGACGGCAGCAAAAGCGACGTGGCAAACTTTCAGGAGCTGTTTTCAGTAGATTGCACGGTGGCGATTCCCGACCCGGTTTATCCTGTTTATCGGGACACCAATCTTATGGCCGGGCGTAAGATCGTCTATCTGCCATGCCGCGCCGATAACGGCTTCGCACCCGAGTTGCCGCAAGGGCATGTGGATGTGATTTATCTGTGCTCGCCCAACAACCCCACCGGCGGTGCGCTCGGGCGCGACGAACTTTCCAAGTGGGTCGAATACGCGCGTCGGGAACGTGCCCTGATTCTGTTTGATTCGGCGTACAAGGCCTATATTTCCGATCCTTCGCTGCCGCGCTCGATCTTCGAGATTCCCGGCGCCGAGGAGGTCGCGGTGGAGTTTCGCTCTTTCAGCAAGACCGCCGGCTTCACCGGTACCCGCTGTGCCTATGTGGCTATTCCTGACTCGGTCAAGGCGGCGGACGGCAACGGCGGCATGGTGAGTTTGAATAAGCTTTGGCTGCGCAGGCAGACCACCAAGTTCAACGGCGTGCCTTACATCGTCCAGCGTGGCGCCGAGGCGGTGTTTTCCCCCGAAGGTAAACGGCAGGTTGAGGAACAGGTGGCATATTATATGGAAAATGCCCGCATCATCCGGGAAGGATTTGCTAAACTCGGCTGGCAGGCTATCGGCGGTGTGAATGCTCCATATATATGGGTCGGTGTTCCGGGTGGTGATTCCATGGCTTTTTTCGAGAAGCTTCTGGAACAGTGTCAAGTGGTCGGCACGCCGGGAGTCGGTTTCGGCTCCTGCGGCGAAGGCTGGTTCCGGCTCACCGCGTTCGGCAATCGCGAGCGTACAATTGAGGCAATGGCACGCATTTCCTCAAAATTCTGAATCCGGCTTGATTATACGGGTATTGGGGTTATCTTATGAACATGAGAAGCGAGGTCGTCAATGACGGATAATTCCGGAATTATTTCTGTTCTGAATCACGTGAGTGTGGCTTTGGTGCAGGAACACGACGTGCCAACGTTGCTTAAGAAGGTGCTCGACATCATGAACTCCGAATTGGGGTTGATTCGCAGTACCATAACGTTGCGCCAGGGCGACGCGTTCTTTATCGAAGCGTCGCAAGGGCTCAGCAGCGAGGAACGCGCCCGCGGGAAGTATCATCTCGGCGAGGGGGTCACCGGCACGGTGGCCGCCACCGGCAAGCCGTGGGCTATTCCTGATATATCAAAGGAGCCCCGGTTTCTCAACCGTACCAAGGCGCGTTGCGGCAAGGATCAGAACTTGGCTTTCATCTGCGTTCCGATCATTCATGCCGACAGCGTCATCGGTACTTTGAGCATCGACCGCAAGGTCTCCAAGAACACCAATTTGGATGACGATCTCAAATTTCTGGAGACGCTCGCCAACATTATCGCCGAGGCGGTCTCTGTGATGGTTCAGGAATATCTGGAGCGCGACCAGCTTCTGGCTGAAAACCGGCGTCTGCGTGAAGAACTTACCCGCGGGCATCGTCCGGCGAATATCATCGGCAACTGCAGTACCATGCAGAAAGTGTACGCGATGATCAATCAGGTGGCGCCGTCCAATGCCACCGTTCTGATTCGCGGGGCGTCCGGTACCGGCAAGGAGTTGGTGGCTCGCGCCATTCAGCAGGCCAGCCCGCGCGCTGACAAACCGTTCGTGGCGGTTAATTGCGCGGCGCTGCCGGACAATCTGATTGAAAGCGAGCTTTTCGGTCACGAAAAGGGCGCTTTCACCGGAGCGGTATCGCGGCGGATCGGCCGGGCCGAAGCCGCCGATGGCGGAACGCTGTTTCTCGACGAGATTGGCGATCTGAGTTTGCCGGTGCAGGTTAAACTGCTGCGCTTCATCCAGGAGCGTACTTTCAGTCGGGTCGGAAGCAACGAGGAGCTAAAGGTGGATGTGCGTCTTCTGGCCGCCACCAGCCGCGACCTCGAACAGCTCATGGCCGAAGGCAAGCTGCGTGAAGACCTTTACTACCGGCTGAACGTATTCCCGATTCATCTGCCGGATCTGCGCAAACGTCGCTGCGACATTGTGCTGCTGGCCGAGTTCTTCCTGGAGAAGTATTCCAGACTTTACAACAAGACCATCAAGCGCATATCGACTCCGGCGATAAATATGCTGATGAGCTATCATTGGCCCGGCAATGTGCGCGAATTGGAAAATTGCATGGAACGCGCGGTGCTTACCGCCACCACCGAGGTTATAAGCGCCTATAATCTGCCACCGTCGCTTCAGACCGGCGAGGTTTCGGGTACTGCAAACCTGCCGACAGATGGAGGGAAGGTCGATTTCGAGACGCTGGTGGGGAGTTTCGAACGCGAACTTATCGTGGAGGCACTTAAGGCAAATCGCGGCAACGTTACCGCCGCGGCCAGGCAGTTGGGGCTTTCAACCCGGGTGATCCATTACAAGATCAACAAGTATGGCATCACCACCGACTGGTACCGTCCAGGCGGTCAGCGAAACGAGGATTGACAAGCCGGTTTTGTCGACGTCCGGTGGAGCGATTGTTAATGCCGTTGCTTCAATTAACCGCAAAAAGGCGGCGATTGATCTCAAGAGATGGATAAATTAAGGCCGGTCGTCAGACCGGCCTTTCGCTTCAGGCTTTTCGGTTCAGCCCTCTCAGCCCCAGAAGCGTTCCGCCTCCGGCCATAAGCCCGAGCAGCACGCCCGGAAGCGGCTGTCCGACCGGAACATCGCCGCCGGATTTGTTGGATACGGAGAAGACGAAGTCCTTGCCGTAATCGACGTCTTTATATGGCTGGTAACCGGGACCCGGGTTCAATCCCGGTTCCATGGCTATGGTTATGTTGTTTGTACTGTTGCTCTTGACATACGCGGCATCCCGGAGATTGCCTTTTTCGCTTTTATCGTAATAATAAGAATAGATATAGCCGTTTTCAGTCTCCATCCAGAATGCAATTTTATCGCCTTCCTCGAAGTCTCCGAGCGAGGCGTAGCCTTTTTCCAGCAACGACTGCACGTCAAGGGTGATCAGCGCATTTACGGCCGGGGTGGTGGTGCCATCCAGCTTGTAGAAACCGAATGCCGACACGTCTTTCGGCAGCGAGGATATTCCATCAAGCTTTATGAAAAGCTCCAGCTTGTCGCTTACCGCCACTCCCGCGCCGACATTCTGGTTGATGGCGGAATAATACTGATCGACCGCGAAAGCGGCATTCGCAACAAACAATGTCATAAATGCCAATATAAGTTTTTTCATAACCGCCTCCGGATACATATTTCCATATTAATAATACACCATTCTCAGTTAAAAGTCAATGGGCGCACTGCGATAATCACAGATTGTCAACAGTTTGCCGGTTGCTTGCGGCCACTTCCGACAGGAAGTCGCGAAGTATGGTGCGGCCCGGGCCGGGATCGTCGCCGGACAGCGGTGTCCAAAGCAAATATTCGTGCCAGCCGGCGGCGGGGTCGTAGCCGTAGCGCAGCGCATCAAAGTTGCCGCTGGAGACCGTCGGCGTACTGTACCAAACCCAGACCAGCGATTTCATTCCGGCGGAATCGGAAGTCACGATTTCGTTTATGTCAAAAGGAGTGCCGAGAATTGTCTCGGAGCGGACGTTTTCCGATAGAACGGTATTGCCGGATACGGTCAGACAGTGACCGGGCGGGTGTATTTTATGAACGTCTTCGAAGTTGCCGACCTTCAATACTTCAATTGCCACCACCCGGCCGTCCGGCAGAATGCGGTCTTCCGGAAATCGGTAGCGTTCCACCTTGCTGCTGCCGAAAAACATGCGGTCGGATTGGTTGGGCATAATGTCCATGCCACGGTATTGGCCGAATACGCACGCCGAAAAGTCGGGGGCGAAGGCGCGCTGCATCTGCAGGCGGCCGCCCATAAACGCACCGGCGGCTATCACGGCCGCCAAAATCGCGAATATGAAATCGGAAGCTTTCGGGCGATGCCGGGCGTTGAGTATCACTATTTGCCAGGCAATCAGAGCCGAGGCGATAAAGGCCTGCAGCATCAAGCCGTCGATGCCGACTGCCGCTCCCAGTCTGTAACGTACGCTGGTGGCGCCCAGTGCCAGCATCCCGTAGGCCGGAGCCAGCGTGTATGCCGCCGTCCAGCCGAATGCGAAGTAAGCGGCACTCCAAGCGAATCCACACCCGGCGATCATTGCCGCCGCATGTATCTGGCGTATTATGGCAAATATGAAGATAGCCCCGAAGCCCAGCGCGGGCAGCATGGCTGCAAGCGCGAATTTACCACTGGTCTCGGCCAGCCGTGCCGCAACCGAAGCCATCATCACCAGCGATATGGCAACGAATACCCACGACCAGCGGTCGAGCGGAGAATGGATAAGCGCGTTGAAGTAGTATGGCAGTTCCAGCGCCGGAATAATCAGTCCGCCTCCGGCGACAAGCCATTTTAGCATATTGCTTATTCTCATTTGCCGGCCTCCGAAAAAAGCTTGCCGGCGTAATAGAGCATGACCACCGACAGTATGACGAATACATATCCCAACGAAATATGTACCAATGAGTTGAACGCGACATTACCGGCCACCTTATAGATGACGATGGTCAATATCAGGCGTATTGCGTTGGCCGCCACCACGATCGGCAGAAGCAACATGAAATAGACGATTTTCCATCCAGTGCCGGCCTTGAGTCGGTGCACCAGTATAAATCCAAGCAGCAGCAGAACCCCGAGCTGGTCCACCCCGCTGCAGGCATCGGTAATGGCTATGCTGGTTCCTCCAACGTAGATGCTGGTAAGATAGCAGCTTATATCCATTCCCATAAGATAGAGCGCCGCTACCGATACCGTGGTGGAAGAAAGCCGCAACGGATAGCTTATCGCAAGAGTTATGGCTTCCTGAAAAGGCATTATCCAGAACGCCATCAGTAGAAAAGGCAGAAAAGCGATTGCGCCCCGCAGTCCTACGCTGCGCATCACAATCGCCGTGGCTATGATTGTAAGAACCGCGTTGCGGGTCCAGAAACTGTCCGTAATCATACCGCGGCTCATAACCCACGCGGCCGGCATGAGCAGCATGAACGCGGCGAGCTGGGCGGCGTTTGACGCCGTTTGGCGTTTCGCCGCATGAATTAAGCAGTAACCTCCCACCAGGAGTGTCAGCAGTGCCAAGGCCACCGGAGAATCCCAGGCACCCCGATTACCGGCAAAACCGATCCATATGCCGTAGGCGGCGCTCAGCACCATTACGCCGGCCACTATGGGCTTTTGCCGGAATGCGGCTGACAGTTGGTGTTGGCGTTTGTTGATTGCGAAAGATAATTGTTCTAACGCTGTTGTCATTTACCTTCGGTTCCGGTTGCGGCCGGTTTTGGTTCCGATTCCGCGGCTTTTATGGGCGGCTTCAGCGCCTCGGTGGCTTTCGCGGTGTATTCAAGCCCGACACGGTTTGCCGGTTCGCGCCGGAGCAGGGACGTGGCGCGGGAGATGCATTGCTGGTAATCACCTTCGGCGAAATCCTTTTTGATTTGGATTTCAAGTGCGCCGGCCCAGGCTTTTTCCACCCGGGGCTCGGGCTCGACCGTTTTGTTCATGAGCGGGTCGAGAATGCGCAACGCGCGTACATAGTCGCCTGACTCGAAGAGTCGCAGTCCATAGCAGGCGCGCGCGGCGCTCCACTGGTCTCGCATATTCCACGCTTTCTCGGCAAGACTGAGTGCCTTGGCCTTGTCTTTCTTTGCCGAATACAGTTCGGATAGGTTGAGCATGATCAGCGCCCTGTCCGGATATATCTTCTCCAGACGTTCGTAAATATTGATGGCCTGGTCTATCTTGTCGGCGGAGGCAAGCAGGAACGCGGTGCGATAAAGCAGTTCGAGGTCTTCCGGATTGTGCTCGTTGAGCACGTTCATCGCAATCGCCTTGTTCAGGTTGACCGACATTTCGGCGAGATTGTTGCCAAGGAACTCTTTTTCCGCTCTGGCCAGCGGCACTATGACCGCCAGCTGTGGATCGGTGGCATTCTGATATTTTTTTATCAGCCAGTCCAGTGAATCGGCTCGGCGGTTTCTCACCGCGAAAGATAGATAATTCTTGGCCATGACCGCGTTGTCTGGCGAGACATCCACCAGCTCGCGGAACTTGGTATCGGCTTCATCAATCTTATGGGAGCCTTCCAGCGCGATGATGCGCTGAAGCGCCACCGAAACGGAATTGTTGCCGGTTTCCTGGTTGCGGTTGACATAATTCAGCATTTCGTCGAATTTGCCTCGCTGGAGAGCGTAAATGGATGCGATGTCCAACACCGCCGGATCCTTCGGAAATGCTTTCAGCGCCTCCTGCACGTTCATGTAATCGAGAGATCCCTTGCGCAGGGCTCCGAGCAGGACGATCCGGGTCAGCAGCAGGTTGGGCACGTCGGGCTGCTGGAGCGCGGCCGCCAACGGGGCGAGTTCGTCAAGCTGCTTGGCGTCATAGAGCTTGCTCAGCAGCGGAAGCGTCATCTGGAACGCGAACGGGAACAGATGGGAATACCGGCTGTCGGTCTGGATGGTTCTGATTATGCGCACAACCTTGTTCACATTGCCCTCGTGGACATAAGCATCCAGCGCAATCATCATGGCTATCGGGGTCTCGAAGCTGTTGTCCAGACGACTCAGGTTTTCCAATATATGCGGGTAATCGCGTTCGAGAAATGCCGCCAGCATGTTAAGATAGCTGCCTGTCATAAGAGCGGTTTTCGTACCGCTTTTGAAATAATCGGCCAGCTCCTTGAGCTTCTTGAGGTCCTTCTGTTCGGCGAGCGCCTCGCCGTAACGCATCGCAACCCGGGCCGATATTCCGTATTTGAGAGCCTTGCCGTAGGTTTCAACCGCGTTTGGAAAGTCGTCGGCAAAGAAATAGAAATTGCCCAGCACCGGCAGGGCCACTTCCGGATTGAGTTCAACCGCCTGAATAAGCAGCTCTTTCGCCGGAGCGATGGCTTTGGCGTTTTCTTCGGCGGTCGCTTCGGGCTTACGCTTGGCGAATTCCAGTTCGGCAAGCGCCATGAGAGCCTCCAGGCGGACGAATTGGTCTTTGCTGTCGGCAAATTCTTTCAGCTGGTTCAAAGATTCTCCGGATTTCGGAGACGAGAGCTCATCCAGTTTGAATTGGGCAAAACGCAGCTTCGGACTGTCCGCAATGGTCTTGTCCGCCAGCGGCACCATCAGTTCCTGTGTTTTGAGCAGCTGGCCGCTGCAGGCCTCGGCAAAAATCTTCAGTTCGATATTTTGCGGCTCGTTCTGCTCTCCCTGCGGCAGCGACTCAAGATAGCTGATCAGCGCGGAGTAGTTGGCACAGTGCAGCAACGAGTTCACGAACTCGTCCCTGTACTCCTGCTTGAAGGGATTCAGGGTCATCGCGCGGCTCCACATATGGGAAGCCTCACGCCAGCGTCCCTGTTTGGCGAGCACCCTGGCCAATCCGGTTACGGCCGCCTCGTTGTTGATGTCGCGTCTCAAGCATTGCAGGTACAGTTTCTCCGCTTTCGTGAAATCGGCTTCCGCACCGGCAGTATCGCCAGATGTCTTAAATTCGTCCCCGGCGGTTTCAGCATCGGCGGCGGACTGGAAAACAGCCATCTCCCGATGATGCGTGACGAGATTATAGGCGAAAAATGCCGCCGTGGCTCCAGTCATCAGAATCACTGCGCCAAGCACGATGAATCTGACGCGTTTGGAAGATCTCCCCAAGAATTTCATTGCCACCTTCCTGTTCATAACCAGTATCTACCCAATAATATAGCCTCCATTTTCGCGGTGTCAATCCGTTTGTACCGCGCGGAGATGCTTTTCGTTGTAAAATGGTGCCGACGCGGCTATTTCGTCGGCCAGCCGCACTGCCAGTTCGGGGGTGAAAAACTGCATTACTACCACGTGCGCCAGACTGCCGAGGCCCGGATAATCATTGCATGAAATGGCATATTTGTGTATCACCGGCTCAGACGGTCTGGGAAAACATACGGTGTTGCTCCAGCGGTTGACCATGGTCGGAACGCCGCGTCTAGTGAGTTCTTCCCGGAGCAGCGCGGTCATTTCCAGCACATGTTTTGCCTGGCGGCGGAATCCTTCGCGCCCGGTGACGGCGATCTTCCAGTAGAGCTTCAGTGCGTCGAAGCCGCTGCGCGAACAGCTGAGAGTCGGCATGTTGCAGTTCAGATATGCGATCGGGGCGTCGGAAAGCGCCTTCATTACGTTTTTGCGACAGATGAATATTCCGACGGGTTCGTTGAGTCCTACGAATTTATGGCCGGACAGCGCGATGGAATCGTATTTCATCGCGGCGGCATCGACCACGCGACGTGCGGCTGGATCGTCCAGATAGGCCAGATAGCCGCCGAACAGGGCCGCGTCGAGATGTCGGTAACAGGCTACGGGTTTCTTTTCTTCCAGCACCTGTGCGATGGCGTCCTGATCGTCGATCGCGCCCTTGAATGTGCCGCCGACGGCGACTGCTATGAGCGCCGGACGGTTGGGATCAAGCATTTCGGCAAATTTGTCCACCCGCATCCTGCCGGCCGCGTCGGCCGGAATCAGCCGTGGTTCGAGATTTTGAACGTCGGCCATCTTCTTCACCGAGTAGTGCGCCTCTTCGGATACATAGAGTAATGGCGGCAACGGTGATTTTGACGCGAGGAATTTGCGCCCGAAGTAGATGCCGTGCATATTGCCGTCGGTGCCGCCGTTGGTCAGCACGCCCCAATGATCGCCGCCGAAGTTGAAACTGTCGGCGAAAAAGTCCAGCGAGGCGCGTTCGAATTCGTCGGTGTCAAGCATGTCCCAACTGGTTTTCCAGGGGTCGCCAACATTTATCAATGTCACATCGGCCAAACCGGTGTCGGCCAGCCAGCGATAGAAACCGGAAAGGTTTACGCCTTGATCGAAAGGATAACCGAGCTGGTCGTTACAGCGCCGCACCAGCTCTTCGGCGCAGCGGTTCAGCCTTGCCAGCTCCGCCGTGCCTGGTTGTTCGGGAAGGGGATCGGTATTCATCTCAAAAATCCTTATTCAAAATCATGCCGGGACGGTATCGGACGGCCGTCGGTGACTGTCCGGTAATTCGTACGTGCGAAAAACGCAAGTTCCTGCAAATGCTAATATTCGATTCCTGAAAAAATGAGTTATAATATAACACATCAACAATAATTTGACAAGCCGCCGGGATGAAAAGAGTATAGGTTTTATTTTTTGTAACATCTTTTCCTGGAGTTCGCCATACCCGGCGGCCGCGTATGGCGGCGTTAGCGATGAAAATGAAACAGCGCGCCGGGAGCTTCACTCCTCGGCGCGCTGCGTTTTTTTCGTGGATGCGTTTACTGGATCGGTTCAGCCTCGGGTTCGCCGGCCGGGGCCGGTTCGCCTGGTGCCGGGGCGGCCGCATTGTCGGCGGCCGCCGTTCCGCGCCCGGGACGCCTGAACTGGCGTTGCCCGTTCTGATTTCTCATGTGGCGGCCTTCCTGACCGTCCTGCCCGTTCATACCGGGTGGCGGCAGCGGATTGCCGTTGGCATCGGTCGGCGGCTGGAACCTATCCGGCCCCCCGGAGGAGTTCCGGCGTCTTGCTTCCATTTGCTCTGAAAATTGAATCACCGGATTCAGCCTGGTCTTCAGAGTTTCAAGCTCGGTCTTCTGGGCGTCGATCGCCTCTTGCATCGCCTTGTCGTTCTGCCGGAGCTGCCAGCTGTGGGCTCCGAGAATTATCACCAGAAAGGCCAGAACTACGATTGATATGTTTTTGTACATGGATTACTCCTGCGGCTTGTCTTCGGTCGGGGGCTGGGGCGCGGCTTCCGGCGGCGCGGCCGGGCCGAGCTGGAGCTCGGGCTTTTCCTGCGGCCCGGCGCCCGGCTGTTCCTGATGGCGGCGGCCGCGCATCATCTGACGCTGCCTGCCTTCATTGTTTTTGCCCATGCCGCGCTGCTGCATCATGCCGTTTTCCTGCCCCATGGGTCCGGGGCCGGGCCCCATCATGGCGGGGCCGCCCATCTGTCCGGCGGGAACGATCATCGGGATTGGCGCGTTGAGCAGGCGTTTGAATTCCTGCTCCACCGCCGCTTCCGGATCGGCTTTTGCTTCGCGTTCCTTCATCTTGGTCAGCTGTTTTTCAAGCCGTGCGATCAGGACTTTGCTGAAGGCCTGATGTTCCTCATAGTCGGCCTTCAGGCGTTCGCGTATCGCTTTCTCGATCGGGGCGCGGTCGGCTTCCGGGAGAATGCGGTAGGCTTGCAACAGGATCATGATCTCATAGCGGCGCTGTCCGCGCTGCGCCATCGCCTCCTGCATTTTTTCCGGCATAGGCATGCCCCCTCCCATCATACCGGGACCATGTTCCGGTTCCATCATGGGCTGGAAACCAGCCTGGCTCGGACCGGCCGGTTCCTGACCTTCCTCCGGCGGGGCCGGCGGTTCCTGAGCGGCGACGACGCCGGCCAGAATCGCGGTCAGACAGACACCTAAAAATTTCTCTTTCATTGTACCACCTCTTTTCTTTCCGTGTCTACAGGATTGAATACTGGAATGTTCCAATTGCAGGCCGTGTCGAGTTGTTCGACCTCGGACGCTATGGTTTCGATGTCGGCATTGTCCCATGCCATTGACGGCAGATTATCCGAAGTTTCGGAATTTTGCGAGCTTTTATCGGAAGTTGCGGTCGGCAAAGTTACCGACCATGCCGCCAATTCCGTCGTTTCTCCGGCCGGACCCGCCGTCACGGCTGTAACCAATTTGGGGACGGCATTGCCTTGCGGCATTTCCAGCCCGAGCAGTGCCACCACGCCGACGAAAGCGGCGGCGGCTCCCAGCGGAACTCCGATGCGCAGCCAGGCCGGTTTTCGGTGCTTCATCATAACCGAGGCAAGCGAAGGCGATGCCGGCGCATTGTCGCCGAGGTCGCGGAGGGCTTTTTCGAGTTTGGCGAACTCCGCGCAGTCGGGGCACTTCGCCAAATGGTCGGCCACTTCCGGCGCCTCCGGATGAATCAACAGCAGCAGCTGGACATCTTCGCACTTGTCGGTTCCGGCAAACGCGAGTTCCGTTTCCGGCGCCTGCTGCGTCGCCGGTTGGAGTTTTTCGCACTTGTTCATGGTTTCAGCCTTTCTTCATTATCTTGATGACGTTCCCGGTTCTGATTTCGTATCGTCAATCGTACAACGCTTGGTGATGCTTTTTTGTTTTTATGTTCCAACATATTTATTTCAAAATCATTTCAACTCCGCAAGCTCCCGGCGCAGGAACAGCACAACGTATCTCATGCGGCTGAGCGCGGTGTTCAGCGGACAGTTTTGAATGGCGGCTATTTCACGGAATCCAACGTTCTGGCGGCGCAGTTCGAAGACTTCGCGCTGTTCGGCAGGCAGCTTGGTCAACGCTTTCTCGATCTTTTCTCCGAGGTCTTTGGCATTCAGTATCTCATCGGGAACGCCGGTGTTCTCCGGAGCGGAAGACTCCGGCAGTTCGCCGTCGCCGGTCAGGGCGCCGACCTTGTCGCAGACTTTCTTTTTGCGGAAGTTCTGCATGGCCTGGTTGTGGGCGATGCGGAAAGCCCAGCTCGAAAAATTGTTGCGGTCCATGAATTTCGGCAGAGCCCGGATTATGCGCAGCCAAGTTTCCTGAAAAACATCGTCCGCGGTCGTGGTATCGCCGTCGAAGATGCCGTTCAGATAGCCGTAAAGGGCGCGGCGATAACGCTCGAACAGACTTTCGAGCGAGCGCTCGTCGCCATCCAGATACGCTTTTATCAAAGCGCCGTCGTTTTCCATTTCAACCGCCCTCCGGCTCGGTGCATTGCCGATTCTATTTGTTCTTACAACGCGGTCCGACGATGAAATATTGTACCACCCGATTTTTATTTTGCAAGACCGGCGGCTTGCATTTGAATGGGGAAGGGGATAAATTACCCCATAATCAATTAAATAGAAGGGGAAAAGGCAATGTCTAGAAAAGTTACACTGTTCACCGGACAATGGGCGGATATGCCGCTGGCGATTCTTGCTGAAAAAGCCGAGGAATGGGGTTACGACGGGCTTGAACTGGCAAGTTCCGGCGATCATTTCGACGTGTTCGAAGCGGCCGCCAGCATGGAATACTGCAACCGTCTCAAGGCAAAACTGGCCATGCACAATTTGCACTGCTGGGCGATCAGCGACCATTTGGCAGGCCAGCTGGTGTGCGATCCGGACAATGACGTGCGCACCGATTCTTTTGCTCCGGCCGAATGCGCCGGCAGCGCCGAAGCCAAGCGCGCCTGGGGCGTCGAGTCGCTGAAAAACGCTGCGAGGGCGGCGAAGAACATGGGAATCGGCGTGGTGACCGGTTTCACCGGGTCTCCGATCTGGCACATGCTGTACAGCTTTCCGCCAGTCTCCGCCGAGATGATAGACGACGGATATAAATATTTCGCCGAGATGTTCAATCCTATCCTCGACGTCTATGCCGAATGCGGCGTGAAGTTCGCCTTGGAAGTTCATCCCACCGAGATCGCATTCGACATCGTGACCGCGCAGCGGGCGCTCGACGCCATCGGCCGCCGCCCCGAGTTCGGGTTCAACTTCGATCCCAGTCATCTCTATTGGCAGATGATCGATCCGGTGAAGTTTCTCGAAGCGTTTTCCGACCGCATCTACCATGTGCACATGAAGGATGCCGCGCTTCAGTTGGACGGCCGCACCGGCATCCTCGGTTCCCATCTCGACTTCGGCAGACCCGGACGCGGCTGGGAGTTTCGCAGCTTGGGCCACGGCAAGGTCAACTTCGAGGAGATTGTCCGGATGCTGAATCGGATCGGGTACCGCGGCCCGCTGTCGGTTGAATGGGAGGATTGCGGCATGGAACGCGAATTCGGCGCGCGCGAGGCCTGCGGATTTGTGCGCAAAGTGGATTTCGAGCCGTCCGCCATCCAGTTCGACGCCGCGTTCGACCGCAACCGGAACGCAAGGTAAGGGCCGGTCGTCTTCATAACGATAATTGTCTAAGGAGGGACCATGCCGACATTCGAACGAGTCAAATCCGGGCTTCCGGGCTTCGACCATATAATCGACTCCATACGCATGGGCGACAACGTGGTCTGGCAGCTTGACGATCTGGATGAGTATGGCTTTTTCCTGCGCCCCTTCGTGGAGCAGGCGGTGGCCGACCGCCGGAGCATCCACTATATCCGGTTCGCCGATCACGCGCCGCTGTTGGATGATATGCCGGGATTGCGGGTCTGGAAGCTGAATCCCCATGAAGGATTCGAGAATTTCACCGTGCGGGTGCATGAGATCATCGCACAGCAGGGGCCTGACGCGTTTTATGTTTTCGACGCGCTTTCCGAACTGCAGACCGCCTGGGCATCTGATCTTATGATGGGGTGCTTTTTTCAGGTGACCTGCCCCTATCTGTTCGAACTTAACACGGTGGCGTATTTCGGAATGCTGCGCAACCGTCACTCCTTCGACGCCATCGCCCGGGTGCGCGACACCACTCAACTGATGCTGGATGTCTTTCGTGACGGCTCCACCGTGTTCGTGCAGCCGCTTAAGGCGTGGAAGCGTTATAGCACCACCATGTTCATGCCCCATAGACTGTCGGACGACGGTTCCACCGCCAAGGCTCTGACCGATCCGGTCGAGGCCGGGCGTTTTTACGCGGTGCTCAACCGTTCCGGGATCAGCCCGGTGGAGTGTTCGCTGGATCATTGGGATCGAATGTGTCTGGAAGCCCGCCAGGAACTCGCCTCCGGCGTTGAATCTTCCGCCACCCGTCATCGGCTCTGCGCCATGCTGCTGGGGCGGGACAGCCGCATCACCGAGCTGGCCGAGGATAATTTCAGTTCCGGCGACTTGCTGATGATCGAGGAACGCATGATTGGTTCCGGCTCCATCGGCGGCAAGGCCGCCGGTATGCTTCTGGCACGCAAGATTGTGGAGAACCGATTGCCTGAGCTTATGGCGCGGCTCGAACCGCACGATTCCTTTTACATCGGGGCCGACGTTTTTTATTCATTTCTCGTCGAGAACGGCTGGTGGAAGCTGCGGCTGGCCCAGCGTACCTACGACGGATTTTTTGCGGCGGCCGCCGAACTGGGCGAAAAAATACGATCGGGGCGGTTTCCCGAATGCCTGCGCGAACGTTTCCGGCGCATGCTGGACTACTTCGGGCAGAGCCCGATTATAGTGCGTTCGAGCAGTTTGCTGGAGGACGGGTTCGGCAATGCGTTTGCGGGCAAGTACGTGTCTATTTTCTGCGTCAACTCCGGTACGCCGGAGGCGCGGCTCGCCGAGCTGGAGGAATCGATCAGAGAGGTATACGCCAGCGCGATGAACGAGTCGGCGCTGACTTACCGCCGCCAGCGGCATCTTGATGACTGCGACGAGCAGATGGCGATACTGGTGCAGCGTGTCTCCGGGGCAAATTACGCCGGATTCTTCATGCCTGCCGCCGCCGGAGTCGGCTATTCATATAATTCATATGTATGGAACGATGCCATCGACCCCGCCGCCGGTATGCTGCGGCTGGTGGCTGGATTGGGCACCCGGGCGGTGAACCGGGTTGATTCGGATTACCCGCGGCTGGTTTCGCTGGACAATCCGCAGATGATGCCGGTTTCCGGCGACGACGAGCGCGTCCGTTTTTCCCAGCATGAGTTCGACGTGCTTGATGTTGCCAAAAATACGCTGGAGTCGGTGGAGCTGGAGCAGGCGATCCCCCATCTGCCGTATTGGCTGCGGGACATATTGTGCGATCACGACGTGGCGGCCGAAAACTATTTCCGCGAAACCGGTTCGCCGCGTGCGGTCTATTATTGCAGCTGCGGCGAGGTGGCCGCCAACAATGAGTTCATTGGCGACATGCAGTTGATGCTGCGTACGCTTCAGGATGCCTACGAATATCCGGTGGACATTGAATTTACGGTAAACTTTTCCGAGTCCGGCGACTATGTGATAAACCTGCTCCAGTGCCGTCCGCTCCAGACGGCCGACGGGCATGGGGTGGCGGTGAAGGTGAAGGAACTTCCACCGGAACGGCTTTTCTTCGCACTGGACGGCAACACCATGGGCGGCGGCGTTGAGATAATGTTCGATTATGTGGTGGTCGTCGACCCCAAGGCGTACTACGACCTCAATCAGACCGGAAAATACGCGGTGGCCAGGACGATCGGAACGTTGAACCGCAGACTGGCCGAAACCAACGCACGCGTAATGCTGGCGGGACCGGGGAGGTGGGCCACCAGTTCTCCGGAACTGGGTGTGCCGGTTAATTTTGCCGAGATAAGCAACATGGCCGCGATATGCGAACTGTCGTGCGAAGGCCTGCATATCATGCCGGAACTGTCGTACGGCAGTCATTTTTTTCAGGATCTGGTGGAAACCGGCATGTTTTACGCGGCGGTGTTCGAGGGGCATCCGGGCTGTACTTACAATCGCGAGCTGTTCGCGGACGAACCGAACCGCATAGGCGAGTTCTTGGATACGGTCGTCGACGCCGGCGCTGGGGCGGTGCGCGTGTACGATTTGCGCGGCCGTTTTTTCTCCTTGCGTTCGGACATTCTCACCCGCCGTACCGTTTGCGGGTTCTCGGCTTCGCGGCACGAGCGGCGGCGGAAATAAAAAGCGCGGCCGGCGTTTGCCGCCGTGCCGCGCCATTGATTCCGCGAGTGTCAGAATACCTTGCCGGGATTCAGTATTCCGGCCGGATCGAACGCCTTCTTTATTCCGGCCATCAGGCCCAGCAGGTCGTCGCCCAGCGATTCGCGCAGATAGGGGCGTTTCACATAGCCGATGCCGTGCTCGCCGGAGACCTGCCCGCCGAATTCGCGGGCCTTGGAGTACAGCGCCTCGAAAACTTCGGCCAGCTTGCGCTTCCATTCGGCTTCGTCCAGGCTGTCGCGCAGCACATAGATGTGCAGATTGCCGTCGCCGGCGTGGCCGAAACTGCGGATGCGGATGGAGAATTTCTCCTCCAGCGAGGCCGAATATTTGATGAAGTCGGCCACCCGGCAGCGCGGCACCACCACGTCGCATTCGTCCATTTCGGTGGTGGAGCTTTTGATTGCTTCCAGAAATGCGCCGCGTGCCTTCCAGATCGATTCGTTGCGTTCCGGCGTATTCGAGATAAGCACGTCGAAAGCACCGTTCTCAAGGCATATCTTCGCCACCGCGTCGTAGGCGGCCTCGATCTCTTCCCGGCTGTTGCCGTCGAAGGTCAAAAGCAAGTAGGCGTCGGCGCTTTTGTCCGGGTATGGGCGGCCCAAGAACTCCTCGGCCGCCAGAATCACCGATCTTTCCATGAACTCCACCGCGGTGGGGATTGCCTTGGATTTGATGATTTTCGGCACCGTTTCGATTGCCTTGGACAGATCGGGAAAGGGTATCAGCAGGCTGATCGCCTTCTTCGGCAGCGGCAGCAGCTTCAGCACCGCCTTGGTCACCACCGCCAGTGTTCCCTCCGAACCTACAATCAGGTTCATCAAGTTGTATCCGGAGCTGTTCTTCACCACCTTGCCGCCGAGCTCCAGCACTCTGCCGTCGGCCAGCACCACCTCAAGAGCGCGCACATAGTCGCGGGTCACGCCGTACTTTACGGCGCGCATGCCGCCGGCGTTGGTGCTGATATTGCCGCCGATGCAGGCGCTTTTCTCGCCCGGGTCGGGAGGATAGAACAGGCCAAGCGGCTCCACCGCCGGCGCAATCTCCATGAGCAGTACGCCGGGTTCCACCGTGAGGGTCAGGTTTTCCTGATCGATCTCGATTATGCGGTTCATGCGGGTGAGGTCCAGCATGATGCCGCCGAACCGGCACACCGATCCGCCGACCAGTCCGGTGCCCTGACCGCGCGGAGTTACCGGGATTCGATGGTCGTTGGCGTATTTCAGCACGGCCGAGACTTCGGCGGTGGAGTGGGCGCGAACAAGCAGATCGGGGCGGTGGCATTCGCCGGCGAGTTCGTCGTGACAGAAGTCGTCATGGATGGCTTCCGGCAGTATGACTTCGGAAGCGAGTTTTTCGATGGCGGCAATATCCGCCCGGGTCATCTTATGGAATTCCATCTCAGAGCGATCCTCCATTGGCGATTTTTGCGAGCAGCGCCGGGATCACCTCGTAGATGTCTCCGACGATGCCGATATGGGCGATATTGAATATCGGCGCTTCCGGGTCGGTGTTGATCGCCACGATTCTTTCCGCGCCTTTCATTCCGGCGGCGAACTGAACGCTGCCTGAGATGCCGCAGCAGACGATCAGCTTGGGAGCCACCGTGCGTCCGGAAAGCCCGATCTGGCGCTTGTGGTCCAGCCAGCCCGATTCGATGAGACATCTGGTACCGGCAAGCTGGGCGTGGAGCGCCTCGGCCAGCTGATGGATCATTGCCATGTCGTCCTGCTTCCGCAGACCGCGGCCGACGGCCACGATCACTTCGGCCTCTTCGATGCCGGTTTCCTCCGGCTTGTTCTCAAGGTGCAGTATATCGATTTTTGACGCCAGTTTTTCCGGCGCGATGCGGCAGTTCACAATTTCACCGGACGGATTTTCACCCGGCTCCGGCAGGGCGAATATCTTGTACCGCACCGTGGCGAACTGCGGACGGTGGTTGGGGGTGTTGATGTGCGCCATGATATTGCCGCCGAAGGCCGGGCGGATCTGCTCAAGGTCGGTGTTGGCCTTGATGTCGAGCACGGTGCAGTCGGCGGTTAGTCCGGTACGGAACCGCGCGGCGGCGCGCGGAGCCAGCGTGCGGCCGGAGGGCGTGCCGCCCATGAGCACCACCGCCGGTTTCACCTTGTTTATGAAGTCTTCGAGAACGGCGGTATAGGGTTCGATGCGGAAGTTTTCGAGAGCCGGATCGTCATAGGCGAAAACCTTGTCCGCGCCGTAGCCGCGCAGGGTCTCCGCCGCTTCGCCGATGTTGAAGCCGGTGATGGTGGCGTAGACCGGCTGGCCGATCTTGGCCGCCAGTTCACGCGCTTTGCCCAGCAGTTCGAGCGACACCGGGTGGACTTTGCCGCATGAAATTTCAGCCGCCACCGCCACGCCGCGCCATTTTGTCTTGTCGATCGCGGGGGCTGCAGTTTCTTCGAACTTGAACACGTCCGGTGCTTTTTTTACGCAGATGCGGCACATCTTGCAGCCGGCGTTGATCGACATGGTGCCGTCATTTTCCTGCTGGATAGCCCCGAAAGGGCACAACTCGATCAATTCCTGCCGGCGGTCGGCGGAAATGCTTTTCTGGTCGATGATGATCTTTCCCATCGCATTACCTCAGCTGCTGCAGGAATTTATTGTCGTGGAGAAAACCGAAAAGCCGTTCGGCCAGTTCACCGCCGGAACCGTCCCAGCGTTCATGGTCGGCGTCGGTTTCGGGCGGGAATATCCGGATCACGCGGGTAGGGGAGCCGCTTTGCCCGTAATGGGTTTCGTCCTGATCGGCCATTTCCTTCAAGGTCACCACTGCGATTTCACGATCGGCGGTGGCGAGCTTCAGCTTATAGGAGGGCAGGCGGGGTTCGCCCACCGCCTTTTCCACCGCGACCAGCGCGGGGAACGGGATGTGCACGGTCATTATCTGTAGTGGCAGGTCGCAGGTGACGGTCAACCCGTCGGAGGCGGCCTTGTCGATCGATATTACCGACGCCACGTGCGGGATGTCGAGAAATTCCGCGAGTTCGGAACCCACCTGAGCGGTGTCTCCGTCGGTGGTCTGGCGGCCGCAGACGATAAGCTCGAACGGTCCCATCGCCTGAATCGCCTGACCGAGGGTGTAGCTGGTGGCCAAGACGTCCGCGCCGCCGAACTTGCGGTCGGAAACCAGCACCGCGCGGTCGGCTCCCATCATATACGCTTCGCGCAAAATCTCTTTGGCCTGCGGCGGACCCATGGTGAACGCGGTCACCTCCGCGCCGAGCTCGGCTTTGAGCCGCAACGCGATTTCGAGGGCATAGAGATCGTAAGGATTCAACTTCGACTCCACGCCTTCGCGTTTCAGTGTGCCGGTGGCCGGGTCGATTTCCACGGCGGTGGTGCCCGGCACCTGCTTTATGCATACTGCTATTTTCATGTTAACTCCCTGGACATTTAAATCAGATAAATATAGCACGACATAGCTTTTACAGCAAGACTTGATATGTAAAAAAAAGCGTTTTTAGATGAGGTTTGATTTTCCGTTTTGTATGTGGTATATTTAGGTCGCGGCAGGCATATGTCAGGAATAATTTCATGGAACAGAGGGCATTGCGTGACAGAATCGGTTAGCGGCATGGCTTTTACCGGTGCCCGGCGGCGATTGATACGCAGCGGCGAAGCCGGATTATGTCTAACCGGTCGGGATTAACGCATAAATTGCGTTCAAAATGTTCCAGACGGAATCGTCCGGCGGAGTCCGGGCATCTTAAAACGATTGTATTTCCGGCCCGTGCCGTCCGGGGCTGGAAAGATAGGCAATATTGACGCGTTTGGGGCGGCTGCGGCTTGACTTTATCTGCGAATGACGGTATGTTGATTAAGTCATACTATATGAATCGAGGAAAAAGACGGAGGGCCATCATGAGCGAAGAAAAAAAGTACTATCTGGATTTTGCCACGCTCGAAAATTTCATGCGTGATTGCTTTGTTGCCGCCGGCGTTCCGGCCGATGACGCCGCGCTTTGTGCCGATGTACTTATCACCGCCGACAAACTGGGAATAGATTCCCACGGCATCGGCCGACTTAAACCGATCTATATCGATCGCATAAACGACGGCATCCAGAATCCCGTAACCGAAGTCGAGTATGTCCGCAAAGGCCCCGCCACCGCGGTAATCGATGCGCACGACGGCATGGGTATGGTCGCTTCCCGCGAGGCGATGAGCTATGCCATCGAAGCCGCCCGCAAGTTCGGTATCGGCATGACGGTGATTCGCAATTCGACTCACTACGGCATCGCCGGATATTATACTTTGATGGCGGAAAAGGCCGGCATGATCGGTATTTCCGGCACCAACGCCCGCCCGTCCATCGCGCCTACCTTCGGCGTGGAGAACATGCTGGGCACCAATCCGCTGACTTTCACCATTCCCAGCGACGATCCGTTCCCGTTCTTCCTCGACTGCGCCACCAGCGTCACCCAGCGCGGCAAGATCGAGGTCTACGGCCGGGCCGGCAAGGAGCTTCCTCTCGGCTGGGTGATCGACGAGGAGGGGCATAGCCGCACCGACACGGTTCAGGTGCTTGAAGACCTGGTAAAAGGCAAGGCGGCTCTGACTCCGCTGGGCGGGCTTGGCGAGGACACCGCCGGGTACAAGGGATATGGCTACGCCACGGTGGTGGAAATCCTGTCGGCGGCGCTGCAGCAGGGCACGTTCCTCAAGGGGCTGCTCGGCTTCTCGGCCGACGGCAAGAAGCAGCCGTATCATCTCGGTCATTTCTTTATCGCGATCAATGTGGAGGCGTTTACCGACCTTGCGGATTTCAAGCATACCGTCGGGGAACTTCTGCGCGAACTGCGCAACTCGAAGAAAGCTCCCGGCCACGACCGGATATTCACGGCTGGCGAAAAGGAGTACGAAACCTATCTCGAGCGCCAGAAGACCGGTGTGCCGATCAATCTGGCGTTGCAGAAGAACATCATCGATCTTAAGAAGATGTACCACCTCGACCAGTATAATTTCGACTTCATGAAATAAAACAGGTCGAATGACGGAGCCCGGATAACTTCTTCGGGCACAAGACGGCGGACACTTGTGATGTCCGCCGTTTTCATTGGCTTATTTCAGAGCTCCTGCCAGCGGGCAGACGGCGGAGTCCACCGGCTCGCCGTTCCGGTATTTTTCCAGCAACCGGCGTGAACGTTCCGCCAGGTCGCGGCGGACTTCGCGCCGTTCGCCTTTGATCCTTGCGATCGACATATGGTCGTAGGCGGTGGTCTGGTGACGCATCCAGGCGATCACCGCCGCTTCAGCGCGTCGCTCCAGCGGTATGCGTTCGGTGCGCGCCACCGTGCCGCTGCCCACCGGCGCCGCCAGCACCGTCACCGCTCCGGCGAGTTTCAGAGCCATTTCAGCATGACGGGGGGCGAATGCCAGAAATTTCAAGACCGCTTCCCGGAACTCGACTTCATATTTCGCCTGTTCCGCTTCGCGCCGCTTTTTTGCCGAATCGAGCTTCCTCAGGTATGACGGATCGGCCCGCTCCGTTGCCAATTGTGCTTTGGTCTGCGCCACCCGCGTTCCATCCGTCAGCAGCCCGAGCGACTCCACCCGATTCTTCCGCCGGTGCACCACCACCCAGCATTCGCCGGAACTTTTCAGCCGCCGCGTCAGCCCGGGGTCGCCGGACGGTACGAACGCCCATCCGGGAGGCGGCGTGACGTTTTTCCCGTCATGCAGGAAAACATCCGGCTTCGCGGTCTTCCAAACCTGAAAATCTGCGGTTTTTCCGGGCATGGCTATGGACACCAATCCACGATGCCGTTCGCCGGATTCGCCGTCCGCCATGCCTCGAACTCGTCCCAGGTGCGCACCCCGTGGCCGATCACCGCATGGTAGTATTCGATTCCCATGATATGGGTCCCGTCGGGCGCGGCATATTTAAGTTCGAGTATGGTTCGGCGGGTTTCCGGCGTAAGCACCGTCCGGATGCGTTCGGCCACATGCTCGAAATACCCGTCATAGGTGGAGCCTTGCAGTATTTGAATCATGTCGATCTGCCATTCCTCATCCATCTCGTCAAGATACCATGCGTGAAATTCGAGGCAGTGTTCGTCGGTGTCGGCCAGATTGCGGTATTCCATGCGACTGATCCGCGGATTGGCGCAAATCTTGCCGACGGCCTTGAAACTTTGAGCCGGATCGAGAACCGGGGTGTAAATGTGGAAATCGAAGTCGCGGTGCTTCATAAGCAGCCCCATGGACAGTGAACCGACCAGATTTACCTTAGCCCCGATCGCTTCCCACGCTTCGACGACTTGTGATTGCTCCATTACTTCTTGCGCCCGGGCGCTGAAAACATCGGCCAGTTGCAGTATGTCTGTCATTATTGCGATGTGTCTTTCCTGTATTTTCAAGGTTAGAAAGCCGAATGCATCTTCGATTCGACTTCCGCGATGGAGTCGAGCATCTTTTTCATGGCTTTGCACTGTTCCGACTTGTTGTTCTCGAGGAACCCGGCAATTTCATCGCAGCTTTGGTAGTCGCGGCATTCCGAACATACGCCGACGCCTTTTCCAAGCGCACATTGGCGGATGCCGCATATGCTGCCGCAGTAAAAGCTCTTACGGCCGCCTTCGGTCATGCATCCGTCGCAGGGAAGACGTTCGGCTTTGATGTCCTCGCATTTGTAGCGTTTGCGCCAGTCGGCGGCTACCAGTTCCAGTTTTTCCGGGTCGTTCAGCTTGGTGGCGCGGTAGGCGTCGCAGCGGCTGCATACCAGTCCGCAGGGGGCGATGTTGATTTGCATGGCGATTTCTCCTTCTTCAATGTTAATGTCGCGTGGCCCGGCTGAAAACGCTTTGATGCGTCACTTTCCGGCCGCGAAATATTTCCACAACGGCGCGGCCATGAGAGCCTGGACGATTTCGCCGTTCTCGAGCAGTCGGCGCACTTCGGCGGCCTCCATAAGCATTACGGTAAGATTTTCGGTATCCTCCGGCGCGGGAGCGCACAGCTTTATAACATCCCTGGCCAGAAAAACATGGGTGAGGTTGGTATGGGTGGTCGGATTGGCGGAGAGCGTCATGAACTCCGTCCATTCGCCACCGCCGAATCCGGTCTCCTCCAACAGTTCGCGCCGAGCGGTTTCCAGCGGCGAAGCGTCGCCGGGTTCGCCCACCCCGGCCGGCAGTTCGAGCCCGGTCTTTCCCAGTGCGTGGCGGTACTGCCGGATCATCACGAACCGGTTGTCCGGCGTGACGGCGATGACGTTGACCCACTCCGGGTATTCCAGAACAAAATATTCCGGTATCCGGCTGCCGTTCGGCAATTCCACGCACTCCTGCCTGACCGTGAACCAGGGCTTTTTGCTTATGTATTTGCTGGATATTACCTTCCAGCGAGGATCGTTGGTTTTGTCCATGAAAGTCTCTGTTAGATGTTTCGGCCTGTTTCTCCAGGCAGTGCCGATAACAATTAATATATGGCGTCATGCCCGTCGCAACAAGCGTGGCAGGATATTTTTCCGTTTTTTTTCCGTTTGCCCGGCCGGTCATATTTTCGACGGCGCGGCTTCGGGCAGGTGACGCCACGCTTGTTTTTCTCCCGATATGCGGTATATTAATCATGTCTTCAGGGCGAGGTGAAAATCCTCACCGGCGGTACAGTCCGCGACTCCCGAGGCCAGCGCCGCGGGATTGATCCGGTGTGATTCCGGAACCGACGGTTACAGTCCGGATGGAAGAGGACGGCAGCGGTGCGGCGCATGGTGCGTTGTACATTATTTGTTTTATTCTGCGAACGGATCCCGCCCTGACATAGCATTGTGAGGTGGATTTATGTTCGATCCGATCGAAGAAGTGGTTGCCGCGCTTGCGGCCGGCGAAATCGTGGTGCTTACCGACGACGAAAACCGCGAAAATGAAGGCGACCTGATCTGTGCCGGCGCGTTTGCCACACCGCGAAATATCAACTTCATGGTTACTCACGGGCGCGGCGTATTGTGCGTGCCGGTGGACGTTGCAACGGCGGAGCGTCTTTCGCTGGCGGTTCCGCCCGGCCGCCACGACCCACGCGGAACCGCGTTCTCCCAAAGTCTTGACGCGGTGAGCGGCACCACCACCGGAGTCTCGGCTTTCGACCGTTCCCGCACCATCGCCGAGATTATGCGGCCGTCGAGTTCCATCGACGACTTTTATTCGCCGGGGCATGTTTATCCTTTGCTGGCCCGCCCGGCCGGAGTGCTGGAGCGCACCGGGCATACCGAGGGTACGGTGGACCTGGTAAAAATGGCCGGACTGCCGCCGGTGGGGGTGCTTTGCGAAATACTTAAGGACGACGGCACGATGGCCAGATTGCCCGATCTGCAGGTTTTTCGCCGCAGGCACGGCCTCAAATTGTGTTCTATCGCGGCCATCGTCGAATATCGGACCGCGCAGGAGACGTGTTGAGGACCGGGGCGGCTTGAGGCGAGTTTTTTCAGTCGGCGGCATATTCAAAATATCCCATCCCGGGGCGGAATGTCTTGGACGCGGTGAACCCGAGTTGCTCGAACACCTTCCGCCGTTCCGGGGTATGGCCGGACTTGACCATGAGTTTCCCGACGGCAAAATCGCGGATGAAGCGGTCGATCGCAAGTTCGGTGAGCTCCTTTATGTTTTCACCGGTCTCGTATGTCGAAGCCAGGTCTATGCGCAACACTCCTGCATTGCCGCCGAATATTTCAACCGTTCCGACCGCTTTCGAGTTCGATTTGTCCACCACGGAAAAACGAACGAAATGACCCGCCGTGTAAGCATCCAGCCAGAATTTTATGCAGCTGTCCATTTCCTCCCTGCTTTGATAATAAAAGTCGCTGGTACAGCTGTCGGCGTTCATTCGAGTCACCGCGGCGCGATCCGAATAGCATTCCAGCAGGTCGTCCGCGTCCGCCGGAGATACCAATCTGAGCTTGAACTTTGCGGTTTCGTATTCCGGGCAGCATTCATACGGGTTTGTGATTATTTGGGCGTTCATTTTTGCTCCCTTCATGCTTATCCTTGCTTTTTAGACCATATGCTAAAAAATATAACCACTTTATCGCCATGTCAAGCAATTATATGAAATAAATTAGCGATTTTATGGGAATATTCAGAAATAAACAGTAATATTCCATGGCCAGACCGGGATTTTATGCTTGAAATATTAAAACATTATGATATTTTAATATAACAACGATACGACAGTAATGACGAACCCGGATGGCGTGTAATGGAAAAGAGAATAGACCCGCTGCCTTTGCAATACATTGAGGCGATGTCGGAAGCGCTGAAGGTGCTTTCGCATCCGCAGCGACTGCGGATGCTGGAACTTTTGGACATTCGCGGCGAGTGCTGTGCCGGAGAGATATTCGAGGCGCTCGATCTCGAACAGTCGGCGGTGTCGCAACATCTGGCCAAGATGCGTCAGGCCGGGATCATTACCTGCCGTTCGGACGGGACAAAGCGTTATTTCAGGATTGCCAATGAACATTCGATAACCATTTTGAACTGCATGCGCAACAAAATAGCACAGGAAGGTGATAGATAATGATGAATCGCGCACTTGAACTTTTTGAAGCCGTACCCCGCCGACATAACTGCGCGCAGGCGACCGCCTGCGGTTGCGGACGCGAAGAGCTTTACGGCGAACTGGCATCCTGTGGCGGCGGCAAGGCCGAGGACGGCGTGTGCGGCGCGCTTTTCGCCGCGATGAAGATAGTTCCGGAGAATGTAAAGAGCAATGTGGCGGACGAGTTCGTCGCCGGACTCGGGTCGGCAAAGTGCCGCGATCTCAAACTTGTCCATCGGGTCGCTTGCGCCCGGTGTGTTGAGGTCGGCGCGGAACTGGCGGAGAAATATCGTGAGGCCTGATCGCGACAAGAAGGCATGGTTCGGCGTTTTCGCCATGATTTTTGTGGCGGTGCTGGCTTTCGGCTGGAAATATCCTTGGCTCAACTACTGCATGTTCCTCAATGTGGCGGTTGGAATATGGTTTGCGTTCCGGCGCGGCGGCAGGTTCGCCTGCGGCAACCTGTGCCCGCGCGGCGCGTTTTACGGACTCCTGCCCGACCGGGGCAGAGCGCTGCCCCGGATATTGCTTACCAAACCGTTCGGGCTGGTCGTTCCGCTGTTCATGCTGGCGGCGATTTACTTCATTCGCCCGGGAACTTCCTGGCGGGAGTGGGGATATGTGTTTTACAGCATGATCGCGTTCACCACCGTGATCGGGCTGGCCGGCTGGCTGTTGTTCAACCGTTTTTTCTGGTGTTCGATGTGCCCGATGGGCAAAATATACCGTAAGATCGGCAAGGATCGCAATCCGCTGCTGGTTGCGCCCGAGTGCGTAAATTGCGGCAAATGCGCCAAGGTCTGCCCGTTCCAGCTGCGCCCGTTCGAAGGACGGGAGTCCGGTGAATTTTCCAATCCGATCTGCATACGGTGCGAACGCTGTGTGGAGTGCTGCCCGAAGAAAGCGCTCAAATTTGAATATTCCGGTTGCGGACATAATTGAAAAAAAACGTTTCCGGTGATATTTTGCAGGCAGCAAACTTTACTCGGAGGGAATTTTATGATAACGGCGGTTAACGGGCCGGAAAATTATCGGATTGAGCTGGACAACGGAAGCAAGACCATAGTTTCGGATGTGAGCGCGGACAAGGGCGGCAGCGGGGATGGATTCCGTCCGCACGAACTGCTGGCCGCGGCTTATGCGTCGTGCCTCAACATTTCGATAAGGATGATAATGAACCGGCTGAAGATGCCGTATTCTAACGTGCGTGTGGAGGTTGACATCGATCGCGGAACCGTAGGCAAGACCTTGTTTCTAAGCCGGGTACGGATTGACGGCGATATATCGGAGGATGACAGGCGGAAGATATTGGCGCTCGCCTCCAATTGTCCGGTACGCAAAACACTGTCTCAGAAAATTGAATTTGCGGCGCTGTCATAATTTTGGCGGTGTGGTATAGTACGGAATCGTCACGTTGTCAAGACCGATTTCTAAATAAATAGCGCACATCCGAGAATCCCGATAAAATCGGGCTTGCTGGATGTGCGCTTAACTCGGGGCATTATGAAGTCAATTTTGATCTGTGCGCTAAGACTCTTCTCACCACCTCGATGAACAACACCCCAATAAGCCAATTGCCGGCGATTATCAGAGCAATAATAGTTCCAAAATATTTATACATTATCGAGTCTCCAATTACTACCTTGTGATCTGGGTTAAAATAACCGGAAAACTTCTTTCCGACTTCCAACTTTGGGGGATAATCTTCTTGCAATAAGTCCCATGGATATTCCACGACATTTCCATCCTTGTCTATGAAGCTTATCATTGCACGGTAAAATGGCTTTGATTCATGACCTGTTACCGTCTGATAATTTGTGATCACCCCGGATATACGGTAGGAATTTCGCAGTTTTTTTGACTCTATCAAAAACAATATTCCCGCAATCACGAGCAATATAAAAGTCATGACAATTATAAATTTCTGAATTCTTTTAAGCAAATTGTTTACGTCAATACGTGTTACCATGAAAAAATCTCCTTTTCAATGTAATGCTCCCCGTTCCTATACTTTGAATTTCTTGTATCAACCGCCGATCCGATAAGGAATGCGACAGTACCAATGGCTCTGTATCCTTGATCTACAATGCCGGGTTCAACCTCCTGGGGCGTGTAGCCTCTCTTTATCCAGCCGAGATGCGCGTCAGAGGTCGCCGGACATTGGGGATTTCGTGTAGTCCATATTGAAATCATGCCAAAAGATGCCCGATTCTAGCTTTGTATTTACCCCCAAAAAGGGATTATATTTCTGCATTTGATCGTATCCCCAATTAGCGCCGACATAATTGCCGAAATTAGGTATGACAAGAGGCAACACATAATCCGTCCATTTGGGGTTAGGTTGCCGGACGAAAGACTTTCAGTTGACAATCTACCTGCCATCCATGTTTTTTCCCGCCATGATCTTTTTCCTCACAATTTTTTACTGTGCCATGTTTCTTGTAGTTCAATGTATCTTGCCATTCGAGTTTCCCAATCCTGCCAAAATAAATGATCAAACTTGGCATCGGTGATGGCCAAGTGTTGGTTTATCGCTTGGAGCGCGGCTTCAAGGATACCGACGGGGAAACGGATCAACGGCGGCGCTGTCCAGCCGTTCAACGTCAGAATCCACCCGGCGTGTGCGTAGGAAATATCATTGGTGAGATATGCTGTTGCAATTGGAATTGTTTCTCGGAAAAATTCATATGAGACCATTCCGCTTAATAATTCCGTAATGGCGCCAAGCTGCAATGGGACAATTGGAAAAATATGTTTTGGGGAGAGTTCTGTCAATTTGAACTGATCCGCAATTTTGCATAATAGTCCCAACAATTCAGATCGAACCCAATCGTCAGCGCCGTCACGGATCAAGTCTTCGGCGTATTGCTGGCACCAGCACATAAAATGATCAAGGACATCCGCGGTTATTTCTCGGTCGTTTGCATATTCACGGTTAAGGTAAGCAAACATTTGGGATATGAAATACGACGATTCATTGTATGTGCCAGCCGGCAGATGGTGCTGGAAAATCATCATGTAATCAACATCGCCAAGTTGTTCATCTGTTTTTGCAATGATGCCGTTCAATTCTTCACCCGAAAAATCTCCAAACGGGTCACTGAACTTTGTTGGTCTCTGGTGCTTTAACATGTTTTTTTCCCAGATCAATAAGCATTACACTTATAGTATTTATAATTTTTAAATCATTACAGATTACGTCCAATTTTTGTTGCATACAGCCAATAAAAGTTACTATTTTCAGATAATAGTACCTCAGCATTTTTTATATATAACTAGTATAGTATAGAGTTATCTTGTTGTCAAGACCGACTTCAAAATAAACAGCGCACATCCGGCAATTCCGATCAAATCGAAATTATCGGATGTGGGCCGAGGATTTACTCATTATAACTACTTCATAACCTCGTTGCTGAACACAAAACGTTTACCCCGCTCAATAGGCGCGCCAAACGGCGTGTATGCGAAGACGGTTTAAACTATATTCGGTGTGAATTATTATTGACAAGCGGGGAATTGCAATCTCGCATAAGGTATTTCCATACACAAATATTTTGATGTTTTTCAAAGATACTTGACTGCTCTTCTGAAAATAATTTCAATATGCCAATTGTGTCATTTGGAATAATTATTTGTGAAATGGGTAAGGGAATGATATTACAGAAAAGCCTTTCTGAGTCTAGTCTACTGTGCTCTCTCCATAATTCTTGACAAGTATTGGGATTTCTAATTTTAATCAGATGCCATACTTTTTTTGCAATGCTTGTTGTCTTTAATTTTTCAAATAATCGAATTCTTGTCCAACATATGCTATGAAGCTTCTCCAGTAATGCATTCGTTATTGGCGGATAAAACTCTTTGAAATTATTAGCACATCTCTCTATTTTAAGGAGCTCATCGGCGGATGCCAGAGGCCAAAAATCGCTAAGATCATCTTTAAGCGGAGGAATTTGTGCCGAGCAGAAATCAATGTTTGAATTTAGCAACAGCATCCAAACAGAAATCAATGTTTGAACTTTTTCATCGTAGAACTTGAACCACCAGTGTTTAGTTACATCATCATATAAAAGATAAATCGCACCGCACAGACTAGCAACAAGCAAGTCATTACAATTGCTAAATAGGCCAAGCCAGTTATCGAGTTGATAATTATTGATCTTGCATGAAAAATAACTCTCAAGCATCAAGGCCATTCGCCTGCGAGCGATGCGATTTATCATGAGCTATTCCTTAAACTATTCTGTCTGCTTATGGCTGGGAGTGTTCCGCTCGGGTAACTTTTTCCTCCCACTTGGAAAGCCATACTTTAATTACAGGATCTGTGCAAATCCTTTCCTTCGATGCGGCGGATATTCCGGGCCAGTGGTCTTCTATGAATTCGATAAAAAGACGATTGTTTGCCTGATCAATGAACCGTTCAAGAGACGGATCTGATAATAATTGATATTGAGCGGCAAAGCGCAGATTGTACAATGCAATATCATACATCAAATGGTTGTTTTCAGCGGTATTGCCTTTAGCCTCATTTTTCAGTACTTCAATTTTTTTACAAAAAGTATATGGGAATATATAAGATATATAATTTGCCACGGTGGTCACCTCCTCTTTCCGAGGTGGCTCTCCAAGAGATGGGAGACCATTGAAAGACGATGGCAAGACTATCTTTTTCCCAACCGCTTCCGGCAGAAGTTCTCGCAGGCAGAACAAGCCGTACAAGGTGGGAAAACTTTTTGTATCGGCTGGCGATATCAGTTTTTCCTGAGAAATTAAATCGGTAAGTTCCACAAACGCATGATCATACTGCGTGAGTTCAGTTTCGGGCGCCCATTGATGCACCATATATATGGTCGTGACATCACCAATGACGTTTTCAGAAAAAGGTGTTGGCGAAAGACCATCTTGGCGCATTAACATAAACGCACCTTCGGTTGCGGCCAGAAACGAAACATTGTCCAGGGGGTAAGATATTTGAGTTTCAGGCTCGTTGGGCGTTACCTCATCGGTGGCAAAACAAACATATCCAGCAAGCATCAGTACGGAGGTTACTACAGATAAAAAAAACCTAGCCATAATGTTCCTATCCTCTTTCTTTGTTGCAACGTTTACCCTTTATGCTTCTAGTATAGTATGGAGTCGTTTAGTTGTCAAGACCGACTTCAAAATAAACAGCGCACATCCGATAATTTCAATCAGATCGGAATTAATGAATGTGCGCCGAGGTACTAACTCCTTATGGTTCCAGCATAAGACGGTTCTTGTGCTAGGCTTATTTATCAACCGCCTTACATCGATTCAATTCGTCCATTTTCCGAGTATTGCCTGCATTGCTTCAATATTTATCCACTATTGGCGTATAACCTTGCTCGTTACAATAGTTCCAGATGTTGAAGCCGCCAATGCATTTGGCAGGTTCCCTATACTGGATAGATTCATATTTTTTTGGATCGAATCCATTATCCTTCAACCACGAGAAGAAAATGGACAATATTACATCAAGCTTGTTAAGCGATCCGCAACCATTGAAGACATGATCCTCGTCAACATAAATCGATAGCCAGTTGTACTCATCGCTCTCGCTGCCGTTAGCGTTAATATTGCTTATTATCGGGGTAAATCTTGTATTTTCAAAATCCGTACCATGCAGATCGGCGAACAAAAACCATCCCGGGTTTTCCAAAGAATGAATTTCAAATCGATTATCAATATCCAGCATGTACAAATAATTCGACCAAGCTTTCATTTCGTGACTCAAAGCAATACACATGGCGGCAGTTCCTTCTGTTGTTAGATAAGTGAGGAAAAGGCGATAAACAAGAATGTTTGTTCCTTACAAACGACATCATTGTCGGAAGTGTTCACAAAGCACTCACAGGTTCTGGGGTTTTGATTATATTTGTACTTCATGATATGTATGTGAGTGCTAGAAAATCATCGCATTGTCTAATTGCCTAGTCCAAAAAGATTCGTGTTCCGGATGCTTTATGATATATTCAATTATTAAAGGCAAGGCATTATTGTGCCAACTTTTTGAGTTGACCCATTGTTGCAAATAATCAGAATAATATGCGCTGCTTAACCCCGGACCTCTCAACTTGCCATTAATAAGGAATATCAACCATGCCCAATCATCATAACCATCTGGAGTACTGAAGCGTTGCCTTAAATAAGCATCCGCAAATTTATTGATAACTTCAATATTTCTTGACTGCATTTCGGTGATTTCTATTGGAAGATATTTGAAGTGATTCAACTCATCAAGATAAATATCAACATAGTTATCGTTTTTCGGAGTCATCGGCGAATTACCAATGAGCAAGAACTTGCGCGTGAAAAAGCGAAACAAACTATATAACTGTTTGTTGAGTTCGATCCAAACGCCATCTTCAACAAGAAATATATACATCTCCCTTGTCCAGTATAATATGTAATATAAAGCATCACAACTGTCTTTTTTTTGTGCTTTGACATATTTCAATGCATATGGCAGAAAATAACAGCTTTCTTGATAATTACCAGCAGCCAATGCTCCATGAAAAAGCATAGAGAGATGTTTCCCAGTTAGATTTTCGTCTGGCATATTAATAATTTCAGACAATTCCTCCGCATTATATTCGTTATAAGGGTCTGACAATCTATTGGGGCGCGAGTAAGGAGTTACGAAGATATCATCATTCATATGTAATACACCTCCATTACTTATTCCTTTTTCTGCCTTGGCAAATAAATACGATAGGGAGCAAGGCTACTGTTATAACTGAAGCAGTATAACATGATATAACAAAACTCGAATGTTCAAGACGCAGAGTCCTAGCCAAAGATACTTCGGTGACGTCTGGCAAGGTAGATAAATATAAAGTTGCAATATATATTACCCCCAATACGATACCATATGTAACCACTATTGTCCAAAGCCAGCGCCCCGTATAGCGTCTCATTTTGATGGTCCTTTTTTACTCATAATTTCTTTGCATCTCTTTATATATGCATTGAGGCTGTCGACATACCAACTACTTCGAAGTGCCTCATTCAATGCCCATGATTTACCCATATGCCCAAACGTATCAGAAAATAGATTGATTAACAAGTTTATGTTGGTAAAAATCGGAAAACCCGTTAAAATATTGCTTTTCTCTATATACTCCAAAATATCCTTGGGACAATGATGCAATTTCGTACCAGAACCAACCGCACCAATTGTTGCGCCTCCAATTTTCTCTAATTCATATTTTTCAAAAATTTCTTTTATCGAAAGATACTCCTCCTGTGAAGCAGCATCTAACAGTTTTGCGATAACCTCAATTGGGCTATCTCTGGCTTCTTCCATCGCCTTAATACATTCTTGGCTACAGTCACAAATAATTGATTCAATTTCTAGACCTTTATTATCTCACTTTGTCACCGGATTGTTTCCGACGAAGTTATAGAGGTTAACTCCGCCGGCTTCGCCGATCGGGTCGCGTGTCAGGAAGCGCTTCAGGCTCGGGCTGTAGTCGCGGTAGAGATACCGGAGCAGACCGTAGTCTCCAAGCCATTCCTCGCTGCTGAACGCGAACCGTCTGACCGATGTGGTCGGCTCACCGAACGGACTGTAGGTGTAGAGGATGCCGACGATCGCAGACGCCCACTCGTCCATGGTGTAGTAGGCAGAGACGTTCTTATTCGCGTCGGTCGCGTAAACACCGCCGGCGTCGAACAGTATCACGTCCGCGTCGCCGGAACTCTCCGGCTGCCACACATACTTTTCCGCCAGCACACAGTTACGCAGCACCGCGATCTTCTTGGCGCCGTCGTAGATGTAGGTGGCCGACGGGTAGTTGTTGTTGAAGCTTACGCTGCTGATGCGGTTGGAATTGGCGAGGCGGGAGTAGGTGCCGGTTTTACCGAGGCCGGAAATCGTGGACAGACGGCTGCTCTTATGTTCAACGCCGTTTTGGTCAATGGTGTCCTCATAGGTATAATCCGTCGTCGTTTTCCAACTGCTAGTGGCCGTGTTGTATATGCCCATCCTCATACGCCTCCCCTGCGTGTCGTACATATATTTGGCACACCGGTTAGTATAGTATGGAATCGTCTTGTTGTCAAGACTACTATTAAATAAAGTAGCGCACATCCGATAATTTCAATCAAATCGAAATTAACGGATGCACGCCTAATTCCGGACAACATCACTTGGCCGGTGTTTTATTTCGCACAAGTTGCCATATCTTCGAAGGAGCCTCTTTTTATACGGTCATCCGCCTTAAGGTCCTTCCGTTCTGGATATTTTATTATTATCCTTTAACAATTTACAAGCCGCCTCGCGAAATTCATGTTCAATCGCGGACATTGATGCGAATTTCGCCATACCACCAATAATTATGGTGTTTCTCTCTCTTGCTACTACTATTTCAAAACTTTCCGAGTCATCATTATCCTTTCTTATAATAAATTCTTCTTCGCCAGGGCAACGAGATATCGTTCTTTCCAATCTAAATCCATGCATCTTTATTATAGACACTAATTCTGAAAGAAGTGCATCATATTCTGGCACCGTGATATTGCTGAATTTATATTCTACATAAAACCATTCAGAACATCCCATCAGCACAAGCATCAAAAATATTATTATGGATTTTCTGTGCACAATTAAAACTCCAATATATTATTTCGGTGAAACCAATCATTAGTGCGACCATCGGGTAATATGCGATCAGGGGTTATTACGTTCTTCCATTGCGCCTTGTCCGATACCAATGATGCC
The DNA here is from genome assembly GCA_034926605.1 of Victivallaceae bacterium. Classification (GTDB taxonomy): domain Bacteria; phylum Verrucomicrobiota; class Lentisphaeria; order Victivallales; family Victivallaceae; genus CALXXL01. Next base: position 85,126 of record JAYFQV010000014.1, read on the forward strand.
AATAATGATCCCAACATTGCAATGACATGGCCTGGGACGTAAAAAGGTCCTAGCCACCATTGCTCGTCGGTATGTCTTGCCTCATGTTTCAAAATATTTTCACGATAACACCCCTTTCCAAATAATTGAACGTTCCCCAATGTTATTGCACCCAGCGGCATATATGGACTATTGGGAAACGTAATCGCATTGCCATTTGTTCCGATCAGCGGAATTTTATCATCGCCTGAGTTGTAATATGAAAATGGCAAACCACTTGTTCCTGCTAAAATACCTATGATTGAATTTGGTGCGTTCCATAAATATTTCAGCCCATCAATTGCAATAGAGCCGACATCTACGGCTGCATCCCCGATATCCTCCAACCATTTTTCGCCGTAAAATTTTGCTCTGAATACCGTAAGCTTCATAAAACAGTCACAACCATCAATAAGTTCATAAGTCGCCGATGCAATTTGATCAATTTCGACACCACCATTTTTTAAATCATTTTTCCATCCTTGGGCCATAGTACTTCCAAAATCAGATGCCTGTCCCAGCGCATCCCACTTTGTCACCGGATTGTTTCCGACGAAGTTGTAGAGGTTCACTCCGCCGCTCTCTTCGAGCGGGTCGCGGGTCAGGAAGCGCTTCAGGCTCGGGCTGTAGTCGTGGTAGAGATACCGGAGCGGGCCGTAGTCGCCAAGCCATTCCTCGCTGCTGAACGCGAACCGTCTGGGGCGGCTCACCGAACGGCGTGTGGGTGTAGTATGTGCTGTTGGGCTGTTCCGGCCATTCGGGAATTATGAAGTAGGCGGTCACGTTCTTGTTGGCGTCGGTCGCATACACTCCGCCGCCGGCGGCCATCACCAGACGATCCCGCCGACAGCAGCGGTCCGCGTAGTCGTAGCGGAAACCGTGGGCGTGGCGACTGTTCGCGGCCATGTTGCAGATGCCCATTCTTGTACGCCTCCCCTGCGTGTCGTACATATATTTGACACACCGGTTAGTATAGTATGGAATCGTCTTGTTGTCAAGACTACGATTAAATAAAGTAGCGCACATCCGATAATTTCAATCAAATCGAAATTAACGGATGCACGCCTAATTCATAGCTTTTCTTTTGTGCTTCAATCATTTTTGATTGTCGACTTCCCGCCCATGCTTCTTTGCCGCCATGATTTTTATTGCAATCATGCCCGCAGTAGACAGAGCAATAATGGTAAAAAATAGATAATTAATGATTTCGGCCATGGCCGTGGCTCTTTCAGGGGAATATACAATATAATAGTTTCTTTGAATTACCGCAACAAAAATCGCCAATAGCAATAAGCCGGCAAGATGGGTGATGAGAAAACATATTCCAATGACCTGATAGAAAGAAGCTCCATGAAATCGCCGGGAGATAAAAAATCCCGAAATGGACAATACTCCAATCATAACAATCAGTTGAAACGATGTATTGTATACCATGTGATTGGCTTTCCCCCATGTTGCCAACACCGGAGGAAGTGCGTATGCCGGTGAACTCATTTTAAATATTATAATTCTTCCGGCGACTTCAACGAGCCAGCCCCAAATTAAGACATATAACAGATACAACAAGAGATATGCTTTCTTCATCTTACATTTCCTCCTTAATCTTCTCTTGGAATAGGCAATTCGAAAAATGGATTATAAATATAAAACTTTTCGTTATCTGTTTTCGTGATTTTGCTTGTTTTGCAAGAATATTTATATTTTGCCTCTCGTGGGCTTACCAACAGGGA
>JAYFQV010000020.1:0-53948 GCA_034926605.1 Victivallaceae bacterium
GATTTTTCGCAGCTTCTTGTGAAAAAAGTAAGAATTGGTGCGTCGAAATGGCTTTGACGCACGAGAAGACGAGTTATCAACAAGGGAATGCCAATACTTTTGAAATTGGCTCAATCAATTAGTTATTTGCGACTAAAGCAATAATTATAAAAAAAAGTGCCCTAAAAGGGCACTTAAAAAATAACCTAAATAATATATTATCTGCCGAGATTGATGTCATAGACCTTACTGCCGGAAGGCGTGGTAGCGATAAAGCATATCTTAGACTGCTTCCAGAGGTCGGTACGATTGCTGGTAGCAACATGGCCATCGCCATACCCGAGGTTTGCAAGACCGTTGTGGCGCTCAACGATTACATTGTCGCCATAACTGCCGCTAGGCGGAGCATTCCTAAAATTACGATCGAACACAAAATACTCGTTACCCATGGGGCGGGCAGATGCAGGTCCCTGCGCGCCGGACGCGCTAATCACAGTGTCGGCCAACATAACATAGGTGCTTTGCGTCGGGCAGAGGTCGAGGCGGGCGTAGTATCCGGGCCCCAGATTGAACGGCGTCTTGAATTGGGTACCTGTCGGAACTACAAATTCGAAGCGCTGCTTCTTATAGGTACAATCCGTAAGGTCATCACCACTAATATCGTCCTCATACTTGAGGCAAGGGGTACCATAACTGGCCTGATAAAGACTGGAACCCTTATTGGTGGCGCTCGGACAGCTGGTCACCTTGCGGCGTTCGGGATACCAATTCTTGGCATCATCCAAATCACTGGGCTTGGGATTGTACGACGTGGACTGCGGCATAAGCGGCTCAAGTTCAAGACCGAGGTCTTTCGGCATGGACGCGTAGAGATACCACGGATATTCGTGCGCGTTGAGGACAACCCAGCCGCTGTTGTTTTCGCTGTAAAGCCGGAACGCCTGGAGAGACTGCCTCATGTTGCCGGAACACGATGCGCGTTTCGCCATTTCACGAGCACGGCTCAAACTCGGCAGCAACATCGCGGCCAAGATAGCGATGATCGCTATGACTACCAACAATTCGATCAAGGTAAACTTCTTCTTCATTCCCGCATCCTTTCAATATATGTGCGTTTTCGTATCAAACTTTCTTTCACACTTAACTCTTTCAACATTCGTCCCAATCCCGCCTTGTCGCCTCGACATTTGGTGACGGCAGTTTGAGTCTGCAACTGCTTACATTATACACGACAAATCCGCTTTATTCAAGAGGAATTTCAAAAAAAAATGAAACTCTTTTAAAAAAATGGTGTCTAAAACTTATCGGGAACTGTCTAGAGTGTTTTTGCGGTTCAACGCCCCCCGCGAGTAAGTGAATTCGCCCATTCTGGAATGGTGTTGTCTCGCGCACCGCAAACCATGATCAAGTCTCCGGGGCCGGGTTCGGCCGCCGCGAGAAGCGCCTCCACCGCGGCGCGGTCTCCGGGCGCACCGGCGTTGGGAATTGCCCAATGATCGGCCACCTCAGCGGCATGCGGGGAAAACGAGCTGGTACCGCCGGCATAGAACGGCTCAAGCAACCAGAATACGTCCTGCCCGCGCAGGGTTGCACGCAAACTCCTCCCAAGTTCCTCGCGCATGAATCCAAGCGGGCCGTAACCGTGCGGCTGCCATATCATGAACACCCGACCGGAAGCCAAACTTTGAGCCGACCGCAGGCAGCATGCCAGTTTCTGCGGATTATGGGCATAATCATCATATACCGGGGCGCCGTTGCGGCGGCCGACGAACTCAAAGCGCCGGGAGGCACCGCGCAGATCGCCGGAAATATCCGCCAGCCGCCCCGCCGGAACACCAAGCATTGAAAGCGCCGCCGCGACCGCTGCCAGGTTGGAGGCGGTATGAACGCCGGGTTGCGGCAACGCCAGCGCGAATTCGCCGTTCAGGTCGGCAAACGCCCGGCCATTATCAACACGATAGCGATCAAACGAAAAATCGACGTCGGGTTCCCCGGAGTTTTCCGCAAAGGTTACCATTTCCAGCTCGGGTCGCAGATAAGACCTGACCGCGGCAAACACCCGACCGGACATCGCCACACCTTTGCGCACCCGGCGGGTGAATTCACCGAATACCCTAGCTAACTCTTCCTCGGAATAATGGTCGCAGCCGATGTTGAGTATCACCGCGTAATCGACTTCGTAGTTAAGCAGGCTCTTGTCACTCTCGTCGGCTTCGAACACGAAAATGTCGCGACCGGGATGAAAATTGCCGGGCATGTCGCCAACACAGAAATTCCGAACCATGCCGCCGTCCAGACAGCCGGCCTTGATCCCGAGCAGATTCAGCGCCTCCGCCACATAAGCGGTAACGCTGGTTTTGCCGCTGCTTCCGGTGACCGCCAGCGTCGCGCCGGCGGCGTAAAGGTTCACCGCCTGTTCCAACGCCTGCGAACGGTGCAACCGCGGAGAGTCACCCGCCGCAACGAAGTCCGGATTGCCCTCCTCCACCGCAGTCGAGTAAATCACCGCATCCGGCAGACCGGCGGCCGCGAATGAACCGTCCTGCGGATACACTGCGATACCTTGCGAGCGCAAGGCATCGAACAATGCGCGGTTCTGAGGCTTGTCGGAGTCGCGATCGGACCCGGATACGCGGCAGCCGATCGCAGCCAACAGCTGCGCCAGCCCGCTCATGCCGATGCCTCCGATGCCTACCATGTGCACTTTGCTGTGTTCGTTCAACATAGTATTCTCACTTTTTTGGCTTTTCCGACAGCTCCGGATCGGGGCTGACATCAAGATACTTGAGCGCGCGTTCGGCGATGGCGCTGAAGGTCGGCGCCGCCGTGATGCCGCCGTAAATGGCGCCTTTGGGTTCATCCAGCGTAACCAGCAGCACAAATGCCGGCCGGTCGGCCGGCACGAACCCGATGAAAGTGGAATTATATTTACCAGGGCTGTAATGCCGCCCCACCACCTTGCGGCTGGTGCCGGTCTTTCCGGCGGTTTCAAATCCGGGGACCCCGGCGTTTTTAGCCGTGCCGCCCTCTTTGGTGACCGCCTTGAGCATGTCGCTTATTACCGCCGCCACCTCCGGATGGGTGAACACCTGAACCGGCGTCTCAGGTTCGGGCTCGATAATCTCTCCGGTGGCGGCATTCTCGGCATGGTGAAACAGTTTCAGAGTTCGCAGGTTGCCGCCATCCGCCAGCGCGCAGTAGGCGCGGACCATCTGCATGGGCGTCACCCCCACCGCATAGCCGATCGGCACGCGGGTTATCATCAGGCCGTCCCATTTTGCGTAGTTGGTGATCATTCCACGCGACTCAGGGGAGAGCGGCACCCCGGTGCGTTCGCCGATACCAAAGCGCTTGAGTCCATCATATAGCCGTTTCTCGCCCAGCAACAGCCCGATCTGGGCGGTGACGATGTTGCTGGATTTCTGTACCGCGGTGCGGACATCCATCTGGCCCCGCTTGGTCGAATCGCTGAGCGGCTTGCCACGATATATCCATGTTCCGTTGTAGCCGTTGAACACCGTATTGGGAGTAATCACACCCGCGTCGAGCGCCAGTGATATGCTGAGGCCCTTCATGATAGAGCCCGGTTCGAAGGTGTTTTCAATGCACAACAGCCGCCATGCGCTCGAATCGGACATCGCGGCTTTGCTGCGCTCGTTGGGATTGAAGGTGGGCCGCTGGGCAAGGGCAAGTATTTCGCCGGTTTTGGGGTCGGCCATGATTATGCTGGCGGCACGGGGGGAGAATTTCTCGACCATCTTGTCAAGCTCCTCTTCCACGATCTGCTGGAGCGCCTCGTCGATGGTCAGATAAATATTGAAACCATCGGTTTCTTCCCGGGTAATTTCACGCAGGCCGTAAAATATCTGGCCGCCGGTACGGGCCCGCTCGTAGCGGGTACGACCGGTTCCGGGCATCATCGCACGGTTGAACGAGCTCTCAACGCCGGAAACCGCCACATCCTCGCCGCGGGAATAACTGGTGAACCCCAGCACGTTGGCCAGCAGTCGTCCCTTGGGATAAACCCGGATATAATCCTCTTCCTCATAGACGGCTTTATGCGTCAGTCCGGGTTTGATCTTGGCCAGCCGCTCGCGCATGGCGGCGGCGGCATCCAGCGGCACCTGCCTTGCAATTACCGCATAACGAACGATGACGGTGCGCTCGCTGCCGTCGGCACGTTTGATCTTGCGTTGGCGGGTGGTCAGCCTGCGCAGGGTGTCGGCCCGGTCGACGCCGAGCGTACCGCAAAACACATCCGTCAGCTGGCCCACCTGCTCGTCCGAAATCAACGCCGGATCGGCCACAATTACTTCACAGGGTTGATTACCGACCAGCAGATTGCCCTTGCGGTCGAAGACCTCGCCGCGTTTGCCCCGGGTGGAAACCTCAACGGTATAGCGCTCACGGGCTCGGTCGAAATAATAGTCGTGCTTCTTAACCTGTACAACCCAGAGCCGCCAGCACAAAGCACCGGCTCCGAGCAGCAGCACCAGCATCACCATGCTCGCCCGGGCCACAATCAGTTCACGATTGCCGCGCACGGTCATGCCCCCGGAATCAACGCTGAGCGGTTATTACGCGTGAAGCCGCAACTTCCGCGGAGCCGCCGATAACCAGCCGGCGACGCTGCGACGGCTCGGTGGGTCGCAGATTCAGCCCGTATTTTTCAATCCGATCCCGCACATAGGGCCAATCGGTAAAACTCTCGCGTTTCAGTCGGAGCGCCTCGAGTTCGCGGTCGAGTTCATGTATCTCCTGATTGATGCGGGCGATGCCGCGCGTGGTGACGATCTGCTTCTGCCCGAGCGACACACTGTAACTGTAAAGCATGAATATCCCGGCCAAAAGTGCAATAACCTGCACCATAATGCCCAGCCTGACCCAGAACCCGGCTGCCGACGACGAACTTCTGTTCGCCCGCCGCGGCGCCGCCACCATCCGCGTTTTAATTGTTGTCGCCATCGCTTCCGCCCCGATATGTTGAGTTTTGTTCCGTCAAATCTTTCTTGCCGCCCGCAGCCGGGCCGGAGCCGAACGGCGGTTTTCCGCCAGCTCGTCCGGTTGGGCCATCACCACTTTGCGTGTCAGCACTTCAACTTCACGCACCTTGCCGCACACGCAGACCGGCAGGCCGGGCGGGCACACGCAATCCGCCGCGGCATTCCGCATGAAATTCTTCACAATCCGATCTTCCAGCGAATGAAAGCTGATCACCACCATCACCCCGCCCGGACGCAGCACCTTAAGAGCGGCGCGCAAACCGCGCTCGAGCTGCCCGAGTTCATCGTTGACCGCAATGCGCAACGCCTGAAAAACCAGCGTCGGCAACGGCAGTTTGCCCGGCGCGGTACGCCCAAGCTCCGATTCGCAGAACTCCGCAAGCTCGCAGGTGCGCTCGAACGGACGCTCCTTCCGGCGCCGCACCACCGCAGCCGCCAATTTTCGTGCGGAATGAAGTTCTCCGTATTCCGCGAATATTCCGGCCAGCGCCGGCTCGTCATACCGATTAAGCATCTCCGCCGCCGTAATACCGCAACTGCGGTCCATCCGCATGTCCAGCGGCCCGTCGCCACGCCAGGAAAACCCGCGCGACGCATCGTCCAACTGCGGAGATGAAACTCCTATGTCCAGCAGCACCCCGTCGGCGCCGTCAAATCCATGCGCCCGTGCAATATCATCAAGTTCGGCAAACTCGCCGTGTGCAAACTCCACCCGGCCGCGTGCGAACTCCAGCCGTTCCGCCGCACGCCGCAACGCCGCTTCATCGCGGTCGATACACAGCAGCCGGGCCGCCGGATTCGCCAGCGCCAGCCGCGACGAGTGGCCGCCGTTGCCAACGGTTCCGTCGATCAGCTTCGCTTCCGTAGCGCCAAAATTCAAAAAACCGCAAACTTCGCGCGGCAGCACCGGCAAATGACCAAAGTCCAACCCGGCCGCGCGCTCGCCGTCGTATATCCCGCTCATTTCTTGAGCCCGAGCGCCGACGCCAGCACTTTGACCGCGTCCGCGCCGTCGGTTCCCGCAAACTCACGCATCCTGGCGAAGAATTTCTCATCCCGCCCGACTTCGGGCTCGGAGACCTGCGGCGCCCGCAGCAGCATGTGGGTGACCGCTCCCACCAGCTCCAACTTGTCGCCGATGCCGCAATCGTCCAGCATCGTGCGGTCGAGCTTTACCCGGCCCTGCTTGTCGCACTGGCAGCGCCGCGTGCGCTCTCCGACCCAGGCCAGCAGCTCCTGAAGTTCGTCACTGGCAAACGCGCCTCCGCGCACCCGCCCCACAAATTCCAGAAACGTTTCGCTCGGGAACATAATCAATGCATCGCCCCTACCCCGGAACAGCACATAGTTGGCCGGACCGTCCTCCGCCTCGCGCCACTCGCTAGGAATGGACACCCGGCTCTGACCGTCCAGCACATGCTGGAATTTACCAAGATAGATCAGCTCTGACATAATATGCCTATTTATACCCTATCAAACCTTTCCATACCTATTTTACCCTCTTATTTTCAAATTACAAGCATGTCGCCCGTCAATTTCAATAAAAAACAATATTTTTTCCACCCAGCCTCAAACTCTACAAGCGTTTATATATATTAATCATATTTTGTTCAAAAAAAACATGTTTTTTTCATATCAAGTCTTGACTTTTTATTGAAATCATGTATCTTAAAGAAAGATACAAAAATATCGATGTGTATCGGCTCTGTGACGCGGTTTTACCCCTTCCGCGAAACAAGGTTGAATAGACAAAAAAGACAAGTCGAAGTCGCGGCGGACATCTCGCGAGAGAAGCCGCCGGGACCGAGACGGTCGGACAGGTTGAAATCAGGCCCGGTTTACCGGCTCGAGATAAAAGTTTCCCTGTTCTCCTACCCCCGGGGCGTGTGGACTCCCTTCCGCACGCCCCACCTTTTTGTGATGGCGTGAGCGCGTATGCCTCCCGCGTTGCTCTTGCAAACCGCACAACTGTACGCAATATTCACCAAAAGGCGCCAAAGCACTCGTTCAAATGCAAGAAAACGGACCGATTGCAGCCAGAATTACGGAATACCTCTATTTAGCTGACGCGATTTGTATTTTAATATTGTAGTGCTATATTATGGCAAGGATATTCCATAATGATTCTAAATAAAAAACCGAATCTGCGCTTTTACCTTGTTGGAATCCTGTTATTCCTGCTTATAATGCGCATCGATTTTCTAAACATCTATTATGAAGCGTCCGACGCCAACACATTCCCATACCTGACCGATGGCTGGTTTTTTATACTCCTATTTTTACCAACAACATGGTTTATTGCCATCATGACAATTACTATATTTTGGCTACTAAAGTTCATCAATTTTAAAGTAGCTTACATAACCATGCTAACCGTGGCAATCTATTTTATTATCTCGAGTTGCCTTAGTAACTCTGTCGACCGTAAGTTCAAAACTTATCTTGGCAGTCTCCACAAGCCATATATGGAAGTAATTGCACTTCATGAGCATACATACGGTGACCGGGCAGAAAACTTCACCGATGGCCGTTTTTCGGTACCAACCGACTCGGGATTCGATAAATTTCTAAAACAAAAATGCGAACCGTTCCACCCCGATCATATAGAAGGCGTTGCAGGATGGAATGTCGATTTCTGGTATTGCAGGGAAGAGAGAATTATTATAGTGCCTCAAGCCACCGCAGGGAACACCTACATCTTCGAATATATTCCCCAAGAACTTCCAAAGCCGAAAACTCCACGGGAAAAATAAGGTTGCAAAAATCTCAGATGTCCAGCACCATGCCGTCGTAGCCGACCTCGATGCCGGTTCCGGCAAAGTATTCTTCCAGTTTCGCCTGAAACGGCATGCCGTTATGCGAAAAATGATTGACCACCGCCCGCGCACCCTTGTCCAGCGCACCGATCTCCACCAGCTTGTCGCGGAAGCGTAGCGACGCATGCACGCCCATGTGTCCGGTATCCCAGTCCAGATCGTTCTTGAAGAACGCCATGGTGCATTCTATCACCGCCGCGTCCAGATGATGCTTCGCCGCCAGCTCCCAGCTGGCGTCCGTCCACCAGCCGGTATCATTGGCGATCAGCACCGACCTGCCGCCGCGCTTCAGGATATAGTTGAGGCACAGTTCGTTCGGCATGTGTGCCGCCGGAACCGGCACGATCTCCAAATCGCCGTCGGCCACCGCACACCCGCTGTCGTCCAGCGTGACCGGATCCACCGAAAGCCTGTCTATACTCATTCCCAGCTCGGAAAGCCACTTGGACAACCGCTTGTATACGCCGTCCGGCGCAAAAAGCTTCAAAGTATTGGAAACGTGACTGAATCCCGGGGTACGCCATTCCAAGTCGACCAGATTGAGGTGATCTTCGTGCGAATGGGTGAAAAGTATGCGCTTAACGGCGGTCAGGTCGATCCCGAACTCCACGCTCTGCCAGAACGCATCCGGCCCGAAATCCACCAGCGTGTCGCCGTCGACCCAGTATGCGCAACGCCGCCTCAGATCCTTGCCGCCGTGCTTCCTGGCATAGGTACAGCATTCGCAATCGCACCACAGCGCCGGAACCGCCTCCGCCGCCGCCGAACCGAGAATTTGAAGACGCATTTTTAAACCCTTGTTATTTGCAGAATCGGCGGAACCGCCGGATCAATCCATCGGGCCCGGATCAGAAATTGGCGATACCGCCGGCAAGTGCTTCCGCCACGTTCATAGCGTGATTCTTGATGCGGCGCAGGGAAACCATGATATCGCTGAACGTCAACGCAAAGAGCGGCGGATATTGTTTCTTCTGCACCATTTCGAGGTGCTTGTTGCGCACGTCGTTGGCCAGACTGGTCAGAATGCGGTAACGCGCGGCAATGGGAGCAAGCTCGATCGCTTCGGCGGAATTGAGCCAGTCTTTTATTTCGGCGGTGAACTCCACAATAAGGCGGACTATTTCCGAAATCAGTTCGCGCGACTCTTCTTTAAGTTTGATGTTGTTTTCTTCAAGCCTCATACGGTACTTCACGATGCTGGCGGCATAGTCGCTTATCGACTCCAGTTCGTCGCTACAGACAATCAGCGTCTTCAACGTCTGGGTGTCCTTGGCACTGATTTCCTGCTGCATGACCTTGTCGAGATAGAGCATGATCTCCTTCTGTATCTCGTCGCAAACCTCTTCTATCTCGATTATGCGTTCCATTTTTTCGCGCTCCAGACAGGGGCTGCACAGCACTTCACCGGCCAGCCGCACCGACTCCGCCACGATCTCCTGCATATGCATGATGACCAGCTGGCCCTGCTTGATGACCAGCACCGCCGAGAAATTGGGCAGATTGCTGAAAAATTCCAGCGCCTGGGCGTGGGATTCCGGGGTTTCGTCCGGCAGCAGCCACCGTACGAATTTGACAAGATATTGCAGCAGCGGCAGGAAGAATATGGTCATGCACACATTGAACAATGTATGCGCCATGGCTATGTGCACACCCACGTTGGGATAGTAATTTTCGGCGTCGTGATAGCGGGCGTCGCCGGTGAACACCATCATGTTGATGAACTCGATATACCACCGGAATATGAACAGCACGATGACGCAGCCGGTAACGTTGAACATGGTATGGGCCAGGGCCACCTGCTTGGTCACGCGGCCGCCGGAAAGCGACGCCAGCCACAAAGTGATGGTGGTGCCGATGTTTTCGCCCAGCACCAGCCCCACCGCGGTTTCGTAGGAGATGGCGCCGGTGGCGGCCAGCGACATGGTAATCGCCAGCGTCGCGGCGCTGGCCTGAACCACCATGGTGGCCACACAGCCGAGCATCATGCATCCGGCCAGACTGAGAATGCTGTCGCCCGTGAAAAATGTCATGAAATGGAGAAATTCCGGGCTTTCGCGCAACGGCTTGAACGCTTCGCTCATCCACTGCAGGCCGAAAAAGATCAAACCTACAGCAAACAACACCCGTCCGACCAGCTTGAGAGTCGGTTTCTTGACAAACAGCAGCGGAATTGAGCCGATGCCGATTAGGAGAAGCCCGTATTTACTGACCTGCAACGTCAGCAGCCACGCCGTGCTGGTGGTACCGATGTTCGCGCCAAAAATAAAGCCGACCCCCTGGGTCAGCGTCATAAGCCCGGCGTTCACGAAGCTGGACATCATAACAGTAGAAACCGAACTGGACTGCACCAGGAAGGTGACGATAACGCCGACCAGACACGCGAGGATGCGGTTGGCGGTGATGTAGTTGATTGCGCGCTTGATAAATCCGGAACCCAGCGTTTGCAGGCTCTGGGACAAGGTGTTCATGCCGTACAGAAAAAGCCCAAGGCCTCCGAGGAGGGAACAGAACATCTTGAAAAGATCCATCGAAGCTCCAGTGTTGTCGAAAGAAATAATATGACGATGCTATTTAAAGTAATCCGTCAATGCAAAAAATCAAGCTGCGCCGGAATTACTCACCCGCCTTTTCCAACACATTTTGAAAACTGGCCGGAAGCGACGAACCCGGTTTGCCTACGGAATCAAGAGAAAACCTGTATGTTTCGGAGGCCGGCACGAGTTCCAGCTCCGCAGCTGCCAGCAAATCCTCCGTCCGCTGCATGCGGGCGACGGCGTTGAACGCTCCGGCCAGGCTGTCGGTCAACAGCCTGCGGCAATCTTCCGCCGGAGCCGCGCCGACCTGTGAAAATGCGCGCAACAGCAATTCGATCCCGGCATAAGTCACCGGCCCGGCGCCGTTCAGCAGCGATGCCAGCTCCCTCGCCTTGGCGTTGTAGGCAAACCGGCAGGAATCGTATTTCTCGATAAGCAGCGGCAGGTCGGTGATGTCAGCTTCACAGCGCCTGCCCTTGTCGTCGAAATAGGTGAAGCGGCTGAATCGCTCCAAGCGGTGGCGCTGTTCGCAAGCCGGATAAGGATTGAACTGAGTGAAAACCCGACGCTCTATCGCGGCGGAAAGCGCCGCGTCCAGCGACTCCAGGTCGGCGGGCGCCGGTTCAAAAAGCGACGAGAACGCCGTCAGAAACGCCTTGTCGAAATCATCTCCGTCGCAAGCGGACACAATCATTTTCCCGGCCGGACACATTCCCGCAATGCGCACCGGCGGCGCCGCGGTGGCGGCTTGGCGGTACGTCCCGGGAACCAGCGGTATGGCCGCGCGTTCACGGCACAGCTCCACTGCCAGCATTGACGCCTGATCGCCGAATTCCGCCGCCGCGCCGCCGGCTTCATGCAGAGTGGAAGCCTCGCCTATCACCGTACGCAACGGGAAATTGCCGCGTTTCAGCAACACTGCGCAAACCCCGGGGTAATATCCCACGTTCAAACGCATCTGGTTGCGCGCTTTTTCCTGACTTTCAATACGACGCAGCACACCGTCGGCCATCCATACCGGAAAACGCGGGAACCCGGTTTCCGGAGCGATGCCGCATTTGACCAGCATCAAAAAAATTGCAAACACCCGGCCTGACTGCCGTGTTTTCATAAATTCGGCATAATCGGAACCAACGCGCAGCACCGCAACATCGCCATAGCGCGCCAGCATGAATTTCCCCTCGATCGGGGTGCCGATCACCTCGATCCTGGCCGGCAATGAGGCTGATGACGGAACAGAATAAAGCAGTTTCCCGGTTTCGGAGTCGATGCCGCCAAGCATTTGGAGCAGCTCGGCGCGATGCTCGCTGCCGGCTCCGCGCGGAAAGACTACCGGCGTACCGCATGGAAGCGTCTCCGCGTGCAGCGCCATGCCGGTCGCCAGGACGACCGCCGCACCAATAAAAAAACCAAAAAAACCGCTCTTCATTATTTGTTTTCCGCCGCCGGGTGATGTATCTTGTCAATTGTTTGGTTAAAATAATCTATAATTGCGCGAAAGACAAGCCGATTTAATGAAAAATCCTGAAACGATCAGCTATCCGGCGGCAATGACGGTGGCCGGCAGCGACTCCGGCGGCGGCGCCGGAATTGAGGCCGACCTGCGAACATTCAACGCGTTCGGTGTTTTCGGCACCGCCGTGATCGCCGCGATAACCGCCCAGAATCCGTGTGAGGTCACCGGAGTTGAGGGCATCTCTCCTGAAATGGTGGAAAAACAACTGCGCGCGGTGTTCGCAAAAATAGCGGTGCGCGCTCTGAAAACCGGGATGCTGTTTTCACGTGAGATCATACTAGCGACGGCAAAAGTGCTGCGCGAAAGACCGCATCTGGTGGTGGTGGACCCGGTAATGGTTTCCACCAGCGGGGCACGGCTGCTGTGCGAAGACGCGGTTGCGACGCTGGAAGAAGAGCTGCTGCCGCTGGCGGAATGGATCACCCCGAACCTGCCCGAAGCGGAACTGCTCCTGGGCCGCCGACTTGAGAACGAAGCCGCCTGGGTGCGCGCCGTCGGAGACCTATCCGAGAAATTCGGCGCATGCGTCGTGCTGAAGACCGGTCACGCCGGCGGCAACGCCAAGCAGGCGGTGGATTTCGTGGCTATGGAAGACGGCATTTATGAACTGGGCTCCCCCCGGATCGCGCTGCCGGACAAATATGTCGCCCACGGCACCGGCTGCACGTTTTCCGCAGCGCTTGCCGCGGGATTCGCGCTTGAAATGGAGCCGGAAGAGGCGTTGCGTGCCGCCAAGGGATTCGTTTACGGGTCGCTTTTGGAACCGGTCGATCTTGGCGGAGGGCTTATGGCCATGTACCCGCCGCAGGAGTCCTACGAAGCCAGAACCTTCTTCCGGAAGAAGCAATAACCGCCTATGAAGCTCCGGCGATTGTTACTGTGCATGGCGGTGTTCGCGGCGGCTCTCGGAGCCGAAGCGGCGGTCACCAGCATATCGAAGGTCAGAACCGGCACTTTTTTCAGCCGCCGCTATGCGCGTTTCGCGGATGTCGCGTCCTATTTGAAGATGCGGATGACGGAGGCCAAAAGCGGCATGAGACTGCTGACCCTGCTCGGCAGAAGTTCGGCCTCTTTCCGCCCCGATCAGCGCCCGGCGGTGATAAACGGCATGCCGATCATACTCAACTACGCACCATTGTGGCAGGGCGGCCGCGCCTGGCTGAGTTGGAGCGACCTGATTTCGACCATGCTGCCGCTTTACCAGCGCTCATCGCTGCGCCGGCACACGCCTATTCACATTGTGATAGACCCCGGCCACGGCGGCAGCGATCCCGGCGCATCCGGGCGCGTCAGCAAAGAAAAAAACATCACCCTCTCCATGGCGTTCGAACTCAAAAGACAGCTGGAGAGCCGCTATGTAACCATTCAAGGCAAGCGGACCCGGCTGCGGGTCACGCTGACCAGGTCGGGAGACAGCACCGTAAGCCTTGAACAGCGTGCAGCGATCTGCAACCGGGCCCGCGGCCAGCTGTTCATATCGCTGCACGCCGACGCCGCCTCCCCGTCGGTTTCCGGCATCGGAACCTTCAGCCTGACTCCGCCGGGAGCCCCCAGTTACAATGCCTCAAAGGTGGTAAATGAGCGGTCTACCGGGCAGGCATGGTGCAACAACAGCCTGTTCTTCGCCTACTGTGTGCAGAAAAACATCGTTTCCAAGATCAAAGACACATCCAACCGCGGCCTCAAGCGGGCCAGGTTCTCGGTGCTCCGCAACACCGACTGCCCGTCGGTGCTGGTGGAAACCGGATTTATCACCAATACCAGAGAAGAACGCAATCTCAACAGTTCGGCCTATCGCAAGCGACTGGCCGCGGCCATAGCAGACGGAGTAGTGGAATACATAGGACAAGTCAGGAGCAGCAAATGAAAAGAATTGCCATCGCCGCCGCAGTAATGGCTCTGGCCGGATGTTCTCGCCAGCCAGCCGAATCACCGAAGCCGGAGGAAAAACCGGCGGTTTTTCAAGCCTGCGGGGCGGAGTTTGCCACCGGCAGGCGCGAATTCAAGTTCGACGGAGTCGTCCACTGGCTGGCCTATCCGGCCGACTTCAAAGACGGTAAACCGGTTTTCACCGAAGACGACATAACCATGACCCTTGCACCGCTAACTTCCGACGACACCCTGACCATGCGCAATATCAAAAAGATTGTGCTCGATCCGGGACACGGCGGCAAGCAGCCCGGCGCGGTCGTCGGCTCTACCGAAGAAAAAATCCTGAACCTCGACATTGCCAAACGGGTCGAGGAACTGCTCAAAAAACGCGGCTTCACGGTTGTGATGACCCGCACCGACGACCGCGACCTCGAGCTTGCCCCGCGCGCGGCGGTGCCGGCGGCGTGCGGGGCCGATCTTTTCGTCTCCATCCACTGCAACGCCGCGCCCACGCCCGCTCTGAAAGGCATCGAATGCTTCTCGATCACTCCGCGTGGCGCGCGCCCCTCCAACGACGACGGCAGTCTGCCGCCGCCCGACCCGAATGAAGAAACCACCGGTTACGCCTGTACCGCCGACAGTTTCGCGCTGGCCTCCGCCCTCCAGAGTCGGCTGATAAAATCCACCGGAGCGACAGACCGCGGGACAAAACGCGCTCGGTTCCGGGTACTCTACAGCAACACCGTTCCGGCGGCATTGGTCGAGTGCGGGTTCATGACCAACACCGACGACGCGAAACTGCTGGCCGATCCGTCATACCGGCAGCTGCTGGCCGAGTCGATCGCCTCCGGCATCGCCGACTTCGCCGCCAGGGTGAGTCCGATCAAATGAGCCAGCGCGACCGGATAGACCTGCATTTGCACAGCAACTTTTCCGACGGTGCCGATTCGCCGGAAGAGGTAGCCAAAGCCGCCGATGCCGCCGGACTGGCCGCCGCCGCGCTCACCGACCACGACACGCTTGACGGACTGCCGCGTTTTATGGCCTGCGCAGAAAAATATCCGGAACTGACGCTGATTCCGGGAGTGGAAATATCAACCCGCTTCAACAATCGCGAACTTCACATCGTCGGCCTTTGGGTCGATCCCGGCTGTGCCGAACTGGCCGAATTTCTGTCGCAGATGCGGGAGAACCGCCGGAAGCGCGCCGAGATCATGGCGATAAAACTCGCCGCGCTCGGTTATCCGCTGCCGGAGGAAGAGTGGCGCGGGCTTTCGGTGGTCGGCCGCATGCACTTTGCACGGATGCTGTTCAAGCATTACCGGTTTTCCGACCTCAACGATGTGTTCGCCCAGCTGCTTAGGCGCGGGTCGCCCGCCTTCGTGCCGCGGCCTCTTCCGCCGCCGGAAACCGCGGTAGCGGTGCTCCACCGCGCCGGAGCGGCGGCGGTTTGGGCGCATCCCGTGTTTGTGCAAGCCGGAGAACGCGGCTGGATGAAACGGGTTCTTAAACACCTGGTTCCGGCCGGGCTGGATGCGGTCGAGGTCTATTATTCGGGCTTTTCGCCACAACAGATCGAGCTGGTATCCGAGCTGGCTCAACACAATGGTCTTGCGTTCTCCGGCGGAAGCGACTGTCATGATATATCCGGCTCGCCTCCGGTCGGCGGCACCATGCCGGTCCCGGCGGCGCTGCTGGCGCAGCTCGAAGCGCGCCGCCCGATGAAATGACCATATTCAAACGCCTGCTCCCGCCTGTGGCCGGAGTGTGGAGCCTGCTGGCCGGCCAGCTTGCGGCACTGCTTTGGACCGTATCGGTTCCGGCGGCGGCCGCGGTGCTGGCCGCCGGTGTTTTCACGGTGCGCAGTCGCACCGGCGCGTTGCTGCTGGTCGCGGGGCTGGCAATCGGAGTGGTTGGAGCCTGGCGGATTGCGCCGGAGCCGCCGCCGCTGAAGCCGGGAGGCGCGATACAGGCGCAGCTCCCCCTGCGGGTGCTGGACTATGGCGGCAACGGCGAGAGGATGCCCCGTTGCGTGGTAACCGGAGGCCGGTTTGCCGGGCGTGTCGTACTTTTGCGCCCGCCGCCGGAAACCGCATACCTGTATGGAGACGAGCTGGAGGCGGAAGGAACCCTGGCTGCCCCCGCCGCGCCGGTACGCATAAATTTCCTGGACGGATCCGGCAATATTTCGCATCGTGAGACCATGCCGCCGGACAGCTTCTCGGAATACATCGAACGCAACCGGGCGATCGGTGTTTTCTATGCAAAAGATGCTCGAAAAAGCGCCGAAGGCCGCGGGTTGTTTCACTTTCTGGCCGATATGCGGGAAAAAGCGGGAGCGCGCCTCGCCGCCGGACTGCCGGAATCTTCCGGCGAACTGGTGAACGCGGTGGTACTGGGCTTGCGCGGCCAACTCGATCCGGAGACCCATCGCGCGTTTCTGCGTGCCGGAGCGATTCATCTGTTCTCGGTTTCCGGTCTGCATGTGGGCATCGCCGCGCTGCTGGCTCTGGCGCTGTTCAGGCCGTTGCCGTGGCGGTACCGTGTATGGGTGGTGCTGGCGGCGGTGTGGGGTTACACGCTACTGTGCGGACCGAAAGTTCCGGCGGTGCGCGCCGCGGTGATGATTTCGTGTTTTTCGGTATGCTCCACGTTTTTCATAACCGCCCGAAAGTTTTCGGTGCTGGGATTGGCGGCGGTTGTGGTGCTGGCGATCTATCCGGAATCTCCCTGCGACCCCGGATTTCAATACTCGTTCCTTATCACCGGATTCCTGCTGCTGATGGCCGAACAGGGCCGCAGCCTGTACCTGGCGGCAAACGAGCGGCGATTGTTCGCTCCCGGATTCGCCCGGCCGTCCGGCAACCGCAAGGCGCAGCTGACGGCGATGGCGGCGGCGGTGGCGATGATTTTCCTGGCCGGCCTGCCGCTGTCGCTGCGCTATCAGGGGCTGTTCACTCCGTGGGCGATGGCGGTCAACCTGTTTCTGGCGGTCATCTCGCCGTTGATATTCGCACTGGCGGCGCTGAAATTGCTCCTCGCTTCCGCCGCCATACTGCTTGACGCGGCGGCCCTGTGTCTTAACAAGGCGGTGACGGCGGCGGCGGAGATGTTCGAACCGTCGGTGGCGCTCCGCCCCTCGGCATGGGCGGCGGCGGCGTTCATCGTTTTTCTGGCTCTGGCAGTGACAAGGCGCGGTCGTTGGCGGTGGACGGCCGCAACGGTTCCGGCGCTGCTGATGGTGTGGTGGTTTACCGGTCACTGGTTCCAACCGAAACTGGCGGTGGCGGCGCGCGGCGACGGTCCATCGTTCGCTTTGGTCGCCGACCCGGCGCGACAGGCGGCCTTCGCCTTGGGCTCGGCCGGATATGACCAGCTTTCGGCGGTAAAGGACTTCCTTGCAGAACGCGGCCTGCGAAGATTCGAAACGTTCACGCTGTTCGACCCTTCGAAGCAAACGGTGGAAAATCTCGCCATGCTCGAATATCCATCCGAGCTTTCCGCCGCCGGTATCCCCGCCGGAGCCGGGTTCCGCAAACCGGAGAAACCGCCGGCGTTCGACCCTTTGCGCTTTGAAAAAAGCCGCTGGATGCGCGGAAACGCGGTTTTCTCATTGCAAAACGGCCGGGAAATGCTAAATTATCGCGGCCGCATCATTTGGCTCGAGCGCGGGAAAGACGGCGCCGACCTTTTCGGTGCCGGTGATGGAAAAATCGAACTTTGGCGGTACCGAAACACGGAGCTGTTCGTCTATGAATTTTGACAAGGTGATACTGAAGCCGGGGCGCGAAAAATCGCTGCTCCGCAAAGACCTTTGGGTGTATTCCGGCGCGGTGGAAACCCCGCCGTCCGCCGCCGGAAACGGCGACACCGTGGAGATATTTTCGCACGGCGGCAACTTCCTGGCCCGGGCCGCGTGGAGCCCGTCCTCCCAGATACGGCTCCGGGTGTGGAGTTTCGACCAGACCGAGGACGTTGACTCGACGGATTTCTTCCGCCGCCGGGTGCGCACCGCGCTCGAACTGCGCCGTACCGCCGGGATACTGGACGCGACCGACGGTTACCGGCTGATCGCCGCCGAGGGCGACGCCCTTCCCGGCGCGGTGGTGGATATCTACGGCGATTTCGCGGTAGTCCAGCTCGCCAGCGCCGGCGCCGATCTACGCCGGTCGGAACTGACGGCGGCCCTGCGCGAGGAGCTTCCCAACCTGCGCGGAATTTATGAACGCAGCGACCTTGCGGTACGCGGCAAGGAAGGCCTCCCGGAGCGTACCGGCACCATATGGGGGGAGGTTCCGCCCTCGCCGGTGATTTTCCGCGAGCACAAGCTGATGTTCGCGGCCGACCCGCTCCACGGCCATAAGACCGGATTTTATTTTGACCAGCGGGAAAACCGCCGCCTTGCCGGAAACTACGCCAGCAGCCGCCGGGTGCTGAACCTGTTCAGCTATACCGGCGGGTTCGGAGTCGCCTGCGCCGCGGGCGGTGCCGAACATGTCGAAAACGTGGACTCAAGCGCGCCGGCGCTTGAACTGGCCGCCGCCAACATGGAACTCAATCATATTCCGGCGGAACGCTATACGAATACCTGCGACAATGTGTTCGAACTGCTGCGCCGCTATGAGAAAGAAGGCCGCCGCTTCGACCTCATCGTGCTCGACCCCCCGAAACTGGCCGACTCCCAGCGCAATCTGATGAAAGGATGCCGCGCCTACAAGGAACTGGCTCTTCGGGCGTTCAAACTTCTTGAGAAAAATGGATTGCTGTTCACTTTCAGCTGCTCCGGGCTGGTGGACGCCCCGCTGTTCGCCAAGCTGACCAGCGACGGCGCATTGGACGCCGGAGCGGATGCCGCAATCCTTAAGCGCCTCGCCCAGGACGCCGACCATCCGGTACGGCTCAACCATCCGGAAACCGAATACCTGAAAGGCCTTTTGGTGGCGAGGGTTTGAAAAAGCCCGGCGGTGGTGTTACATTAATTATAATAAACAAGGTGAACAATATATGACATTGGACGAGCTTACAACTTTTGCGTCGGATTTCGGCTCCCGGCTGGCGGCGCTCAAAAACTATCTTAAAATCGATGCCAGGCGCGAAGAGATGGTCGGGATCGAAGCGAAGATGGCCGCCCCCGACTTCTGGGACAACAAGGAAACCGCCCAGGAGCTTATGGCAAAACTCAGCTCCTGCCGCAGTCTGCTCGGCCCGTTCGACCGCCTTGCGGCGGAGTCTGACGACCTCGCGGTGCTGGCCGAACTTGCGGCCGACGATCTATCTCTGCTCGGCGAGGCCGATGCCGATGCGCATAAACTTGAGAAGCAACTGTCCGAGATCGAATTGTACAGCTTCCTGTCCGGAAAATTCGACCGCAATGACGCCTACGTTTCAATCCACGCCGGCGCCGGTGGCACCGAGTCATGCGACTGGGCATCGATGCTGCTGCGCATGTATAGGCGTTATTTCGAACGTATGGACTGGAAGGAAGAGGTCATCGACATCCAGCCCGGCGACGAAGCCGGCATCAAAAGTGTGACATTGCGCGTGACCGGCGAATTCGTCTATGGCAGACTGCGCTCGGAACGCGGCATCCACCGGCTGGTCCGCATTTCGCCGTTCGACAGCAATGCGCGCCGTCATACCAGTTTCGCCTCGGTGGACGAATTCCCGGAGTTCCCGGACGACTGTGAAATCGAAGTCGATGAAAAAGATCTGCGCATCGACACCTATCGCTCGTCCGGCGCCGGCGGCCAGCATGTGAACACCACCGACTCCGCCGTGCGCATCACCCACCTGCCGACCGGCACCGTGGTCTGTTGCCAGAACGAGCGTTCGCAGCATAAGAACCGCGCCACCGCCATGAAAATGCTGAAAGCCAGACTGTTCCTGATCGCGGAAGAAAAGCGCCGGCAGGAGGCCGCCGGCATCCGCGGCGAACTTTCGGAAAACGGCTGGGGCAGCCAAATCCGCAGTTACGTGCTCCAGCCATACCAGATGGTGAAGGACCTGCGTACCGGTGCGGAGACCTCCAATACCTCAGGAGTGCTCGACGGCGACATCGATATGTTCATCGAAGCCTATCTGCGAGACCCGAAGTTCAATGTCTGAAACTAAGAACAACCGCGTCGTCACGGTTGACGACCGCCAGCGCGGCATGATCGAGACCTACGGCCGCGACCGCGGCTGGGAATTTTCAGCCGCCCCCTATGCGTTCTGGAAAGCGAAGGCGGACGGTCTGTCGGTGGTTGCCTACGAGTCCGGCAAACTTACGGTGCAGGGCAAGAAATCCGGCGAGTTCATCGACTTCGTGCTCGAACCGGAAATAATCGGTTTCAGCGGACTCGAGACCCGGAATGCGGCGGAGGGCGGCGAACCGGTCAGCCTTCACGGCGGCATCGACGAATCCGGCAAGGGCGACTTCTTCGGCCCGCTGGTGATCGCCGGCGCCTGCGTGGACGCCGAAACCGCGCCACAACTGGCCGCGCTCGGGGTGCGTGACTCCAAACTTATAAAATCAACCGCCCAGATATACGCCATCGGCCCCCGCATCCGCGCGGTGCTCGACGGCCGCTACTCGGTGGTGGCGGTTGGCAACGAGGCCTACAACCGTCTCTACGCCAAGATCGGCAATCTTAACCGGCTGCTGGCGTGGGGACACGCCCGGGTGATCGAGAATCTGCTGGGCGCGGTACCGGATTGTCCCCGAATGCTGTCCGATAAATTCGGCGACGAAAACCTTATCCGCCGGGCGTTGATGGAAAAAGGGCGCACCATCGTATTGGATCAGAAGGTACGGGCCGAATCCGACGTGGCGGTGGCCGCCGCCAGCATTCTGGCCCGCGAACGCTTCCTGCACGCCATGGACCAGCTTTCATCCGAAATGGGAATAACCCTGCCGCGCGGCGCCTCCGACGCGGTAAACCGCTGCGGCGAAGAGCTGGTTGCACGATTCGGACTTGACATTTTGCAAAAATGTGCTAAACTTCATTTCAAGACGTATGAGTCGTTGAAAAACAAGCAGAAAGAATCATGAGGTTTCTGACCGTCCGTTGGCCCTTCTATGCGTGCGCGGTCGCGTTCACGCTGATTTTTCTTGCCCAATTCTATCTTTTGGACCGTCCGGTCATGCTCAGGGACGGGTTCTCCACCGTCGCCGAATATGGCGAAAAAGCGGTAAGGAAACACGACCTTCGCAATCCGCCGCCGCTGAGTGACGCCTCCGGTCTGGTGATAGGCATCGTCGCAGGCGGGCTGCTGGGCGCGCTCTGCGACAAAAAATGCAAACTGAAACTGCGGCCGCAACGCACCGGAATGTTCCAATCCGCATTCCTTGGCTTGGCCGGCGGATTTTTGGTGATGCTTGGCGCGTTGATCGCGGGGGACATGTTCCTGGGCGAAATCGCTTCGGCAATCCAGCTTTCGCGGGGAGCGTGGCTGTTTCTGGGCGCGGCGTTCGTCACCGCCGGAATTATCGCGGTGTTCGCGATGAATTCGCGCGAGCAGCGTAAAAAAGGAGCCGGACCGGGCGCCGGAAAGGAACAGCCATGACGCTCGAACCGCTGGCGCTTAACGGCAATATGGGGCTTGGGGTGTCGATTCTCATCGGCATCGCGTTCGGATTCACGCTGGTAAAATCCGACTTCGCATGGGATGACAGCTGCGTCAAATTCATGGCCCTGCGCAACGGGCGACTGCTCAAAATACTTCTTATGACCTTTCTCTTCGGAATCGTGGCATTCCACTTCGCCAAGCGCTGCGGGCTGGTCAACTTTCAGTTGTCTCCGGCATATATGTATTCGGTTTTGCTTGGAGGGATCATTTCCGGGGCCGGCTTGGCGATAGGCGGTTTCTTCCCGGCCGGAGCGCTGGCTTCGCTGGGCGCCGGAAGGCTCTACGCATTGTGGATGATCGCCGGCATGGTGGCCGCCATGATCGCCAAAAGAGTGATGGAGCGCTTTATCGACCCGCCGTGGAACTGGGGGGAAGCGCTGCCGCTGCCACGGGTGGCGGGCGAGGCGTTCGGAATCGGCAACTGGGTATGGCCCATCGCGGCGGCACTGCTGGTGGCGATCGCCATCGTGCATATTTTCCTGCCGGAAGACGATGATTAGCCAAAAGGCGCGAGCCGCCCATCTCAGACTCGGCAGGCGAGGCGAGCGCGTGGCTGCCAGGCTGCTGAAAACTAAAGGCTTTGAAATATTGTCCCGCGACTGGCGCCGCGGTTCCGGCGAACTCGATATCGTTGCGCGCGACGGCGCCATGCTGGTGTTTGTGGAGGTCAAGACCAAGCGGGCCGGATCGCGGTCGCGGCCGATGGAAAACCTTTCTCGCGCCCAGATTTCACGCATCCGGCGCGGAGCTGTAAAATATATTGCCTCCGTCGGACTCGACCACGAGACATTCTACCGGTTCGATCTGGTGGAGGTGGTGCTTTCACGCTGGCGGGCCAACGCGGTTTACCATCACGAGTACTGCTACCGGGCGGGAGGCCGTTAGCCCAGAAGCAGTCTTTCAAGGTTATCGCCGCTTTTCTCGAAAGTGCGGCCGTCGATGACCGTCGCACCGGCAAGCGGCACCGGGCAGCGTTCCACGTTCTCCCAGCGCAAAGTGACCGGATATTGGGGAACAAGCGGACGGATCCCACTTATTTTGGCAATGGCGGCAGCCGTGCAATCGGCGATCATCCGGTGGGCCGCTACAAGCGGAAGAGTGTGCCCGGCATTGCATCCGAGCCCGGTTTTGACCCGGCACTTGACCGCCTCCGGAAGCCAATCTCCGGCCTCGGCACAGAGCTTGTCGTCACCGGAAATCATGATCACCGGCACGCCATATTCGCCGGCTATCATCGCGTCGATTCCGGCTTCTCCCACTTTCCTGCCGTTGTACCACATATTCTGTATGGTTTTGCTGCTGAAGGTATGCTCAAGTATTGCCCCCGGGGTTCCGGCCATCGCATGGTACCCCAGCAGGATCATCGCGTCAGAACCCTTGATCCCGGCAAAGCGGGTCAAGCCGGTGGCACCCTGCACCAGTTCGACGCGGGGATCGACTTCGCCGGGCCGCATATTGAACCCGGTGCTGTGGCCGTCGCGCACCACCACGGTTTCGGCGCCGGACTCGAAGCAGGCGGCGGCGCAGGCGTTGACGTCGGCGGTAAGCAGCTTGCGCCCCTCGTCTGCGAACGGACCGCCGACAAATGTATCGCCGGTGACGCCAGAAACACCCTCCATATCGGCCATGATGTAAATTTTCATTTAGTCCTCGCTGTCGGCGGCAGCGGCCTTAACCGGAAAGTCGGGAAGTTTGAAATCCTCATCGGTGATTGGCGCGTTCAGGCGGTACAATATCACGTCGCAATCCTCGGAGACGCCGTCCTGGGTGGTGGTGAAAAGATCTGGAACCACCACGTCGTCGTACACGGTATACTTCTGAATCTGCGCAACATACTCGCCGATGCCCTCGGCCTCGAACTGTACACGGCGGGTCAGAAACTTCTTCTGATCCACGAACACATCGTAGGGGTGTCCGGTACCGTCGGCATTTACATAACAACGCATCCAGTAGTAACGCACACCGTCGATATCGCATTCAAAAATGTCTATGCGCGGAAATACCGAACTGTACGACGCCTCCGGATTGCCAAGGGTGACGAACCGCGAAAGCCGCTGCAGGGCCTTGTCCGTAACCGGAATGATCTCCTTATCGCGCCAATTGACGATATTCGCCTGATCGCCGGAGTAAATGATGGAAGCGATCATCTCCCGGTCGTAATACGTGTCTATGCGCATTTTATCGGGCTTCATGAAACGCACTTCCATCATCACCTTGACCTTGACCCATCCGGTGCTGAGAGTGGTGATCACCCGCTGGATATAAGTGTTGGCGTCGCAATAGTTTCCCTTGGGATCCATCGCCACTTTCATGCGAGCCTCGAGTTCGGGCACGGTAAGGTCGCTGGGCAATTGCTCGGGTTCGATCAGGCTTGAGCAGCCCGCGGCAAAAAGCAACAGCGATACAATAAAAAAACCAATAATCCGGCGGGTCATGGTGAAAAGATTCCTTTCGTTGCAATAGGATTCGAGTATAAATATATCGCGACGCGCGTGTCATTACAATCGGTTTTACCACAATTTTCGTTTTTTTTAGCGCCCCGCGCTTGACTTAACCGCGAATGCGAGGCAAGGTAAATAGAACTTTAAAATCAAATTGCGAGTCATATTTTGAGCAAAAAACTGTTGATCGTGGAATCCCCGACCAAGGCGCGCACCATCACCCGCATGCTTGGTACGGACTACAAAATCATGGCGTCGATGGGACATGTGCGCGACCTGCCCGAACGCAGCTTCGGAGTGGACATTCAGCACGATTTCGCCCCGATTTATACCGATACTCCGCGCAGCCGCAAAGTGGTTGCCGACCTCAAAAGCGCGGTAAAACGCGCCGGAGAGGTCTATCTGGCGCCGGACCCTGACCGCGAAGGGGAAGCCATCGCCTGGCACCTGTCCGAACTGTTGAAGGAAGATTTCAAAAAAGATTTCAAGCGAGTCACTTTTCATGAGGTAACGAAGCAGGCGATCGAGCGTGCGCTGGAGCATCCCGGCTCCATAAACATGGCGCTGGTCGACTCACAGCAGGCGCGCCGGGTGCTGGACCGCATTGTCGGCTACCAGGTCAGTCCGCTGCTGTGGTCGCGCATCACTCGCGGCATCAGCGCCGGCCGGGTGCAGAGCGTGGCTCTGCGGCTGGTGGTGGAGCGCGAACGGCAGATACTCGCGTTCGAGTCCGAAGAATACTGGAACATCTCCGCGATGATGAAAGCCGACTCCGGCGCCGAGTTCGCAGCAAAACTGGTAAAGATAAACGGTTCCGATACCGAACTTCACAACGAGGCCGATGCCGCCGCCGCCGTAACCGACCTGCTCGACAACACACCTTTCGTCATTGAGGCGGTCAGTACCTCGAAACGGCAGCGCACCGCGCCGCCGCCATTCACCACCAGTACCATGCAGCAGTTCGCAAACAGCGCGCTGCATTTCTCCGCCAGCGCCACCATGCGCTATGCGCAGCAGCTCTATGAAGGCGTGAACCTCGGCCAAAGCGAGGCGGTGGGTCTTATCACCTACATGCGTACCGACTCCGTGAACATCGCCCGCGAAGCACAGCTTTCCGCGCTTGATTTCATCGCCGCGACTTATGGAGCCGAATACCGCCCAGCCAAACCCAACTTTTTCCGCAGCAAGGGTCTGGCGCAGGAAGCCCACGAGGCGATCCGCCCCACCGACGTGCGCCGGACCCCGGAGAGCCTCTCCGGCGTGCTCGACAGCGCTCAGCTCAAGCTCTACACTCTGATCTGGAACCGCTTCGTAGCCAGCCAGATGTCTCCCGCCAGAATCAAAGCTCTGGCGGTGGATACCGTCAAAACCGCCGCCTCGGGCAAAACCTATCTGTTGCGCTCCAACGCGCAGGTCACCGAGTTCCCCGGTTTCCTCGCGGTTTTTCCGGAAAAGAACAAGGAAGAGTCTATCGAAAATATGCGATTGCTCTCCTCGCTGGAGAAAAACTCCGGCTGTGCGGTCAAAAGCGTGGATCCCGAACAGAAGTTCACCGAACCGCCGCCGCGTTACACCGAAGCCACACTAATCAAGGAACTCGAGGAAAACGGCATCGGCCGCCCATCCACCTACGCCACCATCCTCAAAACCATTCAGGCCCGGGCCTACGTGGTGCGCGAGAAAAACGCGCTGGTGCCGTCCGAACTCGGATTTCAGGTCAACGACCTGCTGGTGGAAGCGCTGCCGGAACTGTTTCAGGTTGCGTTCACCCGCAAAATGGAGGGCGAACTCGATGAGATCGAGGCCGGCAAAATCCGGTGGACAAAAATGCTTCACTCGTTTTACAACCAGTTCCAGCCCTGGCTTGAAAACGCCAAGGCCGCGGGTGCCGCCGATGCAAACGAATCGGTGCGGATGCTCGATCTGCTCGGGGGAGTGAAGTGGAATGAACCGGTGAAGGTTGGTCGCAAAGTCTATGACGACCGCAAATTTTTCGACTCCATCGCCCAGAAATACGCCGCCAACAGCCGGCTTTCCCAAAAACAATTCGTATCCCTGGTGGAGCTGGCCGCAAAATACCGCGACCAGCTGCCCGGAGCGGAAGATGTGGTAAAAGATCTGGGCGCCGAAGCCGAATTCAACGCCGCGTGTGACAAAGTGATCGCGTTGCGCGAACGTGCGGCGGCGGCGGCCACCACCGGAGATCCCGAGCGCTACCGCGACATCTTCAAAGCGTTCGATCAGGTGAAGTGGGAAGCGCCGACAGCACGGCGCGGCCGCAGTTTCGATGATCGCAAATTCTTCCTGTCTCTCGAGGAACAGGCCGAAAGCGGCCGTACCCTGTCCGACAAGCAGCTCGGTGTATTGCGCAAGCTGGCGATGAAGTACCGGCAGAACATTGCGGACTTCGACGCATTGTCGGCAAAGCTGAATCTCGGAGCCGAGGAAAAAGAACCCGCCGCCCCCGCCGAACAGACTGGCGGCGACGACGGCGTCCGGGCGCTGCTGGACAAATTCGCCAAGGTCGCAAACTGGGCCGAGCCCGTGCGCCGCGGCCGCCGGGTGTACGACGACCAGGCATTTTACAAATCGCTGGCCGACCAGTTCGCCAACGGCAAGAACCTCAGCGAAAAACAGGTGGCCGCCCTGCGCAAGCTGGCCACCAAGTACGAACTCTGACCTGCCAAGACAGGTTTTCGCGGGCCGTCCGGCCCGGCGGCATATTGCCTCCGCCGGACGGTCAGTTTGTTTTAAACCAAAACCGATTACCTACACCAGACCGGCAAAAAAAAAAGAGCGGAAGCAATCAGCTCCCGCCCGAAAACGCCACTACAGATCACATGGATTTCTTTATGAAATCGGTCAACTTCACCTTGCTCTGGATGCCGGAAACCTGATTCACCGCTTTGCCGTCCTTGAACACGATAAAAGTCGGAACATTGGAAACGCCGTGCGCGGCGGCCGCTTCCGGCGAATCTTCGATATTGAACTTGTAACATGACGCACCTTCGATTTCTCCGGACACCTGGTCGAACACCGGCAACATCATCTTGCAGGGGCCGCACCATGTGGCCCAGAAATCCACCACCGCCACTCCGGACGCTATCGCCGCGCCGAGTTCATCTTTATTGAGTTCCTTGACTGCCATAACACACCTCCTTCATTCTATTCAACTAACCATAATAGACACACTTTTTGAGAAAAATCAATATTGCATTCATCTTAAAGTGTGATATAATATTTGACATGGAATATTTATACAAAGATGCCGAAGGATGCGAGCAGGGCCCCATCGGAGTACGCCGGGTGATCGAATTGATCGACGACGGCGTTATAACCACCGATACCCCTTTACGCAAAACCACCATCGGCTCCTGGAATCCCGCCGGTTCGCACCGCGCGTTCCAGGAGCTGTTCGACCCGTTGTGCGCCCCGGTGGAAAAAAACCTGCCGAAAATGCTCCATTCCGACGGTTCCCACTACGAAACCACCGCCGCCAGAAAGATCGCGGAGATGATGGACTCATCCGAAGCCGAGCCGGCGAGAAATGCGATGCTTAACTGGGTGGTCTACCGCCACCGGATCCATGCGGGACTCATCGATCTGTTCATCCATCTGGTGGCGCTGGCCGTCATAGCCGCCGGAGTGCTGCAGTGGAACTGGGACACCGGTAGCGTATGGGAATGGAACGGCGGAAACAGTTTCAGCGAGGCCAAGAGTAGAAAAGCCCCCGGCGACCTGTACACCCTGTGGAAGGGCGGTGTTTCCTGCTACTCCCGGCCATACCGCGACACGACTGGAAACGTTGTATCAAGATATTGGCTGGATGTGGCCGACCCGGAAAACCGGGTGCATATTCTGTTCGATCTCCAGCCGCTCGCCATCATTGCGGCTAAATTTTTTGCCGGTTATCTGGCGCTGTATGCGCTGATCGGTCTGGCGATCAAGCAGCAGACGCTGGGAATGGGCACCGTCAACCTGCATCTGCTCGACAATTACGGCCGCCGCGCCTCCCAGTCGCGCAGCCTGCTGTTCGCCATTCTATGGCTGCTGATCGGAATATTTTACCCGCTTACCGCCCTGTTCACCAACGGCCTCGGGCTGCATTCCAAACTCTCGGGCACCCAGGTGAAATGACGCCACTGATCCGGATATTCAAATGGTACTTCTCCGGCTACCGTCAGCCAGTGGCACAAAGACAGGAGCCTGCCGACTGATGAAACCCGCCAAGCCGATAATTCTGGTCAGCCGCTGCCTGTGGGGAGACTCGGTGAGATACGACGGCGAAGCGCAGAGCATCCGCGGACAACTCGAACCCTACCGCGACCGCTTCAGGTTCCTGCCGTTCTGTCCCGAAGTCGGCTTCGGGCTGCCGGTGCCGCGGCCGTCGATGGCACTCTACTACACACCGGACGGCATCCGGCTGCGTCGCCGTAACGATGGATTCGACCTTACCGACACATTTGAATCGTGGCTTGAAAGCGTAGCGCTGCCGGAGTTGAGCGGAGCGATATTGAAGGCGAAGTCCCCCAGCTGCGGGCTGGGCACCACCAAGCTGTACGGTGACTCCGGCGAGCTGCTGCCGGACAAAACCGACGGTCTGTTCGCCGCGTTGCTGCGCCGTCGCCTCCCGAATCTTCCGATCGCGGACGAGACCTGCTTTTCCCGGCTGCTCGACGCGCCGTTCTAACGGTAATCCACCACCATGACCTCGGGATCGGGTGAAGCCAGCTTCGCTTTCAGCGTGTCGGAAAGCTCGCCCTTGGTCTGATTGAAAGATATCCTGGTCACCTTGGCCGGAACCCGTGCCAGTATTGCGTCCAGCTGTCCGGAATCGGCGGGATCGGCGCCGGAAGCTTCCGGTATCCCGGTGTTCAGCAGCAGCAGTTTGACCGGAACGCCTTCGGCCGCCGCCGCCCGCAATCCGGCCTCGCCGTAACGCAGGAAATCGTGTTCGTTCATCACTGCCGTCGCAGGGCGGCGGCCGTTCTGCCATGCCCGCACCGCCAGAGGCAGCGCCGAGCCGTCGAATCCGACCGCGTCAACCATATCATAAGGCTTGAAGGCGAAAAGCCCCAGCACCTGACCTTCACTCCCCACCCACATGTCGCCGGATTTCACGGCTCCCAGCACCGACATGGCGGGCACATAAAGATCGAACGCCGGTTTGAACCGCGCAGGCAGTTGAGCCGGAACCTGCGGCGTACCCGGCGGAATCACCGCCGCCTCTCCGCTGCCGAGCATCTTGCCGGCCAGAACGTTGTCCTGATACACCGCCAGCGCCGGCGAAAGTATGCCGGATACCACATTGCGCTGGAACCCGCGGTCATAGGCGGGCATGGCAAAGCGGCTATAAGACACCGGGCGCTGCAACTCGTCGATCTCCAGCCGGATCACAAACGGCAGATTGAACTTCTCCGAGGTGGCTAACCCGTCCTGTATCTCGCGGTATATGTTCGCGGGCACCGCCTCGCGGTTGGGCAGTCCGGTGGCCGCCATCATTGAGGTCGGGCTGATGCGCACGGTTGAGAAACGGATGTCGCGGTCGCAGAGCACCAGAATCACCATTCCTGAATTAAGATTCCAGCGAGCGCATTGCGCCAACGCACCGACCAGTTCGGAAAACTGCGGCAGCGTGACCACCAGCGCCGAGCGGCGGCCGGTAAACGCGTCACCGACGGCAAGGCCGAGCGCGGCTCTCAAGTCCTCCTGCTGACGCGCCACGCACCCGCGGCTCCCGGCAAACGGCTCGGCCACCGCCAGCACACCCGGCGCGGGCACCACCGGCAATCTCCGCACGCCGGAATCGCAGAATGCCAAGGCCGCCGCTTCCGCCGTCGTCACTTGGCCTTCGGTCGGCGGCGCAAACACCGGAGCCTCTGAAGAGGCGAACAACCCCGGTTTCAGCGCCGCGATGGAATCATCGCCATCGGACGCGCAGCCAGCCAGCGCCAGCAACGCAAACATCCACAAAAAATGTCTTTTCATGCTCACCTCCATATTTCAGCCAGAAGAGCCGACAAAAATTCCCAAGTACGTTCCGTACTGCCGATGGACAACGATTCGTTGACCGAATGAACATTGTCCATGTCCGGCCCGAACGAGATCATCTGAAGCCTCGGATTTTTCTTCGCAAAAATGCCGCATTCAAGCCCGGCATGAATGACCTTAACCTGCGGCGCATGACCACGCATAGCTTCAAAAACCCGGAGCGCCGCCAGCAGCAAGGGAGAGTCCGAGCGCGGCTGCCAGCCGGGATAGCATTCACCGACAACGGCCGTCGCACCGCGCCGTTCAAACAAGGCGCACAAATCGGAAGTGATCGCCTCGCGGGCGGCATCGTCCTGCGCCCGCTGGGACAGCAGTACCCGGCATTTCTCTCCGTCGGACGCGACGATGGCCAAATTATCGGATACCGCCGGAACATTCCACACCCGATCGAACTCCACCACCCCGGCCGGTACCGCCAGCAGCGACGAAATAATATTGGCGGCACATTCCGCAGTCCAGCCCATATCCGCCGCCGGAGCGGCGGACAGTTCGCCTTTCAGTCTTAAACCGTGAACCCCAAGCTCTACGGCATATCTTTCGCGCAAACCGGCCAGCGATTTTTCCAGAACCGCAAATCCGTCGGCCGCCACCACCGCCGATGCCGATGACGGTATCACGTTGCTGACCACGCCGCCGGAAAGCGAGATCACCCGCAGTTCCGGATGCTCCGCCAGCAGCTCAAGCAAAATCCTTATCGCATTGCCGCGGCCCTCGTGAATGTCGCTTCCGGAATGACCGCCGGGCAGACCAGAAACCCGCAGCACGGCGGTACTCGAATCAGCCGGCAGCGCCGACCATTCAAGCGGCCATTCGGCGGCAAGACGGGCGCCGCCGGCACAACCGACCACCAGCTCGGACTCCTTTTCGGAGTCCAGATTTATAAGATAATCCGCGTCCAGCATGTCGGCGTCCAGTCCACCGGCTCCGCTGAGCCCGGTCTCCTCCTCCACCGTAAGCAGCACCGAAAGTTCCCCGGCGGCGGCGGTTTCCGTCAGCGCCGCCAGCGCCAGCGCCACACCGATGCCATTATCGGCTCCCAGGGTGGACAATCCGCCGGTATGCAAAATATCACCGGTTCGCACCACGGCGACCGGTTCCGAGGTGAAGTCCCTGGTCCCGTCGGCCGAGCACGGCACCATGTCCAGATGTCCCTGCAATATCACGCGCGGCGCGCTTTCGCGGCCCGGCGCCGCGCGACGGGTAATCTTCAGGCTCCCGGAGCTGTCGCGCAAAGTTTCAAGATCGAGTTTCCGCGCCCAATTTTCGATTGCGTCGCCCAAAGCACGCTCATGTCCGGACGGATGCGGCACCGAACAAATCTTTTCAAACAGAGTCCAAACCACTCCTTCGGGGAAAATTCCGCTCATGCTTCCACTTCCTTACGGTAACGGTATATTGATTGCAATATCCCCAGCATGCCCAGGTTGGTCGCCATAAACGACCCGCCGAAACTGACCAGCGGCAGCGGCAGCCCGCTTATCGGCGCCAGGCCGATACACATGCCGATGTTGATATAACTGTGGGAAAACAGCAGCGCCGCCATGCCCACCGCGATATAGCGCCCGAACAAGTCCTCGGTCATCAGCGCGATGCGCAGGCAGGAAAAAACCAGCACCATCTCAGCCAGCAGCAGCAAGGCCACGCCGACGAATCCGGTCTCCTCTGCGATGACCGAAAAGATGAAGTCATTGTTGGTCACCGTCTGCGGCAGATACCCCAGACCGGACAGCGTACCCTGCCCGATGCCCTTGCCGTTCCATCCGCCGGAGCCCACCGCCAATCGCGCCTGCCGGAGGTTGTAACCGGCCCCGTGGGGATCGATGTTCGGGTCAAGGAAGGTGGTTATCCGGGTCCGCTGATACGGCTTGAGCAGCGGATATATCTCGTAGACTTCGTTGAGCACCAGAAGCGGAATGAATATCACCGCGGCCAACACCGCGATAAGCGCCCAGCGCTTGCGCATCCCCGCGGCGAACATCATGAAAGCGATGACCGGCACCAGCACGAAAGCGCTGCCGAAGTCCGGCTCGATCAGGATCAGCAGCATCGGCAGCAGCGCCACCAGCACCGGAACCCACATATGCCAGAAGTTCCGAATGTCGAATCCCGGACGCACCATGAGCGCCGACACCGCGATGATGGTGCCGATTTTCCCGGCTTCGGACGGTTGGATACGCAATCCGACACCGGGAATCGCCAGCCAGCTGCGCGCGTTGTTGATCGGCGGGGAGAACAGCACCGCCACCAACAGAAAGATGCCGACGGCATAGATGAGCGGCGAGAGCACCTTCAGATAGCGATAA
Source organism: Victivallaceae bacterium (assembly GCA_034926605.1). Taxonomy (GTDB): domain Bacteria; phylum Verrucomicrobiota; class Lentisphaeria; order Victivallales; family Victivallaceae; genus CALXXL01. The sequence goes on from JAYFQV010000020.1 coordinate 32,124, forward strand.
TCGAAGTAGCTCATGATGAAAAACAGACCACCGCCGAAGCCGATCCACGCCATATGGCGCAGCCAGTTGCCGGGATGGTCGGTCTGAATGCCGGTGGAACGCACGAACACCACGCCGAATGCCATCAGCACCAGCGCACCGGCGATCTGCAGATAATCGAAACTGCCCAAAAAACGCCATACCGGCGTCAGAAGCCCGCCGGCGAACGGTCGTTTCTCATCGTCGCTGTCGGAGAGAAAGACGGGCATTTCGCGGTTTTACCTCACTCGGCCAGGAAGGTCTGATCGCGCTCCGGCCCAACCGACACGATCCCGACATCCGCTCCCACCAGTTCAGCCATGCGGGCAAGGTATTTGCGCGCGTTCTCCGGCAGATCGCCCATTTTACGGGCATTCGCGGTGGAGCAGCACCAGCCGGGCATCGTCTCATAGACCGGTTCGGCCTTGACCAGATCCTGGGTGTTTGACGGATAGAAGTCGCAACGTTTGCCGTCGACCAGGTAGGCGACGCAAATCTTGAGTTCGGGAAGGTCGTCGAGCACGTCCAGCTTGGTGACGGCCATCTTGTCGATGCCGTTGATCATGCAGGAGTAGGCTCCGGCCACCGCATCGTACCAGCCGCAGCGGCGCGGCCGCCCGGTGGTGGCGCCGAATTCACCGCCGGCGGTACGGAGCTGCTCGCCGGTGGCGTCGAATAGCTCGGTCGGGAACGGGCCTTCGCCCACCCGGGTGCAGTATGCCTTCATCACACCCCACACGCAACGGATGTTGCGCGGCGCAATACCGGCTCCGCCGCAGGCACCGCCGGAAATGGTGGTGGATGAGGTGACATAGGGATAGGTGCCGTGGTCTATGTCGAGCAGCGCGCCCTGCGCGCCCTCGCAAAGTATCTTTTTTCCGGCTTTGATCGCCAGATTGACACTGCGGACGGTGTCGGTAACGAACGGCGCCAGATAGAGCGCGGCGGCCTTGAGTTCGGCCCATTTCGCATCCACATCAATCGTCATCATGCCGGCGTCTTCGAACCGGTGATTGTATTTCTCGCACTGCTCGCGGAACAGCGCCTCGAGCTTGTCCGGAAAACGCAGCATCCCGGCGCGGATGCCGGTGCGGTAAGCCTTGTCGGCATAGGCGGGGCCGATGCCGCGCTTGGTGGTGCCGATCTTGCGGCCGGGAGCAAGCGAGGCCTCCGACAGCGCGTCGAACTCGCGGTGGTAAGCGAAGATCAGATGGGCGTTGCTGGAAAGCTGTATCTGGTTGACGTCCAGGCCGCGGACGGTGAGATTTTTCATCTCTTCCATCAGCCCGAGCGGGTCGACCACCACACCGTTGCCGATCACACACGCGACATTTTTACGGAAGATGCCGGACGGCACCAGATGCAGCACATATTTCTCACTGCCGATTTCCACGGTGTGGCCGGCGTTGCTACCGCCCTGAAACCGGACCACCATGTCCACGTCTCGGGTCAGAACGTCGATAAGTTTGCCTTTTCCTTCATCGCCCCACTGGGCGCCGATCAGCACGTCAACAGCCATTTGGATTCCTCTAATTTCTGAAGTTTAAGAGAGGCACACTTAAGCTAATATACACCCGAAACCGGGATTATTCAACCGTTTCCACCGTAAGATCGGGAAATTCCTGCATAAAGATCAACATCTGGTTTTCGTCCTGCTGCAAACGGCCGCGAACGTCGAGGTGAACGCGCATGCGGTCGGAGTTCGGGATCTCGTCCACCACGAAGCCGGTGATGTGGTAGTCGTGGTTGTTGAGCTCGTTGGTGACCTTGATAAGATTGTCACGGTTGGAGGTGATGAAAGTTATCCGGGTGGCGCGGCTCTTGATGTTGCGGGTAACGAAGCGCAGCGCCTCCAGCCCGACCAGCACCATTGCGGTGGCTACCGCTCCGATAACATACAGCCCGCCGCCGACGGCAAGACCTATGGCGGAAGCCGCCCAAAGTCCCGCCGCGGTGGTGAGGCCGCGAACGAACTCGCGGTGCATCATGATGGTGCCGGCACCGATGAAACCGATGCCGCTAACAACCTGCGAAGCGACACGGCTGGGATCCAGCCGCAGGTCGCCCACCGCACCGATGTTGTGCATCTTGATCATGTCGGCAAAGCCCCACTGAGAAACGATCATGAACAGCGCACTGCCGATGCACACCAGAAAATGCGTCCTTATCCCGGCCTCCTTGGCCCGATATTCACGCTCAAATCCTATAATCGCGCCAAACACCCCGGCCAATAACAGCCGCGTAACAAAAATAGCGGAAACCTCAAGGCTCATGACAATATCTCCTTTCCTGCGCGAACAAAATTAGTTTTCAGCCACAAAAGATCAAATATAACACAATTCTAACATTTTGCAAATAAAACACAAAAAAACTGGGCAGGCGGCCTCCGACCGCCTGCCCTTAACAAAGATACCTGTCAATTGTGTTTAATATAACTGAAAGTACGGCAGGGCGTATATCATTTTTCATCCAGCCGAATCGGCTGCTTGATAAGTTCTTTCAGCACCTTTACCTGACTGTCGCGCAGCATGGCGGTGGCCCGGTCTTCCGCCGGAGTGAAGCCCTTGCCATAAAACACCATTCTGTCCTCTTCCATCGCCTGCGTCTGCACCGCCTGAAGGATCGGACGCATCAGAACGGTGTTGATCGCGATAAATCCGGCCATCAACACAATCATATTGCCAATCAGCAGCGCAAACCTGATCGGCCGTCCGTTCAACTTCCGGTAACGCCGCACCAGCGTTATAACCGCCGTCACCATAAACCAGATAAAATATGCCACCAGTACAATAAACGACCAAAACCATGCCTTCTGGCAAGGAAGCTGATTCCGATACAGCACATAACTGAAAATCATCCATACCACCAACGGAATCGCCACCGCGAACAGCAAAAGCTTCAAATACGCCCGGCCCGGCAGCACCATCAAATAGGCCCCGCGATGCCTGAATGCAAAAATCACGGCCAATATTGCAATCAAAATGACCACCACGCCTTCCAGCGCCAGCAGTGTAACGCTGCTAAAAACCGCCATGGTGAATTTGCGTTCCGGCCACAGGGCATTCCTAGTCAGATCGTTCCCCAGCGCTATCGGACTTAGAAGCACTCTGGCGACAATGCCACCATCGACCTTGACCAGTTCGCTTTGGGATTTTGCCATTTCACGTATTCCAAGGAATGGCGCTCTGGCCTCCGCACACTGCCGTTCCAACTCTACGGCCGCCGGTTCATAGCCAGCATGGCGCAGAAGCTTCGGAAGCTCCCCTTCTGCCGGCTGTTTCGCAATGGCGCCGCATACGAGCTGCGAAATATAGCTGAGGTCGTCGGATTGAGCAAGCAGCAACGCTTCGCGTTTCCAGCCGTTCAAGAACTCAGCCGCCCTGGGGTCTTTGTCCTTCAGCAATAATTCGGCATACCACAGAGCCTCCCGACTGTCGGCCCTGAGCATGGCGAGATGGGGCAAAAGCAAACTGGCGGTATGACTAAGCTGCAGCAACCATCCGCAGACGGTACCGTCGGTGGGAATCAATTCACCGGCGGGCGTATACATTTCGGCCAGCCACAGGCGCATATAAGGTTTACGCGTCCCCTCAAGATAGTACTGCATGGCTTGGTCAAGCAATTTGCGATCTTTTACCGTATAGACCTGGCTATGTGTATCGCCGTCATGGTCGACATCCACAGCCTCTTTGAACAAATCATGGGAAAGCATAAAGTAAAAAAATGCATTGTCCGGTTCGGCGGCAATGGCCGCCTTGAGTTCATCCTCAAGTTGCGGCGCATTCTCCTCATACAGCAAATTGATATACATCATGCGTCTGGCCATGGTCTGATCTCTTTCAAACGCGGTCTTGGCATCGGCCAAAGAGGGGCGCCGGCTCATCAGCTTTTCGCACTGCTCATCAGTCAGTACCGGGCGGCCGGCAACCCGCATGGCAAAATTGAACCGCGCCGTGTACCGCGCGTCAGTAGTCGGTACATTGCTAATCAGATTGGAGGATATCACGATACCGCCCAAGGTATCGCGGCTGACGCAGAAGAACACCGAGGCCAGCACCGCCGGAACGATCAGGCTTTTGACCGCCAGTTTGAACCGCGACCGCCATTTCAGCCGGTTGAAGTTCGAAAGCAACAGTTCCTGCGCCACCGGTTCGGGGTCACCGAAGCGTTTGACCGCCTCGTCCTCCCCGACCTCGGCCGCAGAGCAAGCAAGATGGTCGTTCACCTCGTTCTCAATCTCGGTTTGAAGCTCGACGTCGCGCACGAACGGCGCGGCGCACCGTCTGGCAATTTCGTTAAGCCGGTTCATGGCAATCCTCCAGCATCATGATCGAATTCAAAGCCGATACGAACTTTCTAAGCTCGCCCGTCTCCGCCGCCAATGCTTTCGCTCCCGATCTGGTAAGCGAATAATACTTGCGCGGCTTCCCGGAAGCCAGTTCCCAGCTGCTGGCGATCAGTCCGCCCTGTTCCAATTTGTGCAGTGCCGGATAAAGCGTCCCTTCTTTCCAGATGAACTCGCCGCCGGTACGCTGTTCCACCTCCTTGATGATCTCATAACCGTACATGGTGCGTTCCGACAACAGCTTCAATACGATCGTCCCAACCGTGCCCCGACTCAATTCGCGATTTTCCATAACCAGCCTCCGTTGCTTTAATGTATCCTCATTCACAATACATCGAGCTCCTATGTATGCCAATGGCAGAAATGAAAATTTTGCGATTTTTGTTGAAGAAACGCGCCGGAGGAGTATATTAAGCTCGATGCACGGGTGGCGAAATTGGCAGACGCGCCGGATTTAGGTTCCGGTCCCGAAAGGGGTGTGGGTTCGACTCCCATCCCGTGTACCACTTGATAACAAACATGTTACAACAACATGGCATCGGTGCAAAGGTTTTTGCGGTGTTTCCACTTATGAGCTCATGATGCCTTATGGCACCTCGAATAAGTGGATAAATAGTGGATACGATCGATGGCTTTGCCGCGTGTAAAAAGCCTCCGTACATGAATGTTAATCCTGTTGGCTGGGAAACATGCCGGATAATGCTCGCGCATTTGGAAACGTTGAAATAAGATATTTTGGGCTTTAGGCCTTTGTTTGAATAGCCACAACGTTTGCGGTGCCACTATCACACATTAATTACCGTGATCGTATGCCGAAAAATTCCTGTCAATGGCTATTATATAGAAAACTTCATTCTCTCTTATCCCTATTATTGGGATATTGCCTGTCATATGAAAAACGATGGACTGATTCTCTGTTTTGAATTTCGTCGGGATCTTGCACCTAAGCTCATTAAGCGGTATTGGCTCAAAACCACTTTTGCGGCCCAATAATCGCAAGTCCCGCCATGTTTGTTGGCTTATATAGTGCAGCTTGGAGGCAAGGTGTCCCCTCGCTTTTGTCTCACACTTGGTGAGACAATAGTCACCAGTTAAGAATTCAAAAGAAAATTTCGGATGCAACTCGTCACCTGTTGCGGTTTCGCTTGGCTTAGCGGTGCGTAATCCATCCGGCAGGTCAGCATTCTTTATATTGATTTTAGGCGGTTTCATTCAGTGTTGCAAAATAGGCGCACATTTCATCTTTGGCAATCGTTCCACCGCTTTCTTTGTGTGTTTTCCACGGCATGGAAACGTGGGAAAGGTTGCTCAATCCCCACGCGGAGTATCCACCATATGTTAACCAAACCTGCTCCAACAACGCCTTCTCGTCCGGCTTAAAACTCTTCAAATCCACGCTTTGCGGCGGCACAATAGCATCGCCTTTGTATTGCTTGTAGCGCTGATAGATTGATGGAATAACAGGGCCATGGGGCCACGCCTCAAAATCTTCATCAAAAAGCGGATGACCGAGTATTGCAAGCGCATGACCCTGTGCAAAATAAAGCAATTTTTGCAACTTCATATTGCTTATGGCATCGCTGGGGTCACTGTATTCAGGGCAGCGCAAAAAATAATTTGCAACATCAATGCATGTAGACATTTCACGCCTCCTTTCGTCTTATCGTTACTTTCTTTATTATTACTTAATGATAACATACAGTGATATTGTCAGCCATTCAAGAGGATAGCAATTAATTTTGTGGATTTTTATTCCCTGATGTTTTTCTTATTGCGAGCAGGGCAGGCCTTCACCTATCAATAAGATGCCAGCTATCTAAATAGTCATTATTTTTCGGCCTAATACAATTATCTATCATTTCATCGATTTTTTTGCGGTCTATCGATTTTAACAACTCTTGCAATGAAATGATCGTGCAATGGCTAATCATGCAGTCCCATTTCGTCTTGTTTTCCGCGCCTAACGATGTTTTGCCGATTAAGTTCTGCCGAACATCCTCATCGCGTACAATTAAAATCCATGGGAAATTGACTGTAATACATTTATCGGCTTGGGAATTTCGCAGTTTTATGTCAATCATAGAAGGATATCTGGCAAGAATAGAAATCATATTCCCTTTGAACTTGTCTCCTGAGCCATCATAAGGTTTTGAAAGGTATCTGGCGCAGTATTGTCCCGGCATAACGATACTATTCCCTAATTTCAGTTCAACAGCAGTGCACGTATTCCCTGAAATCAACGCGATATCAATTTCAGACTTCTCATCCCCGCTTTTGTCATCAACAGTTACCGGTACATTATAGTCAACCATGTCTACTTTATAGTCAAAGTCTTGCTCTGCGCACAAGTCGAGAAAAGCCTTTTTCCCCTCTTCCCTCCGTAATAATTGGGCAACGAATGATTCTCCAATATGAGTAATATCTAAGACAAAATCCTCTTTGGGCATTTGTTCCCCCTGTTAATTTTGTTGTTGCAGGTCTGCTTATATTTTCGTTTAACGCACCTAAATATATCGATTTCGTCAAGGTAAGGTTATATCTGCTCCGGTCGGGAGTAGTACCTACACGGGGGGATGGGGTACTTGGGGCGACCTGCAGTTTTACCCAATCAGCATTTTGTAACCGTTCTTGTCAGTGGCTCACCGGGCGCGGTATCCATCTATATGAAACGCCAGAATTGAAGTAGCTATGAAAAGCTGTACCGCAAACATTTCCTGAATTATTGATGGAGCATTAACGAGAATAATAATTGAAAAACCTAACCCAATGGCAAAAACTGCGGCGGCAGCAAGTGTTGTTGCGGTGGAAACCCTGCGAGGGGCTCCACAATGTGGACATCTGGTTGCCCGGAACGACACGATCCCGCCACAATCTGCGCAGTTCGTTGTTTTGCGCATTTGCGTATTGGACTTTGGTGTATTGGGGCTTTGCTCGGACGGGTCCGTCTTCGGTTCGCTAACGATGAAGGCCTTTCCGCACTTCTCGCACTCCACCGTCTGGTTTTCATAGGCTTCGTCCAGATCGTAATGCTGTCCGCACTTCGGGCAGGATACTTTGATTGACATGTTGTGTTCTCCCCCTTGAGCTTTATTCTCATACAACCATCAAAGCCGACGATTTGTCGGTTTTGAGATATAAGAAAAATATTCCCGATTCCACGCTTTGTCAAGTGTTATTTTTTGACATTGAACCTTCCAGCTTTTTCTTGAGCCAATATTGACGCTGATATGCGCGCATCTTGGCCTTGACCTCCGGCTTGGATCGGTACTTTTTTTGATACTCGCTCATTTTTGCCTTATGTTCCGGTGTTTGCCCATATTGGCGCTGATATTCATAGCTCTTAGCCTTGGTTTCCGGCAGTTTCCTATATTCGGCTTCCCTCTGCTTGACCTCCGGCCTCTGTTTGTAAAGCTTTTTGCGAAGCCGCTCCCGTTCTTTGACTTCCGGCTTCTGGAGATATTCACGGCGCTTTGCTTTGGATTCGGGGCGCTGAGCATATAGACGGTTGTATTCTCGCCGGCTTGCTTGTGCTTCTTTTGATATTGTCATGGTGGTTGTTCCTTTCCGCGACCCGACAATTCGTCGGGTCAGGTCTGCTGATGGTTGTATTGTCTGGTTCCATGGGGTGGCAATGTACCACCCCATGTGTCAATCACAAAGGGTCTGCAAATTTTACATACCCTTTATGCCCCCTGTTTGGACTGCGTGCCGGCGCGCTTTGCCTCGATTACAGAAAGTCCGGCATTCAATAGCGAATGAATAAATGCGGCTTCCGTTAAAGGACTTCTGGCAAGACTCGCATGGAATCTTCTTCGCAAATTGCCGCTTGAGTCGAGAATAGACAGCTTCCAGTATTCATCGGTCGATCTATCATTATTATTTTGGTCGTCGAACTCGTCCGAAACGATTGCTATACATTCGAGCAGTCCGAACAACGATTCAAGTTCCCCCGACTCGGTTCCAGCAATTTCCATAACAGCTGAACATACGCCAAGCGGGGTATCATCCACTGACAATAGAAGATAGGCGATCTCTCGCATCTTGGCGTCTTCTGAAGATCCGGTACATTCGAAATCACTCCTTGCAGCATCGTGCCATGTTTCAAGAAAACGCTGATATACTGATCCCGGCCGGTGCATATTCGAATATTCGACGAAGGGATCTTTCACATATTCTCTTCGCGCGGCGATTGCTTCCGGAGTAAATCTTGCCAAATACGATGACAATAACCCTGAAAGCGTTTCCCCGCGTCGCTCGGCTTCGGAAATTCCGATGGCAAGCAGTTCCGGCGCGATCTTGATTGTATCCGATGCCGTAGCGCCGGCGGCGCCTTGGGATTGAGGGGTTGTTCCGGTCGCCATGGGCTTAGCATTGGCCTTAGCATTGGTTTTCGGTGACTGGACGGTGAGTTTTGCGTCGTTCTTCATGGTTGCGCGCTCCTGTTGCGGGCATAAAAAAACCGCTTCCGGTCGGTGGTGATAGACACCTTGCGTCGGGTAGTTATTCCGACGCTTCACGGAAACGGTAAAGCCCGTAAACAATAAAAATGTTCTCTTTTAACGCCATAATCGGGAACTACTCCGATTTGAAAACTCCGGCGATTGCGGCTATCACCTCGCAATGCTTTTAGAGTATCACTGGTCGAATATCTTTTCAAGTGCCCGGATAACATTTTTGTCTTTTTGTTTTAACGAGGCAGGGTACGCGTATTTTGCGTACCCTGCCGACTGGCATATGTTGTGTGCCTGTTCCTCGTTAGATTCCGTTTACTTTGTCATGTAAATTTTTGTACCGCCGGCATTGGCGGCATTGCCAGTGGTAACGTCAAGGTGAATCTGGTTGGCAATCTCCTTGAGCGAGCCGAGCAGATCGTTAGATTTACGCATTTGATCCATTGCACCATCTTGCCCGCGCGCCTGACCGCCAAGACTACCGCCGATCCGCAAAAGCTCGTCGCTGTATATCGGACGGTCTGGTGCTCCGGAGGCTGCGGATTTTGCCGCCTTTTTTGCGGCATCATCCGGGTTTTCGATGTCATAGAGCTGCCCGGCCTGATCCGAAACTAGCTTTTTTTCATCCTCGGTCAGTTCCCGTGCCTGCCGCGCGGAAGCCTTTTTCAGTTCCTCGTCAATAAAAAGTTCCCGCTTTTTGCCCGCTATGATCATCCGCTGCTTCTTCAAGCGTTCGTTCAGATCGGCGATCAGCGCTTTATCATTTTCGGCCTTTTCTGCCGCCGCCTTTTCTTCGTCCGCCTTTTGCTGTGCTGCTTGTTGCACGGCAACTACCGCCGCGCTGGGATTGGACTTCTTCTCCTGCTTCTTGACTATCTTTTGCGCCTCGACAAAGGACATATTGGGGTCTACGGCATCATATTTAGGGTCGAGCTTTTGTCCTCGGCTTTCTGCAAATTCTTTCATTTCGGCAACAGTGGTAGCTGGAGCGGATATTTGGTCTTTTATCGGAAGGACCATCTCTCCAAATGTTTTCTTTCCGTTCCATCTTGCCGATAGAGACTCTATCGGGCTGCTCATATCAATTAGTCCACGGGCAATTGTACGATATGGGCTTTCGCGCTCAACATCCACTCCGTCATGCCCCACGTCCGCAATGTACTTTACTGCAGTATCAATATCGGTGGCAAATTTTTCAACCAAACCAACAAGGCCAGAGTTTACAGCCGCAGATTCTATTGCCGTTATTATATTAGTCCAAGCATCTTCAAATCTCTCAGCGGCTGCAACGGTTTCATTTGGAATAGCTACTTTCAGGTTTTTGAATTCGTTGTTGAGATTTTGAAGATTGACAATCATATCAAGCATCTCTACGCCGCCGTCTCCGAAAATCTTCTGTGCCAGCGCGGCGCGACGTGATTCGTCCTTGACACTCGCCAACGCCTTCGCAACCTCTTGGAACTGCTCGAACGGCCCACCCTTCATAGAGCCGGGTTCCACGCCAAGCTTGGTAAAGACCTCCTGTGCCTTTGATTTACCCGAAAGCGCATCCAGCTTCAGGCGGGCGGCCTGCTTCATTGCGGTTTCGACATTTCCGATTTCCGTGCCGGAGCGCTTGGCGGCGAATTCGAGAAACTGGAATTGCTCGGCGGTTACGCCAAGGTTGCGCGACATCTTGCCGATGCGGTCAAGATGATCTATCATGCCCTTGAACGCGCGGACGCCAAGACCGATGCCAAGCATCCCTGCAATGGATGTAATCCCTGCAGATAATCCGAAAAACGGATTCTTGGAAAACGCGCCTTTGATTTTTGCCGCCGCACTCTTGGCCTTGGTTTCGACGGTACGGAATGCTTCGGTTACTTTGCTGTAGCTTGCGCCGATGATTACTTTTAATGACATTGTTTTCTCCTTTTCTTGTGTTTATAACTAACGCACCTAAATATATCGATTTCGTCAAGGTAAGGTTGTCTTTGTTCCGGTCGAGAGTAGTACCTAGACGGGGGGCTTAACCCCCTCCAGCTTCTCCGCTATAACGACCGCCTTCGGAAATGATCCCATTGGCTCGCGTCCAATGCAGTGTTATCACCTTTCCGGCGGTGCCGGCATTCTTGTTGCGCACTTTCTGGATATGCACCTGAACCAAGCCGTCGTTCTTTACCACGTCACGCCAGACGCACAGGCAGACATCCGCTTTGTTGCGCCAATGCGCCGAACCTGAGATGTCCCAAGGTGTGGGGATCGGGTACTGCCCGGTCTGTCGATCTTTCAACAGCTTGGCCGGGTGAGCGACCACCCAGCACATCAGATTGAACCGTCTGGCAAAGTTCCTAAGCCTGGTAAGCGCCATGCTGATATATTCGGTTTCCGACAGCGCTGCCGGGCGTTTGTGCTCGATCTCGTTCCATGGGTCAAGGACAAAGGCTTTTACCTTGTCGCGCCTTGCGCACACCTCTACGCGCTGCAGAATGCCATCCAGATCGTCGCCGCAGTCGTCCCCGGAAGTCAGGATTTTCACCCTGCTAGAAAGCGTGGTTATCGCGTCCCTCACCTCTTCGGCGGTCATTGGGGCCTTGCTCCATTGCGTAAGCGCCGAGGGATTGAACAACGGCGCGCTAGTCCACTTTTCCGCCAGCTTCTGGAAATGGTTTGCTATCGGGTAGTTTTCCGGGCTATATATCGCCCAACTCCAACCGTGCAGGCGAATGGTGTTTATTATGATCTGGTCCAAGAACTCGGACTTGCCGTGCGACGGAATGCCGGTAAGAATGTTGAGCGTTCCAGGCTGGAGCAAAAGGCAATCATCGACGGTGCGTATTCCGGTGGAGAACAGACCGTTGCGGCCGCGATCCCGCCAGAATGCCGTTATTTCTCCGGCGTGCTCGGCAAAGGTGGTGATCCCGGCCACGGGGCAAGGCTTGGCAGCGTCGATACAGCGCCGGAGCATATCTTTCCCATGCCGCACCAGGACGTCATTGGCGTCCTTGTTGCCTGCCGGATATTCCACGGTGAGACACCTTTCAACGCCGAATGCGGCGGCGACGACCTTTTCGAACGCCACGCCAACCGCGTCCCTGTCCATCGCAAGGACGATCTGCCGGGCCGCGTCGAACGCCTCCCGGTTGGCCTCCAGCCATGCCAACTTGTTTTCAAGATTCTTCGCGTTCTCAGGGGGGGCACCGTTCGGGGTGGACACCGCGCAGGGGTAGCCGGCTTCCAATACGGCCAGCGTGTCGAACTCGCCTTCGGTGAAGATTATAGTATCGGTTCCGGCCATGCTGTCCGCATTGAACAAAGCAGTCTGATCACCGCCCTTTGTCTGCGCGAAATCCTTTACTTCCAGTGGACGATATTTGATGTTTAGACAGTCGGAACCACGCATTACCGGAAACGCGAGCGCTTCCAGTTCCTTGCCGGCGCGATTAGAATAAACGCGGGGTGCGCTCTTCAATCCAGCGGCCTCGGCGGTCTCTTTGCTTATTCCGCGTGATGCAAGATAGGCGATGGCCGCCGCCGTCAGTGGTTGCAGCTTATCGTACTCGGCTTTAATGTTCAGAATGCCGTTTAAGGCCGGTTCCGTGCGTTTTGACGTGGGCTTGGCATATTCCCGCCTGTCGGGACGTTCCTCATGTAAGCCGCCCGTCCAGCCGCATCTGTGGCAAAACCATGTATGTTCGGACAGATTCACCGACAAATCCTTGTGCCCTCGCGTCTTGTGGGTGTTCTCGCATTGCGGGCAACGGGTTCTATATTCTCCGGTGCCACTTTCGGGCGCGTCTATTTCGTATTTTGAGTATGATTCCATCATAGTGCACACCCTTGAGCCTTTTGCGGGTTGTCGCCGGCAATATTGTTGCGTTCCCATGTTCTAATGGCGGCGCGCCAATCTTTCATTGGATTTTGGCCGATCTTCCATCCGTTGGCTTCGTAATGGTCGATGAAAGCTTGAGGATTGACGGTATTGCCGCGCTCATGGCAATATTCGATGACGTCTTTAATCGTTGGTTTTGTAAATCGCGCTTTTCCGGACTTTTCAGCGTTAGGCGCGTTCAAAGAAAAAGCCGGGGGCGTTTCTTTGGTATCCGTAAGGATACTTTCTTTTTGATTAACACTTACACTATCACTAACACTAACAGCTAGATTTGCTAGGTTTTGCTTGCGTTTGCTAGCATTTGCTAGCTTTTGCTTGCCGCCAAGCCGCCCGGCCTCAATACGTTTTTTGCGGGTGTCTTCCCATTTATCCGCGTCGCGGTCGAATTGAGCGCAGAACATGGCAAACAGCGGAGTGGCAATAGGCGAGAGGGTGGGAATTTGCCCGCCTGTGTTATAAGCGAATATAGCCTTAAACAGTGTTCCGGCGTCCGTGTCGCTCATTACGTTTACAGCGGCTGCGGTGTCGCAATACAGGAGGAATGATTTGCGGGCCATATTCACACCTCCGGCGCTTCGATGTCGCGCCAGCAATCGCAATGAATCCGAAGACCATAGGGGTTTCTGTCGGTTGGGTGTTCAAACTCTCCAAGATCGCAACCCGGATGGCCGTTTTCTTGTTCGCAAAAAGCACATGTGCGGCAAGCACGGTTGGCTGGATTGAAAGTACAATGCTTTTCATGCTCGAATATCACTCTGGCGCTGCCGGAGGTGCGTTCGCAAAAATCGCACTTATAGCGAATGGTTTTCTTCATATTAGGTGCCCATCGCGCGCGCGTCTTGACATTTTATACATTTTTCGCAAATCTTGTTATCGGAAGAGATGCGGCCATCGCCGCCGCCAAGACTGGCGTTTCCGAGATATCGACCGCATTTTTTGCACCGAGGACGATAGTTGTTGCTTTTCATGGTTACGCCTCAATAGAATTGCCGCCAAGAAGATTGCGGACGCTTTGGGGGTCGATGCGAATAGTTCGTGGGGTTAGTTTGATTCGAATCAGTTTGCCGGAATTGAGATAGCGATTAACCGAGTTCAGACTCATTCCAAGCAAAGACGCGACCTCATGCCGGGTTAGGGGTTTCTCGATAGCGTCGCTGGTAGCTTTATCTGACTCATAGCCTTTTAGGGCATCCACTAAAGAGCGAGGCGAGAGGTCTGGCGCATAAGGCTGAAGCAGCGCGGTTGCGGCACTCAATACAGCTGGAGTAATTGGATTTCTGATCTGCATTTGTTTTACCCTTTCGGAGTTGTGTGGCTCGCGTTGTGCTTGCCTCCACATACCCGTTTATCCGGTAAAACCCACCCGCAAAATGTATTAAAATGGCTTGCTTTTGAGCTTAGAAATATGTGGTAAAAGGTGGTAATCAATGCGGTAAAAACATAGTGCAAAAGGATAAAAAAAGAGCGGTAAGAGTTGCTCTTACCGCCCGCATTCAAGTGAGGCTATTTTATGTTATTCCGGCTGTGAATATTCATCGATAGGTTTGCCTCGGTCGCGTTTTATGTTGCGGTTATTCCAAGTCATCTGAGGTCGGCCAGTGCTTTGAAGTTTCTTGTTAATTTTCTTAGCAAGATAGCGTATATGATCTATAGAACATTTCAATTCATTGGCAAGTCGCGCTTGCGTTTTGCCATCAGCGTTGCCAAAATATACCGTCCGCTCTTCCTCGGACATTTTCCCCATTTGTTTGATTATGGTATCTGATAGACGCGACACTTTTACGGTTTCATCACGAGCTTCTTCCACTAATGGGGGGACTCCCTCCAATTTCTTGTCTTGCGCGATCTGTCTAGCTTTTATGTCGGCGGTGTCTTCTAATATTCTGTTCAGTTTTTCTCTGTTGTGTTCCCTCTCTTTTTTAAGTTCCTGCTCGGTTTCAGAAAGCTTCTGCTTTATTTTTAACTTCTCCGATTCCGCGATATTCAAACTATCAATTAACGCATTGGCTTTCCGAAAGCCATCATTGATTAGCGCCATACTGATTTTATCGCTGGTGAATTCAATAAAATCATAGGTTTGTTGGCACCACAACATAGTTTCCCAGGTCATGAGACTAATCAAATTATAGGCTTGATCTTTTCCTTTTTTATCCGCGAAGCTTAGAGCTCGGACAAGCGTTTGCCTAAGGCCACTAAGGCGGTCTTTTACAATTACACGGCGCGCGATAATTTCATCAATGCCTTCATCTGGACATAGTGAGGAAACGGCGGCATCAAATTTTCTGTCCACCATTTCTTCAAGAGCCGCTATTCTTTCGGTGGCAACATTATAATCTTCTCCTCGTGGTCGGGTTAATTCAATGACTTCTGCTTTATTGTTACGCGTTGGTATTGTGATAAAGGTAGTAGCCTGACCCGACGAATTGTCGGGTGAAGCTTTGCCTCTCTGTGTCGCTTTGTTTATCGTAGGCGCATGCCTAATACTATAGACTACTGCACCAGAATTGCGTTCGACAAGTTCCTTTAGCGCAACCATATCTATAGTTTCTTGGCATTTGGGCGGAACATGTTTTATCAGCTTCGCATATCCGGTTTTCATGAATAAGCTAATTTCTATATCCAGATATTCGGCGGCTTCTTGTATTGTCAGTTGCCGATCATTGGATGAATTGCCATCATGGGCGAAATCGCATTCTTTTGTCATTTTACCTGTTCACTTTCGGCAATTTGTTCTTCAAGCTTCTTTTGTTCGCGCTTTTTCTCAAGCCGCTTCATCCGCTTCACCCTGTCGGGGTAGTGGAGGCTGACGCCGTTGCGGTTGCGAATAACCCGGCATCCCATTCGCTCGGCCACGTCCGCAACCTCGTCGATATATACCCGGCAATATCTGTCTGCTCTGCACATTTCCGCCTCCTCCTGTGGTGTCATTTGATTATTCCTCCTGCTAAAAGATTATTCCGACCTTCAATTGCCTAAGGATTGTTTAGTCACCGCCCCCGGTTTTGTATTTTTCCAATATCTCCCTGATTTGTTCAATATCCAGCATGTCGGCCAGTTTTCGAAGTTCGTCACGCTCCGGCGCTTCCGGCTCTGCTGGTACGTCTATAACATCCGCTCCGGCCAGTTGCGGAATTTCAAGCGCGGCGGCGGCCCGCCTTGCCGCTTCTGGAGAGATATGAACATAGTGTTCGGTCATTGCCGGGTTTGCATGTCCGGCGGCATCTTGAATTATCGCCTGAGGCGTTCCGCGCATTGCGTGAAGGCTCACCCATGTATGTCGCAAGCTGTGAAAGCCGACTTGAACCACCGCCCGTGTGCTCTCATCATAGACCTTATGTTTGCCTTCATAGTGGCACTTAAGCCCGGTGCCGGGAGCATATATAGCGATTCCGCAATCCATGAAATGACGCTGTATAATCCTTGTCATTTTCCCCGTTCCCCCGGACGAAAGATAAGTTTCGGCATAGTGGGGCAGCAGATAACCATTGCGACAGTTGGCCGGTATCCCGGACAGTGCATAAAGCAGAGGTGAAGGAATACCCAATACCACCACCTTCTGCGTCCGGTTGGCTGTTTTACGAGGCTTGCGCCGTATGATCTGCCGCGTCATATCGATCTCGCCCCATTGCAGGGTACAGCAATCCCCAAGCCGCAGGCCGGTAAACGTGCCGACTTGCAGCAGTAATTTCAGATCGCCTGTGGCTTTCTCTATGATCGTTTGAAGCTCGGCAATGGTAAGTTCGCGGCGGCTGTTTGCGGTGCCGTCCATGCGCTCAACGCTTGCAAACGGGTTGCGCTCAATGGAGATTTTCCCATCGGTTGAAAGCGCGTCAAAAAATGCCGTCAGGAAGAACCGATACTTATTGAAAGTGCCCGGTGCAACATGGGTTTGAAGGTCATTAGCGAAAGCGGCAGCCTGTTCCGGGGTAACGCCGGAGAGCAATACCGTTTCGGGATAATTTGATTTCATCCAATCGACGAAACGGCTGTAATACGTCTTATAAGAGTCTGCCATTGATTTTGGCGGTATCTTTGAAGCCGAATATCGCTTGCAGCTCTTGAGCCGCGAGGGGCACGACATATAAAGCGCCCATCCTTTGGAAATAGCCGCCTTACTGTTGTTCAAATTTATCTCTGCTACTTTTGCCGCCTCGTCCGCGTCCTGAATATCGTTTTTCAGGGTTCGCAACTGCTCGGCTTTATTGGTCTCGTGAATGCGGGCAAGCACCCGGTCGGCTGCGGCTCTGGCTTCAAGCTCTTTGATTATCGGCTTGCCGTCTGGATCGAGAAGGCGGGTTCGGGTCTCTTTGCCCTCGAACTTATAGCGAAGATAGAAATACCCCTTGAGCCCGTGCCTATATATTCTTCCGGTGGTCTTTCTTGCCATGATGCCGCCCGTATCCTCTTTGTGCTAGATGGTTTCTATTGATTCAAAAATAGCACCAAAAACTATGTTTTCAATAGCATAGGTGGATAAAAAGCGGATATTTTTATAAAAACAAGGTCAACGCGCCGGATTTAGGTTCCGGTCCCGAAAGGGGTGTGGGTTCGACTCCCATCCCGTGTACCACAAATATTTTCCAATCAAGCCACTATGCTATCCGTCAACTGTAATTTTTTTCATATCACCCCCTTGACAATCAATTCCGCCCATGCTATAATAGACATTAATAATTTATAGAGCTATAAGGGAGAGGAAAATGGCTGGATATATTATTTACAGCGGAATTACTTCGACCGGTCTCAAACTGGTATCGAACACCTCCATGATCATCCTCGACGGCGGCAAGGCCAGCCAGACCACCATAAGTTCCGGCGGCAGTCAAATCGTTTCCTCCGGCGGCTATGCGAACTACAACTATCTTTACGAATGGGGGTATCAGTACGTCTACAGCGGCGGCGTAGTCAACAACAATACAATCCATTACAACGCCGGGCAGACCGTTTACGCCGGAGGCATTGCCAGCAATACCACCGTCTCGTCGGCCAGCTGGCAATTTCTCGACCAGGGATCGTCGTTCAACACCACTTTGCTCTACTATTCCATACAAATCGTGTGGAAAGGCGGCATCGCCTGGAACACCTACATCAGCTCGGGCGGCAAGCAGTATGTAAGTTCAGGCGGAACCGCTTCCGGAGTCACACTTTACGGATCGGAGTGGGTATCAAACTATGGCGTGGCGGTGGACGTCGATATAAAGTCCGGCGGCAGCCAGACCGTCTCTGCCTATGGCGCGGTATTCCGGACAACCATTTCAGCCTACGGCAGTCAAGTCGTTCAAAGCAACGCCATAGCCGAGGACACCATAATCTCCTCAGGCGGCAAGATGTATGTCTCCGGCGGCGAAGCCCACATGACCAATATTTCAAACGGCGGCAGCATGATCGTCTCATCGGATGGCCGTGCCAGCGAAGCAACCATCTCTTCAGGCGGCAAAATGACCGTGATCAGAGAAGGACATGCCGAAAACATTCGAATCCTTTCCGGCGGCTTACTCGCACTTAATTCCGGCGCTATCGCCGAAGGCCGGATATATCTGGCCGGAGGCGCGATCGACGTCGACGGCGCCGATCTCACCTATGCGCAAATGATCGCCGACCTCTCCACGGCGGCCCCGCTGTCAATCTCCCATGCCATGGACGCGGCCTACAACAAAGCCCCGGCCGATGAAAATTACCTCGCCTACGACGCAAGTTTTGCCGTCAATCTCGATCACGAACAGCAGGACGGCATATATGCGGTTGTGGATTTCTTCGCCCCGCAGAACAGTGTCGGCTTCATGATCGACGGGGCCGACAATTTCAGCGTTACCATCGGGGAAGTGCTGACACGCAACAATTACACTTATATCCTGATGGAAAACCGGGCATTGCGCGACTCCGGCTATATTTCGATATTAGCCGCCGAGAGCGTGGAACAAAATCCTGCCGACCTTCAGCTGCTGCTGATCCGGAATACCAACTATCAAGACCTGGTGCTGGACGCCTCCAGTCCGGAGGTCACCGAAATCTACTGCAACTGCACGTTAACCGGCGCCACCGTGTCCGACGACAGATATCTGTGCGTTAACAGAGGGGCTTCCGCCAGCGGCATCGTCGTCAATTTTGGAAATGTCATTGCCCGCGACTGCGCACTCGACGATACCAGAGTAAAATCCGGAACGGTCATCGCCGCCGGATGCGCCGTCAAAAATACTATCGTAAGTTCCGGTGGAAACATGCTGCTGACCGACGGGTCGGTGCATTCCGGCACCATGACGCTGTATGGGGCGGTGATTGCCTCCGGTGCAACCATCGACTTCGCAATAAACGGAAAAAAACCATTTGCCGGATACCTCATAAACGACCTGTCTCTAATCTCCGGCGGTTCGTTCACGCTGACCGTATCGGCTGATCAAAACACCGGTATCTATACCTTAGCCAACCATGCCGAATCGTTCTCCACTACCATTACGGTCAAGGACTCGGACGGCAAAAAACTCGGAGTGATTGCCATGGACGAATCTATTTTCCTAAGTGAAAGCAAAGTCGGGGAATTGACCATCTACGACGACAGCATTCTGGTTTTCCGGGTCTCGGATATATCGGCCGAGCCTGTCAAAATCTACAGTGCAGGAACCTTGGTCGCACAGGCCGAATCGTTCACCGGTGAAACCATCGTCGGCGGTGGAAACGATCTGGTCGTGGTGTCTTCCGGCGGAGTGCTGGATTCATGCGCCATTCTTTCCGGCGGCTCGGCGGCATTTTCCGGCGGTTCGGCCAACAGTCTATCCATCCTTTCCGGTGGTTCGGCCGCCGTTTCCGGCGGCCAGGTCCTTTTCGACAACCTCATCATGTCCGGCAACGTCTTTTCCAGCGGAACCGCGATGAACATAAGCTCCGGGAACGTCACCCTACTGGGAGGGACCATATTCGACAATACCGGTTGTTACAGCGGCGGAGCGATATGCGTTGGGAATTGTAACCTCGAGGTCAGCGGTACCATATTTTCAGGCAACTTAACTCCCGGCTTTGACGACGACAACCCATTCCATCACGGTGGAGCCATTTCTACCGTCTCTGCCACTGTCAACATCCACAACGCCGCCTTTGTCGAAAATCATGCAGATGGAGATGGCGGTGCTATTTACACCGCCAACAGTAATCTTACCCTCTCAAAAGTCGACTTCACAAAAAACTCCGCATCGGCCGGAAACTATTGTGGTGGTGGCGCTATAAGCTGGACTTCATGGAACAACCAGATTGACTGTTTCGTTTCAATATCCGACTGCCGTTTCAGAAGCAACAATTTTCAGGCGCAAAGCAGCAATTTTTTTGGCGGATTTGGCGGCGGAGCCGCGTTCCTTGTGCTGAGGCACCCTTCCGACACCGCATCATTTTCCATTGCCGGGTCGCTGTTCAGCAACAACAGCACCTCCAACATAGCCTCCGAAACAACGCTCGGTACATTCCTTGGCGGCGGTGCGGTGCTGTTGATCGCAGTGGATAATGCCGGCGGCGGAACAATATCCGATACTATTTTCAGCAGAAATGTAACGAGAAACTCCGGAAAAAGCGATGACAGTATAAACGGAGGGGGCGCGGTATATATATTTACCTACCCCGGCAATACCTTTGATTTCTCCGGCTGCGAATTCGCCGGCAACAGCGCGGTTGCATCCGCGATTTACAACTCCGGACCGCAGACCGTTCAAGCCGCCATCTGCGGCGGCGCGGTATGCGTGACTGGCAGTGGCTCCACCGTATTCGCCAATACTCTTTTCAACGGCAACAGCGCCTGCTTTTCCGGTACCATTCCGGAGTCGGCGGCGCAGCAGTTCTATCTTTACGGCGGCGCGGTATATGCAGGACAGAACAACTCCGTCCGGTTCGAATATGCCGGTTCCAGATACCTCAACCAAGGCAACTCCGCCACCGCCGGCGGATTCCTCTATCTTGCCAGCGGCACCGACGCCGTGTTCGACATCAGCAGCGCGACCTGCGAGTTCTCAAGCAACTCCGCCGACTCCGGCGGGTTCATGTATCTCAACGGCGGCACCGCCACGTTCAATTTGAACAACGGCGTGATCATCATAGGACACGATCCTATTGACGACGAATGGACCACCGGCGGCGTGCCGGCTCAGGAAATTTCAATCGACTCCATCGCCGGAAGCGGTACCATCGTCATCAACGGCGACCGCTATTCCAATTTCCAGCTTCGCGGCGACGCGTCACAGTTCACCGGCAACTGGGTCATCACTGAAAACACCTATATGTCGCTCCACGGCTACGGCCACGGAATCAACAACCTTGCCATCGCCTCCGGCGCAACCGTCATCACCGTGCAGCCGGTGCTCTCCGGAGCCGATGTGGCTGCGGGCGGCATACTCGCAGTACTCAACGGCAGCGGTTCCGATCTCAACATTTTCGGCACGCTCAAAGTCGGCACCACTCAGTGCGGCAAAGCCTCCATCACCAACGCCGTCATCCACTCCGGCGGCATGATCACCAGATTCGACGACGAGCCCTATAACGTCGAATGGTACAACATGTACTATGACAGTGAGCCGCTGTTGACCAATGTCATCATGGAATCCGGCGCTTATGCCAATATGGGAAACTTCTGGGGCGGAAGGGTATTCAAGCTGGGGTGTGCGGACTACGCATCCGAAGCCATTCTGAACACCGTTTCTGCCGCTTATTCCTATTGGGAAAACGGTACCAGGAAAAACACTTCCGCCGCGGCAATAACCTCAGGTTACAACCTGGCGGTGCTCTCCGGCGCCGCGGTGCTCTCCGGCGACAGCTACAACCTGCAGATTGTCGGCGGCAGTCTCACCGCGATCTCCGGCGCGGTGGTGTCGGGTCTGTCGATGGGCAACGGCACCCGGCTCAATCTGTATGGCGGTGCGGCGGCCTTATTTGATTCCGGTGCCGCCCCCGGCTCCGGAACCACGCTCAATGTCGATCTTGCGGGGCACACCGCGGACGGCGGGGCCTCGGTTCGCAACCTCGCGTCGCTCGACGGCGTCACGCTGACGGTCAACGCAGACTCGCTTTCCGCCGACTGCGGCACCTTCATCCTCGTTTCCGGCGTCACCGCCGAGTCCATCACCGTCTCGCTCGCCGGAACCGCCTACGACATTTCCCTCAACCAG
>JAYFQV010000003.1:0-39663 GCA_034926605.1 Victivallaceae bacterium
CGAGTCTTTCGGTACATTCTCCCTTTCTCCTGCACGGTTTTTTCAACATTCTACAGAAGAAATATACATCCGCTAAGCATGAAAGTACAGCTAAACAGCTGATAATCAAGAGATATTTTGTGGTTCAGCAAGCCCTATCTATGTTCATGTTTTTATTTCCATTCCAATAAAAATTCGGTTACGTGCCGAATTTTCTGTAAATTCCGGTTCAATCACCCTTGTTTAACTTGATGTATGCCTTGGGGGCACTCTGCTATTTTTAATCCAATTCCATCAGCATCGCCCCCACAAGCCGCAACAACGACTCTTGGTTCGGAAATACTTTACACTCCTTGTTCACTTTTTCAATTCCTCATTTTGAAATTGGATTACCAGATTCGGATGGAGCTGATACTTTCCGGCAAGTTCGGCGATGGTCGGCTTCCCGCGCAACGCCTCAAGCGCCACCCGGCTTTTAAATTTGCTGTCGAACGACCTTTTCATAAAACGGCTTCTTTCGGTTTAATTTAATGGCCGTTTTACACCTGTGCAAGTTGTCCAGCATTCGGGGGAACCGCACGTTCCGTTGTGGGGGCCGCGCGGCAAACCCAAAGCCGTCATCGTAACCCTTTTTTCTGAAAAATCATATCATTTTCTCCCCGCTTAGCACAATATATGCTTACTCCGCAACTTCGCTTATAATAAAACGGGTCTTCCCCCTATCATGCGCAATACCAGAAACCTCCTCTTGAGTAACGTCAAGCTTTTGAGCCGCAAATCGGTTCCTCAACGAGGCGCACACATCTTGTACGGTTTGCGCGGAGGAACTTCCAGCTGGAACGTATTTTATCAACAAAGAGTAATCCGCTCTTTGAATCACGCAAAACGCCAGAACTGCATCTGGAGTCGCATCAAAGATAGTAGTCAGAAAATCTCCGGCAATGTATGATCCATCACGAAATTTAATCATATCAGTCACCCTTCCCCGAATCGGCGCCAAAAGCGGAAACCTACAACCACAGTCACACTTATGAGACATTTTACATGCATTGTCTCCATTCTGATAACGAATCAACGGAAAACACTCATTCAACAAGTCTGTAATGAGAGTTTCACCATATTCACCGCAAGAAAGAGCTCTTTTATTTTTATCGACTACCTCAATCTCGCGTATTGTATCAAACCAATGTAACCCATTTTTCTTCGGGCACTCCGTTGCCAGCCCGAATATTTCGCAACAGCCATATTGACTGAATACCGGAGCATGAAAAATAGACTCCATGTCCATCCTCAATACACTAGGTAACGGAGCCGCTGTTGTCCAAACCGCCTTTAATGATGGAATGGAATAATTTTTCTTTCTAAGATAATAACCGAACTGCTGTACGGCTCCCACATATCCACAAATACACTTGATTCGCTTTTTTCTGGCCTCACAATAAAAATGCTCGCAACTGGAATCGTCGATAAAAGAAGCATCTAAAAAAATTCTACCCGTAGGAAACCAAGACAAAGCATTAAGAAACGAATGCGCTGGCCGATAACGATAGATAAATCCCATATTATCTGAAATATCAAGCCCCCATTCCTTCAAAATCCACCAGGAAATTACATCTATCGGCACTCGGCGGTCATGATATACTTTAATAGGCTCTCCCGTGCTGCCACCAGTTGTCGACAAACGCATATCGCCCATTTTTTGATTCTTGCAAATTATATCATTGCCGTGTTCACGAACCTCATCTTTTGTGAGCGTAGGAACTTTTTCAAAATCATCCAACTGACGAATATCATCCGGACACATTCCCGCCCTGCGATACTTATCATGGTAGTAAGGACTAAAGTTATATGCTTGCGTCAAAATGCGTTTCAGACGTAAAAACCTCAGAGCCTGTCGTTCATCGTCCGACATCTCGCTTTCCAGGCGGAACTGTTTATAAAATCTAAATGCCGAATTGCGCAATAATGCGTTTTTCAATAAAAAAATGTGAGATTTCATTTTTTCCAATAGTTTTATATAATTTAGAAATTACCGGCAGACGTTCATTATAATCATTCAATTGCGTATTACAAATATTAGCACGAACCTGCATCCAGGTTTTTATTCCCATATAAAATGAACCGGAATAAGCCAACATAACATTTAACCCAAATGGTTCTCATCATTCCACGCCAACATCATCACTCCATTTAGAGGTTCCTTGACATTGCCAGAACGAACCATGCTGAGAACGAACCTTATTTAGCCATGCGCACATAGGGCACGAATATGCAAGGATGAACATATGAAATAGAATTATTTTGCCGCCAGATGTTCCAGCTTTTCAGAGAGCATCAATGCTTGACTATCCAACAAATATCCTTTAAATACCGAATTGCGCCTCTCGAACCGGGAGTGATCATATTTCAATAACCACGCCCGCTTCAAGGCCTGATATACCCCTTCATAATCTCCGTGGAATGTCGTAAATATGGTGTCTGGAGAACGGCCAAGCAATGCCGCACTCGGACTCTTAGGCGTGGTAATCGCTATAATAGGCCGGTCAACCCCAAGATATTCATATATTTTTGTAGATGAAAATACATTATCCGGGGCATCGGGATCAACATCGATAAGTGCGGTAGCTTTGGCAAATGCGTCATATACATTGTTGACCCGAGGCAACAATTTGATCTGTCGGCGCAATGTTTCCGATGTCAAGAGCTCTATTACGCCTTGCGCCCGACATCCCAACAGATGTAATTCCGCCTTCGGGAAATCGTTGAGCAGACGCTCAAACCCCAAAATCAGCGAATCGGCTTTTCTTGCACCATAAAAAGAGCCGGCGTAACAAAACACCGGGAACGAATTGGCATTGTCCCCAAGCTCCCGGAACTCCGGAATAAAATTGGGTTGTACAAAACTTTTGGCGCCTAATTCCGGCAATTCACACCCGGCGGATTGAAAATCAAGCATTTGCTGCGTCCCAAAAGAACATTGCCGGGCATTCTGCAGTATTTTGCGTGACTGACAAAGCCGGGCTCTACGCATGGGATTGTCGGGTTCCATATAAAATGGAGCCGGTATGGGATCGGAAAAATATGCGGAATGCGGAATATGAAATTTATCGGACAAATATGCACCTACCATTCCGCTTGCAATCGGATTGGAACGGCTGTAAATCACATCAGGTTTCCAAGACCGGCACAATTCAGAGCCGATTACTTTAGCCCTCCGCTCCCACAATATATGCAGGCAATCGCGATTCACCAACCCGCTGATAAAAACAACACTTCTTGACGAAAGCCAAGATATCTCACTGCAAGCATAGGTTTCTGGGCCATGCGCATCGCCAGAATATGTCGAATTGCTGCTGCAAATAACCTTTATCTCATGATTCAGATTCGCAAGCTCACCCAAAATTCCGATACTGAGTATCCCGCATGGGTTTACTGAATTATAGCTGTGTGTCGAAACAAGAATCTTCATAGATGTTCAACCGCCTCCGTTATTCTTTCTCTCTAAGAATAAAGCGAAACTTACCATGGTCGTGTTCTATCTGAGAAACCCTTTCAAGCAATACATTGCTACGCGTTCCAATCAAATTCTTAAGTCCATTGAAAACCGCATCTATATTGGCATCTCCTTGAAAAATTCCGGTTGGTACAACTCTTAAGATTACGGTCCCGTCAAGTTTCTGAAAAACCTGAAACGCCTGAACCGAATCGGCATACGCATCGAAAATTGTTGTCAAATAATCCCCCGCGATACAACTGCCATCAGAAAAGACTATCATATCGGAAGTTCGCCCCTTAACCGCATCCATCAACGGAAACGGCATGCCACAAGAACAAGTGTGCAGCAATTTGCGCCCGACATCACCATTCTTATAACGTATAAACGGAAATGACTTATTCACAAAATCTGTGACAACAATATCACCATATTCGCCATCCGGGACATTATTGTCACTATCATCTACAAACTCAACACGATGCAGGTCACTTAATATATGCAACCCTTCATGTTTCTGACATTCAGCCGCAAGAAAATGTATCTCACAACTGCCATATTGATCAAAAACCTGTGCCTTAAACACTTTTGAAATGAATAATCTATGCGGTTTCGGCAATGGAGCAGAAGTCGTAATCACGGCTTTAAGCGGTAATGAAATTTTATTTTCATGTACATAAGTGGCCAGCTGATATATTCCGCCTTCATACCCCCAGATATATTGGATGTCATATTTCTTGGCAAGCTCGATAAACTCCTCCATACTCTTGGGGGAAATCATCATCGCGTTTAAAAACACCCGCTTCTTTGGCCAGTCCCAAATTAAAGATTTAACACGATTAACCGACGTATCGGCTCTTCTTATTACCGAAGCAACATTGTCTTCCGGATTAAGCCCCCACCAGCTCAAGGTGCGAAAAGAGATATTCAAATATGGCTCCGCTTTCTCGTGGTAAAACCTCAGTGGCGTTCCAGTGCTGCCGCCGGTTCCAACTTTGAATATACTTTTGCGCTTGACATCCCGGCAAACCATATCCTCAACATTATTTTTAATTTCTTCCCGCGTAAGAAGCGGAACCTTCTGAATATCATCGGAGCTTCTAATATCAGATGGCGTAATACCGGCTTCGCTGTACTTTCTGTGATAAAAATCACATTGTTCAAAAGCCCTCGTGAAAATACATTTAAATTGATTAAAGTTAAAAACTTCTAAATTCTCGGGCGATAAGCTCTGATTTAAAAGCAATTGCCGATAAATGCCATCTGGTTCGCCTTTATATCGCCTTAATATATTAACTTTTTTCAAAAATACAGCTCTCTTTATCGACATAATAAATCCGCTTCCCCTTTAATATTTTAATATGTAAATATCGTATGATACATGGTTAGGTTAAATATCGTCCCGCATCTTTATTACTTTTGCGGGATTACCGACCACAATCGCATAGTCCGGAACATCCTTGGTGACAACCGCTCCTGCGCCAATAATCGCATGACAACCGATACGAGCCACATTCTGAAGTATCATGCATTTTAATCCCAACCAGGCACCATCACATATCTCCAACGAAGAAGGCTGTGCCGGAGATTTAGGATCAAGGCCATGCGAATGAGTTAAAATGATAACCTGCTCGGAGATCATGCAGTTATTGCCTATCAAAATATTGCCTGTGTAATCTATAAAACAACCACGATCTATCGCTGTATCATCTCCGATTATACAACTTGCTTCATTTGTATCGGTACATATGGTAACCTTGTCTGCAATAGAAACTCTCGCGTTAAATTCAATTTTTTCAGGATAAAAAAATGAACAACCTAGCCCTATGCGACAGCCTCTGCCGCACCCCTTCAGCGTACTGCCCTGCATAACGGTCGCAATTTTTCTTCTAATTGTGCGCCATGTGGCGGACAACATATAAAAAACGGAAAAAGGCAGTTTACCCCAGCGTCCGACCGATTTTTTATCTTTATTCTGCGACATCGGCATAGAACTCCCTTAATTTTTGTGTTAATTGCTTCGCATGGCTATTATTCCTAAACTTCTTTCTGCAATCTTCGAACGTGGCATAGCTGGCAATCGCCAACCGCTTGCGCAAGCTGTAATCGGCAATCAGCCGTTCAAGCACATCCGCAATCGATTCTGGATTTTTCACCTCTATACCCAATGAATTATCTTCATCGCACATTCGAGATGGAATACTCCCGACCATGGTGGTGACAATTGGCAGCGAATGAGCCATCGCCTCATACAAAACTCGCGGAAAGCCTTCCGTATGGCTGGGCAGGCAAAAGATGTCGGCCCGGTCATATATCTCATCCAGCTTGGCAGCACCGCTGACAAGTCCGGCTAGTTCAACATACTCGGATATGCCCAAAACCTTGATCTTATCAACAACATCCCGCCCATACGCGCCCACCAGAACCAGACGGAACCGGTATTTGCGCTCGATCAACATCTTTACCGCTGCCAATAGCTCGAATACCCCCTTTGCATATTCACATCTGCCTACGAACAAAATACGCAAGTTATCGCCGGGAACCGGAATTTTCGCCTCACATGGCTCCCGATTAAACACCTCGCTCATGGGCGCCACCTCTTCACAATTGCGACATTCGGGCCACACGCGGTGAACAATAAAAACACCTGTTGCAAAAATAAAGGCAGCATTCTTTATAGCCGCCACGTGTTTTCGGCTAGCACCTAGTTCTCCGCGAACGTACAAACCGTATGGACGCTTCATAAGTCGGCAACATGCCATAAACAACGTGCCCAAAGCCCCCGGGTAATATATATATACAAAATCCGCTTTAACCGTCATCATGAAAACACTAAAGACCAGTTTTGCCATCACAAAAGGCAATGATAACAATGAACATGTCTGCTTCGGCTGGAATGGTCTTAAAATAACCTTTTCCGGAATCTCATGGTCGGCGAGATTTTTTACCTTTTCGCTCTCTTCCGGAAGGGCTAATGCCGCATATTCCACCGTGTTGCCATATGATATAAGCTCGGCAAGAAACTCGCAGAGTTGCTTATGAGAACAAAATCGCGTCCCTCTAACAGTAACATTTCCATTGCTTACAATCACGATTCGCATTTATTCGCCACCGTTTTTTCCACTTTTTGTCATGCTGCCATCATCTTTAATATTTGCGGTTATTCGACTTATAGCAAGTTTTTCAATAGTGATATTGTTGCCTCGACAGATCATAGCAAGTTGCCAATAATCACTGCCTTTTTGTGGCGGCATCAATGCAGAAAGCCTGACCTTACCATCCACTCCGGTAATAAAACACAACTTTCGACTGCCCACAAAAGACCAGCGCTCCCGATATTCAAGCCCCAAAAGACTCAACTCGCCACCGGCGGGAATCGTCGCCTCGCACCATATGACATATGTTCCATCGACCGGAAAATGAGTGTTGTTAGTAAACATGATCGGCAGTTCAGCACTGAATCGCCACGTGCCGGAAGAAGTACAGGATATTTTCGGCGAATTACCATGCGCATCCCAAACGCCGGGAGTATTGAATCCCGGGGTCCACCCGGAAGGCAGAAACGCAGACTCCGCTTCCGATACGCCAAGGCTCCGCAAACGTTGAGACACGTCCACATCCGCCTTAACCTTTTCCGCAGGAAACAGCGAATATTCCCACTCCCGCGGTTGCTCTCGCAATGCATCATAAATAGAACTTCGTTCGGTACGAAACAAAATATATTTGCGTTTGTCTTTCGGACGAATATAGCAATATACCGGAATCAAATCCTCATTGAAAGCTTTATGCCAAAGGTCACGCATATCTTCCTGCTTGTCTTCGCAAGTCATAATATATATTCCGGCGTGAGCATATCTCAGCTCCGTCAACGATACTTCGTTCTTGAAAAAATCAATGATATTCTGATCTGCCACTATTCCGGAATAATCTGAACCTGCCGGAACTACCAGCGCCACATTGTCGCCGAATCCGACATAGTTCGGTGATGACATAAAGCTATAAACTATTCCGAATGGAATATTCTGGCTTTTCATGTCGATAGCCAATGCCACTGGAAGGTCATTGAAATATGGTTTGGACTCTTGCTCCCGCATTCCTTTCACCCCACACGTCAGCATAATGGCAAGCAAAAGAACAATACCCGCCCAACATGCCTTCCGTCCCGCTGCTTTTTCTTTTCTTAATGCCGCATACCAAATGGTAGCCGCCGTTGCAACAGACATCACGCCATATCCGGACAATACTATAATCAACAAAACCGGCGGCATCATATAGCGTTGAGTAAACGCAAAAGGAATTCGCCATAGAATTACCAGACCCAATCCGATAAGAAAGAACAATTCTCCACGCTGCAATTTATGGTGCTGTAACAACAAGCTGCCAGCCCCCATCAGCCCAGCAACCATGATGGGAATAAACCCGGCCTCAAATATCATGCCAATCCAACTCATATTTCGGTCATCTTGTCTAGTTGATAAATTTTACTCCAATAATTATGGGGGAACCATAGTCCGGTCGTCAATCTTATGCCGCCGAGCCATAGTCCGGCAAATAATACCACAAAAAGCATCGTCTCTACCATACGCTGCCGATAATGAACCTTTGACATCCAAACGCCCACTACGCCGAGCAGCAATAATTCTATTCCCTCTATCCGGGTCAAAAACCCCACAGCCGCAATTATAGACATTGCCCCAATAAGGCAATAACGGCGGCTATAACACTGTTCTGCCAGAACAATTAAAGCCAGCATCATCATCAACATAAACATAGGCCAATAAAACTGCTCTCTTAAAACCACCATGCCGTGCCGTACCAAATACGGAGCTACCGCGGCTATTCCGACAGACATCAATGCCACAAGATTATGCGAAAATAATTTCTGCGTCACCACATATATAAGCCACAAAAGCAAAAGTCCGCAAATTAGAGCCCCCCAGTGTGACACAATTTCAGGCGCAATTCCGGTTGCCTTTGAGATGTGCACCATGCAATATGGATAAAAAGGCAAAGATAAATATGTATCTGGCATTTTGCCGCTCAAGAGCCACTCATGAATCGTCGACAAATAACGGGATTCATCTATCGGCGCCCTATCCATATTTATATAATATGCCCAGCGAAGCAATCCCCCCAGAAGCAAGATAAAGAATAAAAATGCCCAACGCAAATACGTTGGAACCGAACGACACGGCAAACAGCATCGCGCTAGCGGAATCTGCGCCCAGTGCCAACCTGTTTTATGATCATCACGCATAATTTTCATCCTGACAAAACATCCAGCAAGCCCCTCTGAATAAAAACAATCAAACCTCTTGGACAGACCATCTTCTTCGCGTTCCCCGATGGCGGAATATCAGCCATAAGGCAAAACAGACCAAAAATGCGATGCAGCTCCCGGAAAAATATAATATCTGATTGTTGGCCGGGAAATAGAAGACCATTATTGCGAATAGCGCAAAAATCGGGAAAGCAGTAGGAATTCTTTGATATAGGATATCCAACCATGCACAACCAAGAGCATATCCGACAAAAAACACGGCGATAATCACTCCAGGGAATGTCAAATCGCCAGCCCACCATGAATAACAAGAAAGCCACCTATTAAGACTGGAATAACCTGTTAATAATTCCAACCTGGCGGGATAAGTGCTGTTTTCAATTGCCATTCCAGCCCCGAAAAAACGCTGACCGATGAAATAAGTCAAGAAAATGGAATTCCCCAATCCATAAGTATATACAAAATTGAGACCAAGACATTTATCCAGCCCATAATACCCTTGACAAAGATATTGATCTAACATGGCATAGGAAATCGCCAATTTATCGGGCAATGTCCGCATAACAACATGATTCATATTCAAGTTGGTTTCCGCCCCTATATCTTTAAACAGATAATCCTTGCGGCGCTCCTCTTGGCCTTGTGAAAAATAGCCTATGGCGGAAAAGAGCGCGCAAGTTCCCAGCACTATAAGCACAATCTTCTTAAAAAGATTTCTCTTGATTGCCGGGCGCTCCGGTGCACCGGGCACCTTCCCATGCGCTGAACCGGCTGAATCTCGATAACTGCAAATTGAGGCTGCAACTAAAAATGGTATCCAGCACAAAAGCTCAAAAAGTCCCTTATTGGTTCCGATTATTATATAGCTGACAATCTCGCAAACTATCATCAGCAACAATCCGAGTTTTATCATAACCGAATATTTTTTCCAGAAGAAGATGCCCCACGTCAAGACAAAAAATCGCAACGGATTTAACGCCAACATCAGAAGTGTAAGTGCATTTGTACTGGATGTGTCTTCGCCATGAAACAGGACCTTCTCCGAGTACGCTACACCTGCATTGGACAATCCATTTAAAAATAAAGCCCACATGGTTGATAGTGAAAAATCGAATCGGCCAACAACTGTAACCATTCGTGGATAAATAGCTATGACACTAACTATCAGGCCTACTTTAAACCATTTATTCCCGACATCAAAATTATGATTCAGAATCAAATCATTGGATTCCGACTTATTGCGCTTATGTATCGCCGCCCAATAACCAAGAAAAAATACCGTGTTTACCGTAAAAACGAAAAAATAAAGCAATTCCGGATTCTTTGTGGGCCAATTCCATGGACTAACCATATATTCCAAAATGGTTAAAAATAAATATATGGTTAAGACTGCACCCGGAAGGTATTCGATTTTTATCATTTTCAATACTTCTTTTAGCTGAATAATTACAATTGCGAATTCGGGACGGACATCCTTGAATTCTAGTTATCAACCAGTTTCTTATAAATATTTAATATACACCATACTTCTGTCGCAATGGACACGCAAAGCAACAAAAGTCTGTATTGCCATGGTATGCCGAGACTGATTGCAATCAAGCCGACACCAAAAATCATCCACAAGACACAACACTCCTTTGACAATAAATAATCCCGCGATATCAATCCGGCCCAACCATAAAAAATCATTACACCTATCAGATCTATTATATATGCGGCAAGCATGGCCCAGGCGAAACCGACAGCCCCATATTTTGACCACCAATAAGTAAACACCAACGTCAGCACCCCCCAGAAAATATTTTCCCAAACACCCCACCATAATTTTTCATGCTTCGTCAATACTCTGGCATAATAATGTTTATAAAGCATAATATAACCAACCGCCATACTTAATGCAACACATTGTGTAAGTTCTTGTCCTGTATATTTGCTGTGCCGAAAGATCCAAGTTACCAATTCCGGCATAACTATCACGGGATAAACGAATACAATCGCTATCAGCCACGAAATATATTTGTTCATTCCATTGATTTTTTTGCTGTCTGGAGAGTTGAAAAACAAAACCGACATGGGAACGTGTAATTGTCCTCCCATCTGTACGGCGCTGTTTTTGGCAATCAAAGCGGCATTATAAATACCAAGCGCAAAAAATCCGCCCACG
Organism: Victivallaceae bacterium; assembly: GCA_034926605.1. GTDB lineage: Bacteria > Verrucomicrobiota > Lentisphaeria > Victivallales > Victivallaceae > CALXXL01. Next base: position 10,918 of record JAYFQV010000003.1, read on the forward strand.
CTTTTTGACATTATCACGTTGGCTCCCCATACCACCGGGCCGCCTATGGCGCCGCTGATGATTGCCGGCACGCAAAAAGAAGATAAAACCTTGATTTCCGGGGTCAGCCCATGCAGTGTGAATCCCATATGGTTTTTCTTCAACAATAAAAGCATCGCAATGAACTGAATGAAGAATATCGCCGCATACATAATTGCATACCCGGCAATCAAGCCGTTTAGCCCCCATTGATGCGTAAATATAATTATTACTATTATACCGAATACACTGCCAACTATAGTGGTCCAGGCCAACGTATAAAATGCCTCCAGCCCGGATAGAACACCGGTCACCACTCCACCAAGCCCGTTGAAAAACACATAAGTAGCCGCTACGCAAATGCCGCCTGCGAGCGCGGGGTCCTCTAGCATGGAGTTGGCCAGAAGCGGCGACAGGGCAATAATCGAAACCATTACAACAACAGATATTACCAATGCCGCCATGAAATTTATGCTCATAATCTGCCGAGCTTTCAACGGGTCGCGCTCCCGACATTCGGCGATATGTTTTGTTGCGGCCAGTCCCACGCCAAAGCTTAAAATAATACTGAACATTGCTATGGTGTTGCGAATAAGGCCGAAACGACCGAAATCATCGACCGACAACATAAGCGCGGTCAAATATGAACATCCCAGCAATAAGACCTTAGCACTGGAAGCTCCAGCCATATTCCAGAATATGGCGGAACCGATCCGACGGTTGGCTTTTAACATTTTTAAAATTTTATTCAAGATAAATCACAGTCTTTCTGAACATCATCATTAGTATATATATGCAACCAGTGGTTGTCTTTTGATGTATCAATAAGATACTTCTCTTTCAATAATCGCTGTGCATTCCGGCATATAGCTTGATATTGGGCCGACTCCAGCGAAAGCGCAATATCCAATGTTTTCGCCAAACTGGCGGGCGAGTTATCCACCCACCATCCCGCGTTGTAGTCGTGCAGTATTTCCCACGGGGTGTTGGTGGACGCAATAACCGGAGTCGACTGAGCCATCGCCTCCACCACAACATTGCCAAAATTTTCAGAAGCGGACGGGAGCACCAACACATAGGAATCATTTAAGATCTTCTCTTTTTCCCGCTCAAATTTTGCTCCCAAGAAATTAACCTTGTCTTCAAGTTTCAACTCCTTTACCAGAGCAACCAGAGAATCCATATACCCAACATCGCGAACCGTTCTAGGCGCACCAACAATATTCAGCCGAGACGTTCCATTCATGAGAACCTTTGAAAGCGCCACCGCCTGAATCAGATTTTCAATCTTTTTTATTCCGCCAATAATTCCCAGAAAGACAATGTCTTTTGAACGCGCACCGGGAGGATCGGCAACATTTGTCTCTATAAAATTTGGCTGCTTAATCACATGAGCCTTTGGATAAATGTTCAAAATGGTCTGAACCTCGGCGTCGCTGGTTGCATGAAACGTTACCCTTGAAGAAATTAGCTTATAAAACATCAATATGATCTTTTTATCTCTGCGATTGATCGCAGTGGGAAACAATTCTCCTCGCGGAGAAAAGAAAACACGCTTCCCGAATAAAACACTTAGAACAAGCGTATAAACACTAATACAAAAATAAGCGCTTGAATAATGAATGGCGTCGCATTTTAATATACATTTCAGCGTTTCCCACATTGCGCGCACCGGAAAGAAACGAAACTTGGTTTTACAAAAAATAACATTGCAGCCGTTTCGCTTTTCCCATTTGTTTTTGACAACATCGCAATGTGCGGAATCAAGCTGATAGTCGGTGGCGACCACAAAGACCTCCACCCCGTTCCGGGCAAGATATCCGGTATGCCAATAAAGTGTTGCGCTGGGACCGCCCACCGATGCCGGATAAAATATCTCCAGGGGGAATAGTATCTTCATATTTGCCTTGATCCGCGTCTCTTTGTTTGTATTCATTACCTGATATTGGCTGAACCACTTAATATGGCTTTCAAAACTTCATAATTATGAAAAATACAAAATCTTACAGCAGCAAGTTTGATTTTGTGTGTGTGGCAACACTATATCTGATAAACCCTTTATCGCTGTCATCATGTTGTCATAACAGCAGCCATACACTTACTTTTTCAGCTCAATTCCACGCCAGCGATTGGACAATTTAGCCGTTCCAAGAATCAGCTTAAGTACACGCCAGCTGGTATTCGGCACTTGATATTCCGGGCAAATCTTGTCGTATTTTCCGCCATTCTGTTCAAACTCATCCAGCACCAACTGAATAGAATCCAGTACAATATCCGGATCAAGTCCGGTAAGGACAATGGTTCCGGCATCCATGGCTTCCGGACGCTCCAGGGCTTGACGGATCGTGATTGCTGGAAAGTTCAGCATGCTGGACTCTTCACTGATGGTGCCGGAGTCCGATACTGCGCATTTCGCATTTAGCTGCAGCGCGTTGTAGTCGAAAAATCCGAACGGCTTCAAGAACTGAATCCGTTTATCTAGCTCCACATCGCCGAGCGCCTCAATGCGTTTGCGGGTCCGCGGGTGTGTGGAAACCACCACAGGCATATCGTACTTTTCGGCTATGCGATTGAGAAAAGTCAATATCTTGCGCAAGTTGGTGGGATAATCGACATTCTCTTCGCGATGGCACGAAACGATGAAGTAATTGTTCTTCTTAAGACCGAGCGTATCAAGAATTTTGGACTGCTCAATGCGATCCATATTCTGATTCAGCACCTCGTACATCGGGCTTCCCGTAACGTATACATAGCGATGCGGGATACCTTCGGCCAGCAGATGGCGGCGGGAGTTCTCGGTATAGACCAGATTGAAGTCGGCAATATGGTCGATAATACGGCGGTTGATCTCCTCCGGCACATTGAAGTCGAAGGAACGATTACCGGCCTCCATATGGTAAATCGGAATCTTCATCCGCTTAGCCATAATACCGGCGATCGCCGCATTTGTATCGCCGAGAATCAATACGGCGTCGGGTTTTTCCTGTTCGAAAATCGCCTCGACCTTGATAAGCGTTTCTCCGAGCACATGGCCAAGGCTGGAGGTATCTACATTGAGATAATAGTCGGGCTTGCGCAGCTGAAGGTCTTCAAAGAACACCTGATTCAGTTCGTAGTCGTAATTTTGGCCAGTATGAATCATCTTATGATCCAAATGCTTCTCCAGCAGCTTTATAACCGCCGCCAAACGAATGATCTCCGGCCGGGTGCCGACAATACTCATAACTTTAAGTTTGGATTTTTCCATCTTATTAAATCTCCTCGGGATTACAGTCTGGATGTTGGGGATCGTAACATTCGTTGCACCACATAAACGTAACAAGGTCGCCCTCGCCTTCGTTCACTATCCGGTGCACATATCCGCACGGAATATCCACCACCTCCAACTTGTCGCCGGAAGCATGATAATCTATAACTTTCGTGTCTCCGACTTTACGGAACTGAATCAGCGCCTTGCCGGAAACCACTACATATTTTTCATTCTTAGTATGGTGCCAATGATTTCCCTTTGCAATGCCCGGCTTGCTTATATTTACCGAAAACTGTCCACGTTCGGCGGTACGCAGAATTTCGGTAAAACTGCCGCGATTATCGCAATGCATTGTCAGAGGGTAGTTGAAGCCGTCCTCCGGCAGATAGCTCAGGTAAGCACTGTAAAGTTTTTTGGAGAAGAGATCTCCACCCATGTCAGGAATCGCCAGGGTTTTGCGGCTTTCCTTGAAAAATTCAAGCAGATCAACGATTTCGCCAAGCGTCTTGCGGTAAGTTACAGGAACCGCACAATAGTCGCCATCGCTGGAGGGTTTGCCAGCCAAGGCGCGACAGAGTTCTTCAACCACATCGTCTATATACACCAGCGAGAGCATGGTGCTGCGGTCATTCACCGTTATCGGAAGACCGTTTGCGATATTGTTGCAGAATGTGGCCACTGCCGAATTGTAATTGGGGCGGCACCATTTGCCGAAGATGTTCGGAAAGCGGTAGACCAGCACCGGGGCGCCGGTTTCCTTAGAATAAGCCGTCATAAGCTCTTCGCCGGCTTTCTTGCTCTGCCCGTAGGGGTTATCCTGGGCCGCCTGGGTTGAAGAAGAAATCATCACCGGGCATTTGTTGCTGTACTTCTTCAAACTATCGAGCAGCGCGGAGGCAAAACCGAAATTGCCGGTCATAAATTCCGACGGATCTTTCGGACGATTGACTCCGGCCAGATTGAACACGAATTCGCAGTCGTGGCAAAAAACATCAAGCTGTTCTATGGGGGTATCGATATCGAACTCATAGATTTCGGCCTCGCCCCGTGCTTTCAGTTCAGCTACCAGATTGCGCCCTACGAATCCTTTTGCTCCTGTTATGAGAACTTTCATTATCGATTCTCCCACGCAGCAAGCTCCTCACGAATATAGGCCAATGAGAGCAGTTTTTCCTTTACCTGCGCAACATTCAGAAGCTGGGTATTGTTTGAGTTGAATTCGGTAAGAACGTTGCGATGGGAATCACCCTCGTTGAAGTACTTATCATAATTGAGCCCGCGCTTATCCGCCGGAACGCGGTAAAAATCACCAAGGTCGATCGCATTTGCGCACTCTTCATTGGTAAGTAGCGTCTCATACATCTTCTCACCATGACGTATACCGATCACCTTGATATCTTTGGGGGCGTTAAACAGCTCGCAAACCGCTTCAGCCAAAACCCCTATGGTGCAGGCCGGAGCCTTCTGAACCAGAATATCTCCGGCCTCGCCATTGGCAAACGCAAACAATACCAAATCGACAGCCTCATCCAAACTCATAATAAAGCGGGTCATCTCGGCCGAGGTGACCGTCATGGGCTTGCCGGATTTGATCTGTTCGATAAAAAGCGGAATCACCGATCCGCGCGAACACATCACATTGCCATAGCGCGTGCAGCAAATGGTGGTTTTTTCCGGAGCTGCGGTGCGGGCCTTGGCCACCACCACCTTCTCCATCATCGCCTTGCTGGTACCCATGGCATTCACCGGATAAGCGGCCTTGTCGGTAGAAAGGCAGATCACGCGCTTGACCCCGCCTTCAATGGCGGCGGAAAGCACGTTGTCGGTACCCAAAACATTGGTTTTGACCGCTTCAAGCGGAAAGAACTCACAAGACGGCACCTGCTTCAGCGCCGCCGCATGAAAAATATAATCCACTTCGCGCATAACATCACGGACGGATTCGATATTCCGGACATCGCCAATATAGTAACGGATTTTCTCATTGTTATACAAATGGCGCATATCGTCCTGTTTCTTTTCATCGCGGGAGAAGATGCGAATTTCGCCTATGTCGGTATTAAGGAAGCGATTCAGCACCGCGTTACCGAATGACCCCGTACCGCCAGTAATCAGTAATGTTTTGTTCTTAAACATTTTCGAGCATTCCCTTTTTAGATTTTATATTGCATATAATACGTCAAATATCTTTTCGCCCAAATCCAAGTCTTTTTTTAGAAATCCCGGACTTCATCTCTATGGGTTTACTTACACAACTGGTTATCATATAATAACCCATCACAATATTTTATCTTATCCGGCCCGCTTAAAATTCGGTGCGCTCTTCCAATAAAATATCAAGATGTGTCAATATCCTCTCTGGTTTCCACTTAAAATCATTATTTGCATGAGTTCCATCAAACGTTAAAGACATAGTCATCTGACGATAACGGCGTAGATTGAATGGCAGCGTCCTTCGCAAAACAATCTGCCCAAACTCTCCGACAAGCGCTAATGGATAAGCAATAAAACGCGGCAAATTAGGGCGATATGGCACTGAAACAATTTGTCTTATCCCGGAATAAAGTTCACGGAATGAAATATCAGCCGTATCTGTAAGATTATATATCCCTCCCTTCTCAGACAACACCTCAATGAAAGGAGCGATGTCATAAACCGAGATAACACTCCTGCGACACCGGCCATCACCAATATTAAAAAATCTTCCGCTTTTCATAGCACCAAGCATACTACCCAGATTACCCGGTGCATTCGGTCCGGCAATCAGCGGCAATCGAACTATTCCGCGACTCACCGGTCTCGAAAACTCCCAACTCCGAATAGCCTCCTCGGCCATAATTTTGCTTTTGCCATAAGGGTCCACTGCATTCAAAGGTGCCGATTCAGATATTCTTTCACCAAATTGAGCGCCATATACGGCAACCGAACTTATAAAAACAATTGACCGGGGAGGAACCGGCTCAAGCGCCCGAAGCAAATTTTGGGTTCCCGTAACATTCACATCATAAAATGATTGTCTTTCGGCCGCGGTACGCGGCAACACGTGCGCTTTACCGGCAGCGTGTATAACTAAATCATATGACTCTTTGATTTCAGGGACATTTGCAGATAAATCACAAATAAAGTGTTGGCCGCCATTCATCCGGTCAGAGCCATCTCCGGTCAATCCCATTGAATCAACCGACCAACCATGCGCGATAAAATATTTTTTAAGGCATGTTCCGAGAAAACCGGGAACCCCTGTCAGTAAAAGTTTCATATCGACTTGCCTATGTTAGATTTATTTATCCCGCCAAGAGCAAATTCTTGAAATAATGATTGGTATTGCCTCATTTTAACCTCGCGAGAATAGTGCTCACACAAAACTTCACGGGCTCTCCGCCCCATATCCGTAATTGTCTCGGCAGGAATCTCCTCTATGGATTTAAGCATCGCAGCTAGTTCATGATCACATCCGGCAGGGCATATCCAGCCGATTTTATATTTTTTAATCATCCCAGCAATTTCACTGCGCTCATCGCCAACAAACAGCAAGGGCTTGCCAGCTGCCATATAGAAATAGCTCTTGCTTGGAACCCCCAAGCCGAACATGCCCTCTCCAAGCGTTATTATAGCAACATCGCCCGCACCTAAAAACTCATTCTGACGCGACTTATCCAACACCCCGGTGCAAAATACATTATCAACTGACGCCGCAAGCTGCATAACCGCACCTTGCATTGCGCCGTCCCCCACAAACACAAACGCGCTGTGCTTCAAGGCCGCTTTCTTAATCGCGTCTATCAAACAAGGAATACCTTGAACCCTTCCTATATTTCCAGCAAACAGAAAGGTTCGCTTGGCTACAATATTAAACTTTTTCAAGTAGAGATTGTTGTCGCGCTCCGACGGACAAATATTTTGAGAATCACTCCAATTCTCTATAACCAATATCTTTTTAGCATCGACACCTTTGCGTTCCAGCACGGTCTTCATATCTGTTCCGATGGCAATGAGTTCATTGAATTGTTTATAAGACCAATCAAATATCTTTTTCATAATTCTATATTTAATCGACTTTTCGCTCAACAATCCTGCTGCCGATAAATTTTCAGGAAAGATGTCATATACTAATAGGCACATTTTAACCTTCCTGATCTTATGAAGCAACGCAAACGGCACTATGATAAACGCCGGATTGGTTACGAAAAATATCACATCACTCTTCTTAACAACTCTTATTGCATGCCAGGAGAACCCTATCGAGACCATTAATAACTTTATTATTCGGGTAATGACATTGTTCTTATCTCCATTACCGGCGTTTACCCGGTGAACATAAGCAAATCCCTGACACTCCCCGGCGACCCTATCCCCATTAGTCAAAGAAGAAGCACAAATAACTTTGACATTGCCCTTGAAAGGCTCCAGCGCAGCTTCGGCAATCTGGGTAATCATTATTGCCGTCGAGTTTTCCGCCGGATAAAAAAATTCAGAGAAAAAGAAAATGGATGGAGCTCTCATAAATATTTATCAATTTGCAATTGTATCATAACTGTTATCGGAATTTTCCATATCTAAAATCACCAGGCAAAAAAAAAATCCTTTTGAAATCACTTATTCGATTTTGGCGCACACTGTTTGCCTTCGACCACTCCCCTATGGCCCAACACATGATTGATCGTCACCAAGAAACATTTCATGTCAAATAGAAATGACATTTTTTTCACATATTCGCCATCCAGTCTGCTCTTATCCTCAATTGCAAGTTCGTCACGACCATTTACCTGTGCCCACCCGGTAAGCCCGGGGCGAATATCGTTGGCTCCATATTTATCGCGCTCTTCAATCAGATCATATTGGTTCCAGAGCGCCGGGCGCGGGCCGACTATCGACATGTCTCCGGTAAAAATCTGCCATATCTGCGGCAGTTCATCCAGACTTGATTTCCTGAGAAATCTGCCGACTTTGGTTATATACTGTTCCGGATTTTCCAGCATATGGGTAGGCACGGCTCGCGGAGAGTCGATCCTCATCGTCCGGAATTTCATGATCTCGAAATAGGTTTTTCCGCGGCCAACCCGTTTCTGACGAAACAGCACCGGCCCCGGAGAATCCAGCTTTATTGCGATCGTCAGAGACAGAAAGACCGGCGACAGGACGATCAGGCCAATCCCGCTTAATACAAAATCCAATCCCCGTTTGAAAAAACTTGCGTACATCGGAAGCTATCTCTCCTGTTTGCCGGGATGATAAGTGGTCACCGTGCGCTTCAGAAAATCGCGCAGACACTGTTCATTGTTCATGATCAGGATTTCTCCCAGTTCGGACAGTTGCTCGTTGAGCAGCGTGCTATAGTCGAACGGCAGCTGATGGCTGATGAATATCTTCTCATGGGCGGTGGAATCCTGCCCCTCCTCCGCCAGGCTCAGCTCTTCGTATAGCTTTTCCCCCGGCCGCAGCCCGCAGAACTCTATCTTGATGTCCTCATACGGCTTCAGTCCGGACAACCGGATAAGATTCTCCGCCAGATCAACGATTTTTACCGGCTGGCCCATGTCGAGAATGAATATCTCGCCGCCGTGAGCGATCGCACCGGCCTGAAGCACCAGCCTGGCCGCCTCCGGGATCGTCATGAAATAGCGTACGATTTCCGGATGAGTCACCGGGAGAGGTCGTCCCGTTGCAATCAACCGCTTGAACAGCGGAATCACGCTGCCGTTGCTGCCCAGCACGTTGCCGAACCGCACCGCGGCGAATTCGGTATTCCCCGGCTGGTTGAGCGACTGAACCACCATCTCGCACAGGCGCTTGCTGGCGCCCATCACATTTGTGGGATTCACCGCCTTGTCGGTGGAAATCAGCACGAATCTCTTGGCGCCATACTTTCTGGCGGTGATTCCGGTATTGTAGGTGCCGAACACGTTGTTCTTGATCGCCTCCTTGGGGGATTCCTCCATCAGCGGCACATGCTTATGCGCCGCCGCGTGGAACACCACCTCCGGGCGAAATGCGGAAAATACCTCATCCAGCCGGTTTATGTCGCGCACAGAGCCGATCAGTACCTTGAACTCCAAGTCCGGATGGGCGCACTTAAGTTCCTGCTGAAGGTCATAGGCGTTGTTTTCGTAGATATCAAAAATAATCAGCAGCTTGGGCTGGAATCCGGCAATCTGACGGCAGAGCTCGGACCCGATGGAACCGCCGCCGCCGGTGACCAAAATCACCTTGCCGGTCAGGAAATTATGCACCTGATCCATGTTCAGCCGCGTCTCCTCCCGGCCAAGCAGGTCGGCAATGTCTACATTGCGAAGTTTGTTCAAGGAAACCTTGTTTTCCAGGATGTCCTGCAAGCTTGGAACCGTGAACATCTTGCATCCGGTGCGGCTGCATATTTCCAGCAATGCCCGTTTCTCTTCCGCCGGCGCGGACGGGATGTCGAGAATGATATTTTTGACCTGAAACCTTTTGACGGCTTCCATGATCTTGTCGCGCCCGCCATATACCGGCACCCCGCTCATGGATAAGCCGTGCTTGTTTTTGTCGTCGTCGATGAAGCATACCGGTCTGGCTCCGACATCCGCATAGCGGGCGATGTCGGAAACCAGCCGCTTACCGGCCATGCCGGCACCGATGACCAGAGTTGCGTCGTCACGGGAGTGCCCGTTGCCGGCAATGGCGAACCTGACGGCCCTCAGCACCCGCAGCGCCATGCGCGGCAGCATCATGAACCCGATATTCGAGAAGAACAGCAAAACGTAAAGGCCGACCGGCAGCTCCAAATCGCGCAGGAAAAAGATTACCAGTATTCCTTCCACGCAGATGTTGAGCAGATTGACCGCCATCAGAAGCCCGACTTCCCGCAGTCCGGCGTATGCCCATATTCCGCGGTACAGCCCGCTCGCGGCGAACATCAAGAGCGAAAGCAGCACAAACTGCAACCCGTACTGTCTGAACATCTCGACGCCGTTGGCAAATGCCGCGGAGTTCACATCAAGGTTGCAGCATATCACCAGTGAGAAAAAATAGGATATGCAAAGCGCTATGAAGTCCAGCGGCAGCCAGCGCATCTTGCGCAGCTGCAGCAGAAGATTTTCCTGTGACAGTAATCTTTTCATTGTCATCCCTCCCCGGATGTTATATCTGAACGCCTCCAGACGTTGCCCAATCCCGCACTCGGAACCAATGGCACCGGGGCGCAATAAATATCTTCATTCATAACTACTCTCCCTGCATTGATATGAAATTCATGTTGTGATTTTCTCCAAAGTCTCTGCCGCCACAGAATACTCGATATGCTGCTGCAACATGGTAAGGTTGACGATCACGGCCCCCTGATGGTTGCCGCGCCTTACAACATCCGTCACCAACCCCTTAAGGGGTCCAGCGGTTATCAGAACCTTGTCCCCCTCTCGAATATCGGGGTTGACCAGCACCTCGGCCTCTTTTGCCAGTGCCTCGCATTGCCGGAGCGCGCGCAGCTCACTTATAAGCGTTTCCTCATAATTCGCGTCCGTCTGCAGTGCGATTTTTACAATCTGCCGCTCCCGTTTCCGCAGTTCCGAAGCCTCCGCCAAGCTGACACACAAGAAAATATAGCTTGGAATCATCGGAATGTCCGTAACCACCCGGGTATTGTGATGCATTCTGGCCCGAGGCGTTACAGGCAGGTAGCAGCGCACGCCGCCGGATATCAGCTTTTGCTCAAGCTTCTTCTCGGTATGCGGATGCAGATAGGCATATCCCCAATAGCATCCTTCGATTTTATCAATACCGTTGTCGGCCATTTCCAACCTTGCAGTTCGATATTCATCAATGCAGTAGCACCATCACGAGAGTTCAGTCTCCGCTTGATGACGCGCTCGATGCCCTTCGGCATTCTCAATAAAAAAAATCACCGCAATTACCCGGCAAGATGTTGGGCAACGCGGTAAAAACAATAAGCTGGCGGACATGTAACGCGTCCGCCGGCAAAAAGATTTTCCTGAATATGCTGTTTGCAGACAAGGGCCGCCCCTGCCTTTGCGACGGCAGACGAACGCATGGTATGTTTGCCGATGCCGTGCGCCGAACGGCACCCGCCCGGGACTCCATCGAATGTAACTGTGGTGGAGATGCACATCAAGCCGGAAATAAAATCCTTAAGCTTAAGTTCCATACCCACTCCCATTCCCATTACGTTTCCTATCGCCTTTCCTCTGTCTGCCAATCATCCGGCAAGGATAACCGTTTATTTGAAAATAACCGAAAAGTTTCGAGACCTGCAGGCATCCGCCATCGGGAAAATTCAGACATAACAGAAGGCGGCAACAATATCCTCACGACGATTGTCGATGTCAGCACTCCGCCGTTACGGCGAAGCTACGCCCCCCCCATGCCGCTAACCTCGAAACAAAACGGCTATCAATCAACACATAACTCCCGAGATCCTATCGGTACTCCATCTTTTATTAATATATCACCACCACGACAAAATACAAGCAGGAACCGCCCGTTTGGGGGGGGGCGCGGTCGCCCCTCGAGCGTGATCATGCAATATTCGACCCGTCCCAACGACCTCGGGTGCCGGTGCCTTTCGCTTCGCGCTGGCCTTGCGCCAGGTCACTGGTAGATCATTATCCCGCGAACGGCAAAAAGCGAGTTTTCGGTGCTTTTCGTCGTAACATTCAATTTCCGTGTTCCAGCCGGGAGCTCAAAGACTAAATTCTTCCCGCGAACATTGTCATAACCTCCCGAAACTGGTTCATCCCGGCCGTTTACGGTCATTACAACGCTTGAGTCTGGGAACGCCGCCGTCGGCACCACACAGACTATCGGTGCATCGAAGTTGACGTTTTTCAGCATAATATCCGCTATTTTTACACCCCCGCCGGCGCGGCAGACAAACTCATGTTTGTCCGGCAACGCCTTCTAGCCGGGAACCCTGCTTTTGTTTCGGCCCTCGAGTTCGGCAATCTCACCCCGCACGACGCATGTTGCCACATTGTTCCTGCCCGCCAGCAGTTTCTGGCTGCGATTCATGATCGCAAGGTTGTTCCAGCGCGCGGGAGCCAGCAGGTGCACGGTACCCAGCTGAAGTATGACAACCTTCCGTCCGGCAAGGACCTGCTGCGGCCGGGCAAACAGGTCTTGCATCATGGTGACCATCGGCCCATACCCGCCAACCTGGTAATACCTGGCCCGAAGCAATGTTTTCGAGGCAAGCACGGCGGTATAGGACGCCGGAGTGGCCATGGGGGGATGAAAGAATTGCCGAGGATGAGAATGGGGCTGTCTGAGGCCATCCAAACTTCTCCGCCGTTATACAGCACGCAGATGTTGGAATAACCGGTCTGCGCACGATTGGTGCCTATATCGCAGTTTTCCGGGAAAAGGTAAGCCAAGTTGCCGCCATAACAATTGGGCCGCTGTACGAAAGAGAACTTTGCCGGATCAAGGTTTTTCGGCAAATGATAACGCTCCAGCCGCTCTGCCATGAGAGACGCCAGCACATCCTGGCAGGTGTCGGATGGATGCCCGTTGGGCGGATAGAAAAAAGCCCACGGGTATTTCGCATGTTCGGCGATAATGTTGTCCGAGGCATATATAGTTTCAATCCCGGCTGCGGACAGCTGTCTGACGAATATCGCCGTCCGATAATCCGGCACGTCGCGGAATTCCGGATTGATCACCCGTGCGGCAATCGAATACATGTCCGGCACCAATGATACTATCAGCTGCACACCATTGGCCTCGAGCGCCGCTTTCAATGCAACCAGCGCCGCCAGTTTGTCCGGCGACAGTTCCCTGGATTCGCCGATCAGGGTATAATTTTCCGGAAGCGCCCCAAATGAGTTGTCTATATTGCGCCAGACGCATTTTCCGACACGATTGTATCCCGGACGGTCTTTGGCCTTCTTCTTTTCCCAAGCCGACTTGAAGCGCCGGTTGAACTCGGCCTTGTTCAGATCGTAATCCGCCAGCAGTGCATTAATCTTTTAAAGGTCGTCGGCAATGGCCTGATATTGGTCGAGAACGCGAACATCCACCGAACTGGTCGCGGTTTCTCCGGCAGGGATTCTGAAAGATTGCAGAACGTGTGGACAGGGATTAAGCGGATTGTATTAATAAGCCCCGATAGCCACCGTGGCGACCGCCTTGCCCGCGGCTATATTCTGAAGCCGCAGTTCAATGCGATGGTCACCGTTTAGAGCCATTTGCCGTGGTCCGCATATTCGGAACGCTTTAGTCGGAGAACTGATATGAAATCCGAGGTTGTCACGAAACCATTCGGCGTTCGGCGTCGAGCTTTCCCCGGCGATGCTCCAGCCGGCGGGAATATGCGGCGGTTCCGTGTGGGGGGTATCTATGGGCCGTTCTTTCGGCAACTGCCGCGCTTGGGAGCCGACATTCGCCGCGATTTTCTGCGAAAATGAATCCTGGTAGCATATCTCGGCATCTTTCCATAGATTCACATCTTCGGTCCCAAGTGAGTGAGCCGCAAAAATTCCCGCGCAAAATAAAAGATACCTCATCTCCCGCGCCTCATCACCGATGGTAACAGGTTGATGTTCTGCGTAAAACTTCCCGCCATAAAATAATATGCTTTCGAAAAATTTATAGATGCGGCGGCTAAATTGACTTGCTTCTGTTTAATATTGCAGTATCTTACAATCATGGAAAAACATGATGCGAACCCAATAGATGATGCCGCACTTTTTGAGCGGCGCAAGAAAGCCGTACAATTATATCGAAGCGGCAAATGTCGCAGTTATGCGGAAATTGGTTCGATTATCGGAGCGCACCCGATCACGGGAAGAAAATGGATACGGGGATATTTGAAAGGAGGGTTCCGGGCCTTGGTGGTGGGTCAGCGAGGACGACGGGTAGGTTTAGGACGGCGCTTGCTTCCCCACGAAGAGGAGCGGATCCGCCGGGACTTGGTGGATAAATGTCCAGACCAATTGAAATTGCCTTTTGCACTTTGGACCCGCCAAGCGGTAAAGCTTCACATAAAGGTGTGCTTTAGGCTTGATGTTCCGATTCGGACGGTGGGCAATTATTTGAAGCGTTGGGGTTTTACTCCACTGAAGCCGATCAAGAAAGCATATCAGCGTAATGAAGAACATGTCCGAAATTGGCTGTCTGAAGCATTTCCAAAGATAAAACGACAAGCCAAAGCAGAGGACCCCGATATGTTCTGGGGAGATGAAACCGGTATTCGAAATGATGAAGCCAAGAGCAGAAGTTATGCGCCAAAGGTAAAAACTCCGGTTCAAAAGGCGAATCCCGTTCGGGAGAAAATCAATATGATAAGTGCAATTACCAATCAGGGGAAAGTCCATTTCATGTTCTACAAGGAAACCATGACTGCGCAATTGCTGATTGAATTCATGGAGCGCTTGATTCGTTATTGTGGGCGTAAGGTCTTGATAATGGACAAGTTGCGATTTCATCACGGCAAGGCGCTGGAGGACTTTTTGAGTGAGAACGCCGCATTCATTCGGGTGTTTTTTCTGCCGAGCTACAGTCCAGGCCTGAATTCGGATGAATATCTCAACAGGGACTTGAAGTCTAACCTGAACAATAAACCGCTTGTCCAGGCAAATGGGAAACTGGAGGAGCATGCAAAAGAACATATGGGAATGCTATCTCCGCAAACGGAAAAAATCAAGAAGCTATTCGATGCAGAAACCATGAAATATGCAAGCTGATTTAGTCGCCGGAACAATACAACCCCATCATGCCGCGTCACCGTCTAAAACAATTATTGAGCTGGAACATCTTGGCAATGCAAGGCCCGAATGATATTAAATAGCGAGTGGATAGTGATCCGCCTCGTCTTTATTACAATTGGAAACAGTATGAATAGAAAAATTGAAAATTCGCGGGTATTGGTAACTGGAGGCGCCGGGTTCATCGGCTCGAATCTGGTAGAGGTCTTGCTGGCGCAGAAGAATGAAGTAGTCGTTTTGGACAACTTCGCCACCGGCAAGCGCGAAAACCTTATTCCGTTTGCAAACAATCCGGCGTTCAGGCTGATCGAGGGCGATATCCGCTGCCTGGACACCTGCCGTCTCGCCGTCACCGGCGCGGATTACGTTCTGCATGAAGCCGCGCTTGGGTCGGTCCCACGCTCGATTAAGGACCCGATGACTACGACCGAGGTCAATATCTCCGGCTTTGTGAATATGCTTTACGCTGCGCAAGAGGCCGGAGTAAGGCGTTTCGTCTACGCCGCCTCCAGTTCAACTTACGGCGACAGCAAGATATTGCCCAAGGTGGAGGAAAAAATCGGAAAGCCGTTATCGCCGTATGCGATAACCAAATACGTCGACGAGCTGTTCGCCGAAAACTTCAGCCGGTTGTACGGAGTGGAGACCATCGGTCTCCGCTATTTCAACGTGTTCGGCCGCCGACAGGATCCGTTCGGAGCCTACGCCGCGGTGATTCCGCGCTTTGTGATGAGCCTGATGAACCACGAAAGCCCGGTCATCAACGGCGACGGCAGCTATTCGCGCGACTTCACCTACATCGACAATGTCATCCAGGCCAACCAGCTGGCATTGCTTGCCGACGTTCCCGAAGCCGTCAACCAGGTTTATAATGTGGCTTTCGGCGAGCGAACCACCTTGAACGAGTTGTTCGAATATCTGCGAACGGACCTTTCTGTATTCGATCCGGCGATCGCCGAAATCGCACCCAAATATGGCCCGAATCGCGCCGGCGACATCCCGCACAGCCTTGCCTGCATAAGCAAAGCGCACAGTCTGCTGGGATACAAACCGGAGTTCAGCGTGAAAGACGGGTTGAAAATCGCGGCAAGATGGTATTTTGAGAACCTTTAAGTCATTGAGTGAATCTTGATAATATCAGATAAAGTCATCCTTATCACCGGGGGAACCGGTAGCGTCGGCATTGCCGCCGCGCGCCGGTTCCTGAAGTCGGGTGCCCGAGAGGTGCGCATATTCAGCCGCGACCCAAAAAAACAGGCGGCGTTCCGGCGGGAATTCACCTGTGATCGGCTCACATTCCATGCCGGCGACATTCTTGACCGCGAAAGCCTGGACAACGCCATGGGCGGAGTCGATTATGTCCTGTCAACCGCCGCCGTCAAGGAAATACCGGTCTGCGAGGCGGATCCGTTTCAGGCCATCAATATCAACGTCTTCGGTACCGGATGTGTTATTGATTCAGCCATTGCGCATAACGTCAAAAGCGTAGTGGCCGTTTCCACCGACAAGGCGGCCTATCCGATAAGCGCCATGGGTATCTCAAAGGCCATGATGGAAAAGGTCGCGGCGGCCAAGGCGCGCAAGACGCTGGCAGTCGGTGGAACAAAGATATGCTGTGTGCGTTACAGCAATGTCATGGGCTCCCGGGGATCGGTCATCCCGCGCTGGATTGAACAGATCAAGGCCGGCAAGCCGATAACCATAACCGACCCGGACATGACCAGGTTTATGATGACCCTGAACGATGCCGTCGATTTAGCTGTGTTCGCTTGGGAGCACGGTGAAAATGGCGACTTGATCGTAAAAAAGACCCCGGCCGCCACGCTGAAAACACTGGCCGAGGCACTCAAGGAACTTTACTCTTCCGATGTCGCCATTCGGGTCACAGGAGCCCGCCCCGGTGAAAAACTGTATGAGACCTTGCTTACGCGGGAAGAAATGGTGCGCGCGGTTGAAGTCGATGACTACTACCGCGTCCCATGCGATGGCGGAACTGGCACGCAGTACAACGGGAATTCGGATGTGGATTATCATAGCCATAACGCTCCGCACCTGCAGATCGCGGACATGAAGGAGCTGCTTGTGAAATCCTTATGCAAAAAGGATGTCCCGATGCCGTGAGCCGGTTTTCGTTACG
The DNA here is from genome assembly GCA_034926605.1 of Victivallaceae bacterium. Lineage (GTDB taxonomy): Bacteria > Verrucomicrobiota > Lentisphaeria > Victivallales > Victivallaceae > CALXXL01. Next base: position 28,016 of record JAYFQV010000003.1, read on the forward strand.
CTTCAAAAGGCGGAACTTCAAAGGTATATTATTCGCTTCTGCGATTTTAATGAAAATATGGTGATTATGAATTCAAACGAGTCCTCGAAGCCGCATGCTGCGAAGATTGCGCCGGAACTGGGACATAAAATAAGAGCAGTTTCATTTGTCTGTGCGGCGGCCGTTGTTCTGCTGCACGCCTACAACCAGTCGCTCGACGGGGCCTCCCACCCTGTCGCCGCTTTTGTTGAAACGCTGTTTTCCCGGGAACTGTGCTCGGTCGCGGTTCCGATGTTCTTCATGATATCCGGATTTCTGCTGGCGCGTAATTTCATTCCGCCAATCGGAACATGGTATTGCGGTACCGTAAAAAAGCGGGTCAGGTCGCTGCTGGCGCCGTATTTGCTGTGGTGCACGATTTACGCACTGACCGTTCTTCCATTTACCGTTTTCGGTAATTATTTGTCCGGTCGGGCAATAATACACAACACCTGTCTGACCGAACCGCTGCTCTCGGTTGAGAACATTTTTCGGATTTACGGAAGCGACTTGTTCGGCTTCCCGGCGGATGGTCCGCTCTGGTATGTCCGCAACCTGATGATGCTTGTATTGATCTCCCCGCTGCTTTTGTGGGTACGGAGGCGGCGGGCCGGAATTATTCTTTGTCTGGTGCTTGGATTGCTGTTTTGCTTTCAGGATTGGATACCGGATCCTTACTGGCAGTTCTTTGAAAGCGGATTCTCTTTGCGCGGCATTTTCTTTTGCGCCGTCGGCATGTTTCTGGGACTGCATCCGATAAGTTTCGCTCCGTCCGGACGCGGAGTGCTGCTGATGCTGGCGGTTTGGCTCGGTCTCTCGGCATGGGGAACATGTCTGTTGCTTTACGCGCGAAGCAGCGCACCGGATTTTCTGCGGCTGGTTCATCGGGTCGCGATCTTCCCCGGACTTGCATCAATATGGTTCGCGTACGAACAGCTTCCGGTATTTCGAGGGCTTGCCTATCGCCGGCGGGCGAAATACTCTTTCTTCCTGTACGCGGTTCATTTCGGGCTGATGGGAATTCTGTTTTGCCGCAGGTTGGAATCCGCCGTCCGATCAATAATTGGAGAATACTCGGAGTTGCCGCTGTATATATTGCGATTTGCCGTGACTCTGACTGTCGCGCTTCTGGCGGCGCATCTTCTCAACCGCTTTTCGACGCGGATGTACAGCCGTCTCAGCGGCGGGCGTTGACGATATTTATCGGCTGAAACGGGCAGTGCCGTCGTTACGGGTAAAGTTACGCTTGAGGGCGACATTGCTGCAGAGTCCACCGATTTTACTGCGCGACGCGTAAAACCATGCGGAAATTCGTTATCTGCCGCAAAAGCAAAACCAAGCTGAAGCACCTTGGCCATTATTCTGTTTGAACTGGAGCCAATGATCGGAATCGAACCGATGACCTATTCATTACGAGTGAATTATCTTTTGAGCGTATAATTGCACTTTTATGTGACCATTACTTGACTTTCATGCTAATATGCTATATCTTAACGGCAAAGATTGAAAATAGCGTAAAAGACCGAAAGGGGTATAGCCATGGCCGACAAAACCAAGCTCCGAACCCGCGAAAAGGGAGCCGGTACCATTTACAGGCAGGAAAAGCGTTGGTATCTGAAAATACGAATAGCCGGAAGAAGCAAAGTCACCATGTTGCGCGGCGAAGACGGCGAACCCTGTACCCGCCGCACCGAGGCAGAAGCTGCCGCCAACGGGTACAAAAAGATTCTCGAGGCCTCGAACCGCGAGGAGCTTGCCGTCCAGATTGCAATTGCCAAGAAACTTAAGCGGCAATCCGGTCTTCGGCTTATCGATGCCTGGCAAACCTATCTAAAGCAAACCAATCGCCCGGACAGTGGAGACGCTACTCTGCATAAATACAAACTAACCCTCGATCTGTTCATTAAATGGATTAACAAGCATCATCCCGAATGCAAGCACGCGGCAGACATTGATGACGGTATTGCCAAAGCATATTTTGGGGGTCTTTGGGAAAGCGGCCTTTCCTCCAGTAGCTTCAACTCTTATCGTCAAGCCCTTTGCTTAATATTCAAACATCTTGCCGCCCCAGCCGCGCTCGATGCCAATCCGTTCGATGCCATAGCGCGCAAAACCGCCGACACCGTAAGCCGCAAGGAACTCTCCGAAGCGCAGGTTGCTGCGATATTCGAGGGCTTTGACAAGGGCTTTGCCGACCCAGAAACCGGCGCGGGATACAAGCCTATGCACGCCGACGAAATGCGCGTGCTTCTCAACTTGTGTTGCTTTACAGGTTGCCGGGGTGAGGATGGTTGCTTGATGACTTGGGAAAATGTAGACCTGGGACGCGGCCTGATAAGCTACACCCCGCGTAAAACGGCCCGCCGCAGTCACGGCAAAGTTGTAACACTCCCGATGCACTCACAACTTCGGGAAGCGTTAACTACCGCGTGGAATTGGCATGACAGGAACACGGCTGGCGAAAACTACGTTATTCCGCAAGTTGCACATCGTTATTTACACAATCATTCGGGTATACAAAAAGACGTGATGCGCATTATTCATTGTGCTACCGGGTTACAAACCACCGCGGCAACGACCACGACCAGACGCAAAATGCGGGCAAACCTGTATTCGCTGCACAGCTTCCGGCATACGTTCGTTTCATTCTGCGCGAACTCCGGCGTGCCACTGGCGGTGGTTGCCGAGATCGTGGGGCACGGCAATCCAGCCATGACCCGCCACTATAGCCACATTTCCAATTCCGCAAAAGAACAAGCAATCGCCGCATTGCCAATTATTGAACGCAATTTACCGATTGCGGAGTTGCCGGAACCGGAACGCGCCGAACTGCACAGGACCGTTGATTACTTGTCCCCGGGGGGAGTACGAGATGTGTTGAATTTTATCCGCTCAAACGCGGGAGGCAAACAGTGAAAAAGTTTCAATTCGAAATGGGGATAAATCGCATGGAGCAGCTTGATGCTTACGTGCGCAACCAGATGATTCCGGAACTATGCGAAGACGATGCCATTGGAAATTTTACTCATAAAATGATAATGCGCAGCCGTGGACTGCCGGAACAAAAACGTTCAAAAGTTCCCCCCATCCACGAGATAACCGTAATTCCTGTGTGGGATCCGAAAAATGACTTCCCCAGAGGTCGCAATGAAGATGAACTTGAGGCTATTTTAGAAAATGTTCCCGAACCAACCGCAAAAACGAAAGAATGGGTATATATCGCGCTGAAACTTTTGGATCACTGGCGTGACTGCTACCAACAAGTCGCCGTGGATTATGTTGAAATCGCGGAATTTCTTTTCGCAAAATATCCCGACGAAATCCAGCACGAATTTGATTTTTCGCAAATGCAAATATTTCACTCGCAACCAACGGCCGACGGCAGATTGCCGCATGTCCTTTTGCAAAAAGCCGTGGAAAAAGTTGCTGCCGCACACGCGGCCAGAAAAGCCAAAACAGCCAAACGCGCCCAAAACCGCGCGGTATTCTTTAAGCTGGTAAATGAAAAAATCGCAGCCGGCCTTTCCGAAAATAGCGCCTGTTCGCTAATTTGGAACCAAATAAAGACCGCTCAAGCCCAAGGGAAACGGACTCCGTTTTCGCGCTGCAGGGATATTGAGTCGTTCAAAAAATCATACCGCAGGAATCGGGGGTTGAAATAACACAACCGACATGTACACAATGTGCATTTAGTACATAATACATTTACAATAAATGCCTTGCGGCGTTTGACTTTATTTTTCGTTGTGCGATATTGCCTTGTTTTCTTAAACGCAAATTGCAAAAAACAACGAAAGATTTAAAAAAATGCAAAACGCAACAATCGCGACGGTTGAGCTCATGCTCAAAGCGGACCCGGATGTTACCGACGATCAGGCAAGAGCCATTATTGGCGCTTGTCGAGCGCCAACGATTCGGCGCAAACTGATAAACGCACGCGTCGCTTGTGAAATCCTCGGCGTTTCCCGGCCAACATTGGCGCGCTTGGCCAGCTCCGGCAAGTTAACCGTCGTCAGGCCGACACCGCGAAAAACGCGTTTTGATTTGGCCGAAGTCGAGCGTCTTGCCTATGCTCCAGCGGAGGCGCGCGATGGAATTTAACAAGACCGAAGCAATCGCCGCGTTGCGGCTGATCTTTCAGCCCGGCGACGTTTTCGAAATTCGGGTGCTGGATGCGCAGACCACCGCATACAGCCGACCGCATACCGTATCGGGTTATTTCGATTATGACAACATCGAAACGGCGGCCGAGCTGATCGAAAAGACCATTCGATTTGCGCGGGGGATTTACTACACACCTAATCCCGTGCATCCGGCTTTGCTGGCCAGAGCCGCAAACCGTTTGCGCGACATGGGGCAGCGCGATCCGAGCACCTCGGATAAGGACATTCCGCGCCGCCGCTGGCTGCTGATCGATTGCGACGCGATAAGGCCGAGCGGCATTTCATCGACCGATGAAGAGCACCAAGCGGCTTTGGATAAAGCACAGGAGATTAAAACAGGGCTGGAAAGCATCGGCTTCACCTCGCCGGTCGAGATCGACAGCGGCAATGGCGCGCAGCTCATGTATCGCGTGGATCTTCCCGGCGGCATCGAGGACGGAATTTGTAAGAAAGTATTGCAACGGCTGCAAGCCTGCAACAGTCCGGCGGTGGAAGTAGATGAAACCGTGTTCAATTCGGCGCGGATCTGGCGCTTGCCGGGTTCGGTGAATGCCAAGGGCGACCCGATACCGGACCGGCCGCACCGCGTGGCAACCATTATCCGGAGGCCGGAGACATTGGAGCTGGTGCCGCAAGAATCGCTTTTCAAGGCGGCGGGCATCGAGGAAACCAAGCCGTTCGATCCGGCGGATTATCCAAAGAATCCCGGCGCGAACCTTTCGGCGATATTGGGCGGTGTCAATCTGGCGCAGCTGGACACTTCGCCGGATTATGAGCAATTCGACCTTGAAACATGGGTTGCGAAATATTGCCCGGAAGCGAATGGTCCGCAGGCTTGGCAAGACGGCAAGAAATGGGTTTTCCCGGTGTGTCCGTTCAATCCCGACCATACCGACAAAAGCGCGGTGATTACGCAGCAGCGAAGCGGCGCAGTCGGATTCATGTGTCACCATGACGGATGCAAGGGGAAGGACTTGCGCGCCTTGCGGGAGTTGCGGGAGCCGGGATTCATCGAACGCGAGGCCGAGCGCGAACGCCGGACGGCGGAGAAGGCGCGTGGCGAAGTTGTACCCGCCGCCGCGCAACCCGTCCCAAAATCGCCGGAACCGGCACCGGAGGCCGAGATAATCGAGCCGGAACCGGAGATGCCCGCGCCGTGGCGCGACGTGACGAACGCGCAGATTGTCTCGGCGATCGAGAAAACGATTCTCGGACGAATGACGGCAACCTATGCGAGCGTGACTAACCCGCCATTGCCGTTGGAGGCGGCGCTTTTGAAGGCGATAGTCACCGCCGGATGCGCGCTTTCGGGGCCGGGAACACCCGACATGGCGCAGCACGGATTTTTGCCGCCGGTGGGAGTTGACCGGGCGCGCTTGCGGATCAATACGGCCGGCGGCCAGGTGTGCAACGTTTATGCAATGTTGTCGGCTAACTCGGCCAGCGGCAAGGACATCGGCAATTTGCTGGATTCGGTGACGACGGCGCGAGGCTGGAACATGGGTACCAGCGGGAGCGCCGAGGGTATCGCGGAAGCGCTGAAAAATCAACCGAACGGTCTATTGTCCATTTCCGAATTAGAAAATTGGCTGGATGAAAGACACTGGCAACACAAGGCGACGTCATTTTTGACCGAGGCTTTCAACAAGGGCTTTTTCCGGCACAATTTCAGTTCCCGCAGCGGCAAGGGCGGATTGTCGGAATGCGACTACTGTTTTCCGAACATTTCGGCGAATATTCAGCCGGAAGTTTTTGATGCAGTAGTCCGCAGGCAGGACGTTGCCAGCGGCTTTCTGGCGCGCTTCATTTACGCGCAGATGCCGGAATTTTTTGGCGAACCGAGCCGGATCGACCGGCCGAAAGTCATGCAGCTTTTCAACGGCAACCGCGACCAGCCGGGATTTGTCGATCTGTTTTTGAACAAACATGGCGTGGTGGATGTGCCGGAGGGCTACGGAACCGGGCTTTCGAACATGTTCAAGAAATATTCGCCGGACAAGCTGCATCCGGTCTGGCGGCGGCTGGTGAACGAGTATTTGCCGCGTTTCGCGGTGATGCTTTCAATCACGCTGGACAAGCGCACGCAGGGCGAACGGGTCATAATCGAGGATGCGCAGTGGCACGATGCCGAACTACTGGTTCAGTGGTTTTTCAAACACGCTGAAAACATGCTCTCCGGAGTGGAAGATATATCACCGGCGGCGAAGATTCAAGACAAGCTGATGAAGCGTTTTGCCCGAACAATTGCAAAACTTGACCGGGGCGATGGAGTTTCCACGGCTTTGATTTCACGCTACGCCAACCACACCGGAACCGATGCCATGAGCCGCCAACGTCTTTTGGCAGAGATGGTTGAACAAGGCTGGCTTTCCTCAACCGAACCAGCTTGCAGGCGCGGTGCAAAGTTCAAAATTGCAACGCCACCGCCCGGGGTTTTATAGTTAGGAAAAAAGTTCGACAAGATTAGGAAAAGCACAGCAATTTTCCTAACTTACGGAAAAAGAAGTTCGACATTAGGAAATTGGTTCGACATGGAAAGTCGAACACCTAAATCAATAATAATAAATAAATTATATAATAGTTAGTAATGTTAGTAAATATATACAAATATGCATTAATGGCATTCAGGGGGTATCACGTGCGCGAAAGGAAAACTTATGCCGGATGAAATCGAATTAATCGCACCAGAGGACATTTCACCAACCCGTCGCGATATCGCGGAATTTGTTGCTCGCTTGCCATCGCAGGAGCGCGAGATAGCGCAGGCGCTTTTGGATGGGATCACGCCTGGACGCATTGCGCAAAAGCACCGAATGCGGCGACCCGAGCTGTTGAAGCTTGCGCAAAAAATTTTCAAGCCGTTAATTTTAAAACTCGAGATTCGCGAGGCGAAAGAAAATGAAAAAATGCAAACCCCGTAAATTTGAGGAACCGGAAGAGCCGTACCTTATTCGGCTGGAAACTTTTGCAAAATGCTGGAACTGTATTTTCATCAACCGTCAAAACATGGTTTGCCAACACAATCTTCCCTACAGCTGGTCACGAAATCGCAGTAGAAACTTTTGCTGCATGGCGTTCCAAGCGCGCATGATTGGCGAGCCTTTGACTGAAGCCGTAGATCCACGGATTTTGCCCGCGCACGAGACCGACGGAGGTAGGGAGTGATACCCTAGGGGGGCGCGGGTCCTCCCCGGACACCCTTTCGAGGGCCTACCACTGGGGAAGTAGCCGGAAGATATGACACACTTACTTTCAGCGGGCGGTAAAATCCGGCTAAAAAAAAGAGCAAAAAATCATTATGAGGCTTGAAAAGCATAACGCAATGCGTTATACTATATGCGAAAGGTGAAAATATGATAATCGGATTCCGTGACCGCGAGGCGGAAAAAATATTTAACGCCGAACGTTCTAAAAAGTTACCCGGAGACATTCAGGCTGCGGCGCGCCGAAAGCTGCTGATGCTTGACGCCGCCATAGCGGTTGACGATTTGAAGAATCCGCCGGGCAATCACTTTGAGGCATTGCACGGTGATCGCGATGGCTGGTACAGTATTAGGGTAAACAGCAAGTGGCGCATTTGCTTCACATGGAGTGACGCGGGCGCGGACGGCGTGGAAATTGTGGATTATCACTGATCCGATTGGAGGTGCGTTATGACTAGAGAAAAAAAAGAGTATCTTGATCCCGTGCATCCGGGCGAAGTTTTGCGGCTTGAATTCATGGAGCCTTTGGATATTTCCCAAAACAAACTGGCGCGTGAAATTCAGGTGCCGCCGCGTCGAATAAACGAGATCGTTCACGGGCATCGGGGGATTACTGCCGATACCGCAATGCGGCTTGGCCGGTATTTCAGCGTGTCGCCCGAGTTCTGGCTCAATCTCCAAACCCGCTATGAGCTGGATTGTGTGAAGCGTTCGGAGCATAGCAGAATCTTTGCCGCAATCAAGGCATTCAAACCGGCGGCGGCGATGCTTTAACTGATTTTACTGGGCATGCTGCGGCATGGTATGGCGCGGCATGGCACGGCAAGGTGGGACCCAATTTGCGTTGGGTCCTTTTTTTGTGCTTGCATTTGGGCATCCCCCGCATTATGTTGATTGACAACCTTGGAGGTGCCTTATGACAACGCAAATTACATTCAAAATCGAAGTCGTAACCCCGGAGCAGGTAAGTCTAGCCGTCCGTGCCAGAATCGAGACATTCACCAGATTGCGCAATCTACGTTTCGGCGAATTTATGGTTAAGCGAGCCGAACAACTCCAAAAAGAACGGGAGAGCAAAAATGAAAAGCCCAATTGAAATTGAAGTTGAAGTCGTATGGGTCCGCGAAGAAGATGTATCTCCGGAAAATATGGCTCGAATCAGGAAAAGTTCCGTAAAACTGCAAGAAACCGTCGGCAGAATTCTATACGCGCGCGGGCAGCGGATGTTAGCCAATGGCGAATTCAAATAAAACTGCTTCGGGTTGCCATAAAAAAACGGAACTTTCAGAACTTTCCGAATACTGTCGGAAGGCGCTTGAAATGCTAAACGGCGCGGGCTATATTAAACTCGTTGCGACTGGAAACGCAACCGCCAAAAGTTTTCAATCGGAGTGGTTCCCGGTAAAAGGCGTAAAACGGAAAACTTTTTTATGCTTGGTTTTGCCGTTTCCGTGAAACGCTGGCCTAACTACCCGGCGCAAGGTGTTCCAGCACCGACCGGGAGCGGCTTTTTAGCCCAAGCGAGGAAGCCCTAAAGATGGAAAACGTTGCTACGCCGACCGCCGGAACACGAATTGCCGGAACCGCTCAACTCACCTTCAACATCAGCGACCGCGAGCTGTCGGGCTATATTTTTGCGGTTGCCCGTAAAACCGGCATGTCGCCGCAGGCGGTCGCGCTGGAGCTGATGCGCTCCGGGTATCGCCGAGCTAAAATTTTTTACCCCCAGAAAGGATAACAAATGGAAAAAAGAACGTATTTCTTGGCTGTTTACAAGGCCGCAGAAGGCGGCTATTGGTGCCGGTTTCCGGACTTTCACGGCGTGAACGATCAAGGGGAAACCTTGGAAGAAACCGTAATCAACGCGAAGTCGCTGTTGAATTTCGCGGTCAAAGAAATGTTGGATGCCGGTCAGCCCCTGCCGGAACCGGCGGAGGGCGAAGCGCTGCTGGCGAAACTTGATCCGGAGAACGGAACTCCGGATTGCGTAGTGCCGGTAACGGTCGCGATTTAAAACTCCAGCCCGTTATCCCGCCAGAGCCGAGGTTGACCGCCTCGGTTTTTTGTTTTTGAAAAAAGGGTATATATGTTCTTGTGGAGGTTCTTTTTTATGACGCGGGAAGAAGCCGAAAAACTAATTTTAAGCGAGGCCATCGCTACGGATATTCGTTCACGCATAGCACTTCAAGCCCCGAGCCTGTCTTTCCATGACCGGCAAGACCTGACCCAAGACGCCCTGATTCTTTTATGGAAACAGCTGCCCGGATATGATCCCTCGCGTGGAGCCCCGACAACATTTTGCGCGACGGTCATTAATTCCGCGATAAGGGCCCATTTCCGCTACAGATCGCAAAACAAGCGCCGGGCATTGTTCGAGGCGGTACCATTGCCGGAGCAATAGTTCGGGCTGTTGTCTACGAATATTTGGTTTAGAGTTATGGCTCGAGAAAGATATGGGGCGCGTATTATTCGGAGACGGGACCTAATTATATGAAACATGATAGGTGTCGGTTTGACTGCGCTTTTTTAAGCTAAAAGTAAACCAAAGGTCCAATAGTGAAACAACTTTACCAGATATGGCTTAAGCATCCCGCTAAGGGGGCTCAATGATGCAATCTCATAGAAGAAAACAACGATGGCTCTATGGGCGGATTGTTTCCCCAACCAGGTTATTTGCACTGCAGTAATCAGGCTAATATATCTATAATTGCAAGTAACTGTTTTTCCGTGGCGGTTTCGATTTTGTGGATGATGGTATTTCTATCGATCCGAGATTGCTCCTTGGTGTTAGTCAGCATCAGAAAAGATGGCAACTGCTTCATCTTTTCTCGCTTGGCTTCCAGAGTAGCATGGGCCGAGTAGTGCTTGGTCATATCTGGCGTTATGTGGCCGACGATGCTCTGTACTATCGATAGCGGGATACCATATAGCCCAGCATAGTAGCAAAAAGTGTGGCGGCACGAATGCAGATCTTTAACCGATACCGCTCGACTGCGCTTGGGAGGGATGCGCGTAGTCCGAATATCACAGTTTTTTTCTAGAAATTGCTTAATTCGATACGACACACCGGAACTGTTTTGCAAATACATAGCCGCATGTTCCGGTAAAACATATTCGGAATCGGAATCGGAGTGGTCGCGCAAAGTCATGAGATAATTTTTCAAAGGCGGCATAAGCGGAATTTCCACTGCATTCCTGGTTTTTCGCATTTGTTTTACAATTACCTCGTTTTTAAAGTCTATATCGCACCACTTCAAGGTACAAATATCGCCTTCACGTAAAGCCGTCGCAATTGCAATAGTGAATAGCGGTCGAGTGAATGAATCCACGTTATCACGGATGCTTAGTAGTTCATCCTCGGTAAACGCCTTGCGTCCTTCTTCCTCTTTGTCGAGTTTAGGAATCGCATTAAATGGGTTAGTCAATATTCCAGCATCGCGGGTCAACAAGGCAAAAACCTCCGCTAACACCTGCTGATAGGTATTTACGGTCTTAGGAGATAAAATCCCGTGCAGCCGATAAGACCGTGGCCCCGTCAAGCGTGGTCCAGAATACGAAATTTCTTTGTCAAACCTACCGTTGGCACGTAGATGACGAATATAGGCTTCGGCATGATTTACCTTTACATTACCAAGCAGAATCACATCCGGGAAATTAGCCCTCATAAACGCAACGAAATCATTCCAATATGCACGTTTTGCCCGAACTAATGTATCCGACGGCGTGCGTTTCTTCGGTTTTTGCAAAGAAAGTTCATATGCCTCACAAATTGTTATCGCTCGCGCTTCCGTTAGTTCGTCCCGAAAATTCTCCACCAATGCGCGAACATTTTTCTGAACTGCTGCTTTTTTAACAATATCAAGCATCTTCCTTTCATAATCTTCTGCCTGCTTTTTGGTGGTACAATTTTCACAGACTCCCCTATAGCGCCTCCCCGCATATGCGAAAGCGTAGTGGTATTCGACGGTATATCCGGCAGATGTTTTACGTTTTGCGACACTCATATTAAAGAATCTTATATTGCTCCTGCTTTTGCCTAATGTATCTGTTTTTTGCCACAATGCAAATTTAATCTGCCGCATTTATGCCACATTTTCATAAAGAACAAAATATATGAGGTTATGAGCGTCTGGCTACGGACCAGAAGGTTGCGGGTTCGATTCCCTCCGGGCGTACCATTTTTGTAGTTCGACCATTATGGTTATGGAGCCATGATTCATTCCCAGTATCGCTATTTAATATTATATTGTGTGGCGATTAGTGA
>JAYFQV010000019.1:0-27000 GCA_034926605.1 Victivallaceae bacterium
CATTTTCAATTGATTTGACTCGGATACATCGCACTATTCAATTTTCAACCAACGTCGTCTGTTTAGTGACAACAGGACTTTAATTTACCACGTTACCTCCACAAGTCAAGCCGGAAAATCAAAAAATCATCATTTTTTCACTAAAAAGATCTCGCCGGACATTTTTGTTTGACGGGTTTGAATTATGTTTTATATGTGCTATTTTGTTACATAAACAATTTGAATCGCATAAATAAACGCCGGGAATATTGGTTTTGAATAAACTCATTAAGGGTCTTTCCTATATATTTGTATTCGCCGGACTGACCAGCTGGCTGCTTCTTCTGCCGGGCTTCTCAATATCCGGATTCACTGCGAATCTCAACACTTCCGCCACAATCGCGTTTTTCTTTATCGTTATGAATATGGTTTATTACCTATTCATTATAGTAACGTCGCTTTTTTACCGTCCGGTCAAGCCGCTGGCCGACGAGGAGCTGCCGGAGGTAACCGTTATCGTTCCTGCCTATAACGAGGGGTATGACGTGGTGCGTACCATAGACAGTGTGGTCTCCGGAGACTATCCGCGAGAGAAACTGCGTATCATCGCCATCGACGACGGCAGCGCTGACGACACCTGGCAATGGATATGCAAGGCGGCCGAAGCTTATCCCGACGTGGTAACCACCATGAAGCATCCGCATAACTGCGGTAAACGGCGTGCGCTTTACAACGGATTCATGGCGGCAAAATCGGAATTCCTGGTATCGGTGGACTCCGATTCGACCATTTCCGCCAATGCCTTGCGGGCGATTGTCACCCGATTCATCAAGGAGCCAAGGGTCGGCGGTGTGGCCGGATACCCGAGAGTCAGCAACCTCGAAGAAGGCATCCTTCCGCGCATGCTGGACGTGGGGTTCGTTTTTGCGTTCGAACTCATCCGCTCCAGTCAGAGTGTGTTCCACGGTGTTTTCTGCACCCCCGGGGCGCTGAGCGGCTACCGCCGGTCTGCGTTGCTGCCGGTTTTGGACGCTTGGGTGGACGAAAAGTTCTTCGGCGTGGCCAGCGGCATTGGCGAAGACCGTGCGCTTTCCACGGCACTGCTGCGCGACGACCACTGGGTGGTGTTCGAACGCAACGCCGTCACCATGACCAAAATGCCAACCGCGTTCAAAAATGTCTGCAAGGTATTTTTACGTTGGGGTCGCGGCGATCTGCGCGAAACCATCAAGATGTACACATTCATATTCCATCACTTCAGCACGCAGCGAATGGTGTTACTGTTCAACATGCTGATGCAGACCATCTGGGTGATATCGCCATTCTTCTGGGTGTCGTCGTCCCTGATGCTGACCTTCGGCAATTCATGGCTGCTGGCGGCAATGTTTCTGTTCTCGGTGCTGTTCTGGGCATCGATCCCGGCCGCGCTGTACGCGCTTCGAAGCGGCATTGAAAATGCGATATGGGCTTACAGCTATGCGCTGTTCTACGCGCTGTTCATGTTCTGGCTGATGCCGTACAGCCTGTTCAGCATCAACAATTCGCAATGGGGAACCCGAGGGGCGGCGGTTCCAGTCAAACACTGAAGCGTCGTTCCAGTTCCAGCAGAAAACGCTTGATGGCTATTCCGGCGGAATAGCCGCCCTCCCCGCCGTCCGACCGCACGACCCGGTGGCATGGAATCAAAATCGGCAACGGATTGTGCCCGCAGGCGGTTCCCGTAGCGCGGCACGCTCTCATTCTTCCGGCCATCGCTGCAAGTTCCGCGTAAGAACGCGTTTCTCCGTAGGGAATCTCAAGCATGGATCGCCATACGGAACGCTCGAATTCGGTACCGGAAGGAGCCAATGGCAGCTCAAACAGCCGGAGAGTTCCGGCAAAATATGCCAGCAACTGTTCAGCCGCTTCCGTCAAAAGCGCCGTGGCGACCGGAACGCCGGCATAATCAGCCTCTCCAAACACGAGGCGGGCCAATGCGCCCGATTCCTCGTGCAGGGTCAGCTTACCAAGCGGGCTGTCGATCGTAATAAACACTATTCCTCGGGCAGAACGTCTTCCGGATGACGCTCCAGATATTCCGGTATGCTCTTGATTGTTTTAATGACCTGCTCGGACGATATCAACCTGGTACACTCAAATTGCCGCGGAGTATTCTTGAGCCTCGGGCACCAGAGAAAGTCGTAGTGGTCGAAATCAACGCGCATGTCGTTCCAACAACTGTGACAAGTATGGTAGTTTATCACACGGAACGGTGTGGCAAACTCGTTGGTGGGATGGGTAAATCCGGAAATCATCACCACCGGCACCCGGCATCCCCAGGCCAGCCAGCTGAGTCCGCTGGACAACCCGATAAAGAAATCGGCGTCTTTTATCAGGTCGACCCGCTCCTGAAGCGGACGCGGACCTGTGAAGTTTTCCGTGCCATACGGTATAAAATTCTGATTTATGCCGTGCCCGTACACCGCGTCGCGGTCCACACACAACACGCGATAGCCCTTGTCTTTCAGGAACTGCACCACGTCCAGCCACCCGTGCGGATTGTTCCAGTACTTGGCCTGGCTGGAGCTCTGCGCGGCAATGCAGACATACGGTTCCTTTATCCGACGGGGCGCCGAAAGGTTGAAGCGCGGCGGATCGTCGGAAGGATCGACGCCGAGAATATATCCGGCGGTGCGATGCAGACCGATATAGCGGAAATCGATCGGCTGGTTGTCCACATTGCCTTTGAAAAACAGCCCCATATAGTAGCAGGCGTATGGCTTGTACTTGACGGTATCCTCCTTGGAAACGAAAGTGATGTCGGGATACTGGTCGCGCACCAACATCGATATATGCGGCATCATCACGCAGATGACCTTGCATTTATGCTTCTTCTGAAAGCGTTCGACATAACTGAACCAGCCGATTGAGTCGCCTATGGTGGACACGGGCAACTGAATCATTACCTCCTTGCCGCGCGGATCATACACGTGCTCGAAAATCGGGGTTTCCTCGCGGGGGCGGAATATCTGGAGTTTGAACCGTATGAAGAACTTCTTGACACTGGTGACATAGGCTCCCTCGACGGTATCGGCGTTGTATAGGATTATCCCGCTGTCGATATCGGAAAAACATACACGATAGGTTTTGCCGTTGTGGGGAAACAATATGCGTATGCCGTCGTTGAAGTCGAAAGTGATCCCCTCCACCGCTTTCTGGGTGGGAACAGACGGGACCGCCCCATAGATGGACTCCTGCGGAGGTTGTTGTGGCGCGGCCTCTTTCGGCGCGGACGCGGACGGTGCGGCCGGCGGTCCCGAAATCACTATCTCACTTGAAGGCTTCCCGGCGGCCACACCAATAGAGAAATCGCCAGCCGCCGCCGGTTTCACGGAAATGTCCTTGTCATTGCCCATCGCTTCCTAACTCCTTTTTATGCACATTGTCGTTTATACTTGAAAATACTACGAAACCTAGGATATTCAAGCGCTATTCAGCAAAAAAATGACTTTATATATTGATTTTGGCCAATGGTGGTTATAGATTACCCAAACAACCCGGAGTCAACCCATGAAAAAAACAATTTCCCTGATTGCGGCGATCTGGCTCGGTGCCGGATCAGTCTTCGGCGGCAACGCCAAGCCAGAATTGTTAAACGGCCGCATCGACCGCGAGGGCGTATTCCTGGCTTGCGGCCCTACCGTGCTATCAATGCAAACCAAGTTCGTGTTCGTGGAACCGCCCTGGCGGCAACTTTACTTTTACAACGCCAAATCACCGGCGGAATTCAGAGCCTCTGACGACGGGAAACGGTGGGATATGATGCAGACCGGCGACGACGCCCTGATCAAGCTCCACGAATACAGCCTGACCCTGAACGGTTCCGAAGCAACGGTCAAGCTGCGGGCCACGCTGACAGCAAATGTTCCCTGCGAATATGAGGGCGACCTTATGCTGATACCCGACACCCTGCTGGCTGGCGCGTCCTATACCATAACACTTAGCGACGGTAAAACCGTTTCCGGAGCAATCTCAAAGACTCCTCCGGACGGCATGGCAGAAATATTTTCCGATGCCCGCAAAATGCTTTTCGAATCCCGTTACGGCACTCTCGACATCGATATCACTGCCGGTCCGGCCTACAAGCTGGTTGACCGCCGCAGTGTATTTTGTGAAAACCTTGCCTGTTTCTGGCTCGGCACCCGTCCGGAGGTGAAGCAGGGCGACTTCGAGACCAGCGCCGTCATCAAATTCACTCCGAACCCGGACCTGCCGCCGCTGGCCGAACCGCTCAAAACAGCCGCCGCGCCGGCCTCCCAGTCTGCACCATTGACCGTAGTCCGTGACGTTTCGCGCCAGTGGCCGCTGCTGCCCGTTCCCAAAGAGGCAGACTTCAACGGCAAGACCGTGGATGCCACCGCACTGGCGATGCCGGCCGGCCTGCCGCCGCGGCTCGCCGCCGCCTTTAAGCGTCTGTTCACCGCCCAACTGCCGCTCGAGATCGATGCCGCCGGGCTGCCGGTTGCCGTGAAAATCGATCCGGCCAATCAGGACATCCCGCACACCGAGGGGTATCTGCTCGACGTTTCCGACACCGGAATCGCGGTCGCCGCCCGCAGTGAACGCGGCGCCTTCTACGCGCTGCAAACCCTCAAGGCACTCTACCTGGACGGCGGATTCCGCCAGTGCCATGTGCGGGATTGGCCGGACTTCGACCTGCGCGGCATCCATACGCTGGTGGACAGCAACTCCGACATCTACATGAAAAGCATGGTCGAGGACGTGCTTGCTCCGCTGAAAATGAACTATATCCTGCTGGAATGCGAATACGCGAAGTGGGATGCCTCAAAAGGCTGCCATCAGGATTGGGCCGCCTCCAAGGAACAGCTTGCCGCCATAGTCAAGAACGCCAACGACAATTATATCGAGGTTATCCCGTTCATCTCCACCATGGGTTACTGCATGTGGATGTTCGAGAACGGTCAAAACGCCGAACTGGCCGAAAATCCAGCAAAACCACGCAGTTACAATCCGTCCGATCCTAAGGTCTACGAGTTTATGACCAAGGTCCTTGACGAGGTTGAAGAAATATTCGGTCACCAGTCGAAATATCTCCATGTCGGCCATGACGAGCTCCAGATATGGAAGGAATTCCCTTACCCGGTGCGGCCTGAAAACATTGCCAAGGGCGTTCCCCGGTTATACCTCGACGACGTGATGTTTTATCACCGCTACGCCGAGAAACACGGCCTGAAGATCATGCTGTGGCATGACGTTCTCGCCACGCCGGACGAATCGCCCGAAAACGGTACCGGCGGCGCGGCGGCAGTCCGCCCCATGCTGCCTAAAGACATCATAATCTGCGATTGGCGCTACGCCGGAACCTACAATCAATACCCCGATCTTGAGGCGTTCGCCGCCGAAGGCTTCCCCACCATCGCCTGTTCGTGGTATGAGCCGGGCAATGTGGAGAATCTGGCGCGCGCCGCCAAAAAATTCGGCTCTATGGGCCTGATGTCCACCACTTGGAACGGGTTCCACGGCAGCCGTACCGCATTGCAGAACGATTTCGCCCAGCTCTCCCCCTATGTGCGGGTGGCCTGCCGCGGCTGGAATCTTGAAGATGCCGCCAACAACTACCGCGCCGACGAAGTGCTCAGCCTGCTGCTGGACCACCGCCACAACCGCGGCGGGCAGCAAGGCGTAATGCTCGACATCTCGCAGGCCGCCAATATATCTTTCTCCAAAAACCAGACGGCTTTCTGTGGCCGCGACGACGGTAACCTGACCGCTTTGACCGCCGGAAAACCTGTCGCGGTCGGACGTTATATGTTCCAGATCCCGGAACGCAACGGAGCCCCCGCTGCGGTGGCGCTCAATTCCCCGGCGACCCCGAAGTTTCCGGACACCGCCGAAGTTCAGCTCGATCTCAAATGTTCCAGACTCGACTTCCTGCATGCCATTCCGGGAAAAAGGCTGAAATCCGGCGCCATTGCAGCAGTATATACCATAGTGTACGATGACGGCTCGAAAGAGGAAATCCCGGTTAAATACGACTGGAACATCGCGGCACTTTCCAACAGCGACTTCGGTTACGAGCTCTCTCCGAGCGCGTCACTGGCGGTGCGCGGCTATGAGCCGGAAAGTCGGCTCTGGGTCTTCTCATGGCCCAATCCGTATCCGGATAAAACCATCAGCAAAATCATAATGGGCAAGAAGGAGGCCGGAGTGATTGTTTTCGCCCTTACCGCCGAACGGCCCTGACCTTGTACGCGGGCGGCTCAAAAGACAATTGAAGATTTTTCGAGCCGCCTGGGACGTTGCAACGCTTGCATATTCCGGTTTGCGGATTAAGTTTACTATGCGTAGTATCCGATAAACAAGGGGGTGGGTTATGAAAAAATGGTTGTTATCCGTGCTTATGTCCGTATCGGCAGTCGGGCTTTTCGCACAAGGCGAACCGCTGAAGGTGAGCATCGGCGGGTATGTTAACCGGATTGAGGAGCTATCCCTTGAAAACGGCTTCGCCTCCGTCGATCTCTGGCTCTGGACTAATTGGACCGGCGGACGAGATGCAATGGTCAAGCACTTGGAGATAAGCAACGGCGAGGTTTTCGGAACCCGGATTGATTTTGCCCGTGACGACAGCGGCAAATTGTACAATGCGGCACGTGTTCAAGCCAGAGTTTTTTGTAATTTTGACCTTAAGGACTATCCGTTCGACCGTCAGAAGGTGGTGATCTCGATCGAGGACACCGACATGATTTCCAAACAACTCCAGTTCGTCCCGGATTCCGATTCCTGCGGCATCGACCCTGACTACCAGCCGGCCTGCTGGCAAATCACCGGATTCGAAACCTCTGTGGATACCCACACCTATAATACCGATTTCGGCGATCCGGTGGCTGACGGCCCTCACGGCGAATACTCCAGGTTCAACATGACGATAAGCCTTGAACGGCCCGGCGGATTCTGGTTCAAGATTTTCAAATATTTCGGAATCGTGCTGATCTCGGTGGCGCTGGCCGCAGCGGCGCTGCTGGTGCGGATCGACAATCTCGGCGCGCGCTTTGCAATGCTCGGTGGCGCACTGGCGGTCAACATGATCGGATTGTTTGCGCTGATCTACCGCATCCCGCAGTGGAGCGGTATTACCATTGCCGAACTGGTCACCTATCTGTCACTGGGCTTTGTATTGCTGTTTGTGCTGCAGTCTATCATATCCTTGAACATGCGTGAAATGATTTCACCAACCATGGCCCGCCGGTTCGACCGTGCCGGTTTTCTGGCGCTGCTGACACTGTATGTCGCCACGCTGGGATTGATGCTGGCCTGAGTAGAATAAAATAGATTTATCCGCGCCGCCGGAGTCGCCGTCGGCGCGGTCTGTTATCATAAAAAACAAGGTATAACAAATGCCCGAGGTAAGAATCGCAGACCGCTCGTTTATTATCGACGGCCGACCCGTAAAAATCCATTCCGGCGCGATCCACTATTTCCGCGTCCATCCCGAGCAGTGGGAAGACCGCATTGACAAGGCGGCGGCAATGGGATTGAACTGCATTGAAACCTACGTGCCGTGGAATCTGCACGAGCCTCATCCGGGAGAATTCGATTTTTCCGGCGGTATCGACCTGGCGCGTTTTCTGACGGCCATCGCCGACCGCGGACTTTACACCATACTGCGCCCCGGGCCATATATCTGCGCCGAATGGGACAACGGCGGCTTTCCGGCATGGCTAACCGCCCGCAAGGATGTGGAGATCAGACGAACCAATCCATCTTATTGCAAGCTGCTCGAGCGCTATCTCTGCAAAGTGCTGGGGCACATCCCGAGTAAAAATTCGATCATCATCGTGCAGGTAGAAAACGAGTACGGCAGTTGCTGCGGCGATGTGGCCCATCTGGAATATTTGCGCGACTTTTACCGTGCGCACGGAGTGACCATGCCGCTGTATGTGTGCGGCGGCTCAACCAGCAACGTAAGCATCAACGTCGACACCGCGGTGGAAGGATGCTTCTATGCCGCCAACTTCGGTTCACGCACAGACCAGAACATCGACGCCGCCGGACTACGCCGCCCGGACGATCCGGCCTTCTGCATGGAATTCTGGGACGGCTGGTTCGACCATTGGGGCGAACCACATCACGTCCGCTCCGCCGCCGACGCCACCGCCGAACTCGAAAACATGCTGAAACGCGGCGTCAACTTCAATTTATACATGTTCCACGGCGGTACCAACTTCGGATTCACCAACGGCGCGAATGACGAGCCATGGTCTGCCACCATCACCAGTTACGATTACGATTCTCCGCTTTCCGAATGCGGCGATCCCACCGATAAATTCGAGTCGTTTCAAAAATTGCTGGCAAAACACGCCGGCTCCCCCACCCGGATCGCGCCGGTCGCCCCTTCGAGCAAACTGGTGATACCGCCGGTGGAGTTTATGCAGTCCACGCCGCTGACCGCAAACTTCGACATTCTAGGAATTCCGGTTAAAGCCGTCACGCCGCTCACCCTCGACGAGCTGGGTGAGAACTTCGGATTTGTCCACTACCGCACCGAACTGCCGGTGCCGTTCGAAAATTCACAGCTGCGCCTGGACGAGGTGCACGACTTCACCCAGGCGTGGCTGGATGGTGAGTATCTCGGTTCGCGTATGCGCGGCAAAGACAATCCGCAGTTCATGGTTTCACATCCGGCTGGCAAAAAAGCGGTGCTTGATCTGCTGGTGGAAAACTGCGGACGGATCAATTTCGGGCCTCGTGTCGGACGCGATCCCAAAGGCATCGTCGGGGGTGTGCTGCTGGACGGCCAGCTCCGCTGGAACTGGGAATGCCGCGCCATGCCGATGAATAACATTTCGAAACTGAAATTCTCCGAGTTCATGGATGTCCCATGTGCATTCCATCGCGCCATATTCAAGCTGGACAAAGTTGCCGACACTTTCGTCGTGCGGCCCGGCCGCCACGGCATCGTCTGGATCAACGGTTTCAATCTCGGCCGTTATAGAGATTGCGGGCCGCAGCGTACCCTCTATGTACCAGCCCCGGTACTCAGGAAAGGAATCAACGAAATCGTGGTGTTCGAGCAAGAACAGCTGGATGGTGAAAGCATACGTTTTGCGGACCGACCCGACCTCGGCTGAAGACGTCGGAAAGCCTTTCAGCAACTACAAAAAGACCGCCGTTCGCGGCGGTCTTTTCATTTTCGCGCGAGTCAGTGATTGAAGCGCATGATCAGCAAGGTAATGTCGTCCGACTGTTCGCAGCCGGCTGCAAAATCATCCACTGTTTGCAGAATGCTGTCCAGCATCTCGGCCGGGGATTTTCCGGACCGGGCCAGCTCGGCGCCGGTTTCGCGCAGCCTGGCCAGCGTGAACATATCTCCGGCTGAATTGAACGCTTCGGTCACACCGTCGGTATAAAGTATAAGCGTGTCACCATCGACAAGTTTCAGGCGATTGTGGGTATACTCGGCGTCCTCGTTGATTCCCAGCGGCGGACCGTTGAGTATCCGCAGCTCTTCGCAGCCGCCGTCGGCGCGCAGACACAGCGGCGGATTATGCCCGGCATTGCAGTACTCAAGCTCGCCGGTCGACACGTTAAGCACACCGAGAAAACTGGTCAGGAACATCATCGCGTTGTTGTTCTGAGCCAACGTGTGGTTCAACCGCCGGACGATCTCCGCCGGCTGCGAACTCGACGCCGCTATATTGCGCTGCAGGGTGGAGGCTATGGCCATGAACAGTGCCGCCGCGATTCCCTTGCCGGAAACATCACCTACCATAATCAGCAGATGATCCTTGTCCAGAAAAAAGATGTCATACATGTCTCCGCCGATGGCGCGCGCCGGGCGCAGCGCCGGGGCCAACGAAAAGGTCGGGCAATCCGGCAGCGGCGGCAGCAGCTTGGGCAGAATGTCGTTCTGAATGGCGCGTGCGGCATTGAGTTCGCCCTCGATGCGCTCCCGGGCCGCCACGCTGGACTTCACTTCCTCAATATATTTTGAAAGTTCGCGCTGCATG
This sequence comes from Victivallaceae bacterium, assembly GCA_034926605.1. GTDB lineage: Bacteria > Verrucomicrobiota > Lentisphaeria > Victivallales > Victivallaceae > CALXXL01. The sequence goes on from JAYFQV010000019.1 coordinate 9,987, forward strand.
GTTGAAAACGCGGTCGTCAGTTCGCCGATTTCGTCCTTTGCCTCGGTTGCCGGAAGCGGAGCGGAAAAGTCGCCGCGCCCCACCCGGTTGGCGGCCTTGGCCAAGGTTTCGAGCGGTCGGCTCATCCGGCGGGCCACCATGGTGACGCCGGCCACCGACAGCACCGCCACCGCCAGGAACGCCCCCAGCACGATACCAAGAATACCGAACAGCTGGTTGCGCACCCAGCCGGACGGCACCGCCACGCAAACCTTCCAGCCGTTGAGATCGGTGGTTGCGTAAAACACCTGGGTGCCGCCGCTGAAAAACGGCAGCTTCGGGTAGGACACCGTTCCGGGCGCGGGATCGGCCATCATGCCGCGTCCAGCGGCACGGCCGGCCTCGTCTTTATATTGATAGAACAGGCTGAACAGCGTTTGATTGTTTTCCAGATCGGCGTTCGGATGAATCACGATCTGGCCGAACTTCGAGAGCAAAAAACCGAACCCGACGTCGGACAGTTCCATCCGGCTGAACAGGCTGCGCATCGCCTCCACGTCGATATCCACCATAACAACCCCTCTGAAGCTGCGCTCGCCGCCGGTGGCACGGCTGAAGGGGGAGGAATAAGAAAGCACCCGACCGCCGATACCGCCCTCGGAGTAGAAGGGGTTGGTCCACAGCCCGCGGCCGAGATGTTTTGGCACTATGTACCAGTCGCGGTAAAAATACTGCAGCTGCTCTCCGCCGATCTGGGCCAGCTTGAACCCGTCATTTTCATTATCGCGGCGGATGAGCCAGGAATTGTACTTCTCGCCCGGCACCAGTTGATCCGGCTCGAACGACACATCCAGCCCGACCAAATATGGATCTCCGGCGGCGGCATCTTCGAAAGAAGTACGCATCAGATACTGCAATTCCGGCACGGTCAATTTGTCCTGCGCCTCGATTGCGCGGCCCAATGTGTCCGCCAGCACCTGAGCCCGGCCGAACTCCTGGTTGAGCCGCCTTGCCACATCGTTGACCGCCGCCACGCAGCGTTCCTCAAGCTGACGGTTCAGTATCTTCCAGCCGAAAAACCCGATCACTCCCGCACTGACCAGAAAAACCAGAAACAGCACGGCAGAACAGTAGAAGCTAAGGCGAAATGCCATGGAATGATCCGACAGCCTCATTTCTCATCTCCCGGTGCAAACGGGCAAAAAGCGGCATAGCTCATCGCCGTTCCGGTGATGTCCACCCCCATCTGCACAATCAGGTCGCGGGTGAATTCATAGCTGCTTTTGCTGACGCTGTCGATGGCGTTGCCGGCGCCGTCCGGAAAGATTACCTCAAGACAGTGTTCCAGCATCCAACGCTGATGAGCCTCGCTGAACGGCACTTTGCCGAGGCGGCACTGCCTTTTGACCTCGGCCAACGCGCCGTCGGGATCTTTTCGGGCAAGTTCCCAGCCGCGCATCGATGCTAGCGCCAGTTTCCGGCACACCGCCGGATTTTCGCGTGCCATTTTGGAGGTGGTGTATATTCCTTCGCCGCACACGTTGCCGCTCTCGCCCAGCGGAAAAACCCGCAGTTCGTCGGGATTCAGTCCGGCTGAGAGTATCTGGAAATATTCATTGTAGGTCATTGCGCTGATCGCGTCCACACCGCCATACAGGAACAGGTCGACATTCTTGAGCACCTCGACCGGCTGGTAATCGGTCAACCCGCCTGATTTTATCAGCAGATTCAGCGTTTTCCAATAGGAACCAGCCATCCACATCCCGATCCGCGCCCCGGCAAGGTCGGTGATTGAATTCACCTCTATCTTTTTGCCGCCGCGCTCGATCCAGCGACGCGCCACCAGCAGCAGCCCGCACCGGCGCTCGAACTGGGTAACCTGCACCACATCAATGCCCTTGCAGGCAAACAGCATAGCATTTATAAGCCAGTCGGTCGCAAAATCCGCACGACCGGACTCAAGATAATCGCCGGTGTTCTGTTCTGGAGAAACGTGCAGAAGCTCTACGTCCAGCCCGGCGGCGGAATAAAATCCGGCCGCCTTGGCCATATAGAACCCGGCGAACTGAGCCTGCGCGTGCCAATTCAACACCAGTTTGACCTTTCGCGGCGATTCCGCCCCGCCTGCGGCGATTTGCACCGCAGCAACAGCCAGCAGCGCACCGACGATCTTAAGCCAGCGCATATTCCCGAGTTCCCTTTTTATGGCAGCGTTATGCCAGCTTTCCGCTCGTGCCCCAATCCGGCTCCGAGCCGGAAATGGTTTCGACATGGAGTGAAAGCGCATTGCTGCCGTTCATGGTCAGCAGAATAACCTTTGAAACATCCCCGTCTTGCCATACGCATCCATGATCGCCGATCATGCCGGTGTAGTAGGCTTCTTCGCTGCCGTCGATGTATATGTTGTAGGTATTGCCGGAAAGTACTTCTATGGAACTGACCAGCGAGGTGAGCAGATCGTCATAACTGTCGCCCATCTGGCTGCTGGAAAGATGCAGGTCGAACGAAGCGCCGTCGGACCATCCGGAGACGGTATTGGCGAAAATCACCTCGCTGTCCCGCCCGGCGGTCAAGTCGAAATTCACGGTATCGATGCCGGCGGCATTGAACTCGCGCGTGAACGCCGTGGACGTGATGCCGGAAACCGAAATCGCATCGAAATTCATAACCCGCGCGTCGATATTGCCGTAGAAGGAATCGAAAGACAGCGTCCTGGTTCCTGTCACCGTTGCGGAATTGCGACCGGCACCGGATAGGACACCGGTGAAATCCAAGCTGGCGGAGTTTATGAAATCGCCGGAGAACGTCACCGTGCTGCCGCCGGAAACCGTGCAGTAAGTGTTGCCGCCGCCATAAATATTGCCGATGGTGAAAGAGCCGCCGGCGGTGCCGTCGATCATGATCGCGCTGCCGCCGGAAACCACCGACTCGGCGCGCACTTCCGCGGTACCGGTGCCGTTGCCGCCGCCATAGACCGTGCCGATGGAAACATTGCCTTTGACGGTTATCGCGCTGCCGCCGTCGACGATGCTGCCCAATCCGGCGTTGTAGCCGCCGCCGTAAACATTGATTATCGCCGCGTTGGCCACGGTTATCGCTGTACCGCCGGAAACCTTGCTTACCGCACCGGCATCCGCGGCGCTGTTGGAGGCCGCCGCCGAATAACCGCCGCCATATACTTCATGACTGAAGGTGCCCGCGACGATATTGATTTTCACGCCGCCCTGAACCTCGGTGGTTACAGTAACGCCGGAAGCCGCATTAAACGCCCATGCCATACCGCCGCCGAACACATAGTTCGAAAAACTGCCGCCGTCGATATTCAAGTTAACGGCGCCGGAAACCAATGCATCGCCGGTAACACTGGAAACATAGCGGTTGCCGCCGTAAACCTGGGCGGTCACGGTATTTTCGGTGAAGTTTATGGTGATATTGCCGTAAACATTGTTGGCGCTTGCAGCGGCGGACACCGAGGCGCTGCCGCCGTAGAAATAACCGCCAAGCGTGCTGTCCTCGATCGTTATCTCCACTTCCTTGGCGGAATACTGGCCGCCTACCGCAATTCCACCGACCCCATAGAAACCGGAAGTTACCGTGGAACCACTGAAATTGATGGTGATGCCGCCCTCAAGCCCTTGCGACACGCCTATGCCGCCGCCGAACACCACCCCGAAGGTGGAATCGGTGGCGATCAGGTCGATATTGCTGTACGCGGTGATGCCGCCGCCCGCGTTGGAATTGCCGCCGTAGAGCTGCTGCACCGTGCAGGAATCGATGGTAAGGGATATATTGCCGAACAGACTGCCGGTGCCGGACGACACGTGCCCCATTCCGGCAACGACCGCAAGCGAAGTGTCGCCGCTGAAACTGGCAACAACATCGTCCCAGTAGTTCTGGCTGCTGTCATACAATCCGGCGCCGTAGAAATCGTTGCCCACGCGTATCGCGGTCTGCAAAGAGCCGTTGACCACGCCGATGTTGATCCACTTTCCGGTGTCGCCCAGCTGAGTCCAGACGCTGTCCGCCACCGAATAAGTGACACCGCCACAGAGCACGTTGTAGCTGCTCGCCACATAGGGAGAATAGCCGGAGTTCACCACGTTATACACACTGCTGACCGCGTCGTCGGCCACATAATATCCTATGCTGGAGAATCTGGTCAGATCGGCGGCCGCAGCCATCGGGTCGCTGTCCACATCCGATCCGAACGAGAAATAGAGGCTGAGTGTTCCGCCGGTGGCCTGTATCTTGCCGAGCCCGGACGCCCCTTGATAGAGAAACACGCGATTGGCGCCGCCCATAAGCTCCACGATGCCGCCGAAATTGGCTTTTCGGCGCAGAGTGAGAGTGTCGGCATAACCGCCGGAATTGTCGATATAGATAGAATAGGACGCCTTGCCGTTGACGGTGGCGGTGATCGTACCGTTGACTTCTAAATTGATGTAACCGGCATAAATGCCGTAGGCGGTACTCGGTAGGTTGGTGCCGACGCCGTCGGAACCGGTCACGGTAACGGTGATATCGCCGACCGAAGCCGCGGTGGTACCGTTGCCGAAGGTGCGATTGAGCGCATATATGCCATAGCCGTGGGCCACACTCATGGCGCCGCTGGTGGTGGAGGCGGAGGCCGTAACCGTAATCGCCCCGTTGAAATGCGAATTGAGAATCCCTTCGTGAGCAATCACGCCATAGGCGTCGGCAATGCTGTCGGTGCGGCCGAGTACGCCGAAGGATCCGACATTTATAGCGGCATATATTTCCGAATCCACCAGCTGATTGCAGTCGATGGCCGTGGCCAGCGATCCGGAGTAGGCCCAACCGCTCGAATTGCCGGCAGAAGCGGAAACCGCGTAGAAGTTGAAACTGTCGGCCTTGCCGGTAATGCTGACGGTACCGTCGGCGAAAATGCCGTAGGCCTCGGCAAACCCCCGGCCGTACTGGCTGTAAAGCGAGGAACCGTAAGCTCCGCCGGTGGCGGTCACGGTCAGGTCGATCTCAAGATCACGGGCGGTCACATTGCTGTGGGTGCAGATGCCATAGGCGTAGGCGCTGGCGTCGGCGGGAGTCGTTGCATAGGTGCTGCTCGCAAGTGCGGCCACGCCGCCGGTGGCATAAGCCTGTATCCGGCCGTAGCTGGCGCCGGCAAGGATTTCCACGTCGCCGGTGTCGCTGTAGATGCCGAAGGCCCGTCCCTGGGCGTAGGCGGTGGCGGTGGCGGAACTGATGTTACCACCCTGCCCGACCGCAAGCAACTCGCCTTCGAAAGACCCGATGGATACGCCGTCGGAACCGTAAACGGCATAAGAGGTGGCGTTGGCGTTGCCGGTAAGGGCGCCGCTCATGTTGCCACCGGTGGCATTCGCGGTGAGCTGTCCGGAAAACGCGTCGATCGTCACCACTCCGGTGCTGCTCTTGCTGCCGGCGGTAATGCAGGTGGCGATCGCTTCACCGGCGGTTCCGCCGCCGGCGCCGTTGGCGGTGGAGGTAATGGTACCGGAAAGACCACCGGAGATGGTCACGGATTTATAGGCGTAAATCGCATCGGACTGGGCATCGCCCCAGGCGCTGTAACCGCCGGAGGCCGAAACCGTGATATTCCCGGCCATGCCGTTCTGAATGGTCACTCCGGTTCCGGCGTAAATGCCGGTGGCGTTTGCCCACGCACTGGACAGAGAAGCATTGGTGCTGGTGGACTGCGCCGCCACTCTTATAGTATTGCCGGAACCGATTCCGGAAGCGAAAACGAGATTTTCACACCAGAATCCGGACGCGGTGGTAGTGGTGGTGGAATTCTTGGCGTATATGGTGATACTGGCGGAGTCGCCGAGGTAGACCGTACCGTCATAGTAAGAATACAAACCGGATATCTTTCCGAACATCACACCGAGATTCACGCTGGAAAGATAGCTTGCGATGACTCCGTCCACCGTCAGCGAGTAATTGCCGGAAAACTGCATGGTGGCGGAGTAGCTGCCGCTTGGCGCGGCAAGGGTACCGATCCGGATCGCGCCGGTGGAGGTGATGGTAACGTCGTCGGCAAGGCCGGCTTGCTCGGTGGTCACTTCGGTCGAAATGGTAATCATAGGTCGATCCTCTTTGCTCCATGATACGGTTATAGTTAGATATATACTCATTTCAGTATATCATGTTTCCGGGAAAAATCAAGGTCCCGACCATGGCGGCAGACAAAAAGCCGCCTGATTTTTTCTCTTACAGCGGCGCAGAAAAATATGCGGCAGGAATGTTCCGGTCGGCATCCTTATTTTCGGAAAAACAAAAAAGCCGTCGCGATATCGCGACGGCTTCCGCAGGTTCAGTAAAAACGCGTCATTCCGTCACCGGAGGAGCCGCGGTATATTTGAGGCGGATATCGCTGAATTCAACCGGATCGCCCTGAGGCTTGGCCGGGTTGGCCGGAGCCACCACCATGGCAATCCTGATATAGGCCGGCACCTTGCCCATCGGCTGAACAATGTCAAAGGGCCAGATCACCGGATCGCGCTGAAAGTCTTCGGTAACGAACATCTTGAGCATTTCGCCGATCTGTTTCTGATCCTTGTCGTAGAAGTAGACCGCAAAGCCGCCGATCTTCTTCTGGAACACCTGCTTTTCAACATCGAGCGTAGTCGGGCGGCCGTTGCGATTCCTAACCTCGCTCTCACTGGGATTCGCGCTGGAGAAAAGGCGGGCCGACAACAGATATTTCTGGCCTACCTTCACCGGAATGAAGTCGGAATAAATCACCTTGGCGCGACTTTTAACCGGCGCGATAATCTCAACGGAACGGCGCGCCGCCGGCAACTGGAGTTTGCCGGGAAAGTCCCGCATGTCGCCGATGGTCATTTCGCCGAATCTGGCTTTGTCCGCATTGGTGTCCGCGCCGAGTTTCTCAGTGGCCGGCATCCCGCGATACCACGCAAATTCCTGCATTCCTTCGTCGATGGAGGCCTGAGTTCCGGCCTCAACAATCTCATCCCCGGACAAGCCGAGATTTTCACGGGCCTCGACCGCTTTCTCCAAGTCGACATAAAGCAGATTGGTGATCGCTTCGATCTGCTCCGGTGTATAAAATTTCGCCAGACCTGTTTCCATCGCCCTGCGAACCGCATCCAGATCATCGGTCTCGGTAAGAGCGACCGGGTACACGCGGTCGATCACGGTCATTTTAACCGGCTCGAAACCGGGCTCTGGCGTCCACTTTTCGGAAATGGTCTCTCCGAAGAAGCCGTCGACCGGGATATAGGAACCGACTTTCGGCTCGTCGCCGGCCGCCGTAAGACAGAGCGCCGCAGCGCCCGCCGTCAAAAGTCTCGCGATATTCATGTTTTATCCTTGACAAATAATTGTTTGTTATTTTCTTGACAAGATAGACCGTAAAGACCTTTTTTTCAAGCTGCAAGGTGCAAAAAAGTCGAATTTAGCATCAAAACAAACCGTCCGCGACAACCGCAGACGGTTGTCGCGGACATCCACTCGACGGCGGTCGTTTTTCCGGAGTATGCCGGGCGGGCCGCTATTGAGACACTCCGAAAATCAGTTCAATACCAGTTTCGCGAGGATCTTCTCGACCGTCTCGGCCCGGGCTGCGGCGTCTTTGTATTCGAGTTGCCGCCAGTTCCAGCGGAAGCCGTCTTCCACTCCGCGCGGAACGACATGCAGATGAGCATGCATCACCACTTGCCCTGCCGCGGTTCCATCGGCCAAATGCAGCGTGAACGCGTCGTAATCGAACGCCCGGCGCAGCGCCACACCGATACGGCTGCCCACATGGAACATGCGTCCGGCAGTGGCCTCCGGAATCGTCGAGGAACTCTGATAATGCTCTTTGGGAATCACCAGGGTATGCCCGAAATTGATCGGGCCGATGTCCAGAAAAGCGTAGACCAGATCGTCTTCGTATACCTTGGCGCTCGGAATTTCGCCTTTGATTATTTTGCAGAAAATACACTGATCCATGATTGGCTCCTTTCTTGCGTTTAACCGCAAACAATGTACCGCATGGCGGCCTAATTTTCCAGCTTCTCCGGTAAAAAAATCGCAAGTTTGCAGCGTGCGGAACAAACCGGACGAGTCGAAAACCTGCTTTTTTACGGTAAACGTCCGCTAAAATAATAATTTTTCCGACACACTGCTTGTTTTTTTTTGGGCTTGCTCTACATTATGGGGTTGTAAATTTTTTTTGGGGACTGATATCATGCACCAACCTGAAATCGTGAAGCTGCGCGGCAACGTAATCGTGGCGCGCATGTTGGAAAAACTCGGAGTGAAGACCCTCTTCGCCTATCCGGGAGGTTTTTCGATCGAACTGCACCAGGCATTGCGCGAATCGTCGATCCGGGTCGTGCTTCCGCGTCACGAGCAAGGCGGCGCGTTCGAGGCCGACGGCTTTGCCCGCGCCTCTGGTCAGGTGGCGGCCTGCATGGCCACCAGCGGGCCGGGAGCAACCAATCTTCTTACCGGAGTGGCCGATTGCTATATGGATTCAATACCGGTGGTATTCATCACCGGACAGGTGCCGGCGGACCTGATCGGCAAAAACGTGTTTCAGGAGACCGACATCATCGGCATGACCCGCCCGGTGGTCAAGCACAGCTATCTGGTGCTTGACGCCACCGATCTGCCGAGGGTGCTGCGCGAAGCGTTCTATCTGGCCGGTTCCGGCCGCCCCGGCCCGGTGCTGGTGGACATTCCAAAGAACGTGCAGCAGCAGACGGCCAAGGTGGACCTGAACGCTCCGATGGATCTTCCCGGCTACCATCTGCCGCCGGCACCGTCCGACGAAGCGGTGGAAACCATCCGCGAAATGATCGCAAAATCGCGCAAGCCCTGCGTATATGCCGGCGGCGGCGTGGTATGCTCCGGCAGTTCGGAGCAACTGCGCAAATTCGCCGAGAGCTACAATCTGCCGGTGGTGACCACCCTGATGGGGCTTGGCGCGCTGCCGCACGACCATGAACTCAATTTGCACTGGCTTGGCATGCACGGCAACGGCTGCGCCAACTTCACCGCCAACGAGTGCGACCTGCTGCTTGCCTTCGGCGCCCGGTTCGACGACCGCGTGACCGGAAACCCGAAATCTTTCGCAGTATCGGCGAAAATCGTCCATGTGGACATCGACGACTCTGAAATCAACAAGAACAAACCGGCCGACTTCTCGCTGGTGGCGGACATCGGACAAGTATTGGAAAAGTTGAACGCCAAACCGGAGTTCAACGCCCGCAGCGAGTGGTTTGCCGAAATCGAACTTTGGAAAAAAGAGTTCCCGCTCACCTACCGCAAAAAGCCGGAGCATGTGCAGCCGCAGTTCGTCATGGAAACGCTCTGCCGGCACACCAAGGGGCAGGCGGTGATCGTGCCCGGCGTCGGCCAGCACCAGATGTGGTCGGCCCAGTACTACCAGTATAATTTCCCGCGCCAGTTCCTGACCTCCGGCGGACTCGGCTCGATGGGCTTCGGGCTCCCGGCGGCTATCGGCGCGAAACTCGCCTGCCCGGACAAGACCGTGATAAACATCGACGGCGACGGTTCTTTCCAGATGAACATTCAGGAGCTCGGCACCGCGTTCGTTGAGCAGGTGCCGGTGAAGATGATCATCATGAACAACCAGCATCTCGGGATGGTGGCGCAGTGGGAGGACCGCTTCTACGAGCACCGCCGCGGCAACACCGTGCTGGGCCGTTGCAAAGGCAGTTCCGGCGTGCCGAATCACAACTGCGAAAACTGCGATGGAACCTTCTGCTCCGGCGAAGGCCCGTACCCGGACTTCGTGGCGATAGCGGCCGGATACGGCATCGCGGGCCGTCACGTCTTCACCGTCGACGAACTGGACGACGCGATCAAGGCGATGCTCGACGCGCCCGGACCGTATCTGCTGGACGTGCACATCGGCTACAACGAGCATGTGCTGCCGATGATACCGGCCGGAAAAGACTATCATTCGATCATCATGGAATAACCTTCGCCGGTGGCGGAGGAACAAAGATAATTTGGGAGACTTCACAGTAAAAATGTCAAAGAAGATTCTGGTAATTACGGCGAGTCCGCGGGGCAACGGAAACACCAATACCATCGCCAACTGCATCGTTGACGGTGCGGAGAAAGCCGGAGGGAGGGTCGAGCTTGTTGACGTGACCGACCTCGACTGCAAGGTGATCGGCTGCAACGGCTGCAATCGCTGTCAACCCGACAGCCTGTCATGCGTTGTGGAAGACGACATAACCGATCTGGTCGCCGACTTCCCCAAATACGATGCGATCGTATTTGTGACTCCGATCTATTTCTTCAGCTTCCCTGCGCAGCTGAAGGTGGCAATCGACCGTATGTATTGCCTTCTGCTGCATGAGTCCGGCCAGATTTTCTCGCCGCTCAAGCGGATTCAGTTCGCGGTTGCCGCCAGCGCCGGAGGCAACGAGGAAAACAGCGGCATCGAGATCATCAAGGAGCAGATGGGATATCTGGAGGAGCTCATCGAGTGCCCGCCGACCAAGTTTCTGTTCAAAGGCAACTGCCAGAACAAGGACACCGCCGCCAAGGATACGGCGTTCCTCGAAGAGGCGACCGCGTTCGGCGCGTCGCTGGTCAAGAACAAGGTGTCCGAAAAGGATTGATCCGACTCCCGAATTGAAGAACGCCGCGCAAATAATGCGCGGCGTTCTTTTTTTACCGCAACACTTGAAAATGTTGCAAAAAAAAGAGCCGCGGCAGGCGGCTCTTGCTGGTCATTGGAGTCAGCAGTTATTCACGGGTCATGATGATGCTGGCGTTACTGCCGCCGAACGCGAACGCGTTGCTCAGCGCGTGGCGCAGTTTCACGCCGGTGCGCAGCTCGCGCACAAAGTCAACGCCATCGCAGGCCGGATCAACGTTGTCAAGGTTCAGGCTCTTGGAGATGAACCCCTTTTCCTGCATCATGGTGGTAAAGATCACTTCCACCGCGCCGGTAGCGCCCACCATGTGGCCGGTGTTGCTCTTGGTGGAGTTAACCGCTATTCTACTGCCGAACACCCGCTTTATCGACTCGATTTCCACCGGATCGCCGATCGGAGTGGCGGTGCCGTGGGTATTCACATAGCTGACGTCGGAGGCGGAAAGCCCGGCATTGGCGAGAGTCGCACGCATCACGGCCTCGCTGGCGGAGGCATCCGGAATAACCATGTCGGTTGCGTTGCTGTTGCTGGCCACGCCGGTGACTTCCACCACCGGGGAAATTCCGCGGCGGCGCATGCTCTCCTCGGATTCCAACAGTACATAGCCGGCGCCGGAAGCAAGAACAAATCCGTCACGGTCACGGTCGAACGGGCGGCTGGCCAGGTGCGGAGTTCCGTTGTAATGAGTGGAAAGCGCCCGCATGGCGGTGAATCCCAGCGCCTGCGACCAGTCCAGCCCCTCGGCGCCGCCGGCGACCACCATGTCATACAGCCCGGACTGGATCAGCCGGACCGCCGCCACAATACATATCAGGCTCGACGCGCAGGCGGCGCTGATGTCGTAGGTCTCGCCTTTGATGCCGAAAATAAGTGAAAGATTCGAAGCGCAGCATGAGGGCATCACTCTGGGCACCACACATGGAGAAACGCAACGCATCTTTCTGGTCTTGACGTATTCGTCACGATTGGCATAGCCGTCCGGCAGATAACTGCCGGCAACGCCGGTGAGCACCGCAATTTTGGAATGAGGTATCTCTTCCACCGGCAGCTTGGCTTCGGCGAATGCCTCGGCAGTGGCGGCAACGCTCATCACCGCGGTCGGCGGGCAGAACCGCATCATCTTGCGGGAAATTATCTCGGGCGCCGGAAAATCCGGAACGGTACCCGCGATCTCGCTTTCCACGCCCCAGTCAACCCATTCCTGTATCCGCTCGATGCCGCACACGCCATTACGCAGCGACGCTTCATTTTCGGTCAGTCCGACGCCGATAGGCGTCACAAGCCCCCGGCCTGTAATGAAAACTTTTCTCATCACGCCCCCATCATACAATATTTGAAACAATTCGCTCCAATATAATCACTTTTAATTTTTTTTCCAATTGTTGCGGCAATATTTTCTCTGTTTTTGCCAATAAACGGTATTGCGCCGGAAGCTGAGTGGCGGTATATTTCCCTTATGAATATCCTGACGGTAAAAAATCTTTCAGTCGGATTCGGCAGCGCCGAAGTGGTCTCCGACTTGAGTTTCACGGTGGAACGCGGAGAAATTCTCGCGATGGTCGGCGAGTCCGGTTGCGGCAAGAGCCTCAGCTGCATGGCGCTGACCAAACTGGTGTCATCCCCGCCGGCACGGTTCTCCGGCGCGGTGGAATTCACCCGGAACGGCCGCACCTATTCCATGCTGGAACTGCGCGAACGCGAACTGCGCAAACTGCGCGGCGGCGGCATCGCCTACATTTTTCAGGAACCATCAACGTCGTTGAACCCGGTTTTCACGGTGGGAGACCAGATCGCCGAGGCGGTCCTGCTCCACCGCCCGGACGTATCCGACGTTAAAGCCGAGGTGGTGGAATTGCTGAGACAGGTCGGCATCCCAGCCCCCGAGACCCGCATAAAATGTTATCCTCACGAACTTTCAGGCGGCATGCAGCAACGCGTGATGATTGCGATGGCGTTGGGCTGCCGCCCCGATCTGCTGGTGGCCGACGAACCCACCACCGCGCTGGACGTAACCATCCAGGCCCAGATACTTGAACTGCTGGACGAACTCCGCCGCGAGCGCGACATGGCGATCATTCTGGTCACCCACAACCTCGGAATCGTGTCGGAACTGGCGGACCGGGTCTGCGTGATGTATGCCGGACGCGCCGCGGAATCGGCTCCCTGTCGTGAACTGTTCGCCAACGCCCGGCATCCGTACACCCGTGATCTGCTGGCCGCCGTGCCCAAACTGGGCGCGCCTTCCGGGAAACTGGCCACCATCCCCGGATCGGTTCCCAGTCCGGAAAATTATCCCAAGGGGTGCCGCTTCTTCGGTCGCTGTTCGCGCTGCGCCGCATTGACCGAATCGGAGAAAAAGCGGTGCGAATTCGAAGTGCCGGCGCAGGCCGAGGCAGCGCCCGGCCATACTGTCGGCTGCCACTACTGGGGGATCAAGGATGCCTGAGATCAACGTCCTGCCGCCCGAGATATTCAACCGCATCGCCGCCGGGGAAGTGGTCGAACGCCCGGCCTCGGTGGTCAAGGAGCTGGTCGAAAACGCGATTGACGCCGGCGCCGCATCGATCCGTGTGCGTATCGAGCGGGCCGGTACAAAACTGGTGCAGGTTTCGGACAACGGCCGCGGCATGGACGCCGAAGACGCGCTCCTGGCCATACAGCCGCACAGTACCAGCAAGATAAAGACGGTCGAGGATATTTCCCACATAAATACGCTGGGGTTCCGCGGCGAGGCGCTGCCCAGCATCGCGTCGGTCAGCCGCTTCCAGCTGCGCACCCGTCGGAAAGACGCGCCGTCCGGTTTCGAGCTGACCGCCGAGGGCGGCACGGTGGCGCATACCGGCCCGGCAGGATGCCCGGTCGGAACCGAAGTATCGGTGCGTGAACTGTTCTTCAACACTCCGGCGCGCCGCAAGTTCCTGCGCAGTTTCCCCACCGAGGAAAGCTGCATCGAAGAAGTGATCATCGCCTCGGCGCTGGGCAACCTCAATATTTCATTCGAGCTGGTCAGCGACGGCCGACAGAGCTTCATGTCCGCCGCCTGTTCCGGACTTGAGCCGCGCCTGCGCGATTTCTTCGGCAAGCGCTTCACGGAGAACATGCTGAAAGTTGAGGCGGTTTGCGGCACGGTTAAGGTCACCGGCATGATTGCGCGTCCAGGACTGACCCGCACCTCTCGGCGAGAACAGCGCAGCTTTGTGAACGGCCGCCCGGTGGAGGCTGCCGCGATTTATCGCGGCATCCGCGACGGCTACGGCGCACTCAACGAGAAAGGCCGGTATTCGCCCTGCGTTCTGTTCATCGAAATGCCAGACGGAGACTTTGACATAAACGTGCATCCCGCCAAACGCGAGGTGCGGTTCCGGCAGGAATACAACGTTTCACGGGCAGTGACCGCCGCGGTTTCCGGAGCGTTGAAGCGCGCCCCCTCCCCGGTTTCCAGCCTTGATGCGGACGTGTCGCTCGACGCGATCCTGCGGGACGCCAACATCGGCTACACCATTTCGCAGCGCGAACAACTGGTGTTCGAGAGCCAATACGGCGAGCACAAACAGGAGGATGCGCCCCCGCCGTCGTTCGCCGCCGCCAGGCCCGAGGCACCGGCACCAGCCACGGCAAGGCCCGAGCCCGCACCCGCTACGGTTCAGGAGCCCAAGGTCCCCCGTGCCGCGGAACCCGTGCGGCCGCAGATTCCGCCCCACGAATCCATTCCGGACGAAGACCGCATCCACCCCGCGCCCCCCACTGAGCGCATGCTTATCGGCGCGGTGGACGACACCTACATATTGCTCTACAACCCGGAACGCCGGTCGCTGGAGATCATCGACCAGCACGCCGCCCATGAACGGGTGCTCTATGAGCGTCTGCTCGCCGCCGCCCGCGCCGATAAGACCGCGATGCAGCCGCTGCTGCTGCCGCGCACGGTGGAACCGGGCCGTCCGGCGGCGGGATGGCTTGCGAAAAACGCCGGGCTGCTGGCCGAACTGGGATTCGAGATTTCGGAACTGTCGAGCAACACCCTGATGCTTAACGCGGTTCCGGCAATATTGCCAGAAAGTGAATGGGACCGGGTGTTGGCCGAAATATATCTGGCTTCCCGCGACGACGATGCCGACGAGCATGACCTTCTCGCCCGCATGGCGCGGGCCGCCTGCCATGCCGCGGTCAAGGCGCACGACAGGCTGACCCCTGCCGAGGTGGCCGGACTGCTGCGTCAGCTGGCGGGATGCGACCGGCCGGACATCTGCCCCCACGGACGCCCCACCACCATCGAAATCACCGCCGCCGAACTCGAAAAACGCTTCGGCCGCAAGCAATAGTTTTTTCGCCGGTTTTTTGCGGCATATTCCTTGAAAAATCCACAGTTACATGCTATTTTAATAACTCATTCGCCATACAATCAAACAAAAAAGAAGCCTTGAAGAAAAGGGTTCGCAAAAAAGGAGCGAGAAACATTATGGCCAAAATCACGATCAACGATCTTCTGGAAGCGGGTTGCCATTTCGGTCACCAGACCAAGCGCTGGAACCCCAGAATGAAACACTTCGTCTACGGCAACCGCAACGGCATCAGCATCATCGACCTGACTGTGACCATGCGCCAGATCGCCGCCGCCTGCAACTTCCTGCAGCACGTGGTCGCCCAGGGCGGGGACATCCTGTTCGTGGGAACCAAGCGTCAGGCGCAGCAGATCACCCGTGAGCTTTCCGAAGCCACCGGCATGTTCCACGTCTCCGAACGCTGGATGGGCGGCACCCTCACCAACAACGTCACCATCCGCAAGAGCATCCAGAAGATGTACGACCTGGACAAGGTTCTGAATTCCGATGAGGTCAAAGGCCTCAAGAAGAAGGAACTCTCGATCATGTCCCGCGACTGCACCCGCCTGCATCGCGACCTCGACGGCATCGCCGACATGAAGAAACTTCCCGCCGCCATGGTGGTGATCGACGTCTGCAATGACGACATCGCCGTCAGCGAGGCCAACAAGCTCAACATTCCGATCGTCGGCATCTGCGACACCAACGCCAACCCCGACCTGATCAACTACCCGGTGGCCGCCAATGACGACGCCGTGAAATCCATCAAGATCATCACCGACCTGTTCCGCGATGCCATCCTGATCGCCAAGGAAGTCTACCAGAAGCGCGTGGTTGAAGAACGCGCCGCCAAGGAAGCCGCCGCCGCCGAAGCAAAAGAAGCCGCCGCTGCCGCCAAGGAAGCCGCCGCCAAGGAAGCCGAGGAGGAGGCCGCCGAGATCAATATCGACAGCGTCGCCGGGGTGAAGGTCGAGAAGAAGGCGCCGCGCAAGCCGGCCGCCAAGAAGGATGACTACGAGGACGGCGAAAAAGCCAAGAAGGCCGCCGCCAAGAAGCCGGTTGCCAAGAAGCCGGTTGCCAAGAAGAGCGACGAAAAGACCGAAGAGCCCGCCGCCGAATAAGGAATTTACCGAGCAAGGAGAAAATATCATGATTTCCGCCAACATCGTAAAAGAACTTCGTGACAAGACCGGTGCCGGGATGATGGACTGCAAGAAAGCCCTCACCGAAGCCGCCGGCGATATGGAGAAGGCGATCGAATATCTGCGCAAGCATGGCATCGCCAAGGCCGAAAAGAAGGCCGGCCGCGCCACCAATGAAGGCAAAGTCTTCAGCCTGATCAAGGACGGCAAGGCCGTACAGCTCGAAGTTCTCTGCGAAACCGACTTCGTGGCCACCAACGAGAAGTTCATAAATTATATCACCGGCGTGGCCGAGCGTGCGCTCGCCCTCCCCGGCGACGGCTGCGTGACCGAGCAGGTCTGCGCCAATGAGAAGGACTCCCTGACCGAGATGATCGCCAAGATCGGCGAGAACATGATGATCCGCCGCTGCGCCAAGTGGGATGCCACCGGCACCATCGGCAGCTATACCCATCTCGGCGGCAAGATCGGCGTGCTGGTGGAAGTTACCGGTACCGACGACGCCAAGTTGCTCAACGAGATCGGCATGCACATCGCGGCATTCCGTCCGGCCTATATCTGCAGCAAGTGCGTTCCGGAAGAAGTCATCGCCAAGGAAAAGGAAATCGCGGCGGCCCAGCTTTCCGGAAAGCCCGCCAACATCATCGATAAAATCCTGGCCGGTAAAATCGCCAAGTATTACACCGAAGTCTGCCTGGTTGACCAGCCTTGGATCATGGACGACAAAACCTCTCTTGCCAAACTTTACCCGAACGTGAAGGTGCTCCGCTTCCTTCGCTGGGAAGTCGGCGAGGAACTGTAGTTCCAGACCAATCGTCTGCAAAGCGCGCCGGAAATTTCCGGCGCGCTTTTTTAATATGTCATAGTACCGGAGCACCGTCTCAAAATGCAAAAAAAAAAAAAAAACCGGTACAACCCGGTGTTTGTT
>JAYFQV010000002.1:0-307198 GCA_034926605.1 Victivallaceae bacterium
GCCAACCTGATCCGGTGGATGCAGGAGCCGGGATGGTTTTTATTGCTGCCGATTCCGGCTTCGATTTTTATCTTGGGAATGCCGGAAATCACACAGAAATATAGGACGGCCGCATAAAGCCGTCCGGTTCAGCAAGCCCTATGTTAAATCATTGACGGAATCTGATATCATGTTGTATCTGATTGACTGTCAATTTTATAAACCAGAGAAAAATGTCACCTGTTTTTTCTCAAAGAACAGCATCATTTATGTCCGAGCATGACAGCCAAAATTCTAGAGACAAAAGATGAGCAAGAGTGGCAAGAAATGATTCAACATTGCGTTGAGCATTGGTTCGCGGCATAAACTCTTTTGTTAGTATCCATAATTATGACCCATTTCGCATCATTGGTTGATCCCAACTATTATTCCCATCTGTGGTAAAGTCGGGCAGATGTCCGCAATAGAACGGATGTCATCCATCTTGCCAAGCCATCCTCAAAAAGTCACGTGACCATTATGTGACCATTCGACCAATATGCGGTTCAAAAACAACGATTATTAAGGAAAATAATGGAATCATACCAATAAAAAAAGTCAGGGCGCAAATCCCTGACTTTCAACCTGTTAAATTGGAGCCAATGATCGGAATCGAACCGATGACCTATTCATTACGAGTGAATTGCTCTACCGACTGAGCTACATTGGCCCATGTTTTTCTTAATTTAGTTCACTTTCGTTCTTTTTCAATCCCGCCAGCGAAAAAAGCCGCCACTTTCCGGCTTTCAATAAGCGCCCGCACCACATGCCAGCCGCCCTTCCAGGCAAGTCCGCCCTGTGCCGACACCTTGCCGGTGGATAATTGCGCGTTGCAATAAAATACACCATTGCCGGGATTCATAAGTTTTTCGAAAGTGAACCGCATGACCCGGTTAAACCGTTCCCAGTATTTGGCGTCCCGGGTACGCTTATAGAGCCGGGCCAGCATTATCATGACCTCAAACTGCGACCACCAGATAACGCCGTCATGACGGACATATCCACCTTTTTCGTCACACCAAAGTACAAACAGTCCGTCGTCCTCTATCAATTCCGTCAACTTGCGTCCAAGCCGCTCAAGCCACGCCGGATACGGAATCCCAGCAGCCTCCGCGGCATCCTCCAGATACCACACCACTTCGGCATCGTGACCGGCCAGCACTTTGGCTGAACCGTAAAAACGGGGATTTTCGGAAAAAACCGGGGTCTTCCATTCGCGATCCATGTCATTATACGCCAAATCGTATTCGTTCATGGTACGCTCAAGCAGGCCAACCAGCCGCGCGGCTTTCTCGCGATATTCCGGTCGGTCGGAAACCCGTATCAGTCGTGACAACGCCAGCGCCATGTGCATATTCTGACCGGCACTTTTGGCGAAGTCCTTACGCTCGTCCGGAATCATGGTGTTATAATAACCACCGAATTCCGAATCCCACGCATATTTTTCCAACGCCATGAATGCGTCTTCCGCCACCTTCAGGTAACGAACGTCGCCCAGTGTCCCGGCCAATTCCGCCGCAATGTACATAACATATATGGTCGAGATGGAATCAAGCTGGCTGGTGAACCAGCGCGGACCTTTTTCCCGAATAAGCGAGCCGTCCAGTTCCAGCCAATTGTAATAGCAGCCGGTGGCGGGGTCGCGGTGATGCTCTTCCAGAAAGCGAAAGCCGCGTTCCAACTGGGCGGACACCCGTGTATCCTCCGGATGTTCGGCCAGCCACAGGCCGTGCAGCATCATGACCCGCAACAGATTTATCACACTCTTGCCGCGCTGCTCGGGCGGAAACGGAATGCGGTTGCCATCGGAATCGAACCAGAAGTGAAGTCCGCCGAATTCGGAATCCGTCACTTCGGGCCGGGTCCAAAACCGCAGGCTGTTTTCAGTGGCGCGGTCGAGCACCTTCAACAGCATATCCGGATCGGCGACATCGGGAACAAAACGCAGATCATCGAACGTCATTTTGATTGCCTTTTATAAACCCGTAAACACTCGCTGCCGCATTGGCAAGAGCGTCGGTTTTTCCATTTACCGAGAGATCACGCCGCAGCTCATCCATGCCGGCTTCCACTTCGCTGCGCCGCGCGCCGCCGGGAAGGATGCGCTCCAAAGCCGGAACCAGATTGGACGGACGGACCTCATATTGGAGAAATTCCTCGAACACGCATCGGTTAAGTATCACATTGACCATGGTGAAAAAGCCGCGGTAGAGGCGGACAAGCACAGCGGCGATCAGGATTGTAATCAGATTCATCTTATACACCACCACCAACGGCAGCCCGGCAATAGCCGACTCCACCGTTACGGTACCGCTGGCGGCAAGCCCGGCAATGGCGGTCTGCTGGCCTCGTGAAGTCTGGCCAACGGTTATCTTTATTTCAGGCATGTCGGGCCGGCGGTGACGGAACGCGGCGATGATCTCCGCGCATTTGTTTGCAATCTTCTCACGCGGAGCGGCCAGCTCGAACCGCAACGCCGGATGCCGGAAGGCCAGCTCCCGCACGGTTTCCAGCATCGGCGTCAGAAGCCTCGTAATCTCCATAAAACGACTGCCGGGCAACAGCAGCACCAAGTCGGGATCGCGAGCAAGCGACGGGTCGCGACGGGCGGCCACAATGTCCAGCAACGGATGACCGACAAATTCGGTTGGCAGAGCAGTAGGGGCGTAGACCTCGGTTTCGAAAGGAAATATCACCAGCATCCGGCTGCAATATTTCTCAAGTTTCCGAATGCGGTATTTCTTCCAGGTCCAGACCTGCGGGCTTACAAACCAGATCACCGGGATCCGGCGCTTCCACAGCGCCTTGGCCAGCTCAAGGTTGAAGCCTGGATAATCAATCAATATCACCGCGTCCGGTCGCTCGGCCTCGGCGGCCCTGACCAGCTTGCGGAATGCCGACGCAATGGAAAAAATATGGGTGAACACCTCCACCACCCCCATAACGCCGAGTTCGGTGGAATCGACAAGAAGCTTTATCCCGGCCTCCCTCGAGCGTTCTCCGCCCATGCCGGAAAGCTCCAGCCCGTCGCCGTCGGCGGCGGCGAGCCGTTGCAGTCCGGCGGCGATTCCGGCGGCATAAAGGTCGCCGGAGGTCTCGCCGGAGACCAGGAATATCTTTTTCATTTGAGGTTCAGAACATCCTGCATGTCATATATGCGGCCACCCTCGACTCCCAGCAGGAACCGGACCGCACGCAACGCGCCGAATGCAAAAGTATCGCGGCTGGACGCCTTGTGCGTCAGTTCGACGCGTTCGCCGTTGGCGGCGAAGATCACCGTGTGATCGCCCACCACGTCGCCTCCGCGCAACGCATGCATGCCGACCTCGTGCCGGGTGCGGGCGCCGACCATGCCGGCGCGGCCGTGCCTGACGTCGCGGCCGTAATCGAGCCCGCGTGCCTCGCAGATGATTTCGGCGAGTTTCACGGCAGTGCCGGAAGGCGCGTCCTTTTTCTGGCTGTGGTGCATCTCCACCACTTCCACGTCAAAGCTGTCGTCCAGTATCCTTGCCACTTCAGAGGCAAGGTGGAACAACAGGTTGACGCCTACTGACATGTTGGGCGCGATCACAATTCGCGCGCCGGTCTTGGCGAGATCAGTCAGCGCCCGACGGTCGTTTTCTTCGATTGCGGTGGTGCCGATCACCACCGCGGCTCCGGCATCGACCGCGATCCGGCTCACGCCGAGAATATTGGCAGTGCCGAAATTGATGACCGCGTCGGCACCGGCTATAGCCTGCTCGGGATCGGTCACGATCTTGACGCCGGCTTCTCCGCATCCGGCAAGCAACCCGGCGTCCTGCCCGGCAAACGGACAGGACTCCGCCTCCAGGGAGCCGGAAAGCTCCATATCTTCCGCCGCCATCACGTTGGCAACCAGCCGGCGGCCCATACGACCGCCGGCGCCGATAATTGCAACTTTTATCATTTCATTGCCTCAACCGCGGAATTTTCTGAAGACGATCGCGCCGTTGTGCCCACCGAAGCCAAGGTTGGTGTTCACTGCCACTTCGATCGCCTTTTCGCGGGCAGTATTGGGCACATAATCCAAATCACATTCCGGATCGGGATTCTCATAGTTGATGGTGGGCGGAACCACGCCGTTTCCAAGCGCCAACACGCAGGCGATGGACTCGAAGCCGCCGGCGGCGCCGAGGCCGTGCCCGGTAACACCCTTGGTGCTGCTGACCCAAACCTTCTTCGCGTGATCGCCAAGCGCCGCCTTGATCGCCAGGGTTTCGAACTTGTCATTGAGTTCGGTACTGGTACCGTGCGCATTGATGTAATCGACCTCTTCCGGGTTGACTCCGCCGTGGCCGAGCGCCATTTTGATCGCCCGGGCGGCGCCGTCGCCTTCCGGATGGGGGCTGGTGATATGATACGCGTCGCCGGTGGCTCCATAGCCGACGATTTCGGCAAAGATGGTGGCACCACGCTTCTTGGCATGTTCGAGTTCCTCGATAACAAGCACGCCGGCACCCTCGCTCATCACGAAGCCGTCGCGATCGCGGTCGAACGGACGACTGGCGTGAAGCGGATCGTCATTGCGCTGGCTCATCGCCTTTTCAGAGCAGAATCCGGCAAAGCCGATCGGAACGATGGAGCCTTCGGCTCCGCCGCAGATCATCATGTCGGCGTCGTTGCGCTTGATCATCCAAAAAGACTCGCCGATGGAGTGGCAACCGGTGCTGCACGCGGTGACAAGACCCATATTCGGACCTTTCGCACCGGTACGCACGGAAATATTGCCGCTGGCCTCGTCGCCGATCATCATAGGAATAAGCAGGGGCGACACTTTGCCCGGCCCGCGCTCGAGCAGCAGCTTGTGCTGTTCGGACAGTGTGCCCAGCCCGCCGATGCCGCTGGAAACCAGAACTCCGACCCGGTCGAGGTTGATTCCGGTCTCACGCATGTCCTCCGGCAGCCCGGCGCAGGCCAAGGCCTCGATGGTGGCCACGATGGCATACTGGCAGAACAAATCAAGCCGCTTGGCATCCTTGAAATTCAAATACTTGGTAACGTCGAAATTTTTGATTTCTCCGGCGATTTTGGTCCGATATTCAGAAACATCGAATCTGGTCACGGGGCCGATGCCGCAACGTCCCGCCACAATGGCATCCCAAAATTCCGGCACCGTATTGCCCACGCACGACAGTGCGCCCAACCCGGTAACTACCACACGTCTTTCGTTCATAATAATATCCTTTCCATCAACACAAAAGGAGCCGCCGCAGCCGAAAAAAATAATTTCCGGGAGCATCGGCCCCTTTCGCCAGTGAATGCAGGCGTTTTCGCGCCGTGCTTCGCCAGAAAACTACTCGGCGGAACCGCCCTTGGACTCGATATAGGAAATCGCCTCGCCAACGGTAGTCAGCTTCTCGGAATCCTCGTCCGGAATCTCGGAGCCGAATTCATCTTCAAAGGCCATCACCAGCTCGACCAGGTCGAGGGAATCCGCGCCAAGGTCCTCAATGAACTTGGCTTCGGGAGTCACCTGATCCTCGGAAACACCCAGCTGATCGACCACAATTTTCTTGACTTTGTCGGAAATCGAAGACATGTTGTCCTCCTGATTTTTTAGGTTAATGTTTGCTTGTTGTCAACAAATCAGACTTTAATATAATCCTGTTTTGGAAAAATGCAAATCCGCTAGGGTTCCAGCCCCAACCGCTTCCGCATCTCGGTGTTGGCCTGCTTCATGAAGCCGGAATCGAAGCTGTGACCCATGCGCGGCGCGGGATAAATCGACTTCTCGGTGCCGATCTGATTGAACGCGGCATAAACGCAGCTGGGGCCGCAGGCGACATCGAGCAGACCGACGCACACCATCACAGGACAGTCGATGCGACGGGCAAAATTGACCACATCGAAATAGGGAGCCATCTTGTCGGTACCGGGCGGAGTGTTTTCCAGCAGCAGCGGCCAGCCGGAGCTGCGCCCGACCAGATGAGCGGTGTGCTCACACATTGCCGGAACGTTCGCCACCGCGAAATCGATCTTGCCGGGATTCAGTCCCGCCAGTATAAGCGCATAGCCGCCGCCCTGGCTGGAACCCCACAGTCCGATATGTTCACGGTCCCATTCCGGCACGGTGTCAAGCACCTCGAAGGCGCGCTCGGCACCCAGAATGGCACGGCGATGATAATATTTTTCACGATCCGGCGCACCGTAGTAGCTGTAAGTGCCCTTCTCCGCGCCGAGCTTCTTCCAGGCGGCATCGCGGTCGGCGGGATCGTAGTCGTGAACATTCACGATAATCCGGATTATGTCCTTGCCGCCGAACAGAAACAGGTCGGGGCTGCTCACTCCGGGCCCGGCCGGCGGCACCCCGATGATGGCCGGATATTTTCCCGGGGCCTTTGGCACGGTGAGAAAACCCCATATCCGCGACCCGTCGTAGTTGGCGCAGTTGAACCGGTAACCGACGCAGTCGTCGTTTTCAAAATCATCCATTTTGGTCAACTTCAAATCCAGTGGAGTGGCACGAACGCGCTTGATGCCGTCCGCCCAAAATTCATCGAAGTCGGCGGGATCCACGGTGGTAGCCTGAATCTTCTCGGGATCGAATCCGGCACAGGCCACAAAATCCGGCTTCTCGACGTTGTCCGGATTGTTCACGGTACACCAGATGAAACCGGGCTGATCCATGGTTATCTCGAACTTGGCCGGGTTGGTTTTGGCGAAATCCACGGTCTCCTCGCGCAGAAGCTTCTGTTTTTCAAGCCGAAAATAGACAGTGCCCTTCACCGGTTTTTCGCTGGAAACGGTAAAAACCGCCGGTTCGCCGCATTTGTACAGCGCACCCGGACGATCCGTTGACACGGTAAAATCGGCAGCGGCAACCACCCCGCCCGCGATCATGAGCGCAGCCATGAGGAAGCGCTTCACGGATTCACCTGAACGCTTTGAAGATCGGCCTGTATCTCCTCGGCCTCGACATTGCCGGGCAGTGCGGGTTCCGTCTTGGCTTCCTCGGTGGAGGCCGGGACGGCCGGAGCCGCAGCGGCAGCCGGCTCGGCCGCACACTGTTGCCCGCATTTGCGGAACGGGCAGCCGCCCCGGGCCACCAGCATCCAGACGATTGCGGCGGCAATCACCGCTATGACCAGATAAATAATCCATTTGCCGGATTTGCTCATGTTCTTAACCTCTTGTTTGTTTTACTATTTCATCGCCGCCTCGATGTCGGCATTGTGCGAATCGTTGGCGTTTTCCACCGTTGTTCTGGAGTAGTTCAACGCGCGACCGTAAGTGGTGGTCGGTTGATTGGCCGGAACGGCGGCGGAAGGCTGCACCTCAGGAGCCGCGGCGCCCGGTTTCGGGGTGATGTCAATGGTTCCGTCATCATTGCGGAAGAAAAGAAACCACACGGCGGCCGCGATGATTATCACGACGACCAACAACGAAATAAGCCTCATAGCAACCTCCTTGTTGCTTCAATATATCACCTGCGGAGGAGGAACTCAAAATGGATTTCGAAAAAAATAAGACTTTTTTATCGTTTCTCCGCCGCCGGAACAACCTTATCCGCAAAAGCGATGTCAATTTTTATATGGCCGCGCCTCCCGCGCCGATGCGAAGACTGCCGGGCCGAGGCGGCGATGCCGCCCTTTTCCCGGTGCGCAAATGCCTGAAACGCGGCACCGTGTGTTTATATAAAGTATGAAAATTCGCGCCTAAACTTGACAACCAGTCCCGGACAATGTAATTTAAGGGTGAGTTTTCATGAAAATTCCGAAACAGAAAGGGATAGATCGAAATGAACAATCAAAAATCCGTCGGGTACGGCATCGTCGGGGTGATATCAGGCGCCCTGCTGGTATTTGTCTCGTTGGCTCTGGCTTATTACTTCAATGACACTTTCCACGGCGTGTTCGTGAACAATCCGAACAGCGTCGGGGCAATCATGGGAGAAGTGGCGGAAAATTCGCCGCAAAGCGTGCAGCAGCACCGCGAGTTCGTGGGAATGCTGGTATTCGGCATCTTCTCCGGAATCATCTGCCTGCAGGTGCTGGTTTTCGGCTCCGCGATGCTGGTGACCCGCGGCATTCTCAAGAGCGAAGGGGACTCGTCCGTCAAGCTAAAACGCCTTGACAACGCCGGCATATTCTTCGACCTGCCGCTTTATACCGGCCTGTTCGGCACGGTGTCGAGCTTCATGGTTATCGCGTTCAGCCGCGAGTCGAGTCTGCTAATCGCCTACTCCACCACGCTGCTGGGTATTATTTTCAGTGTGGTATTGCACGTGACCGTGCTGTATCCGGCGAAGCGGAGACTGCTCAACGCGGTCAAGTGACCGGAGGCGTAAAAGTGAATAAATCAATATTGATAGTAATTTGCGACTTCATCGTGCTTTCGATGATGACGCTGATCCTGGGCTTGAACGGCCCGCAGCGTTCCATCGGCGGTACCGCCGAAGCCGACAGCCGCGCAGTGGCGGTGCTGGCCGAGCAACTGGCCGACCGCAACGCGGAACTGGAAGCCGCCCGACGGCAGCTTACCGAACTGCGCCGCAACCGACCGCTGACCGCCGAGGAATCGGCAAAGCTCGAAGACCTCACCCGAGAGCTGGCGCAGCGCAAGCTGGCCGAGGCCGAACAGAAGAAGGATGAGTCTTTGACCGACACCACCCGCGGCGAGCTGACCGCCGCCGACCTCAAAAAAGAGGTCGACGCGCTCAAGATGCGCAACGCCGTGCTTGAGCTTGAGAAAGACAGCGCAGGCGGAGACGCCGAGCATTACCGCAAGCTGGCCGAGTCGGCCGCCCGAAACGCCGATGCCATGAAAGCGGAACTTGAGAAACTGCGCACCCAGAGCCTTGCGGCGGCCCAGCAGCTTTCCGAAAGCGAGAAACAGCGGATTGCCAAGGAAGCCGAACTGACGGCGGCGGCAGCCAACCTCGAATCCGCCCAGGCCAAGCTGGCCGATACCGAGAAGGTTTCCGCCGAGACCGCCAAAAAGCTGGCCGAAAGCGAACAGGGCCGCGAAGCCACCAAAGCCGAACTGGAAGCCCAGCTGGCCGCGCTTAACAAGGCAAAAATCGAGCTGGCCAAAAAGCATGAGGAACTTGACCTTGCCCGCTCCGAGCTCACCCGCGCCGGAGAAACATCGGGCGCCTATGCCGAACAGGTCAAACAAGCTCAGCTGCAGCTTTCCTATACCACCGGCAAACTGAGTTCCGCCGAGCAGGAACTCGCCGAAGCCAGAGGCCAACTGGAAAAGCTGCGCCGCGAAGCCACCAGCAAGGAAATATTGCTCGCCGGGGCCCAAAAAGAAGTGGCCGGATTGCAGACGCTGGTCAAGAAGTCGGTTTCCGACCTGTCCGTCGCCAAGGATGAGATAAAAGATTTGCGCACGCAGACCGGCGAGCTCGGACAAGTGCGCGAAAAGGCTGCCGCGCTGCAGGGAGAGGTTCAAGCCCGCAATGCCGAACTTGCCTCCACCCGCGAGAAACTCGCCGCCGCCCAGGATGCCCTGCGCAGCGACGTGACCAGCCGTTACGCCGAAACCGTGCGCACGCTGAAACTCCACCTGGCCGACCGCCGGACACTGGCGGATCATGTCGGCAACTTCACGTTCTATTTCCCGGAGGTTGAGATTGAAGGCAAGCGCTATCTGGTCGGCGAACTGCTGGCGATGACGGACATGGCCGACACCAATTCGCCTTATTCCAGCGTCTACGAACTTGAATACGCCGTCGGCCCGGCCGAGTCCGGCAAAACCGAGCTGTGCTATGCCTCCGCGCTGCGCGCCGCACGGTTCGACCCGCGGGTGGCGATGCTCGAGGTTGCGGCCTCAACCGCCAATCCGCTGCACATCATCGGAGCTTCCGAACTCAAAGACCGAGGCATCAAAGACCTGTATCTCTACTCGAAAACCGCGCGCGGCACCGCCAGCGCCGTTCTTGACTCCCGAGTGTCGATCGACGGTGCCGCCCAGCCCAAGTTCCTGACGATCAGAAATAACACCGCCCGCGGTGCCAGTGAGTTGCGGGCCGCCCCCGGCGACTTCGTGCTGACCAAGCAGGGAGAGCTGGCCGGCGTGGTGGTCTCGGTGGTTAACTTCAATCTCGGAATGAAACAGGAAGCCCGTGTCGCGCTGTTCCCGGACGATTTTACTGCGGAGAAAACGCAGGCGATATCGCTTGAGAAACCGCAAGGCTCCGAATACTATGCCGACTTCGCGGCAAAGATGGGGGCTCTGTTCCCGTCCGCGACGGAGCTGACCCGCGCCGAGCGCGACAAAAAATAGAAAGAGACAGATGGAGCAAGAAGGGATGCCGCACCGCAAATCGTGCGACGAATCTAACATGCGGACCGCCGGGGAAACCGTCGGAGACGCCCGCCGACAGATTTCAATGGAAGAGCTGCGCGGCATCCTGAACACCGATCCGGCACGAAACTTCGGGGATATGGACGAACGCGCCACGGTTGGAGTGGGCGGAGTCGGCGCGGTTTTCACCGCGCGCGATCCCGAACTCAACCGCATGGTGGCGATCAAAGTTCTGCGCCCGCCGCACCGCACCGACTCGAAATATATCGACGCGCTGGTGCGCGAGGCCCGAACCACCGCCCAGATCGATCATCCCAACGTAGTTCCCGTCTACAGTTTGGGCGTGTTCGATGACGCCGGAGCATTCTTCTCCATGAAGCTGGTGGAAGGCGAAAACCTGCGTACGGTTCTTGAAAAACTAGCCGCCGGTGCCCCCGGATACCGCCGCAAATACACACTGAACACGCTTCTGGACGTATTCATGGCGGTTTGCAACGCGATCAGCTTCGCCCACAGCAAGGGCATAATCCACCGTGACCTTAAGCCGGCCAATGTGATGCTCGGAAACTTCGGCGAAGTGATGGTGATGGATTGGGGCATGGCAAAATACCACGCCGAAAAGGACTCGGCCCCGCTAGGACGCAAGCTGGATATCCCCAGCGAAATATCCGACGCGGTGGACGAGGACGTTAAAGACCAGTTCGATACCCACGCGGGCAGTCTGCACGGCACTCCGGCATTCATGGCTCCTGAACAGGCGCTGGGACGCGCCGGAGAACTGGACGAACGCACCGACATCTACTGCCTTGGAGCCATGCTATACTCAATACTTACTTGGGAAAAGTCCCCCTTTGACGCATCGCTGCCTGTCGCGGACATACTTCAACGCTGCGCGGACGGCGATTTCGTTCCGCCGCGCAAACAGGCCCCCGACCACGACATCCCTGTGGAGCTCGAGGCGATAACGTTAAAAGCTATGGCACGCCGCCGCGACGATCGATATGGCTCCGTCCATGAACTGATTGCCGACATACGGCGCTACCGCGATCTTGAGCCGGTGGCCGCCTACTCCAGCAAGTTGTTCTATCGCATGCTGAAGGCCTACCAGCGCAAGCCCATGATTCCATTCGGCATCCTGACCGGCTTCATCGCCATACTGGCCGCGGCCATCGTCCTGCTGGCAGTCAATTTCTGGCGCGGCACCCCGTTGCGCGCGGTAACAGAAGAACACATTTCAGCGGGAGACCGCGCGCTTGACCACGCTATGGATCTGCTGGCCCGCCGCCGCGAGCTCCTTGCCACGCCCGGACAACCGCAGTACGACGTTGTCCGTAAATTTCAGCAAGACATACGCGACGCCCGGGAGGAAGCTGAAAGCAACTACGGCGTTGCGCTCGATCTGCTGTCCCGGCTGGAAGGCACCAGCGGCACCGCAGCGTGGATCAATGCCCAGCGCGCCGACATCTATGGCCATCTGCTGGAATTCCAGCTGGCATCCGGCAACTTCCAGAAAGTCATAGAAACCATGACCCGCCTGGAAGAACGCAATATTCCGGCGCTGAACTACCTTTCCGCGACTTCGCCCGAACTTTTCGCACACGCCAAAGCCGTAATGTCCGGAATGTGTTTTCTTTCCATCAGCGCCGACGGCAATGACATAACCCTTTACACAATGCCAGTCGACGGTAAGCCGATGGCGGAGGCGGGAACCGGTAAGTCTCTTCTGCTTCAACTGCCTTCCGGCGGATATGTTGCCGAGGTCAAAGCCGACGACGGGAGGTCGGCCGCCTTCCCGTTCACCGCCGACCCCGGCAGCAGGCTCGACCTGACGTTCGCTCTTCCGCCGTCGATTCCGACGGGAACCGTCTATGTGCCGCCTGGAAAGTTCAATACCGGGTTTGCGGTGGACGACAATCTTTACGATACCGTCGACCTGCTGGGCTTCTTTATCGGTCAAAAGGAAGTCTCTTTCGGCGAATACCGCGAATTTTACGACTCGCTCGACTCCGCGGAAGAACGCAAAATCTGTGCGCCGCTGTTCCTGTTCTCTCCGGTGGAACGCAATTACGAACCGATTTTCGGCCCGGACGGAACTATCCGCGCACCGTTCACCGCCTCGATGCCGGTAGTCGGCATCAATGCTTCGGCCGCAAAGCGCTACTGTCGCTGGTACGGGCGCAAACACAATCTCAAATGCCGTCTTCCCACATTGCTGGAATGGGAAAAAGCCGCGCGCGGCGTCGACGGGCGCAGCTATGTCTGGGGCAACAATTACACTCCGGATTTTGCGCTGTGCGCCGACAACTCCGCCGCATCCTTTTACCCCAACGGCGCGCCGTCCGGAACCTTCCCCCAGGATCGCTCGGTATACGGCGCATTGGATATGGCCGGCAATGTTCGTGAATACTGTTTGTCGGCGCCCGGATCGTCACCGGCTGCCGAACAGGTCAAGGGGGGCGGTTTCAATTCCGGCGGCCGCTACTCGATAATGTGCCACAGCATGCCCGGCAACTGTTTTGGAAACGAGCCGGATGTCGGATTCAGGATACTTATAGAACCATGATAGATTTTACCAATGTTGAAAAGAATTTCATCGACCGCACCATTTTGAATTCAGTTTCGTTCCGGGTCAATCCCGGCGAGCGAGTGGGGCTGGTAGGCCCCAACGGAGCGGGCAAAACCACCATATTCAGCATGATCATCGGAGAGCTGGCCCCGGACAAAGGGGATATAGCCATTCCGAAACGCATGCGGATCGGCTATCTCCATCAGCAGCTGGAAAGCAAGAACCTTTCGCTGCCCCTGCTGGCATACACCTCCGATGCCTTGGACGACCTTTCGCGAATCAAGGCCGAGATCGCCGAAATAGAGCACACCCTGTCCGTCGGCGGCAGCGAACCCGCGCTGCTTGAACGGCTCGGCCGACTCCAGACCGAATTCGAACACCTCGGGGGATACCGGCTGCGCAACGAAGCCGAGGCGGCGTTGTGCAACCTCGGCTTCGACCCGGATGCGATGCCCCGGCCGCTCAGCAGTTTCTCCGGCGGCTGGCAGATGCGCGCCGCGCTAGCCCGAACACTGATCTCCGATCCGGACATATTGCTGCTGGACGAGCCGTCTAACTACCTCGATGTGCCGGCGGTGGAGTGGCTGTGCAAATTCCTGAAGTCTTTTCAGGGTACGCTGCTGCTGATTTCGCATGACCGCTTCATGCTGGAAAAACTCACCACCGTCACTTTCGAACTGGACGGCGGCACGGTGACCCGTTACAACGGCAATTTCTCGCAATACCGCCGCGAACGCGAGGCGCGGAAACTGGCGCTTGAAAATGCGCAGCGCAATATCGACAAACAGCGCAAAGACTTGGAGCGCAACATCGAACGCTTTCGCTACAAAAGCAGCAAAGCCAGCCAGGCCCAGGCCTGGATCAAGCAGCTGGACAAACTCTCCGACGTGTCCCAGATTTCCGGCGACCTCTCATACAAAGGAGCGATCCGCTTCCCCGACCCGCCGCCGTGCGGCAGCGAGGCGGTGCGGTTTGAAAATGTCACCTTCGGATATCGGCCGGAAGATCTGGTGGTGGAAGATTCCAGCTTCAATATCGACGCCGGCGAAAAAGTGGGATTCATCGGCTACAACGGAACCGGCAAGACCACCATCCTGAAGTTGCTGACCGGTGCGCTGGCGCCCCAGAAGGGCAAAGTGGTGCTCGGCCATAACATCGTGGTGGGATATCAGGCGCAGGAATTTGCCGACCTGCTCCCCGGCGAGATGTCGGTATATGATGTAACGCGCGCGGCCTGTTCGCGCGACTTCCCGCTGGCCACGCTGCCCAACTTGCTCGGCAGCTTCGGCTTTTCCGGCAGCGACCAGAACAAACTGTGCAAAGTTCTGTCCGGCGGCGAAAAGATCCGGCTCTGTTTTGCCCGTATTTTCGTGAATCCGCCCAATCTGCTGGTGCTCGACGAACCGACCACCCAC
The DNA here is from genome assembly GCA_034926605.1 of Victivallaceae bacterium. Classification (GTDB taxonomy): domain Bacteria; phylum Verrucomicrobiota; class Lentisphaeria; order Victivallales; family Victivallaceae; genus CALXXL01. The sequence continues at coordinate 14,272 of JAYFQV010000002.1, forward strand.
CTCGATATCGCCGCACGCGAGATGCTGCAGAAAGTTGTACGCGAGTACAAAGGTACCGTATGCTTTGTCAGCCACGACATCGAGTTCGTGCGCGGCTGTGCCGACATAATCTACGAAGTCAAACACCGGTCCTTGCGGAAATTCTACGGCAATTACGATTACTATCTGGAAAAATCCTCCCAGCTTGACGTGCCGAAAGGCCAGGCGCCGAAATCGGTACCGGCCTCAGCCGCTCCCGACGCGAAAGAGCGCCGCCGGATCAAGGCGCAGCAGCGTGCCCAGCTGGCCCCGCGCCGCAAAAAGCTCGAACAGGAGGTTGCCTCCTGCGAAACCGAGCTTGAGACCCGGGAAGCCAGAAAAAAAGAACTGATCGATCTGCTTTCGCAGGGCGGCTACGGCCCCGATTACAGCAAAATGCGCTGCGAGCTGATCGAGCAGGAGGAAAAGATCGAGTCGTTGTCGAAACGCTGGGAAGAGGCGGCGGAAGCGCTGGAAAAGCTGCTGGCGGAACTTAACTCCGACTGAACGGAAAACATGGGTGGATAACGGCATTGGCACTACCATTGCCGTTCCCGTTTCGTTCGCCAGTCCGCCCCGCGGCCAAAAGAATTTGTGCGCCGCTGCTCCGTCAAGCGGCGGCGCACAAGATTAACAGTTACTTGTTAGTGCCGTCGGAATTCTGAAGCACGCCGGCGCGTGGCGCGCCGGAAGACTTGGAGCGGATTTCCTCCAGCGCCGGGGAACAGGGGGCGTTCATCTCACGGAAAAAGACCGGCCTCGCCCACCGAACCGCATTGCCGATGACCTTGAGCACATTGGCGTCATAGTAGTTGGGATAGCTCTCGTGTCCTGGCTGAAAATAGAATATCTTGCCATAACCGCGCTCAAGGGTGACGCCACTGCGAAATACGTTGCCGCCTTCGAACCAGCCGATGAAGATAACCTTCGCCTCTTCCGGAATGTCGAAACGCTCGCCGTACATCTCCTCATGCGGAAGCTCGAAATAATCGCCGATGCCACGGGTAATCGGATGAGCCGGAGCCACGTTCCAAAGCCGTTCCTTCTCGTCCGCCTCCCGCCATTTCAGCGAGCAGCTGCAGCCGGTGACCGCCTTGAATATCTTGGAATAATGGGCTGAATGCAGCGCGATCAATCCCATACCTTCCTGAACCCGTTTGAGTACACGGGCCACCACCGCGTCGGAAACCTCGGCATGGGCGCAGTGCCCCCACCAGATCAGCACGTCGGTAGAGTTTACGACAGCCTCGGACAGCCCGTTCTCCGGCTCGTCCAGTGAAGCAATCCTTATATTCAGATCTTCGGCCGCCAGCCCCTCCGCCAGCGCCCCGTGGATGCCCGCGGGATAGATTTTCCCGATTTCGGCGTTCTCTTTTTCATGCCGGTACTCGTTCCAGATGGTGACGTTGATCCTGCTCATGGTTATCTCCTTCAATGGTTGAAATCCAGCAGTTTCTCCAGTTCGCCGGGCAATGCGTTCGGGGTGGCCGCCAGTTCGCGCTCCGCCTCGGAAAGCTCACGGTATTTGCCGGGCGCCAGATCGCCAAGCGGCAGCCGGCCTACGCTCATCCGCCGCAAAACCTCCACCTGATTCAGGCAGCATAGCCTTATCAGACGCCTTATCTCGCGCTTTTTGCCTTCGTTCAACACGAAGTAGCAGCTTGCGCAGTCGGCCGGAACCACCATACGGGGCTTCAGAAATTCGCCGTCATCCTCGACTCCGGCGCGCATTCTGACATAATCCTCCGGCATAAGTTTCTCACGGGTTTGAACAAAATAGCATTTGAGAACCTCGAAACTGGGATGCGAAATACGGTTCAGCCAGTCGCCGTCATCGGAAAAGACCAGCAGCCCTTCGCTTTCTTTGTCCAGCCGTCCCGCCGCGCCTAGCTTGGCGTCCGGCATCAGATCGATCGCACGCTTTTCGCCGAACCCCGAACGATGGGTACAGACATAGCCGGCGGGTTTGTTCAGCATGAAGTAACGGTACTCGTGCGGCAGCTGCGCCGGTTTGCCGTCCACCGTCACCATCGCGCCCTCCGGCACCTGAAATCCGCCTTCCAGTACGGTTACGCCGTCGACTTTCACCGCGCCGCGCATTATCAAGGCGGCCGCGCCGCGCCGCGAACAGACCTTGGCGCGCCCCAAATATTTGCTCAAATTGATAGTTTCCGCCATTGATATTCCCATGTTTCGAAGTTATAATATAGCGGGCGACGGGGAATTTGCAATGGAGGAAACTTTGGAAACCGGCAAACTGTACATCGTCTCTACGCCGATCGGCAACCTTGAAGACATCACTCTTCGGGCGTTGCGGGTGCTCAAAGAGGCCAACCTGATCGCCGCCGAGGACACCCGCCACACCCGCGGGCTGCTTGCGCATTTCGACATTCATACCCCTATGCGCAGCTTCCATATTCATAACGAGCACGCCGTCTGCGGCGAACTGCTCGAGATCGTCCGCACCGGCGGCAAGGTGGCGCTGGTCTCCGACGCCGGCACCCCCGGCATCAGCGATCCCGGGTTTCTGGCGGTGCGCGCCGCCCGGGACGCGGAGTTGCCGGTAGAGGTGGTGCCGGGAGTCTGTGCCGCGATATTCGCGGCGGTGGCTTCGGCCCTGCCTATCGATAAGTTCGCGTTTTACGGTTTTCCGCCGGTCAAATCCGGGCGACGGCGCAAATTTTTCGAGTCGCTTGCCGCCGAAGGAAAGACCGCGTTTTTTTACGAGTCGCCGCACCGGGTCGGCTCGGCGCTGGCGCTGATCGCCGAATGCTGCGGCGATGTGCCGGTGGCGATCGTTCGCGAGGCGACGAAACTTCACGAGGAAGTGATCCGGGGTACCGCGAAAGAACTTGCCGGGCAATTCCGCGACAAGGGCTGGAAAGGAGAATTCACCATCGGGGTCGCTTCCGGAAACGGAGGTGCGTTTGAAAACGATGATGATGTTGTTGACGACGGCGTTGGTCGTGGCGTTCGCCGCGGGCTGCGGGGACGGAGAGAAGAATAACGATTACGTGATAAATGGGGAGAATGCGAAAGTGAAATGGTATTTGAATCTTGACGAGGCCGCCAAGGTCGCAAAAAAAGAAAACAAGCCGCTGATGGTGCTGTTTACCGGCAGCGACTGGTGCCCGTGGTGCATAAAGCTCCATAACGAGATATTGTCGCAGCCGGAATTCGAGACATTCGCGGCGGCCGAGCTGGTGCCGGTTTACCTCGATTTCCCGAACAGCAAGCCGCAAACCGATGCGGAGCGCGCGGCGAACCAGGCCGCCGCTTCAAAATTCGGCATCCGCGGCTATCCGACCATCGTGTTCCTGTCTCCGGACGGCAAGGAACTGGCCCGTACCGGCTATCAGCGCATGAGCGCCGGACAATACGCCGATTACGTCAAGCAGCTTATCAAGCAATAAATGCGCCGGCTGCTCACATTTCTGGTGACCGTAGCCGCGTTCATCGCGGCTGCGGCGGATTTGCCTTTCACCTGGAAACAGGATGGCGCCAAACTGACGCTCACGGTCGCCCCCGACGCCTACGTTTACGCCGAATCGCTGAGAATCGACGGCGATGTGACGGCGTCTCCGACCACCGAACGCCATTATGATGATCTGCTGGAAAAGGAGATCGACATTTACGGTCCCGGAAGCCATATCTGGACGGCCGACAAAGTAAAGTCGATATCCTATCAGGGCTGCGGCTCGGGAATCTGCTATCCTCCGAAGACGGAACGGTTCGCCGCCGACGTTCAATCGGTTGCCGCCGAAACACCCACCACCACCGGCGAACTTCCGGCATTCGAGGTGGTGCGTACCAAGTTCGGGCTGGCCGACGCCGAAGATATGACCGCGTTTCTGCGCGGAGAAAGCGACATCGCGCCGTATGGCGGCATCTGGGCGATGCTGCTGCTCGCGCTGCTGGGCGGACTGGCGCTCAATCTAACTCCGTGTGTGCTGCCGTTGATCCCGGTCAATCTGGCGATCATCGGCGCGGGATCGGGTAAAAAGCGGTCGGCCGGCCTTGTCGCCGGGGCAGTATACGGGTTGGGCATGGCGGCGGCCTATGGCGCGCTGGGACTGCTGGCGGCGTTCACCGGAACCAGATTCGGCACGCTGAATTCCTTTCCATGGTTTAATTTTTCGGTGGCGGCGGTGTTTTTGCTGCTGGCGCTGGCCATGAGCGGCGTCTTTTCGCTGGATTTCTCACGCTTCCGCGGCGGGTTCAAGATGTGGAACCGGTTCCGGCTCGCCGGGGTCTTCATCTTCGGGGCGCTGGCGGCACTGCTGGCCGGTGCCTGCGTTGCCCCGATAGTGGTGACGGTACTGCTGGTAGCGGCCGGAGGGGGCGCGGCGGTGCTGCTGCCGTTCGTGCTGGGGTTGGGCATGGCATTGCCATGGCCGCTCGCCGGAGCGGGCTTGACGGTTCTGCCGAAGCCGGGCGCGTGGATGCGTTATGTCAAATGGGTCTTCGCGCTTATAATTCTGCTGCTGGCGGCGTGGTACGGCTATACCGGCTACACGCAGTTGCCGCGGGAAGGTTCCGCCGGAACGGGATACAGCATCCACGGCGAAAACCAGCGGCTCGAGGCCGCACTGATTGAAAGCGGCAAAACCGGATTGCCGGTGTTCCTGGATGTCTGGAGCACCAGTTGCAAAAATTGTTTACACATGGACGAAACCACCTTCAAAGCCCCGGAGGTCGAGGAGGCGCTGAAGAAATATATCGTGATCAAATTTCAGATCGAAAACTATTCCGATCCGCTGGCGAAAGCGCTCCTTGAAAAATTGGGCGCACCCGGACTGCCAGTGGTGGCGGTATTGAAACCATAGGAGTTGCGGTGGCTGAAAAAGAGCGTGATGCCCGCCCGTTGTGGCGGCGTTTTCTAGTGCCGAAATTCACGATGGCCTACATGGTCAGGCTGCTGATCGTGGCGGTGGCGGCGGTGTTGGTATTCACCTTCGTTTGCCGACCATACATCATCGATGGTTCCAGCATGAAGCCGACCTATCCGGATTCCGGGTTCATGCTGTCCAACGAAATGGTGTTCTGGTTCCGCGACCCGAAAATCGGCGAAGTGGTGATTGCCCGGGCCAACAAGGATACCAGTTATCTTAAGCGGGTCGTCGGCACGGCCGGCGACCGTATCCAATGGCGGGCCGGAGTTCTCTACCGCAACGGCGAACCGGTCAGCGAACCCTACGTGAATTATCCGTGCGACTGGAATACCGAGGAAATCGTGGTTCAGCCCGGCCACACCTATGTGGTGGGCGACAACCGCTCAATGCCGCAGTCCGCCCATCGCCACGGACAGGTAATAAATCGGAGAATAACAGGAGTTCCCTTATGGTGACGTTCAAAAGACTTATGGCGGTGGCGCTTTTGATTGCGCTGGCGGCGGCGGGGGTGTGGTATTTCATGTTCTACCGCTCGGACGAGGCGGTGATAGGGCGCCGGATCGACAAGTTCGAAACACTGCTGACCAAATCCCCGGGTTCCGGCGGAAGCGCCGAGGCCCTTGCTAATTTACAGCTTTCCGGAATGATCGCCGATGGCTGCGAGGTGCGAGAAATCCATCCGCTGATCGACGGCGTGTACTCGCCTACCGCCTTCGCTTCTCTGGTTTCCCAGGGACATGCCGCCTGTGACCGGATCGAGGTGGAGTTCGACCATGAAGACATCAAGCTAACCGCCCCCGCCTCCGCCACGATAACCCTAGAAGCTTCCGTCGAAGCTAAGCTCAAAGGCGGCGACAAACAGGAAGACAATCGCGATCTTATCATAAAAATGAAGAAAGTCGATGACGACTGGAAGATCGCCTCGATAACCGCCCCGCCCATGCTAAAAGATTGATCGCAACTATAAAAAAATATAAGGAGGTTTCAATGAGATTGCCAGCGTTTCTGGCCGCCATGTTCGGAATTGCCGCCATCTGCGCCGCCGCCCAAAACCCGCCGGAGATACAGGTATGGCCTCGCGCCGCAACCGTGGTTTGGCCGGCCGACTGCGAACAGTTCATGTTTCTCGAATTACCCAGGCTGACCGATGGAAAATTCACGGTGAAAATAGTGCTGCCCGACCAGGTAACCGCTACGGGGTTCTTTTCGGGCCGCAGTCCGGCGGTGCCGCCTCCGGATTCGTCGATGATTCCGGAAAGCTGGAAGCAGGATGGCAACACGGTAACGATCAACGCCCCCGCCGGGCTGTCCGGCAATCAGGTCTGGCTGTGCACGTCGATAAAGGTTGCGGCCAAGCAGGGCAGCCATGCCATGACCGTTGAAATCACCGACGATGCGGGAAAAACACTGCAGAAGCGTGAATTTCCGGTGGAAGTGGACGCACCGCTTATCGGCAAAACCAGCAAAAACCTGTCGATCGCGGTCTGGTACTATGCCGGACTGGACCCGGCTTATGTCGAACGGTTCGTCGACCAGTTCCAGGCGGCCGGCGTCAATGCCTTCTATGCCATGGACGGAGAACTGGTCAACGGCAAGGTGCCGGCCACCACCGTATTCGACGTTGCGGCGGCACGCGGCCTTGAGACCGGCGTGGTCTACTTCTCCGGCTGGGTGCTCAAGTACGCCCAACAGCAGAATCTCATTCCCGCCGAACAGGGACTCCAGTACCTGCTCGACCATCCCGACTTGTTCAAGCAGGCGTTCAAAGCCTATATCGACCACACCACCGCCGGCAAGGAATTTCAAGTGATAATATACGACGCCGAGGCCGGATGCATTCGCAGAGACCACATTGAAGGTGACCTCACCGCCTACGGCCTTGAGAAATTCAGCAAGGAAATCGGTTCGGAAAAGGTGCTCACCCCCGAGCAGATATTCAAAGACCACGCCGAACAGTGGATGTGGTTCAACTGCCGGCAGTCCAATGAGATCGCAAAACTTTCCCGCGAGGCGATCGACGAGTTCTATCCCAGCAGACTGTTCATGGTTTACTCCGGCTACGAATACGACGATGACTACAAGGATCTGACCCGCCGCAATTACAGCATCGACTGGAAATCCATGGGCGACAATTTCCTTGATTACGCCGGAGCCGGCTATTACGGCAGCGCCGACCAGATCCGCCATACTTTCGAGGTTCTCGAAGGTCGCGCCACCTTCGTGCCGGCGGACATGTACCTCGAAAACTTTCTTTCCCACCAGTCAGCCCCCACCGTCGGCCAGTGGAAAATGCGGCTGATCCGCACCTTCATGAACTCCGGAATGCGCGGCGTCAGCCTGTGGTATTCGGCGGTGATGGACGGAGCGGCGCTGGAAGCGGTCAGCGAGTTCACCCGCTTTGCGCTTCTGGTGGAGGATTTCGCGATCCGCGGCCATCTTGACTCCAACGCGATCACGGTTTCGCCACGTACCGAAGCCGATAACGTCTATGTGATCCGCGATTCGAAGCAGGCCAAGGTGGTTTTGTTGAACAACTCCGATGCGGCCAAGACTTTCTCGCTTACACTCAATGATTTCAAGATCAAAGGTTATACCAGCGACATCCAGATCACAGATATTGTCTCGGGTGAAAAATTCCCGGCTCAGCGGACGATCCGCATAAAGGTGCCGCCAATGGGCTATCGTGTAATCCATATTCTTGACGATGGCAACTAAAACAACGCGAAAACCCGGAATATGGGCGGCATTGCCGATCGCGGCAATGCTGTCCGCCGGATGTGCTTTACAAGGAAACTGCATGAAATATTCAACCCTTCTGGCGTTCGCGGACAAGTCCGCGGGCGGAATCCGCACCATTGAAATCGCGAACGGGGCCCCCGCGCTCACCCCGGGCTGTGTGGTGCTGCCCACGGTCAACTACCTGATCGAACGCGACGGCATCATATACGGCACGGTTCGCGAGCCCGCCTGCGGCGTAGCCGCGGTAAAGAACGGCAAAGTTCTTAAAGTGGAATCCGGCAAGGGTGAAATCGCCTGTCACCTTGCGATTTCTCCCGGCGGAAAGTTCATCTACACCGCGAACTACGGCGACGGCTCGGTGGACGAATACGCGGTTAAAGACGGCCTGCCGGTATGGCGGCGCAACTGGAAGCTCGGCCCCGGCGCCCGTGCGCATTTCGCCGGATTCTCGCCACAAGGCCGGTTGTTTATCGTCGACCTCGGCTCGGACCTGGTATGGTTCTATGAGTTCGACGAAGCCGGGGGCGCCGGCGACCTTGCCTACTCTGTCGAGTTTCCGAAGGGTGCCGGCCCGCGCCACCTGATATGGCTGGACGACCGCACCTTTGCCACCGCCAACGAACTTAACGATACCGTGACGGTAGTCAAGGACCGCCGGATCGTGCAGACCCTGCCCGCCTCCGCCGGCGGGGTTGAGAGTTATCCCGGCGCGATCAGGCTGTCTCCGGACGGGAAATTCGCGGCGGTCTCGAACCGCGGCGAAAACACAATTGCGATATTCCGGGTGGATGGCGATCGGCTGGAACTTTCCGGCCGTTACGACTGCCACGGCGTGTGGCCGCGAGATTGCGCGTTCACCCCGGACGGCAAGTTCATGTATGTCGCACTCGACCGCTCGGCGCGAGTCACAACCTTTGCGTTCGATGACGGCCGATTGGACTTCCTGTCGGAGTTCGACGATCTGCCGCTGCCGATGTGCTTCCTCTCGGAAGTCACGCCCTAGACATCTTGTGCCGTCCCGCCGTCGGGCGGGACGGCCATCCCGCGCCACGAGTACAGCGCCACCGCATTCAGCACCACCGCCATGGCTCCGGCGTTATGCACCAGCGCCCCCCAGAAGGGTGGCAACAGTCCGGCGACGGCGGCGGCAACCGCCGCAAAATTCAGTCCCAGCGACAGACCGATGTTCCAGCGGATGACCCGTAGCGTACGCGCTGACAGGCGAAGCAGGTGCGGCATGGCCGAAAGGTCGTCGCGCACCAGCACCGCATCGGCGGTCTCGATCGCCAGATCGCTGCCGGCGCCGCCCATCGCCACCCCGGCATCGGCGGCGGCAAGCGCCGGAGCATCGTTTATACCGTCGCCAACCATGCACACCCGTTTACCGGCCCGTTGGAGTCCGGCGATTATCTCAAGTTTATTTTCCGGCAGGCACCCGGCATGATAGCTGATTATGCCGGCCTGTTCCGCGGCCGCGGCCACCGCGCCGGGCTGGTCGCCGGAAACCAGGAGACTTTCACAGCCGGCGCCGGAGATGCCGGAAACCGCGCGTGAACTGGCCGGGCGCAAGGCGTCGGCCAGCGCCGCCATTCCGCAAAGAACACCGTCCACCGCAATATAGATCACAGTTGCACCTTTGCGCATCAACTCAATAGCGCGGTTCTCGGCCGCGCCCGGAACCGGGATCCGGTGTTCGGCCATCAACCGCGCGTTGCCGGCCACCACCAGACTGCCCTCCACATTGCCGGCGGCACCGCGGCCCGGCAGCAGACGAAACCCATCCACAGCCGGCAGAGCGTGCCGCTCAATTCCGGCGGAACAATAGTCGGCCACCGCCTTGCCGAGAGGATGTTCGGAACAGCTTTCAAGCGCGGCCAGCTTGCGACGCAGCTCGGAGTCACTCATATGCCGGTCCACCATTTCAAACGCGAACACCTCGGGTCGGCCTCCGGTCAGCGTGCCGGTCTTGTCAAAGGCCACCACATTCACCCCTGCCAACCGTTCCAGCGCATCGCCGCGCCGGATCAGTATGCCATGCCGGGCCGCGTTTCCGATGCCGGCCATGATCGCCGCCGGAGTAGCCAGAACCAGCGCGCAGGGGCAGAATACCACCATGACCGAGACCGCCCGCACAAAATCACCGGTAAAACCCCAAGCCGCCAGCGCGGCAATAAGCGCAGCGACCACCATCCAGGACGCCCAGCGCCCGGTGGCGGAAACGATTTTCGCCTTGTCGGCATCGACGGATTCAACCAGCCGCACCATACGCTCCAGCGAACTGGACTTGGCATCGGCCACCGCTTCGACTTCCAGTACGCCGAATCGGTTTACCGAACCGCCGAGCACCCGGTCGCCCGCCGTCTTGTCCGCCGGAACCGGCTCACCGGTCAACGCGGACTCGTCCACCGCGCTCGCGCCGGACAAAACCACCCCGTCCACCGGAACCGATTCGCCCGCCAGTACCCGCAGCCGGTCGCCAACCGCAACTTCGGAGGCCGGAACCATGGTTTCGATTCCATTCCGTATCACCCGCGCCGAGTCCGGCATCATCTTCAGCAGTTTTCCGATCCCGGCGCGTGCGCGGTTCACCACATGGTGCTCCAGCTGCTCGCCAAGCACCATGATGAACGCAACCTCGCCGGCAGCGAAAGTCTCGCCCGCCACTATCGCGCCGATCAGCGCCAGAAACACCAGCAGATCGGCGGTGACGTCGAACCGCGTGAACAACCCTTCGAGCGACTCAAGCGCTATCGGCAGCCCGCATACCGCCACGACCAGCCATGCCGGATCAACCGGCAATACGGTTCCGAAAAAGAAACTCGCGGCCAATCCCGCCGCCGACACCGCCAGCAGCCAGACCACATTGTTTTCAAACCACTCTTCAAACTTTTCCATATCTTTCCTCTATACATATACCCGTATTGGTATAATTAATATACCGGAACAATGCCGCAAAGTCAAGACGGCAGAGACAAATATTCATAAACAGCTGGATTGTCCGTCGATTGGTTGGTGGATAGCGCGCAATTATTTTCTAAAAATATTCGTCGGACGCGCTTGAAATTGCGTTTCACATAGCCTATAGTAATCAAGCGTCATCTATGAGACAATCGCCGAAAGCGGCGGAAACCAGCAAACCTGAGGAGGAGTATTGACTATGCGTGGAAAATCTTTGGCTGTAAGACTTGCGATGATTGCCGCCGGAGGGCTGGTACTTTCCGGTTGCGGCAGTATCGACGTGGGGGCGAGGGTTTCGACCGGCGGTGACAATCTTGTCGTCGGAGCCTGCATTCCAGGAACGTATGACGCGGTATACGGTACGCGCATCGTCCTGTTTGACGGCGACTCGTGCTGCACGGTCTATGGGCTGGAAACCGGCTTGCTATGCGAAGACTCCATACAGGGCATCCAGATCGGCGCGCTGCTAAGCCGCGCGAACAGCGGCAACGGGCTCCAGATCAGCGTCAACAACGAAGCGAACAGTGGAAATATGTTCCAGATCGGCGTGTGGAACACAATCGACAATGGCGGAATGTTTCAGATCGGCCTGCTCAACAAGGCCGGATATGCCGACGGCGTCCAGATCGGTCTGCTCAACGAATCGCCGCATTCATGGGTGAAATTCATGCCGTTCATCAATGTGGCGGTGTGCGGTGACGCGCCGGCCACCGCCGAACCGGTCAACGATGCACTGACCGCCAAAATGGATAAAGCCCAGGTCAAGCTTGCGAAAAAGGCCGCCAAGGCTCAAGCCAAGGCTGCAAAATATGAAGCGAAAGCCGCAGCAGCCAACGCCATGGCCGCACAGTGCGAAGCGGAAGCCGCAGCAATTCAGGCGGCGGCCGACGCCCGTTAATTATTGGATATCATAAAAAAAGCCGGCGTCCGAAAATTTTTCAGGACGCCGGTTTTTTGCATATGAACTCCGTCAGAATCCGAAGAAACGCAGCGCGGTCTGCACATGCTTATCCCAAAACTCCCAAGTGTGGCTGCCGGGTTCCTCCAGATACTCGCAGGGAAAGCCGATCTTCCGGAGATGGTCGCGAAACCGGACGTTGTCCTGATACAGGAAATCCTCGGTGCCGCAAATCTGCATGAACCTCGGCTTGGCCCCCTTGTCCGCAACCAGCCTTTCCGCGATGCGGAACAGATTGTCCGGGGAATCCGCCAGCTGCTCCTTCGGGCCGAAGATGCGGGACATTTCCACCTTGCGGGTATCGTCCAGATAGTCCGGAAACGTCTGGATGTCGGTCACCGCCGAAATACCGCAAGCCGCCGCGAACCTGTCCGGACACAGCATTCCCAGCTTGAACGTTCCGTAGCCACCCATGGAAAGCCCGCAGACATAAGTATCTTCGCAGCACGGCGACACGTGGAAAAATTCCCCGACCACCGCCGGAAGCTCCTCGGAAATATAAGTCCAGTAATCGAACCCCTGGAGCATGTTGCTGTAATAGGAGCGATGCGCGTTGGGCATCACCACAATTAGATTTTTTCCCAGCACATAGCGCTCAATGCTGGTCAGGCGGCTCCAGATCGACTGATCGTCGCTCATGCCATGCAGCAGATACATCACCGGATAATTCCCGCTGGCGCTGCCCGACGACGACGCGGTTCCGATGTGACGGGTTTCCGGCTGCGGCAGAATAACATTCATCTGCATGTGCATACCAAGGACATTCGAGAAGAACTCGCACTGTACGAAAGCCATGGCCCCTCCTTGCGTTTTATTTAGAATATACGTAACAATCCTGACCCGGATATCATTCTTTTAAATATAGCTTCCCTCCGTTTTTTTTCCAGCCGGCCCCGGAATTTGATAAAAAAATATCTATACCGTGTTGACTTATTGCAAAGCGGTGGTATATTAAGTATAAAAATATCTATATAACTCGGAAAAACCATGAGCAAGGTACAAAAACTGCCGACGATACGCCGATTGCCGACCTATCTGCACCGACTCAATGAAATGCGCAAGGACGGTGTGGAGATTGTCGCCACCCCGGAATTGGCGAAATACATGAACCTGGAAGCGATTGTGGTACGCAAAGATCTTGCCGCCACCGGCGTGACCGGGCAGCCCGGCGTCGGCTACAAGGTGCCGGAACTCATCGAATCCATCCGCGCCTTTCTCTCATGGGACAACACCAGCGAGGCGGTGCTTATCGGTGCCGGTTCGCTGGGCAGCGCCATTCTCGGCTACGAGGGCTTCGAGGAATACGGCCTGCGCATAATTGCGGCATTCGACAGCGATCTGACCAAAATCGGTTCAACCGTCCACGGCCGGGAAGTATTCCCGGTGTCCCGTCTGGCGGAGCTGACGCGGCGGTTGCGCGTACATATGGGTATTATATGCACTCCCGCCGAACACGCCCAGGAGGTGGCCGACGCCTTGGTGGCCGGCGGTATCTGGGGCATCTGGAACTTCGCCAACGTGAGCTTGAAGGTACCGGACAACGTGGTGGTGCAACGAGAGGTCATCGCCGGCGGGCTGGCGGTGCTCTCGGTCAAACTCAACAAACTCAAGCACGAACTCCAGGAACAGGAAGACTGATTCCGGATTTTCAACTTTTCAACTAAGGATAAAAAATGATCGAAACCCTTGAAAAAACTTCGGCCATGAAGGACTATCTTGTCGAAGTTAACAGGATTCTGGAGGAAAACAACTACTCCGAATCCCGTTTGATCCCCATTCTGCAGGAGGTGCAGAAGGTCTACAAGTATTTGTCGAAAGACATGATCACTTATGTGTCGGAGGCGCTTGGTGTGCCGCCGTCGCGAGTTTACGGCGTCGCGACCTTCTACGCCCACTTTTCGCTGCAGTGCAAGGGCAAGCACATTTTCCGCCTGTGCGACGGCACCGCGTGCCACGTTAAAAAATCGCACGGCATCCTTGAAGCACTTTATAAACGGCTGAATCTTTCCTCCAAAAAGACCACCACCGACGACATGCTTTTCACCGTGGAGACGGTCAGCTGCCTCGGCGCGTGCGGCCTGGCGCCGGTAGTGGTGGTGGACGACGAGGTCCACGGGCAGGCCACCCCTGAGCAGATTATCGCGCTGGTGGACAAACTCGAAGCCGCTGAAAAAGGAAACTGATTATGACCAAGACCATAGATCTGGAAAAAGTAGCCGCCGCCTTCAACGACGCCGCGGCAAAACTCAGCCGCCGCATAATCATCTGCGGCGGTACCGGCTGCATCGCCAACGGCTCCATGAAGGTTCGCGAGGCGATGGCCGAACTTCTCAGGAAAAACGGCATCGACGTCGAGCTTGAGCTGACCACCGAGGAGAACGAAGGCAACGACGGCTGCTGCGAATTCACCGGCACCTATCTTTCAAAGAGCGGCTGCCAGGGCTTCTGCCAGCAGGGCCCGCTGGTGCATATCATGCCGGACAATATCCTTTATACCCGGGTGCGGGTGGAGGACGTTCCGGAAATAGTTGAAAAAACCCTGACCCACGGCGAAGTGATCGAGCGCCTGCTCTATGTTTCGCCAACCGGGCTGCGCTGCAAAGGCGACGACGAGATTCCGTTTTACAACCGCCAGAAGCGGGTGGTTCTGCACAACTGCATGATCGAGCCGGAAAACGTGAACGAATATATCGCCCGCGGCGGCTACTTCGGCGCCCGCAAAGCGATCTCCGAAATGACCAGCGAAGACGTGGTAAAGACCGTGATCGAATCCGGTCTGCGCGGCCGCGGCGGCGGCGGCTTCCCCACCGGCCTCAAGTGGAAATTCACCCTGGCCAGCAAGAATGCCAAGAAATACGTCATCTGCAACGGCGACGAGGGCGACCCCGGCGCATTCATGGACCGCTCGGTCATGGAGGGCAACCCCCATGCCGTTATCGAAGGCATGATGATCGCGGCCAAGGCGATCGGTGCCGATGAAGGCTACGTCTATGTCCGCGCCGAGTATCCGCTGGCGGTGGCCCGCATGCGCCATGCCATTGACAAAGCAGAGGCGGCCGGCCTGCTGGGCGACAATCTCTTCGGATCCGATTTCAGTTTCCGCCTTCATGTGATGGAAGGCGCCGGCGCGTTCGTCTGCGGCGAGGAAACCGCACTTATCGCCTCGATCATGGGCAAGCGCGGCATGCCGATGCCCAAACCGCCGTTCCCCGCCCAGAGCGGACTCTGGGGGAAACCCACCGTCATCAACAACGTTGAAACTCTGGCCAGCGTGCCGTTCGTCCTGCGCGAAGGCGCCACCGCCTACCGTGCCTGCGGAACCGAAACTTCCCCCGGCACCAAAACGTTCGCGCTCACCGGCCATGTGGCCAACACCGGATTGATCGAAGTGCCGTTCGGCACCACGCTGCGCGAGATCGTCTACAACATCGGCGGCGGCGTTACCGACAATGCCGGCCGCATCTCCGACGACGACTTCAAGGCTGTTCAGATCGGCGGCCCGTCCGGCGGTTGCCTGACGCCGGAGATGCTCGACCTGCCGATCGACTTCGACAGCCTCAAGAGCCGCGGCGCCATGGTCGGTTCCGGCGGTCTGGTGGTAATGAACAAGCAGACCTGCATCGTCAAAATCGCGCGGTTCTTCATGCAGTTCACTCAGAACGAATCCTGCGGCAAATGCGTGCCGTGCCGCGAAGGCACCAAGCAGATGCTGGCGCTCCTTGACGAGATCATCGAAGGCCGCGCCGACGAGAGCACGCTGGAGCTGTTGGAAGCCACCGCCCGCGCGGTGCAGCTGGGTTCGCTGTGCGGCCTCGGCAAGACCGCGCCCAACCCGGTGCTCTCCACGCTGCGCTACTTCCGTAAGGAGTACGAGGATCACGTGATCCGCAAGATCTGCCCCACCGGCGAGTGCCGTGCCCTTGCCCGTCCCGAAATCCTGGCCGACAAATGCCGCGGCTGTACCGCCTGCGTGCGCAAGTGCCCGGTGGGAGCCATCACCGGCGAGGTCAAGAAACCCCATCAAATCAATGCGGACAAGTGCATCAAGTGCGGTGCCTGCAAGGCCGCCTGCCGCTTCGACGCGATCATCGGACTGTAATATGGAGAATGCTTAATATGAACGCACCCGCCACCGTAACCATCAATGGTCGCCAAGTCGCCATCGGCGATGAACGCAACCTGCTGGAACTCATCCGTAAAATCGGCATCGACATGCCGACCTTCTGCTACCACTCCGAACTCAGCATCTACGGCGCCTGCCGCCTGTGCCTGGTGGAAGTCGAAGGCAAAGGAATCATGGCCTCCTGCAGCACCAAGCCCGAAGCCGGTATGGTCATTCACACCGACTCCAAGGATCTGCGCATGATGCGCAAGGTCAACGTGGAGCTGTTGCTGGCCAACCACAGCCGCGAATGCCCCAGCTGCATGCGCAGCGCCAACTGCACACTGCAGAAATTGGCCCGCCGCCTTGGAGTCACCGAGATCCGCTATCGTCAGACCCAACGCGACGAACCCATCGATTATTCCAGCCCTTCGCTTGAGCGCGACCCGAACAAGTGCGTGCTCTGCGGCGACTGCGTTCGCGTCTGCTCCGAAGTCCAGACCGTGGGCGCGATCGACTTCCAGTTCCGCGGCGCCAACGCCCGCGTGGCTCCCGCGTTCGAAAAGAACCTCAACGACGGCGAATGCGTCAACTGCGGCCAGTGCGCCGCGGTCTGCCCCACCGGCGCCATCGTGGCTCGTCAGGTGCGCGAACAGGTCTGGAACGCCATCCATGACAAGTCCAAGACCGTGGTCGCCTCCATAGCTCCGGCGGTGCGGGTGGCTCTCGGTGAAACCTTCGGCATGAAGACCGGCGAGAATGTGGCCGGCAAACTGGTGACCGCGCTGAAGCTTATGGGCTTCGCTGAAGTTTACGACACCAGCTTCACCGCCGATATGACCATCTTCGAGGAAGCCACCGAACTGCTCGAACGCATCAACGACAAGAAGCCGATGCCGATGTTCACCAGCTGCTGCCCGGCGTGGGTCAAGTTCGCCGAGACCTTCTTCCCGGAGATCATCCCGAACATCTCCAGCACCCGCAGCCCGCAGCAGATCTACGGTTCGATCGCCCGCGAAACGCTGCCCGCCAAGCTTGGGGTCAAACCCGAGGATCTGGTGGTGGTTTCGATCATGCCCTGTACCGCCAAGAAATTCGAGGCCCAGTTGCCCAAGTTTTCGCGCGACGGCCGTCAGGATGTCGATTATGTGCTGACCACCGTTGAGGTCTCTCAAATGATCTCCTCAATGGGCATCCAGCTGGACGAGCTGGAAATTTCCGCGTTCGACATGCCCTACGGCTTCGCCACCGGCGGCGGCGTCATATTCGGCAGCACCGGCGGCGTGATGGAAGCGGCGCTGCGCTACACCGTTGAAAAGCTCGAACAGAAGCCCTTGACCCGGGTCGATTTCAAGGAAGTCCGCGGCGAGGCCCCCCGCAAGGAAGCCGAAGTCAAAGTCGGCGATACCGAACTGCGCGTGGCGGTCGTCCACGGTCTCGGCAATGCCCGCAAGCTGGTCGACGACATCAAGTCAGGCAAGGCAAAATATGACTTCATCGAAGTCATGGCCTGTCCAGGCGGCTGCGTCTGCGGCGGCGGACAGCCGATATCCAGCCATCCGCAGGATGCGCGCAAGCTCCGCGCCGCGGGCCTCTACAACGCCGACAAGACCCAGCAGCTCCAGAAGCCGCAGGACAACCATCTGGTTGTACGCTGCTATGAGGAAGCGTTCGGCGGCGGCCCCGGCAGCCACAAGGCCCATGAATATCTCCATACCGGGTATCAGGACCGCGGTCAGCTGTTCGATGCCAAAGAGATAATGTTCGGCAAGGGCGATCTCGACATCGTGGTGACCGTGCACACCGGCAAGGCCGACGATTCGGCCGCACAGGCGGTGCTCAGCATGCTGGTGGCCTACGCCAAACAGCATGACCTCGGCGACAAGGTCCGCGTCTCCGCATCATTCTCCCCCAAGGGCAATCCCGACGGGCAGATATGCGTGGGAATCGGTGACAACGTTGCGCATTACAGTTTCCCGACCCAGCCGGATGCGGTGGCCAAGAGCCCCGCATTCGCCAAACTCACCGGGATTATCGCGGAAGCAATAGCCTGACGATAACACGACAAAAAAAATGCGGGAGGTAAAACTCCCGCATTTTTTTTTGCTCTATCGGCAACAGCGGCCGAACCGGTCAATATTACATAATTGAGCTTGAATCAAAGTTCCTTGCTAACCCGCATGCTGCAGAATTTGGGACCGCACATGGTGCAGAACCGTTCGCCGGAACCATTGGACTCCTGCATCTTACGCTCGGACAAAGCCTCGTTGCGCAACTCACGCGCGCGTTCGGGGTCGATTGCAAGTTCCAACTGCTTGTCCCAGTCGAATTCTGCGCGGGCATCGCTGATGGCGTCGTCGCGCTCCCGGGCGCCGGGGATGCCCTTGGCGATGTCGGCGGCATGGGCGGCGATTTTGTAAGCCACCACGCCGTCGCGAACGTCGCGTGCGTTGGGCAGGCCGAGATGCTCCTTCGGCGTGACGTAACAAAGCATGGCGGCGCCGTGCATGGCGGCCACCGCCGCGCCGATGCCGCTGGTAAAATGATCGTATCCCGGAGCACAGTCTATCACCACCGGGCCCAGCACATAGAACGGCGCGTCGGCGCACCAGAGCTGCTCCAATTTCATGTTTATCGCGATCTGGTCAAGCGGCACGTGGCCGGGCCCCTCAATCATTGCCTGCACGCCGGCGGCGCGGCAACGGGCGGCCAACAGCCCCAACTCGCGCAACTCGGCCAGCTGGCAGGCATCGGAGGCATCGGCCAGACAGCCGGGGCGCATACCATCGCCCAGCGACAACGTCACATCGAATTCACGACAGATTTCCAGTATCTTGTCAAAACAGTCATAAAACGGGTTGTCGCGGTTGTTTTTTACCATATAGCGGGCGATCAGTGCGCCGCCGCGGCTGACGATGCGAAGCTTGCGATTGCGCACCGCCGGCAACTGGTCGGGCCGGACGCCGGCGTGGATGGTCATATAATCGACGCCCTGCCCCGCCTGGCGGCGGATAACCTCCAATATGGCGGCTTCGGACAGATCGACGTCTTCGTCGTCTCCGGACAGACACGCCAGTTCGTAGATCGGCACGGTGCCGATCGGTACCGTGCTGGCCGCGATTATCGCGGTGCGGGTGGCGTCGAGGTCGCTGCCGGTGCTGAGATCCATCACGGTATCGGCGCCGTACGCGATTGCGGCACGAAGTTTTGTAAGTTCGGCCTGAGGACAGCTCGTGAGACTTGAAGTGCCGATATTGGCATTGATCTTGGTGCGCAGCTTGCGCCCGATACCCATGGCGGCAAGCGATTTATGGCAGACATTGGCTGGAATTACCACTCGCCCTTCCGCCACTTCGGTACGAATAAACTCTTCCGAACGGCGTTCGGCGGCGGCCACCGTCCGCATCTCCGGGGTCGTTTCGCCGCGCAGAGCGCGGGCCAGTTGCGTATTGCAGGTCATATTTCTACTCCTTGGAATTTATTAATATATCATAAGAAACGCACAAAACAAAGCCCGGCTGCAAAAAAAATAGGCGGCCGGAGTTCCGGCCGCCTCAAACCGAAGGTTATTTCTACTTCTTACGGTTGATGTAAGAGGTATGGAGCAGCTTGTGCGCCACATGACTTCCGGGTTCGCCCAAAAACTCGTCATACAGTTTGATGATCGACGGATTCAGGTGCGACTTGCGGATCGGCTTGCCGCTATCTTCGCGATAGATGGCATCCATGCGCTTTTTGAGAATCGTGGTGTTGCCATGATGATACGGCTGACCGCCGCCATTCAGGCAGCCGCCGGGACAGGCCATGATCTCGATTGCGTGGTAGTTGGCCTCGCCGCGCTTGATCTTCTCGAGCAGCTTGCGGGCGTTGCCCAACCCGGAACACACCGCGGCGCGAAGTTCAAGACCGCCCACGTCGACGGTGGCTTCCTTGATCCCTTCGAGTCCGCGTACGGCCTTGAAGTCGATCGCCTGAAGGTCTTTGCCGGAAATCCAGTCGGCCGCGGTACGCAGCGCCGCTTCGAGCACGCCGCCGGTGGCACCGAATATCACCGCCGCGCCGGTGGATTCACCGAGCGGGGAGTCGTATTCGGTCTCCTCGATTTCACTGAACTGAATACCGGCCTCGTGGATCATATCCGCAAGTTCGCGGGTGGAAATAACCACGTCCACATCGCGTATGCCGTCGTGACTGAATTCGGGGCGCGCGGCCTCATATTTCTTGGCGAGGCAGGGCATCACCGAAACCACCACCAGGTCTTCCGGCTTCACGCCGATCTTCTCGGCGAAATAACTCTTGGCGATTGAGCCGAACATCTGTTGCGGAGACTTGGCGGAACTGGGCATGTAGATCAGTTCCGGGAACTGGTGCTCCAAGAACTTGACCCAACCCGGACAGCAACTGGTAAGTATAGGCAGGTCCTTGCCGCTCTTGACACGGGCGATAAGCTCGGTCGTCTCTTCCATAATGGTGAGGTCGGCGGCAAAATCGGTGTCGAACACCTTGTCGAAGCCGAGCATCCGGAGCGCGGTGACCATTCTCCCGGTGCTGATGGCGCCGGGTTCCATGCCACAAAGCTCGCCGATGGCCACGCGCACCGCCGGGGCGGTCTGCACCACCACGGTCTTGGTGGCATCGTTCAGGTAGCGCCAGACCGGATACTTATACTCCATCTCGGTTAACGCGCCGACCGGACAGGCCTGCACGCACTGGCCGCAGAACACGCACTCGGTATCCGCCAGCCGCTTGAGGCCGGCGGGAGCCACCACCACGTTGAAGCCACGGCCTACCCCGGAGAGCACCCC
This sequence comes from Victivallaceae bacterium, assembly GCA_034926605.1. GTDB lineage: Bacteria > Verrucomicrobiota > Lentisphaeria > Victivallales > Victivallaceae > CALXXL01. Next base: position 34,744 of record JAYFQV010000002.1, read on the forward strand.
GACGGTCTGAACCTGGTTGCAGGCGGTCTCGCAACGACGGCACATGATGCACTTGTCGAGGTCGCGGGCGATCGCGTAGCTGGAGAGGTCCTTGTTGAAAGTGGACTGCTCACCCTTGTAGATCACATGGTGCAAGCCCATCTCCTGGGCGAGCGACTGAAGCTGGCAGTTCAGGTTTTTGGAACAGGTGAGGCAGTCTTTCGGATGGTTGGACAGGATCAGGTCGAGAATGGTTCTGCGGGCGTTGATCGCGCGCAAGGTATTGGTATAGACCTCCATGCCCTCGGCCACCGGAGTGCAGCAGGCCGGTGCGAGGTTCGGGCGACCCTTCACTTCCACCACGCAGATACGGCAGGAGCCGGTACGGTGCTCGACGTTGAAGCAGTCCATAGTGAAGTGGCAGAGGGTGGGAATCCGAATTTCCAGCTCTTCCGCCGCCTCGAGGATTGTAGTGCCGGGTTCCACCGAAACCGGCTGGTCGTTTATCTTAAGATTCACTTTCATTATTATTGATCTCCCTGATGGCTATTTCTTGTCGATCGCATGGAACTTGCAGGCGAGGAAGCAGACGCCGCACTTGATACACTTGTTCTGGTCGATCTCGTGCCGCATCTTGCGCTCACCGGAGATGGCATTGACCGGACAGTTGCGCAGGCACAGCCCGCAACCGACACATTTGTCGGTTATTTCATAGTGTATCAGTTTGGTGCAGACGCCGGCGGGGCAGCGGCCCTCGTTCACGTGGGCCGCATATTCCTCGGGGAAGTTGTTGAGCGTCGACAAAACCGGGTTGGGAGAGGTCTGACCGAGGCCGCAAAGCGCGGTGTCTTTGATGGTGGCGGCCAGTGCCCTGAGCTTATCGATGGTGGCGGCAGTGCCGCGGCCGTCGGTTATATCTTCGAGCATCTCGAACATGCGGCGGTTGCCGATGCGGCAGGGGGTGCACTTGCCGCAGGACTCGTCAAGGGTGAACTCAAGGAAGAACTTGGCGATGTTCACCATGCAGTCGTCCTCGTCCATCACGATCATGCCGCCCGACCCCATCATCGAGCCGATGCTCTTGAGCGCTTCGTAATCGATCGGCATGTCGAGATTCTTGACGGTGATGCAGCCGCCGGAGGGCCCTCCGGTCTGCACGGCCTTGAACTGACGGCCGTTCTTGATGCCGGCGCCGATGTCGAAGATGATCTGCCGCAGAGTCATACCCATCGGCACCTCGGCCAGTCCCACATGGGAGACTTTGCCGGCCAGGGCGAACACCTTGGTTCCGGCGCTGCCGGAAGTACCGAGGCTGCGAAACCAATCGGCACCCTTGCGGATGATTGCCGTGATGCAGGCGTAAGTCTCAACATTGTTGACCACGCTCGGACGCTTCCAGAGCCCCTGCACCGCCGGGAACGGCGGGCGTACGGTCGGTTCGCCGCGCTTGCCTTCGATCGAGTGGATGAGCGCGGTCTCCTCGCCGCAGACGAACGCGCCGGCGCCGAACTTGATCTGGATGTCGAAATCGAAGCCGGAGCCGAGAATGTTCTTGCCCAGCAGCCCCATCGCCTTGGCCTGTTCGATCGCGATGCCGAGGCGTTTGACCGCCAGCGGATATTCCGCACGAATATATATGACGCCGGTATTGGCGCCGATCGCATAACCGCCGATGGTCATGGCCTCAAGCACGCTGTGGGGATCGCCCTCCAGCACCGCGCGGTCCATGAATGCGCCGGGATCCCCCTCGTCGGCATTGCATATGATGAACTTCTCGCCGGCGGGCTGGGCCGCCGCGAACTGCCACTTCTTGCCGGTGGGAAAACCGCCGCCGCCGCGGCCGCGCAGTCCGGAGGCGAGAACGGTTTCCACCACATCCTGACTCTTCATGGTGGTAAGCGCCTTGGCCAGCGCCGCATAACCGTCATTTTCAATATACTGTTCGATGTTTTCCGGGTTCAGCCGCCCGGTGTTGCGCAGCACGATGCGCGCCTGAAGTTCGCCGGGCGCAGAGGCCTCGAACTCCGGGTAGTACCAGTTGCGCTCAATGGTACGGGTGCCCGGGGCGATCTCGGCGGCACCGCCGGAAATGATCGCCGGTATCTGCTCCGGCGCAACGTCGCCATAAATCAGCTGCTTGCCGCTGTTGCGGTCGATCATCATGACCACCGGTTCGGCATAGCAGAGGCCCATGCAGCCAACCTCAACCACCTCGATGGCATTTTCCAGACGGCGCTCGGCAATTTCATTATTTACGGCGGCAAGCACCTTGCCGGCGCCGGCAGCCAGGCCGCAGGTGCCAACGGAAATCAGAAGCGCAATCGGCGGTTTGGGCCGGTTCTTAAGCTCGCCGGCCAGTTTGGCCAGAGCGGACGGGGAATCTATTTTCATGGTTTTGCTCCAAAAAGTTTTTTATTCGGCTCAGTCGTCAAAATCTTTGAGAACCTCGGCAACCCGGTCGGCGGTCATATTGCCGTAGACGCGGTCGTCCACCATCACCACCGGGGCGAGACTGCAGGCGCCGACACAGCGCAACGCGCCGAGAAAGAACTTGCCGTCTGCGGTGGTTTCGCCCTCGGCGACGTCCAGGCGGCGCTTGAACTCGTCAAGCACCTTGGTGGCGCCTTTCACGAAGCAGGCGGTGCCGGTACACACATTGATCTTGTGGCGCCCCAGCGGCTTGTCGGTGAAAAAGCTGTAAAAGCTGATCACGCCATAAACATCCGCCGGAGACAATCCGAGTTTGCACGCCACGAATTTCTGGACCTCTTCCGGCAGATAGCCGAATATGCTCTGGGCGCGATGGAGCGTTTGAATCAGGAAGCCGCGGGCGCGATCCGGATTGTCCGCCAGCGGCAATGTCCCAATGTATTTTTCCAATTGATCCAGTTTCGCCTGATCCAATGACGAAACTTCCGTGGAGCCGTTGCACTTGCAGCTCATGTTGACATTACCTCCTTGTTGTACAGATAGATAAAAAAATATCTAATACGTTAATCATTATAGCTTTAATATGGCAGTGTTTGAAACTAAATCAAATTGCGGAACCATAAAAATACAAAGTTTTGACCATCATCTAACCGGCATAACAAAAAAAATGCCGGACGGAACACGTGTTCCATCCGGCCGAATATTCAGATTAAAAACTACTTACCTTCGTGCGGCATCCGGTTGTGCAGATGCTCGGCGGCGGTCTGACGGATATGCATAAGTGCGGCGCGTTCGGCATCGGTCCTGGCGGTGGCATACATCTCGGTCGCCTTCTGACGAATGCACTTGGCGTAACGGCGGAACTCGGCCGCCATGGTGTCCTGACAGCCGCCGATGGTGCGGATCGCCCGCCCCAGCTCCTTGCAACGATCTTCCTTCTCCTCGTCGTCCATGTTGGGGTCGTTGGCGAGAGCCACCACCTGAGCGCTTAACTTGCGGCAATCTTCCGGCGTCTTCATCCGCTCGCGGAACTGCTGGTAATACTTATCGTACTCCGCGAAATCCCCGGCAAAAGCATTATATATGTTTTCGGGAGCGTTGGCTTTGAGCCACGCGGACTCGTCGGCGCCCCACTGGCGGAATTCCTCAATGCGGTCGCGAATGCGCTGGACGAATTTATCCATGTTGCCAATGCGTTCGGCAACCTCGATCCGCTCATCGTACGACTTGCTGTGATAGAAAATCTTCTCCACCGCCTCGGTGGTACCGCAGGTGGCGGGAAACCACCGCCCCTCGTTCTCCACCTCGGAAATGCTCGTCCACTGTTCCGGGGTAAGAAAACCGCGGATGAAATCTTTGGGCATTACCACATCGGCCCCTTGCGCGGGCAAACCCATCGGAATCCAATAATCCGGGTTAGCAGCCTTGGCGACCGGAAAAATATAGCCGCCGAAATCGACATCGTGCTTCTGACGGGGATACTCTCCGGCCAGCAGAAAGCGCAGGTAAGCGTGGTTTTTATCGGCGCGGGCGGGATAAATCGTCCCGCCATAGCCGGAAACCCAATTGCTCCAGGTTTCGCAGTTGTAGACCGCCACGCTGGTATCGACGGTCATCCCGAAATCCTGGCCGGTACGGAACGGCATGATCTTCCACGATTCCTGACGCCCGTCCTCCGGCGGCAGCGCGCCGAGGGATTTGCGATAGTTCACATAGAAATCGGCCGCGAACGGCGGTTTCCAGGCCACCGGCTGCCAATCCTGATCGTTAAGCTTCTCGGTAATCTTGTACCACATCGGCCGGCCGATGGAAATAATGCAGTTCGAAGTCTTGCCGGCAAGCGCATCGCCCTCGATGATCGCGCCGGAAGGATCGACGGAAACCTTGAAAGCGGGATCGTTCCACACCACGGTGTCGGTTCCGCCATTGCTTTCAAGCAGAATCACTCCATAATTGTCGCCCGGGATTTCCAGTTTTCCGGCAACCGGCATGACCAGAGGCTCGCCGATGAAATCGGTTACCACCACCGCCTGAACCTTGCTGCCCGGCATCGCATCATATTTGACCGTCTCCGCCAACAGTGCCGACGCCGAAAAAAGCACTCCGGCCGCAAGCATCATCCTAGTTTTCATTCTGACTTTCCTCTTCTTCAATAATTTGTTCGGCGATAAGTTCGTACCCGCTGCCGAGCGGATGGCTCGCGTCACCGTAATCTTTGCTGGGCAGCGTCTCTATTTCGATATACTTTATGCCAAGATCGTCAAGCCGGTCCGCAGCCGCCTCCATCAGCTTTATATAACCCTCCAGCGACTCATCGGAGAGCAGATGCTGGTTGAACGCGCCCAACAGCACGGTCACGTCATTGCCACGAGCTTGAAGCAGCCGTACGGTTTCAAGGAACGCCGTCCATTGGCGCGAATCGGGAAGCTGCACCCACTGAAAATCGAAAGTTGCCACGCCGCCGTCCGACCACGCGTCGGTGCGGTTCACGTGTTCGGTCTCCACCGCCGAAACCTTGCGCTGAATCGGCGCAAACGGGTTGCTGGCCGGGTTGGCCGGCATCCACTCCGCCAGTGGCTTATTGCCGTAAAACACGTTGCGCAGATGATTCTGAAGACTATAGAACGGCAGGTTGCGCTCCTCCCAGTTTCCGATCCGCTGTTTCAACGGTTCGTCGTACACATAGACGGTATAATCGAACTGCGGCACCAATCGGGGATGCATCACCGCGGACTTCTTGACTTCGCCGGAATCCTCGTGCTTCGGCAACGCGGTAAGATCGAACTCCGGGCAGTCAAGCCACAGAGCGTTGAAGTACAAATAAACTTTCTTGTTGCGGATGCCGCCGCCGAAGTCCCGCATCAACCCTTCAAGCGCCACCGGATGCAATCCGTCGATGCCGAGGTTGGCGGCGACCGGTTTGCCCTTCCGCGCATTGTAGCAGGCCGATAGCGTATGGTCGTTGTCGGTATACATGCCCCATATTACCGAGTCCCCCACGAACATCACGTCGTAGTGATCTGCGGCGTATTCGGCCCACTTGCCGTACACCCAGTAGTCATCCCGAAAATCATAGGATATGCGGAAGTTCGGGGTGTCGAAATCGAACTGCTCCCATCTTCCATACAGGAAAGGGATCACCCACAGCGCCAGCACCAGCGCCGCCGGGACCACGACCAGCATTTCTTTCCAGCTCAATCGCAGCGCATTACCGCCGAACGGCATCGCCTTCAAGCTGCGGTATTTTTTCTTTTTTCCGTCGCTCATTGCCGAACGCCCCCTAGAAGTTGAAGTAGATGAATTTCTGGTTGGCGCTGGAAGGGATCGTGACAATCAGCACGATCACCGCGGCCATCAGCACCCAACGCACCGGCGCAAGCTCAAGATACTTGCGGAAGCTGGAGGCAAATACCAGCTGGTATGCCCAAACCGCCGCAACCAGAATGAACATATACCACGGCACCAGTTGTATGTCGCCAAGCCAGGAGAACAGCTCCCGAACAAAGCCCCACGCCTGATCCAGCCCCTTGGCCCGGAAGAATATCCACCCGAACGCCGCAAGGTTGAACACCACCAGTTGCTTGACGATCTTGGGAACGGCCAGATACCACTTTGCCTTGTCGAAAAAGCGCCAGATTACGCACAGAATGCCGTGCCAGGCACCCCAGATCAGGAAGTTCCACGCCTCGCCGTGCCAGAATCCGGACACCACCATGGTGATGAACAGATTGAACCAAAGCCGGAACGAACCCACCCGGTTGCCGCCTAGCGGAATGTAAACATAGTCGCGGAACCAGGTGGACAACCCGATGTGCCAGCGCCGCCAGAAGTCGGTAAAGTCCACCGCCACATAGGGATTGTTGAAATTCAGAGTGATCCGGAAGCCCATGATGCGGGCAATGCCGCTGGCCATGTCGCTGTACCCTGAAAAGTCGCCGTAAAGCTGCCAGGCGAAACCGCAGGTTGCGAAAAGAACGGTCAGGGCGTTGTATTGTCCGGCGGGGGCGTCGTATACCATGTCCACGAATACCGCCAGCGTATCCGCCAGCACCACTTTCTTGAACAAGCCGGAAATAAACAGAGAGATGCCGTCCGAAATGTCCACGGGGCGCACCACCATCCGGTGACGCAGCTGGCGCATGAAAAGCCCGGCGCGGTCGATCGGCCCCATCATCACGGTCGGGAAGAACGCGAGGTAACAGGCGTAACGGATGATGTTCCGCTCCGGCCGCAGGTCGCGACGATAGACGTCGATGGTATATGAGAGCGACTTGAAGGTGAAGTAGCTAAGTCCCACCGGCACCAGCATCGCGGCGGCCAGCGAAAAATTAAGTCCCAGCGCATTGAGCATGGTGTTTGCCGATTCCGCAAGCGTCGGCACGGTATAGGCCGGAAAGTTTAACGTTTTCGAAAGCCAGTCCAGCAGGGCCTGCAGGTTTACAACGATGAAGCTGGCGTACTTGAACAATGAAAGCAGCGCCACCCCGTTTAAAACGCTCAGAAACACCAGCAACTTGCGGACGAAAGGACTTTTCGCCTTACCCAGCCCGCGGCCGATCAGATAGTCGACAACGGAGAGATAGATCAGAAAGATCAGAAACACGGGGTTGAAACTGCCGTAGAAATACCAGCTGGCCGCCAGCAGCCAGAGGGCACGCAGGCCGGGGCGAAACAGAACAAGTCCCGCCATCACTACGGCGAAGAATATCACAAAATTCCAGGTTTGAAAAAGCATCGGCTACTCCGCGTTGCGCACGCAGCGGAAACCATAGGTGTCATACCCCTGGCAGATGTCGGCGGTGACCGGATTGTCGGAGCCGCGAAGGCTGCTGCCGATTTTCTTGGAGCGGTCGGCCCAGGACCCGCCGCGAATCACCCGTTTTTTGCCTTCGGCCGGGCCGGCGGGATCGGCAGCGGGAGAGGAAGCGTAGTAGGTCACGCCATACCAGTCGTTGCACCACTCGGCCACATTGCCGAACATGTCGAAAAGACCGAAGGGATTGGCTTCGAGCGTGCCGACCTTGTGAGTGGAATCTCCGGAGTTATTGCGGAACCAGCCGACGGCGGGCAGGGCCGCGTCGGAAAAAGTCAGGGGTTCGACGCTGCCGCCGCGGGCGGCATATTCCCACTCGGCCTCGGTCGGAAGCCGATAGCCGTTGGCGGAGAGATCGCAGGTGCCTTTTTTAAGATCATAGACGGGGGTCAGCCCGTCTTCCGCGCTTCGTTTATTGCAATAATTGGCGGCATCGGTCCAGCGAATGCGCTCGACCGGCAGGCCTTCACCACGGAATTTCGACGGATTGTACTCCATAAGCCGGACATATTCTTCCTGCGTGACTTCGGTGGCGTCCATAAGAAACGGCTTCACCGTGACCTGATGCGCCGGTTTGGCGTCCGCGCGGCCCTTGTCATCGCCCATGGGAAACGTTCCGCCGGGCAGTTTTACCATTTGGACACCGCCCTTGGTGGCGACTGTTTCAATCGCTCCGGCCCAAGCCATCGTCATCCCCAGTGCGATGACTCCGACAAGCATTTTTGCAATCATAATTCATTCCCTCTTTTTTGTATTCCGGACAATTATTTCATTAGTCTAGCACCGAAAAACAAAAAATCAAACTTTCTTTTTCCGCCATGGACTGTATATTATAAAAAATACAATGAAGATTACTTAAAGAACAAAGGAGTTGAAATGTACATAGGCAGAATCGTAGCCATCGGCCTTAATCAAGACAATCAGGGCATGGCGCTTTACCGCGTTTCATCGCGGTCGTTCCCCAACCGCAAAGCGGTGATCAGCGACGGCAAGGTTTCGGTGGTGCCGCGTGCCGGTTTCGAGGCGGACCTCGGCAAGAACCCCTACATCGCCTACAACTGCCTGCGCCCGGCCGGCGAATTCCTCGCGGTCAGCAACGGCTCCCACACCGACCCCATCGCGGAAAAACTCGCTTCCGGCGTGCCGCCGCGCGACGCGCTTACCATGAGTTTGCTCGCGCTCGACTTCGAGCACGACTCGCTCGACACCCCCCGTATCGCGGGCGTGATCAATGCCAACGCCGGTGAAGCATGGCTCGGCATCGTGCGGCGCGACGCGCTGCTGGTGCGCAAAATGACACTCAAGCCCGGTCAGCTGTTCTATATCTCCACCTATGAGCACTGCTATCCCTGCGAGGGCTTCTCCGACGAGAAATTCAACGCGAAATCCGCCGCAGCCGGCTGCGATCACATCATTTCCGGCGGAGTGTTCGAGCAGTTCACCAATCCCGTCACCGCCGCCTGCGCCATGTTCGGCGCTTCCGGGATCGAGTTCGCGGTGCGGAACGCCTGATGACCGCGATCGACGAACTGCTCTCCGGCCTCAATCCGGAACAGCGCGAGGCGGTGATCACCATTGAAGGCCCGCTGCTGGTGCTCGCCGGTGCCGGAACCGGCAAGACCAAGGTCATCACCAGCCGGATTGCGTACATGATCGCTTCCGGCGTGGCTCCCGAACACATTTTGGGCATGACCTTCACCAACAAGGCCGCCGCCGAAATGCGCGAACGCCTGTCCAGAATCATCGGTGAGCCCGCCGCCGCAAAAGTGACTCTCGGCACTTTTCACCGGTTCTGCGCACGTTTTCTGCGCAGGGAAATCACCAGACTTGGCTATCTGGGCAACTTCACCATCGCCGACGAACAGGATCAGCAAGGATTGTTGAAACAGGCGCTGGCAATGGCCGGATTTTCCAAGGAAACCCTGCCGCTACCGGCGGCCGCCGGCTACATCGGCCGCCAGAAAAACCGCGCGCTGCTTCCGGAAAACGCCGACCGCGGCAATCGGTTTGAATCCTCGTGCGCCGCGGTTTACGGGCACTACCAGAAGCTGCTTGAACTCCAGAACAGCGTCGACTTCGACGACCTCCTGCTGCTTACCGCAAAGATACTGCGGGACTTTCCCGACGTTTGCGAAAAATACCGCAACCAATACCACTATGTGCTGATCGACGAATATCAGGATACCAACGCCGTCCAGTTCGAAATCGTGCAGCAGCTGTGCGAAAAACGCCGCAACCTCTGCGTGGTCGGCGACGACGACCAGAGCATCTACTCCTGGCGCGGCGCCGACGTACGCAACATCCTCGATTTTCCGCAGCTCTATCCCGATCTCAAACAGATCAAGCTGGAACAGAACTACCGGTCCACGAACAACATCCTCGATGCCGCCAACGCTGTCATCGCCAAATCAGACGCCCGCTTCTCGAAGAATCTGCGCAGCAACCGCGGCGCCGGCGAACCGCTGCTGCTTGTGCGCGCCAGCGACGATGCACAGGAAGCCGAGTTCGTCGCCTCGCACATCTTAAAACTGAAAGCCGAACAGCCCGATCTCAAGTACCGGGACTTCGCCATACTATACCGCTCCAACCACCTTTCACGCCAGTTGGAAATCACTTTGCGGCAGTGCGGCGTTCCATACCGGCTGGTCGGAGGACAGGAATTCTACCAGCGCAAAGAAATCAAGGACGCCGCCGCCTACCTGAAGCTGCTGGCCAACCCGCGCGACAATCAAAGCCTGCTGCGGATACTGGCGCTGCCGCCGCGCGGGCTGGCGGACAAAGCGGTCACCCTGATGAAGGAAGGCGCCGCAAAAAACATCCCGATGCGCAAGACGTTGGCGGATCCAGCCTTCCAGAAGGAGCTGCCGGCGAAGGGCGGCGCTTCGGCCGCCGCGTTGACCGGGTGTTTCGCACGCTATGAAAAAGAGTTCGCCACCCAGGGAAACCTTGCCGGCAAGGTCGCGTCCTATCTTGAGGACGTTGGCTATATCCCCGGTCTGCAGCAAATTTACCGCGACATCGAGGATGCCCGCAAGCGCCGTGAAAACATCGATGAATTCATCTCCTCGGTCGCCAAGTTCGAAGAGCGAAATCCGCGCTCCACGCTTGCGGACTTCCTCGAAAACTTCGCGCTGCTCGAGGAAAACGACCGCACCGCTGAACCGGAGGCAAACGCAGACACCGTGACCCTGTCCAGCGTCCATGCCGCCAAAGGCCTGGAGTTCCCCTGCGTTTTTCTGGTGGCCGCCGAAGAAAAGCTGTTCCCGCACGAGCGTGCGCTGGAGGAGGGTAATCTTGAAGAGGAGAAGCGGCTGTTCTATGTGGCGCTGACCCGGGCCAAAAACCGGCTGATCATCTCCGCCGCCCGCAAACGCATGGAGCGGGGAGTGTGGCGCGACCATCTTACCAGCAACTTCGTCAAACTGCTGCCGGACCGCCTCTGCGAGGCCGCGCGGGCCGAGGACATCATGGAAGTCCAAGTGTCGCCCGACGATCTCGAGCGCCAGTTCGAAAACATTTTCAAAATGTTGAAATAATACCGTTTGGTAGTATATTATTCAAAAAGCTCAAGGAGTCAGCCCATTATGAAATTGACCGACGATATCTTCCGGGCGCTTCAGCGCGCCATCGCATCCCTCGGCGTCGACGAGGCCGCCAAGAGCGCCAACGTCAAAACCGAGACCCTGCTCCAGTTTGTCAACCGCTCCACCGACATTGTCCGCAAGGAAACCTGGGACAAAATCTACCCGTTGCTGATAAAACCCTACATGCCGCCGTCGGACAAAAACGACCCGGCGGATCTGCCGGTACCGCCAAGTCGCGCACGCGTTCACCGCGACCTCGCCAGCCTCTCCAGCGACGAGAAGATTCTGCTCGACGCCTTCAACGATCTCACGCCCGAACTCCAGCAGCAAAAGCTGATGGAAATCGTCGAACTGGCCCGCGAAGTGCTGGCCGCCAACAAAACCGAATAACCCGGGGAGCAACCGCATATGCCGCGTACAATATTGAGCATTCTGGCCGTTCTTGCCGCCGCCCTCTGCCTCCGCGCCGCCGAGGCGCCGAAAATCGCAGTGGTGGACATGGAAAAGGTTTTCAACAACTATTACAAGACCAAAATCGTCCAGGGTTTTCTGGAAGAGCAGCAAAACGTCTACCGCACCCACCTCGCCACGCTTAATCGCGAGCACGAAAAGATGCAGGAGGATTACAAGGTTCTGCTAGACGCCGCGCAGAACCTCACATTGAAGGAATCAGAACGGCAGGAAAAAGCCAAACTCGCCGCCGCCAAGCTGGTGGAGGTCAAGCAGTCCGAGGCCGACATCCAGCAGTATTTCACCGAAAAAGCCCGCCAGTTCCAGCAGCTCGAGGATACCAAGCGCAAGGAAGTCACCGGCGACATCATCGCCGAAGTGCAGCGCCGTGCCGTCATCGAGAACGCCGACATCGTGTTCGACCTCTCCGGCAAAACCACTTCCAACCTGGGCAGCGTGATCTATTTCAAACCCAATCTCGACCTCACCGACAAGGTGCTCGATGAGCTGAACCGCGGCAACCGCGAGGTGCAGAAGACCCCGCCGCAGCCGCAACAAGGAGAAGAAAATAAATGAAGACTCTTAACGCCGCCGAAATCGCCAAGCTGGTCGAAGGTGAAATCATCGGTGACGCCTCGCGTACCGTAACCCGCGTAGCTTCGATCAAAGACGCTTGCGGCGACAGCTGCACTTTTGTGGGCAACAAGAAATATGAACACTGGCTGGCCGACACCAGGGCCGGAGTGGTTCTGGTCTGCCGCGATCTGGCCGACAGCCCGCTTGACGGCCGCACTTTCGTCGTCTGCAAAAACTGCGACCTCGCGTTCGGCAAGATTATCGAGTTCTTCGCCCCGGAACCGATACATTACCCGGCCGGCGTTCATCCCACCGCGGCGGTGCATCCTTCGGTCAAGCTCGGCAAGAACGTGCATGTCGGTGCCTGCGCTGTACTCGAAGAGGGCGTTGAGATCGGTGACGACACCGTTATCGGCGCCGGCTGTTACCTCGGCCACGGCGTCAAGGTTGGGCGCGGCTGCAGATTGTGGCCGAACGCCACCGTGAACTATCGCTGTATCATCGGCAACAAAGTCATCCTCAACTCCGGCGTAGTCATCGGCTGCGACGGCTTCGGGTTCCTTCCCGGTCCCAACGGACTGGTCAAGGTGGCCCAAACCGGCATCGTAAGAATCGACGACGACGTGGAAATCGGCGCAAATTCCACCGTTGACCGCGCCCGCTTCGGCACCACCTGGATCAAGTCCAATGTCAAAATCGACAATCTGGTGATGGTTGCCCACAACGTGGAAATCGGCGAAAGCTCGATTCTGGTGGCGCAGTGCGGCGTGGCCGGCAGCGCAGTGCTCGAACCGGGGGTGATCCTTGCGGCGCAGTCCGGCGTGAATGGCCATATCACGGTCGGCGCCGGAACCCAGCTGGCCGGCACCAGCAGCCTTGCAAAAAGCTGCCCGCCCAACTCGATCATGCTGGGAACTCCCGCCGAACCCCAGCGCGAATTTATGAGCCGCTACACCACCCCCAAACGGGTTGAACGGCTTAAGACCCAGGTTGCCGAACTTGAAGCGCGCTTCGCCGAGCTGGAGAAGAAGCTGAAATAATGCGCCGCTTCATCCTCGCCACCATGCTGCTGCTATGTCTGGCGGCTCCGCGCGCGGATGAACCGCCGCAGCCGGAGGACCCGTTGCGTATCGCGGCGGACTCCGGCAACGCCGATGCCATGCTCCGCTTGGCATTGGAATATTATCGCGGCGAAAACCGCCCCCGCAATCCCACGGTGGCGGCTCTGTGGTTCCGGCGCGCCGCCGACGCCGGACGGCCGGAGGCACACTACAATTTGGCGGTAATGTTCCGTCAGGGGGAAGGATTGCCCCAAAGCGACTACGATGCATTCGGCCATTTTGAAACCGCCTCAGCCGCGGGCATCGCCGATGCCAGGCTGGCGCTGGCTGATTATCTGATCTCCGGCGTCAAGCCGGAAACCAATCGCGACGACCCCACTCCGGCGATCGCGCCGGACTACAAGCGCGCCATGCTGCTGCTGCGCTACCTTGCCGCGCAGGATCACCCCTCCGGTTGCCGTGAACTCGCAAAACAACTATTGATCGCCGGAGCCTCCCCCAACGGTACCGAACAGGATTTCGTCGAAGCCGCCGCCCTGCTTACCCGCGCCGCCGCGCATGGCGACGCGCTGAGCATGCGAATGCTCGGCAATTGCTATTTCGCCGGAATCGGCGTTCATTCCGACTACGCGAAGATGCTGGAATATCTTACCCGCGCCGCCGAACTCGGCGATGCCGACGCCATCGCGCAGCTCGGCTGGAGCCACGAGTTCGGTTACGGTGTTCCCCCCGACCGCGCCAGGGCGCTGGAATATTACCGTAAAGCGGCCGAGCAAGGCTCGACGCTGGGGTTGGCTAAAATAGGTGATTTCCTGCTTGTAGGCGACATTCTCGCGCCCGATCTGCCGCGTGCCATCAAATTTTTCCGGGAGGCCGCCGACGCCGACAATCCCTACGCGCTATACAAACTCGGCCGCTGCCATGCCGACGGCGTCGGTGTTGAATACGATCCGGTGCAGGCGGTATATTGTTATTCCCGCGCCGCCGAGCTTGGTGAAGTAAATGCGCAATATTTCCTGGGCCTTGCTTTCCTCAAAGGCTCCGGGGTGGCGGCAAATCCAAGTGCCGCGTTTCACTGGTTTTCAGAGGCCGCGCATCAAAACGACCCCAGGGCGCTTCGCGAGCTGGCCCGTTGCTATTACAGCGGCATCGGTACCGAAAAAGATCCGGAGGCCGGGCTGGAATGCCTTACACTGGCGGGAAAAGCCGGCGATGAAGAGTCCAACATCCTGCTGGACATGCAGAACATTTCCACCTCAGAGCAAGCTGAAGTCACTTCAGGTTTTTAGTCTCCGGCGGAACTTCCTTCGCCTCAACGTCGATCACGGTACCGTCGTCTTCCGAGCCGTTTCCGCCGCCCGGCGGCGGCGTAACCCGGTCGCGCAGATCGCCGCCGAACGTCACCGGCTTGCCGCCGAACAGCCTGATCATCATAAGCAGCGGCCAGATCAGCAGCATGATAAGCCCCAGCAAACATCCGCCGCCGCAACCGCAATGTTGATAATAATGAGTCGTCATCTTATTGTCCCCGTTTCACGGTTTTGCCGCAGCGCCTCGAACAACGCTGCCGCCGCCGAATTTGCAAGGTTGTAACTGCGGTGAAATTTCCCCGGCATCGGTATCTGAACCAGCCGATCCCAGTATTTATCATAAAACTCCGACGGCAGACCGTGGCCCTCGTTACCAAATACCAGAAAATCGCCGTCGTGAAACTCCTCGTCCCAGAAAGATTTGACACCGCGAGTTGAAAAGAAGCAGAACCTGGCATCCGGATTTACGTCGATGAATTCATCCCAATTTTCGTATATCCGCAGGTTCAAATGCGGCCAATAGTCCATGCCGGAACGCTTCAGGTATTTGTCCTCCAGCGAAAATCCCAACGGCTTTATCAAATGCAGCATGCTGTCGGTGGAAACGCAAAGCCGCCCGATGTTGCCGGTATTCTGGGGTATCTCCGGCGCCACCAGCACAATATTGAACACTTTGTCTCTGTCCTTTTTGTTTCACATTTTTAGAAATATAGCACCTAAACGGCAAAAGTCCAACCCCGTTCCGGCCTGCCCCGTTCCGCCGTTGTGCAAATATAAAAAAAACGGCCGGGAAAATTCCCGGCCGTCACAAAGACATGGCAGTCTTATTTCGCGGCTTCAGCCTTGGCTTCGGCGGCGGGAGCGGCTTCGCCGAGCTCAACCCACTGCAGAATGCTCATTTCGGTGGCGTCGCCAAGACGCTTGCCAAGCTTCAGAATGCGGGTGTAACCGCCAGCGCGGTCCGCAAACTTCGGGGCAAGCTCATCGAACAGCTTCTTCACCAGCATCTTGCGCTCGATACCACGCGCCTGAAGGCGCGCCACGGCCAAACGGCGATGATGAATGGTGGGGCTTTTCGCCATAGTGACCAGCTTCTCCGCCACCCGGCGGACTTCCTTGGCCTTGACCAAACTGGTGGTGATCTGCCCGTGCTCGATCAGGCTCATGACCATATTGGCGAGCATGGCTTCGCGATGCGCGCCGGAACGCCCGATTTTGAAAGTGTCTACGCGATGACGCATTTATTTTTCCTCCTGCATCTCTTCCGCCCGAACCCGCTGCGACTCTTCTTCAAGAGCGCCTTCCACGGTATCGGTAAGCTGCATTCCCAGCTCGAGGCCGAGTTTTTGAATTTTTTCCTTGATTTCGTCGAGAGACTTCTTGCCGAAGTTGCGATACTTGAGCATCCGACTTTCAGTCTTGGTGCAAAGCTCGCCGACCAGCCTGATATTGGCGTTGTTCAGGCAATTCATCGCGCGAACGGAAAGATCCAGCACATCGACATCCTGAACCAAAAGCTTGAACAGCTTAAGCTCGTCCTCGCTCATCATGTCCTTGACGTCCTTTTCAGCGGCCTGACCGCCGATGAACACCTGCAGGTGTTCGCGCAGGATGCGGGCGGCCTGTTCGAGCGATTCGCGCGGGGCGATGCGACCGTCGGTCCAAATCTCAATCTCGAGCGAGTCCATTTCGGTCTCTTCGCCCACACGGGCGGCGCCGACCTGATAGTTCACACGGGTGACCGGACTGAACAGGCAGTCCACCGGAATGGTGCCGATGACCTGCGACGGCATAACCTTCTCGGCCGGCAGATAACCCTTGCCCTTGACCACGTCGATTTCGGCGCGGAACGGGAAGTCGGTATCGAGGGTACAGATAACCTGATCCGGATTCAGAATCTCGACGGTGCCGTCGGAGACGATGTCGGCGGCGGTAACCGAACCGGCGGTCTCCTTGCGGATTTCGAGAGTCTTGGTGGAGTCGCTGTACAAATTCAGGCGCACGCACTTCAGGTTGAGAACTATCTCCGTGACGTCCTCAACCACATGCGGAAGTGTCTGGAACTCGTTGGTGGCTCCCTCAATGCGGACCGCGCAGATCGCAGCGCCTTCAAGCGAAGAAAGCAGCACCCGGCGCAGGCTGTTGCCCAGCGTGTGGCCGAAGCCGCTCTGGAACGGGGCCGCGATAAACTTCGCGTAGGTATTGGTCTGACCGTCGCCGAGCACAATGGAATTGGGCATCGGGAATCCAGCTGCAGCAGTCATAATATTACCTCCAAAAATGGTTTTTTGTCAATAAATCCGACATTCAAAATGCCACAACGCGTTAGACCCTGCGCCGTTTGGGCGGGCGGCAACCGTTGTGAGGCACCGGGGTAATATCCTTGATTGCAATGACTTCAATCCCGCTGGCGGCAATGCCGCGCACCGCGGATTCTCTACCAGCGCCCGGCCCCTTGATCCGGACTTCCACTTCCTTCATGCCGAGCAGCTGCGCCTTTTTGGCGGCGTCGCCGGCGATCACCTGCGCGGCATAAGCGGTACTCTTGCGGGACCCCTTGAAGCCGTTCTTGCCACCGGTGCTCCAGCACAGCACATTGCCGTGCAGGTCGGTGAAAGTAACCTTGGTGTTGTTGAACGTGGCCAGCACGTACGCGATGCCGGACGGAATATTGCGGCCGGCCTTGGCGCGCTGCTTGACCTCGCGGCCTTCCGTGGCACCCTCGGCGGGCGCGGCGGCGGGAGCTTGCACTTCCTGTTTCAGTTCTTCAGCCATGTTATTATATCCTGATTGATTATTGTTTCGTTGTCACGCTGCTGCCTTCAGGCGGCCATTATGCTTTCGCCAAACGACGCTGCGTTTTGTCGCGGATAGCGCCGATGGTGATTCTCTTGCCCTTGCGGGTACGGGCGTTGGTCTTGGTCCGCTGGCCGCGCACCGGCAGCCCGCGGCGATGACGCACGCCGCGATAGCAGTTGATCTGCTGCAGGCGACGGATGTCAGCGGCGATAACACGGCGGAGGTCGCCTTCCACCAGGATTTCGTTCTGGAGATACTTGGTAATCGCGGCGATCTGCTCGGGGGTAAGCGCGCTGGCCTTGAGACCCACCGGGATACCGAGTTTGGTTATGATTTCCATTGCCCGGGCCGGGCCGATTCCATAGATGTAGCGCAGAGAATATTCGATGCGCTTGTTGTTGGGAATGTCAACACCAATGATTCGCGGCATAGTATAATATTCCTATTTGTTTCTGGGTTATCCCTGTCTCTGCTTGTGGCGGGCATTGCGCGAACAGATCACGCGAACCACCCCTTTGCGCTTGATGATCTGGCAGAATTCGCATCTGCGCTTGACCGAGGCTCTGACTTTCATGGTTCCAACTCCTTGTTTTTATTCTGGAAACAAAATTGTCTCATAACATTATTATCGGAGCGGACACCCTGCGGCAATCGGACCGACAGGCCCGCCGCAAACACCGCTCTGTTTAAAACAAAAATCACCATCGTCGCCTCCTGCCTTCTTTCAAGGCCGCCAGCTCCGACTTATGCTCGCCTGATCTCTCCGTGAGCGGTGGAATTTGCGATATGAGAAACCAAGCAGACTATAATTTAGACGCAACCCGGCAAAAGTCAAGCCCGGCGGCGGATTTTTTTTAACTTTTCCGCCGCCGCAGCCCCTTAGCCTACAGCCGCTTGAGGCTGGAAACCACCACAAAGTGATCTCCCGCCTCCAGTGTTCCGCCGTGCCACAGCCGCATGTCCACGATTACGTTTACCGACGAATCGAACGGATTGGCGTACTCTTTGGTCTCGGGTATGCGGACGGTGCCGGAGTAATAGCGGATCACGTCCGCCGCACGGTCGGCCTCGACGCCGGACAGCTTGGCGCCGAACAGTTCGATGCCGGGAATGTCGCGAACTTCCCCGCCGCCACTCTCGATCCCGGTAAACTCACGCAGCCTTGTACCGTCGGCGGCGAACTCCGCCACATAGATTTCCTTGGCGTTGGTCAGCACGTTGCCGCAACGCATCGGCCCGGCGTCCGAGAGGCGCGACAGCACCAGCACCAGATTGTCGTTACCTCTGCGGATGGCAACCGCGCGGCCGTTCTCGCATGGCACCTCGACCATCCGGGCGCGGGTGTTGCGGGGAGCCGGCTGCTTGCGTATCTGCATGGCGACCATTATA
Organism: Victivallaceae bacterium; assembly: GCA_034926605.1. GTDB lineage: Bacteria > Verrucomicrobiota > Lentisphaeria > Victivallales > Victivallaceae > CALXXL01. The sequence goes on from JAYFQV010000002.1 coordinate 53,135, forward strand.
TCCTCGGCCCTAACCTTGCCGGGTGTGGCGGCATCAAGATGCCACTCGCGTGAGATAACAGACTCGTCCAACGGCTCGTTGTTGCCTCGCGGCCGCACCGGATTGATCGGATAGCCGCTGGAAATATTCAGGTTCAGCACCGGATGGATGATTCGGCCATACAACTCGGCCCGGGTTCCAACGATGTCGAAATATTGGTTGGGCTGGTAGGCAAACAGCGGAATCACGGAATGCATCAGGTATTCCAGCTGAACCGGGGCCTCGGCTTCGACGATGTCATGGGTGATGACGAACTCCGGCTTTATGAAAATGGTACGACGGGTCCAGCGGGTCAGCTTGCCGTTGTTCACTGTGGGATTGCCGGCTTCGCCGACCATGTAGCCGAAGCCAGGATTGTCGACAAAGGTGGTCAACGCGCCGCCCGCGTTGGTTCGGCGGGTATCCTGGTCCCGGCCGTCCACCAGCAGGGTATTGTGCGCGCGGGTACGAATGGAATAACCGTTGAAATGCGGACTGCCGAAGTAGTCGTAATAGCCGGAGTTGACTATCAGCTCGTCGCCGTAGGCGTTTATCAGGATATTGTTCTGGTCGTCATGCTGATGGGCGGAACCGAAAACGGCGGCCCGCTGCGCCACGGTGACATTGCGCAATCCGTCCACCAGCGAGGTGTTGAATACTCCCCAACCGATCTGCGGATAGTAAACCGACTGCGGGATGTCGGCCGGTATTTTCGGAGCCAGTCCGCGAAACGCAGACGGCTTGTTGGCGTACCACACCCCGTATGGATTGTTGCTGAGTACCGCCAGCTCTTCAATATACTTGTCTTCGCTGGGCTTCGGGCCCAAAATGGAGTGGTTCGGCTTCCCGGAATCGGCAAAGCTGACCGCATAGCTGTTCGGAATACACGTGTATATCGGAAACATGATGGTGCGGCCGAGCCAAGGATGGGTGAACATGTCAACCCCGCAGGCTTCCTTCATCATTTGCGCATAGAGCTTCAGGAAATTGCCGCCGTAACTCCAATAGCCGATACCCTCACCGTTTTCGCCGTCGAATCCCTGCACCGCCAAAAACAGCCCGAGGAAAAGTTCCCGTGCGTATTCGACATATTTTTCAGCATCGGGATCGTCACCGGTAAGCACCACCCCGGCTTCCGCCATGCCGTAGACGGCCAGCCAGGCATGATTGTTGTATTCCTTGCGCTGGCCGCGAGGGAACGGATTCAGGTGAGTCCAAACCTGCTCGGCGCGATATTTGATCATGTCGCGCAAGGGCTTCAGCGTCTCGGCGTCGTAATATGTATGCAGAGCGTCATAGGCGGCGTCGAGGCCGCGCTGAACATGATATGCGCCAATGTCGCCGGAGAGATGGCCGGACCCGTCGTTCGGGTCCCATGAACAAAGTTCCAGTGCATAATCCAGAACCTGGGGAGCCAAAGAGCTGTCACCGGTGGCGGCAAGAATCTCGGCCAGCGTCTGAAGCCGTCTTCCGGCGGAGATTACAATGCGGTCGTGGACGCCGCCATACCATGAGATGAAAGACGGATATTCAGGATCGCCGGGATGATAGCTGCGCGGATTCAGCCCGGGCCGAAGCGTGTAATTCTTTTTGAATTCCGCGAGCAGTCTGGCCCGCTCGCCGGCGGACATTTCACGGCGACAATTCAGCCACGGGCGGGGCTTGGCCAGCAACATCGCCGGATCGAAAACCGAGGTATTGTAAACCCGCGCCTCGGGAACTATATCGAGTTTTACCACCGGCGTGCCATAGCCGTCGGCGGCGGTCACCCGGTAATACCAGCGGCCCGCGGCCAGCGGCGACTGCGGCATGAAGAAATTGTTGGAAGTTTCGACCTTTACGGTGGCGTCCGACGGAAATGCCGGGTTCTGTGAATATTCCAGCATCGCCTTGCCCAGACCGCGCCGCCAGTTGAACAACGGCGGATTGGCCTCGGAAGTCAGTGGCGGCGCTTCGCCGGCATACAATTCGACATTGTCGAGATCCAGCGTCATCGCGGCGGGTTCGGCGGTGTCGGGAATACGGGCATAGATGGTGAGCGAACTCATAACCGTCTCGGCGGTGGCCGGCGGCCCCGCAACATTCTCCAGCGAAGCCAGCGGTACTTCGCACTCCTGCCATTTTTCCGACGGTATAGCCGCCTGACGGTAGAACCTGCCACCCTGCTCGCTGGTCATGCCAATCGCGATAAGCCCGATGCCGGGATCGCCGGGTTCCCGATGGCTAAAGCGCAACACCATTCCCGGGTTGTACAGCATATTCACTTTCATCTCGAACACCAGATAGCGCCTCGGCTGCGTGTTTTTAAGTTCAATGAAGGCGTTCTTTCCCTCCTTCACCAACATCGCATCCACATCTTTCAACTCGAGAAAGGCGTAGTCCGACGGCTTTGCGATCCATTCGAAGTCGCAGTTGAACGGCCCTTCTACCGCCGCCCCACCCGCAAAACCGCGCACAGCACCGAAACCCATCACCGCGATCATCAAAATCTTCCTGAAACTCATTTAATTTCCCTCCAATATGACCGTGGCCACCGCAAAGTCGCGCTCGTGGCTGATCGAAATCCATATTTTGTCGACCTTCATCGCCGTCAGCCTTTTCCTCGCCGCACCGCCCACTTCCAGGCCCGGTGCGCCGACTTCGTCGTTGACCACCTCCACGTCCTGAAACGAGCAATCCGCGCCGATACCGCACCCCAGCGCTTTTGAGAACGCTTCTTTTGCGGCCCAGCGGCCGGCCCAGAACGCCGCCGGTTTTCCCTCGCCGAGGGCAATTTCACGCACCGTACAAAACCGCTCGCGAAATCCTTCCATTTCCAGCGCCTTTGCTATGCGGTGCACCTGCGCGATATCAACGCCGATTCCTCTTATCATGGCGTCACCCCAGAATAGGCGGAGGCATAAGTTTATCGTTCTGCGCCGCCCGCTCAAGCTCGGGCGGCACACTGTCGTCGCTCAACGGCACCCAGAGCCTGGGTTCGTCGACCCGCCGCGGCGAGAGCAGCGCCACCACGATCACCGCCAGCAGCGCCGCCACAAAGCCGTACATCGCCCCGCGCGAAAGCATACTGTCGTCAATATTGTTCAGCGCAAAGGTCGGACAATAGAAACTGGTTGCCACCGTCCAGCCGAAGCCGCCGGCCACAATCCCGCACCACGCCCAGCGGCGCAGCAGATTCGGTCGAAACAGCGGCCCCAACAGCCAGACCGCCGCGGCGGCCATGAATCCACAGGCCAGACACATGACCACACCGTTCATACCGGCGCCGGCCGCACGAAACCCGGCGGAATAAAAAGTGTACCCGATCCATACCACCGGGCCCACGACCATGCTCCACCAGGCGGCGGTACGCCCCACCCGCGGAAAATACAATGCGGTGGTCACCGGAATAAAGGTCACCAGCAGCTGCGAAGCCCACGAATTGACCAGCAGCGAATACATCGATTCCATCTTGAACGCGATAAGCAGCGACACCGCCAGCACTACCACAGTTGAAAATCTGGTCATCGCCAGCAACTTGCGGTCGGATATCGACGGAAAGCAGGGGCGCACCACATTGTTGGTCACCAGACTGGTGGCGGCCAGAAGCGAACTGTCGGCCGAACTCATGATAGCGGAAACCAGCGCGCTGAGAAACAGCGCCAGCAGCCAGGCCGGCATGATCTGAACCGCCATAACCGGAATCACCGTGTCCGGGTCGGCCAGCACGTTGGAGCCGGGAGAAGCGAACAAATCCATGCTGAACCCGGCATTCCAGTTGATATAGCGGGCACAGAAGCCGATGGTTATCGGGATCAGTCCGATAGCCAAATAGCCGAATCCCGAGGTTATCGCACTGCGGCGCGCCACCGCCGGAGATTTGCTGGCCAGCGATCGCTGAATCAGGTCTTGTCCGATCACACATCCCAGCCCCATCATAACCCATTGGCCGATATAAGCCACCCAGGTATTATAAGCGCCGACCTCGGGATCGGCCGGAGGCAGCAGCGACAGGTCGGCGGCCGGAATCCGGTGTATCAACTCCGACAATCCGCCGACGGAGCCGACCGCACCCGGTAAAACCAGACTCAACCCGAAAATTATCAGCACCACCTGCACCACGTCGGTAAGCGTAACCGCCCACATACCGCCGGCATAGGTGTATATGAGCACAATCAGCGCTCCGAGAAGATCGCCCCACACCTCATCCACGCCGAACAGGAGCTTCAGTATCTTTCCGATACCCATGATCTGGGTTCCAAGCCAGCCGATGAACACCGGAACCATCCACAAGGATGAATATATTCCGGCCCGCTTGCCGTAGGCCCGTTCCACGATGTCGGTAATGGTAAGCAGCCTCATGCGGCGCAGAATGGCCACATAGAAGAATCCGGCGATAAGCAAGCTGACCGCGGCGCCGAACGGATCGGCCACCACCGAATGCAGCCCGCCTTTGTAGACCGCTCCGGCCACGCCCATCGACGATCCGGCGCCGAACCAGGTTGCCAGCAACGTGGCGGTGGCCATCCAGTAGGGAAGTTTTCGCCCGGCCACAAGAAAGTCGGTCATGTCGTGAACCTTGCGGCTGGACCACCAACCCACGAACATGATTACGATTACATAGATGGAAATGGTTGCGATAACGAAAAAATCCACCTTGACCAGTCCGCCGAGATCCCAGCCCATAGTCGGGTTCCTTCTGTTCTTTTGGTTAGTTGCCCTTCGCGGCCTTGTCGGATTGTTCCGGCCGCGGTTTGAAGATGCGCCGGGGCTCCGGCAGCTTGTCGTTCCCCTTCAATTTCCAGCAATGCGAACCGAAGAGAGCCTCAAGCCCCGCGAGGTATTCGAATGTGGCGGCCACGCGAACGCCGGTTTCCACATAGATTATTCTGCCGGCATCACGCTCGCCGGTAACGGCAAACACCAGTCTGGTTTCGCCTCGGTGACGGCGGTTGTGCTGTGATATCCGCTCAAATACATCGTCGGTCAGAGCCGACGCGTCGGCAAACAACAGGATTTCACCGGCATATTTCTCCATGCCGGCGGTAAGGGTTATGACCATCTCGAGACTGAGCCGCGGCGTCTCTCCCTCACGCGCCGAGGCCAAAGCCTCGGCGAACACCGGCAGACCCTTTTCAATTTGTACGCCGGAGGCTTCCTGATTACGCATCGCACGCTCGTACATCATGCACTCGGCGGTTCCGTCCAACCCTTCGATTTCCACGATCAAATAGGGGTTCTGAGTCTTTTTGCTGGTTTTCCTTGTCACGCTCTGCACCATGCCGCCAAAGCGGACAGGGGTGTTGTCGGTCAGTTTTTCAAGCGCGTTCAGCCTGACGGTGCTAAGTTCCTTTATCACGTCCACATAGCGGGTCAGCGGATGACCGGTCACATAGAACCCCAGAAGCTCCTTCTCACTGCGGAGAATCTCCTCGGGGTCGAACTCCGGAATATCCGGTGCAGGAATGTTCATGATGCCGTCCTGCTCGGTCTCGTCCAGCAGTTCGAACAGGGAGCGCTGGCCCGACTTGCGTTCACGGGCGGCGCTTTGGGCAAACCGCATGGTGGGCTCGGCCACGGCCATAAGCTGCGAACGGCGCAGGCCGAACGAATCGAAGGCTCCCGCCCGGATCAGGTTTTCGAGCATCCTTGAGTTGATAGCGTCGCCGCAGCGTTCGCAGAAGTCGGCAAAGCTGGTGAACTTGCCACCGGATTCGCGCGCCCGGAGCACCGCTCCGGCGGCGGCCTCGCCCACGCCCTTGATCGCGCCGATGCCGAAACGGATGCTGTCGCCGTCCACACCGAACTTGATTTCGGAGGTATTGACATCCGGCGGAAGCACCGGGATTTTCATATCTTTGCAGGCGGAAATCAGAAACGCGATCTTCTCAGCGTCGCGAATTTCGCTGGTGAGCACCGCAGCCATGAATTCCACCGGATAGTTCGCTTTCAGATAGGCGGTACGGTAAGCCACAAACGCATAGGCCGCCGAGTGCGACTTGTTGAAGCCGTATCCGGCGAACATCTTGATTTTCTCCCAGATGCGTTCGGCCAGCGCGGCGTCGATATTGTTGGTCTTCCTGCAGCCATCGACAAATTTTTCCTTCTGCTGCTGAAGCACATCGACCTTCTTTTTTCCGATGGCACGGCGCAGGATGTCTGCACCGCCCAGCGAAAACCCGGCCAGCACCTGCACCACCTGCATGATCTGCTCCTGATAAAGCATGATGCCATAGGTCTCCTGAAGGTACTTCTCCATCAGCGGATGGTCGTATATGACCGGCTCCAGGCCCTTCTTGCGCGCCACGAACTGCGGGATGAAGTCCATCGGCCCGGGGCGGTAGATCGCCAGCAATGCGATGATGTGCTCCATTGTGTCAACGCCAAAGTTGCGGCAGAGGTTCTGCATGCCGCCGGATTCCAGCTGGAACACCGCCACGGTGTCTCCGGCCCGGAGCAGGTCGAAAGTCTTCTTGTCGTCGATCGGCACCCGGTCGAAATCGAGGCTTACGCCGCGGTTGCGTTCGATCATCTTAACCGCATTATGAATTATGGTGAGAGTGCGCAGGCCGAGAAAGTCCATTTTGAGCAACCCCAAACTCTCGCACGGCACCGACGGATATTCGGTGATAACTTCCCCGTTCGCCCCGCGTGCCAGCGGCACCAGATTGTCCAGCGGCTGGTCGCCGATAATAACCCCGGCGGCGTGAATGCCCAGCTGCCGGTTAATGCCCTCAAGCACTTCGGCATGCTTGAAAACGCGCGCCACATCTGGGTCTTTTTCGACCATCTTCTTGAGGTCCGGCGATGCCTTGATCGCCTTTTCGATGGTAATCTTGGGATCGCCGGGAATCAGCTTGGTAATGCGGTCCCCGAAAGCGAAATCGAATCCCAGCACCCGTGCCACGTCCTTTATCACCGCCTTGGGCTTCAATGTGCCGTAGGTGCAAATCTGGGCAACCGAGTCGGCGCCGTATTTGTTGCGCACATAATCGATGACCTCGACACGGCGGTCTTCGCAGAAGTCCACGTCGAAGTCCGGGGGGCTGACGCGCTCCGGGTTGAGAAAACGTTCGAACAGCAGATTGTAGCGGATGGGATCTATGTCGGTGATCCCCGTTAGGTACGCCACCACGCTTCCGGCGCCGGAGCCGCGTCCGGGGCCGACCGGAATATCCTGCGTTTTCGCATAGTTAATGAAGTCCGCAACCACCAGGAAATAGCTGGGATATTTGGTCTTGGTGATTACCGACAGTTCGTAGTCCATCCGGTCAAGCAGAGCCTGCTGCTCGGGGGTGAGGTTCCCGGCGGTCGGATCGAAACCATAACGCGGAGCGACTCCGGCCTGGCAGTGTTCACGCAGGACCTCCGCCTGACGGTCCGAATTATCCGAAAGCGTGAACACCGGATAGTGGTTCGCTTCCGGCGCAAAGGTAAGGTTGATCGAACAGCGTTCGGCTATGCCGCGGGTATTGGTGATCGCCTCGGGTATTTCCCGAAAAATATGTTTCATCTCGTCGGGGCTTTTGAAATAAAACTCCGGCGCGCAGAAACGGAAGCGCTTTGGGTCGTCGATCCGGCACTGGGTCTGAATGCAAAGCATCACCTCGTGCGCCTCGGCATGCTCTCTCTTGAGATAATGCACGTCGTTGGTGGCAACCAGTTTGAGTCCGAACTTACCGGACAGTTTTATCAACTCGCGGTTGACCCGTTTCTCCTCGTCCATGCCATGATCCATAAGCTCGAGGAAAAAGTTGTTCTTGCCCACCAGCCCGGTGAAATAGTCGATTGCCCGTTCCGCCCCGGCCGCATCTCCCGCCAATATTCTGGCCGGCACCTCGCCGCCGATGCAGGCGGAAAGTATCATGAGGCCGTCATGCCACTTTTCCAGCAATTCGCGGTCGATGCGCGGCTTGTAATACATGCCGGTGGCGTAAGCCTCGGAAATCAGGTGGCAGAGGTTGTGGTACCCGGTGTCGTTTTCGGCCAGCACCAGCAGATGAAATCCACGCTGGTGGGCCACCATCTGATTGCGGTCGTGCCGCGACCCCGGAGCCACATACATTTCGCAGCCGAATATCGGTTTTATGCCGTCTTTTCTGAAAGTATTGTACAGGTCGATGCAGCCGCCCATATAGCCGTGGTCGGTGATCGCAACCGCCTCCATCTCATACTCCTTGGCCAAACTCAGCAATCCGGAGCAGGTGCAGGCGCCGTCCAGCAGACTGTAATGGCTGTGCACGTGGAGGTGAACAAAATCAGAAGGCATCAGTCAAAATCCTCGTCAAGCACGCTCATCTCGTCTTCAAAGAACTCGATAGCCGCTTTGCAGGCCATCGCGCGATGGCTGATCCGGTTCTTCTGGTCTGCCGACATTTCGCCGAAAGTCTGGTCATGGCCGTCGGGCTGGAAGATCGGATCGTAGCCGAAGCCGCCTTCCCCGCGAGAAGTCTCAACGATAACGCCGCCGACATGACCGGTGAAACTGGCCACCGCCTCGCCGTTTACCGCGATCGCGATGACGCAGGTGAAGCGTGCGCGGCGGTTATCCTTGCCCTTGAGCTCCTCGAGAACCCGAGCGATGCGCGTGCTGTTGGTGCCGGCATAACGGGCGGAGTAAATGCCGGGCGCGCCGTTCAGCGCCTCGACCTCAAGTCCGGAATCATCGGCAAAAGCCGGAACATCGCAATATTTGCAGGCTGCCACCGCCTTCAATTCGGCGTTTTCCTGAAATGTGGAACCGGTTTCCTCCACTTCTTCGAAGCCGGGATATTCATTGAGAGAACGTATTTCAACGTTCTGGTCTTTAAGGAGTTCCTTGTACTCTTCGACTTTGTGTTCGTTGCGGGTCGCCGCCACGATGTATGCCATTTTCGCGTTCCTCGAGATTTGAATTGGGTTTCAACTTAGTTTATATTAACGCAGGAACTGAAATTATCAAACGCGCAAGAAAAAAAATGGCAAAAATTACCGTCGCCGCGGCGGGGCTTTCCGGCCTCGCCGGAAAAAGAGTTCTCGCCGGTGTTTCCGGCGGGGCCGACTCCATCGCGCTGCTGCTGCTGCTTTGCAGAGCAAAGGCCGCAGTGGAGGCCGTGCATTTCGAGCATGGCATCAGGGGAGAGGAAAGCCGGCGCGACGCCGAATTCGTAACGGAATTCTGCAATGCCCGCGGCATCCCGTGCCGGACATTCGCGCTGGCGGTGCCGGAAAACCGCGGCCGTGGCGAAAACCTCGAAGCCGCCGCCCGCAGAATGCGGCTGGAAATGTGGAAAAAATTGGCGGAGGGCGGAGCCTTGGTTGCGCTCGGCCATCACCGCAACGACGCGGAAGAAAACATGCTTCTGCGCATCGGACGCGGCGGCAATACCTCGTCCATCACCGCGCTCCGGCGGCATTCGCGGCTTGAAGGCGTGGAACTGCTGCGCCCGCTGATAGGCTTCTCCCGCCGGGAAATCGAGGAATTTCTGCTATCTCAAGGCGTCTGGAAATGGTGCTTCGACGCCACCAACGCCGACTGCGCCTACCAGCGCAACTTCCTGCGCAACAAAATACTGCCCGAGTGGAAAAAATCGTTCCCTCCGGTTGAAAAAGGTATTGCGGCATCGCTGCAGGCGTTGTCCGACGACGCAGACTTCATCGAGGCTTGCGCCGAACGCGAATTCGCCGGAATCTCCGGCAGTCAAATCACCCCCGTCGCGTTCTGGCGGGACCTTCATCCCGCATTGCTGTCCAGAGTTTTGAAGCGCTATTTCAACTCGGAAGAATCGCTGAGCCCCGGCCGCCGCCGCGAATTGTTGAAATTTTTAACCTCGCCGCATGACGGAGAAACCGCCATCTTCGGACGCATCTGGCGCAAAAGCCGCGGCATGCTGTCTATTCCGGCAGGCGAACCGCTTGCCGCGATATTATGGAACTGGCGACGCCAACCGGAAGCGGCGACCGAATATGGCTTCTTTTCGGCGGAATCCGCAATCATGCCGGAAGCGCCCGCGTTCGACCCCTGTGTCGCCTGGTTCGCTCCGGAGGAGCTCCCGGAAACGCTGGAAATATCACCGCGCCGCGATGGCGAACGGTTCACGTCTTTTTCCGGGCGTGGAAAGAGCGTAAAGCAACTTTTCATCGATCACAAACTGATGCCGGAGACCAAAGCGGCACAACCGGTTGTGCGCACGGCCGACGGAGAGATATTGTGGATTCCCGGCCTGGCCAACGCTCGCGGCTATCTGGCTTCGCCCGGGTCTCCGGCGCTCCGGCTTGGCTTCAGCAAAAATGCCGCATCCGCCAGCGCTCTCAACAAAAGCAGCAACGCCGCCGCACCCGCCGCCCACGGGCCGGAAAAATAGACGGCAACCGAAAGCGCTCCCCACAACCACCACTGTCTTTTCCAACAAAGCAGAGCCGCCGCCAGAATGAATGCCCCATAGATTGGCAGCAGAAATCTTGCCGCATCCCAGGTGGCGCACGGATAGCCGCAGAAAAACAGCAGCACCGGCAAACTCCATAATGCTATAATCGTCCGGCTTTTACGGTCTGAAACCAGCGCCAGCGCGGCCAGGCCGGCCGCCCACCACGGCCGGTTGGCATTGAACAGAAACGCCAGATTGCCGGGAATGCACTCGAACAGGAATCCGGCCGCCGCACGATTGGGGTGCAGCACATAGGGAAAAGTGAAAATTCCGCCCAGCTGGTGATGATTCACGGCCAGTTGTACCGAAAACACCGCCATTGCCATAAGTCCGCCCGCAGCATAGCGCGCGAGTGCAATGCCCGACCAGGGACGCTCCTCGCGCAGCATCCAGACCAGCGCCATAACCGGCAGATAAAACACGTCATTGACCCGGATCAGACACGCGAACCCGAACACCGCCCCCGCCGCCAGCGACCAATACCATTTCAAAGGAACCGTTGCCGCCATCAGCAGCGCGGCAAACACCGCCAGCATCGCAAACGTGTCGCTCATGGTGTTGTACCCGGCGCCGATGAAGATGTTGTAATTGAAAAAATCGGCGCCGAGCCGGGGCGCAGACAACATCCAGTCGACGGGCCCGGAGCTACGCTGTATCCAGTGGACAAAGAAAGGCCAAGCCGCCAAGACCGCTCCGGCCCACCAGGCGCGAACCATTGATCCACAAATCCGGCGCATAAACAAGAAAGCCAGCGCCAAGGCCAGCGGCGAAAGCACCAACGCCGAAAATGTGGAAAGCGCCGGCGCGAATGCAAAATAGCTTTCGCCGAAAATCAGCATGAAAGGCAGATAAAGTACGGACAATCCCACCGTAAAGCTCCACGGGCCGGAAAAATTGCCGCGCATTATCCCGCGGGAAACTTCCAGATAGCCGAGATCGTCGGAGGGAGCGCAGAAATAGTCCCCGCATATCATCAGCGACCACAACATGGCAACCACCCTGAACAGCACCAGCACCGCCAGCGCAAGCCACAGGTTTTCCGTGGGCGAAAGCCTTTTTCGCCGCCATGCAAAAAACCATGCCGCAGCTGCCACCGCCAGCATCACCGCCATAATGCGGAACATCGGCGGCACCCACGGCGCGGGATCGGCAATTTCCAGGTCGGTACCGTCGGCGTTGACCGGAGCGTAAAACCTGCGGCCATCCGGCAGGGCGAGCACCTGCATGTCGACCCGCTGCATCAATGGATGGCGTGTAACGAACCCCACGGTTTCTCCGGCAGGAGCAAACGGGGCGTCAAGCAGGCGGCCGGTATCGATCGCCGGAGCATCCGGCGATTCGAAAACCAGCCGTTCCGCCGCCGCCAGCGGCAATGCGAAAAGCAGTACGGCCAGCGCCAGCAGCCGACGAATCAAAGTGCCTCCGCCGTCGCGCCGTCGCCCACGCTGCATACAATGATCTGGGGATCTTTCTGCACCACTCGCTGGAAGTGGGTCCGCAGCTTGTCGGTGTACTCTTCGACATCCGAGGCCGCGACCAAATGTATGGTGATGCCACCGAACCCGCCACCGGAGAGCCGCGCCCCAAGACAAAGCGGCGAAGCAACGGCAAAATCGACCAGCACGTCAAGTTCCGGGCAACTGTTTTCAAAGTTGTTCTGCGACGAACGATGAGAGGCGAACATCAACGCCCCGAATTCTCCGATGTCGTTGCGAGCCAACGCTCTCTCGGCGGCAAAGACCCGCTCGCACTCGCCGACCACATGCCGGGCCCGGCGAAACTCGCGGTCGGTCAGCAACTGTGCGTGATCCTCAAGTTCGCTCATCAGAACGTCGCGCAACGTTCTGATGCCGGGAAGGGCGGCGGCCAGTTTGCGTGCGGCGCTTTCGCAATCGGCGCGACGGCTGTTGTATTCGGAATCGACCAGTGTGTGTTTGACCATAGAATTAGCCACCACCAGTTCGAACCCGGTCGGAAGCGGTACGGTTTTGAGCACTTCCACCGTGCGAAAGTCGGAAAGAATCAGCGAATCTTTGCTTCCGTAAAGTGAACTGAACTGATCGAGCAGTCCGGTCTTGAGGCCAAGGTAGTTGTTCTCCACGCCCTGCCCGACCCGGGCCCATTCCGGAAGCGGCAGGTCTATGTCGTAGGCGGTACGGAACGCCATTGCCGCGGCCATTTCCAGCGCGGCAGAACTGCTCATCCCGGCGGAAAGCGGCACCGAACTGTCGAGCACGGCGTCGAACGCTCCGATTTCGATTCCGCGCTTGCGAAGTTCCACGATCACGCCCCGAATGTAGTTGCTCCAATCGCGGGGGGCGGCTTTGGCGATGCGATCGAGATCGAATTCAGCGGCAACGCCCTCGCGCAAGTCGCGAATCCGGCAAATCCGGCCGGCGCGCTTGGCCATGGCGAAATGCGCGGCCTGTTCAACCGCGCAGCTGAGCACCACCCCTTCATTGTAATCGGTGTGGTTGCCGAGCACTTCGAGCCGTCCAGGGGCGCGGGAAACTACCTCCGGCGCACGGTCGTAAATCTTCTTGAACTCAGCGATCAGATCCGTCATTTTCATATCCTCCGTCAAAATTCCGTCACTTTTTTCCAATCTCCGTCAACCGCCTCCAGCGCGGCCAGAACCGGCGCGGCCGATCCCAGCAGCATGCGGCCAAGCTCGACCGCTCTTCCCTTGTTGAACCGCAATGATTCGTCACATTTCGCCACACCTAACACCTTAAAAAACAGTTGCTTATCAGTAACGCCGCATTCATGGCCCGTCATTTCTTTCAAAAGTGACGGACGCCTCAGCCATCCTCGCGCCGCCATAACCCCGGCACAGCCGAGATCATGGCAAGCCTGAAGTTTTTCGGGAGTATCGATATCGCCGTTGGCAAACAGCGGCACCGCTCCGAGCCGTTCTCGCGCGGCCGCGAAACGTTCCAGCGCCAGTGAAAACGGCAACTGCCGGTATTGCTCCGAAACCGTGCGAAAATGCAGGAACACCGCATCGATTCCAAGCCCGGCCAACTCACTATACCACGCAAATCCGGAATGGTCAAATCCGGCCCGCAGTTTTACACTCAAAAACCCCTCCGGCAGGCCCCGCCGAAGCACCGCCGTCAATGCCATCAGCCCCGGGATGTCGCGCAGCCAACCGCCCCCGGCACCATGGCGCACCACTGTTCCACTGGGGCAGCAGAAGTTAAGATTTATCCCGGCACAGCCAAGCTCCAAGCAACTTTCGGCGGTCTGCAGCATGCCATCCGGATCACGCCCCATCAGCTGCACATGCACCGGCACTCCGCCGAACATGAACGGCGCCAGAAATCCGGCAAGCACCCGACGCGGAGTTCTGGGGCCGGTCACCCGGAAAAACGGAGTCATCCACACATCCACCAGCCCAAGCTCATTTGCCGCCAGCACAAACGCCGGATGCATCAGCCCCTCCATCGGTCCGGGCCAGACGCGGGGAAGAAGTTCGGATGTTACTTTTGACATTTCGGGCAGTAGTAGCTTGAACGACCGGACTGGGTGATTTTGGCAATCGCGGTTCCGCAAACCGGACACGGCTCCCCGGCGCGGCCGTATGCTTTCAGCTGAAGTGAAAAACTGCCCTCGGACCCATCGAGATGGCGGTAGTCGCGAATTGAAGAGCCGCCGGCCCGGATCGCCGCTTCGAGCGTGCCTTTCACCGCGTCCACCAGTTTTTCCGCCTCGGCGCGGGTGATGTCGCAGGCGCGGCGCAGCGGAGAAATGCCGGAGGAGAACAGAGTTTCGGCGGCATAGATGTTACCCACGCCGACCACGATGGCGTTGTCCATCAGAAAATTCTTGATGCTGCCGGTGTGCCCGCGAGAAGCGTTGAATAGATAGTCTGCATTGAAATCGTCCGACAACGGCTCCACTCCGAGTTTGTTCAGCGCCGCCGGCCAACAACCGCAGGAACAGACACAGGGTTCGCAAATGCTGAAACGGCGGGTGCACTCGAAACGCAACGCGGAACCGTCGGAAAGATGGAAGAATATGTGCTCGTGCTTGCGCCTTGGCACTGAAAGCGGTTCCACCCGCAGTACGCCAGACATCCCGAGATGCATCAGCAGCGACTTGCCGCCTTCCAAGTCCATCACCATGTAGCGCCCGCGCCGACGCACGCCGAGTATCCGTCGCCCCTCCAGTCCGGCCGCCGCGAGCGGAGCCAGCGAAGTACGCATTGCCGGTGAAAATATTTCGACCTTTACAATGCTCAGTCCGGCGACTCTGACATCCAGCGCGCGCTTGACGGTTTCAACCTCCGGCAGTTCCGGCATTTCAACCCTCCATTCCAGGCAATGAAATGCCTTTAAGCCGACGGAACAGCGTCACCGCATGGGTATCGGTAAGGCTGGTTATATAATCAAGCACTGAAAGCATCTGACCATAGGTGTCCCGGCAGAATTCGGGATTCTCGAAATCGCGGAAACGCTGCGGCAGCAGGCACAGCATTTTGCGGCTGCGGTAGGAAAGCGGCGCCTCACCCCGCGCGTCGGCGGAGCCGTCGGCCACCGCAAGCATGAAAGTATCCAGCAGCCCGCTGGTCAGCTCGAACCCGGCGGCCTGTATTTCCACCGCCCGCTGAAAATTGTATATCCGACCCGAACTGCGCGCCTTGATCTGCTGAAGCAGCGGTGCGGCCTCGATCAGCGATGAAAGCGGCCGGTCAAGTTCGCCTGAGACGATCTCGTCATAATAGTCGATGAATGCGCGGCCGCACTGGCGAACCAGCACCCCCAGCACCTTGGCCCGCAGCAGTTCCACTTTCTGGGAATCGTCTGGAATGGCGCGCACGGCGCGTTCGAGCGCACCGTCGGATATCATCGGCATGAACAGCGACTCCAACTCGGAATACGAAATTATTTTGAGTTTGTGCGCGTCCTCAAAATCGACGATCAGATAAGTAATGTCGTCGGCGGCCTCCACCAGCTGCGCCAACGGATGGCGATGCCATGTTTCGGCAGAGACCCGGATCATTCCGGTGGCCTCGGCCACCTCCTCGAACAACGCCATATCCTGTCGGAAAAAGTTGAATTTGCGGCCTTCGGCCCCGGGCAGAGTCCCGCGGGCCGACGCGCTAGAAGGATATTTGCACAAAGCCGCCAGCGTGGCGCAAGTAAGCTGCATCCCGCCGGGGTTGAACGGAGATTCCAGCCGGGCCAGCACCCGGAACCCCTGGGCGTTGCCCTCGTAATGGCTGAAGTCGGCGCACTCTTCCCGGGTCAGATGTTTGGCAAGGCGGGCTGCCACCGGCGAAGATGCGAACCAATTGCGGATGGCCTCCTCTCCGGCGTGGCCGAGCGGCGGATTCCCGATATCGTGCGCCAGACAGGCGGCGGCCACCGCCGCGCCGAAATCATTGGGGGCAAGCCCTTCGGGGTGAAACTTGTCGCAGATGTAAGCACCCACGCCGCCGCCAAGGCTGCGCCCGATGCTTGCGGTTTCGATCGAATGGGTAAGGCGGGTACGAACATAGTCGTGATCTGCCAGCGGAAACACCTGAGCCTTATCCTGAAGGCGCCGGAAAGCCGAGGAAAAAACCACTCGGTCGAAATCCTGCTGAAAAGGCGAGCGCCCGGGGGTTATGAGGTCGCGCGAACGCCGCCCCAGGCGGTGGAATGAAAGCGCCCTTGTCCAGTCGAAATCGTTTCTCATTTTACTTCCTTTTTACTAATATACACTGTACACACGTTTTTTCAAAGCGGTGTTGCATTCCAGCCTCGGAAGTGTTATATTAACGAAATCAATCAAGGAGGAAGCAATGAGCAAAGTCAAATTCGCCACCAGCAAGGGCGACATCGAACTCGAACTGTTCGACGAGGCCGCCCCTGAAACCGTCAAAAACTTTCTTGGCTATGTTGAGGACGGTTTCTATGATGGCACCATATTTCACCGCGTGATCGACAACTTCATGATCCAGGGCGGCGGCTTTACCACCGACTTCATCCAGAAGCCGACCAAAGAACCGATCCGCAACGAGGCGGACAATCGCATGTCCAACGAGCGCGGCACCATCGCCATGGCCCGCACCTCGGCGCCGCACAGTGCCAGTTGCCAGTTTTTCATCAATGTGCGCGACAATGACTTTCTCAACTATACCAGTTCCACGCCCAACGGCTGGGGATACTGCGTGTTCGGCCGGGTAACCAAAGGAATGGACGTGGTGGATGCGATCAAGAAAGCCGCGACCGGCGTGTTCCGGGGCTTTGCCGACGTCCCCCGCGAACAGGTTGTAATCCTCAAGGCCGAGAAATGCGAATAGGATTGCTGATCGCCGGCGCAGCCGCGGCTCTGGCCGCCGGCTGCACGGCGCCGGAGTCAGGCGATATTCGCCTGGCCACCTACAATATCCGGATATGCCGCGGCCTCGACGACCGACTCGACCCCGACCGTACCGCCGCCGCAATCGCCCGCCTTGGGGCGGAGACTGTGACGCTGAACGAGGTCGATCGGCTCACCGACCGCAGCGACAATATCGACGAGCCGAAATATCTCGCCGACAAACTGGGACTGAGCTTCGCGTTCGGCAAGGCGTTCGAGCAGCCGGGCGGAGATTACGGCAACGCCGTGATATCCAGGTACCCGGTACAGGTCGTCGACGCGTTCGAAGTTCCTGGCAACGGAGGAGAAAGCCGCGGTGCGCTGATCGTCAAGATCATGGCCCCGAAGCCTTATTTCGTGGCGGTCACTCATTTGCCCTACGAGGAGGAGCTTGAATCTGCCCGCGCGGACGGCGTCGCAAAAATTGCGGCGAAGCTAAAAGAGTATAACGCCTATCCGGCTATCCTGATGGGCGATCTTAACTCGACGCCGGACGGTGCCGCGGTCAAAGCGCTGCGCGATGCCGGGTTCACCGTGGTTAATGACGCATATCCGGATGAACTGACGTGGCCGGCCGACCAGCCCGAGCTGCTTTTGGACTACGTTGCGTTCTATCCGGCCGACGCCTTCAAGGTGAAAGAGCATTTCGTGGTCGACGATCCGGCCTCGAGCGACCACCGCCCGGTGGTAACCGTGCTCTCCAGATAGAGTCGCGGAGACTCCGCACCATGCGGAAAATCATCCATGTTGACATGGACGCGTTTTTCGCGTCGGTGGAGATTCGCGACAATCCGCGCCTCGCCGGGCTGCCGCTGGTGATCGGCGGCGACCCGCGTGGCCGCGGGGTGGTGTCCACCGCCAGCTATGAGGCGCGCAAATACGGCATCCATTCCGCAATGCCGGCACGTCGCGCCTACGAGCTTTGTCCGGGCGCTGTATTTATGCGCCCGGACATCGCCAAATATGTTGAGGAGTCCCGTGCCATTCTCGAGATATTCCGTCGCTTCACCCCCACGGTTGAACAGGCCAGCATCGACGAAGCTTACCTAGACGTTACTGAAAACTACCTTGAAAATCCCAGTGCCACTCTTATCGCCATGGCGATAAGGCGTGCGATATTCGAAGAGCGCAACCTCACCGCCTCCGCCGGAGTGAGCTTCAACAAATTTCTTGCTAAAATGGCCTCGGAAAAACGCAAGCCGGATGGACTGAGCGTGATAACCCCGGCGGCGGCTCCTGACTTTCTGGCCGCGCTGCCAATCGGAAAGTTCCATGGTATCGGCGAGGTGACCGCCCGCAAATTCCTGAACATGGGCGTCAAAACCGGTGCCGACCTGCTCCAGCTCGACAAAACCATCCTCACCGCCAACTTCGGCAAAGCCGGAGAATTTTACTATCATATCGTGCGCGGCGAGGATGACCGCCCGGTGGTAACCGAATACGAACGCAAATCGGTGGGAAGGGAAACCACTTTCCAGCAGGACCTGTCTGACATCGCGCAAATACGCGCCGAAACAGTGCTTTTATCCGAAAAAGTGTCTGAACGACTGACCAGAAATCAGCTTGCCGGGCGCACCGTAACCTTGAAACTGCGTTACGAAAACTTTCAGACCGTAACCCGTGCCGCCACCGATGAAACCCGCATTTACCGGGCTGCCAACATTGCGCAGAGGGCGCTGGCGCTGCTTGAAAAGACCATGCTGCCTAATCGCAAGGTCCGGTTGCTGGGAGTAACGGTGTCAAACTTTGCCGAAGACGAAGCCCCCAAAGTTCTGCCGCCGATACAGCTGGAGTTCAATTTCGACCCGCCACCGGAGAACTTCTGAAGAACCTTTCCACCCGTTCCGCAACCGCATCGGGATCGGCCGGACATTCGACCCATTCCGCCTCGGGATGCTGATGCCGGAACCAGGTCAACTGCCTCCGGGCCAGCTGCCAGGTGACGGTGGCAATGCGCGCGGCCAGTGCATTGCGAGTCATATTCCCGGCAAGATATTCGGCTATCAGATCATACCCGATGGCCTGCCGCGCGGTTGGAGAATCCAACAAGCCGCCGGCAATGGCGATCCGAGCTTCTTCGAGCCAGCCGGAGCCCAGCATTTTCCCGGTACGTTCCGCAATGCGGCGCTTCAATTCGTCTCGCTCCCAGTCCAGCACCAGCGTCAGCGTACGATAGCGCGCCGGGCGCGGACCGCTTTGAAGCTCGGAAATCGAACGGCCGGACACAGTGAGCACCTCAAGCGCGCGCAAAAGTCTGCGCTGGTTCTTCTCCCATCGCGTCAGCGAAACCGGATCGCGAGCAGCCATGACTTTTTTAAGTTCTTCAAACCGGTCCCCGGCGGCGTACTGAGCGTCGATCCGGGCGCGAACCGCGGAATCGGCCGGAAGATCGTCCAAGCCGTAAATCAGCGATTTCAGGTAAAGCCCGGTACCGCCCACCACACAAGGAAGATTACCGCGAGCGGCAACAGACTCAATGCAGTCTCCGGCAAGTTTCACGAATCGGAACACATCCACCCGTTCCGAAAACGCGAAGAGATCAATCAGGTGGTGCGGCACTAGCCGGCGCTCGGTGGCCGTCGGCTTGGCCGTGCCGATGTCAAGCCCGCGATAAAGCTGCATGGAGTCGCCGGAAATTATCTCCAGATTCAGCCGGCCGGCCAATTCCAGAGCAAGAGCACTCTTCCCGGACGCCGTCGGCCCGGCGATCACCAGCAGATCATGCTTTGCCGCCATCTTTCATTCCGGATGGATCGCGCCGCAGGAGGCTGGACAGCATATAAAGCGCCACCCCGCAGCAAATTGCGGAGTCGGCAATATTGAAGGTCGGAAAATGATAGCTTCCAAAGACGAAATCCAGAAAATCGACCACCTCTCCGCGCCACAAGCGATCGATGGCATTGCCCACCACCCCGCCAAGAATGATCATCAGCGCAAAATAACGCTCGGTGTATCCTTCGGTCAGCTTGCGGAAGAACCAGATTGCACCGGCAAGCACCACCAGCGCCACCACCAGCAACATTGGGGCGTGGCCGTTGAAAATACCCCAGGCCGCGCCTTTGTTGGTTACGAAAGCCAGCGAGAAAAATCCGGGAATCACCCGAATAGGCGGTTGCCCCTGCAAAAACCGTTCAGCCCATATTTTGCTTAGCTGGTCGACCGCGATTATAAGGAGCGCCGTCAGACCGGACATCACCAGCACCCGATATTCGGCACCGGAACGCGGCACAAGACGGCGCACAGCAATCAAACGATCGCCATCCACCCCCTGAGCGGGGGAGCCGGAGGAGGAAGAAGCCATTTCGTTCACAATGGTTTATCCGCGACGGGAGCAGCCGTCGACCATCGGATTGCGGCCATTGTGTTTTTCACGGATCGATTTGCAGCGGATGCAGTACATCGCGTAGGGTTTAGCGTCCAGCCGCGCATCCCCAATGTCGTGCCCGCAATCAACGCATTTGCCGTACTCGTGATCGAACAGCCGCTGAATGGCCTCGTTGATCATGTCGAGCACATCGCCTTCATCGGTCATCATCTGGAGCTCCATCTCATGACGCGAACTGTCGGAGCCGACATCGGCCATATGCGTGGTGACGCCGCGCTTGTCGGCGTTGGCCGCATCCAGCGCGTCAGCGTGGCTTTTGATGTTCCCGACTATGATGTTGCGGTACATAATCAAAGCATCATAATATTTCTTCTCGCGAGGAGAAAGCGAGGCAACTTTATCTATATCCACCATAGCCATCTGACACCTGATTTCCTCTTGATATAATGTTTTGAACTTTTCGGCGATACTAAGATAGCATGGTTTACAGAAATTACAAATCAGGTATCGCTGAAAGTTTTTTCAAAAGTGACAAAACCCTTGTAACTCCGGGAAAATCCCTGAACGCAAAGATATTAGGATGGTTTTCCGCACACATTTTATCCGCTTCCGGACACCTGGTTAACAAACTGCGGTCAATCCCTGCAAGATATTTCGATTTAATTCCACCGGAGGCAAGCCATTTAAGCCGCCGGCCAAGCTCGCCGGCATGGTGGCGATGAAACAATTCGAGCGTATAGAGCCCGCCATCCCGATCGCGAAAAGTGAAATCAGGAAACACCGCCTCTCCCGGCCCCAGCTGCATAAACTCCGGGTCTTCCACAATTTCGAACTCAGCGCACTTCTCCCTGAATAATTGCCGAAACATCGAAAACTCCTCCGGCTCATAAATCGACCAATGCCTGCGCCCGACCGAAGAAAGCGGCGCCGACTGATCCAGCAACAGTATTGCCGGCTCTCCGCGCGGCGGCGCAATCTCCGCGCGCAACTTCCATGCGTCCAGCGCCAGCACCCCCGGGAAAAAGTTACCGAGCGCCATCGCGTACTTACGCGTTTCGGAGAATAGCGACAGCGGTCCCGAAACCGTAAGAATAACAATCCCGCAATCTTCCGCCTTGCCGCCGGAAATCTCGGCAACCAATCGGTTAAAGCGTAACTGTTTGAACAGATTGCGCAGTTTGGCCTTCGGCGGGTCCGGCATTGTAAATTCCAATTTTTCCGCAAACGCCAGCAGCGTCTGAACCTGATTGAGATTATAATGGTACAACAGTGCCGCCGGGCTGAGCTGGTTGAACCCGACACAGCGCTCGTCGTCCGGAAGATCACCGTAAATGTCCTGTTCCGGCAACCGAAGTCCGGCGCGATAATCTTCGCGGGAGAGTGTTCCCCCGGCTTGGAGCCGCGCAGCCGACCGCTCAAAAAGCTCGGCGCGCATCTCCGGATAATCCACAGCCGAAGGCGGGGTGAATTCAAGTCTTTTCATCAACAGAAATCCGAGCGCGGCGGCAACCCGGTCGCCGCCCGAAAGCTGCTCGGCAACCTCGGACCGGGTGGAACCACGCGCCGCCGACAACTGACAGACCAAAATCGAGGCCTCGGCTTCGGCCAGCAATCCCCGGTCGCCCGGATTCACGAAATGCGGCTTCAGGTATCCGGAAACCCGGCGGAAACGCAGATGTTCCAGCGTAAACATATCAGAGCACCTTTCCGGCATATGCCGCGTGCTCACGACGGCGGCGGCTGGTGCTTTCTTCGGCGGTGTCCGCCGAGACCAGTTCATAAAGTACCGCCCGCTTTCCAGGAGCCGCCCGCAAAATGCGCCCCAACCGCTGTACATGCTCGCGTACACTTCCGGAACCGGATACAACAACGCCAACCGCCGCCTCCGGCACATCCACGCCTTCGTTAAGCACCTTGCTGGTGACCAGCACCGGATAGCGACTGTCCCGAAATTTTTGAAGCATATCGCGCCGCTCAGCCGGACGGGTCCGGCAGGTCAGAACCGGCAGCACGAACTCCCGGCCGATCCGATAAGCGGTGGCATTGTCGGCGGTAAACACCAAAATTCGTTCCCCGCAGTGCTTGCGCAATATGTCCCATACCGCGCCGATCTTGGACTCGCCGCGGCAAGCTATCTCTTTCTGACGCAAATAAGCGTCGAAAGCCGCCCGGCCTTCCGCCGAACGCGAACATGCTATCAGAAATTTCTTCCAGCCGTCGGCCGCGGAGAAGTCCACCCGGCACCGCCGGACAAAGTCGCGGTAGACCGTGCGGCTCAAGTCATATTCCATCCGCTCTTCCTTAGAGAGCGCCACCGGGACCGAAATCACCCGGTAAGGAGAAAGCACCTTGCCCTCCAGCTCGGAAACCTGCACCTCGGCGACAACCGGGCCCAACAGCTCCTTCAGCAACTCAAACCGTTCCGGACTCTCGCATTCCGGTGTGGCCGAAAGCCCCAGCCGATAAGGCGCGATCGCCTGCTCCGCCGCCGCGCGAAACACCGGCCCCGGCAGATGGTGGCATTCGTCGCATACCAGCAGCGCAAACCGGTTGCCGATGAATTCCATCTGCAGTACCGCCGAATCATAGGTGGCCACCGTCAGCGGCAGTAAGAGCTTCTCACCCCCGGCCAGCACGCCGATATCACAGCCGAAAAAATCGAACAGCAGCCTTCTCCATTGTTCCACCAGATCAAGCGTCGGCGCCACCACCAGCGCCGGACGCTGGAGCTTGGCTATGGCCATCACCGCCAAATAACTTTTACCTGCCCCGGTAGGCAGCGCCGCCACTCCGCGAAATCCGCTGTTTTTCCAGGCGTCCAGCGCCATTCGCTGATGCGGACGGGGAGCAAGCGGGCGATTAAGTGAAAAATGCTCGGGAGAAAATGCCTTGACCCGGTCATCCAGCGGAAAATCGTGATCCCGTGCGGCAAGCACGATATTGGAATAATCGCAGGCGCGCGCGCGAAACACCTTGCCGCGAGAATCGGCCAATAACCATTTTCTCAGGAAATCCGGAGGCGCTCCGCCCTCGAAAACCAGCGTTCCCGATTGAAAGGCCAGAGAGTTCATCAAGCCTTGACCGGCAGGAAGGTGGTGCCCACCCAAACCGCCAGCGTCAGAAACGCGGTGCCCAACACCGGCCGCAGAACAATTCCGCTTCCGGCATAGAGCATATAAAGTATCAGTGCGGTGACCACCGCAGTCGCAAAACTCCAGACAACGCCGCGGATCCAATAAGGATAGCCATCCTTAAGCTCTTCGCTTTCACGCTCGAACTCAAGCAGCAATTCGGCTATTTTCGCCTCATCCACCGGATTCTCGCAGTTGTCGGATACGACGGCGGTCTCCGCCGCAGGTTCCGCCTGACTTGCGCAACCGGCATCCGGCCCCGTTCCCGTTCCGGCATTGCCGGTTTCCGGATTCATCTCAGTCAATTCTGTAGTGCGATCTTCGGTTTTATTCCCGGATTCTGCCATCGGTCGCCTCCTGATTAATCTTTTCCCGGCTCCACCATAACCCCGCCGTTGACACTGACCTTGCCGGTTTTCTCGTCGCGAACCAAAACCGGAACAGTTTCACCCGAACGGTATTGCATTTCAAGGTCGATGTCTCCGTCGAGCGTCATAACCATGTACTTATAAGTATCCTGCCCGTCGGCGGCAAACACATGAAGACGCCCGAGATGATCCACCTCGGCCGAAAACTTCTCCTGGGCAAAAATGTTGCACACCGGCCGCACACGGTACACGAACTTGGAATCTTCCACGATCGCGAAAAGCTCTTTGTGTATTCCGGCAATCAACGTGACCAGCTTGTAGGTGCGCGTTGTCTCCTGCCCCGGCGAATCATCCTTGAGCATGAAGGCCGGAAGACCAACCGTTCGGGTCCATTCCGTAACCCCAGCCGAGACCTCTACATATTCGTGATTAGACTCGTAATCGGTGGAAAGCTGTGAGTGTTTTACATAGCAATGCACATCGTAACGATTTACCGGAGTAATATTGTAATAACGGTTCAACGGCACGAAAATATCCTGACTCTGGCCAGGCATCAGAATCAACCCTTCAGCCAGTTTTGCCTGCGGGTCGATTTGAGGAACCATTCGTTTTTCGCGATCCATGATCTCGAACTTGAGTTCTCCTTTGAAGTCGTCGCTTTTTCCGAAAACTAAAGTCTTGCCGGAATTGTTGGTCATGGTGACCTTGGCCCACACCGGCTCGTACTGCAGAAAAACCCGCTTCTGAAATTCGAGTTTTATCTCAACCTGGGCATGCAGCGCCCATAGCGGCATTGCCACTGCCAGCATCAGCAACAGCTTCTTAATCATTGTTTGTTCCCTCCGGGGTTTTCTCATCATTAGACACCGGTTTCTTCAACATGGCAAGCGCCGATGCGACAATTTCGTCCACCGGAAGCTGAAAGCAGAGTTCCGAAGCTTCTGAGCAATCGCGCTTCATACAGTGCAGACAAGGAACCTGACGTTCGAACACCTTGATGGCGTTGCCTTTCGGTCCGGTCTTCGCCGGATCGGTCGCGCCGAAGAATCCCAAAGACGGCACCCCCATGGTGGCGGCAATATGCAGCGGTCCGGAATCATTGGATATCACTAAACTGGACTTGCGGATAAGCTCCACCATCTCGCCCACCCGGGTGGTTCCGGCAAAATTGTGGGCATGGGATCCTGTCAGCTTGCGAACCGCGCTGGCCGCCGCGTTTTCAGCCATCGAGCCCATGATAAGAAACACCAACTCCGGCCTGGCCTGATGGATGCGGTTGATCACGTCGGCGAACAGCTGGGCAGGAAAGGTTTTGCTCGGCCAGCGGGCGCCGGGAAAAATCGCGACCAGTTCGGCATCCAAGGGAATCCGGCGGTGCTCCAGCTTGCGATCAGCGCGATTCATGTTGCGCTGATTATGCGGCAATTGGAACGGCCTCTGCAAAGAATGATGGTCACAGTAATACCCGGCCAGCGCCAGGTTGCGATCCTCGGCATGCACGCATTCCGGCGAAACCTTCACCAGACGATGATACCAGTGACGAGCGGCCGATTCGCGGGGGTCGGCAAACCCGCAGGAATGGCGATGGCGCGAGGCGAAGGTCAGCAACGCACTCCGCAGCAGCCCCTGAAAATCCACCACCAGGTCGTAGCGATAGCGCCGCAGACCGCGCAACAACATAAATAGTTCAGGAAAAAAATGCACCGGCTTGGCGATGACACGGCGATTGAACAGCACCACGTCGGCTATGGTCACCGGTGAATAGCTTAGCAATTCTTCAAACTCGGGGTTGATCAGCCAGTCGAACACCGCCTTGGGATAGCATTCCGACAACAGCTGAACCGCCCTGAATGTGTGCATTATGTCGCCCATGCTGCTGGGCTTTATGATCAGAATCCTGCGCACGTGCTTGATGCGCCGCGAGTGATGGCCGAATTTCTGGTTCTGTCCCGGTTCAGGTTCTATATTTGCGTTCATTTTGATTGTCTTAACCACTAACTTCCAGTAGACAAACGGCTTGCCAATCTTTCCGGCAGGCCGGCCTCACGAATCCGCGCCTGTGCTCCGGCTATATCGTACGGCACACGATAGCGAGTGACCACACGATCGATGTCATCGTATATGCAGAAAGAAGCGCGGGGATCGTGATTGCGCGGCTGCCCCACGCTGCCGATGTTGAACAAATATTTGTAGCCGGCTTCCACTTCGACCGGAAGAGCATCTTGAATGGTATAATCGCCCTTTTCGCGCGAAGCCACTTCCCATTCCCGAAGCCGCTCGATAGTCCGGTCGTCACCGAACGACATCGGCTTTTTACGAAAGGCCACCGGCACATGGGAGTGCCCGCAGAAGCAAATCTGAGAGAACTGATAAGAAAAATTGTCGGCGGCATGATGGTCGTCGAACACATAGCCCCAACTGTCCGGAGAATCAAGGGTGGCATGAACTATGGTGATCGGCGTGCCGGGAATTACCGAGCGCATCGGCAGCTGTCCCAGCCAGTTGCGCTCCTCTTCGGTGAGCTGCTTTCTGGTCCATAGCACGGCAGCGCGGGCGTTGGGGTTGACTCCGGGCATCGCATCGTCATTCAACGCGACGTAATCATCGTGATTGCCGCGAACCATCGCAACAAGATCGAGCTCCCAAAGCCGGTGAAGGCATTCGCGCGGGCTGGCATTGTACCCCACGATATCCCCCAAACACACATATTTTTCGGCGCCCTCGCTGGCACTGACGGCGAGCGCGGCGGAGAATGCCTCAATGTTGCCATGCACGTCGCTGAAGATCGCGTATCTCATTTGCTTCCTTATCGTTACTGCTTATCTAACCCATAATTTTCTTCAAAAAAAAACCCTGCGGCGGAATAAGCCGGATTCTGTGCCGGCCGCGCTTTGCAACGCGCCGGAAGCAGTCATCTGTCTATGCGGCCAGAACCCGGGACTCAACGCTGCGGGCAGCAGCTCGTCCCCTATTTGGCCTTGCTACGGGAGGGGTTTGCCTCAAGCGACGCGGCTTTCGCTCCACGCCCGGTGGTCTCTTACACCGCCGTTTCACCCTTACCGGAGGGCGGATTGTGATCCTTTCGAATCATGGCTCCGTGCGCCGCGAACGGCGCCCCACCGGCGGTCTGCTTTCTGTTGCACTTTCCTTCCCGCGGCTTATTGTCCGCGGTATCCGTCCTTAACAAACGGACTCCCCGCCCTATGTAGTCCGGACTTTCCTCCAGGGGTGCACTCACCGAGCGGCAAGCCGCCCGTTCGAACACCTCCAGCGACTGCCTACCGCCACCGGGTTACCCGATAAATATATAGCATTAATGGCAATAAATCAAGGGGCTATCGGTTTTTTATCGTGATTTGAAATAAAATCCCGGTTCGGGCGGAAGAGGAAAATTGGCATATATTCTGCAGAAGGCATCATAGGTATACTCGCAAGGAGCAGCAAGCCATGCTTTGGATGCAAGACGGCGTGCGTTGACAATGTCGCCCTCGGCAAACGCGTCCAGAGCGGCATCGGCGTCGAACTCGGCGAGTTCGCGGTCTTCATCGCCAACCACCAGATACAGCCGATAACAGTCGGACAACCCGGAGAACTCCTTCGGCCAAGCCAGCTCGACCAAGGACTCAAGTCCGGTGCGGCCGCGATCACACCTCATCGCCACACAGGCTGGCGAAGGCGGATTGACGGCGGCCATATAGCGTTGAGAATATATATGCGCGGCCCCGTCGGAAGTCAGGGGAGGCCAGTCGGCAGTGTTGACCGCGTGAAGATAGAAGCGAACGCCGTGGTCGCCGCACCAGCGCACAAACCTGGCCGGATCGGGGTCGAACAGCAGCAGCGTGTACTGTCTGGTAAGTTCGCGCACAGGAGCAAGCTCGAATTTCGGCTGGATGATAATATTGGCATTGGTATGGGCGTAGAGAATGCCGCCCACGTCCATATTGGTCAACAAGGTTTCACCTCCGAAGTCATAGCGGCTCAGGCACGCTGCCAGCTGTGACTGGTATTGCAGAAGCGGCGAATGCCCGCGCTTCAGCAAAGTGGTGTGGTGCCACTCCAGACCAACCACGGCGGCCATCGCCGCTATGCAAACCAGTTTCACCGCCACTGGCGACTTTCGATAAAATGCCGTCAGCGCCAGCGGCAGCACCAGCGCCATAAACAGCGAGGCGAACACACTGAACCGGTAGAACAGCACGCTCAAAAGGAGATATGCCGCCAGCATTGCCACCAGTCGCGCGCCGTAGAAGCTTCGGCGGCGGCGGAAAAAAGCCAGCGCCGTCAATACGGCCGCGCATAGCCATACCGCCACGGGAAACAGTATCTTGAACTCCGGCCACGACACCGAATTCAATGCCGGAGTCCACAAGTAACGTTGGTCGAAAGTAAGCAGCGACGGGTCGAGCGGTTTGATGTTGGCAAATCTCAACTTCGCCCATAGAAGCGAAGTAAAGTGGCTGTAATTACCCATGAACACCCCATGGTTGGCCGCGGCCAGCCATACTCCGCAGACCAGCAGCGCCAGCATCCAGCGCGCGGCTGGCGTGAATTTCTTCAAATTCAGCATAAACGCCAGCGGAGCGACCGCCAGCACCGTCGGGGACAATATCAACATATGCTGCCGGCAATAAGGAGACAACACCGCCGCCAGCACCATGCCGACAAAAAGCGCAAGAAAGCTTCTGTAGTTGCGGTGGTGCGGCTTTCCCCCGAATAGCAGGCGTATCGCTTCCACGGCACACCACAAGCCAAGAAACAGCTGCGTCGCGTCCCAACTTGCGCAGGCCATAAATGTCAGAAATGCCAGCAACACCAGCATCCAACGGCGTGGATTGGAGAGATAGGCGAATTGCGCGCCGAGAGCCAGTGTAATCAAAGGCAGCGCGAACGTCCCTTTCACCAGCACTTCCCCGGTATAGCGCGCACACGCCCCGGCCGCCACCGTCTCGAGCAACGCGCCGCCCAGAGCCAAAGGCCAAGGCGCCCGGCAGGAGAGTAATATCCACAACACCGAAACCGGAATAAGCGCGACCCACCAAGTCAATTGCAGCCGCATAAACCGGTCTTCCGCCGGATGAGACCCGGCGGCTCCCGCGGCCTCCGTGCCACAAAACAAGCGCCTCAGCTTGACTCCGGATGCCAAAAAACGCTCCATCGCAAGCGACATTTGAGCCGATGCCGAATAGGCTTCCGAGCCGGCCGGAACCGTGATCGGGGCCCCATCCGCCAGTGCGCGGATGTAGTGATAAATAACCCCCTCCTCGATGGTACGCGGAACGAACTCTCCGCCGGACAGTTTCTCGGCGGACGCCAGCGATCTTTCCGCCATAGTGCGACGGAACCAGAAAGCAAACACCAGCACTCCGGCCGCCAGCAGCCACGGCAGAATCTTACGGCTGAACATCAGAATTTCCTCCGAAGATTGCTTGGCGGTATGTTCATGGATTCCCGATATTTCGCCACCGTCCGGCGGGCTACGTCCAACCCCTCCGTCTTGAACATCCGAGCAATCTTGTCATCGGAAAGCGGCTTTCTGCCGTCTTCTCCGGCAATTATATCCCTTATGCGTTCCTTTATGCCGCCGGAAGCGAATTTCTCACCATCGGCGGATACGTATCCGCCGGAAAAAAAGAATTTGTATTCGTATACTCCATAGGGCGTTCCAAGATATTTGCCGGCAACGGCGCGGCTGACGGTAGTCTCGTGCAGACCCAGCTTGTCGGCGGCCTCTGCCATCTTGAGCGGACGCAGATGCCCCGGCCCGTTCATGAAAAACTCGTATTGACAGGAGGCGATCACCTCGGTCACCCGCTTAAGCGTAGTCTCGCGCAGGGAAAGAGACCTTATGAGCTGTTCGGCTTCGGTCTTCTTCTCCTGCAGGAACCGCCTGGCTTCGTCGCGAGGTGCCAGGTTGGCAAGAATGTCGGCGTAATCGGAGGATAGCCTCAACTTGGGCAGTGCACCGGGATTGTCAAGTATCACCAGCTCGTTTCCATGCCGACGAACCGTGAACTCCGGGATCACCGCCGGCTCGGCCGTACCGCCGAATCGCGCTCCGGGACGCAGGTCAAGCGATTTAAGTATCTCCAATTTGGTCTTGAGTTCATCCAGAGAAATGCGGAAATGATTGGCCAGCTGCGGAAGCCGATTGCGGGCAACATCATCCAAATGGCCTTCAACCAACTGCTCGATCACCGGATCCTCGATATTTTTGGCCGCCAGCTGCAGAAGAAGCGATTCCGGCAGCGTCCGCGCCGCAATCCCCGGCGGATCCAGAGACCGCACCAGTGCCACCGCCCGCGCTGCCTCCTCCTCGGAACACCCGGCGCCGGAAGCGATCTCGGCATCCGACGCGGCAAGAAATCCACGCTCATCCAGATTGCCGATCACTTCGAACGCCGCCCGCTGCAGCATCTCCGGCACTTCCATGAAGCGCAGCTGGTCCAGCAAATGCTGCGACAGCGTTCCTTCCGTCGAAACGGAATTGAGCGCAAACTCGCGCCGCCTGGTACGTTCCGCCAATTCCGAGGCATCGGCCTCCGGCAGCGGATGATCGTCTACCATTCCGGCGTCGCCCGCCGACTCCGGAATCGGCAGGTTGTTCAGCCAGCGTTCCGATGAAGCAAGATCGGTCCGGTCACGCTCCTCGGGGTCGAGGTCTTCGGCGGCGGCGGCGGCCTCCCCCATCTCCGCGTTTGCGAGCGGATCGCCCACCGACAACTCGATCGAACCGGGATCCAGTTCCAACATCGGATTCTGCTCCACCGCCAGAGCCAGTTTTGCCTGCAGCTCCATCAGCGGGGCCTGCAGCACCTCAAGCGAAAGCCGCTGCTGCGGCGAAAGCGTTAGCTCGAGCCGCTGACTCTGCTGAAGATTGATGCCGTTTTCCATAATGGAGCTAATATAATCCGAAAAACCGCCGCGCGCAACTTGCATCCGGTGAAAATCGGCGCTACTTTAATCGGCGAGAGGTAAAAGTTATGGAATTTACTGTGGCGGTCCTCGGCAGCGGCAGCAAAGGCAACGCCTGTGTAATCGGCTGCGACGGACTTAATCTTATGGTGGATGCGGGATTTTCCCGCCGTGAACTCCTTACGCGGATGGACCGGAGCGGGATCGACCCGCGCAGCGTCCGCGCGGTACTGCTGACCCATGAACACACCGACCATGTCAAAGGCGCACGCGTATTCTGCGACGAAATGAACATTCCGCTGTTCGTCGCGCCGCGGGCGGCGGAATACCTGCGGCGGCACAATCATCTGCCCGGCAGGGTGATGATGTTTTCGCCGGGAGACGCGTTTCTGGTCTGCGGGTTCGAGGTGGCCAGCTTTCCCGTCCGCCACGACGCGCTGGACCCGGTGGGGTTCGTGATATCCGCCGGCGGACGCCGGGTTGGCATCGCCACCGACCTCGGATGTGTCTCCGGACCGGTCGCCGACTGCCTCGCCGATTGCGACGCGTTGTTGCTGGAGGCCAATTACGACCTCGAAATGTTGCGCGCCTCCGATCGCCCGTTCGACCTCAAGCGGAGAATCATGGGGCTTTCCGGACATCTCGACAATCTTGACGCGCTGAAGGCTCTGTCCATACTGATTTCCGAACGCACCCGCAATCTGGTCTTTACCCATATTTCCCGCGAATGCAACTCCTACGATCTGGTGGAGCGGCTCGCCATCCAGGCGTTAGGCGAACTCAACCGATTCGACATCAAACTGCAAGTGGCGCGGCAGGAAGAACCCGCCCCGGTGCTGAGGTTCTGATATGAGCGACGCGGAAAACACCTGTTGTCAGGCGCCGCTCTATCTGCCGGCCTCCGAAATTACCCGCCCCGACGCCGACTTCCGCAACTGCTGCCGCAACTGTCATCAGAAATTCGATATCGAAAACGTGCCGCCTTTCACTCATTTCGCCTGTCCGCACTGCCGTGCCGAACTGCTGGTACCCAAACTGTTCGGAGACTATTGGCTGCTCGGCCGCCTTCCGGCGGCCGGAACCGCCGAAATATATTCCGCGCTCGACCCGTTGCTCGACCGGGAGGTGGTAATCAAACTGGCCCCGGTAATTCGTCACGATCAGGAGCGTACCGCGGTCTGCCGCAAGCGCCTGTATTATGACGCGCAGGTTCAGACCCAGCTTGAGCACCCGAACTCGGTGGAGATCTACCGCTGCGGCAATCTTGACGATCGTGATTTCAAGATGATGGAAAATTTTTCCGGGGGCAACGTGATTTTTTCACCTGACCCCGCCGTCCGTACCGACCCGGTACTGATCCTCAGCGCCCTTTCCGAAACCGTGTCTCTGCTGGAAACCGCCTCCGAATTCCGGGTTCCACACGGGGCAATATCACCCAAGCACATGATGTTCAACGATGAAGGTGCATTAAAACTTCTGAACTTCCGCCCGATTGACGAAGCGATTCTTCCGGCGCCTCACGCCGAGTTCATCTACTTTGCGCCGGAAAGACTGTTGAATTATGACCAGTCGCCGGCCGGCGACATCTACAGTCTGGGAGTTATACTGTTCCGGCTGTTCACCGATCGCCATCCGTTCGCCCCGGTGGAAAACCTGACCGAGCTTGATCTGGTGAACAAGCAGCAACGCAATCCGGTGCCCGGAATGAAAAGCCTGTGCGAATTTCATGACGACGCGCTGTTTTCACTAATCCATGCGATGCTGGCTCCGCGACCGGAAGATCGGCCGACCTTTGCGGAATTGGCGAAAGGGTTCGCCGCAGCGGCCGAAAAACTCGCCCGCAAACGCAATCTCAAACTGGCTGTCAGCCGCCTCGCCCAGCGAATCCGTCAAAATCTGACGGAAGCAACATCCTAGTTTTCAACGCATAGCAAAAATGACGGAAGAAAACCCGTCACTTTCACGTCATTTTACAGACCGGCCTGCCACAACACTCGTCACAGCATTCTTGCCAGTTCGATCACCCGGCCGAGCATGCGTTCCGGCGTCAGGCCTTCGCCCATTTCCGGAACCTTGCCGCCGAGCTTGAACGGTACGCCGGTGGCGGTACGAAACCATACATAGCCGTCGCCGGTGGATACTGAAACGTATCCTTTGCGGGCCGCCAGCACTCGCACCAGATGCAGTTTAAACATGTTCTGCGCCGGTGCCGGAAGGCGACCGTAGCGATCGGTCAGCTCGGCGCGAAGCTCGGTCAATTCCGGTTCGCTTGCCGCTCTCGCCAGCTTGCGGTATGCCTCCACCCGCAGGCGCGGACTCTCGATGTAATCCGGCGGCAGCGCCGCCGCCAACTGCGCAGACGAAGTTTCCCATGCGTTGGCGGCAAAATCCAGCGCCAATTCCACTTCCGGCAGAAATTCCGGATTTTCCCCTTTCAATCTCTTTATCTCGCCTGAGAGGAGCCGACAGTAAAGATCGAATCCGATCGCCCGAACATAACCGGACTGCTCCTCCCCGAGCAGATTGCCGGAGCCGCGAATCTCGAGGTCCCGCAGAGCCAACTGAAATCCGGCACCGAGATGAGTGTAGCGACGGATGGCCGCAATCCGCTTGCGGCCATCCAGCGACATCAGCTCGCCGCGCGGCAGCATAAGGCAGGCATATGCCTGCTGACGGCCGCGCCCCACCCGCCCGCGCAACTGATACAGCTCAGCCAACCCGAAGCGATCGGCCCGCTCTATTATTATGGTATTGGCGTTGGTCACATCCAACCCGGATTCGATGATGGTGGTGCAGACCAGCACATCCACTTTGCCGGATAGAAATCTGGCCATGGCTTTTTCAAGGGCGTCCTCGTCCATGCGTCCGTGCGCGGTTTCGATACGGGCATGGGGAAAGCGGGCGCGCAGCTTGTCGGCACACGACTCTATGCTGGCCACCCGATTATGCAGGTAAAAGACCTGCCCGCCGCGCGCCAGCTCACTGTTGACCGCCGACACCCACGCGGCATCGCCTTCTCCGCAGATCGCGGTCTTGACCGGCAATCTCGCCAGCGGCGCGGTCATTATGGTGGACAGGTCGCGCGCTCCGGCCATAGCCAGATAAAGTGTACGAGGAATCGGCGTGGCGGACATTGAAAGCACGTTGGCCTCGGTACGCAGCCGCCGCAGAAGGTCCTTGTGCCGCACCCCGAAACGCTGCTCCTCGTCTATCACCACCAAACCGAGATTCTTGAACGCCACATCGCTCTGAAACAGCCGGTGGGTACCGATCAGAATGTCGACTCTTCCGGCCACGGCACGCCGCAGTGTTTCGCGCTGTTCGGCCGGAGACCGGAACCGGGAAACCATCTCGATGGTAATCGGATATTCTGCAAACCGCGCGGAAAAACTGTAAAAATGCTGCTGTGCCAAAACTGTGGTCGGCGCAACCACCGCCACCTGAAACCCTGCGGAGACCATGCGGAACGCGGCCACCATGGCCACTTCCGTCTTGCCGAATCCGACGTCACCGCAAAGCAGGCGGTCCATCGGGTGTTTGCCGGCAAGATCGCCTTTGACCTCGTCCACCGCTCGGCGCTGGTCAACGGTCAGCTCGAATCCCGCGCCGTTCTCGAACGCCAGCTGCTCATAATCCTCCGGCGGCAGCGGCAAATTGGGTATGCTGCGCCGCACCGCCTGTATCCGCAGCAAATCGGCCGCGTATTCACGAACCGCCCGCAGCGCCCCGGCCCGATCGGAAGCCCATCGCTTTGTGTTAAGATGGTGTAGCGGCACCTTCCCCGCCGCGCCGAGATAGCGGCTGACCAGATGGGCATTCTGCGGCGGAACATAAAGCAGTTTTTCGTCGGCATACTCCAAAACCATGACTTCGCGGCGGCTGCCGTCGCGGCCCGCGATGGTCTGAAGACCGCGAAAGATGCCGATGCCGTAATCCAGATGCACCGCCGGATCTCCCTCGTTGAGGTCTGCAACGATGCCGACCGCCTCGGAAAGTTCAAATCGACGGAACGCCGGAACGTGCGACTCCCGGGTTTCCCCGTCGCGCGCCTGCTGTTTCAGGTTTACCGCAAACAGTTCCTTTTCATTCAGGAAAACCAGCTTCAGCGTTGGAAATATGACTCCGCACGGCATCTCGGCGCCCACCGTCTCCAGCCGGGAATGCTGTTGCCGGTAAACCTCCTTCCAGCGGGCGATATGGCGCAACGCGTCCGGATCGCGACCGCCGAGCAAGACCATGTAGCCGCTGTCGAGCCACTGGGTTATCTGACGGGCTATCTGGCTTCGCACCATCTCGAGCGAACTTTCCATGATCTCCTCCGGCAGCAGCCGCACCAGATGAGCAACCGCCGGGAAACAGCCGAACGCCTCGGGATTGCCGGGGCCGTCGCCTCCGCCCCACTCCCGGCGGCGGGGCAAACGATCCCACGCCCGGTTGAATCGCGCCGCCCGATCCTCCGCCGAAAAATTTTTCAGTTGAAGCCGGCATCTTTCCGGATGTATCAGCACCGGAGTCAAATTTAGCCGTTCCACATAATCAGCCAGCGTCGCCGCGCCGGAAGCGTCCCGAGCCGGCAGTTCACGCGCAATTACCCGGTAGTGATCGATCTTGGCCTCCGACCGCTGGGTTCCGGGATCGAACCGCCGGATATTGGTCAGCTCTTCTCCCCAAAACTCCAGCCGGGCCGGAAATCCGTGGGCCGGGCTGAATACATCCACAATCCCGCCGCGCCGGGCGAATTCTCCGGGCGTCGTCACTTCGAACTCGTCGTCGTATCCCAGCTCAACCAGCTTCCCGATAAGCGTCGAAAACGTGACGCCGCTGGTCGGAATAAGCTCAAACCGACTTTTTGCCAGTTGAGCCGGATCCGGCAACGCCTCCAACAGCGCACCGGCGGAGGCAACCAGAAAGTCGGGCGGCGATTCCAGCACGCCGAACAATACGCCGGAAAACTCGGCTTCCAACTCCAATGTCAGAAGTTTGCCCGGCGGCAGTTCCGGCAACATCACGGCCCGGCGCGGAGAGCGCAGCTCAGTAGCCAGAATACCCAGTTCGGCGGTCAGACGGCTGGCGGTCTTGCTGGAGTCGACCAGCAGCAAAGCCGGCGCTCCGACTGGCAGCGACCATGCCGCATAGGCGGTCAAAGCTTCGTCCAGCAGCCGAAAGTCGGCATCCTGGCGCGGATGGCCCAGAAAATTAACTATTTTTTCACGCCAATTGCGCATTTCTCTCTTGATTTTTTTTTATAAAAAAGTATATTATTTCTTCCCGAAGGTGTATAGTCATGCCGTTTTCGGGCGTTATTAATATAAACGGTGATTTTGTTTTTGCGAACGGTTTAATCAATTATATTGGGAATCGGAACAAAGGTTATGGCAAAAAAAGGTGAAAAAGCCGAGGCGAAGGGAGCCGAGGTGAAAAAAACCACAGAAGCCGCGGAGGTTTTGACCACCGCCGGAACCCCGGCTGGCTCTGCGACGAAAAAGCGCACGGCGCATACCGCGAAAAAGGCCGACCCGACCGGAAAGCCGGCCGTCCTTGCGCCCGCCGCCAAACCCGAATCCATAGAAGCCACGCCGAAAAAAAGCGCGAAGAAAAAAACTGCCGCCAAGCAGGAATCCCTGCCGGACGAGATGGAAATTATTGTCGAAGAGTCCATTGAAGTGGAAACCGTTCAGGAAGATTTTATTTCCGCCCCCGGCGACATGCCGAGCGAGCTGGACGAGATTAATATTATTGAAGAAACGCCGGTGGAGCCAGTTAAAAAACCCGCAAAAAAAGCAAGGTCCGCCGACCGTGAGACGGCCGCCGAAGGCGGCGGCAGCCGACGGTCCAAGCACGATATGCTTCCGGTTCGCCCGCGCACCAAGCACGAGAAAGAGCTTGCCCGCAAAGCTCAGCTCGAATCCAAGGCCAATATCGGTTCCCGCAACGATACCATGAAAGTTTATATGGTGGAAATCGGCCAGATTTCGCTTGTCTCCAAAAACGAGGAGGCCGAACTCGCCGAAGCCATCCACAGCGACAATCCCGAGGCGCATGAAAAAGCCCGCGCCACTTTGATCAAGGCAAACCTGCGTTTGGTGGTCAAAATCGCCCACGACTTCAAGGGCCTCGGCCTGCCGCTGCTCGACCTTATCAGCGAGGGCAACATCGGCCTTATGCGCGCCGTCGAGAAATTCGACCCCGCCAAGGGCGCAAAATTCAGCAGTTACGCCGCATGGTGGATCAAGCAGTCCATGCGCCGCGCTCTGGCCAACCAGAGCCGGACAATCCGTATCCCGGTGCAGTCCGCCGGTAAGATCAATAAGATCAAGTCGGTAAAAATGAAACTGGCGGAAAGCCTCGGTCGCGAACCCACCGATGCCGAAATCGCCACGCATCTCGACTTTTCCGAACGTACCGTCGCGGGGCTACGCCTCGCCGACCTGCGTACATTCAGCCTCCACGACCCCATCCAGCAGGGCGAGGAAGGCGAATTTCAGGACATTATTCCCGACCGTCGTGCCATGACCCCCGATCAGGTGCTCGGCGACGTCGAGAGCGTCGACCGTTTGGTCGATCTGCTCGAGGAACTCGAAGCCCGCGAAAAACTGATTCTTAAAATGCGCTTCGGCCTCGACGGCTACCGCGCAAGAACCCTTGAGGAAGTCAGCCAGGCCATCGGCCGTACCCGCGAGCGCGTGCGCCAGATCCAGAATCAGGCGCTGGCCAAACTTAAATCGCTTCTGGCCGACGAGGCCGGATTTGCCACCGATTAAACCGTCAACCCGCAACTTTTCGTAAAGGAGGTGAAAATTTATGTTGTACACTGAAGTGCGTCTCAAGAAAGGCGAAATCATCGACCGCGCCCTGCGCAAACTCAAGAAAAAGCTCGACAAGGAAGGCACGCTGAAGGATCTGCGCAATCGCCGCCACTACGAAAAGCCGAGCGAAATCAAGCGCCGCGCCAAACAGCACCGCCACTAATCGGCTTCGCTCGCATTGATAAAGAGGCTATCGCCTCTTTATCCCTACGATGCAAAACGCCCTCCAATTGGAGGGCGTTTTTTCGTTTGCCTCGGAAGATCAGGTGGCTCGAAGCTCAGCGGCAACACGCTTATATCCCACGTCCCACCCGCCTATTCCAAGCAATAAAAAACGCTTTTGCCATTCAGACAAAAGCGTTTTGCAGGAAGATGCCCCGTAACAGAGGAGCTGGGAGACGTACAGCGCCTCCTGGATTCACATCAGCCGAGCACAGAATCGCAGGCTTCTTCGAAGACGGCGAGCGATTCACGCAGCGCGTCCTCGGTGATGCACAACGGCGGCGCGATCTTCACGCACTCCCCGCCGGTACCGACCGGCGCGAACATCAGCAGCCCACGGTAGAGGCAGGCAAGGTTGATCTTCTTGGACGTCTCCGGATCCGGCAGTTTGTCGCCCTTGGTGCAGCGCACACCGGCGACCAGACCGCGCCCGCCGCACCATGTGAGCCGATCAGGATATTTCCGCTGAATCCTGGCAAGCTCCGGAATCAATATCCGGCCCATTTCAGCGGCATGCTCGGTCAGTTTTTCATCCTTCAATATTTTGATGTTTTCCAATGCGGCGGCCACGCACAGCGGCGACCCGGAATGGGTGCTGGTCATGGATCCCGGAGCGTAAAGCTCCATGATGTCGCTCCGGCCAATCACAGCCGAAAGCGGCAGTGAAGAGCTTATGCCCTTGCCGCACGGAATCAGGTCCGGCTTGATGCCGTAATGCTGGAACGCGAAAAACTTGCCGGTGCGGCCGAATCCGGCCTGAACCTCATCCATGATCAGAACAATATCGTTCTGGCGACAGAACGCCTCCAGCTTCTTCGCATAATCGTCGGGCAGGAAGTCGGGGCCGCCGCCTTGATAGGACTCGCTCATCACACCGGCGATCTCATCGGGCGCAACGTTATGATCCTTGAGCGTCTTCAGAAAAACGTCAAACGAGAGATCGGTATTCCGGAATCCGTCCGGGAACGGGACCTGCAGGAATGTGCGGTCGCCGTCCACAATCCAATCCTTCTGGTTGTTCCAGCCGCCGGCCAACTGCGAACCCATGGTGCGGCCATGGAACGCCGAGGTGAAAGAGACGAAATACTTGCGTTTCGGCCCGTACTTCTTGAGCGCATAGGTCTTGGCCAGCTTGATACAGTTTTCGGTGGCTTCGGCGCCGGTGGAAAGCAAAAATACGCGATAATCCGCCGGATCCGGTGAAAGCGCCTGCAAAGCCTCGGTCAACTCGATACGCCCCTCGTGAACAAACACATAGGTGGCAAGCAGACTCTGGTCTATGAGCTCGCGAAGTTTCGCCTTGATGCGCGGATGACCGTGCCCGGCGTTGGTGATCAGCACGCCGCTGGACCAGTCAATCCAGCGGTTGCCATAGGGATCGGCGACGGTGAAGCCTTCGGCCGAATGCCAAATGATCGGCGGCTGTCCGGACATCGAGCGCGGTTCGCTGTGCCGCAAACGCTCGAACAACGGCAGTGATTCCGGTACCGGAATCGCGGTTTTGATTGTGCGGTATTTGGTGTTCACCGGAACGGTGTTCACCGGTTCTAAAGAATATTCAGCCATTTCAATACCTCCATGGATGATTTTTATTGCAGTTTTACCGTCGGTTCGGCCGCGGACCAGTCTATCACCGCGGTGCGCCCGTCGTTCAGGATGGACAACCTTGAAGCCTCCTGTACCAGCTCGTTATAGTTGGAGTTGGCCGGAGTGGCGATCAGTCCGCATTCATCAGCCTCGCGGATGAATTTCTGGCGAATGGCAAGCGCGGCGGCAGGATCGTCTGCGGCGGCGGCAGCCACTGCGGCTTCGATACGATTGGCCATGGCGCCGGTGGCGCAAACCGAGTCGATTCCGTAGCCGACCGGCTTGAATCCGTCTCCGGCATACGGAACCTCACGGATGAAATCGGGACTGAGATACTGGAACTTCTTGCAATTGTCGGCCACCACACAGCTTTCCACGCCGCGGTTCTGGTCGTTATGGGCCAGCAGACCGCCGCAGTTGTTTCCCTCGAAATACATGATAAGGCCTTGGTCATTACTGCCGCCGGCGTCATCCGGATAGCCGAGACCATTGTTTACCGAAAGAATGGCGCCGTTTTCGAACACCACCCGCCCGGAACTCCAAAGAAACCCGGTTTTGCCGTTTGGAAACGCGCCGCGACGACCAAGCACGGAAACCGAGGTCGGGCGCAAACCGGTTATGAAGCACACCAGATCGACATAGTGACAGCCTATGTAGACAAACGGATCGGTGTTTTCACAGGTGAACCAGTTCTGGAAGTTGCTGTGGCGATAATAATAAGGCTCGATCAACCTGGCCTCGCCCAATGCGAACTCGCCGTAAAGCCCGGCGCGGCAGTTGCGGCGGGCGACCAGCGCACGACGGTCGCAACGCTTGTGGTACTCAACCCCGATAAAGCATCCGCGATCATAGGCTTCGCGCTCGATCTCCAGTGCGTCTTTATAATTGAGCACCAGCGGCTTCACGCAAAGAATATGCTGATTGAACGGCAATACCCCGCGCAAAACCGAGGCATGCAGCTGATCAGGCAGCGCGATGATCACCAGTTGATACGGCTTCTGTTTGGCCAGCACCTGCTTGTACAATTCCGGGCCGCCGTCGGATTCTCCTGCGGCCGGAACGGTTTCAAAGCTCTGATCCGGGAACGCGGCACGAATGGATTCGCTGTCACGCAGCGCTTTTACCGCCGCGGCGCGCATATCGGTAACCGTCACCCGGCTGACCAGCCCGTCGCGCTTCATCTGCAATGCCGCCGGCAGCAGGAGATCGTTCACGATCATGCCGGCGCCGATGATTGTAAGTTCCAGTCCGTTCTTGTTGGTTGTCATTTTGGCCTCCGCACCTACTTTGTTAAAAAATGTAACAAAATAATATAGCGCAAAAAAGCCGGAATACAAATCGGAAACGTCAAAACGTCCGACCGGGAATTAATGTTTGGACAAAAAATCGATTACGGCGTCAAGCGGATTTTCGGCCTTCGTAACAGTGGCGGCCTCCGGGTTCTGCACTGCGGTCGCACCATAGCCGGTCATCACCAGATACTCGTCGGCCAATCCGGCGTTGCGCCCCGCAAATATGTCACTGAGACGGTCGCCGATCAGAAAGGAGGCGCCGAGGTCGATATTCCACTTCCTGGCAGCTTCGATAATCATGCCGGGAGCCGGTTTGCGACAGTCGCAATCCCCGGTATAATCGGGATGGTGCGGACAGTAGAAGAAGTCATCCACCGCCGCGCCTTCAGCCGCAAGCAGCTCCACGATTCTCGCATGAGTACGAGCAATGTCCTCCTCCGGGAATATCCCTTTGGCAACACCTGCCTGATTGGTGACTACGATTGCCAGGTATCCGGCGGCCCGCAGCTTTTTGAGCGCCTCCGTGATCCCCGGA
The DNA here is from genome assembly GCA_034926605.1 of Victivallaceae bacterium. Lineage (GTDB taxonomy): Bacteria > Verrucomicrobiota > Lentisphaeria > Victivallales > Victivallaceae > CALXXL01. Next base: position 94,064 of record JAYFQV010000002.1, read on the forward strand.
ATCAGTTCGGTTTTCTCCGGTTCATGAAGATAGCATACTTCCACATTGATAACACCGTCCCGGTCAAGAAAACAAGCTTTGCGCACCTCACACCTCACGGGAAAGCAAATAATCGAGCAGCTGATTCAGCAGATTCCGGTAATAATTGTCTGGAAGCTGACTGAGCTGTTCGCGCGCGAAATCGGAAAGCTCCGCCGCGCGCGCCTCGAGTTTGGCCACCGCGCCGCTCTTCTTGTACAGCGCTCTGACCTCTTCAAGTTCGCCTTCAGTGTACGACGGCTTCCCCAGCAGCGCAACCAGCTTGGCCTTGCTCCGCGGCGACAACGCGGCCAGCGAGTGAACCAGCAAAATGGTCGCTTTGCGGTCGGTGAGATCGGAACCGATGGGTTTTCCGAACTTCACGGGATCGCCGAATATCCCCAGATAATCGTCGCGCATCTGGAAAGCAACGGCGGCGGCGCAGGCCATCTCTCCCAGCGCCCGGGTCAGCGGATGCCTTCTCTCCGGGTCGTCCAAAGCAATCATGGCACCGGTCTCGGCGCAGAACTGAAACAGGACGCCGGTCTTAAGCTCGAACATCTTCTCGACGTCGGCGGGAAGAATTTTAGAGGGATCCCGATAGCTCATCGCCACATCCAGCGCCTCACCGGAAACAAGGTAGCGATTGGTAAATTCCTGAAGCCGACGACCCAGCGCAATTGTCAACTCACGGGAGAGACCGCAGGAGTGCAGCATAAGCGCATTGGCCCATCCCTGCTGAAGATCGCCGGCCAGCATGGCGAAGTCGTTACCGAAGCGGGCGGCATCGGCATCGGCAAGGCCGAACTCCTTGCGGCCGACCGCCTCCAACTGCTTGTGGCAGGTTGGAACGTCGCGCCGGAAATCGTCACGGTCTATCACGTCGTCATGAACCAGCGTCCAGTTATGAAACACTTCGCAGGCGGCTGCGGGATACAACGCCTGCCCCTCTCCACCGCCCAGTACGCCACAGCACCACAAAACCAGTGCCGGGCGCAGCCGCTTTCCTCCGCGAAACGGATAACTCTCCACCGCTTCGCGAAGGAACTTCGGCTCGATAGCCCGCGGAAAATCGTCATTGCGAAGCAATTCGTCGATATTACTTGCGACCTTATCGAGCTCTTCTATGATCATTTCAGAACCCCTCCCGTGTCGGCACTGCCGGCCATTTTGGCATAACGGGCCAGATACCCGGTCTTGAACCTGGGTTCCGGCTTCTTCCAAACGGCACGGCGCTTGGCCAGAGTCGCGTCATCCAGCTCCAGGGAAATGGTGCGGTTGGGAATGTCGATGGAAATGATATCGCCGTCTTCGACCAGCGCAATAATGCCGCCGGCCGCCGCTTCGGGGCTGACATGCCCGATGCAGGCGCCGTGAGTTCCGCCGGAGAAACGCCCGTCGGTGATCAGCGCCACCGAGTCGCCAAGCCCACGGCCCATAATATAGCTGGTCGGAGCAAGCATCTCCTGCATGCCGGGGCCGCCTTGCGGACCCTCGTAGCGAATCACCACCACGTCACCGGATTTTACCTTGCCGTCCAGAATGCCTTTCCCGGCTTCCGGTTCGCTTTCAAACACCACGGCGGGGCCGCGATGCACCAGCATCTTGGGATCGACGCCGGCAGTTTTGACCACACAGCCATGCTCGGCCAAGTTACCGAACAGCACCGCCAAGCCGCCCTGTTTGCTGTAGGCGTTGTCAAGGGTATGGATCACCTCGCCGTCCGGAGCGGGCGCGGTGGCGATCTCCTCGCCAAGTGTCCGACCGGAGATGTCCGGGGCGGTTCCGTCGATCAAGCCGGGGATTCTGGATATTTCCTTGAGAATCGCCATGATGCCGCCGGCACGCCCCAAATCGTCGATATGATATTTATAGGACGGAGCCAATTTGCATATGTTGGGCGTGGTACGGCTGATCTGATCGAGCTTCTTCAGATCGAGCGCAACTCCGGCCTCGCGCGCCACCGCCAACGTGTGCAGCACGGTGTTGGTGCTGCCGCCCATCGCCATATCAAGGGCAAGGGCGTTGTGGAAAGAGGTTTCGGTGGCAAAACTGCGGGCGGTGGGCGCGTGCGGATCGCGCGCCAGTTCGACCGCGCGTTCGGCGGCGCGCTTCCAGAACTTTATGCGTTCGGGGCTGACCGCAAGCAATGTGCCGTTGCCGGGCAGCGCAATGCCCAGAGCCTCGCACAGGCAGTTCATGCTGTTGGCGGTGAACATGCCGGAGCAGGAGCCGGGGCCGGGGCAGGCGGTGCATTCGAGCCGATGAAAATCTTCGGTGTCGAGTTTGCCTTCCTTGTATTCGGCCACCCCTTCGAACACGGTGATAAGATCGGAATCCTTGCCATGCCATTCACGGCCGGTGGCCATTGGCCCGCCGGAAGCGAAGATGGTGGGAATATTCACGCGCATGGCACCCATCAGCATGCCCGGAACCACTTTGTCGCAGTTGGGGATGCAGATCATCGCGTCGAACGGATGGGCCATGGCCATGGTTTCCACGCAGTCGGCGATCAGCTCGCGGCTGGGAAGGGAGAACTTCATCCCGGCATGCCCCATCGCGATGCCGTCGCAGACGGCGATCGTGTTGAATATATACGGCACGCCGCCGGCGGCGCGCACCGCATCGCAGACGATCTGGCCGACCCGCTCGAGATGGCAATGCCCCGGCGGGATGTTGGTGTATGAATTGGCAATGCCGATAAACGGCTTGTCGAAGTCCGAGTCAGAGACGCCGGCGGCACGCATCAAAGAGCGGTGTGGAGCGCGTTCAAGGCCTTTTTTCATCGAATCGCTACGCATTTCAACCTCCTTATCCTATGATCTGATTATCGCCGGCATTCAGGAAGATGCCTTCGAAGTTCATCTTGAGCTGTTCGGGGTTGTCGCTGAACTGCAACGCAAGTTCTTCGGTGATGGTGCCGGCTTCCACCAGATCGTAGAGGCACTGGTTGAAAGTCATCATCCCGTCTCCGCGTCCGGCGGAAATCGCCGAGGACAGACGCTCAAGACGGTTGTCGGACAACAGCTTATACACCATCGGGGTATTGATCATCACCTCGCAGGCCGGAACGCGGCCCTTGCCGTCGGAGCGCGGGCAGAGGCGCTGGCTGATCACGGCACAGAGGTTATTGGCCAGGGACTCGCGGATCGGGTCCTGCTCGCTCTTTTCGAAGAAGTCGAGAATTCGGTTGATGGTCTGGGACGCGTTGGAGGCGTGCAGGGTGGTGAACACCAGGTGCCCGGTGTCGGCAGCCTTTAGCGCGGCCTCGAAGCTGACGCGATCGCGCATTTCGCCGACCATGATCACATCGGGGTCCTGACGCATCGCGTGAACCAGCGCGCTTTCGAAGCTCTCGGTGTCGATGCCCACTTCGCGCTGCTCGAAGAAACTCTTCGCGTCGGAAAATTCGTACTCGATCGGATCTTCGATGGTGATGACGTGGTTCTCACGCGATTCATTGATGTGCTGAAGCATCGCGGCAAGGGTGGTGGACTTACCGCTGCCGGTGGTACCGGTCAGAATCACAATGCCGCGGTATTCGCCGGCGATCTTTTCAAGCACCGGCGGCAAGCCCAGTTCCGCGAATTTGCGGATTTCGTTTTTGACATAACGCAAGGTCATGGCCAGAGTGGTGCGCTGGCGGTGAATGTTCACACGGAAACGGCCGACGCCTTCTTCGCGGTGGGAGAGGTCGAGGTCGCCGGTGTTTTCCAGCAGGTCAAGCTGCTTCTGGGAAGAGGTGATCTGTTTGATGAACTTGTCGACGATCTCGGTGGTAGCAACAAAGTCGCTGACCGCCATCGAACCGTTGATGCGCACGGTGACCGCGCAGTTTTCCTTGATATGAAGGTCGCTGGCGCCGGCGTTGACCGCCATTTCCAGCACGTCGTGAAGGGATGTCTTGGCAGAACTCATATTCGCATTTCCTCTATATGTTGATTATTTATCGTAAGTATCCATCAACGCCCGCATCTCGCTCACCGCGGCCGGCAGCCCGACGAACAAGGCGCGTGCAATAATCGAGAATCCTATATTCAATTCGGTAAGATGCGGCATCTTAAGAATCCCGGCTATGTTCTCATAGTCGATGCCGTGACCGGCATGGACGCCCAATCCCAGCCCTGCGGCGATCTCGCTGCCGGCAATCAGCCGGTCCAGTTCGCGCACCTGATCGACGCCGGAGGCGTTGGCATAGCTGCCGGTGTGCAGCTCAATGCTGTCGGCGCCGACTTCCCTGGCAAGCACGATCTGACGCTCGTCGGGGTCTATGAACAGGCTGACCTTGATCTTCCTGGCCCGCAGCGCGGCCACCGCGCGCGACACCTTGGAAAGATTTTCCGCCACGTTCAAACCGCCCTCGGTGGTGAGCTCCATGCGCTTTTCCGGCACCAGGCAGCAACTGTTCGGCCCGAGGTCGGAGGCTATCTTTATCATTTCATCGGTGACCGCCATCTCCATATTGAGATGCTTCACATTGCTGTGAATGGCCACAATGTCCACGTCGTTTATATGGCGGCGATCCTCGCGCAGATGCGCGGTGATGCCCCATGCGCCTGCCGCCTCGCATGCCTTTGCGGCCTCCACCACGCTGGGAAACGCTTCTCCCCGCGCCTGCCGCAATGTGGCCACGTGATCGATATTCACGCCCAACCTTAACATTTTTCCTCCTCTTGCTGCCCGCCGGGGGCCGTAAACAACTGCGGATAACCGGCCAGCTGTCCTGCGAATGTATCGCTTTGGGCATGCACCGGCGAAAGCATTACCATACGGCTGCTTACGAACTCCGAAAGGTTTTCCGCAAGTTCGCCGAGAATGGCGCCGCTCAGCGAATTGCCCAGTTCCGGTTCATAGATCACCCGCAGCATGGTTGTTTGATATTTAAATGTATCGAATACGCGCTTCAGCGCATCGTCGAATCTCAATTCATGAATATGTATTTCCAGAGTCACGCCGAGCTTCGGCAGCATCCAGTCGGACAGTGCCCGGGCGATGCGCGAGAAGTCGCTTTTGACTCCGCCGGTCTGAGGCAGACGCAACGGCAGCGACAGCAACAGCGACCCGTCATACCACGGCGCATACAAGACCCGCAGCAGTTTTCCGCTCCGACGATGAAAATCGTGGTCGGCGGCGGCCTTTTCAAGATCGAAGTCGGCGCCGGCGACAACAGCTCCGAGTTCACCGGCCAATTTGGCCTGCCGGTAAAAATGTTCCTGAAAATTGGACATCAGTCCGCCTTCCAGCTCGGGCGCCTGCCGGGTCAGAGTCGAATCGAGCAATCGGCTGAAGGCCAGAAACGCCGGCTTTTTCTGCTTTACGAAGGTGGTAAGCTCCAACCGCCCGAGCATCGCGCCGGGAAACTCAAGATTCCGGAATGCCGCAAGTTGGGCGTAATCCAGCGGCTCGTCCAGCGCCGGCGGCCGGCGGCAGGAAAGGCTGACTCCCCAATTTTTGAAGATTTCACCCATCACATGAATCCCGCTTCGCGCAACTTATCCATGGTAAGCGTGGACTCCCCGATGCCGCCGCCCAGCCAGCGGCCAACGTACTTGGCCAGTACATCGCCTTCGAGGTTCACCTGTGACCCGGGCTCGCGGTCCGCCAGCGCGGTGTCGGCAAGGGTGGTGGGAATCAGTTCGCAGGTGAAATAATCGTTCCCGGCTTCTATCACGGTCAATGAAACTCCATCCACCGCGATGCTGCCTTTTTCGGCCGCCTGGAGCCGGATTGCCGCGGGCAGCTCGATTTTCAGCTCCACGTCTCCGGAGTCAAGCGTCCGAATGCCCAGCATCAGGCCCACCGCGTCCACATGACCGGTCACAATATGGCCGCCCAGCCGGTCGCCCAATCGCAGGGCGCGCTCCAAATTCAGTTTCGCCCCCGGCGACAACCGGCCAAGATTGGTGCGGGCAAGCGTTTCCGGCAGGGTATGAAAACTCATATTACCGGCGTCATCCCAGGTTTCGAGCGTAAGACAGACGCCATTTACAGCCACGCTCTCGCCGTGCTGAAGCGAGTCGAAACTCTTTGCCGCATGCACATGAAGTTTGTTGCCGGACGCGGAAATCAGCGTCCCGACCTGCTGGATCAGACCGGTAAACACAACTAGTTTTCCTCCTTCATTACGTCAGCGGTAACGATCAGATCCCCCCCGCGATTCTCGCTGCGGAAGTTGACCAGCTTGACCGCCGAGGCCAAAGGCAGATTCTCGCCTCCGGTGACCGGGATTGAACCACGGCCGCAAAGCAATTTCGGCGCGATGTGAAACTCAACCGCGTCCACCATGCCCCATTCGATAAGGGCTCCGGCCAATTCGCCGCCTCCCTCAATCAGAATTGCGGTGATATTTTCCCCGCCGAGACGCGACAGAAACGCGTCGAATTCAGCGGCATTTGCAAAGCAGTGCTTTTCCACCGTCGGGTCGTCCGGGAAATAGCCTTTAATCTCTTCAAGGCTCATATTGTCCGCCGCAATAAACTTGCGCGGCTGGCGCGGCCAGTCGTCGGGTTCGCGAACCGTCAGCCGCGGCCGGTCAAGCCGTACGGTCTTGCCGGAAACCATTATCGCATCGGCCCAGCGACGCAGCTCCTGCACCCGGCTTCTCGCCACCGGGCCGGATATCCATTTGCTGTTGCCGTCGCTGTCAGCGATCTTGCCGTCGAGGGTCATAGCCATCTTGAGAAGCACAAACGGCTTGCCTTCGGTTATCCACTTGAAAAAAGCTCGGTTCAACTGGCGGCACTCGTTTTCGAGCACCCCGCCACGCACCGCGATTCCGGCCGCCTCCAGCAGCCGCACGCCGCGCCCGGCATGGGCCGGATTGGGATCGATATTGCCGATCACCACTTCGGCCACCTCCGCGGCAATCAGCGCGTCGGTGCAGGGCGGGGTACGCCCGGCGGTGGAGCAGGGTTCGAGATTGACATAGACGGTACAGCCTTCGGCCTCGGCACCGATGCGGCGCAGAAGCTCGACTTCGGCGTGCGGGGCGCCGGCGCGATGATGATGGCCGCGACCGATAACCTTGCCGTCTTTGACCGCGATGGCTCCGACCATGGGGTTGGGAGTGGTAAGCCCCCATGACTTCATGGCCTCCTGAAGCGCCATCGCCATATATTTTTCATCCGGCAGACTCATTTTAACTCAGTTCAAAGCTCCTATATCCGGATTAACTATTTCAATTCTCATCCAGCGCGAACAGGCCCCGGGCGTAAGCCGGAGCATCAAACTCCTGCAGGTCGTCCTCCCCTTCGCCAAGCCCGGCATAGAAAGTGGGCAACCCATATTCGGAGGCCAACGCCACCGCCATGCCGCCCTTGCCGGAACCGTCAAGCTTGGTCAGCACCAACCCGGAAACCGGCACCGTTTCGGAAAACAGTTTGGCCTGGCTCAACGCATTGCTGCCGCAGGAGGCGTCGATGGTCAGCCACACCTCGTGCGGGGCGCCGTTACAGGCTTTCGCCACCGAACGGTTGATTTTGGCCAACTCGTCCATAAGCGCCTTGCGGTTCTGCTGCCGCCCGGCGGTATCTATGAGCAGAATATCGAATCCGCGCTCAACGGCAGCCTTCGCGGCATCGAACGCCACCGCGGCAGGGTCGGCGCCATCCCGGCCGCAGACCACTTCCGCTCCGGTACGCGCCCCCCACAACTTCAACTGATCCACCGCGGCGGCGCGGAACGTATCCGCCGCCGCAAGCATCACTTTCCGGCCGCTCCCGGCGAATTTCGCCGCCAGCTTGCCGATGGTGGTGGTTTTGCCCGATCCGTTCACGCCGGCGAACAGTATCACCGTCGGCCCCTGGTCGGCAAACTTCACCGGCCGCGAGCAGCCTCCGAGCCGCAGCTCTACCAGTTTCGCCGCTTCGCCAAAAATGTCGGAAGCCGTGGCGATCCTGCCGCGATCGTAAAGGTCTCGCAGCTCGGACGCAATGCCAGTGGCCGCAGTCACGCCGAAGTCGGCGGAAATCAGTACGCCCTCGAGGTCTTCAAAACTCTCGGCGTTCCACTGGCCGGTGCCGGAAAACAGCCCCGTTATCGAACGCGCCACCTTGGTGGCGGTCTTTTCGAGGCCGCGTTTGAACAGGGAAAATATCGAACTCATAGATGGTCCACCGCCTCCCGCGGCGGGCGCGCCAAACCATCCTTGATCGCGTTCAAAACGCCGTTGATGAAGTTTCCGGAGTTATCATCGGAATAGTCCAGAGCAATCTCCACGGCCTCATTGATGCTGACCACCGGAGGAACTTCGGGAACATGAAGCATCTCGCAAACGGCCACCCGCATTATGTTGCGCTCCACCAGCGAAATACGATCCCATTCCCAGTTGCTGGAGTGCGTGCGGATGCACCCGTCGATCTCCTGCTGGTTTTCGGCAAACAGGTCCAGCAGCCGTTCGGCATATTCACGGCCCTTGCGGAAATTGCGGTTGTTGTCCGGCCATTGCATTATGCCGGCGGCATCGCGGAAGAACTCTTCACGCCCGCGCTGGGCGGCATCGGAATTCAACTCGCGGCCGAACAGATAAAGCATGGCCAGTTCGCGCCCCACCCGTTTGGTGTGCGGCGGCATTGGCGGCGCATTGTCCGCGCCAGTATTGAACATTTCGCTCATTTGATCTTCTTTGAGAGGTTGGCCATTTCGACCGCCGCCAGAACGGCGTCGACACCCTTGTTGCCGGCCTTGCAGCCGCTGCGCTCCACCGCCTGCTCAATGTTGTCAGCGGTGATCAAACCGTACCCGACCGGAACGCCGGAGGCCATGGATAATTCGGCCAGCGCCTTGGAAACCTCGGCGTTGATGTATTCGGCATGCGGAGTGGCCCCTTTGATCACCACACCCAGCGCCACCACCGCGTCGAACCGGCCGCAGGCAAGCATTTTCTTGACCGCGAACGGCAGTTCGTAGGCGCCGGGCACCCATGCCACCGTAAGATCGGACTCGCTGCCGCCGTGGCGTTTGAACGCGTCCACCGCGCCGGAAAGCAGTTTGCCCACGAAGAACTCGTTGAAACGGCTGCAGACCAGCGCGAGCTTAAGCCCTCCCGCCAGCAGATCGCCTTCGAAAACTTCCATCTTCTTTTCCATAGTTCGTCTCCTAAAGTATATGACCCATTTTTTCTTTTTTGGTACGCAGGTAGGCGGCGTCATCCGGACCCGGCGGAATAACCAGCGGCTCCCGGCCTATCACCTCCAGCCCGAAGCCGGAAAGTCCGACCAGCTTCTTCGGATTGTTCGTCAGAAGCCTTATCGTCTTGACCCCCAGCTCCAACAATATCTGAACGCCGATCCCGTATTCCCGCAGATCGGGCGCAAAACCCAGTTTCACATTGGCTTCAACCGTATCGCAGCCGCAGTCCTGAAGCCGATAGGCGTGCACCTTGTTGAAAATGCCGATGCCGCGCCCTTCCTGCCTAAGATAGACAATCACTCCGCGCCCTTCGGCTGCAATCATTTTCATTGCGGCGTGGAGCTGGTCGCCGCAGTCGCAGCGCAGCGAGCCGAACACGTCGCCGGTCAGGCACTCGCTGTGGACGCGCACCAGAACGTCCTTCCCGTCGCCGATGTCGCCGAAAACCAGCGCAACATGCTCGATGCCGTCGAACTTGCTGCGGAACGCCTCGATCCGAAATTCACCGAAAACGGTGGGCAGCTTGGCCGGCGCGGTACGCTCGACCAGCTTTTCGGTGCGGCGGCGGTAGGAAATAAGATCTGCCACCGTACAAAGCTTTAAATTGAACTTCCGGCAGAACGCCTTGAGTTCCGGCATGCGTGCCATGGTCCCGTCGTCGTTCATGATCTCGCAGATCACCCCTACGGGCGGCAGGCCGGCAAGCCGGGCCAAGTCCGTCGCGGCTTCGGTGTGACCGGCACGTCTCAGCACCCCGCCGGGGCGGGCGATCAGCGGAAACATGTGCCCGGGGCTGGCAAATGCCTCGCGCGAGGAGTTGAAATCGGCCAGCGCCGCCACGGTTTTGGCGCGGTCGGCCGCGCTGATGCCGGTGGAGGTGCCTTCAAGCACGTCCACGCTTTCGGTAAACGCGGTCTTAAAATGGTCGGTAAGTTCGGCCGGAGTGGTAAGGCGGAGCGACTTGGCGCGCTCGGGCGAAACCGGAGCGCAGATAAGTCCGCGCGCCTGGGTGGCCATGAATGTGATGATCTCGGGCGTAACATTACAGCCGGCGGCGATCACGTCGCCCTCGTTCTCACGGTTCTCGTCGTCGGTAACCACCACCATGCCGCCCTTGGCTATCTCTTCGATAACCTCTTCGACCGGTGAAAACTTGAAATCCATAAATAACGTCTCCTCAATAAATAGTCAAAACTCCGGCCATAATGGCGGCCAGTTCGGCCGCCGCCGGCGCCAGGCTGCGAAACGCCGGATTGGCACCGCCGGAACCTTCGGAAAAGCACTTAAGATACCACGTCACACCAACGGCGGCCGCAAGCGACAGCACCGGCGCTGCAGGACGCCCGAGATAAAACAACATCACAAACACCGCCGGAAGCCAGACGTGCCAGCGCTGTTTTTCGCTGACCACAATGCCGTTCCTGCCTGCGGCCGGGTACGCGGCCGCCAGCCCGGCCGCCGCCGCCGGAATTACCCCGACCGCAATCAACCATTCAGGATGCCGCCCGGCAATAAGCGCGAACCCACCCAAAAAGATCGCAAAACAGATTACGATAAACAGCGGCAGAAACGCCGGATAGTCGTTGCGCCAATCGCGCGGATCGAGGCGCCGCAACGCATCGGACAAGGAACCCCATTTGACCCAACCGGACACGGCGGACATCAGTACGGTAAAACCGCGGCCGCGGTCTTTGAGCAGGGTAAGCACGGTCGCGACCACGGAGAATACCAGACTTCCGGCCCACACGCCGAACACGAGCACCAGTATCTTGGCCAGTATAAAAATCAGAACACCATAGGTAAGCCCGGCGGCCGGGAAAGCCAGAAGCGCCGCATAATCGTCATTGCCGTCGAGGCGGCGCAGCGCGCGGAGCCTTGCCGGAAGCGGCCAGGCGTACAGCATGTCCCAAGCGGTATTGAATGCGATCAACAGCTTGTCCGAAAACATCTTGCGCCCTCCTTGCGTTAAATAACCCTCAAAAATGGAGGACATTAATATAGCACGCCTCGTACAATATTAAAAGCGGGAACGGAGGTTTTCAACGCAAAATATAGCGCCTGCCAGGCAGTTGCAGGACCGTGAACGACATTTCCAGCTCAGCCAGCAGCCCGGAAAGCATACCTGGGGGGAAATCCACCGCCAGCGCAATCTGATCAAAACTGCTTTCGCCGTTGTCGCGCAGATAGCAAACCAGCCTGCGCTGCGGCTCGCTCAGCTGCGGTGCCGCGGCATCGTATTCCTGCTTGGGTTCGGCAAGGCTGAACAGATCGTCGGGGCCGCCGGGATTGAACTCGTCAAGCACGTCCTGAAAATTTTCGGTCAGCCGGGCGGAACCGTTTTTGAGCAACGCGTTGCACCCTTCCGCCATCGGATTGTCCACATTGCCGGGAACCGCGAACACGGTTTTGCCGCAATCCAGCGCGATATTCGCGGTAATAACAGCACCGGAACCCCTTCCGGCCTCGGTGACTATCACGCCGCGCGACAGCCCGGCGATAATCCGGTTCCGCCGGGGAAACGAGCAGCGGTTGACCGGAAACATCATCGGATATTCCGATATAACCGCGCCACCGGATTCCACAACGGCGCGAGCCAGAGGAACATGCTCCTGCGGATGGATGCGCCCGAGGCCGCCGCCCAGCACCGCCACAGTGATTCCACCAGCCTTGACCGTGGCATCATGCGCTTCGAAATCGACCCCGAACGCCAGACCGCTCACCGTGCCCCAACCGGCCAGTACCGCCTGCTCGGAAAGCGTACGGGCCATGCGCCGCCCGTAATGCGAGGCGCGGCGCGAACCGACGATTGCGATGAAATCCCTGGCATCGAAGTCCGGCAACTCGCCGGAAACATAGAGGCACAGCGGAGGATCCGGCAGCTGGCGAAGCACCTCCGGGTAGTCGCCGTCGAACCAGGTGATGACCCTGGCCCCGGATTTTTCCACCCTCGCCATCTCGTTGTCGAAGTCGGCGGTATTGCGCCAGTCGGCAATTTCGGCGGAGAGTTTTTCTCCCACGCCGTGAACCATGGCGAGTTCGGAACGGCTTGCCTCCAGCACCTGGGACGGCGAGCCGAAAAAAGTTATCAGCGCATTGAACTTAACAAAGCCGACGCCCGAAATAGCATTCAGAACAATGCAGCTTTCGCGGTCGGTCATAATTCGTCCTTGAGAAACGCTTCCAGTTCTTTCTCCGGCACATCGTTCATGATTCTCACCGCCCCGATGCGCTCCGGCAACACCAGCCGGAATTTGCCGGCATAATTTTTCTTGTCGCCGCGCATCGCGTCAAGCACGGCGGCGGCATCGGCTTCCACCGGCGGCTCCAGCGGAAGATTAACATAGTCCAGCAGGGCTTGAAGCTCTACCAGCGCCCCCGAATCGAACATGCCCATCCGGTATGCCAAGCGGCCCGCCAAGGCCATGCCGCATCCTACCGCTGTGCCGTGCTTGACCCGGAATCCGCTCAGATGCTCCACCGCGTGACCGAAGCTATGACCGAAGTTAAGGATAGCCCGTTCGCCGTGTTCGGCCTCATCGGCGGAAACCACCTGGGCCTTGATCTCGCAACAGCGCGCTATCAACCGGGAATAGAGTTCGAAATCCGGACATTTCAGCAGGTCTGCGCGACGCTCCCACAGAAGGTCGAACAATTCACGGTCGCGGATGACCGCATACTTGATGATCTCGGCCAGACCGTTGCGCCATTCCGCCTTGGGAAGTGTCGACAGCATCGCGGGGTCGGCAAATACCGCCTTGGGCTGATGAAACAACCCGATCAGGTTTTTACCTTCGGGAAGGTCGGCGCCGGTCTTGCCTCCGATCGACGAGTCGACCATCGCCAGCAGCGTGGTCGGGACCTGAACATAGCTGACGCCGCGTTTATAGATGCCGGCCGCAAAGCCGGTCAGATCGCCGACCACGCCGCCGCCCAGCGCGATAAACAGCGCGTTGCGGTCGTAAGCGTGATGCGCGGCAAAAGAACAAATCCCCTCGGCCGCGGCGAAAGTCTTGTATTTTTCCCCCGGCTTCAGCGTGGCCACGCCCAGCCGGGAAGCATCCGCGAACAGCTCGCAAACCGTATCGAGGTGGCCACCGGCGGCCACATTGGAGTCTGTCACGATCAGGCAATCGCGCCCCGCGGCCAGCTTGGCGACGGCGACGGCCGACTTAACCAGCGAGCCCACCGCCACCGAATAGGACCGCGCCCCCAGTTTGACCTTTATCCGACGTATTTTTTCCGACATTGGCTTTTTCTCCTTCGATTTAGTATAAAATATTGCCGCAGCCGGAATTTGGCAAGTCGTTTCACACGATTATCCGGAAAAAAGTTTGAGCCAGCCAATGGTTTGCAACCTGCGCTTTGTGTGCTATATTATTTAGAATATTGATGCATTTACAATTTTAAATAAGGATGCGATAAATCATGGCTGACGAAGCGACCAACGCCGATCTTATGAGCAAGATTGTCTCGCTGTGCAAACGGCGCGGCTTCATTTTTCCGAGTTCCGAAATCTATGGCGGAATCAACGGCTTCTGGGATTACGGCCCTTATGGCGTGCGCATGAAGCGCGCCATCGAAAAGCTCTGGTGGCACGAGATGGTCGAGACCCGCGACAACGTCGAAGGTCTTGATTCAACCATCATCTGCCACCCGACCGTGTGGAAGGCATCCGGCCACCTCGACCAGTTCAGCGACCTGATGACCGACTGCCGCGACTGCAAATCCCGCTTCCGCGTCGACCAGATGCCCGATCCCACCACCTGCACCAACTGCGGCGGAAAAAACCTGACCGAACCGCGTGAATTCAACCTGATGATGAAGACTTTCGTCGGGCCGGTGTTCGACGACGAGCACATGGCCTATCTGCGCGCCGAGACCTGCCAGCCGATCTTCGTCGACTTCAACTCCGTCCGGGTCGCCACCCGCCAGAAACTGCCCTTCGGCATCGCCCAGGTGGGCAAGGCGTTCCGCAATGAAATCAACCCGCGTAATTTCACTTTCCGCTCGCGCGAATTCACCCAGATGGAGATGGAGTTCTTTTGCCGCGGCGCCGAAGGCATGCAGTGGTTCGAATACTGGAAGGAACAGCGCATCAACTTCTACCGCAAAAAGCTCGGTTTTACCGACGACTTCTTCCGTATCTATGTTCACGAGAAGCTCGCCCACTACGCGAAAGCCGCCATCGACATCGAGGTCAAATTCCCGTTCGGCTGGGGAGAACTCGAGGGCGTCCACCACCGCGGCGAATGGGATCTATCCCAGCACGGCAAGTACTCCGGCCAGGATCTGCAGTATTTCGACCACGACACCGGCGAGCGCTTCATGCCCACCGTCATCGAAACCAGCGTCGGCCTCGACCGCATGTTCCTTGCGCTGCTGTCCCGCGCCTACGATGAGGATACCGCCGACACCTGCAAGGAAGGCCAGGATCAGGATGTCCGCGTGGTGCTGAGGCTCCCCGCCACTGTCGCCCCGGTACAGGTGGCGGTGCTGCCGCTTTCCAAGAAACTCAATGAACACGCGATGAACCTCTACAACAAGCTCAACAACTATTTCCGTTCGGAATACGACGTGACCGGCTCCATCGGCAAGCGTTACCGCCGCCAGGACGAAATCGGCACCCCGTTCTGCCTGACGTTCGACTTCGAGAGCGAAACCGACAACGCTGTCACCGTGCGTGAACGCGACTCGATGAAACAGGAGCGCGTGGCCATACCCGAGCTGCGCGACTACCTCGAAGAAAAGATCGGATTCTGAGGTCCTGATGCTCGAAGCACTAAGCGATAAGCTACACGACGTATTCAAGCGGCTGCGCGGAGAGGCCCACCTCTCCGAAAGCAATATCGAAGAAGCCCTGCGCGACATCCGGCTGGCGTTGCTCGATGCCGACGTAAATTTGGAGGTGGTCCGCGAATTCATCTCCGCCGTTCGTACCGATTGTCTCGGACAGGAGGTGCTGCGCAGCGTCACCCCCGGCCAGCAGCTGGTCAAGATTGTCAACGACCGTCTGACTGAACTGCTCGGCTCCGAGGAGTCGGAACTCGACCTCTCGCGTAAGCCGGCGGTGATCCTGCTTGCCGGTTTGCACGGCAGCGGCAAAACCACCACCGCCGGCAAGCTTGCCAAATACCTTCAGAAGCATAAGAAGTCGGTGCTGCTGGCCGCCTGCGACGTTTATCGCCCGGCCGCCATCGATCAGCTTGAGGTGCTCGGCGCAGAACTGGGGGTTCCGGTTTACTCCGACCGCGGCAATCTCGACGTGCCGCGACTTGCGGCCGCCGCCATCGACGAGGCGAAATTCCGCCACGTCGACACCGTGATTCTGGACACCGCCGGACGGCTCCAGATCGACGCGGCAATGATTGCCGAGCTGGTGCGGCTGCGCCAGAGCGTCTCCGCCGACGAAGTCCTGCTGGTGGCTGACGCCGCGCTGGGCCAGGAGGCCGTACAGGTTGCCTCCGAATTCCACCGCGCGATCGGGCTGACCGGCTTCATTCTTACCAAGCTCGACGGCGACGCCCGCGGCGGCGCCGCGCTATCCATACGCAAGGTCACCGGCGTACCGGTAAAATTCATCGGCGTCGGTGAAAAGTTGGACGACCTCGAACTTTTCCACCCCGACCGCATGGCATCCCGCATCCTCGGAATGGGTGACGTGGTGGGGCTGGTGGAGCGTGCCGCCGCCGAAATCGACGAAGCGGAGGCTAAGAAGCTTCAGGCCAAACTCAAGAAAAACTCATTCGACTTCAACGATTTCCTCGGCCAGATGAAGCAGGTCTCCAAGCTGGGCGGCATGGAGTCCATCCTCAAGATGCTGCCAGGCGGCCGTCAGATGGCCGAAGCCGCCGGAAGCATCGACCCGCGACAACTCAAGCGGGTGGAGGCAATGGTTTTGTCGATGACGCCGTATGAACGCGAGAACCCGGATGAAATCGATTTCTCCCGGCGCAAACGCATTGCGCGCGGCTCCGGCGTAAGCCATGAACAAGTTTCCGGCCTGGTAAAGCAGTTCAATATGATGCGCAAGATGATGAAAAAGAATAATATTCTGTCGCGCTTGATGGGCAGCGGCGGCGGCGCCAATCCGTCCGCCGCCGAATTCGGCGGCGGCATGGGAGCGATGGGAGGATTGGGCGGACTTTCCGGCGGAACGGCTCAGGGTTCGAAAAGCGACCGCGACAAGCGCAAAAAACTCGCAAAACTCGCCAAGAAACAGCGACGCAAAAACCGATAATCTTCAGAAGGGGGAAGTTCATGTTCACTATAATAATCGCCGCCCTGTGCGGCTGCGGCGTTGCCGCCGCATTCAACCTTACCGGAACCGCCAACTGGGGCTGGTCTTTCTGCTGGGGCGTGATAACCATGTTTGTACTGCAGATGGCCTCCGGGTTCTTCATCCGCAAACAGGTGATGAAAGCCCAGGTGGAAATCCAGAAAATGATGGCCGAAACCCAGGCCAAACTGGCCCGCCGGATCGAGATGTTCCAGCGGCGCCCGGGCGGCAACGTGAAGCTGATGCAGCAGGAAATGCAGGAGGAACAGTACTCCGCGATCCGCAAGTCCCTCTACAAGCTGAACGAATTGAACCGCTATGTATGGTGGAGCCCGATGCTGGAGAAGCAGCTCAACACTTCGCGCATGGTGATGTACTACCAGCTCAAGGAGTTCGACAAGGCGGACAATATGATGAAGTCCGCCATCATGGTCACCGGGCAGGCGATTGCGATGAAGATGGCCCGCATGTACAAGCGCAATGATCCCGGTTTGGACAAGTTCTTCGCCAAAAAGTCCAAGCGGCTCAAGGGCGATGACGCGGTGCTGATATACAGCCTCTACGCCTGGATCAAATTGAAACAGGACGATCCCAAATCCGCACTAGATGCGCTGAACCGCTCGCTCAAGAAAAGCGACAACAAGCTGCTTTTGGAAAACCGCGACCGCATCGCCAACGGCAAGTTGAAGCAGTTCTCCAACGCGCTTCTGGGAGACGCATGGTACGCGCTTTATCTTGAGGAACCCAAGGTCCATCAGCAGCGCATGGAGCGACGCTTCCAATGAAGATGATGTTCATCGGCGACGTGGTCGGCTCCTCCGGCCGCAAAGCGGTGCTTGAAAAGGTGCCGTTGCTGCGCGCCGAGCATCACGTGTCGCTGGTGATCGCCAACGGTGAGAATTGCGCCGCCGGCGCCGGCATGACCGGCGCCACGGTGCGCGAACTGTCCAAGGTTGTGGACGTGGTCACCTCCGGCGACCACACCTGGGACCAGAAGGGATTCGACCTCGAGATCGGCGGCCTTGACAACGTGGTGCGGCCCGCAAATTATCAGGATTGCCAGCCAGGCTGCGGCTGGAAAGTGTTCCGCAACCCCGCTGGCGGAGACTACGCGGTGGTGGTGCTCCAAGGCCAGGTGTTCATGCGCGACTGTGCGTACAGCCCGTTCGACACCGTGGTCAAGGTACTGAACTCCATTCCGGTCAGGATCAAGACCGTTTTTGTGGACTTCCATGCCGAAGCCACCAGCGAGAAGCGCGCGATGGGCTATTTTCTGGAGGGAAAAGTCACGGCGGTGCTCGGAACCCACACCCATGTCCAGACCGCCGACGAACAGATACTTCCCGGCGGAACCGCGATCATCTCCGATGTCGGAATGGTCGGCGGCCGCCGCTCTGTTCTTGGCCGCCAGGTGGACGCGGTGATCAAGAAGTTCACCACCGGTCTCCCGAACCGCCTGCCGGTGGAAGAAAAAGACGTTGAACTGGATGCGGTGGTCGTAACCTACGACTACATGACCGGCCGCGCCACCGCCATCGAGCGCATTCAGGCGTAATCATTCCCGAACGCGCGAATTCACGTAAACACCCCAGCCGCTCGCAATATCTCCCCTGCGGAAGTTGACGCTTACGGCGGCATTGGGGCGTAAAATCCCGAAGACTGATGAAATCCATCCGATAACTTGCAATCCGCAATCCGGCGGAGTATAATAGAAGCAAGACCATTACCGACATCTTTAAAAGTCGTCCAAACGAAGGAGTGAACTCGTTCCCCAACCGTTTTCGGACTCCCGGCCAAGCCACCGACGCCGGGCCGTTGCCGACGCATCCTTAAATTTATATCCTTGCGCCATGGCACGGCTACGGCATTGCGTTTAATCTTTGACGTAAGGAGGTTGCACATCGGCACACAATTTCGGTCCAGGCTTTTTTAACGGTTTTCTCGCATCTTTGCTTGCTTTTTATTTTTTTCGGAGTATTTTAAACATTGATAAAAAAATATCTATATTAAAATATTTTAACCCGGGAGGTATCCATGAGCACTAAGATCGAAAAAAACGACAAGATTGAGAAGACGGCCGAGGAGCTCGAGCTGGAAGGCTTGAACGCCCTGATCGCCAAGGTGAAGGCGGCGCAGGAAAAGTTCGCCGAATACACCCAGGAAAAAGTGGACGCGATATTCCGCGCGGCCGCTCTGGCGGCAAACAATGCCCGTATTCCGCTGGCACAGATGGCAGTGGAAGAATCCGGCATGGGTGTGGTGGAAGACAAGGTTATCAAAAACCACTTCGCCTCCGAATACATTTATAACAAGTACCGCCACTACAAAACCTGCGGCGTGATCGAAAACGACGAGGGTTTCGGCATCATCAAGTATGCCGAACCACTGGGCGTTATCGCCGGTATCGTGCCGACCACCAACCCTACCAGTACCGCGATCTTCAAGTCGCTGATCACGTTGAAAACCCGCAACGGCATCATCTTCAGTCCCCACCCGCGGGCCTGCCGGAGCACCATTGAAGCCGCGCGCATCGTGCTGGAAGCCGCGGTCAAAGCCGGAGCCCCGGAAAACATCATCGGCTGGATCGATCACCCGACCGTGGCGATGAGCCAGCACCTTATGAGCCACCCCGACATCAGCCTGATCCTGGCCACCGGCGGCCCCGGCATGGTGAAGGCTGCCTACTCCAGCGGCACCCCGGCGGTGGGTGTGGGCGCCGGCAACACACCGGTTATCATGGACGAGACCTGCGACATCCAGATGGCCGTCAGCAGCGTTCTGCAGAGTAAGACTTTCGACAACGGCATGATCTGCGCCTCCGAGCAGTCGGTCACCGTGATCGAAGCCATCTACGAGGCGGTCAAGAAAGAATTCATCCAGCGCGGAGCCTATATCCTCAACGCCAAGGAGGCCAAGGCGGTCGGAGACACCATCCAGATCGACGGCAAGCTCAACGCCAAGATCGTCGGTCAGAGCGCGGTCAAAATCGCCGATCTGGCCGGGATCAAGGTTCCGGAAGACGCCAAGGTACTGATCGCCGAAACCGCCGGTGTGGGCATCGACTACCCGTTCAGCCGCGAGAAGCTTTCGCCGGTGCTGGCGCTATACAAGGCCAAGGATTTCAAGGCGGCGCTCTACAACGCCGAAGCGCTGCTCAACTACGGCGGGCTCGGTCATACCAGCGTACTTTACACCAATCCCGTAAACGAGGACCGCATCGCCGAATTCGGCCGCCGCATGAACACCGCGCGGGCGCTGATCAACATGCCGTCCAGCCAGGGTGCGATCGGCGACGTTTTCAACTTCAAGCTTGATCCGTCCCTGACCCTGGGCTGCGGCAGCTGGGGCGGCAACTCGGTGAGCCAGAACGTGGCTCCCAAGCACCTCTTGAACATCAAGACCATCGCCAAACGGAGGGAAAACATGCTTTGGTTCCGCGTTCCCGAAAAAGTCTATTTCAAATACGGCTGCCTGCGCGACGCGCTGCGCGATCTTCAGGATGACGGCCGCAAACGCGCGATCGTGGTCACCGACCGTTTCCTCTACGAATCCGGCGCACTCAACGGTGCGCTGTCCACCCTCGAAGAAATCGACATCAAGTACGAGGTCTTCGCCGACGTGACCCCCGACCCCACCCTGGAATGCGCCCGCCACGGCGTCGAGCGCATGAAGGAGTTCCATCCGGACACCATCATCGCCATCGGCGGCGGCTCCCCGATGGATGCCGCCAAGATCATGTGGCTGATGTATGAGCATCCCGAAGTCCACTTTGACGACATCGCGATGCGTTTCATGGACATCCGCAAGAGGGTGTTCAAGTTCCCGAAACTCGGCACCAAGGTCACGCTGGTCGCCATTCCGACCACCAGCGGCACCGGCAGCGAAGTCACCCCGTTCGCGGTCATCACCGACGAGAAAACCGGCATCAAATATCCGCTGGCCGACTATGAACTGACGCCGAAAATGGCGATCATCGACACTCAGCTGGTGATGAACATGCCGAAAAAGCTCACCGCATACTCCGGCGTCGACGCGCTGGTCCACGCACTTGAAGCGCGGGTCTCCATCCTTGCCTCGGAGTACACCAACGGCCTGGCCCGCGAAGCCGCGAGGTTGATATTCAAATATCTCCCCGCCGCCTACGAAAACGGCACCACCGACGAGAAGGCGAGAGAGAAGGTCCACCACGCATCCACCATCGCCGGCATGGCCTTCGCCAACGCGTTCCTCGGCGTCTGCCACTCGATGGCACACAAGCTCGGAGCGGCGTTCCATGTGCCGCACGGCCTGGCCAATGCGCTGCTGATCAACGAAGTGATCCGCTTCAACGCCACGCCCAAACCGACCAAGCAGGGTACCTTCTCGCAGTACAAGTGCCCGGACGCGGTTGAACGTTACGCAAGCCTGGCAGATTTCCTGAAGCTCGGCGGCAACACCGAGGCGGAGAAAGTCGAAAAGTTGATCGAGGCGGTGCAGAACCTGAAAGACCGGCTCGGCATCCCGAAGACCATCCAGGAAGCCGGCGTGCCGGAAAAAGAGTTCCTCGCCACCTTGGACAATCTGTCTGAAATGGCGTTCGACGATCAGTGCACCGGCGCCAACCCGCGCTACCCGCTGATCACCGAAATCAAGGACATGTACCTGCGCGCATACTACGGTAAATAAACCAGGAGATTACCTCCCTGATTCCGGCCGGATGGCGGCCTGCACAGCCGCCTTCCGGCCACCTTTTTTGTCCGGAAGGCTTTGGAATTGGATCAGAAATAGAGGAAGCAGCGCGCGCCGGACGCCTCCGGCAGTTCGAAACTTTCGGTCAGCTTCCAGTTGCGCCGCGGCGCGGTGCGCAACAGATCTGGCAGCTCCTGTGCCGCCTGAAGCGGGGTCTTATAAAGGATAAAATGGCCGCCGGGCGCGAGCAGTTTAGCCGCCTCGGAATAGATTTTTGGCGCAGATCCAACCGCACGCGCGGTCACTATCTTGAATTTTTCCTGCCATTCCGGCCGGCGGGCCAGTTCGCAACTGCGCCCCAGCACCGCATGCAGATTGGGAATGCCGAGCTCGTCTATAACTCTGGCCACAAACGCCACCTTTTTTCCGGTGGAATCGATCGCGGTAATGTCCAGATTCGGAAACGCCAAGGCAAGAATCACCGAAGGAAATCCGGCGCCGCACCCCACGTCAGCCACTTTCAGATGCTCGGTGCGCAAAAACGGAAAACTGTCAGCCACCGACAGAGAATCGGCCACATGCTTGATCTCGAAATCCCGCTCGGACTCGATCCTGGTCAGGTTCATCGTCCGGTTGGCCTCCGCCAGAAGTTGCCGGAACTGCCCGCAGCGGGCGGTGAAATCAGGATTCATCGGCGTACCGCCATGATTACCGCCACCGCCGCGCAATACCAGCCAAAGGCAACACAGGCCAACGCGGCCACGGCCCTGAGTCTGATTCCGGCGGCACAGCGCCGCAAAAAGTCGCGAAGCAAATAGGGCCGGGCCGAAATCCATATCCCGGCCGCCCCCAGCGCCAGCGCGGCCACGGAACCGATCGCGGCGGTCGGCAACCGCAGAGCAAAGGCCTGGTTTACAAAATAATAAGCCCCCAGAATCATCAACCCGGCAATGGCGCGGGAAGTCAGAAAATCGAGATACAGATAACCGAGCACGGTAAACACCACCACCAGCGGCCACAGGATTCCGCGCAGCCAGTCCCACGCTATCGGCTCCGTCTGCGGCACACATAAAGAAAGCGCGACCGCGGCCAGCACCGCCCCCAGCAGCGGCGCACGGCAAAACCGCTCGGCGGCGGCGGTTTTCTCCGGCCGCAATCGGGCGATGCCCAGCGCCGACAGCATAAAGGCGACGGCGGCGACGATCAGTCCTATCTCAAACGCGGTATTCATTATTTTCCCCCTATAGATATGCCGGAAACCGGGTCCACAAAATGGAATTCCTCATAATGAAACATCGGATCGGCACGAAAGCTCAGCGTGTTGCCGGAAGCCGATTCAAGCTCCTCCAGCAGCTTTGCGTCCTCACTTTTCAGCCGGTCCAGCACGATCGGATGCATGACCACCCGTATCGGTTTGCCCTGAAGCCCCGGCTGACGCAACAGCCGGTGAAGCTCGCGCTGGATTTCAACGGACATGCTGGTGGCCGACTTGATCAGCCCGGTACCATGGCAGCAGGGGCATGAGTCATATACACGATTCAGCACGCTGGCCTCCTCTCGCTGGCGGGTCATCTCCATGAGCCCCAGTTTGGAAAGCGGCAGCACCTTGGTTTTGGCGCGGTCGAGCTTGGCCAGCTTTTTCATATGGCGGAACAGTTCGTCGCGGTCTTTGGCGCTGCGCATGTCGATGAAATCGAGCACCACCAACCCGCCCACATTGCGCAGTCTGAGCTGGCGGGCGATCTCATCAGCCGCTTCGAGGTTGGTCTTGAGAATCAGTTCCGGCTGGTCGGTGGTTTGCCGCTTGCCGTGTCCGGTGTTTACATCGATGGCGATCATGGCCTCGGTCTCATCGATAACGATGCAACCGCCGGAGGGCAGTTTGACCTCGCGTCGCAAAACGTCTTTGAGCTGGCTGTCCACCTTGTAGCGGTCGAATATCGGCTGGGCATTGCGATAGTGTTCGATTTTTGCGGTCAGCTTGCGTCCGCCGAAGCGGTCGAGCATTTCGCAAATTTTATGGTAGCTTTCTTCGCCGTCGACCACGATCCGGTCGATATCGTCGGTCAGAAAGTCGCGTGCGGTGCGCTCTACCAGGCCGGGTTCGGAGTAGACGCGGACCGGAGCCTTGCGGGTATTCACCAGCGTTTCAAGGTTCTGCCAGGAATCCAGCAGCAATTCGAGGTCGTTCTGGAAAAACGTGCTCTTGCGCCCCTCGCCGACTGTACGGCAGATAAGCCCCATTCCTTCCGGAACTTCGAGGTCGGAAAGAATCTTGCGCAGACGATCGCGCTCGGCTTTGTTGTCGATCTTGGTGGAAAGGCCGATATGCGGGGAATACGGCAGCAGCACCAGATAGCGGCCGGCAATGCTGATGTTGGTGGTGAGGCGCGCCCCTTTGGTGCTAATCTCGCCTTTCACCACTTGAACCAGGATCTCAGTGCCCGGCTTATATAGTTTCGGAATATCGTCGAACGTAAGCTTTTTGCTGTTTTTGGCGCGGCTGCGCAGCTCGAAGGCCTTGCCCGATGACGACGCGCGGCGATCACGGCCGCCGCGGCTGCGTCGGGACGGCTTGGCAGCGGCCTCGGTCTCGGGGGCCAGCCTGGTCACCTCCACAAGCTCATGATCGCATTCCAGCATGTCGTGGTAATGCAGAAACGCGTTGCGCGCGGCGCCGATATCAACAAAAGCCGCCTGCAGACTGGGTTCGAGGTTGATGATGCGTCCTAGGTAGATCGACCCGGGCTGCGGAGTGTTTTCCACCCGCGCGAGCTGGTATTCCTCAAGACGGTGGTCGCGGAGCAGCGCCATGCGGGTTTCGAGGCGCTCGGTGTTCAGAATGATCTCGGTAAATACTTTTTCTGCCATTATGACAGATCGACTTTCACCGTGGCGTTTGCGATTTTACATCCGTTGAGATAAGCCACTGCCGGCATGCTCTTGCGCCCGGCCGGAGTGACTTCCAGAAGCTCCACCCCGCCGGTGCCGCAGGCGATGATGAAGCCGTTTTTGTCCGCGTGCACAATGGTGCCGGGCGGTGCGCCGATTTCCGGCAGCACCCGGGCCGCGTGGACTGTAAGCTGTTCTTCATGATCATCGAAAACCAGGGTCATCTTGGCGCCGGGCCACGGATAAAAGGCGCGGGTGACGGCTTCGACGGTCTCCGCTGGCCACGTCCAAAGGATGCGGCCGTCGTCTTTGCGGATTTTGCAGGTCATCGAATAGGCCTGCTCGTCCTGAGGGGCCCCCTTCAACCGGCCGTCGGCCACCGCGCACATGGTGTCGACTGCGGATGCCGCCGCGACGATGCCAAGCTGAAGCTCCAACTCGTCGCAGCGCTCATGGCCGGAAAGGGGGTACTTGATAATATGGTAAATATCGCCGGCGTCCAGTTTGCGCACCATGCGCATAAAGGTCACGCCGGTGTATGGATCGCACCTGGCGATGGCGGCGGTTATCGGTGATGCGCCGCGATACTGCGGCAGCACCGATGCATGGATGTTCATACAGCCGTACCGGGGCAAATTCAACACCTCGTCGCGCAGTAGCTGCCCGAACGAAACCACCAGAATGAAATCCAGTTCGAGTTTTTCCAGATATTCCACAAACTCCGGAGCGGAAGCCGATGCTATACGGTCGGCATGAAGCCCCAGCTCGTCGGCGGCGGCGCCAACCGGAGTAGGCTGCAGATGGCAGCGCCGCCCGGACGGACGGTCCGGCTGCGTGCCGATGCCGACCAGCTCCGCGCGGTCGTTCGGCCTCGCCAGTACCTGAAGAACCGGCACCGCGATGTGGCCGGAGCCCATGAAATAAATCCTGAGTTTGCTCAATGCGTCACCGCAAGGTTGAATTTTTCGTGCATAAGTATATAATATACCACATGAATCACAAAAAATCGAATATGCCCGGATTTATTTATGACGGAAATCGCTATTGCACTCGGTTCGAACCTAGATGATCGGACGGCCAACCTGAAAGAAGCGGCTCTTCTCCTGGCTTCCGGCGGGGTTGGAGAACTGCGCCTGTCCGAATTCATTGAGACCGCTCCGGTCGGCTGTGAGCTTGGAACTCCGAACTTCCTGAACGCCGCCGCGGTCGGACAATGGGCCGGAACGCCGGAGGCTCTGCTGGAGTTGTGCCAGCGCATCGAGCGCGAACTCGGAAGACCGGCCGCACACGGAGTGAACACCCCGCGCACCGTCGATCTCGACATCGTGCTGTTCGGCGACCTTAAAATGAACACGCCGCAGCTTACCATCCCTCATCCGCGCGCGGCACAGCGGGATTTCGTAAAAATCCCGCTGGCCTCCATCGCTCCGGAACTGGCGGTTAAGCTTGGCGCACCGCCGCCGCCAGACTCTTTGTGAGCTCCACGCCGGCGGCGAGACCATCGGCGAAAGAGCCGGAGAGCAACGGCTTCATCAACGCCGATCCCACCACCACCGCGTCGGCCCCGGCGGCGGCCTCGGCGGCCATTTCGTAGTTGGAAATGCCGAATCCGGCGGCCAACGGCAGCCCGTTCGCCACCTTGCGGAAACGGATCAGGTCATCCAGCGCCCCGGCAGGCAGGCTGGACCGGGCACCGGTAACGCCGCGCACCGTTACGCAATACGCAAATCCGTGCATGCCGGCGGTGATCGCCGCCGCGCGGTCGCTGCCGGTGGCCGGTGAAAGCAGCGGAATCAACGCCAAGCCGTGCTTCTCGCACAAAGGCAGCAACTCGCCGCGCTCCTCGAAAGCCAGATCCACCGCAAGAATAGCATCGACTCCGGCGGCTTCAAGGCCGGAGACCAGTTTTTCAAGCCCGAAATTCAGCATTACATTGAAATAGCTGAACAGTATGAACGGAACGTCCGGATGCTTCCGGCGCAGACGGGAAGCCATGGCGATGATGTCGGCCAGCTTGATACCGGCGGCCAACGCCTTCTGGCCGGCGGTCTGGATGGTTGGCCCGTCGGCGGTCGGGTCGGAGAACGGCACGCCAAGTTCCACCGCGTCGGCGCCGGCAGCGATGAGATTTTCCATAAAGATTTCGCTCTCGGCCGTCGATGGACAGCCGCAAGTGGCGTAGACGATCAAAGCCTTGCGGTTTTCCGCCCGGCATTTTGCAAACATTTTTTCGAAACGGTCGCTCATTTTTCCACTCCGTGATTACGTTTGTAATTTGCGATGTTCTCCATGTCCTTGTCGCCGCGGCCGGAAAGGCACACCACGATGGACTCTTCACGCGAATAGCGCGGCGCGGCCTTCAAGGCCTGTGCGATCGCGTGGCTGGACTCCAGAGCCGGAATGATGCCTTCGAGCCGACACAAGGTATCGAAAGCCGCCACCGCCTCATCGTCGGTTATCACCTCGTAGCGTGCCCTGCCGGTGTCACGCATATGGCAGTGCTCGGGGCCGACGCCGGGATAGTCGAGACCGGCGGAAACGCTGTATGCTTCCAGTATCTGGCCGTCGTCGTCCTGAAGCAGCAAATTCTTGCTGCCGTGCAGCACGCCCAGCCGACCGGCATTCAAGCTGGCGGCGTGATGGCCGGAGACAAGGCCGGCCCCTCCGGCCTCCGCGCCGGTCAGCGCCACTTCCGGATCGTCGACGAACCCGACGAACATGCCCATGGCGTTGGAGCCGCCGCCGACGCAGGCGATGACCTCACGCGGCAGCTTTCCCTCTTTCTCAAGTATCTGGCGGCGCGACTCAAGACCGATCACGCTCTGGAAGTCGCGCACCATCGCCGGATACGGATGGGGCCCGGCGACGGTACCTATGACATAGAAGGTGTCCTCGCAGGTGGCAACCCAGTTGCGGATCGCCTCGTTCATCGCGTCTTTCAGTACCTTGGAGCCGGATTCGACTCCGGTCACGGTGGTACCCAGCGCACGCATTCGGTCAACGTTCGGCGCCTGCCGCGCCACGTCGATCGACCCCATGAACACCTCGCACTCGAAGCCGAGCAGCGCCGCCACGGTGGCGGTGGCCACGCCATGCATTCCGGCGCCGGTCTCGGCAATCAGGCGACGCTTGCCCATGCGCCTGGCCAGCAACGCCTGCCCGAGCGCGTTGTTGACCTTGTGCGCGCCGGTGTGGTTGAGGTCTTCGCGCTTGAGGTATATCTTTGCGCCGCCGGCGTACTCGCTGAGTCGCCGCGCATAGTAGAGCGGGGATTCGCGCCCCACATAGTCATGCAGCAGATATTCAAGTTCGGCATGAAACGCGGGATCGGCCTGTGCTTCGATATATGCCTTTTCAAGCTCTAGCAAGGTTGGCATCAGCGTTTCGGCGACGTACTGTCCGCCGTAGATACCGTAATGCGGATTCATAATTCAATCTCCTTGATGATTTGGAAAAAAGCTCTAAGTTTGTTTTCATCCTTGATTCCGGGCGCGAACTCCACGCCGCTGCTGAGGTCGAGTCCAGCCGGGCGTACCGCCATTGCGGCGGCGACGGCATTGGATGCGTCCAGCCCGCCAGCCAGCATCACCGGACGCAGGCGCGCCAGTTCAGATGCGCGCGTCCAGTCGCAGGGTTTGCCGGTTCCACCGCCTGGCGAATCGGCAACCAGCCGCGCCGCCGGAAACGACGGGTCGAACCGGGCGGCCCAAACTTCGGCAAAATTTATCTCCTTTGCAAATTCGGCAGACTCGGCGCCATGCAGCTGCACCACATGAAGCCCGCCCAGCCGCACCGCGTATCGGATAAACTCCATTGTGGCGTTCACGAATACGCCCACCCGCCGGGCCCGGCAGCCATCGAACAGTCCGGAAAGCTGCTCCGGAGTCACTCCGCGCGGCGACTTCGGGTACAGCACCGCACCTAGATAGTCCGCGCCGAGGACATCAGCAAGAGCCGCGTCGCAATGACGTGTAAGTCCGCATATCTTAACGTCCATAAAGCCTCCTGAGCGCCTCCGCCGGATCGGACGCGCGCATCAGCGCCTCGCCGATCAGACAGGCGTCCGCGCCGACGGCTTCGGCGGCCGCGAGCCGGGCGGGGGTGTCGATCGCGCTTTCGGCCACCTTGACAACACCCGCCGGAAGTATGGAAATCAATTCGGAAGCGCGGGTCGCGTCAGTGGAAAAATCCGCCAGATTGCGTGCATTCACGCCGATGATTCCGGCGCCGACGGACAGCGCGGTCTCGATTTCCGCGCGGTCATGGGTTTCGACCAGCACGGCGAGATCAAGGCTGGTGGCAAAGTCGAACAGCCGTTTCAATTCGGTCGCCGAAAGCAGCGACACGATCAGAAGCACCGCGTCCGCCCCCCAGAGTTTCGCCTGTAAAAGCTGGTATTCGTCGAAAATGAAATCTTTTCGCAATATTGGAGTGTCCGGCGAAGCGGCACGGGCTGCGAGTAGGTTTTCACGACTGCCCAGAAAATAGTTGGGCTCGGTCAGTACCGAGAGCGCCGCGGCGCCCGCCCCGGCGAGGTCGGCGGCGAGAATCGCGGCATTCAGCCCCGGACGAATCATTCCTTTGGACGGCGACGCCTTCTTGAGTTCGGCGATAGCCCGGATGCGCCCGTCACTCCGGCGCAACGCCGCCGTAAAATCGCGCCCGGACGGCGGCAGCTCCCCGCAAAGCGCTTCCAGCACGCCGGCGGGAATCCGGCGCTTCTCTTCGGTCAACGCGGGGTGCAGCCGGCTGGCAATGGTATGAAGTATGCTATCCACGGCTGGCCTCGATCACGGCGTCGAGTTTTTCCTTTGCCGCCCCGGAATCAATCGATTCGGCCGCCCGGCGCACACCCTCGCGCATATCGGCGGCAAGACCAGAAATATAGATAACCGCTCCGGCGTTGGCCAGCACCACCGCGCGTTTTGCGCCATGGTCGCGGCCGCAAACCACGTCGAGAAGCAGTTTCGCGTTGAGTTCGGCGTCTCCGCCCGCGAGATCGGCGGAATCGTAGGTCTCGCCAAGCATCACTTCCGGCAGCAGTTCGTAGGTGCGGATCTGGCCGTCCTTGAGTTCCGAGACACGGGTGGGGCCGCAGCAACTTATTTCGTCTAGATGGTCATACATGCCATGCACCACCATCGCCCGGCGGCTGCCGAGATCGCGCAGGGTTTCGGCAAAAAGCTCGGTGAGGTCTGGAGCGTTAACTCCGAGCAGCTGATATTTTGCGCCGGCCGGATTGAGCAGCGGCCCGAGCAGGTTGAAGACGGTGGGAATACCAAGCTCGCGGCGAAGTATCCGCATCCGGCCGATAGCCGGGTGCATTTTGGCGGCGAACAGGAACCCGGCGCCGATGTCGGCGATCGAATTCTCCACCACCTCCGGCGGAGCCTCAAGGTTCAGCCCGAGTTTTTCCAGAACGTCGGCCGCTCCGCATTTGCTGGTGGCGGAACGGTTGCCGTGCTTGGCCATCACCACGCCGGCACCAGCGGCCACGAAAAAGCTGGTAGTGGATATATTGAACGTATTGGCGCCGTCGCCGCCGGTACCGACCACGTCCACCGGTTCACGCCGGCCGCAGTCGATGAAAGTCGCGGCGCGGCGCAACATCCGAGCCGCACCAACCAGTTCGATCGAAGTGACCTTCTTGCGCTGCATCAGCGCAAGAAACGCCCCGATCTGTGAATGGGCCGCCTGACCGGAAGTAAGTATGTCGAACGCCTTTTCCATTTCCTGAGCCGAGAGGTCGCTACCGGCCAGCAACTTGAGCAGATACGGCTTAAGCATAGCGCCGTCCTCCGCGCGCCGACTGCGCGATCTTCAGGAAGTTGGCCAGCTGGCGCTTGCCGCTCGCGGACAGAATCGACTCGGGATGGTACTGCACCGACTCTATGGGCAGCGTCCGATGCCGCATGGCCATGATTTCGCCGTCCTCGGCGCGCGCCGACACCTCCAGGCAATCCGGCAGCGAAGACTCCTCCACCGCCAGCGAATGATAGCGAACCGCCTTCAACGGCGAGGCTATCCCGGCAAAAATTCCTTTGCCGTCGTGCGTCACTTCCGACAGTTTGCCGTGCATGATGCGCTTGGCCGACACCACCTTGCCTCCGAAAGCCTGTCCGATCGCCTGATGCCCCAAACATACCCCGAACAGCGGCACCAGAGGCGCCGCCGCCTTGATAAGTTCCAACATGATCCCGGCGTTTTCCGGGCGGCTGGGACCGGGGGAAAGCACTATCGCCTCCGGGCGCATAGCCAGCACCGCATCAACCGCGATCTCGTCATTTCGGGCAATCTCCAGCTCGCAGCCGAGCTGTTCGAAATACTGCACCAGATTGTAGGTGAACGAATCGTAATTGTCGAGCATGAAAATCATTTTCACTTCTCCAGGGAGTTGAGGTCCAAACCGTTGGCGGCGAGTTCGATCGCCTTGCGGATCGCCGCGGACTTGTTGCGGCACTCCTCGTTTTCGGCCGCGGGATCGGAATCGAACACGATGCCCGCCCCGACCTGTACCGTAATTTTGCCGTCATGGATACTCAGCGTGCGTATGGTGATCGCCAGATCCATGTTGCCGGAATAACTGAAATACCCGGCCGCCCCGCCGTAAGCGTTGCGCGGCGAGCCTTCGAGTTCGTGGATCAGCTCCATCGCGCGCACCTTGGGCGCACCGGAAAGCGTACCGGCCGGAAAGGCCGACCGCAGCAGCTCGAACGGCCCCACCCCTTCGCGCGGGAGCGCCTCGATCGAGGAAACCAGATGCATCACATGCGAATAGCGTTCTACCGTCATGAACTCCTTGAGCTGCACGCTGCCGGACAGCGCGATGCGGCCGAGGTCGTTTCGGCCGAGATCCACCAGCATCAGATGTTCGGCGCGCTCCTTTTCGGAGTTCAGCATCTCGTCGGCGAAGGCGCGGTCGGCGGCGGCGTCCTTGCCGCGCGGACGGGTGCCGGCAATCGGCCGCAGGATGGCAACGTGATTTTCGAGCTTGCACAGCGTCTCCGGCGAGGAACCGATCAGCGTCACACCGGGAAACTTCATGAAAAATGTGTAGGGAGAGGGGTTTATTGCGCGAAGCGCACGATACAGGGAAAGCGGCTCAACCGTAAGGTCGGCTTGGAATTTCTGGGACAGCACCACCTGAATGGCCTCACCCTGCCGGATGTACTCGCGGGCCTTCTCCACCATATGCATGTACTTTTCACGTCCGGTCACCGCAACCAGTTCCGGCATCGCGCACTTTTTAGCTTCCGGAGCGTGGGCCGGGGCCGCAGCGCGATGGTAAATCGCCTCGATGCGGGCGGCCGCGTCCTCATAGGCGGCAACCGCGGTCGGATACTCACCGGGCCGGACACAGACAACCACGCTGATGGCGTGCTGCTGATTGTCGAACACAATCACTTCGTCGGTCAGCATAAACGCAGACTCCGGCTGTTCCGGCGCCTCCGCCGGCAAGGGCAGCTTCTCGAACTGGTTGACCGTCTCGTAACCCAGAAATCCCACCGCGCCACCGAACAACGGCGGCAACTCCGGCGGCGCATATACCTTGTGTACCTCCACAAATTGCCGCAACGCATCCAGCGGCCTGCCGGACGGCGAGGCAAGCTCGCGCTTCCCGGCGGCATCCGCCAAATAAGCCTTGCCATACTCGATGGTGAACAAGCCGCGCGGATTCAAGCCGAGAAACGAATACCGGCCGAACCGTTCCGGGGTCTCCACGCTCTCAAGCAGAAAAACCGCATCCTCTTCCGTGAATTTCGCCAACATCGAAACCGGGGTCTCGGCGTCGGCGATGAACTTTCGGTGCACCGGAATCAACTCGTATTCCGCCGCCAGCTTTTTGAACTCCTCAAAACTCAACATTTTTTCTTTTCTCCTTTCCGGGCACAAAAAAAGCGGGTCGATCCTTTTTTCGGATTCAACCCGCCCAAGCTCGGTATTTTTATAAAAATATTGTGATTATAATCAGCCTTTTAAACAACAATATCCCGGGCCTCGGCGGGCTTTCGCCAGCACCAACGCCAACCTGGATTGAGAATATTGCCATTAAAAAACACTTTATAACTCCATTTCTGTTTGTCATAAGATACCACGGCGTAAACCGATTTGCAAGCCCCGGAGTTGAAAAAAAATAAAAAAAGCGCTATATTACCTTCACCATGAAAATAAAAAGCCTTATCGAACAACCCAAAATCGCGGCGCGCTGCGCCGAATTGGGAACGGAAATATCCAGCTTCTACCGGGGCCGCCAGCTGACGGTAGTGGCACTGCTGAACGGTGGAATGATTTTTGCTTCCGATCTAGTCCGCCATATCGACCTTCCGCTGGAACTCGACGCGCTTGCGGCCGCAAGTTATGCCGGCGACGCCTCCACCGGCGAGGTAATTTTCCGCGGGGGACTCAAACGGCCGATTCGCGGTCGCGACGTGCTGGTGGTGGATGACGTGCTGGACTCCGGCCTTTCCATGCACCGGACGATGGAATTGCTGAAAGCGCTCGAACCAGCTTCCATCCGCAGCTGCGTGCTGCTTGAAAAAGAAAGAACCCACTCAGGCTGCACCAACTGCGACTGGGTGGGTTTTAAGATTCCCGATGTTTACGTGGTCGGCTGCGGCCTCGACTCCAACGAGCTGTACCGCAACCTGCCGTTCGTGGGCGTGGTGGAGCCGTAACTATTCCGTTTCCAAAACCACCGCCTTGAACAGGTCGTACTCGACTTCGGTGACGTTTCCGTTGTAGGTTATTTTCGCGGTCTTCGGCTTTTCCTCGTTCATATAGTCGAGCAAAAACACCACGATGTGGCCTAGCGCGTTGCGCTGAATGCTGGCCACCGTGCCATAGGGAGCCTCAACCTTGACCGGTGCCTCGTCTGCAACCGGACGCAGTACCGCAAGCAGCCTCTCGCGGATATCGGGGGCAATCAGCCCGGCCAGCGAACAATTCGGCACGCCGTCGACCACCTTGCCTATCGCGGACTGCGGAATCCGCACCACCCGCTCACCGGAGATTTTCCATTCGCGCGGACGGAACCACTCGTCGCGGGTTCCGGAACTTCCGGTCACGATCAGGGTGCCGCCGTTCTCAACATACTCTTCGAGCAGCGCAATCTCATCGTCGGAAAGGCACTCGGCGTCCGCCAGCACCATGGCCTCATAGCGCGGGCAGCCCGGGGAGTCCAGCGTTTCGACGTAGCGCACGTCGCACGGAACAGTGCGGCCGGCGATCTCGGAATAAAGCGAAGTCTGTTCCAGGAAGTATGGAACGTTGCGCCCCTGATCGGCCGCCAGCGCGCTCAGCGTGCGCCGTGAAATCAGCAATGCAACCGGGTTCAGCGACTCGCGCTCGGCAAGTTCAAGCCCGAGCACCTCGGCATCCGCGAATACCTTGCAGGCGGTGCGCCAGTAGTAGGGGTTCCAGTTGTTGAGCAAATCGGCGCCGCGATCATCCATCGCCAGCGCGTTCCCGCCCTGCGGCCAGAACGCGTTGGGGTCGCGGTACTTGTCAAAATACATCAGCGTCCAGACCTGGATACCGTCGGCCCATAACACGCCGTGATAGAAGCTGCGCGCCAGATTGCGTGGCGCCCGGCAACTGTACCCGGCACCGGGCCACATCAAAGCACGGCCCAGTGCGGCATTGTTCAGCAACTGCATCGAAACCGATTCGCGAATCGAGCCGTTGTCGTACAGATCGGTCCCAACCAGCGGCAGCACGCCGCAGGTCTCGTAATTGGCCGCGGCGGGATTCACCGCGGTGTTCATGTCCTGGATCACCGGTGAGCACAACTCGCCGGCCAACCCGCAAGCTTCCGCCGCTTTCAGGTAGTGCCGGGCCATGAATTGCGACTTGAACTGCTGGTATTCCATAAAAGCGGCCCACTCGTCCGGATTTGACGGCGCGGCATCGGTCGGCGTATCCGGCAGCGGTTTCAATCCGTGGGCAGCCAGTACCGGGTTGCGCGTGGCGGCATATTCACGCCAGGCGGCCATCAGCGCGGCGTTGTCCGCCAACTTGCCATAGGCGGCGGTATCCTCGATGACCGGCTCGTCGACTTGAATGCCGATCCAGTTCGAGATTTCCCGCAGCGGCGCCACAAACTTGGCGTTGTCCGCCTCAAGCTGGCTCTCGCGGCCGAAATAAGTGGTGGAAATGAAATCGCCGTTTTCATAGGTCTTGTCCACCGCCCAAACCGAGAACGGCACCGTGGTATATTTGTCCAGCTCCTTCAACGTCTCCATGACTTCCGGACGGCCGCCGGGGCGGGTGACGTATATGCTGTACATGTTCGCATGAGCCTCGCCGGCCATTTTCCCGAGCCGTTCGTAGCTGTAATTGAATCCGGGATACTTGGGGCCGTTGCGCCGGGTGTCGTTTATGTCGATCGCCAATATAAACGTGCCGGGGTCGAGCATCTGTTCCTTGGATGAGCGCGGTTTGTAAACCAGGCCTTCGCAGAGCTTCTTCGACTCCGCGATAAATTCCTTTTCGCGACCGGCGGCCTCGGCGTTCCACGCGGCTATGTCGGCGGCGAACGTATCAAGTTCGGCGGCCAGCACGGGATCGCCCCCCGCCGGCACCGGCGGCATCGCTAGATATTCGGCCTTGACCGGAAACTCGGCAAACCCTATCCCCTGCTTCGGGAACGGGTTGCGTCCCTCGAACACTTTGTTGCCGTGAATCATTATACGCACCGGGATTGCGGGACCTCCCTTGTCGCAATCCATGCCCGAAACCTTCAACACCGGATTGCCGGCCGGCAGCGGATTCGGCAGCGGAAACTCGGAAACGCCCATGTAGGCGGTGGACTGGCGGGCATAGACGAAAATGCTCGCATGCTTTCCGCCTTTGCCGTTATTATATGCCGGGTTGTAAACGCAGTGGCTGAAACTTTTGACCGGAATCATCACAGTGGTGCCGTCCGGCCATACCAGTTCGAATGAACAAAATCCGAGCCAGTCGTAATACGAAATCGGGGCGTCGACCAGGTTTTCGACCGCCACGGTATAACACTCTATCGGCCGTTCCAGCATCAGCCGTCTGCGCAACGCCGCACGGCGGTTTTCCAGCCCGATAAAGCCGTCGAACAGCTCTTTATCGAGGGCTTCCCCTTTTGCTATAAGATCTTCCGGTATGTCCCGCCCCTGACGCTTGGCCTCGGCCAGGTCCCAGCGGGCCACGTCCAAAGGCTGGCCGTTGTTCTCGTATGCCATATCCAGCGCATGGCCGGCTTCGCCGTAACGATAGAGGTTGGCTTTGTACGACACGTCCTTCGGCTCCGCGGCAAACAGCAGCACGCCCCCCAGCGCGGCCGACAACATACCCAGATACTTCATCAACAACTCCTTTGTTAATTTGCATATACTTTAGCCCGCCTTAACGTACATTTCAACCGCCCGGGAACAAAAAAAAATGTATTTGGGTCTAATGGTAAAGCGCGAGGGAAAGTCCGGTGCCGATGACGGCCATCCATCGCGGTTTGCGTGGAATTTAGCGTTTTTTTAGCCCGGCGCCGTCGAAATAACTTGCAATTTCCGAGAAAAACGCTAAAGTTTTATTTTGTAGTAATATAATCGCAAACAAGGAGCTTAACGTGGCCAGAGATAACCACTATATTCTGGAACTGCTGATGGAAAACGGCCTGCTCACAAAGGAACAGGCCGACACCGCGGTCGAGTATGCCAAAAACCACAGCAACGAAGAACAGCACATCGAGCCGGTCGATGCGATAAAGACGCTCAAATACGTTTCCGAGGATGATTACCTGCAAACCCTCGCCGCCGCGTACGGCATGGAAATAATCGACCTCAACAACTATGACATTCCCGAAGAGGTGCTGGCCGCCCTGACCTCCGACCTGGTCAATACCTATCACGTGATCCCCGTGATGCGCCACGACGAAACGCTGACCGTGGCGATGAGCGACCCGACCGACATGGATACCCTCGACTCTCTGCGCTATCTGCTGAACCAGGACGTCGACGCGGTGATCGCGCCGAGAGACCAGATCCAGCGTGTTATCGATCGCCACTACCACACCCTTGCCGACACCATGTCGCAGTTCATGGGCGATCTTCAAGCCACCACGGCCGGCACCGGGCAGGCAATCGGCGCGCTGGCCGGCACCAAGGAAACGTATTCCGACGACGAAGCCTCGGTGGGCCGGCTGGTGTCGCTGATCATCACCGAAGCGCATAACATGCGCGCGTCCGATATTCACCTTGAGCCGATGGAAAAAGACTACCGTGTCCGCTACCGCATCGACGGCGTGCTGCACAAAATGGAATCTCCGCCCAAGTTTTTGCAGGCCAGCCTTACCAGCCGCCTGAAAATCATGGCCCGTATGGACATCACCGAAAAACGCATTCCGCAGGACGGCCGTATCCAGATATCCGTGGGCGATCGCGACCTCGACCTCCGCGTCTCCGACATCCCCACCACCCACGGCGAAAGCATCGTGATGCGTATTCTGGACAAAGCCAGCATCCAGTTGGATATCCCCAAGCTGGGTTTCTTTGCCGACGACCTCGAGCTCGTCCAGAAAATCATCAACTTCCCGGACGGCATCTTCCTGGTGACCGGGCCGACCGGTTCCGGCAAAACCACCAGTTTGTATGCGTTCCTCAACTCGATCAACACCGTGGCCCGCAAGATCATCACGGTTGAAGACCCGGTGGAATACCTGCTTCCCGGTATCAACCAGGTACAGGTGGACCGCTCGGTGGACATGACTTTCGCCGCGGCGCTGCGTTCGATGCTGCGTCAGGCGCCCAACATCATCATGGTCGGTGAAATCCGCGACCTCGAAACCGCCGAAATCGCCATCAACGCCGCGCTCACCGGCCACTTGGTCTTCAGTACCCTGCATACCAATGACGCGCCCGGCGCGATCACCCGTTTGGTGGACATGGGCGTGCAGCCGTTCCTGGTGGCCTCCTCGGTGCGCGCCGTCATGGCGCAGCGGCTGTTGCGCCGCGTCTGCAAATACTGCATGCATGAAGTGCAGCCCACCCCGATGGAGATCCGGCTGCTCGGGTTGCCCAAGGATTATGTGGAAAACCGCAAGTTCTACAAGGGAGCCGGTTGTGAACGCTGCGGTCACACCGGATACAAGGGACGTATCGGCATATATGAGATTTTTTCGGTCTCTCCGGACATCGCCAGCCTGATCTTCCAGAACCAGAGCGGTTCGGCGATCCGCGAGGCGGCGCGCCGCAACGGCATGCGTACCCTGCGCGACGACGCCGTGCGCAAGGCCGAAGCCGGTATTTCCACCTTGGAAGAGGTGATCCGCGTGACCATGATGGACGAAGCGTAAATTAATGAATTCAAGATAAGGATACTATAAGCTATGCTCGATTCCGCCAGCCAGGCGTTGCGCGAACTGCTCCTACAGGAGGGGATCGCAACCGACGCGCAGTTGAACGAGATGGAGGACGAACAATCCCGCTCGGGAAAGAGTCTGTTCGAAGTGGTCGTCGACTTTGGCAAGATCAACGAGAACGACCTGATGCGGCTCATCGCCAACAGCCTGAACACCGAAGTTGTCGACCTCGAGAACATCGTAATAACCGCCGAAACCATCGGGATGATGGCGCCGGACACCGCGCGCACCTATAACGCCGTGCCGGTGGAATTTTCCGACGGCATCCTGAAGGTTGCGCTGCACGATCCGCTCAACTATCAGGTGCATGACGATCTGCGCTTCATTCAGGGAACCGATATAATCCCTCTGGTGGCGCTCCCCAGTCAGGTCGAAGCCGCGGTTGAAAAATATTATCCCCCGGACATGAGTACGGTCCGGGACGTGCTGGAAGCATTGAAGGGCGAAGAGGACAAATCCGCCGAGGGCGAAGACCTCGATGCCGCCGCCAGCGATGCGCCGATCGTCAAATATGTGGACGCGGTAATCAGTCAGGCGATCAAGGACAAGGCCTCCGACATTCACTTCGAGCCGTTCGAAAAAGAGTTCCGGATCCGCTACCGGGTGGACGGTGCGCTGTATGAGATGCCGCCGCCGCCGCTTACTCTGGCCTCCGCGATCATCAGCCGTATCAAAATTCTCAGCAACCTCGACATAGCCGAGCGCCGTATCCCGCAGGACGGCCGTATCCAGAAGCGTTACGCCGGGCGCCCGGTCGATCTTCGCGTGTCGTGTCTGCCCACCACCCACGGCGAGTCCGTGGTGCTCCGCGTGCTCGACCGCACGGTAGTGAACCTGGCGCTTGATTCGCTCGGCATCAATTCCGCCGTGCTCGAAAAACTGCGTGAAATCATCCACCTGCCCAACGGTATTTTCCTGGTTACCGGGCCTACCGGTTCCGGCAAAACCACCACGCTTTACTCCGCGCTGAACGAGATCAACGTGATCGGCGACAAGCTGCTGACCGCCGAGGACCCGGTGGAGTACGACATCGAGGGCATCATTCAGGTCCCGATCAACGACGCGGTTGGAATGACCTTTCACCGCGCACTGCGCGCATTCCTGCGTCAGGACCCCGACCGCATCCTCGTGGGTGAAATCCGTGACTTTGAAACCGCCCAGACCGCGATCGAGGCGTCGCTTACCGGCCACTTCGTGTTCAGCACACTGCATACCAACGATGCGGCCGGATCCATCACCCGACTGGTCGACATGGGGGTTGAACCGTTCCTTATATGTTCGAGTCTGGTCGGAATACTGGCCCAGCGCCTCATCCGCCGCGTCTGCCCGAACTGCAAAACGCCTTACGTTCCCAGCGACGAGGAGCTCGTGCGCCTCGATCTCGAACGCGCCGACCTCGGCAACCGCAAGTTCTTCTACGGTCGCGGCTGCCCCGTGTGCAACCACACCGGCTACAAGGGCCGGAAGGCGATCACCGAGTTGCTGGTGATAAATCAGGATATTATCGACCTCATCTCCGCCAACGCCCCCTCCAGCGTCATCCAGGCAAAGGCCCGTGAAGGCGGCATGACCACGGTGCGCGAAGACGGCCTGATGGCGATTCTCAACGGCGAGACCACGGTGGACGAGGTCCTGCGTTATACTTAATGGCTGAAGTGTTCAGCGAGGAGATTTTACTATGATTGAGATGACCGATTTGCTTCAACTGGTGGTGGATGAAGGCGTGAGCGACCTTCACTTGGAAGTCGGCGCGCCGCCGCTGGTCCGCCTCCACGGCGAAATCACGCCGCTCGACCTGCCCCGCCTTACCCCGCCGGATACCGAACGCCTGGTAAAGTCGATTTGTTCCGACGCCCATCTGCAGCAGATTCAGGCGGTGGGCACCGTGGACCTTGGCTTCGCGTTCGGCGACCAGGCCCGCTTCCGTGTAAGCGCATTCAAACAGAAGGGGTTTTACGGCACCGT
Organism: Victivallaceae bacterium; assembly: GCA_034926605.1. Classification (GTDB taxonomy): domain Bacteria; phylum Verrucomicrobiota; class Lentisphaeria; order Victivallales; family Victivallaceae; genus CALXXL01. The sequence goes on from JAYFQV010000002.1 coordinate 133,396, forward strand.
GCTGCGCCAGATCCCCAACAAGCTGCTGACGCTGGAACAGATCGGCCTCGGCGACCGCATCCGCGACCTGCTTTACCGCCCGCGCGGACTGGTGCTGGTGACCGGGCCTACCGGTTCCGGTAAGTCAACCACTCTGGCTACAATGATCGATATCATCAACCAGGAGCGCGCCTGCCACATCATCACCATCGAAGACCCGATCGAGTTTTACCACAATCACAAGAAAAGCGTGGTGATTCAGCGCGAAATCGGCGCCGACACCACCAGCTTCGGCGAAGCGCTGCGCCGGGCGCTGCGTCAGGACCCCGATGTGATTCTCGTAGGCGAAATGCGCGACCTTGAAACCATGGAAGCCGCCGTTACCGCGGCCGAAACCGGTCACTTGGTGTTCGGCACCCTGCACACCACCGGCGCAGCCCGTACCGTGGACCGTATCGTGGACGCATTCCCGACCAACCAGCAGCAGCAGATCCGTACGCAGTTGGCGTCGTCCCTGATCGCGGTGATCAGCCAGGTGCTGCTGCCGCGCGGCGACAAGGTCGGGCGTATCGCCGGCTTCGAAGTCATGATCACCACCCCCAGTATCCAGGCGCTGATCCGCGACAACAAAACTTTCCGTATCACCAGCGAACTGCAGACCGGCGCGAAGTGGGGCATGTATACCCTCGACAGTTATCTTATCGACATCTATGCCAAGGGCAAAATCACTTATGGCGAACTCATCACCAAGTGCCAGGACGAGGAAGCCGTTCTCGAGAAGCTCAAGCAGATGCAGATGGACGGTATGCTCGAAAACGCATTGAAATAATATAAGGAACAAGCTTCATGGCAACCTACGTTTACACTGCGCTTGACAATGCGGGGAAGGAGCAGAAGGGTAAGATACAGGCCACCACCGAGGATATGGCCGCGGTGGAACTGCGCAAGCGCGGCCTCTTCCCGACCTCTGTGCGCTCGGAAATCAAGGAGAAGATAGCCTCCCGGCGCCAGACCAAGACCGCGGCCGAGAGCAAGGGCGCGCTGGCCATAAGCCTCGGGCCCAACAAAATACCGAAAAAACAGCTGATGGTGGTAACCCGGCAGCTCGCCACGCTGCTGGAGGCCGGTCTGCCGCTGATCCGGTCCCTGCGCACGCTCGAACGCCAGAACAAGAAGATGAACATCAAGCGGGTGCTCGGCGGCGTGGCCGACGCGGTCGAAGAAGGTGCCACCTTCTCCGAAGCGCTGGCCAAATATCCCGGCACATTCGACAAACTTTTCCTCAACATGGTCAAGGCTGGTGAAGCCGCCGGCGCCATGGAGACGATTCTGTCGCGGTTGGCGTTTTTCATGGAAAAGAACGCCAAGATCATGGGCAAAATCAAGTCGGCCATGATATACCCGGTCGCAGTGGTGGTGATTGCCGGCGGCATTCTTACCTTCCTGATGATCGCCATCGTTCCAAAATTCCGCCAGATTTTCAAAGACCTTACCCCCGGCAAGAGTCTTCCGGCGCTCACCGAAGCTGTCTTCGCCGTAAGCAACCTGATTCAGGAAAACGCGATCGGCTTGGGTATCGGACTGGTGGTGCTTATAATTTTCGTCAAACTGATCCGTAAAACGCCTTACGGCAAACTGGCATTTGACTTCGTATTCTTCCGCATGCCGCTGTTCGGGCCGATCGTGGCCAAGGGCAGCATCTCGCGCTTCTCACGTACGCTGGGTACGCTGATGGCCGCCGGTGTGCCGGTGCTGACCGCGCTCAACATCGTCCGCGACACCTCCGGTAACGAGCTGGTGGCCCACGCTGTGCAAACCGTGCATGATGCGGTCAAGGAGGGCGAAGGCATCGCCGGCCCGCTGAGCATCACCGGTGTTTTCCCGCAGATGGTTATAAGTATGATCGAAGTCGGCGAGGAAACCGGCCGGCTGCCGGACATGCTCGACAAAATAGCCGACACCTATGAAGAGGAAGTGGACAACGCCGTCAACGCGCTGACCAGTTTGATCGAACCTCTGCTGATCATCTTCCTCGGCGGCGTGGTCGGTACCATCGTCATTGCAATGTTCATGCCGCTGGTCGCGCTGGTGGACAACCTCTCCGGCGGTAGTGGTGGCGGAAACTAGTGATTCCACCGATGATTTGGCTTGTCGACATCGGCAACACCAATACCAGTTGGTGCGCTTTTACTCCCGGAGCCGGGTTGGGGCCGGTGAAAACCGCCCCAACCGCTCAATTCAGGCCAGAAACGCTTGACGGCCCCATCGCAGCCTGCTGCGTGGTACCGGAATGCCGGGAACGGTTGCTCGCCCGTGGCGCGTTTCTGGTCTCGCCGGAACACCCCGGCGGCGTTCGGCTTGAGCAGATGGATGTTTCAACGCTGGGAGCCGATCGCATAGCCAACGCGGCCGCGCTGCTCAGGGATTATCCGCGGCCGGCACTGGTGGTGGATTTCGGTACCGCGATAACCATCGAGTCCGTGGATTCCGCCGGAAGGTTTGCCGGCGGTGCCATTTTGCCGGGACGCGCCCTGCTGCGTAAAAGCCTGACGCATAACACCGCCCAACTTCCTGAAGCGACGTGGAAACCATTTGCGCCGGACGCACCGGGATTCGATACCGATTCGGCAATCCGGCTCGGCGTTGATCTTGGCGCGGTGGGCGCTGTTCGAGAAGTTCTTGATGTCATGAAGAAGGCTTCCGGCGCGCGAAGTGTGGTCGCCGCGGGCGGCGACCGTGCGTTTTTCCGGCGTTTTTTCGGGGAAATGCTCGATGGCGGGGATTGTTTCACGTTGCGCGGCGTGCTATATTGTTGGGAAAAGAGGTAGATCATGCGGGTAAAAATCTGCGGGATTCAAAACGAATCCGAACTGGAATCGGCGGTGGCCGCCGGAGCCGATGCCGTCGGTTTTCAGGTCGGCCAGCTTTATGCTTCGCGCAGTTTCATTTTGCCGAGCACGGCGCGACGGCTGGTGGAAAATCTGCCGGTGTTCGTGGTTCCGGTGCTGGTCACCCACCTCACTGCGGCTGACGCGATCTACGAACTTATGGAACACGCAGGAGTCTATACGGTTCAAATCGCCGCCTGCAAGGTGGCCGAGGTGGCAAAACTCCGGGATCTGATGCCGGACGTCGGAAAAATCATTTACACCGAGTACGTGCACGAGCCTATCAATGAAATGACCATGGCGGAACTTATGCCGCTGGTGGATGCCATAAATCTCGACTGCTATAACCTCGCGCCCAATCTGGTGGGGACTGAAACCCCGAACAAATGCCACGCGTGGGCCGCCGGCGCGGAATACGTCCGCAAGGCTCAATTGCCGGTAATATTGTCCGGTCACCTGGACGGCGGCAACGTATCTGCCGCGATACAGGAGGTGCGCCCGTTCGCGGTTGACGGTTGCGCCAGACTCAAGCGCGAAGACGGCTTCCTTGATGCTGCTTCGGCCCGCGAATTCGTGTGGAATGCTCAAGAAACCTTTATTGAAATCAAACAGGAGTAGAAATGCGCAAGCTGATGATCGCGTGCTGCCTGATGGCGGTGATGACTGTCGCCGCCGAAGAGGGGGAAAACAACAACTTTGCCAACATGGGCCGCGGCCTCGTTAACATCGCGACCTGCGCCGCCGAAGTTCCGCACTTCATGGTCTATCGGAACAGCCAGATCCCATTCTGGGGGTTGGTGGGCGGCGCGGTCGAAGGAAGCGGCATGACCTGCATCCGGGCGTTATCCGGCGTTACCGATGTGATGTTTCTGGGATTCGACCTCGGGTTGTGGTTCAATAAAACCACCTTTTGCGACTATGTGTGGAATTCCGAATGGATTCCCCGGGAGTAACGATTTACCATGCCTATTCCAAAAATCGATTTTGAACGGGTTGACGATCTGATCCGCCTTGCGCTTACCGAAGATCTCGGCGATCTCGGAGACACTACCACGCTGGCGGTAATTCCCGCCGGACTCAGCGCCACTGCGGAGCTGATCGCCAAATCGCCCTGCGTCTGCGCCGGACTTCCGGTGGCGGAACGGGTTTTTTTCAAGGTTGACCGCAGTCTTGAATTCTCCGCATTGGTACAGGATGGCGATTTCTGTGCCTCCGGCACGGTGATGGCCCGGATCAAAGGGTCGGCGCGCTCTCTGCTTACCGCCGAACGCACCGCTCTGAATTTTATCCAGCGACTTTGCGGCGTTGCGACCACGGCGCGGAAATATGCGAAGGCGCTGGCCGATTCCGGCACACAGATACTGGACACCCGCAAAACCACGCCCGGATTCCGCAATCTTGAAAAATACGCGGTTGCGGTAGGCGGCGCCGCCAACCATCGTATCGGTCTATACGACCGCATAATGATCAAAGACAATCATCGTGAGCTGGCCGGCATGGAAGGGCCCGGCGGCATCGCCAGAAGTGTCGAGCGCGCCCGGCAGATGTATCCGCAACTCAAGGTTCAGGTGGAAGTGGACGACCTAGACGAACTGCGCGAGGCGGTGGTCGCCAAAGCCGACTATATACTGCTTGACAACATGGATGACGCCACCATGGCCGAAGCCGTTCGGATCAATAACCGCACCGCCCTGCTGGAAGCATCCGGCGGCATAACGCTGGAGCGGCTGGGCGCCATCGGCAAGCTTGGGGTTGATTTCGTCTCCGCCGGCGCGCTGACCCATTCAGTCAAAGCCGCCGATATCTCAATGGATATTAAAAAGGACTGACCCATGATCGCCAGATTGCGCGGCCGGGTTTGGGAAAAAAACTTCGGGAAACTGGTGCTGGACGTCCAAGGCGTGGGCTACGCTCTGCAGATCCCGTTGAGCACCTATGAAGCCCTCCCGGAACCGGGCGGCGAAGCAGAACTGCATGTTTACACTCAGGTGCGCGAAGACGCCATTGTTCTGTTTGGTTTTTCCTCGGCCCCGGAGAAATCGTTGTTCGAGCTGTTGCTGGGAGTTACCGGTATCGGCGGCAAGCTTGCGCTCAGCGTTTTATCCGCCTTGCCGGTATCTGGGTTCTGCCGAGCAATAACAAACCGGGAACTGGCCATATTGGGCAAAATTCCCGGTATCGGCAAGCGTACGGCGGAACGGCTGGTGATGGAGCTGCGCGACAAACTCGGAACATTAGCCGCTGGCGCAACGCCGGCACCGGGCAGGGGTGAAACGGTCGCGGCACCGCAAGCCGTCGCCGATGCCGCGTTGGCCCTGGAACAGCTCGGATTCAAGCACGACGCCGCAATGGATGTGCTGTTTGCCCTGACCGCAGAATTACCGGAGGCAGATTTGAACTCCGGCAATTTGCTGCGCTTGGCCCTTCAGCAACTTAGCAGGGGATAATTTGACGATTTTTTCCCGGTGTGGTTTGACAAAATGGCAATCTGGACTATATTAAATGCACGGTTTCGTTCGTCCCTATCGTCTAGAGGCCTAGGACACCGGGTTTTCATCCCGGCAACATGGGTTCGAATCCCATTGGGGATGCCATTCTTATTTAGAATGAGAGCCGGGGTTGGTAAAGTAAAATATATGCGCTCGTAGCTCAGTCGGTAGAGCAAATGACTCTTAATCATTGGGTCCTCGGTTCGAATCCGAGCGGGCGTACCATTTTAACCGCTTAATGTACTATGCATCAAGCGGTTTTTTGTTGCAAGCCCATGCCTTGCGAACCTGACATTGTCCCCGAAAAAATCCCAACTGTAGATTTCCTGTTTTTTTCCTGTTGTGATGTTTGACTTTCTGTCTTTTTTGCCATATGTTAGTTAAAATATCTTAGTTATCGGTAGATTCCTTATATTTTTTGTACAATCTTCGTGTTGACTTTATGTAAATAAAACGCTAGCCTATATGAAACGTATGAATCATACAACGTTAACGGAAAAAGGAGTCCCTGGAATTTATGAGAAAGAAGTTTACCCTGATCGAACTGCTGGTGGTGATTGCGATTATCGCCATCTTGGCGGCGATGCTGCTGCCCAGTCTCGCCAGAGCACGCGAACTGGCGCACAAATCGCAATGTGCCGGCAATTTGAAGCAATGCACCCAGGCAATGCTGCTTTACTCCAACAACAATGATGACTGGATAAATATTTGCCCGATTGACAGCAGCGGCTGGGCCAACGACTGGTTCGGCGTCCCGACCATGCCGGCAGAACTCGGGTTGAATCCCAACGATTTTGTGGAGCCGCAGAAACGCCCCATTACCCTTTGCCCCTCCGGCGTCGACTTTGACAACATCGTTTTCGGGCAGTCCGCATATGCGTCCATGTGGATTGCAAACGCCACCTCGGACTATGAAGATTATAATTGCGAGGTGTATATCAGTGCCAAGCCGCTCAGCGCGGTTCGCTCAAACGGCTGTTACGTTCGCATATCTTCAGCTCCAACCTCCAATTACGTTCTTCTAATGGATTCGGCCTACGGCCCGAGTTTTGCCAATAACACGGCTTACAACCAGCCCAAAATCGGCAACCAGGCATATTTCTATTATCGTTCCGGAAGCCAACCGGAATGGTCCGGTCCGATGCCGCGTCATAACGGCCTCGCCAACTTCGCATTCGGCGACTCCCATGTAGAGGACAGCACCGACCTTGCCAAGGTCTACAGACAGTGGAAAATCAAGTCCATCCTTACCGATGACGGTTACGACTATCGTGATCTTGAAGAAGAATTCGGCAAATAGCATTTGCGCTGCTCACAAAAAACGGCGGGAGTGCAAGTCCCGCCGTTTTTTGTATATCCAGAGTGAAACGTCAGAATATTAGGTTCAATATTGTTCAGTCTCAGCCGCCCGGAACCCCCGATGCGATTGTTTTCCGCTCAGTAATAGGTTACCGTTCCATCGGTAAGATCCAGCAGCGTGGCGCCATGATCGGAGAGCATATATTGCAGGTGCGAGGACTTGTACAGTCCATTGCGATCGCGAGTATCTCCAACGTGCCCATCGCCATAGCCGATGTTACCCTGCCCGTTGTGCCGGTCAACCAACCCGCCGGTCATGGCGGACAACCGCGAAAACTTGCTGTATTGCACACCCGTGCACCAGCCGTCTACTTCCCCTCCGATATAGGATGGCCCCAGTACGCAATCCAACAATAGAAGATAGGTCGATGGCGACGGGCACTGCGAGAGGTTTACAAACAAAGGATTCCCCCAATAGTCCGCGCCGTTTTTATAGCTGTAATCGATTTGCTCGAAGACATAGCCGTAATAACCGTAGTCGGCACTGTTGACTTCGGCGTTGGTGAACGAGACCGCGCCAAAACAAGGGCCTTGCGTATATTTATTGGTCTCCACATTGCTGGGGCACAGCGTCACCAGCCGCCGCTCGGGCAGCAGAAACGTGTCGTCATCCGCGGTTGCGGCACTGCCGCCGGAATAGTCCTCTCCCAAAAGGCCAAGCTCCTTGGGCATGGTGCCGATCCGGTACCACTGCCACCCCTCCTTCCCCTGCGTACATATCCAATTGTCATGATTGTTTGAGTACACCTGGAAAGCCTGAACACACTGCCTGATGTTCCCGGAGCATTGCGTCTTCAGCGCCATCTCGCGAGCGCGGGCCAAACTCGGCAGCAACATCGCCGCCAGAATGGCGATAATCGCAATCACCACCAGCAGCTCGATCAACGTGAATTTGTGTCTTCTCATTCCCCACCGCCTTTTTGATTGTTTCCTTCAAGGTCTTTGTTATAAAAAATAACTTATCAGACTCTTGGAAAAAAATCAATACACAAAAAGGCTCGCCACGCGGAAAATTTAAAAAACATTTAGTTGGTTTTTTGAGAGCAAAAATAAAACGTCTAAATCTTGGCGTCACGCTCGCAGGCGGCGGCGAAGAAGTCGGCCACCGCGTCCCACGACTGGGGGCGATCGACCGCCGCCTTGGCCAGCATCTGATCGACAAAATCGGATACCGCCGGGTTAAATAGCCCCATTTTTTCCGAAAGCGTCACCGGAGCCTGTTCCAGCTGCATCTTTAAAACCAAATCTATATCCGTTCCGGGAAATGGCGGTTCTCCCGAAAACATCTCATATACCGACGCCCCGAAACTGTAAAGATCGGATGCAAAACTCATGTTCGCAAAGTCCGCACGAATAACCTCCGGCGGCGCGTATAGCGGCGTGGCCATGATCTCACGCGGAGTAACCGCACGAAACTGTGCAAGCCCGAGATCGGCCAGCTTGGGCTGTTTGCCGCGGTGCATTATGATGTTGGCCGGTTTTATGTCACCGTGTATAAGGCCGCGCCGGTTCCAGGCCGAGGCCATTGCGCGCGCAATCAAGGCGGCAATGCGCAGCGCTTCCCGATAAGGCAGCGGGCCGGAACTGTCGATAATGCTCTCCACCGACGGTCCGTCTATCAGTTCCATTGCAAAATAGAAATTGCCGTCTTCCATGCGTCCGGCGGCTATCGCCTGCACAATGTTCGGATGATTCAAACAGGCCACGGCGCGCGCCTCGGCGAAAAATGCCGCAATGGCGGCCGGGTCGCTCAGGTACTCTCGAAGCATTAACTTCAGCGCCGCTTCCCGCCCCACGCCGAGCTGACGGGCCAGAAACACCGCCCCGTTGTTTCCCCGACCGATTTCATAAAGAATTTCAAACTCGTCAACAGCCTTGCCGGAATATTTGCCGGCCATCGGCGAACCACATTCCGGACAGAACCCGGAAAATTCCGGATGTTCTTCCGTCAGTAGCGCGCCGTGACATTTTTTGCACTCTATTCGCATCGCTCACGCATTATATTTAGCAAATAACATTAGCATAACCAACGCATTGAAAAGCGCCGCCGCCTCCGTCAGAACCGGCAGCCACCATCCCATGCGCCACACAAAAAATCCCGATGCCGCCAGCGCCAGAATGGTAAAAGGCAATCCCAAACCCAGCATAAGCGACATTCCCATGCCGAAAACCGCAAACGTCATCCCCACGGTTACAAACAGCTGAGCTGCGATAATCAATGCCATTATTGCACTGGCGCCGCGGTTGGCCGGGGTCGTCCATGCCATGACGAAGGCGGATACAAAAACGGCAAGATCGAGTACATAGGCCGCAATCGTCAGTTCCGATTCCAGTCGCCCGGCCGTCCCGTTCGGGGCCACCCCGAGCAGAAAAGCCAATGCGGCCGGCAACAGCATTAGAGTAAAACATCCCCCAAGTGGCGGATCCGGTTTTTCTGGATTTTTCATCGCGGCCCCCCTCTCCTTCGCTATAATAATATCACGCCAATGCCAAAAAAGCAAAAGCATATTATTAAATAATGAATCCGAGAGAAGGCCGCTATGGTTCTTCCTTGAGTAATATCTCTGCCGGGGTCATGCTCTTTTTCTTATTGTTGCATTCCTTGCAGCAGGGCGCCACGTTCCCACGGACGGAACGACCGCCGCGGGCAACCGGAACGATGTGGTCCATCGTAAGCTCCGACGGCTTGAATCGGCCGCCGCAATAATGGCAACGTCCCTTCGCCAATTCATTCTTCCACCACTGCGAATTGCGCAGTTCGCGCGCCTTGACGCGCTCGCGGCGGATAAATTCCGGATCGGCCGGCTCGAACCAGTCTTCGCTCATCATTTGTGCGCGGCGATCATTCGCCGTGCCTCCAGCCCGGCTTCGCGTTCGCGCATAACCTCGCGCTTGTCGCCGAAGGTTTTACCCTGACACAGGGCAATTTCAACCTTGACCAGCCCCCCTTTCAGGTAGAACTTCAGGGGAACTATGGTAAACCCGCGTTCACGCACCTTTTGATAAAGCCTGAGAATCTCACGCTTGTGCAAAAGCAGCCTCCGCTTCTGTTCGGCGCGATGGTTGAAACGATTGCCGAAGCTGTATTGGGCGATGTTCACATTGTACATGAACGCCTGCCCGCCCTCTATGGCCACATAGGCGTTAGCCATGGCAATCTGGCGGGCTCGACAGCTTTTCACCTCGGTGCCAACCAGTTCCACCCCGGCTTCCACGGTTTCTATAATATGATAATCGTGGCGGGCTTTGCGGTTCTCGGCCAGCACGGGATTCTGTCGGTTTTTTGCGTCGCTCTTAGGCATGAGGAAATCACTTCAGGAAGTTGGATGCGCGCTTGCGGAAATCCTCCGCTAACGGGGTGTTCTTAGCGCCTAGCGACTTGCGGAATTCTTCCAGCTGCCGCATCTGTTCCGCTGAAAGGTTTTCGGGCGTTTCCACCCGAATGCGAACATGAAGGTCTCCACGCACACCGCCTGGGTGCACCGACGGCATTCCCTTGCCCTTGATCCGCATTACGGTGCCGGACTGGGTCCCAGGCTTGATCTTGACCACGGCCTTGCCGGTAACCGTCGGCACGTCAACGTTGCCGCCAAGCGTGGCAGTAACGAAATCGACCGGCAAATCGCAAACCAGATCGCTCTCATTGCGCTGAAACACGGCGCTTTCCGCCACCTCGATAAACACATACAGGTCGCCGTTGCGGCCGCCACGGGCTCCGGCGTCGCCTTCCCCGGCCACGCGCAGACGTGAGCCGGTATCCACCCCGGGCGGAACATGTATCTGAAGTGTCTTTTCAATGCGCACCCGGCCGTCGCCGCGGCAGTTGTCACACGGGTCTTCGACCACCTGTCCGGTGCCGTGGCACTGCGGGCAGGGTTGCCTGACCTGAAAAAACCCCTGGTTGGCGGTGATATAGCCGGTGCCGGCGCATTTTACGCAAGACTTGCGCCCGGTCCCGGGTTTGCAACCCGATCCGCCGCATTTTTCGCAACGCACCAGATGAGGAACTATGATTTTGCGGTCTACACCGAGCACCGCATCCTCGAACGCGATGTGCAGATTGTAGCGCAAATCGGCACCGTCGACGGCATCGGTGGCACGGCGCTTGGCGCGGCCGCCGCCGCCAAACAGATCAGAAAAATCAAAGCCGCCACCTCCTCCGCCACCGCCGCCGAACAAATCGGAGAAATTAAATCCGCCAAAGCCACCGCCGGCCCCCGGAGGCGGCATCCCGCCGCTTTCGAACGCGGCGGAACCGAACTGGTCGTATTGCCGACGCTTTTCGGGATCGGAAAGCACTTCGTAAGCGGCGGATATCTCCTTGAACTTGTTCTCCGCGTCCTTGTTCCCGGGGTTGCGATCGGGATGGTGCTTGACCGCCAGCTTGCGGTAGGCCCGTTTTATTTCATCGGCCGAAGCGGTTTTGCTCACGCCGAGAATCTCGTAATAGTCGGCCATGGTTTATTTCTGCTCCTTTTTGGCCTTGCCGCCGGAAACGACAACGCGGGCGGGCCTAAGCAGTTTTTCACCCATCTTATACCCACAGCACCATTGCCGGACAACGCTGCCCTCGGGTACGGTGTCGCTGGGTTCGTCGGCCATGGCTTCATGAAGACAGGGATCGAACTTGGCATTGACCGCGTCGAAGCGGCAAATATTCAGTTCATCCAGCGCTTTCTGGTATTGTGCGTCTATCAACTGAAGTCCCTTAACGATCGAGTCGACATTCTTGGTTTCGCCCGCAGCTTTGACCGCCAGCGAAAGATGGTCGAACAGCTGCAGGAACGGAAAAACGGTGTCTTCCACCGCGTTTACGCGCGCGGACTGCAAATCCTTGGCAACGTGCTTGCGATAATTCTGGTAATCGGCCATTAGCCGCAGATATTTGTCGTTAAGTTCGTCCAGCTCTTTTTTGAGCGCGACAGCAGGATCCTCTGCCGGAGCCGCCAGCCCGGGCGCGGCCGAATCTTCAACATCAAGACTGCCGGGTGCGGTTTCCTGCGGCTGCTTGATCGACATGGCGTCGTCGTTGAGCATGTTATCAAATTCCATAGATCACCTCCGTGGATCGAAATTATAATTATCCGAGAACTTATAATATACTATATGCCGCTTCAGATGTCAAATCATATTGCGTAAATCCGTTGCCGCCGGTTGTCTTTGTACACGCCAAGTCAACCGAATTGACAAAAACCGGACAAAAAAACTGCCGGCATTATGCCGGCAAAACCAAATACAAAATATTTTTCGTTATGATCCGGCCGCGCCTCATTTTCCGCTTGGCAGCAGCTTGATCGAATAATGAACCGGCTTGTCCTGTTCGGACACGGCAATGACACTTTCGGGCTGCGGCTGCTGAGATGACAGCAATTCCCAGTCATTCCATGCGGCCAGACGTACAAACCGCAACAGTTGAGCCTTGGTCAGCTCCACCGTCGCATCCGTGCCACCGGAAGCCCGCGGCACCACCACTACGGCGGCGGCATTCACGCCGCATTGCCGCAGCAACCGCGGCAGCGCCTCTGCGGCCGCCGCCGGATTCTCGGCTACCCAAATATGGGCAACCTCTGAATCGACCTCAACCGGACGCAACCGGGAGGAATCGATCAAATCGGTCAAATAATTGAACATAACATTGTTTCCGGCGGAATCTACCGGCACCAGCGATCCAAGCGGCATGGCGCCTTCGTTGCCGGAGCGCACGTTGGGCGCGTTCAGCCCAACGCGGTCAACCGCCGCCGGATGGGTGGCATAAAACGGAAACTCATTCGCGGCCGGCTTACCCTGCTGTTCGGTTGTCGCATCGGCCATGGTCGCGGCCGGCTTGCGGAACGGCGAAATATTACCGTGAAAGAACAACACCAGCCCGGCGATCAGCATAATGCCGGCCGCGGCGGCCACCGGCCGAAACGCCCTCGCGGCCGAATAGCGGCGCTGCTCGGCAAGTTTCCTCTGAACGTTGAACCGCATGGCCGCCACCGAAATACCCTCACCCGGTAGCTCCCAGTGTTCGAACAGCAGCCTGTCCAGCTTCCGAAACTCGTCGTAGCGCTGGCGGCATGCTTCGCAGTTGTCCAGATGCTCGTGCTCCGAGCCGCTGAAGGCATATTCGCCATCAATCGCGAGATTGAACATCTCATCGCTGATGCAGCCGTTCTTCAATTTTTTTTCCGGTTCGCTCATGTTTTTTTCTTTGCCGCCCGCGGCGGCGCCTTATCTTTGCTCTTTTTCCAATGCACACCGCCCTTGCCGGGCGACGGCCCCAACGCTGGAAATCCGCCGGGTCAAACCAGCCCGCGATCGTGGAGCAGATCCACCAACAGTTCGCGACTGCGGCTCAGGCGCGATTTCACCGATCCGATGTTGCACTCCAAAGCCTGTGCGATTTCCTCATACGAATAGTTTTGCAAATAACGCAGCGCCACTACCGCGCGCAACCGCTCCGGCAACTGGGAGATCGCCCAGCGGACATTCTCGGATATCTCGCGGTTATTCAGTTCGCGGTCCGGCGCCATATGTTCGTCCGGCAGCGTCACGTCCTCGAACTCTCCGGAGCCGTCATTTCTGACCATTCCGGAGATGCTCCGGTTCACTTCGCTGCCACGCCTTCGGTTCCACTGGAACTTATTGTGCGACAGATTGGTGACAATCCGCTGCAGCCACGTACTTACGCTGGAGTCGCCGCGAAACCCGCCGAGTGCCCGATAAGCCCTCAGAAACGTCTCCTGAACCACCTCCTCCGCATCATGATGAGAGTCCAGCAGCGCAAACGCGGTGCGGTAGAGGCGTTCGGCGTGCCGGGTCACCAGCTCGTCGAACGCGGCCTGATTGCCGATTTTGAACTCGGCAACCAGCTCGTCATCTGTCAGCTCGAAAGGTGGCTTCATCGCTGTGTTAGATAAGACCGTTACTATTGAGATTTTGTTCCGGTAAAGCGCAAAAAACGCTTTAAATAACCCGTTCCACCACGATTTCGGGATCGATCTGCTCGCGCAGGATGCGTTCGATGCCCTGTTTGATCGTCATCGTGGCGTGCGGGCAGCAGCCGCAGGCGCCTTGAAGGCGAAGCTGGACGTTCTTGCCGTCGATCGCCACAATTTCCAGATCGCCGCCGTCGGCCTGCAGATGAACGCGCAGGGCGCCCAGCATCTCGGTAATTTGTTGAGTCAAATCTTCCATAATAGCAACACTTTCATTTGGATTTTCGGGTTGACGATTCATATTAATAAAGCCGCTATGCCGGATTTTACAAGTGCCCCGGTGTCGATTGGCGGTGAAAAAAAGGTAAAAATGGCGATGTCGTTACGATGAAAGTGGTTTGCGATCAAAAGATACCGTTTCTGCCGGGTGCGCTGGAGCATGCCGGGATTCAGGTTGAATATCTGCCCCCGGCAAAGATTACGCCGGAGGCCGTCCGCCATGCCGACGCACTGTTCGTCCGCACCCGCACCCGGTGCGACGCCCGATTGCTGGACGCCGCGGCCGTACGTTTTATCGCCACCTGCACCATCGGATTCGACCACCTTGACACGGAGTATCTGGCGAAGCGCGGCATCGCATGGGCCAGCGCGCCGGGCTGCAACGCGCAGTCGGTGGCGCAGTATGTTGCGGCAGTGCTGGCTTCCCTCGGAATTGGCTCGGGAAAGACGCTAGGAATCGTCGGGGTCGGTCACGTCGGCCGCGCGGTTGAGCGGGTCGCGCTCGCAATAGGAATGCGGGTTTTGCGCAACGACCCGCCACGGGCCGCGCGCGAGGGTTCGGCCGCCTTCGTTCCACTGCGCGAACTGCTGGCGACGAGCGATGCCGTAACCGTGCACGTGCCCGGCGGAGACGCGACCCGCAATCTTGCCGGCCTGGAGTTTTTCGCCGGGATGAAGCCGGATGCCCTGTTCATCAATACGTCGCGCGGCACCGTCGCCGACCCGGCGGCGCTGGCCTCCCGGTGGGGCCCGCTGGTGCTCGACGTCTGGCCGGGCGAACCGGACATAGACCGGGCGCTGCTGGAAAAAACCGTTTTCGGCACGCCGCATATCGCCGGCTATTCATCCGACGGCAAGGCTAACGGCACCGCAATGGGCATACGTGCGTTCGCCGACTTTTTCGGAATCGAGGCTCTTCGCGATTTCGACGTCCGGGCGCTGCCGCCGCCGGGCGAACCGGATTTCCGGCTGCCGGAGCGGGATCAGATTCGGGCGGCGATACTGCACACCTACGATCCGGCGGAGGACACCGCCAAACTGCGCCGGAACCCGGCATTGTTTGAAACCATTCGCAACGACTATCCGGTACGGCGTGAATTCCACGCCTTTTCGCTGCATGGCGCCGCACCGGAAAACCTTCACCCGCTCAGTCAACTGGGCTTTAATATCGAGGAACCATAATGTTTAACTCAATCGTATGCCGCTATCATGAAATAGCCATCAAGGGACACAACCGCAAAAATTTCGAACAGCAGCTGATGGGCAATATCCAGCACAAACTGTGCGACTTGAAAGATATCCGGGTGAAAAGCATCCGCGGGCGCATGTGGATAGAACATGGCGGCCAAACCCCCTTCTCCTCCGAGGAGCTTGCCGTTATTTCCGAACGGCTCCGCTTTATGTTCGGCATGGAAAATTTTTCTCCGGCAATACTGGTCAAAAGCGACCTTGAAGAAATCAAGGCGGCGCTTCGGCAGACCGCGCCGAAAATATTCGACCCCCTGTTTGCCCGCGGCAAAGGGGTGGACTTCCGCATCCGGGCCCGCCGCAGCGACAAGACGTTCCCGATGAACAGCAATGCCATCGAGATCGAACTTGCGACCATGATCGGCGATCTCTATCCCACCCCGGACCTGCGCGTGCATCTCGACGACGATGCCGACATTACCGTCGGATGCGAAGTCCGTGACGAATTTACAATGCTGTTTTTCGAGACGCTTCCCGCCGGCGGCGGGCTTCCCACCGGCTCCAACTCTCCGGTGCTGGCGCTGCTTTCCGGCGGCATCGACTCACCTGTAGCATGTCTTTTGACCATGAAGCGTGGCTCCGAAGTCGACTTCATCAGCTTTCATTCCGACCCGTACACGCCGCCGGAGACCGTTGAGAAAATATCCGGCATCGGATGCTATCTGAATGCATTTCAGCGCCGCGGAACCCACTATTTCGCCAATATTGCCGCCATCCAGAAATTGATCCGCGACAACTGCAACCCCCGCTACCGTACCGTTCTCTATCGCCGCATGATGTTCCGAATCGCGGAAAAAATCGCGCGCGCCGGGCGCTGCAAGGCGCTGCTCACCGGCGAAGCGCTGGGGCAGGTGGCCAGCCAGACCATTGAGAACATGAGCGCCATCAATGCCGCCACCTCGCTGCTGGTTTTGCGTCCGCTGGTGGGTATGGACAAGCTGGAGTCCATCCGGTTGGCCCAGAAGTTCGGCACCTATGAAAAATCGATCGTCCAAGTCCCGGATAGTTGTACCGTTTTCATGCCGCAGGCGCCGGCGACCCGCAGCGAAATCGCTGTGCTTGAGGAAGAAGAGGCCAAACTAGGCGACTGGCAGGCCGTTTTGGACCAAATCGTGGCGGCGGCGGAAACACGCTGACCGGAAAACCCGGCGGCGGCCTTGCATTTCCGGTGCCCGATATGTATATTACCACTGAATAGTTATAGTTACGGAGAGAACAACTGATGTGGCGTTGGCGCGGCGGAAATTTTTGGAAAAGCGGCTGGTTTGCGGCATCCGTTCTGCTGCTGGCGTTGCTGGTGGCCGGGTCGGTGCCGTCGCTGAGGCGCGTTTCGCGTCGGATCGCGGCCGATTTCATGCAGCCGTACTGGGCGGCCAGCCTGGCGGCGCGCAATCGCATTGCGTCGGAGGCGACGGTTGCATTGGACAAACGCACGCTGGCCGCCGGATATGAATCCGCCCGGCTTGATCTTGCCGCCGCCCGGGCGGAGCTGGCGAGACTGGCCGGCGTGGATGCCGAAAACCGCAGACTGCGGCAGCTGCTGGGGCTGGCGCCACCGCCCGGATTCCGGCAGGTGACCGCCCAGATAACCGTGTTGGACCCGCTGTATTGGCGAGATCATTTTACCATCGACAAAGGCTCGGCCGACGGGCTGGAACCCGGCTTGGCGGTACTGGCGCCGGTAATGAACGACGTCGGCGCGCCGACACTGGCGGTGGCGGGATTCATTGATTCTGTTTCCAATCACACCTCGCAAGTCAACAGCCTGTTCAATCCCAGGCTCCGGCTGGCGGCGGAGCTGCCAAAATCCAGAACCGTCGGCTTTGTCAACGGTGAAAACGTCCGGACGCCAGTCGACAATCTCGTAGGAATAAGCTATTTGCCCCTGGGGGAAAACTATACGCTGGGAGAACCGGTGGTCACCTCCGGATTCGACCGCCGGATCCCGGCCAATCTGCCGCTGGGAGAACTTGCGGATCTCGAAGCCGAAAACGGCCGGTTCGACGCCGCGCTCTACCGGCGCGGTCATCTCCGCTGCTTCATCTCGTCGCCGGACGCCATCCGATTCGTGATCATACCGGTGCCGGAACCCCCGACGGCGAGGGAGTAGCTCAATGTACGTCATCTTCATTCTTTTGACCATTATGATCTCCTGTGTCGCGGAATTCTACCTCGGTAGCTGGCGGGTTATGTTGCCGTTTGTCGGCAACGCGGTTTTCTATTTCACGGTGGCCGGATCCTGGAAATCCGGGCTGTTCGCGGCCGTGGCCGGCGGCGTATTGCTGGACCTGGCGTGGGGCCGCACCGGATTCTATACCGCCGCCGCGCTGGTGCTGTGGACGTTTGCCGCACGCGGATGGGCCCGCCGCCATCTGGAGACCCCGGTGGTGGCAAACCTGATTCCCGGCGCGGCGCTCCCGGCATTTCTGGCGCTGGCCGCCTGGGGTCTCCAGATAATTTCCGGATTCGACCGGCCGATCGAACTGGACTGGATGCGCTGCTCGGAACTGCTTTTGGCCGGAATTTTCAACGCACCGGCTCTGGTAATAACCATTATTCTGCTGGACTCGGTGGCCGGCGCCTGCGGTCTTGATCGCTTCGCCCAGAGCTTCGAACGCCACAAGCGCGAAGCGGAGGACGTTTAGGCATGGCCGTTTCGCTGGATACCCCGCGGGCAAGGATCGCAATCATAGCTGCGGTGCTTTTGGGCATATTCGTGCTGATGGGCATAAAAGCCTTCCGGGAGCAGGTCAATCTCGGAGCAAAACACGAGGGTGCCGTTATACGACAGTCGGTGAGGCGCATCCGCATTCCGGCGCTGCGCGGAAAAATTTTTTCGGCCGACCTGGAACTGCTGGCCGGAAACGTGGTTTGCTATGACGTAAATTTCTATCCCGACGAAATGCGTCAACCCGGCCCCCCTTCGCGCACCGTGAACTACGCGCTGAAAATCTACGCCGAGCTTCAGGCTGCTCTCGGACGGCGCGGCAATCTGACCGATGACGAAATCCGCTACCTGTTTTACAACCGAGCCGGGCTGCCCATGACCGTTTTCTCCGACCTGTCCGATCGAGACATTTCCGCAGTCTTCGACCTCCAGAAGCGCTATTCCGGCATTGAGGTCTCTCCAGACTCGCGGCGCCTTTATCCGCAATACGACCTTGCCTGCCATCTGCTCGGCTACGCGCAGCGGCAGGATCCGGCCAAGGCCGACGACCGTGGCGATTTTTTCTACTACCTTCCGGATTTGGTCGGCAAGGTGGGGCTTGAAAAATACTGCGACGCGTTCCCCGGCCTGCGCGGGCTATGCGGTGACGCCGGCTATGAACTGGTGCGGGTGGATAATTTCGGATTTGTTCGCGAAGTTATTGATCGCACCAGCACCCCCGTCAACGGCAATAACGTGATCCTGACGCTGGATGCCCGCGCCCAGCGCATCGCGGAAAGCCTGCTCCGGGATCAGGACGGCGCCATCGTGCTGCTGGATGCCGACACCGGCGCGGTGATCGCCATGTGTTCCGAACCCGGCTACGACCTCAATCTGTTCTCCCCCGGAATCAGCAGCGTGCGCTACCGGGCCTTGGCCACCTCGCCGGATTCTCCGTTGTTCAACCGCGCGATTTACGGGTCCTACCTGCCCGGCTCGATTATCAAGCCGCTCACCCTGTTGGCGTACCTCGAATCCGGCGGCGACCCGGAAGCCGAGATTTCCTGCGATGGTTCCACCACCGTTTCCGGCGTGCGCATCCGGTGCGAATCCTGGCGCAACGGCGGCCACGGCCCGGTAAACTTATATTCCGCCATAGAAAAGTCTTGCAATGATTATGTGATCGAGCGCGCGGTGGCCTTGGGGCTGGGGCCTTTGGCAAAGATGTACGCCTCGGCCGGGATCGGCAAGAAACCCGGATTCGAGCTAGGCGGCAATTCCGGGCTGCTCCCGGACGAGAATCTGGCGCGCCGCCTTAAGAAACGGGCCTGGAGCGGCGCCGACACCGCGTATGTCTCCATCGGTCAGGGAATGATCGAAATAACGCCGCTCCAGGCCGCGCTCTACGCCGCCGCGATCGCCAACGGCGGCAACCTGATGCGCCCCTATGTGGTGGACAAGGTCATCGATGACCGCGGAACCGTATTGCGCCAGACCCGCCCGGAGGTGGCCGGACGCCTGGCGGCGTCTCCCGAAAATATCGACATCATCAGGCAGGCCATGCGCCGGGTGGTGGTCTCTGGAACCGGGCGCCGCGCCAAAACCGAGGTGATCGACCTTTACGGCAAAACCGGAACCGCCGAAGTCGGCATCAAACCGAACCTGCGCAACAACAGTTTTTTCATCTGCTTCGGTTCCGACGGCAAACGAACCTACGCCATGTTCATCGCGGTGGAATCCGGTTCCGGCGGCGGACGCGACTGCGCGCCGCTTGCAAAAGCTTTTTTCGAGGAGTATCTTAATACACAAAGATAAACAACCGCTTTTCAGAAGATTGGAGATTATTGTAATGAATTCATCGGAAAAACGCCCCGCCATCGGGGTTTTGACCAGTGGCGGCGACGCCCCCGGCATGAACGCCGCGGTGCGTGCGGTGGTTCGCTTCGGAATTGCCTCCCGGCTCCGGGTTTTCGCCATATACGACGGCTACCAGGGCATGGTTGACGGCAACATCAAGGAGCTTTTCTGGGGCAGCGTCTCCGGCATTCTGGCTCGCGGCGGCACCGTGATCGGCACTGCTCGCTGTCTGGAATTCCGAGAAGAATCCGGCCTGCTGAAAGCCGCCCTTAACCTGCACAAATCCGGCATCAACAAGCTGGTGGTGATCGGCGGCGACGGCTCGCTTTCCGGCGCCAATCAGCTGCGGGAAGAGTGGCCGGAACTTCAGAAAAAGCTGCTGGCAGACCAGAAAATCACCGAGGAAGAAGCCGCCTTCTGTAAAAACCTGTTCATTGTCGGACTGGTGGGCAGCATCGATAACGACATGGCTGAAACCGACATGACCATCGGCGCCGATTCCGCGCTGCACCGCATCACCGAATCGGTGGACGACCTGCGCAGCACCGCACTCAGCCACCAGCGAACCTTCGTCGTTGAAGTCATGGGCCGCAATTGCGGCTATCTCGCGCTGATGAGCGCCATCGCCACCGGCGCCAGCAACGTCTTCATTCCCGAGGCCCCCGCCGGGAAGGACTGGAAAACCAATCTGTGCAAACTGCTCGAGGCCGGGCGCAAGGCCGGACGCCGCGACAATATCATCATCGTGGCAGAAGGCGCGCGCGACGTCGACGGCAACCCGGTCACCGCCGTGGAAGTTCAAAAGGCGATCGAGGACGGTCTGAACATAGAGGCTCGCGTTACCATTCTCGGCCACGTTCAGCGCGGCGGCTCCCCGTCCGCGTTCGACCGCTACATGAGCACCGCCTGCGGCTGCGCCGCGGTGCACGAGCTTATCAACGCCGATGAACACAGCGAGTCCATGATGGTCGGCCTGCGCGGCAACCGCATCGCCGCGGTGCCGCTCATGGATGCGGTCAAGAAAACCCGAACCATCGCCGCCGCGATCAAGGACAGGGATTTCGACCTTGCCGAGGAGCTGCGCGGCCCGGCGTGGAGCCAGGCTCTGGAAATCTACCGGACCCTGTGCCTGGCGGTGCCCGCCCTTACCAAGAAGCCGGCCCGCAAGTTCCGCCTTGGCGTGATGACTTGCGGCTGGCCCGCCCCGGGCATGAACAGCGCCATCCGCACGGTGGTCAGACTCGGGCTTAATCGCGGCCACGAGATCATCGGCATCGAAAACGGCGTCGAGGGGCTGGTCGAAAACCACTCCCGGCAGCTGGGCTGGATGGAGGTTGAGGAGTGGAACTCCGACGGCGGCAGCAAGCTCGGCGCCAATCGCCGCCTGCCCAAGGCGGACGACTTTTATCACATTGCCCGCACGCTTGACGACTGGAAGCTGGACGGCCTGCTGGTGATCGGCGGCTGGAGTTCCTACACGCTGGTGGAACTTTTGCAGCGCGAGCGTCGCAATTATCCCTCTTTCAAGCTGCCGATGGTGTGCATTCCTTCCACCATCAACAACAACCTGCCGGCCAGCGAACTTTCGGTGGGTGCGGACACCGCGCTGAATTCCATCGTCAACGCGGTCGATCAGGTCAAAAACTCCGCCGACAGTTCACGCCGGTTTTTCATGGTCGAAGTCATGGGCCGCTACTGCGGTTATCTCGCCACCATGAGCGGTATCGCCACCGGCGCGGAATTCGTCTATCTGCACGAACATGGGGTAACTCTCGACATGATGCGGGCCGACCTTGCCAAGCTGGCAAAAAGTTTCCGCCACGGCGATCGCCGGGTGGCGCTGGCCATACGCAACGAAAACGCCAACGACACCTACACCACCGACTTCATGTGCTCGCTGTACGAGGAGGAGGGCGGCGACCTGTTCGACGTCCGCCGTACCGTGCTGGGCCCGCTGCAGCAGGGCGGCGTCCCTTCCCCGTTCGACCGCATCCAGGGTACGCGCCTCGCCTATGAGGGGATCAACGCACTGCTGGCGCTGATCGAACAGAAGTCCGGCGACTGCGGTTGCGTGGGCCAGGAATTCGGACACTATGTTTTTAAGCCCTGGCACGAACTCGAACGGTTGACGATCGAAGAGTTCCAGCGTCCGAAGAAGCAGTGGTGGCTGGATCTCTATGAAATGTCCGACATACTTGCATTTCAACCCGAAAAATGAATCTGTCCGGAAAAAGAGTGTTGGTGACCGGCGGCGGCCGGCGCTTCGGCGCGCTGCTCGCCGCGCGGCTGCGTGAACGCGGCGCCGAGGTGGTGATCCATTGCCGCACCGCCAATGTTCCGGGTGCGGTGGCGTTGGACTTCATGTCCGGCAGCCCGGTTGAGCTGCTGGACGCGGTCGGACACTTGGATGCGCTGATCAACAACGCGTCGGTTTTTCTGCATGCATCGGCATCGGAGCAGCGCCGGGTCAACTTCGAGTTCCCGGCCGAACTGAATTTTGAGTTCTTCCGCCGCTACGGCGCCGGATGCATAGTAAATGTTCTGGACGCGGCGGCGTTCCGCCCTTCCGCTGACCCCTATTTGAACAGCAAATACATGTTATGGCACGCCACCGCGCTTCAGGCGGCCGATTTCGCCCCGGGCGTTCGGGTCAACGCTATGGCTCCGGGGCCGATGATTCCGCCGCCTGATTTTGCCGAGAGCGGCATGAAAAAGACTGCGGCAACCATGCCGATGAAGCGGGCGGTGGATCCCGACGACGCCGCCGCCGCCGTGATCTTTCTGCTGGAAAACGAATCGATAACCGGTGCAGTCCTGACCGTGGACTGCGGATTGGGGATGACATTATGATTCTGGTGACCGCAGAGGAAATGCGCGAGCTTGAGCGCCGCGCGGTTGAAACCGGTATTTCCGAAATCGAACTGATGGGCGCGGCCGGGCGCGGCGCAGCCGACATGATTTACCGGTTCGTCCAAACATTGCCCCCCCAGCACCGCCGCCGGGTAGTGGTGGTTTGCGGGCGCGGCAACAACGGCGGCGACGGGCTGAAGGTGGCCAGCGAACTGCTGGAACATTTTCATTTGCCGGTGGCGGTTTATTCCGTTGCGCCGGTTTACAAGATGTCGGAACCCTGCCGTTTTCACGGCCGGAGGCTGGCTGTCCGCCCGGCCGCGGAATTGGATCTGCAAAGCGGCGATCTGATTGTGGACGCGCTGCTCGGCACCGGGCTCACCGGCGCGCTGAACCCGCCCTACGACGATATTATCCGCAAAATAAACGCCGCCAAATTGCCGGTGGTGTCGCTGGACTGTCCGTCCGGGCTGGATTGCAACACCGGAACCGTGAACCCGTGCGCGGTGGTCGCCACGTTCACCGTTACTTTCGGATACCCCAAGATTGGTCTGACCCGCGGTGACGCCGGAAAATACTGCGGCGCCATCCGGGTGGTTAAAATCCCGGTTCCGGCACCGGCGGATGGCGTCCTTGAACTTGAAACCCATCTGGATGTCGCCGCGTTCCTCGCGGCGCTGCCGCATGAGGCCCACAAAAATTCACGGCCGCGCGTTGGTGTTGTCGGAGGCTCTCCGGAATATCAGGGCGCCCCGCAACTGGCGGCTATCGCTGCGCTGCGGGCCGGTGCCGGACTGGTACAGCTGGCAACCTTTCCCGACATGCGGCTAAGCGTTCCGCTGGCGCTGGTGCTGCGGCCGGTTGACAATGCCTTCTCCGGTGCCGAGGCTCTGGTTGAAACGTCCGACGTATCGGTGATCGGCCCCGGCTGGTGCGGGCCGCATGCCGGCCTGTTCCGGCGGCTGCTCGCGATGCCGCGGCATCTGGTGCTGGATGCCGAGGCGTTGAATATGATTTCGCTGGATCCGTCTCTGCTGGAGGCGCGTCCGCAAGGAGTATCGACTGTTTTTACGCCGCACCCGGGAGAAATCCGACGGCTGCTGTGCTCGTTCAACCTGAAGGAAGACGCGCCGCGTCTGGACCAGGCTGCAATGCTGGCCGGAGCCGCCAATGCCATTGTGGTGCTCAAATGCGCCAAAACCGTGATCGCGGCGCCGTCCGGACGCATTGCGGTCAACGCCTCCGGATGCCCGGCGCTGGCAACCGCAGGATCGGGCGACGTGCTTACCGGCGTGGTCGCGGCGATGATCGGCAAAGAACCGCCGAACCGCCATTTCGACGCGGTCGCGGCCGGGGTCTATTTGCACGGTCTCGCCGGAGAACTGCATCCGTCCGCCCAGCGGTCGGTTATCGCCGACGACCTGCCGGAATTGGTCGCCTCGGCGCTGCGCGCGGTTTCTCCGCTGGCGTAAACGCCAACACTTGACTTTCCGGAAAGTTGCGCTATTTTAATAATTTCCAACATATTTAAAGGAGATGGAACAATGAACGGTGATCTTGCCGGCCAAACACGGGAACTCTTTTCCGAGTACGTAATGCCAACCTATGCCCCGCTTCTCGTTTTCGAGCGCGGCGAAGGTGCGTATCTTTACGACACGGAAAAGCGACGTTACCTGGATTTCGCCTGCGGCATCTCCGTATGCAACCTTGGCCATTGTCACCCCAAGGTGACCGCGGCGATCTGCGAGCAGGCCGGAAAACTGGTGCACGTTTCCAACCTCTACATGAACACGATGATGCCGAAACTGGCGGCCAAGCTCGTGTCGTTCGGCTTTGACGGCAAGGTGTTTTTCTGCAACTCCGGAGCCGAAGCCAACGAGGGCATGATCAAGCTGGCGCGCAAATGGGGCAACCCGCAGGGAAAAAACCGCATCGTTTGTATGGAAGACTCTTTCCATGGACGGACGCTGGCAACGCTGGCCGCAACCGGACGCGCAAAATACCGCAAGGGCTTCGAGCCGGACGTGCCGGGATTTTCCTTTGTGCCGTTCAATGACTTCGACGCGCTGAAAACCGCGGTCGGCAACGACGTTTGTGCCGTACTTTTGGAGCCGTTGCAGGGCGAAGGCGGCATTATTCCAGCCGACCTCGAATACCTGAAGAAGGTGCGCGCCCTCTGCGATGAGCGGAACGTTCTGCTGCTGTTCGACGAAGTCCAGTGCGGCATCGGCCGAATGGGAACGCTGTTCGCACATCAGTCTTTCGGCGTGAAGCCGGACGCGTTTTCAATGGCCAAGGCCCTCGCCAACGGCTTCCCGATGGGCGCGTTCATGGTGGCGCGCAAATATGCCGACACCCTGACCGTCGGTACTCACGCGTCCACCTTCGGCGGAACCGCGCTTGCGGCCGCCGCCGCGCTGGCCACGCTTGGTGCCATCGAGGACGAACACGTTCTGGACAATGTCAACAAGCAGAGTGAATATCTGTTTGCCGGGCTGCGCCGGATCGCGGCGCCATATGCGTTCGTCAAAGACGTCCGCGGCAAGGGTCTGATGATCGGCGTGGTGCTGGATGTTCCGGCCGCCGGGCTGCAGAAGATTTTGTTCGATTATGATCTCATAACTCTCACTGCCGGCGAAACGGTGTTGCGGCTGCTGCCGCCGCTGAACATTTCGCGCGAGCAATGCGATACGGCCCTGGCCGCGATAGAAAAAGGCCTGGCCGCTTTCGCCGCTCAAAGAAAGGAGCAGGAAAAATGAAAAAGGATTTGCTGACGCTGAAAGACATAACCCTGGAAGATCTGAACCGGATCTTCGCACTGGCCCGCGATCTCAAGAAGAATCGCCGAAACACCGACTACCGGCCGTTGGCCGGAAAGTCGATCGGAATGATCTTCGCAAAATCGTCAACCAGAACCCGGGTTTCTTTCGAAGTCGGCATATATGAGCTTGGCGGCAATGCGCTTTACCTCGACCAGAGCAAAATGCAAGTCGGCCGCGGTGAAACCGTGCCCGATACCGCCAATGTTCTGAGCCGCTATCTCGACGGCATCGTGATTCGGACATTCAGTCACGGCGATGTCGAGGAACTGGCGAGGGTGGCCACCATTCCAGTGGTTAATGCGTTGACTGACGATTTTCACCCCTGTCAGGTGCTTGCCGACCTGATGACGGTGCAGGAGTATTCCGGCCGGATAGAGGGCATTAAAATGGTGTTTGCCGGGGATGGCTCCAGCAACGTCTGCAACTCGCTGATGCTTGCCGCCGGGCTCACCGGCCTGAAACTTGTGGTGGCAAGCCCCGAGGCGTATCGTCCTCGTGCCGATCTGATGAACGGAAACGTCAGCTGGGAGCCAGACATCATGAAGGCCGCCGAAGACGCCGACTATCTCTATACGGATGTTTTTGTGTCCATGGGGTTCGAAGATGAATCACGTGAACGCATGCTGGTGCTGAAACCCTATGAAATCACCAAAAAGGTGATGGGCTCGGCAAAACCGGATGCGAAGTTCCTGCACTGCCTGCCGGCCCATCGCGGCGAGGAGGTTGCGGCGGATGTTATGGATTCGCCGGCCAGCATCGTTTTTGACGAAGCGGAAAACCGGCTGCACATCCATAAGGCGGTTCTTGGGCTTTTGTTTGAGGACAACTGCCGGCGATGAAGTTTATTGAAATGATGATTTTGGCGTTCGGCGTTTCGCTGGACGCCTTTTCTGTATCGGTATCCGGAAGCCTGTCCGGCTGTCATCGCCCATGGCGAAATGCCGGGTTGGCCGCGCTTTTCTTCGGCGGATTTCAGATATTGATGCCTTTGGCCGGCGGCTTGCTTGGTAAAGGCTTCGGTCGGTTGCTGGCGTCGGTGGATCACTATGTCGCATTTTCGCTGCTTGTCGCTGTCGGCGGAAAGATGATATGGGAAGCGTTCTTTCCGAAAAAAGAAGAAAAGCTTGAATGCGAACGCTTCTTCAACATAAAAAATATGTTTGTCATGGCGGTTGCCACCAGTATCGACGCGGCGGTGGTCGGTGCGTCCATTCCGCTGGCCGGATACGGCTACGTCGATGTTCTGGTTCCAACGGCGATAGCAATGGGCATCATAACCGCCGCAATGTCGGTTTCCGGAGTCTGGCTTGGTCGTTTTTTCGGTTCCTTTTTCAGCCATCACATCGGAGCTCTCGGCGGAATCGCCCTCATCGCCATCGGCGTAAAAATCCTTATTTCACATATTTGCGCTTGATTTCCGCTGTGGAACGTTTATATTTCCTCCAAAAAGGAGAGGTTTATGAATGCCCCGCACATAAGCAGCGATTTGAGTCATCTTGGTGCACAGGCGGTAACGCCCGGAGATACCTGGCGAATATTCCGAATCATGTCGGAGTTTGTCGAAGCATTTGAAACCATGTATCAATATGAGCAGCTGGTGACGGTTTTCGGTTCCGCGCGGGCGCTGCCCGGCTCCGAAGAGTACATTGCCGGGGAACAACTCGGCGCACTGCTGGCCGGCAACCACTACGGCGTAATAACCGGCGGCGGCGGCGGCATAATGGAGGCGGCAAACAAGGGCGCGTTCGAGGCCGGCGGCATATCCGTCGGCTTGAACATAGAGTTGCCGCACGAACAGCATCCCAACAAATATCAGAGTGAAAGTCTTTCTTTTCGCTACTTTTTCATCAGAAAAGTCTGCCTTCTTAAATATTCGGTTGCGGTGGTTGCGTTTCCCGGCGGGTTCGGCACGCTGGATGAATTTTGCGAAGCGTTGACGCTGGTACAGACTAAAAAGACAAATCCTATCCCGATATTAATGGTTGGAAAAAAGTTTTGGTCTCCGTTCAAAAACTGGATTCACGACACATTATGCGGCGGAGGCTATGTTTCCGACAACGATGAAGACCTTTTCAAAATGGTCGATTCGGCGGAAGAAGCTATGAAATGGATACTGGAATGTCATCGCTATGGTATCCAAAATACTGTCAAAGTATGCTGATGACAACCTTGTTAATAATCTGTCAGCCTGTTGTAAAGATTTTGTGAGTTCATGTTGACAGAAAAAGAAAGCTCTTTTTGCAAACAGTACTGTCAACAGATTGAAATGTTCGTTTCTGAGCGTAAAAAGGCGCTTATTAACAAATCAACAACCTATAATAATAAATAAATATTGATTAATTAGCTTTTTAAAATACTATTATGGCTGGAGGATTTTGATGTTTTCGCATATTATAGACACATTCCTGATGCGTATACAACGCGACTGGTTTTCGGTTCGCCGACCATTCGAAATCAAAATGCTTTTGCCGGGAATAGGCGGAAAACCGGAATACTATCCTGTACGGGTTGGAGAAATATGGGGAAAGAATTACGAATGCGCAAACTTTATTCTTACCGGCGTCATTCCGGAAGAATGGGGCGGGCATGAAATAGTGGGTTGCATCAATTCCGGCGGCGAAACTATGGTTCTGGACGGAAAAGGAGTTCCGTCCGATGCGTTGACCGACGCCTCGGTGTTTGATCGTGATTATAAGAAAGAATTGATCCGTCTGTTCAAAAAAGCCAACGGAGGCGAGGTGGTTGCGGTTCATCTCGAATGTACTGCCAACGGGTTGTTCGGAATGGATACTACAAACGATCCGGATGTGAGAGTGGATCCGGCGGAAGGTTCTTTTGTTTCGGCATTTCGTAAAGCTTATTTTGGTTGTTTCAACCGGGAACTTTATGGACTTTATCATGACGTGAATACTCTTTTGAGTTTTTACAAATATCTGAAAAGTGGAGACGCCAGAGGCCGGAAGATAGAGGCGGCGTGCAATCGGGCGATTGATATCTATTGCTGCAACCCGGCAAATGCGGCGGAAGCGAGAAAGGCCTTGTCCGCGGTTTTGGCTTGGCCGGCTTCCGGAAGCGCGGTTGAGGTAACCGCGGTGGGGCACGCGCATATAGACACCGCATGGCTGTGGCCGCTGGAACAGACCGTAAAAAAGATAGCCAGAACCTTTGCAGGCCAGCTTGCATTGATGAAAGAATATAAAGGATATGTTTTTGGAGCATCGTCCGCGTATCATTATGAAATATGCAAGCAGGAGTATCCGGAGCTGTATTTGAAGGTAAAGGATGCGGTTAAAAAGGGAACATGGGAGCTTCAGGGCGGGTTGTTTGTGGAAGCGGACTGCAATATGCCGAACGGAGAGTCCTTGATTCGGCAGTTTTTGTATGGAAAAAACTTTTTCAAAGAAGAATTTGGAATTGAGGTTAATAATTTGTGGCTTCCGGATGTTTTCGGATATCCCGGAAGCCTTCCGCAGATTATAAAAAAATGCGGTTGCGATTTCTTCCTGACTCAAAAGATTTCATGGAGCGATACCAACAAGTTTCCATATCACAGTTTTGTGTGGAAAGGAATAGACGGAACCGGCATATTTACCCATTTCCCGCCGGAGGATACTTATAATGCTTATATGTGCAGTTCAAGGTTGTTGACGGCACAGGACAATTATGCACAGACAACGGTCAATAACGAATTTTTATCGCTTTATGGGATTGGAGACGGCGGCGCCGGACCATCTCAGGATTTTGTGGAACGGGCATTGCGGTTGCGCGATTTTGAAGGAGCTCCGAAGGTGAAATTCGGACGGGCCTGCGATTTTTTTGATCGGATGGCGAAAAAAGATGGGTATCCTGATTGGAACGGGGAGCTATATCTTGAGCTGCACCGCGGCACTTATACCACACAAGCACGCAATAAGCGCGGCAATCGATTTGCCGAACAGCAATTGTTGGAACTGGAAACCCTTTTTGCCATGCTTCCGGTGGAAAAATATCCGGAGTCGTTGCTTGACATGCTTTGGAAGACGGTTTTGATCAATCAATTCCACGACATAATTCCGGGATCATCCGTGCATCGGGTCTATGAAGAGAGCAGCGAGGATTATAATGCCGTATTCGAGATGCTGGAGCGGCTACGGGGGCGGTTTGAAGCCGAGGCTTCCACACGTGATGAAGACAGCATAACGCTGGTCAACACGCTTTCAACGCCGGTAAGAGAGCTCGTTCCGCTGGATTGGGCCGGTGCGGAGAGTGAAGGCGTGCCGGTTGCGGTGGAATGCGGCGAGGCTTTGGTGGATATTCCGGCGCTTGGGACTAAAATACTGTGCCGGGCAACAGGTAAAAAACTGGTGCGCGGAAAAAAGAAAAGCGAGTCGCTCGTTCTTGAAAATGAATTGATTCGCTATGAATTCGATGAAAACGGGATGTTGGTTTCTGTCTACGACAAGGAGTTGGATCGGGAGTTTTTGGAAGGCAAGGGGAACGTATTTACGCTCTACGCAGATTATCCGGTCAACTACGAGGCATGGGAAATAGATGCGGTTTACCGCAATCAGAAGGTTGAGACCGCGCATTGCATTGAAATTTCCAAGATTTGTGACGGGTCGCTGTTCGGGCGTTTGCGACTGCGCTTTACGGTCGGCGCAAGCACCATAGACCAACAGGTTACGCTGCTGGCTGGAGAGAAGATGCTTTCGTTCGAAACCGGAATAGAATGGAACGAGTCGCGCAAGATGCTGCGAGTCGGATTTGAAACGACGGTGGACGCCCCGGACGCGGCTTATGACATACAGTTCGGTTATATAAAACGGGCAAACCATACCAACACCAGCTGGGAGAAGGCCAAGTTCGAGCAGCCGCATCAGCGTTATTTCGATTTGTCTAACGCCGATTTCGGCATCGCGGTGCTAAACGATTGCAAATACGGCTGCCGCGTTGCCGGGCGGGAAATAGACCTGGCGCTGCTGCGCGCGCCGAAATATCCCGACTTCCACGCGGATATCGGCAGCCACAAACTGACATACGCGATATTGCCGCACCGTGGCGCGCTGATAGATTCCAACGTAATGGAAAAGGCCGCCAACCTCAACCGCCATGCGCGTGTATTCAAGGGAATTGTCCGCGCCGAAATGCCGTTCGTGTTGGAAGGCGGAACAGTGGAATTGTCGGCGCTCAAACGCGGCTATCGCACCGGAAACAGAATATTGCGGCTGGCGGAAACGCAAGGGCGAAATACTAAAACCACGGTGGTTTTAAAGACGTCCGGCAGGCTGATTGAGACGAACATGATCGAGTGGTCTCGCGGGAAAGCATTTTCCGCGCCGGACAATCGGATTGAGCTGGAGTTCAAGCCGTTTGAAGTCAGAACCTTTATAATGGAATGAAAAAGCTGCTCCTGCTGCTTGTGCTGCTGGCCGGCTGTTCGCCGGACGCGCCGGAACATCGATTCGACCGGGCTCGGGCGTGGCGTCACGCCGATAAACTGGTCGGATTCGGTCAGCGCGTCGCCGGAAGCGATGAATTGCGCATGGCCGGAGATTATATTCTGGCGGAACTGGCATCCGCCAGTGTACACGGCGAGCGGCAGGAGTTCGACGAAAACGGCATCCGGTTTTGCAATATAATCGCGACGATTCCAGGTCGCGAATCGGACCGTATTGTAATGATCTCCTGCCATTACGATCTTAAAAAGCTCGATCCTCCGATGGATGGCGCCAACGACGGCGCCAGCGCGGCAGCGGTACTGCTTGAGCTGGCTCGACAGTTGAGAACTCCGCAGGCGACCATAATGCTGGTCTGGTTCGACGGCGAGGAGTGTCAGGGGGCGCGCTACACCGACACGGATGGGCTGAACGGCAGTCGCAGGCTGGCGGAAGCGATGGCGGAGGACGGGCGGCTGTCCAGAGTTTCCGCGCTTCTTAATGCGGATATGGTCGGACTTCCGGATGTGCACTTTACGCTGCCGGCCAACACCGATTTGACTCTGTATCGTGCGCTGAAAGCCGCGGCCGAACGGCAGCAGATGGGCTCCAGAATATCCTTCTATGACGGCAATATTCTTGACGATCACGAACCATTCCGGCGTCGCGGTGTCCGGACGCTTAATTTGATTGCGTTTAACGACCCGGCATGGCATACCCCCGGCGACAACCTCAAACATATTTCGCCGGACAGTCTTTCCGACACCGGAAAGCTGATATTGGGCTTCATAGACGAGCTTCAGAAATCCGAACCGCGTTAGCCGCAAGACCGATCCGATGCGTTTTTGCCGGGCGTCGCGGACCATTTCCAACGACTTGAAGAAAGCGGAGTAAATTAACATTTTTAACATTGTTTTGCCAAAAATTGGTGATATATTAAAATCAACTGCCAAACCAAACCGGAGGTAATATGAAACTGGTCGAAGCGGTCGCCGATCTGCGCGCCG
The DNA here is from genome assembly GCA_034926605.1 of Victivallaceae bacterium. Classification (GTDB taxonomy): domain Bacteria; phylum Verrucomicrobiota; class Lentisphaeria; order Victivallales; family Victivallaceae; genus CALXXL01. The sequence continues at coordinate 165,155 of JAYFQV010000002.1, forward strand.
ACGGGCTGGAGTGTGCCCGCGGCATTGCGGAGTATTATGTAAACAACCAGTCGCGTTATCGTGATGTTTATCCCGGCGCCGGTGTTTTTCCGTCGACGATAGACCGGCTTGGCCGGGCAAACGGATCGGTCACCAACTGGCAGCTGGCGTTCGCCTCGATGGCGATGCTGGCGGCCGGAAAAGCGTTCGATTCCGAGCTTTACAGCCTTAGCGGCGGCAAGATGATCAATTACCTGCGCACACTGCAGATATTCGATCCGTATCACATGAAGGACTACGGTGCAATTCGTGAAACCACGCCGCTGTGCCCGTGGTGCTATGTCCGCGACGCGCTGTCCGGTGCGTGGGGGTTTCTCGAATATTTTCGCGCCTCCGGCGATGCCGAATATCTGGAGCGCGCCAAGCTTTGGTATGAATGGTATATCAAGCACGGCAGCGATGTTAACGATCTGCCGCTGTGGGGCATGGTTTTCGATCCGCCGTTGTCGAACGGAACTCCGCCGATGCTTGATTCTTATCTTGGCGATTTCTCCGGCGGCAGCTTCTGCTTTTTTTATCAGCTTTATAAGGCGACCGGCGACAACAAATACATTGGAACCGCTTTCCGAAATTTTGCGGAGTTTTACCTTGAGAACGTTCAAAAGGAAGACGGCTTTTTCAAAACCGTCTGCAAAAACGACGGCTCGGTTCCGGAATCCGATCCGCAGGGCGGCCTGCACAAATCAAACGACGATTTCTCCAGCTTGGGCTTGTTGAGCGTTTATCGCGCCACCGGCGAAAAGCGTTACCTCGACGGAGTGGCAAAGTTCATTTCCGGAGTTATGAAAACCCAGCAGTCAGACGGGTCGTTCGAAAAAACGGTGGCCGGCATTCCAGTGGTGCTCAACATCATGCTGGAGGCGGAATCCGATCTGGGCCCGTGGTCCAAGCACGATCTTGATGGCGCCCGGGCCGCGCTGGAATTTCTGTTTTCTCGTCGGAACAGCGGCGTGATCAATCCCAACCAGCGCGGAGGTCTCGACGAATATGGCGACGGCGCCACCTGCACCCGCAGTATGGCCTACGCCTTGATCTCGTTGCTGAAACTTTTCGCCGGCGAAACCCACTTTCTGACCGCCGCCAACTGACCGAGAGGAACACTTCAATCATGGGTATCATTCAAAACGTTGCGCCGCTGCGAGATGAAGGATTGGCCTGCGCCCGCGGCATCGCCGAGTTTTATTTCCGCAACCAGACCCGCTGGCGCGAGTGGGATCCCTCCGCCGGCAACATCTATTTTTCCTATGACCCGGCGGGGAATCCCGAGGTGGCGGCAACCGAATGGGCGGTGGCGTTCGCCGCGATGGGCCTGTTCGCTGCCGCCAACGTGTTCGACGACCCCAAGTACCGGAGAACCGCCGAAAAAATGGGCGAATTCATCAAGACGATGCAGATTTTTTCCCCGTTCCTGCCGCGTCATTACGGCGCGTTTCGAGAACATTCGCCCCAGAGTACCTGGTGCTATGTCCGCGACGCGCTGTCCGCGGCATGGGGCTTTGTCGAGTTCTACCGCGTCACCGGAAAGTCGGAATACCTCGAGCGGGCCGTGTTGTGGGCGGAATGGTTCCTGCGCGAGGGGCGCGACGCCGAAAACTGGCCGCTGTGGGGCGTCGATTTCGAACCGCCGTGGCCGGAAGGCAGCGCGCTGATGCGCAATGACGTCGCCGGCGATTTTTCCGGCGGAAACCTGAATTTCTTCTATCAGCTTTACAAGGCAACCGGTGACCGCAAGTGGGTCGGCGATTTCTTTGTCGATTTTGCCGACCGCTATGTCAAGTACGTCCAGCAATCCGACGGCTACTACCGTACCATAATCAAGGCGACCAAGGCGGTTCCGGGCGCCGATCCGCAGGGTGGGCTGCACAAGTCCAATGACGATCTTTCCAGCCTCGGCCTCCTGTGTGCGTTCCGGGCGACCGGCGATCGCAAATACCTTGGTGCCGCGGAGCGGTTCCTAGCCGCCGTCCATCGCGACCAACAGCCCGATGGCGGGTTTGAAAAGAGCGTTGCCGGCATTCCGGTGGTGCTCAACACCATCGCGGAAGGCGAACCGTTGGGCCTGAGCCACGAGTTCACCCCGGAGCAGGAGAGAAAGGCCCTGCTGGCCCTGTTCTCCCGACGGCACGGCGGAGATATTTATCCCCTGTTCGAAGGCGGGCTCGACGAATACGGCGACGGCGGCGTTTGCTCGCGCTCCAGCGCGTACAGCCTGGTTGTGCTTCTGAAGCTTTTTGCGGGCGAATCCGCGTTTTTGGCGGCCCAGAAGTAGAAAAGAGGCATTTTTTTGTAAAAAATATGAGGTCCGGGGTTGATTTTTTTCAAACCCGGACTAACTTAAATAACATCGAAAGATGCGAGCGTAGCTCAGTTGGTAGAGCATCACGTTGCCAACGTGATTGTCGCCGGTTCGATTCCGGTCGCTCGCTCCATTTTTTTGCCTTTTTTCCGGACGCATCGTCATTGCCGCGTCTGGAATATTTTTCTAGAAATGTCGTCTTCGGCGGGGCGTCCAGCCTTGCGGCGGAAACAATCAAAACCATCGGCTTAGCCGGTGGTATGCACCACGCCTTCAAGGCGATATTGCCGGCAGCCCTACACGGGCTCTGAATAATTCGCCAGCCGCAACTCTTTTACTGGCCGCCGCGAAAGCGGCCTTCTTTTATGCCTGCGTATTCTTGCTACCCGTAAACGGGTCGATATACTCTTTGAACGTCATCTGTTCCAGGGCCCGATCTTCAGACAGTTGATTCTGAATGTACTTTTCTATCGCGTGCGTGTCCGCTCCCGCAGTATTCACATAGTATCCACGACACCAAAAGTGCCAGTTACCATAACGATATTTCAAGTTCGCATGACGATTAAAGATCATCAGAGAACTCTTACCTTTCAGGTATCCGACAAATTGTGATACGCTCAAATTAGGCGGAATACTCACCAACATATGAATATGATCCAGACACGCTTCCGCTTCCAAAATCGCTACTTTTTTCAGTTCGCAAAGTTGACGCAGTATCCTTCCAATGTCAGTCTTTATTTGACGATAGATTATCTGTCGACGAAACTTTGCCGCAAACACCATGTGATATTTGCATTTCCAACGCGTGTGTGATAATGTGTTAGTTAACATGTTGAAACTCCATTCTATAGTTTTGCGGTTGGCGAACCGAATTTACTATAGCATCGGAGTTTCTTTTCTTCTTGAAGCTAAAGCTTTTTCTTCTACTCACCGGCGCAGCCGGTGGTTTTGTTGCCCTGAAGGGGTATAAAAAAAGCCGACCATTTGGTCGGCTTGAGTTTTTTCAGGGTTTATTCTTTATTTTTCAGGTCCAGTGCGCCGGTCGGGCATTCGCGTATGCACGCCAGGCAGTCTTTACAGGACAGCGGGAGGCCTTGATCGAACGCGGTTCCGACGTAGGTGAAAAAGCCGCGCTGCTTGGCCGACAGTAACGACAGGTTAATGATTTCTTTGCAGACCTTGACACAGGTGCCGCATTTGATGCACTTACCGGCATCTTGGATTATCACCGGATGGCGGTTGTCGTAACGCACCGCCAGCCGCGCGCCCTTGATCGCGGACGGAGACGCTCCGCATGCCTGCGCCAGACAGCGCAGCCGGCAGTCTTTCTTGTCGGTGCAGGAGCACCCGATGCAGCGGCCGCCCTCGGCCATGATCGTTTCGCGGCTCATGGTTCCGGCAACCTCGTCGAAGCCGGTCTTGCGCCGCGCCAGATCGATCAGCGGCAGCTTGGCGCGCGCGGCGCCAGAGACATTGTCCGACAGCAGTACCACGTCTTTCTCGGTCATCGCATTTCGCAGCCAATGCCCGCGCGAAACATTCACCTGTGCTTCCGGCACGTACTTTCCGCCGTCCAGGAAGCTCAACACGCCCAGCGCGGCACGCCGGCCGCCGGCCACGGCTTCCACCACCGTGGCCGCGCCGGAAACGCAGTCTCCGGCGGCGAACAGCCGACCGCCAAGGTGCATATCTTCGGCGGCGGCATCGCAGTAGCCGTACTTGTTGACCTTTATGCCAGCCGGGATCGCCGACTGTTGGCCGATGGCGGCGATGATGGTGTCCGCCTCGGTGTCGAATTCGCTCCCGGGAACCGGCACCGGGCGACGACGGCCGGAAGCGTCGGGTTCGCCCAGCTCCATGCGCTGGCAGGTAAGCACCAGCCGTCCGGCCGCATTGCGCGACACCTTGACCGGCGCCACCAGAAACTCGAACGCGACGCCCTCTTCGCGGGCTTCCGCGATCTCGAGCTTTTCGGCGGGCATCTCGGCTTCGGTGCGGCGGTAGAAGCAGGTAACTTCCGGCGCGCCGAGCCGAACGCTGGTGCGCACGCAGTCCATGGCGGTATTGCCGCCGCCGACCACGATCACCTTGCCCGGGTTCCGCCACTTGTAGCCCGCCTCGGAGATTTTGCGAAGATAGTCGATGCCTTGTACCGCGAGTTCTTCTCCTTCGCAACGCATGCCGGAGGCCTTCCAGCATCCGAGTGCAACGATAACAGCGTCGAAATCCTTTTCCAGCTCAGCCAGCGCAAGGTCTTTTCCGAGCGTTCTGCCGAATTCGAATCCGATGCCGAGCTTGGAGAAGTGTTCCAGCTCCACGTCGAGAATCTTTTCCTTGGGCAGCCGGTATTCCGGAATACCGTAGCGCAGCATGCCGCCGGCTTTGGGCATTTGCTCGAAGATGGTGCTTTTCACGCCGGCCAGGCGCAAGAAATAGGCCGCCGCCAACCCGGCGGGACCGCCGCCGACGATCGCGACCCGATACGGCTTATCGGGTTCGCAATCCTCCATATAGTCGGTATAGAAAAGGTCGGCCGCCAGCCGCTTGAAATCATTGATCGCCACGGCCGATCCGAAGATGTTCTTACGGCAGTCTTTCTCACAGAAGCGCGGGCAAACCCGGCCGATCGACATCGGCAGCGGAATGCGCTGCTTGATGATCTTTAATGCGCCGAGAAAATCGCCGTTCTTACCGGCGCGCACATATTCTTCGACGCTGGCATGAGCGGGGCAGGCAATCGTGCAGGGCGCCTCGCAGTCGCCGAGGTGTTCGGACAAAAGCAGCTCGAATGCGGTCTTGCGCATTTCCAGCACTTCCGGCGTCGAGGCTTCCACCACCTGTCCGGGGGCCGGGCAGGCCGCGCAGCTGGGCAGGAATTTGCCGCTCTTGGCGTCGCGAACCACACAGACAAAACAGCTGGTGGTTTTGCTGATCTTTTCATTGTAGCACAACGTCGGAATCTCTATGCCGTTGGCGCGGGCCACTTCGAGAATGGTCTGGCCGGGTTCGGCGAAAACGGTCTTGCCGTCGAGGGTGAATTCGATCTTGCTCACCGCGGCACCCCCTCTCCTTTCTTGACCCGGCGAATCGTCTTCTTCGGGCATATTTCAATACAGCTGTTGCAGCGGGTGCACTTGGAATTGTCGATCACGAAATCGTCGCTGATCGCCCCGGCCGGGCAGGTTTTGATGCACCGGCGGCACTTGATGCAGTTGGTCTTATCCAGAAACACGTCAACCAGCGCGGCGCACTGGAGCGCGTCGCATTGATGATTTCTTACGTGATTAAGATATTCATCGCGATAATAGCGTAGCGTGGCCAACACCGGCTTCGGTGCGGTTTGCCCCAGTGCGCAGAGCGCACCCTTGGATATCTTGTCGCCGAGGTCCTCGAGAAAGTCGAGGTCGGATTCTTCGCCGTTACCGGCCACGATCCGCTCAAGCGTTTCAAACATACGCTTGGTACCGACGCGGCAGAAAGTGCACTTGCCGCACGACTCGCGGTGGGTGAAGTCGAGGAAATAGCGCGCGGTTTCAACCATGCAGCGGTTCTTGCCGATAACAATCATGCCGCCGGAGCCCATGATGGCGCCAAGACTGCGCAGAGAATCATAGTCCACCGGAACGTCGAACTTTTCCACCGGGATGCAACCGCCGGACGGTCCGCCGCACTGCACGGCTTTGACTTCCGCCGGATCGGCGCCGCCGATGTCAAACACGATTTCTCCAAGCGTGATACCCATCGGGACTTCGATCAGGCCGGGGCGCGCGAGATCGCCGGCCAGCGCGAACAGCTTGGTGCCGCGCCCGCCGGCGGTGCCGACTTTGGCGTATTCGTCGCCGCCTTCGCGCAGAATCAACGGAACATTGCCGAACGTCTCGACGTTGTTGATCATCGAAGGGAAGCCCTTCCAGCCGGAGTCGGTCGGGAACGGCGGGCGGAAGCGCGGCACGCCGCGCTGGCCCTCGAGCGAGTGGATCATTGCGGTTTCCTCGCCACAAACGAACGCGCCGGCCCCCTCCTTGATGGTGATTTCGATTTCCCGGCCGTTGAGGTTGTTGTACCCGTGTTCGTAAATCTGTCCGATGGCGATAGACAGATGTTTGATCGCCAGCGGATATTCGGCCCGGCAGTAGATGAACGCGCGGGTTGCGCCGGTGGCATACGCGGCGATCAGCATGCCTTCGAGCATCTGGTGCGGTACGCTTTCCATCAGCGAGCGATCCATGAATGCGCCGGGGTCGCCCTCGTCGGCATTGCAGATAAGGATTTTTTCCGGAGTGTTCTTGGCCGCCAGGAAGCTCCACTTGGTGCCGGTGGGGAACCCCGCGCCGCCACGGCCGCGCAGCCCGGATTTCTTGACTTCTTCAATCACGTCGGCCGGTTTCATCGCCAGCGCTTTTTTCAGCGCGTCGTAGCCACCGTTGGAGACGTATTCGTCCCAGCAGGTCGGAACGATTTTTCCGGCCAGCGCCATGACCTTGACCAGTTCTTTGGTCCGGCGTGCGGCGGGAATTTCGAACCGGCCGGTTTCCCCGAGAGAAAGAATATTGTCAATGGCCCCGTCGGAGGCGGCCACCTTGCCGTAGAAGACACTGGACCCGTCGTTGAGCACCGCCTCCACCAGCGGTTCGGCATAACAGTGGCCGATGCAACCGACCGCCTGCACCGGAATGCCTTCGCATTTCGCCAGCAATTTGTCCATCACCGGCTGGGCGCCGGCGGCCACGCCGCAGGATGCCGCGCCAACCCGTATAGCTTTTATCTTGCTCATTTTGCGCGGAACTCCTTGATGATGTCTATGACTTTCTTGCGGTCCAGCCGCCCGTAAACGGTACCGTTGATGCTCATTACCGGGGCCAGGCTGCAGCAGCCGAGGCACGCAACGGTGGCCAGCGAGAATCGGCCCTCGGCATCGGTTTCACCGGGCGCGATGCCCAGTTCCCGGGAAACCCAGTTGCAGACTTCATTCGAACCCTTGATGTGACAGGCCGTTCCGTCACACAAAGAGATCTGAAAGCGGCCTGGTTTCGTGCGCTTGAATTGCGCATAGAAGGTCAGCACGCCTTCCACCTCCACCGGCGCCAGCTTGAAGTGCGCGGCCACTCCGGAAATCGCCTCGTCCGAGACGAACCCCTCTTTGGCCTGTACCAGCTGCAGCGCCTTGATAAGGTTGCTGGTGTCCGGCGAGATGCCGGACAGATAACTGAATTCGTTCATTTTCTACCTTTGTTGCAGGTTGTTTGGCTTTTTATTTCGGCGTCGGGTCGGAGCCTCAATTCCGATTGGGCAGGAAGGCTCCGGCGGTCACCAGCGCGGCTTGCAGTTCGCCGATCGTGAATCCGCGGACGTCGCCAGTTTCCAGTGCCAGTTGGGCGGCCACGCCGGCGGCCTGGCCGGTGATATAGCAGCCCGGCATAACCCGGATGGATGCTTCCATGTAGGTATCGGCGGAGACGCAGCGCCCGGCCACCAGCAGGTTCTTGAAGCCCTTTACCGTCAGCGCGCGGTAGGGAATGCCATAGCTTTCGCCGTTTTTGTAGTGCAGGTCCTGCATCAGGTGGCGGAAAGCCTCCTGATCGGCCGCGGACGGCGAGGCGGGATGCACGTCTATGGGATAACAGTAGCGGCCGACTTCGTCGTCGAACACCCGGCGGGCCCGATAATCTTCAAGCCCGAGCACATAGTCGCCGACAATCCGGCGCGAGGCGCGCACACCGACAATCGCCGCGGTGAAGGAAAGTTCGGCATCTTCGAATCCCGGAACATAGTTGCGGTAAAAGTTTTCAAATTCAACCGACTGCCTGCGGCCCTCGACCATTCCGGCCGTCAGCGACGATTCATCCAGCGGTTTCAGGCCGAACAGGTGACCCATGTTGCCGCCGCCCAGCGCCAGACCGGAAGGATTGATTCCGGTATGGTGGGGATCGTTATTCCGGAACACGCCTTCTTTGAACGCCTTGAGCAGCCGCTCCTGCACCACCACGCCGGAGGAATAGAATTTTTTCCAGTCGACCCCGGCCCAGTGGCTGCACAGGGTTGATGGCATAACATCTCCCTTGGGATCGCCGTACATGAATTCGGCGCCGGCGCGGGCGGAAAGGTCGCCGTCGCCGGAACAGTCCACAAAAACGGCCGCCTCCACCGCGAAAAGCCCGCTCTTGGCGTTGAAGACCGCCGACTTGATCCTGCCGTCCTCTGTCTCGGCTCCGACAAAATCGGTGAAAAAGCTGATTTCAACTCCGGATTCCAGGCACATGTCGTCATACAGCCGCTTTAACCGCTCGGTGTTTATGCAGCGCCCCTCGTAGCCATAGTTAAATTCTTTGTTTAGCCGCTCCAGCAGTTCGCGACCGAAGCCGTCGGCATAAAAATTTACCCCGTCGGCGAACGCCATGAAACAAGGTACGCCGCCGGCGGTGCCGAGCCCGCCAAGGCATCCCAGCGCCTCGGCCAAAAAAACCGAGGCTCCCCGTCTTGCCGCGGTGACCGCCGCCGCCACTCCGGCCGGGCCGCCGCCGACCACACACACATCAACCTGTTTCTTAATCGGAATCTCGCGCGAAAAGTTCATTTCAAAAACTCCTTGGTTGCTTCCTTCCACCATGCATCGGCCAGCCGGCGATGGCCGGCATAGGTCGGATGAACGCCGTCCAGCAGCCAATAAAGGCCCGGCGCTTCCTTCTCGGCATCCTTAAGCCACTGATCGGAAACGAACAGCGTCGAGAATTCCTTGGCCAAACGACGTACGGCCTGCTGGCGTGCGGCGATCTCGGTCAACCACTCCGGCCGCACCAGTTCGCTGGACACGGCAAACGGTTCGATCAGCAGAATGCCGGTTGCGGGCAGCTCGCGGCGAGTCCATTCCAGCAGTTCGCGGTATATGCGCTCATAGCGGGGAACCTCAACGCCGTTGCCGGATTCGAACTCGTGCCAGGTGTCATTAACGCCGATCAGGATCGACAGAAAGTCTGGCTTCAGGTTCAGCGCGTCTATTTTCCAGCGCGCGTAAAGGTCCACCACGCGATTCCCGGAAATGCCGCGATTGAAACAGATTGGTTCCGCGGCGGGAAACGCCGAGGTTATTTGCGCCGCCAGCAGGGCGGCATAGCCGTTACCCATCTCGCGGTTGGGGATTTTCTGGCCATAGTTGCGGCCGGCGTCGGTGATCGAATCACCTTGGAAGACCACCGTGTAGTTTTTCTTCATCGTTCGGGTTCCATGTTTTTTGCTTTGGTAATGTTTGCTTTAAAGTAGCACGGTTCGGTGGTTTTATCAACATCGGAACCGCATGGAATACTCGCGAAGTGCGAAAATTCTTTCACAGGCCCCAAAGATGTCGCACATCCCGCCGAATACCGCCGCGACGGAACTTCCGGCGCCGCGTCAATGCAGAATCCCGTTCCCGCCTGCCACGGTTTTAGCCGTAACCCGCAATCCACGGACCCGGCGCGGCTTGCGCCCTGGGCCGCGCGCCTCGCAGCGCGCCAGCCGCGCATTGAGCGCCTCGGTAAACAACGCGGCGATTTCCGGGGCGCGCAGATTCAAAAAATCACAAAGAAGAGCCAGTTGCAAATAATTGAACGTCAGGCGCCCGCGCTTGGCCTGTGTAACTGCCGGCGCGGTTATTTCCAGGAATTCGGCCAAATCCCGCTGGGCAAGGTTGCGTTTTTTAAAAAGCGATCTATCAACGGCCACGCGTTTACGTGCTTTTGCATCAAGGGTTCCCCGTTCGTCAAATTTTTTGTTAGATGAGCATGTTGGCCCAAATGGTAGAGGGGCGCAAAATCCGGCAATGTGAATTGGCCAATGAACTTGGTATCACCCGCGCGGCGGTGTCGCAGCAGTTGAAACATGGAATTAAATCGATCAGGGTGGCGAAACGCTATGCAAAAGTATTGAAATGCAATCCGCTTTTTCTGTTGGACTAGTTAAACATCTGCTTAATTATCTCGGAGTCGAAATGTACTGTTACGGACACTATTCGGTTCAGAAGGCGCAGTGCGCCTCCTGCAATTTGGCCGCATACTGCAAGGAGGCCGCCGATCCGCCTCTTATGGCCGCAAATATGCCGAACTACAACGATGAACTTGCTCCGCCGCCGCGTCCGGTTAGGGACCCGTCGCCGGTTGAGGTTTATACCCGAAACGATCTGCTGGAAGTAATCGCGTCTTTGTTGGCGATGGATGAAAAGACCGTGGAGCTGGTGGCCATGCATGTGGCTTCACCGACAATAACTTTTCAGGCGATGGCCGACGCCCGCGGAATTACAAAGCAGGGGGTTCATAAGTTTCTTAAAAATCAATGTCGGAAAGTACCCGAGCTGGCTTCGCTGCTTAAAATATGCGAGCGCCGCCGGAACAATATCAAAAGAAAAACGTTTATGGAGGCCGTATGTCTGATCCGCAAAAAAACGTCCGCGTTGCGCTCGCAGAAACCAAAGAAAAGCTCGCTGTGCTGGAAGAGCTTGATCTTCTCGACGGAGAGTTCAAGCTTATCGAACACGAATATAATCAAAGGCGCGCGACGCTGGAAAAACACTTGGCCGAAATAGTTCAGGGCGCGAGGCAATGACGCAGTTAGGGCCGCGGCCGGATGCGTTGGCCCGACAGGAAGGCTTAACCCATTAGACACAATCGCCGATGGCAATATTTTCCGGATTGAGAACTCGGGGGGCGGGACGGAGGCTCTCGGCCCTCGAGTTTTTTTGATTTTTTTTTCATATTACGCTTGAAAACGATTGACTTTTGTTTTGCGCGGGCTATATTAGCCTCGTAAGATTAAATATTTGCAGCGATATAACCTGATTTTGGGAAAGAATTTCTGGTTCGGTTAAAAGTTTTTGACAAATGAATAGGGAAGCCCGCAGTGTCAACTGCGCGGGCGTTTCGATTGTTTCGCTGCATTCCAGTCGACCATTGAATCCAAATCCAAGCGGGATTGTACCGTTTGCGACCGCGCAGAAGACCTCCGGGAATATTTTGAAACGACTCTTCGGGCTGGAGAATCGAGACATGGGGTTTCGGTTTCGGCACGGGGAAGTTAAAAAAGCCCGGGAAGTCGGGAAATAAAAAAGGTGAAGTATGAACATCTATGTCGGGAATCTCGCGTACGCTGTCTCTGATGACGATCTGAAGACGGTATTCGAAGAGTTTGGTGCGGTCGATGCCGCGCGTGTCGTCATGGATCGCGACAGCGGTCGCAGCAAGGGATTCGGATTTGTCGAAATGTCTGACTCCGCTGCAGCCAATTCCGCGATTGAGGCCCTGAACGGCAGGGAGCTGAACGGCCGCAAGGTGGTCGTGAACGAAGCCCGTCCGCGCGAGGAGCGTCCCCGTCGCGATGGCGGCTATCGCGGTGGCAACCGTTTCTAATCCGCACCGCAAGGCAAAAAGCGCGTTCCCAAAGGACGCGCTTTTTTTATGGCTTTTATGGCGCAATCCGCCGTAATCGTCAACGGAATTATTGCCGGGTTGCCGCGTTATTCTACGTTCTGCACCTGTTCGCGCAGTTTTTCGAGTTCGGATTTGAAGGCAACCGCCAGCGGCGATACTTGGGGAGAGCCGGCCTTATTGGAAAGCGTGGTGATTTCCCTAAACATTTCCTGAAGCAGAAAGTCGAGGCTTCGCCCCGCCGGTTCCGATGAGGCGAGGTAATGCCTGAATTGCACAAAGTGGCTTTCAAGCCGGGTAATCTCCTCGGTGGTATCGCTCTTGTCGGCGTAAAACAGCACCTCCTTGAGCAAGCGGTCGTCATTCAGATCGACGTTCAGGCCGCTTTCGGCCAGTTTCTCGAGCAGCTTTGCCTTGAGCTGTCCCGGCAATGCCGCCACCAGCGGTTTAATTTTAGCAAGCAGCGATTCTATTTTCTCCATTCGCCCGGAGAGGTCGGCCTCGAGCGCCGCGCCTTCGCGGGCGCGCATTGCTATAAGCTGGCCCAGGGCGGCATCCAAGGCGGCAAGCGCGGCATTGCGGATATCTTCGGTATCGGCGGCGTATTCGGTGTTTTCGACCACGCCGGGAATGGTCATCAAGGCTGCGAGATCAATGGGATCGGACATTTTGCATTCATTGCGCACCGCGGTGGCGGTGGCCGCCAGCTTCAGCAGCAGCGACAGGTTGATGTTGGTGGCCGATGCGGCTTCGCCGTGAAATACGCACCCGACCCGGGCGGAGACCGCGCCTCGGCTGAGCTTGGCCGCCAAGCTGCGGCGGAGGTCGGGTTCTATCGCGGAGAGTTCGCGCGGAAGCGTCCAGCGCTGTTCGAGTTGCTTGCGGTTTACACTGGAAAGCTCGATTTCAATGTGGCAGGCGGGGGCCTGCGCATCGGCGACGCCCTTGCCGAAGCCGGTCATGCTGCGAATCATTTGCTTTTCTCCGGGGTGTATTTGCCGATTACATGGGAATTGAGTTCGTCGGTCTGGTAGATTCCGCCGGAGTTGGCAACCCAGCCGTCGAGGTCGGGGCCGCCAAATCCGAAAATAACCACATTGGAGCCGGGTTCGTCCGGCAGTGTCCAAACCAAAGCCATCTGCGTCTTTCCCTTTATCGAAGCATTGAAGGCGGCAACTACGGCATCGTCGGCGCCGAGCGGCGGCTCCGGCGCAAAATTGGTTATGAACACCGCGGGATCGACGAAGCGCACCTGGTTGGCGGAAGCCGTCGAGAGATTATTGTAAACCCCGCTGTAAACATAGGCGCGCGCGGCGGCGATCGCCGCAATGTATATGCGGTCGGGCTGGGTGAATTGTTTGCGGATAAGCCGGTTGGGGGACCAATCCATCATACGGCTGTCGCTGAATCCCACCACCAGATAGGCATCCCTGCACTCCGGGATCAGCCAGGTTATACATATCTGGCCAGGAATCCTGGTCAGGAACGTGCCGGGCTTGCCGGTCATGGCGGGATCGTAAAGAAAAACCGGCGCGGTGAACGACACGTAGTCGCGCTGGAAAATGGTTAATTCAGGCGCGTTGTCCAACAGGTATTCCCGCGCACTCTTAACCGCCTGATCCTGATAATAAATATCCGACTTGCAACCGGCGAACAGCAGTCCGGCCAGCAGCGCCGCCAAGGTCAATATTTTTTTCATCCGGTTCCTCGCAAAAAGTTTTTTGAAAATATAACGCCACTTTCGTGAAAATACCAGTCAAATGCGGAAAGTTGTTGCAACGGAGAATCAGGAACGAGCCTAGAGCAGCATGCGGGCATGTTCGATTGCCGCCGAGCCGCCGCCAAGCATTCGAGCAATTTCCGCCGCACGGGCTTCGGGATCAAGTTCGGCGATGATGCTGGCGGTTGCACCGTCGCGCTCCAGCTTGCGAACCGCAAAATGGTACGGAGCACGTGCCGCGACTTGCGCAAGGTGGGATATGCAGAGCACTTGCCGGGCCGCCGCGAGTTCGGCGAGTGTTTCGGCGACGGCATTGGCGGTTTCGCCGCCGATGTTGACGTCGATTTCGTCAAATATCAGTACACTGGTGGTGTCGGCGGCGGCCAGCACTGCTTTTACCGCCAACATCACGCGCGACAGTTCGCCGGATGACGCCACGTCTCCGAGCGGTTGCGGACGTACGCCCAAATTGGCGGAAAACATGAATTCGGCGCAATCGGCCCCGGTGGGGCCGGGGGCGCACGGGGCGAACGTCACCTTGAAAACGGCATGCGGCAACCCCAGCCGGGTCAGCACGGTGGCCACCTGTTGCTCGAATGTTTGGGCGGCGGATTTGCGGGCCTCGGTAAGTTTGCCGGCGGCGGCGGCCAAGTGTGCGGCCAACCGTTTTTCCTCGGCGGCAAATTGTTGCCGCGCCGCCTCGGCGTTGGCCGATGCGGCCAAGCGTCGTTCGGCGGTTTTGCGTTTGGCGATCACGTCTTCCAGCTGTGGGCCGTAGCGCCGCTTGAGGCGGTTGAGCGCCTCGAGTCTGGATTCGAGTTCGGCCAGCTGCTCTTCGTCGATCTCGGTGCGCTCCGCGAATCGGGTCACGGCGTCGGCAAGATCGTTGGCCTGGTCGGAAAGCCGTGCGCAGGCGTCGAGCAGTTCGCCGAGGCCGCCGCCGGAGAGCCGGTTCAGTGTTTCCATATGCCGGTAGGCGGCGGCGAGCTGTTCTCCGACCGCGGCTTCGCCGTCGGCCAACAGCGCGGCGAGCCCCGCCGCCTCGACCAGAATTTCGCGACGGTTGGCCGCGACGGTGAATTGTTCGTTTACGGAGGCGTCCTCCCCGGGCGAGGGATCGACTTTGGCGATGTCGTCGGCCATGGCGCGCAGCAGTTCGGCCTCGGCGGGCGTGGGCAACCCGGTTTGCGATTCTGCGAATTCGGCGCGCAGTTTTTGAAGTCGGTCGCAGGCTTCCCGGCACGTGGCCGCCGGTTCCGCCAGTCGACCGAAGCGGTCGAGCAGTTCCAGCTGACGGCGGTGATTGAGCAGGGTGTATTGTTCGCCCGGGCTGTAAACATCAATCAGCAATTCGCCGAATTCGGCCAGCGTGGCCTGATTTACCGGGGTATCGTTTACGAAGCATCGGCCGCCGGTGCGGGTGATTACCCGGCGCAGACGCAGTTCTCCGTCGGGTTCCGGCTCAATCTCAAGCGACGCACACAGTTTTTCAATTACCGGCATGGTTCCGGCGTCCGGCTTGATTGCGCCGACGATTTCGCAACGGTCGCACCCCTGCCGGATCATCGACTTATCGGCACGAACGCCGAGCAGCAGCGCCACCGTGCCAAGCAGAATGGACTTGCCGGCGCCGGTCTCTCCGGTGACGGCGTTGAAGCCGGGATGGAATTCAACCTCAGCCGATTCCATCAGCGCCAGATTTTTGATTTTGAGATAGCTGAGCATGGAGATATAAAATACCATCCGCGGTGGAAAAGTCAAACCGGATTGCGGTTGACGGCTATTCGGCGCGCAGTACTTCGATCGGGTTCTGCTGGGCGGCTTTCCATGCCGGATAGGTGCCGAAAATCACTCCGACCGCACTTGAGATCGCCAGTGAAACGATGATGCTCCAGCTTGAATAGACTGTTGGCATGTCCGCATAGACGGTGATGAGCTGCGACAGCCCGATGCCGGTGAATATTCCCAGGATGCCGCCGCAGCTGGTCAGGAAAACCGTCTCGATAAGAAATTGGCCGAGGATGTCCGGTTTCTGCGCGCCCAGTGCGCGCCGGGTACCGATTTCTTTGCGGCGTTCGAACACGCTGGCCAGCATGATGTTCATAATGCCGATGCCGCCGACGATCAGCGAGATGCCGGCGATCGACCCCATCACGATGGTGAAGATGTTTTGGGTGGACTCCTGCTGCTTGAGCAGGTCCAGCGGTACCTTGACCCCCCAGTCCTGTTTGTCGTGGGTTTTTTGGAGGTACGCGGTGATGCGCTGGGCGGTATAGTCTATGTAGGTGATGTCCTTGACTTTGACGAGGCTGATGTCGTATTCGATCCTGTCCTCCCCCGGAGAGCTGTCCTTCATGAGGCGCTCCATGGTGGCGGTGGGGATGAAAATCATGTCGTTGGGGTCGCCGACTTCCGGAAAGTTGGCGCCGATGTCGTTGTCTAGGATGCCAATGACGGCGAACCGGAATTTGCCGACCGTTACGGTGTCTCCAAGAAGATTGGGGCGCAATTTGAACATTTTACGCTTGGCGCGCGAGCCTAGAACCGCAACCATAGAGCCGTCTTCGGCTTCCACCGGGCTGAACCAGCGGCCAAGGGTAACTCTTGAATTGGACTCCGGCAGGAACCCGATATCAACGCCGACCAGCTTGGTGTCCAGCCGGGTAACTCCGCGCATAACACGCTGTCTGGAGTTGCGCAGGCTGCTGACGCTTTCAACATTGTCCATGTTGGAGATATTGTCAATATCACTGTGAACCAGTCCGTATTTGACCTGTGTCCGGCGATTGGTCTGTCGCGGTTGCTCCTCTGCCGGCGGTTTTTTGCTGAAGACGATGATTTTGTCGATGCCCATGGAGCCGAGCTCGGCCAGTGCTTTCTGCTTGGCGCCTTCCGACACCGCCAGCATGGCGATCACGCTGCCGACGCCGAAGATCACGCCCAAACTTGTTAGCACGCTGCGCACCTTGTGCAGCAGAAGGTTGTGCAGAGACATCTTCATCAGGTCGCGCATCAGCATCATCTTGTCACCTCCGGCAAGTCTGGTTCGATTCTCCCGTCGCGCAACCGGATTACAATGTCGAAATGAGCCTCCAGTGCCGGGTTGTGAGTGACCATGATGATGGTGGATCCACCCTCGTGCAGCGCATGAAACAGTTTCATGATCTCGCCGGAGGTCTTTTCATCGAGGTTGCCGGTCGGTTCGTCCGCCAACAGGAACGCCGGTCGGTTTGACAGGGCGCGGGCGATTGCCACGCGCTGGCATTCTCCGCCGGAAAGCTGGTTGGGCCGGTGGCCGAGCCGATGGCCGAGATTAACCTCGTTCGCCAGCTCAATCGCGCGCGCCCGCCGAACGGGGCCGGGAATGCGGGCATAGATCATCGGAACCTCGATATTCTGTTCCACCGTGAGGCTCGGGAACAGATTGAAGCTCTGAAAAATAAACCCTATCTTGCGGTTGCGGATGGTGGCCAGCTCGCGGTCGGACAGTTTTTCAACTTCGATGTCTTCAAGAACATATTGCCCTCGGGTTGGCACATCAAGCATCCCCAGAATATTCAGCAATGTGGATTTGCCGCTGCCGGAGGTGCCGACGATGCCCACGAACGCGCCGAGCGGCACGTCGAAATTGAGCCCTTTCAGCACCGGCACTGCGAGCGGGCCGGAAAAGTAGGTTTTCTCCAAATCGATAAGCCGCACCAGCGGCTTGACGTCGGCAAACGAGCGGGAGGGCATGAACGCTCCTATTTCGGTTTGGCGCCGGACTGGAACGGCTTGTAAAGATAAACCACGTCGCCCTCGTTCAGCCCGGAGGTTATTTCCACGTTGGTGTCGTTGCTTTTTCCGATGGTGACGATCGCTTCCTTGGGGCCGGTGATGGTTTGCCGATACACGAAGAACTGATCGCCGCGCTCGTTTACCGCCTCCTGCGGCACGAACAGCGCGTTCCTCACTATGCCGGTAACTATTTCAATCTTCACGCTCATGCCGTTCACCAGCGGGGCGTCGGTGGGATCCAGCTCGACCTTGGACGGAAAAACCTTGGGCGCAGAAGTGTCATACCATGGTTCGTTTACCGGGACCGTGGCAATGTCGGTTATCTTTCCGGAGATTTTTACCCCTTCCAGCGAGTCCGGGGTTATGATTACCTTATCGTCCTTGTTGACGCGGCTGCGGAAGGTTTCCGGCAGGGGGAAGTCCACAATCAGATTGCGCATGTCCGGAATGGTGACCAGCACCCGGCCGCGAAAAGCGTCCATGCCGGCCTGGATCTCGGTGCGGTTCCACCGTTCGTCCGGGTCGCCGTAAAGCACCACGCCGTCGACCGGGGCCTTGAGCTCCATCATGGGAACATAGGATTTTTGAAGCTCAAGATCGGTGCGGCGCCGGCGAATCTGGGTGATCATATTGTCGATTTGCCGCTGTTTCTGCACGTGGGTGGCATTGATGGACACTTCTTCCTTGCGCAGATTGAGTCTGGCCTGCTCCACGGCGTTAACCAGGCCTTTGAGTTTCGACGGATTGTCATAACGCAAGAATACCTTGCGGCTGCTTTCCGCGGCTTCGACCTCCTTTTCCGCCGAGGTGATCGCCTTGCTCAAGGTACTCTTTTTTTGCTCACGCGCCTCGGTTTCACTGGAGTCGCTGCTGGCGCTGGTGGCGATTTCGTCAAGATAACTGCTGTAGGCCGTCCGCGCGGTTTCGAGCGCGGTCTCGGCGGTGGCGATCTTGGCGTCATAGCTGTCGCGGCTCTGGCGCAGTTCGTAGCGGCGGTATTTTCGCAACGCATCTTCGGCGGCGATCAGCCGGTCGGTGGCGGCGCGCATGGTTTCGAGGTCGGTACTGTTCTGGATCTCGAGCTGCTGTTTCATCACGTCGAGTTCCTTTTCGAGATTGTCGAGCTCCACCGTTTTGTCCGCGATTGAGTTGGTGAGGTTCTCGGCATCGAACTTGATGATGACGTCGCCCTCCTTGACCTTGGTGTTTTCTGCGAGGATGGTCAGCACCTTGGTCTGGACGTTGGCCTCCAGCGTCAATTTGAGCTTTTGGCGGGCGTTGACGTTGCCGGAGACGATGACGCCCAGCGGCATGTCGCCCCGGCGAACCTTGTAGAGCCGGTCGGGGTTGTCTTCCACGTTGGCGCTGTCGGCCGGTGTACGCAGCCAGAACCACCATCCGGCAAACCCGGCGCCGCCGAGAAGGAGCAGCAGCGCCAGCAGCCAGAGCGCTACCTTATTCCGCTTTTTCATCTTTGTCCAAATCCGACTGGAAGGCTCGCATGCCGGGCGCGGTCTTGAGTTCCTCCTTAACCTGTTCAAGCGTGGTGCGCTGATCCGGGAAGGTCTGTTTGTCTCCCGCCATGATGTCGCCAAGCTGCTGCGAAGTGCTGGCCACCTGCTGCGGGTCGTAGAGCACGCCGGAATCCAGCTCGTCGGCGTTCAGGATCGTTACACGCAGCACGAACAGCAGCTGCACGGTTTCGTTGGAATAGCTTTTGGTGGTGAAGAATTCGCCGACCCACGGCATGTCGCTGAGGAACGGGATACGCTCTTCGTCGATGGCGACGCTGTTGTTGAAGAGACCGCCGAGCATGATGACCTGCCCGTCGTACAGCGTCAGATTGGTGTCGATATTGCGCACCGAGATGATGGGCACCCGGTAGCTGACGCCGCCGGAAGTAATGGTTTCATAGCGCAGAATGTTCGACACTTCCGGCTTGACGTTCAGCAGCACGGTCTTGGCGTTGATGATTTTCGGGGTTACACTTAGGCTTACGCCGACGTCGCGGTATTTTGTTGAAAAACTTATGGTGCTGCCGTTCTGCGACTGCTCCTGGATAGGAATCGACTGGCCGGTGCTGATTTTCGCGGTGTCGCCGCGGGAGATCGCAATGTTGGGAGACGACAGTATCCGGGCGTCCTGCGCGCCGATCAGCCACTGGAAAGCAACGTTCACGTTGGTTGAATTTCCGGCGTAGGGAAACCAGTTGAACATTGCGCCGGTGTCGCTGGGGTTGGGGCCGATGGAGTCGGTGACCGCGCCGCCATGACTGACCACCTGCGATTTTTCCCCGTCGGAATTGAAACTCTGTTCCCGCTGGTTTACCGCAACCGAGAGATGGCGCTGCATGGAGTCGTTCAGCAGAACTTCCACCACGCGGCCCTCTACCAGCACCTGCGGGCTCATGGCGTCGAGGCCGACGATTGCTTTTTTAAACACCTCCACCCGGTCGGCGGCATCCACGATAAGGATCTTGTTCTGCTCGGTATTATATTCGACATAACCGTCATTGCTGCATAGCGGGTCGAGCGTCTGCGCCAGTTTGCTGGCCGTGGTGTTGCGGCAATAATAAATCAGGGCGGCCTTGCCGTTGATGTCCGCAACGTTGAGGAACTGGGGCTCTTCCTGCAGTTTCTTGGGGCGCGGAGAGAGCGCGGCGCTGGGGGTGTCGAACAGCGCCTTAAGTTCCGCCACCACATTCTGCACATTTTCCTTGCCGCGCTCGCGGTCTTCCTCGGTTCTTACGATTGGTTCCCCGTTGACGAAGGACTTGGTGTCCTCGCTCTGTTGCGCCGTAGCCGTAAACATCGGCAGCACCGCCAGCGCCGCCGCAACCGTTCCGGCAAGTCGATTGTTCATTTTCCCTCTTTCCTAAATGTTACGCGTGTAATCAAATTTTTTGGAATATAGCACATCCCAACCCAAAAAGCAACATCCTCCGCCTTTTTTTTCGCGCATTTCCCGTGCGCGGGTTGTCCGCGGTAAAAAACAGGTTATATTATTTTATTGACAACTCATCCGGAAAAAAGTTTATGGTAAAATTGGAAAATCTCAATGTTGCGGTGATTGGGCTGGGGCTGCTCGGCGGATCGCTGGCTTTGGCGCTGCGCGGCAGGGTCAAAACCGTATTCACCTGGGCTCGACGGGATGAAACCCGCGACTTTGCGCGTCGGCACGGCATGGGCGATGTGGTGTGCGAAACCTCTCGAGAGGCTCTCTCCCACGCCGATGTTGCGGTCTTGTGCTTGCCGATCCCGGCGATCGTGGACTTTTTGAAAAACCACGCCGATGAGTTTGCACCGGGTTCCGTGGCGACTGATATCGGTAGCGTAAAACGCGTCATTGTGTCCGCCGGCGAGGCTGGCCTGGCCGCGCGGGGCGTAAGCTTTGTGGGGTCGCACCCGATGGCCGGCACCGAGAAAAGCGGCGCCGATGCCGCCTTTGCCGAACTTTACGACCACGCCGAGGTGTTCGTGACCCCCACCCCCGAATCCGACCCGGCGGCGGTTGAAACCGTCACCGCGCTATGGGAGGCGCTTGGTACCAGGGTTAATCCGATCTCTCCGGGATCGCACGATGTGCTGGTGGCCCACACCAGCCATATTTCACACCTGCTGGCGCTGGGTATCACGCTCAGTGTGCTGGGAGAGAAAAATCCGGAACTGCGGCGGCTGCGCTTTTCCGGCTGCGCCACCGGGTTTCGCGACACCAGCCGCATCGCATCAAGTTCGCCTGCGATGTGGCGCCAGATAGTTGAGGCAAACTCCGACGCGATTATGCTTGCAATCGCCGAATACGAATGGAAATTCGCCGAGATAAAGCGGCTGATCGCCGTGGGCGATTTCGACGGCTTTGAAAAATTGTTCGCCGAGGGCAAAGCTTTGCGCGACAGCTGGATTGAATACAAAAACCGCGAACAGAATTGCAACTGGTAACATTTTATGAACGCTTCTGCTGTGAAGGTTGAGCACGCCACCGTGCGCCTCAACGGACGAATCATTCTCAATGACCTCAATTTGGATATTGCGCCCGGCAAACATCACTTTATCCTCGGCGCCAACGGGGCCGGTAAAACAACTTTGGTAAAAATGCTGATGGGCTATGTGTGGCCCCTGTTCGGCGCTCGGGTTGAAATCCTCGGCAAGCGGCTTGGCGCCTACGATCTCGCAGAGCTTCGAAGGCACATCGCATGGGTCAGCCCGTTTTTCCAGCAGTTCGGCAATCAGGAAGCCACCGGCCTTGAACTGGTGGTTTCCGGGCGCGACGGCACGCTGGATTTGTTCCGGCGGATAACGCCGGAAGAGGAGGCCGCCGCGCGTTCCATTCTGGAGAATCTGCGCTGCCCGCATCTGGCGGACGCGCCGTTGTACGTCATGTCCAGCGGGGAACAGATGAAAATATTGATAGCCCGCGCGTTCATGACCGATCCGCAACTGGTTATCCTGGACGAGCCCAGCGTCTTTCTGGACATTACCAGCCGGGAATATCTGCTGGCTTCGGTGGCCGAGCTTGCCCGCCGCCGCGACATAACCGTGGTGTTTATCACTCAGCGAATCGAGGACGTGATGCCGGAGTTCGGCGACGGGCTGATCCTAAGTCGTGGCCGGATTGTGGCGCGAGGCACCCGCGAACAGGTAATCACGCGCGAAAATCTGCACGCGGCATTCGACATGCCGATAGATTTCCGCATCTCCAAATCCGGCCGCTATTGGCCGATTATCGATTGACCCGGCGCCTTCTGGCGGTCGGCGGCGGGTTGTCCTCGTCATCGGGATCCAGCAGCAGAAAGCTCAGAAGATTCGACGCGAAGGTCGAGCTGTTGGTGATGCCCATGTGGGAGGCCGGCAGATAGACCATCGCGTCCCAGCGCACTTCCGGGTCGTAGCGTCGTCCGCGGGGGCCGTCCACAAACCGGTCTGCGCGCACGCTGGAACACAGCACCTTGCCGTCGCCGGCATCGAATTCGACGCGTCTCAGCCCGCCGGCCAGCGACGCTTCCGCCACGGAATCGGTCGGCACCGCATCTCCCGCGAACATGGTCACCTGCAGCCACGGCGGCGGATCGGCTTCCACCGTGAGAGCCGTCCTCAGTGCGCTGGCGGCGGCCAGACATTTTTTCTGATGATCCAGCGCGATTTCGCGGCGCGCCTGCGGATCGGCAACGTCCGGCAGCAGCGTGGCAAGCGTTGGGGCGGCGGCAGGTCCGGCCAGCCCCCAGCCGTATCGTTCCCACACGGCCGGATCGAACATATCGAGGCGGTCACCGTGCAGATTCCGCACCTCGCCGCCGGCCGCCGACCACGGCAGCATGGCATAATATGACGGCATGGTGGCCAGCACGGCACCGGGAATGAGCGGCGCGGCTTCCGAGAGCCGGAGTCCGCCGTTCATTTCCAGCAGGGTGTCCAAATAGCCGGCGTTCGGCGTGGCAACGATGGCCACCCGAGCCAGATTTCTGGCGCCGGCCCATGTCAGCGGCGGCGGGGTGCCGTCCGTGTCGGGCTGTTCGGTGCCGTACATCATGTAATAGCGCGAGACAAGCCCGCCCATACTGTGCGCAATCAGGTCGAACCGGATGTCGTAGTCTCCGGGCCCGTATTCCTTATGGTAGGCGTCCAGCAACATGTCTCTTTTACTGTCGATGAACTTCGCCAGCTCGACGGCATTTTCGGCCGGATTGCGCCGCCAGTCGTAGCTGAACAGAAACAGGGTCGGGTGCCCGTGGCCGGCGACCATGGCATCACTTTCGGTGACGTATCCCGCCGACTTCAGAATGTCGACCAGTCCGGCATAGCCGGCGGATTCGAAGCTCATGCCGAGAATTCTGATTTCGGCCGCAAGCAGCATGCCGTCGGCCACGTTGCGATCCCGCATAGCCGCCAGCATGCGGCCGTTCTGCATTGGAAACGCGAGGCCGCGGAAGAACGCGTCGTCAAATCCGCGCGGCGAAAATTCGCCCCAGGCCACTTTCCCGGTGTCCAGATTACGCAATCTGGAACCCAGCAACCCCGGTACGATCACCACCGGCCGTCGGGCCGGGCCGTCGTATTGCGCCAGTTCCGAGAACACTCCGAAAGCGAGCGAATCCCGGAATGTCTGCAGCGAGTCATAGCTGCCGGTAGGCATCTCTGTGGTGCACCCGGCCAGCATCAAGACTGCCGCCATTTTTATCAGAATCCGCATCGCTTTCTCCCCCTCGTCATATTTGCGTCACGCCGTCAAAAGTGACGGAGATGTGACGGGTTTAGCTCGTCAAATTCAAAAAGTGACGAAATTACAGCCCCTGTGCGTCCGTCGCTTGGGCGGCGGGCAACTGCACTTCCGGCAGCGGCGTTGCGCGCAGTTGGACCATGGCCGCCTCGGTCTCCGGAGACACGTTGGGCAGCGCGATGATCGCGAAAGCCAAGGCAAACAGCGACACCGTTTCGATGATGCCGAGCACCATGATGTAGTTGGCGAATCCCTTGCCGGTTTCGGCAAACGCATCGCAGGCGGCGGCCGCGCCGCGCCCCTGCCACCACGCCGAAGCGCAAAGCGCGATGCCGGCGAACAGGCCGATAAAGATGAACATGGGCCAGAATGTCGCCGCGGTATCGGCCTTGCCGTGAATCAGCATGAACAGCACCACGCCGTAGATGGTCTGAGACAGCGGAAGCCCGCAGAATACCAGGAGCTGGAACGGCGCCGGTTTGTTCTGCGAATAGATCTTTTTCCAGGCTCCGCAGGCAGCCATCACCGCCGCGCCGCAACCGTAAGCCGACCCCAGCGCCGCGAGGCCAAGTGCCACAAAGCCGCCGCCCGAGGTCAACGCCTTCATCATTTCCAACGTCATTTTTCATCTCCTTGATTATGGTTGATTTTAACTAAAGGCTTATATTCCGAGCCGGACCAGGTAAGCCCGGCGTGCGAGGAAAATTCCAGGGTGTTCAAGCGCACACCGTGCACCAGTACCGCGATCAGCCCCAATGCTATATTGAGCGAATGCGCCGCCAGCAGAATAAGTATGCCGAACGGGACCGCCCACGCCGAGACCTCGAAAAGGCCCATTGCCATTCCGTTGAAACAGACAGCCATGTAGCCGCTGGCCATACCCACCGCGAAAAGGCGGATGTAGCTCAGCGTATCGGTGAAGCAGTTGATGATCTCGAACGGGAAGTTGAAGATCGACCCGATGTCATTCCATCGCACCTTGAACACCAGCAGCAGCACACCGCCGACGGCCAGCAATATCTTGACCAGTTCCATCGGAATGTTCTTGTCCGGATATGCCACCACCTTCACCGCAACCAGGTAGAACGCCGCCAGCACCATGATCCACGCAATCTGGGTGATAATGTTGCGAAGTTTCAACTCCTGGAAGAAGCTGCAGATGTGGCCGATGGACAGCTGGATCACCGCCAGGGTGAAGCAGATGAACTCGATGTTGTTGTTCTTGGTTGCCTGGTTGGTCAGGAAGCTCCAGCCGGTCAGGAAACTCAAACAGGACGGAAGCTGTTTTTCGGTTAGGGTGACGCCGAACCAGCTGTTCGCCAGCACGCCCCAGACGATGGTGGAAACGCTGAACAGCGTCAGAAGCGCGGCAACCTGTCTGCCCTTCGGGCTGCGGCGGAACTTGACCAGCCCCGTCACCGAAGCGGCCAGGAACAGCACGCCGTACCCGGCGTCGTTTATCAGCAGCGCAAAGAAGATCGCCATGAATACCAGCATGGACAAACTTGCGTCGAACTCGCGGTATCCCGGCAGAATGCCGAGGAACTCCATGAGCGGGCGGATCGGGGTGAGCCAGCGCGGCAGCTCGATCAGCACCGGCGGCAGGTCGTCTTCGGCTGGATCTTCGAGTTTCAGCCCCCACCCGTTCTGGCGGGCGGCCCGGGTAAGCTCTTCGACCCGAGATACCGGGACGTATCCTTGGACAACTGCAATTTCGCCGAATTTCTCCATGCCGTCACGGCAGGAAATGAAATCATTCTCGCCATGCAGCCGTTCGCTGTAGGCCAGCAATTTGGGAAGCGCGCCGTGCGCGGCCTCCAGCGCGAGGTTGAGGTCTTTCACCTCGGCTTCCAGCTCCGCTATGTCCGTGGTGATGTCGGCCAGTCCGGCATCTTCCGGCAGCCCCGCCAGCGGCAGGCCGTCCGGCAGCGCGTTCTGCGAAAACAGCACGAAGCGCACCAGCGTGCGGTCTTTTGAGACCACTTTCAGCGTTGCGCCCTCCGGCGGCGTGAACTTTCCGAAGTCCGACGTCGGCACGGCGCACAATGCCACCGATACGCCGCTTCGGCGCAGCGATTTCACCAGTTCGAACGAGAAATCGCCCCACGGCAGCAGCAGCTCCCGACGGCGGTACAACGTTTCCAGCTGCTTCATCGCTTCGTTGCGGGAGTGCAGCTTGGCGTCTAGTTCGCACAGCAGGACGCTCCCGCCGACGGTGAACTTGTGCGGGCGCCGCGGCGGTTTGAACGAGGTGATCGCCGCGACGACCCGTTCAAGCTTCGCAATGGCGGCGGACACCTCCTGGCGTTCCGAACTGTCCGCCAGTTTGCTGTTGACCACCTGCACCGCGCCGAGTTCGGCGAGACGGGTTACCGTCTCGATCCGGTGTTCGGCCAGACACAGGAGCAGCAGTTTTTTCATTTTGATAATCATGCGGCAGTCTCTCCTTCCTCTTCCGACGCCTGAGCTTTGCTCTTGGCGAGCTTGCTGCGGGCCACGGCCGAGGTTTCCTGATCGCTGATGTAGATGCGGATTTTCCGGATGTTTTCACGGCATGCCGGAATCTTCACTTTTTCGAACAGGTTGACTCTCTGGGTGGTGGTGCGCAATTCATGCGCCAGCAACTCGTACCGGCGCTCCAGCACCCGTCCGGCGGCCACCAGGCTCAACAGTTCGCAGACGGCCTTCACCCCCTCGGAGGTGTAGAAGTCGGTGGCGAACAGGTCGATCTCGCCGAGTTCGAATTCGAGTTTGTTGAAAACCGGCACGATCACGCCGGCGATATTGTCTTCGCCCGCGTCAACTCCCGTGATACGGATGATGCCGGAGAAGAACTCGACGCTGCCGGGATCGCCGAACAGCGCCGACCAGCGCGCGACCTTGTGGCGCGCGGCCTCGAACGCCTTGCGGTTGGCGTCAAGCAGCGCCTGGGATTTCCGCTGCTCGAGTTGCAGCTGCTGTTTTTTCAGCTGCAATGTGGGCAGAAACCGGGTGAACCTTTTCAGGTCGTCGGTCTGCGCCTTGAGCGCGGTTTTGGTCAGTTTCAGCTTGGGCATGGCGGGTTATTCCGATTTTTTTGGCCAGAATTTATTCACCAGATCGGACTTGATGCCGCATTCGGTGCGGTCGAAACAGGCGGCGAGCATCTTCCAGCCGGCGTCCAGGGCTTCTTCCAGCGGGATGTTCACCGAGAGATCCATCATCTTGGACTCGAACATCTCGCCGTATTTGAGCAGCTTTTTATCCCATGCGCTCATCTGGAAGCCCATGGACTGCTTTTCTAGCGTTTCCTTGAAGTCCGCGTAGAAACGGATCATGGTGTCCATGATCGCCCGATGGTCTTCGCGGGTGGTGCTGTTCACCTGCTGCTTGAGGCGGCTCAGCGAGCCGAACGGCTCGATGCGGCCGTTGCGCAGATAGAACTGGCCCTCGGTGATATAACCGGTATTGTCCGGCACGGGGTGGGTCACGTCGTCACCGGGCATGGTGGTCACCGCCAGGATGGTGATGGAGCCGGCTTCGTCGAAGTCCACCGCTTTTTCGTAGCGGCTGGCGAGCTGGCTGTAAAGATCGCCGGGATAGCCGCGGTTGGCCGGTATCTGTTCCATGGTGATCGCGATTTCCTTGAGGGCGTCCGCGAAGTTGGTCATGTCGGTCAGCAGCACCAGCACGCGCTTGCCTTTGAGCGCGTAGCTTTCGGCTACCGCCAGCGACATGTCCGGCACCATCAGGCACTCCACCACCGGGTCGGCGGCGGTGTGCACGAACATCACCGAGCGCGAAAGCGCGCCCTTTTCGTCCAGCGTATTGCGGAAATAGAGGTAGTCATCGTATTTCAGCCCCATTCCGCCGAGGATGATCACGTCCACTTCGGCCTGCAGCGCGATGCGCGCGAGCAACTGGTTGTAGGGTTCGCCCGCCGCCGAGAAGATCGGCAGCTTCTGGGATTCCACCAGTGTGTTGAACACATCGATCATCGGGATGCCGGTGCGGATCATGTGGCGGGGAATGATGCGCTTGGCCGGGTTGACCGACGGCCCGCCGATCTCGATCATGTCGTCGAGCACCTCGGGGCGGCTGTCGCGCGGTTCGCCGCGGCCATTGAACACGCGGCCAAGCAATGATTCGGAGCTGGAGACCAGCATGGGGCGGGCCAGAAAGCGGACCTGGTCGCCGGTGCTGACGCCGCGGGATCCGGCGAACACCTGCAGAAACACCTTGTTGTCTTGCAATCTGATCACGCGCGCCAGCGACATGCCGCGGGCGCTGGTGATCTCCGCAAGTTCGTTGTAGGCGACGTCGTCGGCTTCCACCGTGATCACGTTGCCGGATATCTGGATGATTTTATGGTAAACCTTACGCATTTTTCACGTGCTCCTTGATTTTCGCGTCGATCGCCTTCTCCTGATCCTTGAAGTCATCGGAGTCCATCGGCATATAATTCCAGTCGATGAACAGCTGACGCAGTTCGAGGAAGTAGCGGCGTGCGAGGTCGCGGTCGGTAAAATCGAACGCGGCGGCCAGCACGCGGTTTACCTTGGCGAACATATATTTCTGGCGCTCGCGCGAGCTGGCGCCGTCGATCTTGTCGAACGTGTTCTGCTGCAGATACACATAATCGAGAAATTCACTTTTCAGGTAGATAGTGAAATCGTCGATGTGGGTTCCTTCCTCGCCGACCACCTTCATCATCTGGTTTACCTCGTTGCCGCGGCGCAGGACGTTGCGGGCAAACGCCAGTTTCGCCGGGTCGGCGATGCCGGTGTATTTACTCCACGATTCCAGCGGCTGGATCGCCGGGTAGCGGCGCGCGTCGGAGCGCTCGCGGGAAAGGCCCAGAAAGCAGCCGACAACTTTCAGCGTTGCCTGGGTTACCGGTTCTTCGAAGTTGCCTCCTGCCGGCGACACCGAGCCGCCTATGGTTACGGAACCGAGCTTGCCGTCGTTGAGCCGGACCAGCCCGGCGCGTTCGTAAAATTCCGCGATGCGCGACTCGAGGTAGGCCGGGAACGCCTCTTCGCCGGGAATTTCCTCAAGACGGCCGGACATTTCGCGCAGAGCCTGCGCCCAGCGGCTGGTGGAGTCGGCCAGCAGCAGGCAGTTCAGCCCCATCTGGCGGTAGTATTCGGCGATGGTCACGGCGGTGTAAACCGACGCTTCGCGCGCCGCCACCGGCATCGAGGAGGTGTTGCAGATAATGATCGAGCGATCCATCAGGCTGCGCCCTGTGCGCGGGTCGGTAAGTTCCGGGAACTCGCGCAGAATTTCCACCACTTCACCTGCGCGCTCGCCGCACGCGGCGATAATCACCACGTCGGCTTCGGCGTTCTGGCTGAGCGAGTGCTGAAGCACCGTCTTGCCGGCGCCAAACGGCCCTGGGGTGCAGAACGTGCCGCCGACCGCCACCGGGAAAAAGGTGTCGATGCTGCGGGTCTGAGTTATCATGGTCTCGGTGGGCAGCTGCTTTTCGCGGTATGCCTGGATGGCCACCTTTACCGGCCATTTCTGAACCATGGTTATGTTTCTGGTTTCGCCGCGTGCGTTGGTAGCGGAGGCCACCACCGTGTCAATATTGTGGCTGCCGGCCGGCACCACATGCGACAGCGTCCATTCTCCCTGCCAGGAGAACGGAACCATGATCTTGTGGTGGAACAGCCCCTCGGGCACGCTGCCGATCTCGTCGCCGGCCTTTACTCGGTCTCCGGCCTTGGCGGTGGGGGTGAATGCCCAGACCCGTTCGCGGTCGAGCGCCCGCAGATATACGCCGCGTTTAAGAAAGAAGCCGCATTGGGCGGCCAGTTCCGGGAGCGGGTTCTGCAGTCCGTCGAACACCTGGGTGAGCAGGCCGGGCCCGAGTTCGACCGACAGCAGTTCGCTGGTGAATTCCACCGAGTCTCCCACTTTCAAGTCATTGGTGCTTTCGAACACCTGCAAGTCGGCGCGGTTCCCGCGGACGCGGATGACTTCGCACTTGAGCCGGATGTCTCCCAGCAGCGCGTAGCCCACCTCGTTCTGCGTGACCACACCGGAAAACTCCACGGTCAGCATGTTGCCGTTGACCCCGACGATCTTTCCGGTATCAGGCATGGTTACTCCTATGTTAAACTATTCTTTGTCTTTGTTTTCGAACGCGGCGAGCACCTTGGACAGGTTTTCCTCGCCTTGTTTGGCGGTGCGGTGCGCGTATTTTTCCAGAAGAGCCAGCTTCAGCTTATAGGCGGCCAGCGCATCGAAGCAGAAATTGCGGCCGCCGAGGAGCATGTCGATCGCGTCCCAGCGTGCCCGGTCCAGAGTTGTTTCTACTTCAAGCGGGTTGCCGGAGCCGAGCGCGCCGCCGACCACGCCGGGGATTTCGGAAAAAAAGTCGTCTTCGTGCTTGCAATAGGCGGCGGCATCGCCGCCGGAGGTCCTGGCGCCGACCAGCGCGTTGCGCAGGCAGGTGTCCCACGCGGCGAACCGCCGGGCAAGTCCGTCGGGTTCACCGTCGAAGGACGGAAGCAGCGTCACCGCGTCCAGCATGGCCAGTTCGGCGGACGTGAGCTGGTCGGCCGCGGCCGCGCGGAACGCGTCGACCGCGATCGGTAGCGGCGCGCCCCATTCGGGCACGGGCAGGCTGCTCATAAGAAAAAGGTAATTGCCCATCGGCGCAACCTCATTCGGCTTTGCCGCGCACCACCGCCGCCAGACGCGGGCCGATGTATGCGGCGACGATATCGGTTATCGCCTGATCGGAGAAATCGTAGAAAACGTCGGATCCGTTGATCGCCACCTTCACTCCGCCGCGGATTTCCATGTCCGGGAACAGCCGGGGCTCGATTCCGAAGCTCTGGCGCAGCGAGGTCTGCAGCGCGGGCGCCGCGTCCCGCAGGGTTTTGGGCGAGAGCAGCAGTTCGAGCGCGGTGACTTTGCCGCCGTTGGCGAGATAACTTTTGACCATTTCGGATATGATCGAGGCCATAAGTTCGGGCGTCATGGCGGCCACGGTGTTTTCCTGGACCACCGCCACCAGGCGGCTCTTGAGTTCGCCCTCAAGCTTCATAATTATGTCGCGCGCGGCTTGGCGGACCGCCTCTTCGGCACGCTTGGTAAGGCTTTCGCTTTCGGCCTTCGCGGCGCGGCGAATCTCTTCTGCCTCTTTGGTGGCGGCGGCAATGACTGCTTCGGCTTCGCTCTTGGCCTTGCCAATAATCTCGTCGTGAGCGGCATTCGCCTTGTCGAGACCCTGTTTCTGGATTTTTTCAAGCAATCCCTGCAGATCTTCCGCCATAATCATCCTCCGATGGGGTTAGTATTTAAGTGATCTCTCTAATATACCATTGAAAAGAAAAATTTGCAAATCTTGTAAAACCGTCTTATTCGTGATATATTTAGAACTCAACCGGCGGAAAAGGAGCCGAAATGACAAAAACCGGTATTTTTTTACTTGGCGACTGGAAAAACGCCGTGATGGTATGTATATTAAGTGTTCTGTCTCTCTTTGTGCCCGTTTTGCAGGGCGCCGAGGGGGCCGACAGCATTGAATCGAACGAGTCTCGGGATGGCGGCGTCGGGAAGGCGGGCGCCATCGCGGAGGCCCCGGAACCCGGGTTCGGCGGGAAGGCCGAATTCGGAGGCGGAGCGGAGAAATCCGCTCCCGGCGGGGTCGGTCCGGCCGGGGACGGCGGAGTGCGAAAATCCGCCGGGGTTGGATCCGATGCACCGGCGGCAGGTGGTGGCGAGAGAAGAGAAGAAGATGCCAACGTCTCTTCGGAAGTCGACGACCTGCGGCGGGAGATAGCCCAGCTCAAGATGGAGCTGGCGAAAAGCGAGGCGGAGAAATCCGCCGCGGTGGCCGAGCTTGAGATGGTAAGAAACGGGCTCGGCGAGCTGCTTGAAAAATTGCAGGAGAAGGATGGCGCGCTGGAGCGGTTCCAGCTGAAATTCGCCGGGATGCTCGAATACGACGGGCAACGCGAACCCGGAGAAAGGGAAGTTCAGCTGCTTAACCGGCTTCGGGAGCTTGCCGTCCGCGGAGAGGCGCTCACCCAAAGTCTTTCCGACTTCTGCAAACAGGCCGATTCCCTTATGGAGGTGGCCCCGCCCGGAGAAGTGCGCTTGGCGCAACTTCTGGTGGCGCGGGACGCCGTGCTGGGGGAATTGCGAAAATTCAGCGTGGCCGCCGGAAACGCGAAACTCGATACCCAGGTCAAGAGGACCCGGGTCTATCAAGTGGCGCGCGACCAGGGGCTAGTCATACTGCCGGTCGGCATAAACCATGGTGCGTTTAATGGTTTGATGCTGTACGGGGTCGGGAAGGACCCTGTGCAGGTGCGGATCGTGTGTGTGTGGCCGAATGTCTCGGCTGCGGCGGTTGTCTCGGGAGAGATTTCCCAGGTGACGCCCGGCATGGAGCTTTACGCTGACATGAACAAAGTCAACAAATAGAAGAAAGCGACTATGGAAGTCAGAGCTTTAACCAAAAATGTGCATATCAGCCCGGAAAAGGCGCGTCATATTTCGCGCCTGCTGCAGGGCGTGAGTGTACGTGAGGCGCTGGCCATCTGCGAGCTTAGCCCGCGGAAGGCGGCCAGGCTGTTCGGCAAAACGCTCAAGAGCGCAGTTGCCAACGCCGAAAACAACTCCGAGCTCGCCAGCAAGGACCTGAAGGTGAAGTTCGCGATCGTGAACGCCGGAACCATGCTCAAGCGGTTCCGGCCGAAAGCGCGCGGGTCGGCAGGCCGTATTCGCAAGAGAACGAGCCATCTGGAAATCGTTCTGAGTGATATATAATCAAATAAGGTGAGATTGTGGGACAAAAAGTAAATCCGATTGGCTTGAGAACCGCGCTGACCAAAGATTGGGATTCGCGCTGGTTCGCCAACAATGCGATGTTCAGCAAATGGCTGCTTGAAGACCTGAAGATTCGCGGGTTTGTCAAGACCAAGTTTGCTTCTGCCGCGATCGCCCGAGTTAAGATCGAGCGTTCCGCGAGCCGTGTCCGCGTGACGATCTTTTCCGCCCGTCCGGGCGTCTTGATTGGCAAAAAAGGCGCGGAGCTCGACACTCTGCGTCAGGAAATTGCCAAGCTGGTCAATAACGACGTCAAAGACGTGTTCGTCGACGTCAACGAGATTCGCCGGGCCGAGATCAACGCCCAGCTGGTTGCCGAGAGCATTGCGCTCCAGCTCGAGCGCCGCATTGGTTTCCGCCGTGCGATGAAGCGTGCCATCCAGCTGGCAATGGAAAACGGCGCCGAAGGCATCAAGATCAACGTTGCCGGCCGTTTGGGCGGTGCGGAACTTGCGCGTTCGGAGCAGTACAAGGAAGGGCGTGTGCCGCTGCATACGCTGAAGGCTAAGATCGACTACGGGTTTGTGGAAGCCCACACCCCGGCGGGTAAGATCGGCGTGAAGGTTTGGATTTGCCATAACGAGGCGATGGAGGAAGAGTCAAATGCCACTAATGCCAAAAAGGGTAAAGTACAGAAAAATTCAGCGCGGAAGTAACGCCGGTCTTGCCACTAAAAACAACAAGATCGATTTTGGCGATTACGCGCTGCAGGCTTTAACCCGCGGTTACGTTACCAACAACCAGATTGAGGCCGCGCGTGTGGCGATCAACCGCCACCTGAAGCGCCACGGCAAAGTCTGGATTCGTCTGTTTCCCTATAAGAGCTTTACCAAGAAGCCGCTCGAAGTGCGTATGGGTAAAGGAAAGGGCAACGTTGAGGGGTGGGTGGCTCCGGTGAAGCCGGGCCGCGTGCTCTTCGAGATCTCCGGCTGCAGCGAGACCCAGGCCCGCGAGGCCATGAGCCGTGCGGCCAACAAGCTGTGCTTGCGCTGCAAGTTCCTGATGCGCGAGCTTTGACGGAAGGACTATAGCGATGAAATACGATAAAATTCACGCCATGACCGATGCGGAGCTCGACACCAATTTGGCCGACTTCCGCAAGGAGCTGTTGACGATGAGGATCCAATCCCGCACCGGCCAGCTGGAGAAGCCGGCCCGTTTGCGCGAACTTCGCCGCGACATAGCCCGCATCCATACCGAGCAGACCGCGCGCGCCGCGGCCAATGCCAACAACTAAGCGAAAATCGAGCGTTAAAATGGAAAATACCGAAAAGACCCTCGAACGCGGCATCCGCAAGGAACGCGTGGGCGTGGTTGTGAGCGACGTTCAGAATAAGACCATCGTGGTCGAAGTCTCGCGCCGCACGGCACACCCGCTCTATAAGAAAGTGGTGAAGGTGAGGAAGAAGTTCGCCTGCCACGACGAGAACAACGAGGCGAAGAAAGGCGATACCGTCCGTATCGTCGAGACCCGCCCGTTGAGCAAAAACAAACGCTGGCGGCTTTTGGAAATCATCAGCCGCGCTCAGGATTAGTCCAGGAGGTTTATCATGATTCAGATGCAAACCCGTTTGGACGTGGCCGACAATTCCGGCGCCAAGAGCATCGTGGCCATCACGGTGCTCGGGCAGCGCCGGAAGCTTGCCAGCGTTGGTGATATCATCACCGCCACCGTCAAAGAGGCTTTGCCGGACGGTACGGTGAAAAAAGGTACGGTTGTCAAGGCGGTTGTGGTGCGGACCAAGAAAAAGATCCGCCGGCCGGACGGCTCCTATCTGGGGTTCGACAACAATGCCGCCGTGATTATCGACGCGCAGAAAAACCCGGTCGGCACCCGTATTTTCGGGCCGGTCGCCCGCGAACTGCGCGAGAAAGATTTCATGAAGATCGTTTCGCTGGCTCCGGAGGTGCTCTAATATGAAGAAATATCATGTTTCCAAGGGCGACAAAGTCCAGGTTATCGCCGGCGACTGGAAGGGCGAGGAAGCCACCATCAAGGCGATAGTTCCTGAAAAGGATCGCGTGGTGGTTGAGTTCACCGCTCTTGATTCCAAAAAACGCGCCGAGGCCGGCAAGAAGGCCGCTCCGGGCAAGCGCACGGTGGCGAAGCGCCATCGCAAGCAGCAGGACGGCACTCCCGGTCTGATCGACCGTTCGGTTTCCGTCCACGTCTCCAACGTGGCGCTCACCGAAGAAGGCAAGAAGGCCAAAACTGAAAAGCAGGCGGCGTGGCGGAACAAGAAGTCCGCGCCCGTTCAGGAGTAATGCAATATGCCTGACATGCTGAAAAAATATACCGAGGATGTGCGTCCGGAACTGCAGAAGCGTCTGCAGTACCAGAACGTGATGCAGATTCCGAAGCTTACCAAGATCGTGATCTCCACCGCCATGAATAGCGGCTGCGAACGCGATGCTTTCTCCGAGGCGCAGAAACATATCGGCGCATTCACCGGCCAGCGGCCTGTGATCACCAAGGCGAAGAAGAACGTTTCCAACTTCAAACTTCGCGTTGGCATGCAGATCGGCGTGATGGTGACCCTGCGCGGTCGCCGCATGTACGAGTTTCTCGACCGCTTCGTGCACAATACCCTGCCGCGCGTCCGCGACTTCCGCGGTATCAGCGCCAAGGGATTTGACGGTGCCGGCAACTACAACGTGGGCGTTCCGGACGTTTCGGTGTTCACCGAAATCGATCAGGACAAGATGAAGTACCCGCTGGGGGTGAATATCACCATGGTGACTACCGCTCCGACCGACAAGGAGGCTTTCGAGCTTCTGAAACTGATGGAAATACCCTTCGCGGAATAATAAGGACATAGAATTTATGGCGAAGAAAAGTTTGATTGTAAAGTGCGAGCGCGGAAACAAGTTTCCGGTTCGTAACTACACACGCTGCAAGGTGTGCGGCCGTCCGCGCGCCTACATCGGTAAATTCGGTTTGTGCCGTATTTGTTTCCGCGAGCTGGCCTCTTCCGGCCAGATCCCGGGTGTGACCAAGGCCAGCTGGTAAGGATAAGGAGATTACATTATGAGTATGCAAGATCCCATAGCCGATATGCTGACCAGAATCCGTAACGCCGGCGCGGCGAAGCTCGACATTGTCGACATGCCCGCGAGCCGGGAAAAGATCGCCATCGCCAACGTGATGAAGGAAAACGGTTACATCGCCGATTTTGAGGTGCGCGAAGAGGGCAAGAAGCGCTTCCTCAAGGTTACCCTCAAGTTCTACGAGGGCAAGCCGGTGATTCAGGGCCTGGAGCGCGTCAGCAAGCCGTCGTGCCGCATTTACTGCGGGGCGAAGGAGATGCCGAAAGTGCGCAACGGACTCGGCACCGTGATCCTTACCACCCCCAAGGGGATCATGTGCGGCAAGAAGGCCGCGGCCGAGAATGTCGGCGGCGAAGTGCTCTGTTACATTTGGTAAACGCAAGTTGGAAAGAACGATATAAAATGTCACGAATTGGTAAAAAACCGATCGACATCCCCGCCGGCGTAAAGGTGGCGGTGGAAGCCGGGGTGGTGAATGTCGAGGGCAAAGCAAAGCTCTCGATCAATCTGCCGCCGCTGGTTTCGGTGGATATCGCCGAAAACGTGATCCACGTTCGCCAGAACGAGGATACGCACCGCTCCAGCGCAATGCAGGGGCTGGCGCGCAGTCTGATTAACAACATGGTCATTGGCGTCACCAAGGGGTTCCGCAAGGATCTCCAGATAGTTGGCGTGGGTTACCGTGCGCAGATCTCCGGAACCAAGCTTACACTGAACATCGGATATTCTCATCCGGTGGTGTATCAGGTGCCGGAAGGGGCAAAAGTGTCCGTGAACGACCAGGGCGTGATCGTCGTTGAAGGCGCCGACAAGCAGCTTGTGGGCGCGGTCGCCGCCGCCATCCGCCGTTTCCGTGAACCCGAACCCTACAAAGGCAAGGGCATCCGCTATGTGGGTGAGAAGATCACCCTCAAAGAGGGCAAATCGGTCGGATAGAATCGAGGTTGAAATATGGCTATCAGAGATAAAAAAGAGTTGCGCATCCGCCGTCATTTGCGGATACGCAAGAAGGTCGCCGGCACTCCCGAGCGCCCGCGTTTTGCGGTCAGCGTAACCACTAATCACATCTATTGTCAGTTCATTGACGATGTGAACGGGGTCACGCTGGCGCAGGCGAGCACCATGGGTGCCACGTTCAAGGAAGCCAATGCACGGCCCAATATGGATGGTGCCGCGCTTTTGGGGAAACTGGCTGCGGAGTCCGCGGCGGCCGCGAATATCACTGAAGTGGTGTTCGATCGTTGCGGTTACCGTTATCACGGCCGCGTAAAGGCTATTGCCGAGGCGGCCAAAGCCAACGGGCTTAAATTTTAGGAGTTTATCATGGCAAAACGTGAAAATTTCAGAAACGAAGATGAGAAGCCCGTCAGCGACATCAGCGAGAGCGTGATCTCCATCAACCGTTGCAGCAAGGTCGTGAAGGGCGGCAAGAACTTCAGCTTTGGCGCACTGGTGGTTGCCGGAGACGGCAAGGGCCGCGTCGGCTATGGTTACGGCAAGGCCAATGAAGTCGCCGATGCGATCCGCAAGGGCAACGAGGCTGCGCGCAAGAACATGATCATGATTCCGCTGAAGGGGCATACGCTTCCGCACGAAGTCGAAGTCAAGTTCGGCGGCGCGCAGGTGATGATGAAACCCGCGAGTCCGGGAACCGGCCTGATCGCCGGCGGCGCGATGCGCGCGATTCTGGAACTGGCCGGCGTCAAAGACGTGCTGGCCAAGTCGCTCGGCGCGAGCAACGCGGTGAATGTGGCCAAGGCCACTTTCAAGGCGATTGAAGCGCTGAACAGCCGCGAGGACGTGCTGGCCCGCCGCGGCGTGGAATCTCTCTAATCGAAAGAGGTTACGAAAATGAAACTGCATGAGTTATCTCCGAATCCGGGCAGTCGCTGCCGTCGCAAGCGGGTTGGCCGCGGCGATGGTTCCGGCATGGGCAAGACCGCTACCCGCGGTGAAAAAGGCCAGAAGTCCCGTACCGGTTCGAGCATTCGTCCGTTCTTCGAAGGCGGTCAGATTCCGCTGTTCCGGCGTTTGCCGAAACGCGGATTCAAGAATGCCGACCGCGTGGAATACGAGCTGGTGAATCTGGGTGTGCTTGAGGATCATTTCGAGGCCGGCGATACCGTCGATCTCGAGACCCTGAAGTTCCGCGGACTCGCCGGAAAGAAAGACAACGACCTCAAGGTCCTCGCCAACGGCGACCTCACCAAGGCGCTTACGGTCAAGGCGGTGAAATTCTCCGCCGCGGCCCGCGCCAAGATCGAGGCGGCCGGCGGTACCTGCGTGGAATTGGCGTAAGCCGGTTCCTGCCCGAACCCCGGGGACGGGGATGCCTGAGCCGCGGCAAAGCCGCAAGCGAACGGCACCCCGGCGTCCGGGGTTCGGAAAACGTTTTTTGTGTAAGGAAACAGAGAAATTTTTTATACGACTGGAAAGATGCAATGTTTGCCGCGTTTTTGAACATCGTCAAGATCCGGGAGCTGCGTAACCGCCTCCTGTTTACCGCCGGGATCATCGTGCTGGTGCGGGTGGCCTCGAGTATTCCCTGCCCCGGGGTCAACCCGGTGGCGCTGAAGGGGTTCATGGACTCTCTGGAGGCTTCGGCCGGCGGCAACTTGCTGCAGATGGTCAACCTGTTTTCCGGCGGCGCCCTGGAGAAATTCGCACTGGCGGCGCTTGGTGTGATGCCGTACATTTCAGCATCGATCATCATGCAGCTGCTGGGGCCGGTGTTCCCGGCGCTTGAAAAGCTTCAGCGCGAAGGCGAGGCCGGACGCGGCAAAATCAACCAGTATACCCGCTATCTAACCATTCTGATTTGCATTATCCAAGGATTCATGACCGCGTATGCGATCGTCAATCCTTCCAGTGTCTTTTCGGTCAGCGAGAGCATGCCGCTTTACATCGGCAGTCCTGTCGTGTTCATGTTTATGACGGTTATGGTGCTCACGGCCACCACCATGATGTTCATGTGGCTGGGCGAGCAGATCACCGAGCGCGGCATCGGCAATGGCGTTTCGATCATCATTACCATCGGCATCATCGCACGTCTGCCGCAGGCGGTCAATGAGTTGATTTCCATGACCATCAATGGCGTTACCATCAGCGGCCAGTCGTTCCGCGTGGTGCATCTGCTTATTCTGGTGATTCTGTTCGTGGCGGTCACGGCGCTGACCATAATGCTGACTCAGGGCTATCGCAAGGTACCGATTCAGATCGCGCGCAAGACCGTGGGGGCACAGGTTATGGGCGGCACCACCTACATGCCGCTGAAAGTCAACCTTGCCAACGTGATGCCCATCATTTTTGCCGGCGCCATCATGATGATTCCCGGGCCGGTGTTCGGGTTCATTGCCAGCCGCTGGGAGGGCGGCAGCGGTGTTTTCTACTCGCTCGCCAGAATGTTCGGTTCCCATAACGACTGGCCGTATATGACGCTTTATGCCATCCTGATCATGGTTTTCAGTTTCTTCTGGGTTGCCAACGTGTTCAATCCGATTCAGATTGCCGACAATTTGAAGCGCGAAGGCGCCTATATTCCCGGCATTCCGCCGGGGAAACCCACTTCTGACTATCTCGACAGCACCATGACCAAGGTCACACTTGGCGGTGCGGTTTTCCTGACCGCGCTGGCGCTGTTTCCGTCCATTCTCACCGCCAATTTTGGGGTTCCCTACATGGTATCCAGCTTTTTCGGCGGCACCAGCGTGCTGATTATGGTCGGCGTGGTGCTTGAGACCATGACCCAGCTCGAATCCCATCTGACCATGCGCAACTACGAGGGCTTCCTTAAGAGCGGCCGGTTGCGCGGTCGCCGGTAACGGAGGTGCGGGCGATGAACCGCGGATGTGCCGGAGCGCGTTCTACGAAATCGCGGGTGATCGCGATAGACGGTCCGGCCGGATCGGGCAAGAGCTCGGTGGCGGCGGCGATCGCGGCCAGGTTGCGGATACCCTATATCTCCACGGGCGCGATGTATCGGGCGCTCGCATGGGCGGCCGGTGCACCATCGGAAATTTCCGAATCCGAGATGGCGCAGGTGCTTGAGCGCACCAAACTTGGAATGGTGCCCGGTGGGGTTGGATTTGAAGTGGAGGTCAACGGGACTTGCCCGGGTGAAAAACTCCGTGAGCCAGCGGTTTCCAATCTGTCCAGTAAAATATCGGCGTTCGGCGTGGTCAGGGAGTATCTCAAGACGTTCCAGCAGTCCTTGGCGTCATGCGGCTATATTGTGATGGAGGGCCGGGACATCGGCACCGAGATATTTCCGGACGCCGTGGTAAAGATTTTTCTTACCGCCAGTTGCGAAGCCCGTGCGAAGCGCCGGGTGGCCCAGGAAGGCGGTGATCTTGCCGTGGTGACGGCGGCGATCCGCGAGCGCGACTTTCGCGACACCACTCGGGCGCTTGCGCCGTTGCGTCCGGCCGTCGACGCGGTGGTTTTCGATTCCAGCAACTGTTCTTTCGACGAAACCGTGGCTGCAATTTTTGATCTTGTTACGGTACACCGCACCCCATATCGCGTTTCTTACGGAGACACCGACCAGATGGGCGTGGTTTATTACGCCAACTATCTTGAGTTTTTCGAGCGCGGGCGTACCGAAATGCTGCGCTCGGTGGGGCTGACCTATCGCGAACTGGAGACGATGGGCGCGTTTCTGCCGGTGTCCGAAGCGCGCTGCCGCTACCATCGCAGCGCCAAGTATGACGATCTGCTGGCGGTGAGAACATGGATCATATCGGCGCGCGGTGCGCGGCTGGTGATTGGCAGCGAAGTGCGGCGCGGCGAAGAGTTGCTGGTTTCCGGAGAAGTTACCCTGGGGTGTCTCGATTCCACCGGACGACCGCGCCGATTGCCGCATGAATTGGTTGAAAGCTGTGCAATATATATAAAACCGGAGGCGTGAAAATGGCGTTTGTTGACCCGGCCAAGCTGTATCCTCTGTTGTTTTCCCCGATTTACCAAACCCGCATGTGGGGCGGTTCGCTGCTCACCGAAAAACTCGGACGCACCGTGTCGAACGCGGCGCTGCCGATAGGCGAGTCCTGGGAGGTGGTTGACCGCGATGCGACTCAGAGCATGGTTCGCAGCGGGGCATTGGCCGGCAACACGCTGGGCCGTCTGGTTGAATATTACGGCAAGTTGCTTATGGGCAACAAATGGATCGGGCGCGGCCGGTTTCCGCTGATCGTCAAACTGCTGGATGCCGGGCAGCGGTTGAGCTTGCAGGTTCATCCGGACGAGGCCTACTGCCGCGCCAATCCCGGTGCCGAGCCTAAATCCGAAATGTGGTATGTGATCTCTCATCGCGAAGGCGCCAAGATCATGGCCGGGCTGAGTCCGCGGGCCACGCGGCAGCAGTTGCTGGGGCAGCTGGGCTCGATGGAGGTGGAGAACTGCCTCCAAAATTATCCGAGTTTCGACGGCGACGCCTATTTTATCCCCTCCGGCACGCTTCACGCGCTGGGCGAGGGCAATCTGGTGCTTGAAGTTCAGCAGAATTCCGACAGTACATTCCGGCTGAGCGACTGGGGGCGGGTCGGGACAGACGGTCAGCCGCGTGAACTGCATGTGACCGAGGCGCTGGAATCGATAAACTTTATGAACCGCTCCACCACCCGTATTCCCGGGGTGGTCGATGTTGCCGAACGCAACCGCAAGTTCACTCTGGTAAACATGTGCCGCAATTTTTCCTGCGATGTGCTGAAATTGCGTAATTTGTGGCGGGATGACACCGTGGGTGCATCGTTCCATCTGCTTACCGCGATAAACAACCCGATCAAGGTCGGCCGCCACTCCGAAAGCGAGGCGATGGTGGAAGTCGCCCCCGGCGACACCGCTCTGGTTCCGGCCTGCTTCGGCAGCTATTTCATTGTTCCTCAGCGTGCCGGGACCACCGATGTGGTCCGCACCACCTTGTAATATTCAAATCAGGATTCATCATGTTCAAATTTCTCGACGATCTCACCAGTGGACTTTTGCAAAAATTTCCGGCGGCCGCCGCGCCCGCCGGCTGGCGTGTCAGCGCCGAGCGCTGCCCCGAGAATATGGCTGGAGAGCTGACGGTCAACGCGTTCAAGTTTGCCCGCATTATTAAGGTTGCTCCCGATCAGGCGGCGGCGGCGACGGCCGAGATTCTGGCCGCGCATCCGGATGTGGCCGCCGTCGAGACGGTAAAGGCGTTTGTCAACGTGACGTTGAAATCCGGGGCGTTGTTTCGCGATACGCTAAGTGATGTCCCCGGCTTGTTTGCGGCGGGGCGTACCGCTTCCCCACGGCGCTATCTTATCGAATACTCCGCTCCCAATACCAACAAGCCGCAGCACCTGGGCCATGTGCGCAACAACACGCTGGGCATGTCGGTTGCGTCGATGCTGAAGCGGGTCGGGAATGAGGTGATTCAGGTCAACCTGGTCAACGACCGCGGTATCCATATCTGCAAATCCATGATCGCCTATCAGCGCTTCGGCAACGCAGTTACGCCGGAATCGGTGGGGAAGAAAGGCGACCATCTGGTCGGCGACTTCTATGTGAAGTATAATGCCGCTCTTTCCGAAGAACTTGCCGAGATGCGCGCCGGGCACCCCGAATGGACGGAGAAGTCCGACGAGGAGTTGTTTCTGGAAACCGGGATCGGCCGCGCCGCACAGCAGATGCTTCAGGACTGGGAGGCGGGCAAGCCGGAGGTGATCGAGCTCTGGAAGA
The DNA here is from genome assembly GCA_034926605.1 of Victivallaceae bacterium. Taxonomy (GTDB): domain Bacteria; phylum Verrucomicrobiota; class Lentisphaeria; order Victivallales; family Victivallaceae; genus CALXXL01. The sequence goes on from JAYFQV010000002.1 coordinate 207,174, forward strand.
TGATGAACGGCTGGGTGTTCGACGGCTTCGCCGAAACCTACCGTACGATGGGGATCGAATTCGACCGGACTTATCTTGAAAGCCAGACTTATCTGTTGGGCAAGGATATTGTAAAGCAGGGACTGGACTCCGGCGCGTTCACCCGGCGCGACGACGGCGCGGTGGTCTGTGACCTCGGGCCGAAACTTGGCGTCAAGGTGCTTCTGCGCGCCGACGGCACCAGCGTCTATATAACGCAGGATTTGGGTACAACGCTCAAGAAATATGCCGACTACCAGCCGGACTCGATGATCTGGGTGGTGGGCGATGAGCAGATATGGCACTTTCAGGTGCTGTTCGCTTTGCTGAAAAAGCTCGGCTGCGCCTGGGCGGACAAGCTTCATCACCTAGCTTACGGCATGGTCAACCTGCCGACTGGCAGGATGAAAAGCCGCGAAGGCACGGTGGTGGATGCGGATAATTTGTTCGAGGAGATGACCGAACTGGCGTTGGCCGCCTGCCGCGAGCGCAACACCGACGGTATTGCCGACGACGAGCTTCTGGCTCGTGCCCGCGTCATTGCGATGGGCGCGTTGAAGTTCATGCTGCTTAAGTTCAATCCCAAAACCACGATCATGTTCGACCCCGCCGCTTCGATACGGTTCGAGGGCGACACCGGTCCTTACGTCCAGTACGCCTGCGCCCGTATCGGTTCGATTTTGCGCAAGGCCGGCGATCCCGATACCTCCGGTGCCGACTGGTCGCTTCTGGAGACTGCCGAGGAAAAGAATCTTGCGCTGTGGGCGGCATTCTATTCGGCGGTGCTGGAACAGGCGGCCGAGCGGCTGGACTGCTCCGGGTTGGTGGAATATCTGCTCAACGTGGCCAAGGCGTTCAATCAGTTCTATCGCGAGTGTCCGGTGTTGTCCGACGGCGTTCCGCCGGAGCTTCGCAAGGCGCGCCTTGCTTTGGCGAAGTCGGTTCGTGCGCTGCTTGAGGACGGTCTTCATACTCTGACCATCGACGTGCCCGACGCGATGTAGAACCGCGGGCTTCCGACGGTTAACCCAGCAGTTTCTCCAAGTATTCGAGGCCGGACGGCAGATCGTCGAATTCGCCGTCCAGTTGAGCCTCGAAACATCGCGAGGTAATTTTGCCGACCTCGGGGCCGGGTTTTACTCCCATTGCCAGCACATGGCGCCCCAGTATCAGCGGCTTGGGTGCGGCGGCGGCGACCTCCAGGGCGTTTGCCCGTTCCAGGAACCAATCGATCGGTGGCTTGTCGGGTGGCGTCGGAGCACGTCCGGCGGAGTCGGCATAAGCCACTTTTGCCAGCAGATCCAGTCGCTTTACCTTGACCGCCAGCCGCCGCATGGCGCGGTCGGAGGCATGTTCGTAGAAGAACGTGTACGGCCGAAGGTGGTTTTCAACCAGCGGCAGCACCGCCGGTGTCAACGCCGTGTCGCGCCACAGCCGTGCGATGAACGCCCGGGTAGGCGGGCCGCCGGTCACTTCGTGGTTGCGGCTGGTTATGCGGCCGTCCGGTTCGTGCTCGGTTACTTCCGGCTTGCCGAAATCGTGGCAGAGCACCGCCAGCATGAAAACGAGATCGTCGGCATCGTTGCCCGACCTCATTCCGGCGGCCGCGTCCAGGCACAGCAGCGTGTGTGTCCAAACGTCGCCTTCCGGATGCCACAGGTGGTATTGCGGGCAGCCGACCATCGCGTCGAGTTCCGGATAATACTTCAGCCAGCCGGTTTCGCGCAGGAATTCCAGCCCGGCCGAGGGTTTGACCCCTTTCAGCAGCAGCTTTTTCCACTCTTCCCCCAGCCGCTCAACCGCAAGGCCCTCCGGGGTCATTTCGCGGCAGGCGCCGATCAGTTCCGGAGCGGGAGCATAGCCGAACCGGGCGATGAACTGCATGCCGCGCAACACCCGCAGCGGGTCTTCGGAAAAATGCCCGGAAACCGGGCGAATCACTTTTTTTTCAAGGTCTGACATGCCGCCGTGCGGGTCTACCAGCCGATTTTCGGCAAGGTTGAACATAATTGCGTTGACGGTGAAGTCGCGACGGGCGGCGGCTTCGGCAACTGTCAGTGTGGGGTCGAAGTCCACCATGAATCCGCGATGCCCCTGCCCGGTCTTGTTTTCTCGACGGGGCAGCGACACGTCAACCTCCACGCCGGAAAGTTTTATCACGCCGAAACTCGAGCCTACCAGGTTGAGTTTGAAATGCGCCGCCAGCAGCTTGGTCAACGTATCAGCCGCCAGGCCGTGGACTTCAATGTCGAGGTCGTGCGGAGCGATTCCGGACAGATAGTCGCGAACACAGCCTCCGACCAGATAGGCGGTTCCGCCGGCCTTTGCCGCCAGCTCGGCAATCAGTCCGGCGGCTTCGGCCGCCTTGCGGTCGGCAACGGCGGAAAGCAGGTCAGGCATGGAAAAATTCCTGCGCCATCATGAAGGTAAGCAGTTTTGAATCGATGCCGTCGCCATCGGCGGAACGGGCTTTTATGAAGTCGCGCAGCGCGGCGATCTCAATGGCGAACAGCTCGATGTTCTCGTTGAGTTCCTGCCGCGGCGTCGGCGGTTCGGGGTATTCGAAATCGTTGATCTCGACAATCGCGATGCTGGTGGCTTCGCCGCTCATTCCGGCCGAGGAATAGGCGGGGCTGCTGCAGAACGAAAGCAGTCCGGCATATCCGGTCTCTTCCAGCAACTCGCGGCGCGCGGTCTCCTCCGGCGTCTCGCCGGGATCGATGATTCCGGCCGGAAACTCCAGCACATAGCGGTTGGCCGGCGGCCGAAACTGCCGGGTTATCAGCACCCGGTTGGAGGGCATCAGATGGGCGATGATCATCGCCGCGCCCGGAGTGTTGACTCGTTCGGCGGTCTCCCACACGCGGGACCGCGATTTTTCATCGATGAAGGTGATCTTGTCCAAATGTAAAAATTTTCCGGTGCAAAGGGTTTCGCGCCCGGTAATGATAACGCTTTTTGTCATTTTTATTCCAAATAATTTGATTTTTGCATTTTACGTGCTACAATATACACAACGGCAGTTCGCCGTGCAAACAGAATCCCCGCAAAAACGTCTGATTTTTGACGATAGGAAAAAGTATCTCCGTCGCATACCATGCGCAATGCAACACTTGACATCGCGATCACCGGTGGCGTCGGTTGCGGAAAAAGCACCGCAGCCGGTTGGTTCATCGAAAATGGATTCCCGGTCATAGACGCCGATGATGTCTGCCATCGGGCGCTGGAAGAACCGGCGATAAGGAGCGCCGTGACCGGAAGATGGGGGAAATCCATACTGGGGCCGGATGGCCGGGTTGACCGTGCGCTGGTGGCGGAAACGGTGTTTGAAAATCCGAAAGAGCTTGAATTTTTGAATGGGCTGCTGCATCGGCGCGTACGCGGGGAGATTGCTGCACTGCTCGCCGGAAAATTCGACGGTGACGCCATCCCCAGGGCGCGGTTCGCCGAAATTCCGCTGCTTTACGAAACCGGGATGGAGACGCTGTTTGACGCCGTAATCTGCGTGTGGGCTCCGGAATCTTACAGTCCGCGGATCGCAGCCCGCGCAAAGCATCAGATGAACATTAATGAAAAACTTGAGCGCGCCGATTATGCGCTGATAAATTACGGCAGCCCCGAGCGGCTGTTCGAACAGTGCCGGGAACTGGCGCGCCGGTTGCAAATAATATGAATCAATAACCAGGAAAGAGTTATTTTATGGAAGAAAACGAATTGAACGGCGCTCCGGGATCCGCGCCGGCAAAAAAACGTCGCGGGCGGCCGCCGAAAAAGATGGTTATACTTGACGAGATATCGGCCGATCCGGTGACGTCCGCCTACAACGACCGTCCGGAGCCGATGTTCGAGGACGACGAGGATATGTATCAGAACGCGCCCGCGCCGTCGCGCCCGGCCGCCAAGCCGGAGATTCGGCCGGTCGATCCGGTGTTCGATTACGATGCTCCCGCCCCCCGGGTCGCGCCGGTGGACGTCGAGAGCAACTCCGGGCCGGCGTCCGAGGAACCCGCTCAGAGCGAACGTCAGATCACCCCGGCCGACGATCCGGGCATGACTCCGGTTGGCTCCGAGCGCCCCTTGAATGATGATCGCCGCCAGCCGCGTTTCCGGAACAACCGGAACAATCGCAACAACCGGAACAACCGTAATAATAACAACAACAATCAGGATTACCGCGAACGCCGTTTCAACAACAACAACGGCGCCGGCAACACCCGCCAGAATCAGCAGCAGAATTATCCGGATCCCGAGCTTGACGAACCGATCCTCGAAGACGAGAACGGCGAAAAGATCAACATAGCCGCGCTTCACGCCGCCGGGATGGAGGAACTTTACGCGATGGCGGAGTCGCTTGGCATCGAGGGTATCGGCGCGCTGGAGAAGCACCGGCTGGTTTACGAGATTCTCAAGGCGAATGCTGAAAAAAGCGGCATGATGTACGGCTCCGGCTACCTTGAGGTTCTGCCCGACGGCTTCGGATTCCTGCGCAGCGAAAATTACAGTTATCTGCCGTGCAGTGAGGACATCTATCTGTCGCCCTCTCAGATTAAGCGTTTTGCGCTGAAGACCGGTGATCATGTATGCGGACTTATCCGCACTCCGCGCGAGAAGGAACGCTTCTTTGCGATGACCAAGGTCGAGACCATCAACGAAGATATTCCCGAGCGCAAGAAGGCGATCATTCCCTTCAACAATCTTACCCCTTATTTTCCCACCGAACGGCTGGTGCTTGAAAGCGACTCGGCCGATCTCTCCACCCGGGTGGTTGACCTTGCCGCGCCGATCGGCAAGGGCCAGCGCGGGCTGATCGTGGCGCCTCCGCGAACCGGCAAGACGGTGCTTATGCAGAAAATTGCCAATGCCATCCGCAAAAACAACCCGGAAGTCACGCTTATCGTGCTGCTGATCGACGAGCGCCCCGAGGAAGTTACCGACATGAAGCGCAGCGTGGATGCCGAGGTGGTCGCATCCACCTTCGACGAGCCGCCGGAGCGTCATGTCCAGGTCGCCGAAATGGTGATTGAAAAGGCCAAGCGTCTGGTTGAATACAAGCACGATGTGGTGATCATGCTCGATAGCATCACCCGCCTCGCCCGCGCCTACAATACGCTGCAGCCCCACTCCGGTAAGATTCTTTCCGGCGGCGTGGACGCAAATGCGCTGCACAAGCCGAAGCGCTTCTTCGGCGCAGCCCGCAATATCGAGGGTCACGGCAGTCTGACCATCATCGCCACCGCGTTGATCGAGACCGGCAGCCGCATGGATGAAGTCATTTTCGAGGAGTTCAAGGGCACCGGCAACATGGAGTTGGTGCTGGACCGCAATCTTGCGGACAAGCGCATCTATCCCGCGATCAACCTCGAAAAATCCGGCACCCGCAAAGAAGAGCTGTTGATTCATCCCGATGAGCTGGCCCGCATTTGGACGCTGCGCCGCGCGATGACCGGCGTGCCGCCGAACGAGGCGATGGAACTGCTGTTGGGCAAACTCAAGAAGATACAGAGCAACATAGAGTTCCTGCTGACGCTGCAGGTGTAACGGAGGCTGGCGGGCAATGAACAAACTGATCTGGCTGTTTTACGCGATTCTGGTGTTTTTGTTGATTGCGGGTGCGGTGATTCTGTTCCCGATCAAGAAACAGTTGAATGACGATGTGCGCGAGAAGGCGCGGCTCGAGCAGCTGCGCGACCAAAAGCGGTCCGAAGTGGCCGTTGCCGAGGAAGAAGTGGAATTTCTCCAGAGTCCCGAGGGGGTCGAGAAAACCGCGCGCGATAAATACAGCCATAGCCGCGAAGGCGATGTGGTCTATGTGGTTCAGGAGGTTCCCGCCGCTTCGTCCGGCCAGCGTTGAATTTGATACGCGACAAAGCCGTCTTCCCCGGTCGGGGAAGGCGGTTTTTTATTTGTTGCACGACCGGGCGATGGAAGTTGCATTTCTCATCCGCAATGGTATATTACCCGGAAACGGAGGGGCAAGATGAAGAAAATTTTATTTGTTTTTCTAACGGTATTTTATGCGTCGGCGGCGGAGCTGCCTGAAACATGCCCGCTTTGCGGAAAAAGCGGGACTATTCGCCCCATTGTTTACGGGTATCCCGGCCCGGAGATTATGTTGAAGGCCGGGGCCGGAGAAATATTGCTCGGCGGCTGTGTGCCGGATGAGGTTTGTCCGTCGTGGCGATGTCTGAATTGCGGCCGGGAAGAGGAAAAGCCTCTGATTGAACTCTATTGGGTGTCGGACGCAAACGACCAATACGTCGGACGGATTGCCGCGGGCGCCGATCCGGAAGAAATGAAGGCACCGCTGGGAACCAGGTGGGTTGAAATGGACGGGAGGCCGATGTTGATCAACACGGCCCCGGCCATGACCGTGACCATGCTTGAAAGCGTGCAAGTCTATGAACACCCCGAGTTCAAGGCGGAAGATTTTTTTGGACCGCGCCCCGCCGATACGGCTCCGCGCAAGATGATAAAAAATTTTGGTATGACGCTTATTCCGGAAGATGCCGCCGCGTTTGTCGGGCTGACCCGAGCCGGTGGGGGCCGTCGGCTGGCCATATTTGTATTTGGCCGGCCATGGCTGGCCCCGGCGATACGCTGTGTCATAGAAGATGGTAAAATATGTATTTCCGGCAGCGTCCCGCCGGATGCCGACAGGGTTGCGCAAACACTTGCCGCATATTCCGAGCGTCGTCGTGCGTATCGCGAAAAATACATGAAAAGCATAAGTGTCGGAGTCGCGGCCGGTTCCGATAAGGCGGATGATGATTCCGAAACAAGCGAGAAGAAAGAAGTAAAATGAGCATTTATCTCTATGGTGCGTCGGATTGCGATCTGGCTAGGCTGTTTGCGTCCAACCGGATTGATTTTGAGCTGGTTGAATCTCCCGCCGCCGCGCTTGCGTCCAGCTCCGACGGCGACGCGATAATTCTAACCGCGCCCGGTTATCCGGAAAAGCCGCTGCACCTGCCGGATGAGTTGCGCGAGGCGGCACTTGCCGGACGCCGCCGGATATATGCCGAATTTTTCGGGGCGCCCGGTGCGGCAACGCTTTTCGTGCCGCTGGAGCGGGTGGTGGTTGCCACCGACCGGTTCGGAGCCGAACTGCCGCCGCTCAGCATTGTTATGGCGCACGAGTGTCATTATTTGGAATGCTCCGCCGTCGCCCCCTGGCTGGTTTCCGCGAAAGTGGCGGGCGTGGATATCGCGGTCTACGGACTTCCGGAAACAGTTCATCCGCTGCTGTTCCGGCTTGGCCGGAACAGCTTTGCCGCCGCTACAGCCTTGAGCCGTTTCATTACCGGACGCTATGCTCCAGCGGCCGCCTGGGGGGAGATTTGGCGGCGAATTTTATCCGATTTGCTGGACCGGGAACTGCCGGAGCTGGTTTGGACGCCGGATGTGGAACCCTCATTTGCCAAGGACGCGCCGATAACCGCCGCCGACCAGCTTGAAGCCGCCTGCCGCGGCGCCGCGTGGTTCGACAAGTCTCGCATCCTGCTTTCCCGCGAGCGTTACGATCAATGCAAAAAGGGCGCAAACGGTTACCCGGATGAAATATCCCGAGGTGCATTTTCACGCGGCATTCCTGCCGGCGACGGTTCCTGCGGCATGATAGAGGGGGTGTATTCCGCAGTAAACGCCGACGGTTCTCAGAACTATATTCATACTTATCGCGCCGACTGCATGGGCGAGGCGACCATGGCGCTGGCGCTGGCCGCGCGCACTTTCGGCGTTTCAAGCTGGCGCGGCGAGGCGGAGAACCTTTCGCGTTATTTGTTTGAAACCAGCTATTTTCTGCAGGGGCCGCGCGCCGACGCGGAGAGCGCCTCCTGCGGCCTGGCGGCATGGATGGGCAACGATGTTAAAAACGGCGTATATTACGGCGACGACAATGCCCGGATGATACTGGGCGGGCTGGCCGCCGCATCCGCCATTCCCGGCTACGGCTATCTGGATGTGCTGGCCCGCTGTATTACCGCTAATCTGCGCACCACCGGCAGGCTTGGTTTCCGCGGAGACCGGCTTGAGGATGAGGACATGCAGAAACTTGGATGGAAATATTATTTCGACCGCGAATACACCAACTTCGCCCCGCATTTCGAATCATGGCTGTGGGCCTGCTATTTTTGGGCATACGCCCACGGCGGCAGCGGCGTTTTTCTGGAACGCGGCGACCGGGGTGTGACGGAGACCATGGCCAACTATCCCGACAACTGGGTGTGGACCAACGGCATTCAGCAGGAGCGCGCCCGCATGATTCTGCCGCTGGCGTGGCGGCTGCGGGTGGCCGACACCGCCGAAAACCGCGAACAGCTGGAGTTCATGGTGGAGGAGGTGCTGCGCAGTCAGGACGCCGGCGGCGCCATTCGCGAGGAAGTCGGGTCCGCCGGCAAAGGCAAGTACGGGCCCTGCCCGAGCAACGCGGCCTACGGCGAAACCGAAGCCCCGCTGATTCAGACCAATGGCGACTCGCTGTGCGATCTGCTATACACCACCAACTTTGCCTTTATCGGGCTGCACGAGGCGGTTGCGGTTACCGGGAACGCGACGTGGAAGCAGGCCGAAGACCGGCTGGCAGCCTTTCTGACCCGCATCCAGGTGAAATCCGGCGTACACGATGATCTCGACGGCGCCTGGTTCCGGGCGTTCGATTTCAGTCGTCACGACTACTGGGGCAGTAATGCCGACGCCGGGTGGGGGGTCTGGAACGTGGAGTCCGGCTGGACTCAGAGCTGGATTGTGGCGACGTTGTGTTTGCGCGCCTCGGGGACGAACCTGTGGGATGCCACCGCCGGAGTTGACATGCGCTCTCAATTGGCCGAGGCCGAGGAACTTCTGTTGAAAATCTAACGCTTTTTGCACTGTTTTTGAACCGGCGCCGTTTGACTTACAGCGGTTTGTGCGCTATTTTAAATAATCGACAAGGTAAAATTTATGAAAACAGCGACCGAAAACCACAAGAGCGACGATACCGGGCGATCTTCCGGCAATTTTGTTCGCGCAGTGATTCAGCCCCGGTCCAGCCTTCCGGTTCTTCGACTTAGTGACGCCGGCGTCGTTCGCGGCATTATTGCCTGAATACTTATTCGCGACGTCGGCGGTAAACAGTTCCGCAAAATGCAAATGGATGAAGAATTGTATATGGCCGGAAGGCAGAGGATTTAAAATGTCAGATTTTGTAAAATATAAATATCCGGAACCGATTCGAATACAGAACCGGCAGTGGCCGGACCGCATAATGACCAAACCGCCGATTTGGACCAGCGTCGATCTGCGCGACGGCAATCAGGCGTTGCCGATACCCATGGATGTAGACAAGAAGCTTGCATATTTCAACATGCTGGTGAAAATCGGCTTCAAGGAGATTGAAATCGGTTTTCCGTCCGCGTCGCAGGAGGATTTTGACTTCTGCCGCAGGTTGATCGACGACAAGTTGATTCCGGCGGACGTGCGCATCTCGGTGCTGATGCAGGCGCGCGAACATCTGATCGAGCGCACTTTCAAGGCGTTGGAAGGGGTCAATTCGGCGATCATGCATTGTTATGTGGCCACCAGCGACCTGCACCGTCAGTTTGTCTTCGGCGATACCCGCGAGCAGCTGGTTCAGCTTGCCGTGGCCGGCACCCGCATGATACGCGAAGGTGCCGAAAAACGCGGTATCCGCGACCGCATCAACTATGAATTTTCGCCGGAAGAGTTTACCGATACCGATCTGGAATTTTCGATTGAGTTGTGTAAGGCAGTTCACGACGAATGGCGGCCGGCGCACCTGGGAGATTTTGTATTGAATCTGCCCGCCACCGTTGAGCGCCGCCCGCCCAACCAGTATGCTGACATGATTGAATATTTCTGCACGCACTATCCGCATATGAACGATACCATCGTAAGCCTGCATGCCCATAACGACCAGGGATGCGCCGTGGCCGCCTCCGAGTTGGCGTTGCTGGCCGGCGCAACCCGGGTGGAGGGGACGATATTCGGGCATGGTGAGCGCACTGGCAATTTGGATCTGTCGATACTGGCTATGAACATGGAGTCGCGCGGCATCAAAACCGGCTTGCACTTCAACAACATGCCGGAGATAGTCCGTTTGGTGGAATCCGCCAGCGGCATAGACGTGCACCCGCGCCATCCCTATGCGGGGCAGCTGGTGTTCACCGCGTTTTCCGGGTCGCATCAGGACGCGATCCGCAAGGGCATGTCCAAACGCGCCGAAATTTCGGAATTCTTCAAACAGGGTTGGAAGATGCCCTACCTGCATATCGACCCGGCGGACGTCGGCGCAACCTACGAGAACCTGATTCGCATAAACAGCCAGTCCGGCAAAGGCGGGGTGGTCTATGTGCTGGAGAAGGAGTTCGGCATATTTCCGCCAAAATCCATGCATCCGCAGATCGGGCGCATGGTTCAGGAATATGTGGACAAAACCGGCGGCGAGGTCGATTCAAACAGGGTCAAGGAGCTGTTCGACGCCGAGTTTGTAAACGTCAAGGTGCCGTTTTCGATGCAGAACTATCAGCGGGAAATCCTTGAAGACTCCGGTGACCTTATCGCCGTCAGTTTCATTCTGGACTATAATGGCCGCAAGGAAACGCTGTCCGGCAAAGGCAACGGCCCTATCGCCGCGGTGGTTGACGCGCTGCATGAATGCAAATTGATGCCGCGCTTCGAGCTGTCCGATTTCTCGGAACGCACGCTGGGCTCCAGCGCCAGCGCCATGGCGATGGCGTTTGTCGGTGTAAAGTTCAGCGGGCGCCCGGACTTGGTCTATGGCTGCGGCATACATTCCAACATCGACCGTGCAGCGCTTGCCGCGTTGTTTTCGGCGCTTAACCGCGCCGCGGCCAAGCTGAAGTAGGGTTGCCGGGCGACGATGAGGCGATCTGCGAAGCGGCTTAAATCCAGTACGGCCAAGGCGAAACCCGCCATGCCGTTGCGCACCAAGCTGATGCTGGCCGGCGCGGCGTTGGTGTTGGTGGTGGTTGATGTTTGGCTGGGCTACTACTGGTTCTGCCTGCGGGATCCCGCGGTTGGCGCCACTCCCGGCGTTCCGGCGGTGTCCGCGCAGGCCCGTCCGTTGCCGCCCAGTGCGGTAGATATTCTCAAGCCGGCGCCCGAGCCCGCTTTCGACTTGGATTATTCCCACGCGGTTCACGGCACGGTCTCCGGAATTCCGTTGACCGGGCGCTGCTCCGCCGGCATTTTGGTGGACATGGATCGTCGTCGGGTGCTCTGGGAGCGGAATGCGCACAAATCGGTTCCAATCGCGTCGATGACCAAGATGATGACATGTCTGCTGTTGTTCGAGCGACTTGACAAGGAAGCCGCGAATAATCCGCCCAAGATTACCCTCCAGACCAGGCTGCTGGTTTCCCGCAATGCGGCCATGGTCGGCGAAAGCAGCGTTTATCTGCGCGAGAACGAAGAGTTTACAATAGAGGACTATCTCAAGGCGGTAATCATCAAGAGCGCCAATGACGCCGCCTTTGAGCTTGGGGAGTTTCTGGGCGGCGGCAACATTGATAATTTTGTCAAAATGATGAACGCCCGGGCGGCCGGGTTGGGCATGAAGGATACGGTCTACACTTCCCCCAACGGCTTGCCCGACGCCAAGAAGGCGAATTGCATGGCCTCCCCTCATGATCTTGTGTTGCTGTCTCATGAGCTGCTGAAGCATCCATATCTAGAGTATTCGCGGCTCAAGGGCGGCAAGATCAGACAGATGGTCTATCGTACCACCAACCGGCTGCTTTCGAAAGTCGAAGGCGTTGACGGCATCAAGACCGGGTTTACCAATGCCGCCCGCAGCTGTATTACCGTGAGTTGTCTGCGCAACGGGCGCAGAATGGTGCTGGTTTTGACCGGTATGCCCAGTAGCGCCGATCGCGATAATTGCGCGACCAAGCTGCTCGATTGGGGATACAAGCGCTGATAGTATCTTCCCGCGCGTATGGTTGCCCGCGCTATTTTATAATACGGGCTCATTGGGCTCCACGTCATTTTGTCCTGCCGGTTCGATTGCCGATGGCGATGAACATTGTAATTGACGGGCGGTGGCCGTCAATATTTTTCCATGATTAAAAAACTGACGGATGCTGTCCGTCAGTTTTTTTTACAGGGTTGGTCGGGACTGGATGACATGAGGGCCTGATAGTTCAACAATAGGCGCAGCAATGCGAGCGGTGCGATGACGGGGATGTGACGGATACCATTTTAGATGCGGGATGGGGCTGGCCGCAAATGACTGAAAAGTGACGGATGTTTTGCCGTCACTTTTGTATCGTGATTATGGTCAGTGCCTTGGATCCGTCATATTCCGGAGGCTAGCTCGCCGAACCCGCGCCGGTAGCTGATCGCCTCGAATAGATGCTGATCTTTTATTTTGTCATCACCGGCGAGGTCGGCGACGGTTCTGGCCACTCGCAGAATGCGGTCATAGGCGCGCGGGCTTAGTTTGAAGCGATCTATGGCCTGGCGCATAAGAGCGACGGCGGAGGTGCCGATGGCACAATATTTCTGGAGTTCGCGTCCCGTCATATGGGCGTTGCAGTGCAGCTGGGTTCCGGCAAAACGACGGGCCTGAATATCTCTTGCCGCGACCACTCTGGCTCGAATGACGGAGCTGGGTTCGCCGTTTGGCGCGGCGGTAAGTTCGGCGTCGGAGAGCCTGAGCACTTCCACATGCAGATCGATGCGGTCCAGCAGCGGGCCTGACAATTTGCGCAAATAACGCTTCCGTTCGTCCGGCTTGCAGCGGCAGCCCAGCGCCGGATCCCCCATGCCGCAGGGGCAGGGATTCATTGCCGCTATCAGCATGAAGCGGGCCGGGAACGTGCAGCTGCCGGCGGCGCGGGCAATGGTGATTTCACCGGTCTCCAGCGGTTGGCGCAGTACCTCCAGGACATTGCGTTTGAATTCCGGAAGTTCGTCGAGAAACAGAACGCCATTATGGGCGAGACTGATTTCTCCCGGCATCGGGGTCTGGCGGCCGCCGATCAATCCGGCATCGCTTATGGTATGGTGGGGGCTGCGAAACGGGCGGCGGTTCAACAGAGGCTTGCCGTCGTTCAGCAGTCCGACGGCGCTGTGGATGCGGCTGGTTTCCAGAACTTCGGACAATGTCATCGGCGGCAGAATTCCAGCCACCCGTCGCGCGATCATTGATTTGCCGGTGCCGGGAGGGCCGATCATCAGCGAGTTGTGGCCGCCCGCCGCCGCTATTTCCATGGCGCGCCGCGCCGCGTATTGGCCTTTTACTTCGGAAAAATCCGGCTCGTTTTCCGGCATTTGGGAATAATAGTCTTCGATTTTCGCCTTGACGGGGGCGATGCCCGTGCCGGATTTCAGAAACTCGACCGCTTCCGGCAGGCTGTCAACCGGAAAAACCGGCTTGTCACCGGCTCCGAGCGCGGCCTCCATAGCATTGAGGCGCGGCACTATCAGCATTTCGACGTCCGGCCTTGCCGCCGCAAGCATTGCCGCCGGAAGCGCGCCGCGCACCCCGCGCACCTTACCGTCTAGCGCCAGTTCACCCAGCACCATTGCGGCCGCCAGCTTCTGCGGCGGGATTGCGTTTTGACATGCCAGCATGGCCAGCGCGATGCCGAGGTCAAAGGCGCCGCCCTCCTTCTTCAGGTCGGCCGGAGCGAGGTTGACAACCGCTTCGCCGCGCGGCTGCGGCAAGCCGCATGACTGCAGTCCGGCGCGTATGCGATCGCGGCTCTCCCGCACCGCGGCATCGGGCAGTCCGACGATGGAAATAAACTGCTGTTCGCCGCGACCGGAAGCGTGGACTTCTATTTCCACGTAAAAAGCCTCGGTCCCGATCAGCGCCGAAGAACCTGTCCTCCCCAGCACGCGGCGCCTCCTCTTATTTATCGACGATGGCGAACATCAAAGTTATGCGCATAATGACCTTGCCGTTTACCCTGGCTTCGCCGGAGCTCTTGCCGAAGCGGGAGCGGGCCGGCGGCAGCAGCACCTCGGCAACCAGCTGGTCGCCGGGGAATACCGGGGCGAAGAACTCGGCTTTGTCGATGCTCATGAAGTAGCCGAGTTTGTTGGCATTTTCCGGGAGCGACAGGATGCAGGCGCAGCCGGCCTGGGCCATGACTTCGCACATCAGCGCCTCGGGCATGGTCTTGTAATCTTCGGGGCAGCCGTTGAAGAATTCCTCGCCGGAAGAGACGAGCTTTACGGTCTGGAGCCGGTCGCCTTCGCGTTTGGCGATGTAGTCGGCGAACAGGAACGGGTAACGGTGCGGCATGAACTTCATCACGCCGGAAATGTCCATCACTGAGTTTTCGCTCTTGTCGATGTCGTTGAACATCTCAGGCATTTCTTCCGGCTGGGTGCGCGGGCGCACGCCGAGCGTGATCCTGGCTTCGCAGGTGAGGCCGGCGTTGTTATGAACGCTGCACTCGGCCACGGCGCTGTCGGCGTTGATTTCGACGATCTTGGCCGAAATTTTCATCCGGTCGCCGGGCAGGTTGGGCTTGCGGAACTTCACCCGCTCGAGAACTTTCATGTAAACGTCCATCTTGCCTTCGGGGTCGAGCCTGGAAATGACGCCGAGGCAGGCAAGCTGCCGCATCGCCTCGATCTGCAGCACTCCGGGAAGAATCGGGTGCTCGGGGAAATGCCCCTGGAAAAACAGTTCATTGACTGAAAGGTTGCGCAGACCAACCAGTTCATTCTCGCTCACAAAGGTGGCGCGGTCAATCATCAGCAGCGGGTAGCGAACCGGCAGAATCGCCTTGATCTGATTCGGCCCCAAAACTTTACCGGTATTGTCCATCACGAGTCTCCTTCGAATTATATATTAATCTCAAAATATCAGCTTTTTGCATCCTGGGCCATCATTGCCGTCGCCAGTTCCACGTTGCGCGGGTGGCCGGGCTTCACCGCGATCACACAACCGCGCACCCGCTTGCCGCACAGGAACAGGTCGCCGGTGATATCCAGAATCTTGTGGCGGACGATTTCGTTTTGCCACAGCAGTTTTTCCTTGCAGAAAATTGCGCCGCCGTGCATGATTGCGGCGTTGTCGAGGCTGCCGCCGCGAATTAGCCCCATGGAGAGCAACTGGCGGAGATCATCGAATGCCACGAATGTTCTGGCCGGGGCGATTTCCTTTTCGAAATTTTCCCGGGTGATCTCGATTTCCATGAATTGCGGGTCGAACGGGCAGCCGGCAAAGCTGGTGGTGCAGAAAACCCGCAGGGAATCCTCCTGATGCGGGGCGATGACCATCTGGGTATGCCCGCCGTTCACGTGGATCGGTGCCGAAGGGCGGAACACCGCGGCTTCGGCAGACTGTTCTTCGAGTCCGGTGGCTATTATGCCGGCGAAATATTCGCGCGCCGACCCGTCCAGGATGGGCGGCTCGGGGCCGTCCATGTCCACTATTGCATTATCCACACCGCAGGCGTGGAGGCTGGCCATAATATGCTCCACCGTGCCCACCGTGGCCCCGTTGCCGGAGATGGTGGTGCCACGACGGACGTCCACCACGTTGGAGGCCACCGCCCGCACCGAAGGGGTGCCGGTCACATCCACCCGACGGAACCAGATGCCGGTGTTTTCCGGCGCGGGATTTATCTTCAGGGTGGCCCGGACTCCGGTATGCAGGGTTATGCCGGAATATACGGCCTTGCCGCGCAGCGTTTGTTGTTTTTCCATTTATCCAATGTTTTTTACTTGCAAAAAATATAATTGGACATAATATAATACCGCTTAAACATATTTTCAAAAAATTTTCCAAATTAATGACAAAGAAGCTGAAGATCGTTGCAGTCACAGGGCCGACCGCCACCGGAAAAACGGCGCTGGCGGTGAACCTTGCACGTAAATTCGGCGGTGAGATAATCAGCGTCGACTCCCGACAGGTATACCGGCATTTGGACATAGGGACCGGAAAGGATATCGAGGAATATGGCGAAATACCATGCCACCTTATCGACATCGTTCCGCCCGGCGGCGAGTACCACCTGAAAGCGTTTTGCGCCGATGCCGCGCAAGCCGTCGAAGATATCGCCTCGCGCGGGAAACTTCCAATATTGTGCGGCGGAACCGCCTTGTATCTTCATGCTTTTCTGAGGGGGTACACCCTGCCCGGCAGTGCGCCCGCTCCGGAGGTGCGGGCCCGTCTCGACCGAGCTACGCTGGAGGAGCTTCAGTCCGAGCTCAGCCGTCTCGATCCCGGATTCTACTCGGGGTTTTCCGAGAGGGACAACTTTACCCGGGTTCGTCGCCAGCTGGAATTGCGGCTGCTGCCGCCGGGCGAACCGACTTCAACTCCCGCTTATGACGCATTGGTGCTCGGTGTGCTCTATCCCCGTGCCGAGGTGCGCGCCCGCATAGAGGAGCGCCTTGATCGCAGACTGGAGGCGGGGATGGTGGATGAAGTCCGTCGGCTGCACGACGAGTTCAATATGAGTTGGGAGAAACTTGAATTTTTAGGGCTGGAATATCGTTTTGTTGCAGAATATCTCCAGGGCGCAACCGATTTTGACGAGATGCGCCGCACGCTGCTGGATCATATCCGGCAGTTCGCCAAGCGGCAGGATATTTTCTTCCGCAAAATGGAGCGCGAAGGAGTGGACATACATTGGATCGAGCGCGGCGACCCGGCGCGGGCCGAAAAACTGATGGCCGATTTTCTCGCGGGCAACCCGCCGCCGGGGCCAGGATTCAGGCTGATGAACTTTAAGAATTGAAATTCGGAGGAAAGGTGAAAGAATGCGTTTCCGTATAACCCTGCTGCTGTTTTTGTGTTGGTTTTCCGTTGCCGCCAGCGAACTGAAATTCGCCTGGCTTACCGACATCCATGTGGTGGAGGGCAACGCCAATTCCGGACAACTGGCGAAAGCGGTGGCCGAGATCAACGCCGGGGACTCTGAATTCGTGATCCTTTCCGGAGACCTGACCAACACCGGTGACAACCAGCTGGTGTTTGCCGCCAGACTGCTTTCCGAACTGAAAAAACCGCTGTATGCGATTCCCGGCAATCATGAGACCAATTGGAGCCGCGACCCCGGACTTGAGGAGTTTTCCCGTCTGTTCGGAGGCCGTACTTTTGTGTTTCGCGCCGGAAACATCCTGTTTGCCGGATTTCCCTCCGGGCCGTGGGGGCATATGGGGGACGGTTATGTCGAACCGGCAGACCTTGCCTCCGTCGGCGCAAAACTCGACGCCGGGCTGAAACCTGGTGACCGGGTGGTGTTTGTCTGCCATTATCCCCTGACTTCCGATGTCGGCAACGTAAGGGAGGTGATCTTGTTCATGAAAAAATATCCCGTGGCGGCGGTATTGTCCGGGCATACTCATCAGCTGGCATTGCTGAACGCCGACGGCATTTCAAATGCGGTGGGCCGCGCGTTGTCGCTGCGCCATTCGGACGAAACCGATGCCGGGTACAATCTGGTCACGATGGGTGACGACGGCCGGATTACCATTTACAACAAGACCATCGGCCGCGATCCTGTAAAGGCTTACAGCTTCATTCCCGGCGATGGGGCGGGAGAGAAGATTGAATACGTTCCATTCGCCGAGTCCTCGGTACCCGAACTGAAAAACCTCGGCAGGGTCAAGTATTTCCCGGTGGTGCCGGAATATGCGCCGCCCGGCGGCGGTGCCCGGATCGGGTTTCGGCTGACGCCGGATTGTCTTGAGGCGTTTGATGCTCAGTCGGGAAAAAGGCTTTGGACTTTTTCCCCGGAAGGCCGTTTTCAAGCCCCTCCGGCAGTGCGCGACGGCCTGGTGGCGGTCGGCATGTGGGGGCAACCCCGGCTGTTCGTGCTTGACGCGGTGTCGGGCAAGATGAAGTGGAGTTGGAACGACGGCTCCTCCGAGGTTTTGTTCTCTCCCGGAAACGTGACGCCGGTGATCGGCGAACGCAACATCGCGATTGTGGCTCCCGACCGCTATCTGACCATTTTCGACCGCGAAACCGGTGAGGTGAAATTACGCAGCAACGAGTATAAATTCCGCGAATCGCTGGGGCCGGGATCCGACGGCCGCATCGCCAACGCCAAGACCATGGACGGCAAGTTGGTGGTGATCGATGTGGACGCGGCGCATATTGTAAACGCATTTGATGCCGGGCTTGGCTTTGAGCACACCCCGGTTCCGCCGCTGGAGCTGAACGGCGACGTGATCATGGCCGGCCACCGCGGCGATCTCGTACGCATTTCCCCGGCTTCCGGCGGGATAAAATGGCACTGCCGTCCGTCGGAGTGCGGATACACGTTTGTCGGGCAGGTTGCGCTGCCGGGCGTCGGGAGCCGCCTGGCGGCGGTAGCGGACGACGGCAATGTGTTCGTATTTGACGCGAACTAATTGCATTTGGTGTTTCCCGGTATATATTATTCCATTATGAGCAAACCCAGCAAGGCGATATTGAAACAGATGGTCACCGTGCCGCGGCGGTGGGGCTCCCTGCCGACGGTGGACGGTTACGTCATGCGCGAATTCATGGTCAAATTTTCGATTCTGATTCTGGTTTTCGCTATTCTTTTCGTGCTGTCAGACGTGTTCAACGATCTCTCCGACTTCCTCGACGAGGGCGCTCCCGTTTTTGATACCATCAGATATTTTCTGCTGCGGCTGCCCGGCAATATCACTTTTGTGCTGCCGATAAGCGTGCTTTTGGGCTGCATGTGGACAATGGCGATGTTCGGCAAGAATCTGGAGGTCACCGCGATGCGTGCCTCCGGCCTTTCACTGCTGCGTTGCGGACGGTCGATCTTCTTGGTCGGCATTCTGGTCTCTCTGGTCAACATATATTTCAACGAGATGCTGGTGCCGCAGTACAATCTGCGGGCGGAGCAGGAAAAAACCCGGCTGACCAGGAAGCCGGGCTATTTGGAGGATTATCAGAAGCTGCTTATCTTCAAAAGCTTTGATGATCGCCGTACCTGGCGGTTTGAAACTTTCGACGACGGCGGCGAATATAGCGGGGTGACCCTTAAGATCTTCCGGGAGGATGGTACGCTGGAACGCTACATCACCTGCGACCATGCCGAATATCACTTCGAGAAGGGGTGGATTTTTCACGACGGCAGCGAAACCGAGTATACGCTTGACGGTTTTATGCGCAAAGGCGACAAGCCGTTTGAAACCCTGGTTATGGGTAAGGAACCGGTATCAGAAACCCCGGTCGATATAAAGAACGCAGTGCGGGCGGTGGATCAGCTGCCGTGTTGGACGATCTTGGAAATGCTTACCAACTCCGAGTTTATGTCCAAGCGGGCACGCGGTATATACTGGACGATGTTCTGGTACCGCCTGGCCTTTCCGTGGGCCAGTTTCATAGCCGTGTTTCTCGGCATTCCGCTGGCGACCAAGAATGAACGTTCCGGCATCATGATGGCGGTTATTACCGCGGTGGTCATCATCGTGGCCTATATCGTAACCAGCGAAGCCTTCAAGGTTTTCGGGCAATGGGGAATACTTCCGCCGCTGGTGGCCGGCTTGGCGCCGACGCTTGCGTTCATCGCCTACGGATACTGGAATGTCCGGCGCGATCAGATATAATTTGGGGAGGGTGGCAAAATGGAAAACCGTTTCAGCGCTTCCGAACGCAACGAGATATTGCGCTATGTGCGCGGTGTGATCGGCCACAAACTGGCCGGACTGCCGGTGGAGCCGCCGCCGGAAATAGACAAGTTGCACGCCCGCGGAGGATGCTTCGTGACGCTTAACTCCGCATCCGGCGAACTGCGCGGCTGCATTGGAACCATCGACTCTCCGGAGCCGCTTGGCGACAATCTGCGGCGCAACGCGCTGAACGCGGCGATACATGATCCGCGTTTTGCGCCGGTGGCGCCGGACGAATTGCCGTCATTGACCATCGAGGTGTCGATACTGACTTCTCCGACCGGGATCGGCTCGCCGGAAGAGTTCGTTGTCGGCAGGCATGGCATTATTCTTGAGCTGGGTCAGTTCCACGCGGTGTTCCTGCCGCAGGTGGCGCCCGAGCAGGGGTGGAACCGCGAAACCACTTTGCGTTATCTGTCGCGCAAGGCCGGGCTGCCGGCCGACGCGTGGAAGCATCCGCAAGCGCGATTCAGCGTGTTCGAAGCTGAAGTGTTCAGCGAAAAGAAGTGATGATATTTACCTATAAAATCCCTGAATTCCGGTTGAACGCTCTAAAATGCCCGCTGCCTTACGCGGCGGTGGATGGCGCGCTGCGCGAACCGCTGGCCGCGTTTCTGAACGTGGCTCCGGGAATGGTACTGGACTATCGCATACTGAAGAAAAGCGTGGATTCCCGGCGAGGCGCCCCGGAACTGATCTACTCTGTTTTGGTGGATTCGGCGGCGGAACTTCCGTTTGAGAAGATATCTCCGACGGAGGCGGCGGAACTGACCGGCGCGGACGCTCCTGCGATGGAGCCGGTCATCGGAGACCGCCGGGTAGTTGTGATCGGCACCGGCCCGGCCGGATTGTTCGCCGCGGTGGCGCTGGCCTCTGCCGGGGCGGCGGTGACAGTGGTTGACGCTGGCCGCCGGGTTGACCGCCGTGCCGCCGACATTGCGCGCTTTTTCGCTACCCGCAGCTTCGAGGACAACAGTAACTACCTGATCGGCGAAGGCGGCGCCGGGGCGTTTTCCGATGGCAAGCTCTACACCCGCAACCGCGATGCGCGCATCGGCTGGGTGCTGCGGAAATTCGTAGATTCCGGCGCGGAGCCGGAGACGTTATATCTCAAGCGTCCCCATCTCGGCTCCGATCGATTGCCGGGCATTGTTACCAAGTTGCGCGAGGAAGCCGAGGCGATGGGGGCGCAATTCCGCTTCGAGGCCGAGGTTTCCGGTATTATCGAGAAGAACGGCGTCTGTAACGGAATCCGTTTGACGGATGGCGAAAT
The DNA here is from genome assembly GCA_034926605.1 of Victivallaceae bacterium. Taxonomy (GTDB): domain Bacteria; phylum Verrucomicrobiota; class Lentisphaeria; order Victivallales; family Victivallaceae; genus CALXXL01. The sequence goes on from JAYFQV010000002.1 coordinate 228,067, forward strand.
GATTGAGGCCGACGCAGTGGTTTTCGCCGGCGGTCTTGGTGCGCGGCGGCTGGTGCGGACATTGATAGAAAAGCTGGAATATGACCTTAAACCGTTCCAGATAGGCTGCCGCATAGAGCACCCGCAATCATTGGTTGATCTGCGGCAATACCGGGTGAAGCCGCGTCCCTTGTGCCTCGGCGCGGCGGAGTACAATCTGGCGATGTCGCCAAACGAACGTCGGCCGGGAGTTTCGACTTTCTGCATGTGCCCCGGTGGTGAAGTGATTCCGGCGGCGGCGTTTTCCGGCGAACTTTCCAGCAACGGCATGAGCCTTTCCGCGCGTAGCGGCGAATTTGCCAATACCGCGCTGGTGGTTACTCCGCGGAAGTTGAATTTTTCCGGCGGGAACGAGGCTTTCGATTTTCTGGCCGATCTTGGGAAGCGGGTTTTCGATTCCGGCGGCGGGGATTATTCGTTTCCGGCGCAGTCGGCGGAAGGCTTTTTGCGGGGAGAGACCCGGATCGAGCGGTTGAGATCAAGCGTCCGTCTGGGGCTGCGGCCGTTCAATCTTGCCTCACTGCTGCCGGGCGAGGCGGTGAAAAGCCTGCGCGAGGCGTTGCGCGATTTCGACCGTAGGTTTCCCGGCTATATTCGGCACGGCAACCTGATCGGGGTGGAATCGTACGTCTCCAGTCCGGTACGTTTCCGGCGCGGCGACGACGGTTCCAGTTCACTGCCGGGATTTTTTCCTTGCGGCGAAGCCGCCGGAATGGCCGGCGGAATCATGTCCGCCGCGGTGGACGGGATTGACACGGCCCAGAAAACTGCTATATTTTTAAATAAACGGAGGTAACCAATGCCGAGAACAGCCACCATTGAACGCAATACCCGCGAAACACAAATATCTCTCACCATTAATCTCGACGGCTCCGGCAAGGCGAAGATCGATTGCCCGGTGAAGTTTATGACGCACATGCTGGAGCTGTTCGCCAGGCACGGGCTTTTTGACCTCGAATGCAAAATCAATGGCGATACCGACGTCGATTATCATCACACCATGGAAGACCTCGGGCTGGTGCTTGGCGAGGCGATCGCCAAGGCCTGCGGCGACAAACGCGGCATTCGCCGTTACGGATCGATGATCCTGCCGATGGACGAAACGCTGGTGCTGGCCGCGCTGGACCTTTCCGGCCGTCCGTACCTGGTCTATAATGTGGTGCCGCCCGCCGCCTGCGTGAAAGACATCGACGTGTGCCTGTTCCATGAGTTTTTCCAGGCTCTGAGCGTTAAAGCCGGAATGAACCTGCATTTCAGGATGTTCGAGTCGGGCGAGGCGCATCACCTGTTCGAGGCGATGTTCAAGGCGTTTGCCCGCGCGCTGGACGAGGCCACCGGATTCGACCCGCGCATCGAGGGGCAGCTGCCTTCCACCAAGGGCGTTCTGTAAACGCGTTCAGCTCGGTCGAATATCATTTAAAATTGAATCGGCACACCTGTATGGTGTGCCGTAAAAACTTTAAAATAGATCAGGCGCCGGGGTTTTCTCCTCTTCCGCTGCTCACCGCTTCAAACTCCTCAGTGCCAGCCTCGGCGCCTTCACTATCCATATTATCATATTGCCGCGCATATTGCAAGGGGGGTGCCGGCTTTTTTTTGAAAAAAAGCCTCAAATGATATTTTTAACTTAAGGAACGGAATTATTTTGAGTGGGTAGTCGGGCCGAAAGCCATGACAAGAGCTTTCGCGTTCAAACCGGCGCGCCAATAAAGTACGAGAACCTGATGCAGTTTGTCTTTGTCGGAACGGTCGCGATTGAGTTCGGCCTGCTCGAAGTCACAGATCGGACTCGGGCAGGGAATATTCAGTTTCCGGCATTCGGCGATGCCGCGCAGCGCCTGGGCGCGGGCGGAGCGAATCTGGCAATGTATGAAGTCGCTGTTAACGGAGCTTTCGATATAATTGTCCTCGTCGTAGCTAAGCTCTGCCTCCGGACCATATTGTATCGTCATGGCACATGCTCCGGCGAGCGCGTTGATTTGGGCATGCATTGAAACGGCCGTGTGATATTCAGGAGCTTTAAGCGATTTTGCATCTTCGAGTTGCGCGTGGAGCCCCCCGGCTTCCAGGCAGTTGAAATGATATGTCGCAAAATGCAGATCTTCGGCCATCAGCTTGTCGATCAGATCACCGTAGGACATATCTTCATCTTCCGCCACCTGGCGCAGAATGTCGGTCTCGGCGGACTTGTCGACGGCCAGCCAAGCGGAGTGGAACAGGTTTTCCACCTCTGCGGCACGGTTGTTCGGTTTGATTTGGGGCGTGACGGAGGCAATGGAGCAGCGCACCTCTCCGCCGATAGATTCCAGTTTTTTATCCGCCACGGCAAAGGTTAGCTTGAGGAAATCATTTTCGAGGATTCGACGCAGTTCCTCGGCTTCGATTTTCGGCAGGTCGCAGTCTTCCGGAACGCGCGCGTCGATCACGCAGATTACGCTGCGCAGCCACGCTTCGGAGCCTACGGATTCGAGCTGGGCGCTGATCGGACTCATCCATTTTTTGTCTGGCATATACTCGAAAGTCAAATTGGGATCGGTTATGTCGGCGTGATATTTTTTAACGGCTCCGCGGAATGCTGCGATGTCTTTTCGAAACGAATCGGTCGGAAGTCGGCCTTTGTCCAGCAGCGAGGAGTGGCCGTCTCCGCAAAAATCCTTGAAGAAGTCGTCGGCGCCGGAGTTGGCGCGGTGGAACAGCTCGATTTTCGTTACGGCCAACACCGCCGTGAGCAGACGGCCGGAGCAGAAACATTCCTCAGCGTAATCGGAGTCCGGCCGGTCTCCGAGGTCGAAATACTTGGACTGCGGCTTTCCGGCGTAGGAGTCGACCTTCTCGCGGTAGCGGAGGTACAAGGAGATCAGCGCGTTCTCGGTTTGGGAATCCAACGCGCACACGGTGCGCGCGTCCAGCTCCGGGGCGGCGGCGACCGGCAGCCCATGCATTACGGCATAGGCCTCGGTGATATTCTCCACCGGAACCACCTCTATGCCGAGCTCTTTTCCGCAGCGGAACAAATCCACGCAGGTGTCGTCCGGCTGATATTCGAAGCGCAGGAAGGCCGGGATGCAAATGCGTTTGATGCCGGCTGTTGCTGCTGCTTTCATTTTCTCGGCCACGCCGCCCACCGGCCCGATCGTGCCGTCCGGCATGATGAGGCCGGTCATGGCAAAGTCCGGCGGCAGAGTGCGGCCGTCGCGTGCCGAGAGGATGGCGAGGCATAGCATGGATCCGGCGCTTGGGCCGTCTATCAGGCCGGAAAACTCCAGCTTGATTTCGACGCCGGTCATCGGGTCGTTGCACTGCATGGCGGCGGTGATCGCCGCCAGCCATGCGCAGGCGCGGATGCTGTCGCCGGAGCCGGCCGGCGTGTCGTCGGAAACGAGTATTCTCAGCGGCCGTTCCGAGCCGGAGGTTTCCAGTTCGAAAGGTATTCTGACGCAACTGCCGACGGAAGTGTCGTCGGACACCGTCAGCAGTGGAACGCTATATTCGACCGCGGCAACGGGGATTGCAACAAGCAGTACCGCCAGCGCGGCGGCCGGGATCAGGCGGAGCGTCATTTTTTCTTTCCGGGCTTGACGTCGTCCTGTCGTTCGATTACGAACACGCAGTTGGTGGCCAGCAGGTTAGGCCACAGCTGGGGCATGGTTTCGGCGCGGCCGCCGGAGGATAGCGGAATGGTCTCCACCACCTTGAGACTCAAGTCGCGGCACAGCCGCTTGAAATCCCGAAGCGTTCCGAGATGTATGTTCGGGGTGTTGAACCACTGGTGCGGCAGGGTCTTGGACATCGGCATCCTGCCGGACAACAGCAACTGGAGCCGAGTCATGACGAAACCGAAGTTGATTACACCCACCACCCCGCGACGGCCGATGCGCATCATCTCGGACAGCAGTTTATGCGGCGCAACCATTTCTTGAAGCGTGCAGGATAGGATCACGAAGTCAAAGCTGTTGTCCAGTATATAGTCCAGCGGTTCGTTGAGGTCGCCGTGCACTACCGGCACGCCGTTGCCCACGCATTTGATCACCGCCTCCTGCTCGAGGTCGATGCCGAGGGCGCGGACCTGCTTGGTCTCCATCAGGTAACGCAACAGAAGGCCGTCGCCGCAGCCAAGGTCGAGCACGCGGCTCTGGGCGGTCACCCGTTCGGCGATGACCTGAAGGTCCGGTCTGGCTTCCACGTATTCCGATGCAACGGTCATTTCCACGCCTCCAGCTGGTTTTGAAGGAACGAGCCCACGAGCTTGCCGAGGGTTTCGACCTCCAGCAAAAACGCGTCATGGCCGTAGCCGGAGCGGATTTCGCAGAAGCTCACCTCCAGATTGTTGTGCAGCAGCGCGCGCACGAGTTCCTCGCTGCGTGCGGTGGGGAACAACCAGTCCGACGAAAATGACACCACCAAAAAATTGGCCTGCGCATGGCTGAATGCGCGCCAGAGCTGCCCGCCGCAGCTGGCGGCGAGGTCGAAGTAATCCATGGCGCGGGTTATGTACAAATAGCTGTTCGCGTCGAACCGCTCCACAAAGCGGCGGCCCTGATGGCGCAGATAGCTTTCCACCGCGAAGTCGCGGTCGAATTTGTAGGTATAGCTTTTGGCGTCCTGCAGCCCGCGGCCGAATTTGCGCTCCATGGATTCGTCGGAAAGATAGGTCACGTGAGCGAGCATCCTTGCGATGGAAAGCCCGTGCTCGGGCGGGAAATCGTTCTCATAGTTGCCGTTTACGAAGTCGCTGTCGAACAGTATCGCCGAGCGGCCGATCCAGTCGAACGCGATACTTTGCGGCGACAGCCGGGGAGTGGTGGCGATTGCCGCCACCGAGCGCACCATTTCAGGAAACGAGATCGCCCACTGGAGCGCCTGCATTCCGCCCATCGATCCGCCGATCACCGCCAGAAGCTGCGTGACGCCGAGGTGGGAGACCAGCCGCTGCTGGGCGCGGACCATGTCGGCGATGGTTATCACCGGGAAATCCAGGTTGTATGGCTTGCCGGTGTCCGGGTTGATGCTGCGCGGACCGGTCGAACCGGCGCAGCCGCCGATCACGTTTGAGCAGATCACGAAGTATTTGTCGGTGTCGATCGGCTTACCGGGGCCGACCATATCGTCCCACCAGCCGGGTTTGGGGTCGCTTTCACTATGGCAGCCGCAAACGTGGGCGTCGCCTGAGAGGGCATGAAGAATCAGCACCGCGTTGTGTTTGTCGGGTGCGAGTTCGCCGTAGGTCTCATAGCGCAGATTCACCTCGCGCAGAGACCGTCCGCAGTCCAGCGGCAGTACGTCGCCGGGAGCGGTGGCAAACAGCAGATCTTTTGCCTCGACGATCATTTTTTTGCTCAAGATGACGGCCTCCGGTTGAAAAACAACAATAAATAATAATATACCACCGGAACGGAGCGAATGCAAATTCGCGTCTACTTGACGAAGCGGCTTTCGGTTCCGTTTCTCAACCTGGCAATGTTGGACTTATGGCGGAAAATCGCCAGCGCCGCCAGCAGAACCAGAACTGCCAGCGAAGGCCATGACACATGATATATTCCGGTAAGGCTGAATGCCAGTGCCGCCACCGGTACCACCGCCGCCGCCAGGATGCTGGCCAGCGAAACATAGCGCCAGCGGAAGAACACCGCGGCCCAGACCGCCCCCGCGACGATCACCGCCAGCGGCGACAACCCCGCCACGCCACCGGCCGCGGTGGAAATCCCCTTGCCTCCCTTGAATTTCAAAAATATCGGGAACATGTGCCCGACCACCGCCGCGGCAAGCGCCAGCGCCGGGCCGAACACAAGAACCGGCAACCAGCCGCGTTGAATACAAAATGCCACGCCGGCCACCGGCAGCAGCCCTTTCAGGAAGTCCAGAAAAAAGCACACCTTGCCCTGTATGGGGCCAACCACCCTGGTAACGTTGGTGGCTCCGATGTTGCCGGAGCCAGCTTTGCGCACGTCTTTGCCGTATGCCAGCCCTATCCACAGGCCCCACGGCAGCGATCCTAGCAAATAGGCGACGATGAAAATTATGATGTAGTATGCAAAAATAGGCATTTGTTGGGTTCCCTGATTGAATTATTGGATAAAATATGCTATTTTCAATAAAAATCAAGCGGAGCAATCAAATGATCGCCAAATTGATCGTGTCGGAAAGCGTGCACCATAGCGACATGCGCTATGCCACCGGTTTCGCCGCGACTGATGAATTCATATACATAGAACCTGCCGGAGGGAGTCCGCTGATGGCGGTCTCCGCACTGGAGTATTCCCGCGCCAAAGTCGAAGCCCGCCGGGGGGTGCAGGTTCGCGAAGTTTCGCGGTTCAGCCGCGAAAGCACCATTTCGGCGGTGCTAAAGGCGGCCGCCGAGTTCAATATCGACACGTTTGAAGTTCCTTCCGACTTTCCGCTGGGGCTGGCAGACGGGCTGCGCGGCGCCGGCATTGCGGTGCTGCCGATTCACGGCGCGTTTTTTTCCGCGCGGGAGTTCAAAACCGCGGACGAGGCTGATGCGGTGCGCCGGGCGCTTCGGATCACCGAAAAGGGTATGGCCCGCGCTTTCCAGATTATCGCCGATGCCGAGGTCGCTGCCGACGGCATTTTGACGCTTGGCGGCGGCGTGCTTACCAGCGAACGGCTGCGCGCCGAGATCGAAGTAGAATTCGTTCGGAATGGTGCGGCGGCCGATTCCACTATTGTGGCCGGCGGAGTCCAGAGCGCCCAGCCGCACTGCATCGGATACGGGCCGCTTTACGCCCATACTCCGATCGTGATGGACCTGTTTCCGCGCGATCAGAGCACCGGTTATTGGGGCGATCTTACCCGTACGGTGGTCAAGGGCTCCGCTCCCGATGTGGTTTCCGGGGCGTTCGAAGCGGTGCTGGACGCAAGGGATGGGGCCAAGCGGTTGATAAGGCGGGGCGCCATTCCGGTGGGGATTCACAATTTTGCGCATGATCTGCTGGCCTCGCGGGGGTTCCCGACCGGCGAAAACAGCTCGGGCAGTTATGGTTTTTTCCATGGGCTCGGGCATGGAGTGGGGTTGGATATTCATGAACAGCCCCGGATAAACACCTCGAACGTCCGGCCGCTGCGCGGCGGCGAAGTGGTTACGGTGGAGCCGGGGGTATATTACCCGGATTGGGGCGGAGTCCGCCTTGAGGATATGGTCTATGTGACCGGAAACGGTTGCGATTGTCTTACCGAAATTGAAACATTTCTGGAGATCCAATGAAAAAACTGCTGATGCTGACCGTTCTGTCCGCGATGTTGCCGCTGGCCGCCGCCGACCGGGGAATGACCGTCGAGGCGACCCCAAGCGGATTTCTGATCCACGGCGAGGGCGCCGATCTATCTACGATGACCAGCGTTATCGTGTGTGTACCGCCGTTCCGTGACAAGCATTTCTACAACATCACCGACGAGCTTGAGTTTGTGAACACTCCCGAGCGTGCCGAAATCATCCAGAAGGGTCCCACCGACAAGGTGAAAATCGCCGACTATTCGGTCACTCGTTCCGGCGATTCTCTGGTTCTGCGGCTCGAAGCCAAGCTGAATACGCCCGACCCCACCGACCTTGAGAATACCGTTCTGGTGATTCCGGAGTATCTGCTGGCGGGCTCCACCTTTCACGCCGTGCTTGCCGACGGCACCAGGCAAGCCGGATTTATTCCGCTCAACTACGAGGGAGAACCGGAAGTGCGCCACGTGTTTGAAAAGGCGGTCAAGGCCACTTTCGACACCCGCTTCGGCACTTTTTCGTTCGAGACGCTCAAAGGGCCGGCATCCACCCTCGGCGACCGCCGGGCGGTGCTGTTCGAGGAGCGCCGTTGCTTCTGGCTGGGCCACCTGGCGGCGATGAATCAGAAAGAACCTTATGTCAGCGAGATCAAATTGACATTTACTCCGCCTGCCGACCGAAAAATATCCGAACCGCTTGTATCCTCCGGCAAAGTAAAAGTATCCGAAGAAAATTCGGTCGTATGGGATTACAAACCGCCCCGCCCGCTGCTGCCGGCGCCCAAGGCGGTGGAATTCTACTCAGGCAAGTATTTTGACACATCCAAGGGGTACAAGCTATCCAGCAACGTCAACGACGCCTGGCTCGACCGTGCACTGAGAGGGCTTTCCGCCAATGGACAGGGCGGTTTAAATTCCGATAGCGACAAGATCATTCGGGTGGAAATCGGTTCCGGCGAGGGCAAACTGATTCCGCCGGAAAATCCGGAGGGATATCTTCTAAGCGTCGAAGAGAATGAAATCAAACTGTTTGCCCGCACTCCGCGCGGCGCGTTCTACGGCATTCAGACGCTGCACGGCCTGTTCGAGCCCGGCAAGGGATTCCGTTGCGCGCTGGTGCGGGACTGGCCGGACTTCCAGATGCGCGCGGTTCACTTCATGCTGCCCGACCGCGACGCGCTGCCGCTGCTAAGCCGCATCATCACCGAGGTGATGGTGCCGATGAAGATGAACACTCTGATTATCGAATGCGAGTTCGTGCACTGGGAGTGCATTCCTAATCTGCATGTGCCCTGGGGGATGCCCAAGGCCGACTGCGAGGCGCTGGTGAAACTGTGCGAGGAGAATTACATCGACCCGATTCCGTTGCTGCAGACCCTGAGCCACACCCCGTGGCTGTTCTCCAACAAGCAGAATCTCGACATGTGCGAGGACACCCGCAACCCCTACTGCTACTTCACCTCCCATCCCGGTCTATATCCGCTGATGACCAAGGTTCTGGACGAAGTGATGGAAACTTTTCACCATCCGAAATACATACACATTGGCCATGACGAACTGTATACCTGGGCCGAGTACCCCTGCCGCCCCGAAAGCAAGGCGATCGGCACCCCGAAACTGGTTTATGACGACGTTATGTGGTACTACAACTATGCGAAGAAGCGCAATGCCAAAATTATGATGTGGCACGACATCTTCGTGACCCGGGAGGAAAGCCCCGAAAACGGTCACGGCGGCGGTCATCCGGACTGGGCGGACACCATCCGGCCCGATCTGCCGCGCGACATCGTGTTCTGCGTCTGGCGCTACGAAAGCGGCACTACAAGGTTCGTCGACCTTGAAAATCTCGCCGCCGAAGGCTTCGAGGTGGCCGGTTCCTCGTGGTTCGCCAACAACAACGTCGAGCGACTGACCCGTCACACCAAGACCGTCGGCGGACTCGGCATGATCTCGACCACCTGGATTTACCCGATTGTGGACAAAAAGGACGGCTCCAAGATAGAGTCCGGCTGTTTCGATGCGCTTGAAAAATGGTTCATCCAGCTTGCTCCTTATGTCCGCTCCGGCTGCTGGAGCTGGAATTGCTCGGATGATTTGAACAAATTCGACGGCAAGGCGGTGTTCGATGACCTGCTGGAACCCACCCGGTTCGGTGCCGCCATCGGCGCAGGCCTGCCTCTGACGGAAGGTGCGCCGGGCAACTCCGGCGGCCGTCTGGTCAACATCTCCTCCGCCGCCAACGTGGCGATAACCAAAAAGTTCAATCCGTTCCTGGACGGCTCGCTTTATGGTTTCGATTCGCTCAAGCCCGGTGTTATGCGCGCTGGACGGGTGGATTTCGACCTGCCTGAACGCGATGGTGCGCTCGCGGCGGTGGCGCTCAAGTCTAGACTGAATCCCGGCTGCCCGGGTGCGGTGGAGCTGGAACTGGGCGGCGTCAAAGCGGCGGCGCTGTATTTTCTGCATACCGCGATTGGAGTTCAGCCTAAACCGAAGGAGCCGGTGGCCGAATATGTTCTGACCTACGCCGACGGCGCCTCCGCCGTTCTGCCGGTGCGCTATCAGCGCGAGGTGTCTCCGCCGGAAGAGGATGTGAACTATCTGCTCAGCACCGGCAACCGCCTGAACTGGAAGGACGGGAAGCAGGATATGAGCATGTGGTTCGCCGCATACGCCAATCCGTTTCCGGACAAGGCGATCGCCAAGATCACCGTTCGTGCAGTCGGCAAGAATTATCCGTTCTATTTGTTCGGCGTCACGCTGGGAGACCATGTGATAAAGTGAAGCGTCTGCTGACGGCGGTGTTGCTGACGGCGCTGATGCTGTCGGCGCGGGCGGATTTTCTTACTCCTGAGGAGGCGGGGTTTCGCCATTGCGCGCTGATTTATCTTTGCGGCTCCGTCCGTACCGCCGAGTATTTCAAGCCGCTGCTGGTAAAGTTCGAAGGCGGCAATCCCACCGCGCAGCCGGGGTTTGACGCCTATTTGTTTCTTTCCTACACTTTCGCCTCCGGCGGCAAGGCCGAGGTGGACAAGTCGGTCAAGGCGGACTGGGACGCAATCTTCGACGGATTCTTTGCCGGCGAAAACAGTTATGTGCCCGCCCTCGCCAGGGCCGCACGCGAGCTCAAGCTGGGCTGGAAACCAAGGGTGATGGTATCGCTTTCGTGGCTGCATCCCGGCGTGTCCGATTTCGGAGACGTTGACGGCGACGGGCGTCCGGAAAGTCTCGGTACCTCATATGGGCGCCGTGCGGTTCTGGAATGGTTCATGGAACGGGTGGCACGCGAGATGGCAAAATATCCGGAACTCGAGCTATGGGGTTTCTACATGATGCGCGAAGGTCTGCGGCCGGATGATCTTGCCGCGGCTCGCGAATATACCGACGCGGTACACGACCGCGGGCTGCGAATACTCTGGATCCCCTACTACAACGCCGGCGGCCTTGACGAGGCGCGCAAGGTTGGATTCGACGCGGTGATATTGCAGAGCAACTGGACGTTCAACACCTTTCATTCCGGCGGCGACCTGCGGCGGAACCGGCTGCGCGCTTCCGCCGCGCGTTCCCGTGAGATGGGATTCGGCGTGGAGCTGGAACTCAACGAGGCGGATCATCCGACGCCATGGATGCGCCGCATTTTCATGGAAGCGCTTGAAACCGGGTATAAAGACGGGTTTCAGTCCGCCGCCACCGCCTATTACTTCAGCGCCGGTCACAACCTCGCCAGCAGCGAAGACCCGGAAGACAGGAAGCTTTACTCCGCATGGATGGACTACATTGCCGGGAAGCCGATTTCCGCCCCGCGCGACAACGATTTTTCAGTGGAGCGGCGGCCCGACGGAGCCACGGTGGTCTCCTGCGACATTTCGAAAGACGCTCCAATGCTGATGGCGGATGTTTTTCTGCGGGAGACGCCCGAAAACTTCTTCAAAGGATCGATACGGGCCGAATATCAGGATGCGTCCGGAGAATGGCGGCCTTTGGCTTGGGTTCGTCGTCTGACTTTTCTGGATAGGAACCGCGAGTTTCAGAATGTCTCCATCACGCTGCCGGCGGTTACCGCCTACAGACTGCGACTGACGCTGGTTCCCGACGACCCGACGTCGCCGCCGCCGGTTATCGACGATGTTCAGATTGAACTCGATTACGATCCGGCCGGCAGTTCAAGCCGGGCCGTGTCCAAGGCTTTGGGGAAAAACTATATTTATCTACCGTATCCGCAAGGCAAATATCCGGACGCATCCGGCCGGACTCTGTTGGATGGAGTTACCGCCGGAAAATGGACTAATTTCGTGGGCTGGCAAGGTTCGAGAAAGCCGCTGATGCTGTTTTTCGACCTCGGATTCGAACAGGATGTGGATGATGTGCGCATCCATATTGCCACCGATGAAAATTCCGGCATCCGCCGCCCGGCCGCGGTAACGGCATTTCTCAGCAACAACGCTCCGGTTTCATCCCTTTCCGGAATCGGGGAATTGCCGGACGAGACAATCCGGAGCTTTTCCGGCCTGAGCTACGGCGGCGGTGGCGGCGCCGGGCTGTACCGCCTTAAGATGCCTCGCGGCACCTCGGCGCGATTTGTGACGCTGCAATTTTTTCCGCACGGATGGTTGTTTGTCTCGGAAGTTTCGTTTTACGGCGGCGGCCGCCGGATAGCGAACGGCACGGTGGCTTACAACAGCTCCATCCCGCCTACTCCGTCCGGCGACAGCTCCGCGGACAGATACCCGGATGACCTTGCGATGTTAACCGACGGAACATTGTCCGTTCGCTCCTACACCAACGGCTGCGTCGGATTCAGGACATCGCGCAGCTATATCATCGACCTGGCCGACCCTCAGATGCGTTATTCAAGCATAACCTGCCACAGCTTGGGCGGCGGAGATAACAACGTTCTGGCCCCGGCCGGAATTAAGGCTAGCGTTTCCGAAGACCTTGCGTCATGGCGGAAGGTTGCCGAAATCGCCCCGGCCGACCGGGATGAAAAGAAACTGGAATATCGGCCGCTGAAACTGGAATTTCCGGAAACCACCGGTCGTTTCATAAAGTTGGAAATCACCCCGCGTTCCGGCTGGTGCTTTTTGTCCGAGATAACGGTGGATTGACCGTTCAAACGGAAAAGCTATGGTGTCTGCAGCTTGGTGTTGACAAAGAACACTTGCTTGCCGGAGTTGGCAAGCTCAAGCGACCAGACGCCGCCGTCGATGTCCGACTTCAACACCCATTCCTCCGGTTCCAGCGATGGAACCAGCCGGATAAAGGCGGCGGAGCGCCGCATCACCTCGAACGCCTGCCGCGGAGCATTGCCGGTTATCTCGACCCGGCTGCCGGGCTCCACGCTTGCCACCGCCGTCATGCCGAATTCGGTGGTCATGAAGTTTATGGCGGCTTCTTCCGAAAGCGGCTTGGCGGTGGTGTCCCCGGCCTGGACGATCTGGCCTTTCGGCGGGTCGCCTTCCGGCAGACATTCGCAGCCGCAAGCCGCCAACAGGAAAACAGTTGCTAAAAGTTGGTTTCTCATATTTTTAATATAATCCTCATATTGATTTTATGCAAACGCGGCGTTAACTTACACGAAACCATATAATTCATATAGACAGCATAAATCAAAAAGAGGGGATTGAGAATGAAAAGTTTTCTGCTGGCGGTCATGTTGGCCGCGTCGTTTGCGGTTTCAGCCGCCGGGTTGGATGGCTGGAAGGTGCTGAATCTGGGCGACGGAGCCGGAAAGGTGTTCGATTTCACGGCCGAAGACGGAACCGGAAGCTTCAAGGGGCTTTTCGTTCCCAATGCCAGGAGCTGGCTGTTTCTGGTGAAAAATCTGTCTTCCGCGGAACTGAAGGGGGCAAACAAACTTTACCTTACCGCCGATGTTATGACCAACCATCCCGGACAGGCACGGCTGGTCATATGTGAAAATGCCGAATGGGGTCAGGCGCAGACCCGCTGGATTGTTCGCGGCTTTGACAAGGCGTTCGAATGGCAGCGGGTCACCGTTGAGTTTGACCGGGCCGATCCGACCTCGTTTATGAGTTTGGGGCTTGGCATAGAATATCGTGCGGCCGGAACTTGGATGGCGATCGGCAACGTCGAAGTTTCCACCGCTCCGCCCGCTGCGTTGCCGCCGCTGCCGACCTGTTCGCTGTTGGTTCCCGGCGACCTTGGCGACGGGGTGATTCCCGATCTGGCGGCCGAACGCGAAGACATAGCGTCGGCGGCAGAACTTAATGACGTTGCCGACAATGATCCGGAATGGTTGCGGGATCAGAATACTTTGGCCGGTCTTGGTGCTCCGGATTCCACCGCCACCATGCGTGTGCTGGCCGGAGTAAAGGCCAAATATGTCGAACCGGCGTATTCGCTTCAGGCGGTGCCGGCCACCTTCGAATTCGATCACTCCACCCGCTTTGCCAATCGTCCCAACCCATATACCATGGTGATGCCGCGTAACGCGCGGGAGGAGATGATCTGCCTGTTGCGCAACAACACCGCCAATCCGGAAAATTTTGTTCTCAAATTCAGCGGGCCGGGCAAGATGTTCAAACTGCTGGAAGTGGACGGTGTGCCGGACTATCCCGAACCGCTGGCCAGCGGCGGCATCCTGCATGTGGGAGCCAATGAAACCGCCGGCGTCATGATTCAGTTCAAATCTGCCGATGCCGGGGTATTTAAAGGTACATTGGAGGTCAAGCCGTTCAATCCGCAGATACCGGCGGAATCTTTGCCGGTGACGCTTGAAGTGGTGGATGTCGTTCTGCCCGAGGCACTGCCGATTTCCACTTTCCACTGGGATTACGGCAGTGCCAACGACCCGGAGAAGCTCGCGATTCTGATCGACGGCCGGGTCAACACCTTTCACCTTTCCAAGTGGACACCGAACGTAACCGAGGACTTCCATACCTTCAACAGCCGGATATTCTACGATTTCAGCGACTTTGTAAGTGCGATTCGCGCAATAAAGAAAGCTGCGCCGAACCTTGACGCCCATTATGTGGTGGAAGCCTGGTTCATCCGTAACAACGGCGGATGGAAGAAGGAGTACGAAAAGTGGCTCGACCAGCTTGCCGCCACGCTGGCAGCTGAAGGTGTGGATGACGATCACTGGTTTCTCACGATCTACGATGAGGACCTCTCCGATGAGTTTTACGAGTCGGCAAAAGCGATCAAGACCTACCGTCCGCAGACTCATATTTTCTCCGACAAGTTGACCGATGATCCCGCCGTCGTAAAAAAGTTTGCTCCTTATGTCGATGCCTGGACGCCTCCGGCATTTCAGTTCCCGCCCCTCAGCGAAAAGTGGAAAGCCGGCATAGAAGAAATCCGGAAGCTGAAGGACAGCAAATTCTATGTATATTCCTGCGGCCCGGTTCCGGCAAATCCGGCGCGCACTTTCCGCGAACAGCCGCTTTTGTCCTTCGCTTACAATCTCGACGGCTGCTACTACTGGACTACCGCCTATTTCATAGACGTTCGCGGGCCGAAAAATCCCGACGACCATTTCGGGTTCTTTTATCGCGACGCGGACGGCAAGCCGGTCTTGTCCCGCCGCTGGCTGGCATGGCAGGATGGTTTGAACGATTATCTGGTGCTTTCCATGCTGCCGCCGGAAAAACGGGAGGAACTGCGCAAGTTCTTCCTCGAAAATCTGAACACGCCGGATTTCTGGCCGCAGTTCATGGCAAAACGCGACGCGCTTCTGCGGGGGCTTGCCTCAAAGTGATTTGCAGAGGTTGACCGCGCCCATCGCGTCGGACGAATAGGCCGCGCCTATCGAGTCGGCATAGGCGCGGTCGACCGCCGCGCCGCCGACCATGAATTTGACTCCGGCAAGCCCTTCGGTGCGCGCCAGCTCGATCACCTCTTTCATTCGCGGCATGGTGGTGGTCATCAGCGCCGACAGCCCGCAGAATCTCGCGCCGGTGCGCTTGAGCTCGCCGACGATCTTCGAGGACGGTACGTCCTTGCCGAGGTCCACCACCGCGAATCCGCAATTGCGCAGCATCAGCGCCACGATGTTTTTGCCTATGTCGTGGATGTCGCCCTCTACGGTGGCGATTACCACGGTGTCGGCGGCGGCTTCATCCGGTTTGCGGGAGAGCAGCGGCTCCAATACGGCGATTCCGGCGCGCATGGCATCGGCCGCCATGAGCAGCTGTGGAAGGAACAGTTTTCCGGCGCTGAAACGGTCGCCCACCGCATTGATGGCTCCGATAAGCCGGTTCATCAGGTCGTCCGGAGCC
This sequence comes from Victivallaceae bacterium, assembly GCA_034926605.1. Lineage (GTDB taxonomy): Bacteria > Verrucomicrobiota > Lentisphaeria > Victivallales > Victivallaceae > CALXXL01. The sequence continues at coordinate 243,573 of JAYFQV010000002.1, forward strand.
TCTCCGGAATCCAGCGCGTTGCGCACGGCTCCCGGCATGTTCTGCTGGTCGCCGCGCAACACCAGTTCCTCCAACGGCAGCGGTTTGCCGGGTTCGGCCGGTTCCGGCTCGGGAACCCTGGCGCCGCGCGCCAGAAATGCGGTCATCGCGCCCGGCTGGTTCAGCAGTACGGCTTCCGCTTCGGGCGACTCCAGCGCCCACGGCGCATTCGGATTGGCGATGGCGCAAGTCAGCCCGCGTTTCGCCGCCAGTTTGAAGAACGCAGCGTTGAGTTCGGCGCGGTTCGGCAGGCCGAAGCTGATGTTTGACAATCCCGCCACCGTGCCGCATCCGAATTCACGCGCGAAATCGATCATGGCCAGCGAATCTATGGCATTGTTGGCCCCGGTGGCGACGGTCATCACCAAAATATCGACCAGGCAGTCCGATTTTCCGTAACCGTGTTCGGCGGCGGCGGCGAATACTTTTTGCGTCATGGCTTTGCGGGCTTCCAGGTTTTCCGGCACGCCGGTGGCATCCACCGGCAGCACCACGATCATCGCGCCGTACTTTGCGGCGATCGGCAGCATTTTTTCAATGCGCTCTGGCTCGCCGGAAATCGAGTTGACCAACGCCCGGCCGGGATAGCGGCGCAGGGCCGCCTCCATCACTTCCGGCGCGGCGGAATCGATTGCCAGCGGCAGGCCGGTCACCGACTGTATGACCTCGACCGCTTCCAGCATAAGGGCTTTCTCGTCCACTCCGCCCAATCCCATGTTTACATCCAGCAGCAATGCGTTTTTCTCGGTCTGCTCCCTGGCGAAGGTGCGAACGAGGTCCATTTTCCCGGCACGCAGTTCAGCCTGCAGTGCCTTCTTGCCGGTGGGATTTATGCGCTCGCCCACGATGCCGGTCTTGCGGCCGAGCGAGAGTTCTGCATATTCGGTGGCCGAAGCGATCACCGCCGGATGTTCGCACTTCACCGGAACCGGCTTCACTTCGCGTAGCGCGGCGGCGGTATGTTCGATATGTTCCGGCGTGGAGCCGCAGCAGCCGCCCACGATATTTGCGCCGGCCGCGGCCAGCGCCAGCATGCGTTCGGCGAACGATTCGGGATCGAGGTCGAACACGGTACGCCCGTTTACCAGATGCGGCAGTCCGGCGTTGGGTTTGGCCGCCAGTGGAATCTTTGCATATGGTTTGAGTCTGGCGAGCACCCCGAGCATTTCGCTCGGGCCGACCGAGCAGTTCATGCCGAATGCGTCGGCGCCCAGCGACTGCAGTGCCACCAGGCACGCCTCAGCCGGGTTGCCCGACAGGGTGTGTCCACCGGCGTCCACCGTCATGGTTACGATGACCGGAAGTTCGGCGGCGGATTCTTTGCATGCTATCAATGCGGCGCGGGCCTGCTGGAGGTCGATCTGGGTTTCGATCGCAAAACCGTCCACTCCGCCTTCCGCGAGGGCCGATACCTGTTCCTTGAAGATGTCCACCAGCTCTTCGAAATCCAGATTTCCCAACGGTTTCAGAAATTCCCCGGTGGGGCCGATGTCGCCGAACACCAGTCGGGTTCCGGCGTTCTTGCGGCTGATTCGCGCCAGCTTCAGATTTACTTCGCGCACCCGCTCCGCGGCGCCGAATTCGGCCAGCTTGCAGCGGTTGGAGCCGAAGGTCGGCGTGTATACAATGTTGCTTTCGGAGGCAAAGTAGGCGTTGTGGATTGAGCACAGCGCTTCCGGCCGGTCGAGTGCGAACAACTCGGGGGCCATGCCCGGCGGCAGGCCGCGTTTGACCATTTCGGTACCGGTGGCGCCGTCCAGGATAACGATTTTTTCACGGCACAGCGCCGCAAAGTCTGCTTTATTCACGGGCGACTCCTATCAGGGCGGTTATGGTTTTTTCCGGTTTCATAAAGAAGTTTTCAGAAAGCGTTACGCCGCACGGGTTGCCCCCGAGCAGTTCGAACACTTTCCGCTGGTCTTCCAGCGGCCAGTCTCCGTATCCCGGCGAATAACGGCGGCCGGCCAACGCCCGGCCGCCGCGCGCAAATTCCGCGCGCAGCCTGGCTTCGAACGCATCGGCGGCGGCCTCGGCGGTTTCGCTGCCGGTGGCGTCGAACACCGTTGCGCGCAGCATATTGCCTGCCGCACTCTCGCTCCGCGCCGCCGAGACGATTCCGGGGCCGAGCGTCACCAGAAACAGCACGGCTTCCCGGCAACCGGCCAGAAAGCCGGCCACCCCGGCGCTGCCGCCGGTCAGGCCTGGAAGCTCTTCCGCTCCGATGAACCGCCAGATGCCGCACGGGCGGCATAGCCGACCGGCCTCGGCTATTATGGATTCCACTTTGGCGCGTTCGGAATCGTTCAGGTCCTTGGCGCGAGTGTGCAGCCGGATGAAGATTTTCTTCACCGGCGGGCTCACAGCGAACGGAATGGCCTGAAGCTGGGTCAACGGCACTCCTTTTCCAATACGGCACACACTGCCGACGTAAGTCTTGAAAGCTGTTCGGGCTCGATCACAAACGGCGGCATCAGGTAAACGATGTTGCCGAACGGGCGCAGCCAGCAACCGCATGCGGCGAATTCGGCGCAGAGGCGGTCGCAGTCGGGCTTGAAGTCCAACTCCACCGCGCCGACCGCGCCAAGCACCCGGATGTCCCGCACGTGCGGCATTCCGGACAGCGGCGCCAGTTGGGCCGCAAGTTGCTGTTCAATCACGGCAACCCGTCCCTGCCAGTCGTAGGCTTTGAACAGGTCGAGCGAGGCGCATCCGGCGGCGCAGGCCAACGGGTTGGCCATGAAGGTGGGGCCGTGCATCAACACCCCGGGTTCTCCCTCGGAAACGGTGAGGGCAACGCGGTCGGTGGCGAGGGTGGCCGCCAGCGAAATATGGCCGCCGGTCAGGGCTTTTCCCACACACATTATGTCCGGGACTATCCCGGCAAACTCGGAGGCGAACATCTTGCCCAAGCGGCCGAAACCGGTGGCGATCTCGTCGACGATCAGCAGGATGCCGAACTCGTCGCATAGTACGCGCAGTCCGGCCAGGTATTCCGGGGAATATACGCGCATTCCGCCGGCGCCTTGCAGTACCGGCTCGATAATCACCCCCGCAATTTCGGCGGAGTGGGCCTGGAGAATGCTTCTGGCGGCGGCGAGATCGGACTCCTGAAAATTGTAGAATCCCATTGCCGGCGCGGGAGCGGTGAAGTGTTCGGTCAGCATATAGCTGAAGTAGCGGTGCATTCCGGAGCCGCTGCCGAGTGCCATGGTGGCGAAGGTGTCGCCGTGATAGGTGTGCTCGACGGTAAGGAACCGGGTGCGGTGGCGATCGCCTTTGGCGTAAAAATATTGCAGCGCCATTTTCATGGCCACCTCGCAGGCCACACTGCCGGAGTCGGAGAAAAATACCTTGTCCAGCCCGTGTGGTACCAATTCGATCAATTTTGCCGCGAGTTCGATCGCCGGATCGTGGGTAAAGCCGCCGAACATGGTGTGCGGCATGATGTGCAATTGGCGTTCGATGGCGTCGACGATCTCCCGGCGACGGTGGCCGTGGGCCATTGTCCACCAGCTTGAGATGCCGTCAATCAGCCTGCGGCCGTCGGCCAGCTCTATTTCAACTCCGGCGGCGGATTTGGCATGCAGGGCCAGCCGCGGATTTACCGTGCCGGAATATGGGTGCCAGAGGTGTTCGCGGTCGAATTGGATTTTTTCGACTTCGGTCATGCTTCCACCCCGAACAGTTTGCCGGCGTTCGGCAGCGGGAATGCTTTTCCTTTGGTATGCAGCGGCTGCTCGATCCACAGAGTTTCAGGATAGTGGCGTTGTACAAAATCCTGCATGAAGGAGCGTGCGTCTTCCGCTATCAATTCGTCAAGCCCGGGCATGCAGTTGTAAACCACCGCCGCGATGGTCATGCCGCGGCGGGCCGCCGCTTCCAGCGAAAGCAGCGTGTGGTTGATCGAACCGAGAACTCCGTTGGTGACCAGGATCAGCGGCCACTTCTGCTTTGCCGCGTAGTCTATGGTTAGCAGTTCACGGGTCAGCGGAACGAACAGACCGCCAGCACCTTCGATCAGGACATATTCGAAGGCCGCGTCAACTTCGGCCAAGGCCGATTCGATGGCGGCAAAATCCAGTTCCCGGTGGTCGAGTTCCGCTGCAAGGTGGGGGCTGGCGGGGTAGCTGAACACGGCGGGAAAGGTTTTTCCGGCGCAGTCGAACGTGGAAAACGGCATTCCCGCAAGGCGGCGGTGCAGTTCTATGTCGATGCTGTTTCCATCCGGGCAGCCGGTTTGAACAAGTTTGAAGGTGGAAACGCTTTTTCCAGCGTCGTACAGAAATTTTGCAAGCCCGGCGGTGACGTAACTTTTTCCTGCGTCGGTGTCGATGCCGCTGATGAAATACTTTTTCATTTCATCTCCTTTCTTGCGTAAAAATAGAGCGGCGAATAACTCAGCGGTACCCGTCCGGCCCGTCCGAAGCGGGACTCGTAGGAGTTGCGGAACTCCTGAAGTCTCCGGCGGTTCCAGAACGGCGGAGCCTTTACCGCGTTGACCCCGGTGTCGCGCAAATGGCGCAGCACATCCAGAGGGTCTTCGAATTTCAAAATCGTTTGTCTGGTAAAAACTTCGACCTTGGCAAAGCGGGCATTGCCCCATGTTTCAAGCTGTTCGGGTTCAGTGTACGGCAGCCCGGCCCCGGTGAGTTCGCGCACTTCGCGCATATTGTCGGGAGCGAAACTTGAAAAGGCGAACACGCCGCCGGGATTGAGCGCGGCCAGCGCGCCGTCAAATAATTTTTCCGGCTCCGAAAGCCATTGTACCACCGCGTTCGAGATGATCAGGTCGAACGGGCCGGGCAACGATTGAAGGCTTTCCACGTCGGCCGCGAGAAACGCCGCACGCGGGATGCGGTCGACAAGTCCATCGCAGTCGGATACGATGTCATTCAGGATCAGGTTGTCGTAATCGAGGGCGGCCGCGATTTTCTCGGAAAGGATTCCGGCGCCGCAGCCGATCTCGAAGATACGGGCAAACCGGGAGGTTCCGGCGAATGACTCCAGATTCTCCAGCAGCTTCACCGCCATCTCCCGCTGCACGATCGCGTGCGAGCGATAGCCGCCGAGCCGCCGGGAAAAACGTTTTTTTATCAGCAGTTTGTCCATAATTTTACCCGGTTTTGCGGATCCCACGGGTAGTGGGGAATGTCCATTTCAATGATTTTGATGTTGGCGCGCTTCCAGGCACGGCGTTGATTTTCCGGCTGGAAGATGCGGTCGCGCGCGGCGATGACCGCCGTGTCGAAAATGTTGGCCGGTTGTGGATTCGAGGCGACCCGTCGGCAAATAGCCTCCAGCTCGACCTTCTCCTCCTCCGCCGGTCTTTGCGATGAGAATTTTTCAGGAATTCCAGCACGGCGGTTGAACTTGCGCCGCGTTGCGTCATTCCAGTTTTCCGCGGTGGCGTTGAAAATAGCGGGATCGATGCCATGCGCTGCGTCCACCGGCGCCGTTGTGCCATTCACCGCCACCGCTTTTGCAAGGCCAATCCCAGACAGCGTACGCGCGGCCTCATATACCCCCAGCGACCACGCCAGCAGCGCAACGCGGCTGAAATCGCCCAGCTTGTCCAGCGGGAAGGATTCATCGGTATAATCGTAGACGTACCAGACCGCGCCGGACGCGATGCCGCACAGGGCTTCGGCGCGCTCCGGGCTGCCCCCGAAGCCGTCGAAAACCAGCAGCATGTCCGATCCGCGCGACAGTTCCAATATTTTCATCTGAGCGCCTTTCCTATCAAATCCGGTGTTTCCTCCGGATGGGCCGCCGAAAGGCTGAAGCGCAGTCTTGCGGTGCCGACCGGAACCGTGGGGGGGCGTACCGCAAACACCAGCAGTCCGGCGCTCCGGCATTTCTCGGCCAGCGCCAGCGCTGCCGCATTTTCTCCGGCCACCGCCGGGACTATCTGGCTTTCGCCCAACGTCCTGTAGCCGCTCGCCGCCACCTTGGCGCGGACTTCGTCGCACAATTTCGCAAGGTACTGTCGGCGGGATTCGAATTCGCCGCAGTGTTCGATCACAAACGCACTCCACAGTGCCGTCATCGGCGGCAGCGCGGTGGAGAAAATAAATGGCCGCATGGTGTTCACAAGATAGTCGCGCAGGGTCTCGCCGACCACCGCGTATGATCCCATCGATCCGAACGCCTTTCCAAGCGTGCCGACGAGAACGTCCACTCCGTCCGCCACGTCAAGCTGTGCAGCCAGGCCGCGGCCACCGCCGGTCACTCCGGCCGCATGAGCCTCGTCCACCACCAGCATGGCGTTATATTTTTTCTTGAGTTCGACCAGTTTTACGAGGTCGGCAAAGTCGCCGTCCATGCTGAAAACAGATTCGGATACGATGAAACACTCCCGGCCGTCGGCGGTGGCCGCCGCCAGCCATTCCTCGAGCCGGTCGTAGTCCAGATGCGGATAACGCTTGAACTCGCCTTCGCATAAACGCAGGCCGTCGATGATGCTGGCATGGTTCAGCTTGTCGGAGAATACCGTCGAATTGCGGCAGGTCAGGGCCGGCAGAATGCCGACGTTGGCATGATAGCCGGAGTTGAACGCCAGTACCGGGCGGCCGTATAGTTTTGCCAGCTCGGACTCGAGAAGTTCATGTTCCGGAGCGTCGCCGCCGAGCAGCCGCGATCCGGTTGACGCCAGCAGCGGCAGATCGTGGCGGTAGCGCTCGAAAAAGGCGGCGCGCAGTTCGGGATCGGCCGCGACGCCGAGATAGTCGTTACCGGAAAAATTCAGGTAAACGCGGCCTTCGTACTCCGCTCTGCCGCCGGGAAGCACCCGGGTTGCGCGCAGCGAACGCAGATTGCCGCGCTTTGAAAGTTCTTCAAGTTCCTGCTGGTATCTCGGATTCATAAGCACGCCTCCAAATAAAAAACAACCATACAATATACCACGCAACGCGCGCTCAGTCAATCAGGGTCTCGACCTCCTCGAGGTCGGACAACATGAATTTACCCGAATGGGTCTGCACGATCCCGCCCACGTCGGTGACGATTTCCTGTGTGGCGAGGGTTTCGGTGAAAAAGCCGAAAGCGCTGGAACTTTTCAGCTTGGTGTTCAGTTCCGGCAGCGGCTCGAAGTAGATGTTTCCCGGTGACTCCCAGGCCGCAACCATGCGGTGTGGAACCCGGCACATCTGGAGAAACAGCGAACGCAGGAACAACGCCTCGGCGTCCTTTTCGGAATACTCCCGCATCTCGTAGTTGCGGCGTTCGTCCGGGTGCTTCCAGGACACCGGCGGCATTACTTCTTTCTGAAGCCAGTTTTTGCGCAGCAGTATCGGTTTGTCGCCTTCGATCACCGGAGTCACGAACTTGGCATAGCCGTCCAGGATCTGGCGGCGGCGGCGAGGCCACTCGTCCAGCCGCCGCTGGGCGGCCTCGGCGACTTCCTCGAAAAAGAACTCGCGGGCCTGTGCGGTATTGATCGCTATGCCGCAGGAGGTGATTGCCAGCAGCATGTCCTCCTCCGGCAGTCCTTCCCGCAGCTCGATCACCGAGCGTCGCATCCGGCGCAGTTGTGCGGCGGACAGCTCTTCTTCCCGGCTGATGTCGGCAAGGTCGACCAGTACGATTGCGCCCATCTCAGGGGAGTACAGCAGATTGCCGAAATGAAGATCGTCATGGTAGAACCCGCTGCGGAAGAACCCGCGCAGAAACGTGGTCAGGAGTTCGACGAAGTGCTCGTACTGGCCGTTGCCGTACACGAAGTGTTCGTAAAAATAGTTCTGTACATCCGAGGCTCCGGGAAATTCGCGGGTGATCAGCATGTTCCTGCTGCCGCAGGTACCCCAGCCCAGGCAGTCCACTGTGGGGATTTCGGCTTCGCGCAGCATGACGGCGGTTTCAAACTCGGTTTCTGCCTTCGGAAACAGCCGGCTCTTGAGCTGGCGCAGGGGCGCGTCCGGGTGTTCGATCTTCAGAAAAAGGTCGTCGACATGATATACCGAACGCACCGCGCTAGCCTTCACCAGACTTTCCGGGGTCAACCTTACGCCGGCTCGCATTTTGAGTTCGAGCTGGGCGTCGGCGATATGCCAGTCCCATTCGCCAGACAATAAATCATCCGGGTCGTCTTCCGTCATCTAAAAAGCTCCTGAAAGTTGATTATGATGAAGTCGGCTCCGCCGAACCTGCGCACGGTGCGCGGTTTGGGGGCGGCCAGCAGAAACTCTCCAAGCGCGCCGGAGGTGTCCGGCACTTCCCAGACCAGGCGAGCGTTTTTCGTCCAATCGCGGAAACGGGACATACCCAGAAGCAGCTTGAACTCCGCCGCCGACTCCGCATAAGGAGGATCCGCCAGCACCAAATCCGGTGCGGGTGCCGGAAAATTCGCGGCGGTCACCGGCGCGTTCACGATGTTCGCCGCGGCATTGCGCACGGCGGTGGACACCTTCGCGAGATTTTTCTCGATGAAGTCGCAGTGTTTTGCCTCCTTCTCGATAAAACCGACAAAACGCGCCCCGCGGCTGAGCGCTTCCAGTCCCAGTGCGCCGGATCCGGCATAAAGATCCCAAACCACCAGCCCGGCCAAGTCGCCAAGGCTGTTGAACAGCGCTTCGCGGGCCCGTTCCGCGGTGGGGCGCACTGCCATGTCGGGTGGAACCGCCAGCGGTATGCTCCCAGCCATGCCGCCGATTATTCTCATAGCGTCACCCCCGGGTTTCGAGAGAGTCGCCCGACTATTCCCATTCGATGGTCCCCGGCGGTTTGCTGGTGACGTCGTAAACCACGCGGTTCACGCCGTGGACTTCGTTGATGATGCGGTTCGAAATGCGCTCGATCAGCTCATAGGGCAGGTGAACCCAGTCTGCGGTCATGCCGTCGCGGCTGCTGACCGCGCGGATGGCGATAACGTAGTCGTAGGTGCGCTCATCGCCCATCACGCCAACGGTCTTGAGCGGCAGAAACACCGCGAAAGCCTGCCAGATTTTGTGATAGAGGCCGGCTTTCTTGATTTCATCCACCACGATTTCGTCGGCATCGCGGAGTATGTCGAGGGTGGGCTTGGAAACCGCGCCGACATGGCGCACCGCGAGTCCGGGCCCCGGGAAGGGCTGACGCATGACCACATCTTCAGGCAGTCCCAGCCGGCGGCCCACCTCGCGGACTTCGTCTTTGAACAGCCGCTTGAGCGGTTCAAGCAACTTGAACTTCATGTCTTTCGGCAGTCCGCCGACATTGTGGTGACTTTTGATCATCGCCGCCGGGTTGCCGTCGATCGGAACCGACTCGATTACATCCGGGTAAGTGGTTCCCTGCGCCAGGAAGGTGGCGTTCTCGACCCCGCGTGCGGCGTCGTCGAACACTCTTACAAACTCGTTGCCGATGATATGGCGCTTCTTCTCGGGCTCGGTGACGTCGGCCAGCAGCGACAGAAACCGGTCGGTGGCGTCCACATAGACCAGCTTCATTTTGAAGTTGCGCCCGAACAGGTCCTGCACCCGCTGCGCCTCGTTTTTGCGCAGCAGCCCGTTGTTGACGAATATGCACACCAGCTGGTCGCCGATGGCGCGGTGTATCAGCGCCGCCGCAACCGAGGAGTCCACGCCGCCGGACAACCCGAGAATCACTCGCTCGTCGCCAACGATTTCGCGTATCTCGCGGGTGGAGCGCTCAATGAAGCTTTCCATGGTCCAGTTGCCGGAGCATTCGCAGATATTCAGGCAGAAGTTGGCGATGATTTTCTCCCCGTATTCGGTATGCACCACTTCCGGGTGGAACTGTATGCCATAAATCGGCCTGCCGGGGAAGCGCACCGCGCAGAATTCGGTGTTGCCGCTGGATGCGATGACTTCGGTGCCTTCGGGCAGAGCGGTAACCTTGTCGCCGTGCGACATCCAGACCACGCTCTGTGCCGGAACTTCGTCGAAAAGACCGGCGCAGTCGCGGATTTCAAGCACCGCCTTGCCGTATTCGCGCCGGGTGCCGCGGGCGACTTCGCCGCCGAAGCTTCTTACCAGCAGTTGAAGACCGTAGCAGATGCCGAGAATCGGGATGCCGAGCTCGAAAATCTTTGGGTCGCACTGCGGAGCTCCGGGCGCGTACACGCTCATGGGGCCGCCGGAAAAGATGATGCCGCGCGGATTTTCGGCCTTGATGCGTTCGGCGGAAGCCGAGAACGGCAGGATTTTGCTGTAAACATGGCATTCGCGGATGCGCCGGGCGATCAGCTGGCTGTACTGCGAGCCGAAGTCCAGCACCACCACGGTGTCGATAGATTGAACTGACATTGACGTTCTTTCCCGTTTGCTTGCTTTTGAGTGTTTTGTATTAATATAGCACTGCTAACGCAAAAAAAAAAGCGCCCGGATGCCCGGGCGCCCTGTAAAAACGGAAACTAGACGCTCATCAACTCCTTGTCTTTGGCCGCCAGAAGCTTGTCGATCTCGGTTATCGCGCTGTCGGTGGCCTTCTGGATCAGGTCGAGGGTCTGTTTGAGTTCGTCCTCGGTGAGCTCGGAATTTTTTTCGGCTTTCTTGGCGTTTTCATTGATGTCGCGCCGGATGTTGCGGACGGCGATCTTTGCCTCCTCCGCACGGTTTTTCACCTGCTTGGTGAGCTGCTGGCGGCGCTCGGAGGAGAGTTCCGGAATCGGAACACGCAGCAACTTGCCGTCATTGACCGGATTCAACCCCAGGTTGGCGGCGAGGATCGCCTTCTCCACCGCTTTCACCACGGAAATGTCCCACGGCTGCACCAGCAGCATGCGCGGTTCCGGAGCGGTTATGTTGGCAAGGTCGCGCAATTTGGTGGGGGTGCCGTAATATTCCACCGTGACCCCCTCGACAAGCGAGGGAGAAGCTTTGCCGGTGCGGACGGCGTTGAAATCGGTGGCCATGGCATCGTGGTTCTTACGAATGTGTTCCTCGTAGGATTTGAGCAGTTTGTCGGTAATTGGATTCATAACGGCATCCTCCATTTTTCAGTTAGTCCCTCATACTTTAAAACCAATTCGGACAAAAAGCAAGCCCGGGGGCGTGAAAATTTGACTTTGACCTCCTTTCGAGTTATATTAAAGTATTGAATCGGAGAAAAAATGGTCAAAAAAGCGGAAAATAACGAACGCGCACTGCTGGCCGGCATAGGACTGGATGACGACGGTGGCCACCGCCGCATTACCAAAAGCGACAATTTTCTGCTGATGGGCGGTTCGGAGGAGACCCATGAGACGATGAAGGAGACCGCCATCAGGTTCACCGAGAAGCTGGCCAAGCGCGGCAAACACCTCGAGGAACTTTCCAAAGATGAGTTCCACGACTTGATGGGCGAGGCGCTTCCATGACCGTTGCCGAACTGCGCCGGGCCCTTGCGCAGTTGCCTGCCTGTGAGGCGGACTATATTCTGCGTGAAACTGTCGGCGGCGATTTCCGGTTTGTTGCGGAAGTGTCGGCCGCCGCCGCGGAATCCACGCTGCGCGCCGCCGTCCGCCGGGCGGCCGGAGAGCCGCTTCAGTACATATTCGAGCGGGCTTATTTCATGGACCTTGTTCTGCATGTCGACCCCCGCGTGCTGATTCCCCGTCCCGAGACCGAACTGCTGGCCGAGTTCGCCGCAGCCAACGCGCCGCGTTGCGGTTCCATGCTCGACTTGTGCACCGGCTCCGGGGCGGTGGCCCTCGCGGTGAAGTATCTGCGTCCGGATCTGTCGGTTGCCGCGTCCGACCTTTCTTCGGCCGCGCTGGAGGTGGCGGGAATCAACCGTTCCGCCTGCTCGCTGGAGGTTGAACTGCTTGAAGGCGATCTGTTCGCCCCGGTTTCCGGCCGCCGCTTTGACTTTATCTCCGCCAATCCGCCCTATGTAAGCGCCGCCGAGCTTGCCTGCTGTCCTGCCGAGGTTCGCGACTTTGAGCCGCGTCTGGCGCTGGTGGCCGATGGGAACGGCCTTGCGGTGGTGCGCCGGATAGCCGAGAACGCGGCTGAACATCTTAATCCGGGCGGATGGGTGGCGGTGGAGATCGGCGAGACCCAGCAGTTGGAAGCCGGGGATTTTTTTCGGGCCGACAACCGTTTTTCCGGCGTGCGCGTCATGAACGACCTCTGCGGCCGTCCCCGGCTGGTGGTCGCGCGGCGTGAAAAATGATTTTCCGGTTTGCAAATACGGCATTTGGCTTTATATTCTTTAAAACCCGAGGTAAAGAATGAATAAAAACGTCGAAAATCTGATTTCGCGCTATCCGGCACTCGCGTGCTGCGCCGAGGCGGTCGATCGCCTCGTGGAGCTGGCCATAGATACCTACCGCAAGGGCAACAAACTGTTTACCGCCGGCAACGGCGGTTCCGCTGCCGATGCCGACCATATAGCCGGCGAACTGCTGAAAAGTTTCCGGCTGCGCCGTCATTTGCCGGACGGCGAGGTGGCGGCGCTTGAGCGGATGTTCGGCGCCGAAGGGCGTGAACTCGGTCTTCGTCTCGAGCCGGCGCTGCCGTGCATCGCGTTGCACTCACAGTCCTCGTTCGTGACCGCATTCTGGAATGACGTCGGGGCGGACTATGTATATGCACAGCAGCTTCAGGCCCAGTGCCGTCCCGGCGATCTGCTTATCGGCATTTCCACCAGCGGCAACGCCCGCAATCTTTATTATGCGATGATGGCGGGGCAACTCCGCGGGGTTCGATCCGTTCTGTTGACCGGCAACAAGCACGGCTGCTGCGAGAAGGTGGCCGATCTCACGGTGGCGGTGCCGGCTTCCGAACCGTATCTCGTCCAGGAATACCATCTTCCGATCTATCACGCGGTCTGTCTTGCCGTCGAGGAAGCGCTGCATGGCGGAAAATAACCTGAAAATCCCGCGTCATGTTGCAATCATCATGGACGGGAACGGCCGCTGGGCCGCCGCCAGGGGATTGGCTCGGGCGGAGGGGCACCGCGCCGGTTCCGCCAACGTGGAAAGAGTACTCGACGCCGCGCGTGCCGCCGGGGTCGAATTTCTTACCCTTTACGCATTCAGTACCGAGAACTGGAAGCGGTCGCCGCAAGAGGTTGGCGCGCTGATGCAGCTGCTCGGAGAGTTTCTCGACTCCAAGCGGCCCCTGTTCATGGAAAAAAACGTGCGTCTGCTGACCGTCGGCCGCACAGACGATCTTCCGTTCCCGGTGCGCAACCGTCTGCTTGGTGTGATCGAATCCACCCGGAACAACACCGCCGGAACGCTGATTTTGGCGCTCAGCTACGGCGGGCGCGCCGAAATCGTCGACGCAGCCCGGAGATTGGCGTCCGCGGCGGCGCGGGGGGACCTCAAGCCGGAGAAGATCGACGAGACGGCATTCGCAAAATGTCTGTATCATCCTGAAATACCGGACCCGGATTTGATGATCCGCACTTCCGGCGAGATGAGGATCAGCAATTTTATGCTGTGGCAGCTGGCCTATGCCGAGCTGTATGTGACCCCGGTACTGTGGCCGGATTTCGATGAAACCGAGTTCAACCGCGCGCTGGAAGACTATTCCCGGCGCGACCGCCGTTTTGGAGGAAGAAAATAGCATGTTCAAATTTCGTATCATAAGTTTCGCGGCGCTGCTGGCGTTGTTTGCCCTGTTTTTCCTGTATCCGAACACCTATGTCACGATGCTGTGTTTTGTTCCGCTGGCGGCGTTGGTTGGATTTGCCATGGCGTACGAGTTGGGCGGGTTGTTTGAGAAGCGCGGCATGTCCTCGTTCCGGCTGCCCGCAGCGGTATATGCCGCCCTTGCCGTGCTTGTCTTCTGCTGGGGCCCGATTGCTTTGGAGCCGCAGTTCCGGATTTCCTGGCTGGAACCGGCAATGGTGGTTGCCTTCGTGCTGATTCTGGCGCTGCTGCTGCTTCCTTGGCTGGCGCTGCTGTTTTCCGGCGATTTCGAGAAGGCGGTTGCTAAACTGCCGGTGAGTCTCGGAGTTCTTGCCTTGTCGTTGCCGTCGGTGTTTAGCCTGGCCGCGGTCGGCTGCGGATCAATGCAGCTTTTCGGTTATTTTGTGCTTACCACCAAGGCCGGCGACACCGGAGCCTATTGCGTTGGAATGCTTTCTAACAAGATTAGCGGCGGTCGCAATCACCCGGTGGCGCCGCGAATCTCACCCAAAAAGTCGATCGAAGGCACTATCGGCGGAATGATTTTCTGCGTGGCCGTAAGCTTGGCACTGGGGGCGATATGGACAACTTGGACACCCGGCGTACTGGCGTTGCTCGGGTTCGGACTGTTCTGGGGCGGTTTTGCCGGAGACCTCACCGAGTCGGTGCTTAAGCGCGGCTGCGGTGTCAAGGATTCCGGCCGGATTCTGCCCGGAATGGGCGGAATTTGGGACATCATGGATAGTTTCATCTACAACGGGCCTTTGTTTTATTTGCTATTTCTTCTTTAGCCGTTAAATTATACTCTAAAAGGAATCGGCGCGATGAAAAAGAAAATATTGGATATATTGAAGCGCAACGCGCGGACGGGTACCGCCGAGATAGCTCAAAAGCTCGGAGTGTCCGAAGCGGAAGTGGTTGACGCGATTCACGAACTCGAGCAGGAGAACGTGATCTGCGGATATCAGGCCGTTTTGAACACTTCGCTGTTGGATGACGGCATGGTTCGCGCCCTGATCGAGGTCAGGGTCACTCCGCAGCGCGACGGCGGCTTCGACAGGGTTGCAATGCGTATTGCCCGATTCCCCGAGGTCACCAGCGTCTATTTGGTCTCGGGGAATTATGACCTCCAGCTGGAGGTGTTCGGGCGCTCGTTGCAGGATGTTGCGAATTTTGTTGCAGAAAAGCTTTCCAGCATTGAAGGTATCATCTCCTGCACCACTTTGTTCATGTTGAAGAAATACAAGGAAGCCGGAAGGTTGATGGATAATGATCCAGAACTTGAAAGAATCGTCGTCTCCCCGTAAACCGCGGGTTGCGAAACATATTGAATCGATGCCGAAAAGCGGCATTCGTGAATTTTTTGATATTGTCACCACCGTCAAGGACATCGTTTCGCTCGGAGTGGGCGAACCGGATTTCGTGACGCCGTGGACTATTCGTGAGCATACCATTTATTCTCTGGAGCGCGGAAGAACCAGCTATACCAGCAACATGGGGCTGCTGGCGCTGCGGCGTGCGGTGTGCGACTATGTCGGGCGGAATTACGGAGTCGAATACGATCCCGCGACCCAATGCCTGATCACGGTCGGCGTCAGCGAGGCGCTCGACCTAGCGGTGCGGGCGGTGGTTAACCCCGGCGACGAGGTGATCTATTGCGCGCCGTGCTATGTGTCGTATCCCGCCGAGATATCCATGGCGCACGGCGTGGCGGTGCCGGTCGTGACCAGAGTGGAGGACAACTTTGCGCTTGATCCGGCCAGATTGCGCGAAAAGATCACTCCGAAAACCAGAATGCTTATGATGAATTTCCCGTGCAATCCGACCGGAGCCACGCTGAACGAGCGGCAGATGCGGGAGATCGCGGAAATCGCGGTAAAGCATGATCTGATCGTATTGACCGACGAAATATACTCGGAGTTGACCTATGGGGACCGGTTGCCGAGCATCGCTTCGCTGCCGGGAATGGCCGAACGGACCATATTCCTGCATGGGTTCTCCAAGGCGTTCGCCATGACCGGTTTCCGCATCGGCTATGCCTGCGGTCCCGCGGATCTGATCGGCGCCATGATGAAAATACATCAGTATTGCATGCTCTGTGCGCCCACGCCCAGCCAGGAGGCCGCGATTGACGCGCTCAAGAATGGCGAAAGCGAGATGCTTCGCATGCGGGAAAGCTACCTGGAGCGCCGCAACTTTATGGTGGACGGGTTCAACCGCATCGGGTTGAAGTGCGTACTGCCGAACGGCGCGTTCTACGCGTTTCCGAGCATTACCGGCACCGGGTTGGCCAGCCATGAGTTTGCAATAAAACTGGTCAACGACAAAAAGGTGGCGGTGGTTCCCGGCACCGCGTTCGGAGATTCGGGCGAGGGATTCGTGCGCTGCTGTTATGCCACGAGCCTGCCGGAGATAAACATAGCGATAGACAGGATTGATGAGTTTTTACAACATCTTAAATAGGAAGATCTGACAATGGGAGCACCAATCGCACCGGCGCAATTTGCGGCATTTTGCACGCCGGCAGTTTTGGCGGACGGCGAACACTTTCTGATCAAGGTGGCCGAGACTTCCGGGGAAATCGCGCAGGCTCAGCAGCTGCGGTACGATGTTTTCAAGAATGAACAGGGTCGGCTGGGGTCTATCAGCGCCGCGCAGGAAGCCGCCCGCATAGATGCGGACGTCTTCGACAATTTCTGTCTGCATCTGGTTGTGGTGGAGAAGGCCAACGGCAAGATCGTAGGCACTTACCGGGTACATCCGGGGTGTGTGGCGCGCACCGGCATCGGCTTTTATTCTTCCGGGGAATACGACATCGAAGGTCTTGACGTCTATGCCGATGACGTGATAGAATATGGCCGCAGCTGCGTTGCCCCCGAATATCGCAACGGCGCGGTGGTGTCGCTGCTGTGGGCCGGCATCGGCGAACTCCATTCGCGCAGCCGCAAGCGCTATCTGATGGGGTGCGTGAGCCTTGAGACGATAAACCCGTTGATCGGGTACGCGGTTTATCACCACGCGCTCGGACTGGTGACCCCGACCGTTCCTGCTCCGGTTTCCGGCAAGCCGCGGCGCGAGTTTCATATGCCGATACCGGAACAGCCGGCGATAGATGAATATATCGAGGGACACCGCGAAGAGCTTATTCGTGAGATGCCGCCGTTGCTCAAAGGGTATTTGCGGCTCGGTGCGCACATAGTCGGCGCGCCCGCCCTGGACCGCGATTTCGGTTCCATCGACATGCTTTTCTGGCTTGATCTTGCCCAGCTTCCGCCGCGTTATGCGCGTCATTTCCTGCGCGTGGAGTTCTGACGTGGTGAGGCTGTGGCGTGCATTGTGGCGGCTGACGGCATTGCTGTGCTGGACGCTGATGGTGTCGATGCTGGCCATGATCGCCTGCCGGAACACTCCGTCCGGTATTCGCCGGGCAACCTGGTATACCAGATTGTGGTGCCGCGGGATTATACGGACCGTAGGCATCAGGTTGACCGTTCACGGCAGGAGTTCGGATTTCAGCGGGCGGCTGATAATCTCCAACCACTCCAGCTATTTGGACATTCCGCTTCACGGTGCGTTCACCAGACTGCGCTTCGCAGCCAAAAAGGAGGCTCGCCATTATCCAGTGCTGGGGCCGCTGCTGGCGTCGGGCCTGCCGATATGGGTGGACCGTGAAAATCGCGCAGAATCCAGCCGCGCGCTGGAGGCGTACCGGCAATCCCTTGATATCGGAGTCAACCTTCTTGTTTATCCCGAGGGAACCACCTCCGACGGTCTCGGTGCGATACTGCCGTTCAAGTCCACTGCGTTTCAGGCCGTATGCGGCACCAGTTTGCCGATACAGCCGATCATAACCCGCAACCATGTCGCGGCCGACGGGTTCAACCCGGCATGGTATGGTGACATGACCATGTGCCCGCATCTCATAAAAATGCTCTTTCACCGCCGGCTTTATTGCGATCTGTACATATTGCCGGTACAATATGCGACGCCCGGCGAAACCCGTAAGGAGCTGGCCGAGCGGATGCACTCTTATATGAGTGAGGCTCTGAAGGTGATCGAGGGCGGTGACAGCGAGGCCATATCCCAGATTCTGGCCTGACGCCCGAAGACAAATAAGAACCGCCGGTGTGCATTGCGTACCGGTGGTTCTCGCATTAAAAAAGGCCGTCCGAAAGGGCGGCCTATGATTTACGGGAGTCAGCGGGCCGGAAAATTCCGGCCGCCGCTGCGGTTATTTCTCCGCGCTGATAGAGAACAGGTAGTAGCTGTGCGGCACTTCCGCCGCCTCGAAGATCAGCGCCGAGACCGGCTGCCTTGGCGACGGATTGTTCCATACGCCATACCACACCTTGTTTCCGTTCAGCCGGACGCTGTTTGCCGGACCCAGAACGAAGTTGTCCTCATCCGCGGGATACTGTATCTGCGAATAATTGTTGATCGGAACCTCGGCCAGACTGCCGTCGGCATAGACCGCGGTGCATTTCACCACCGGCTCAAAGCGTTCCAGCTTGGGGTCGGCGGTGGTGTGCAGGAAGAAGATGCGCGAAGCCTCAAGATTATTCAACGGTACCACCACCTGGCGGGGAGCCTTGGGGTTGCGGTCGGAGAACACGGTCATGGCGCGCAGCGACTGCTCGCCGGTCATGGCGAATTCCACTTGACCGATCCGCAGATTGTTGTTGTCCGACAACAGCATTTTTTCGATGCCGAACGTATCGCCGAAATTCATGAAGGGATTGTCTTCGGCGGTGACTGCGATATTGGCAAGACTTCCGAGCCGCACGGTGGACCCGCTTCCGGCGGGGAGAACCCGCAGGGGTTCCAGCAGGCGGGAGGTGACCTCGTACCAGTTGTAGTCGTTGCCCTCCTGGCGGGTATTCCAGCACCAGCTGCCCTGCTTGGCGTAGGGGGCAACCTGATAAAATCCGCCGTACAGCACGTTGCGGTTGCCGAAGTAACCGTTCCAGATGGTCTGAAGCATGCCCATGCCGCCGCTGGAAGCCACCGCCGAAGTAAGGTGTTCGTGATTGCCGTTGGCGTACCAGGTGGCCCCGAGCACGTCGAAGCCGTCCTTGCGGAACGCGTCGACGTCGGGATACTTCTCATAGGTGCCGTCGTAGCGCCAATCCACGATGATGATGTCTTTGGGGAGGTCCTTGCGCAGTTCGGCGGTATAGTGGGGCTTGCCGCCGAAGCCGTTCTCGGGGCATTCGGTTTTGGTCGCAAACATGTCGTGCCACATCATCAGCCGCATGTTGTGACGTTTGGCATAGTCGTAGTAGTGCATGATGTCGTCGTAGATGAGCTGCTTGGCGCCCTTCTTCACATTTTCGGGACGGTTCGGGAACTTGGCGTCCTTGAAGAAGAAAACCTCGTCGTGGCCGATGTGGAGATACTTTGGATTGTTGAAAGTTTCGACGATCTCATCGAGGGTGGCGTCCATGTAGTCGTACAGACCGGGAGCGGAAACGTTGTAGGCGTAGGGGAACGCGGGGTCTTCGGCCCAGTCGAGATTCTGGTCGGCCTTTTCTCCGAACAGCCATTCGCAGTGTCCGAGCGTCTGGAAGAGCGGCGACACGTCGATGTAGTTGTCATTGGCGACGGCGATCAGTTCCTTGATCTGCTCTTTGGAGATCGCGTGTTCGCGATGGATGGCCTTGGTGGTGTCCCACGCGGCATACTCGCACTCCATTATGATTTCATTGTATTTTGTCGGGGCAAGTACCAGTTCGATCAGGTTCTTATGGAAGACGGTCGAATAGTCGTCCACCAGGAACATCGCGCCGCGATATGCCATATCCGGCCAGTCGGTGATTTCCACGCAGGGGAAGTTGCCCGAGACCGGGTTGTAGAGATTGAGCAGGGTCTGGAGCCCGTAGAACGCTCCACGGGCGGTGGCGGAACGGATCACCACGCCCTGCGGAGTTACCGACAGCGTATAGCCTTCGGAATTGCCGTTGACCGGAGACTCGCTGTTCACGAACACCTTGAGAGTCAGCTTGGACAGGTCGATGCCGCCTTGTTTGCCGAGCACCCGTTTCACGGCGCGGTCGAACCGGTCAAGTTCGGCATCTCCGACATTCAGCACCATCTCGCCCTTTTCGGGCGCATAGTTGCCGCCGGTGCTGGTCAGCTGCTTGACCGCGGGCAGCATCAGTCGCTGCTGAGGCGCGGCAGGCATGACCAGGGTGGGATCGACGGTGATTTCCGGCTTTGCCGCCGGATCAATCGCGGCGATCTTCGCGGGTTCAACCTTTACCGCGGGTTCAAACGAGACACGGATGACGCTCTTTTCCGGCGTATCCTTGGTCAGTTTCACCCCATCAACGCCGAACCAGAAACCATCATTGTTTTCAAATTTGATAAAACGCCGGTCGCCGAGGCGGAACGGCGCGCCTTCCAGCACGTCGACCGCAAGCGTTCCGAAGCGGGTCTCGAAAGTTGCGGCGGTGGCTCCAGTGAAGTAATAGACCACCTCCTGGGCGGTGAACACTTTCGGGATGGTGCCGGTTGCGGTGCTGCCGTCAGCTAGCTGTGCGGTATATTTTGCGCCGGCAAGCAGTTCCACCGGAGACATCATCACGGTATATTCCAGGAACTGCTCGGAGCCGGCCAGCAGTGTGCCGGACATTTCCAGATAAACGCCGTCTTTGCGGACGTCGGCCCGATAGGTGTTGAGGTTGAAATCCTTGTTCGGCTTGTCCGTCACCATGGCGGCGGACTGGCGTTCGGATGTATTTTCGTACTTCATTGGTGCGGTAACGCTGTAAAAGCTGACCTGCCAGTCGGCGGTGGCGCTGATGACCTGGCTCAGGAACGAAATGTTCATTCCCGGCGCACTGATCTTGAGCCCGCGCTTGGAGGCGTTTACAAAATAGTCCTCCGCCGCGGCGGAGTAGGCGGCAAGCATCGCGAACGCGAGCCCGATAACCAGACGTTTCATACAGATTCCCTCTTTTTTGTTGACGGCATCTCGTGGCCGGACAATTATGCCGGCCGGCGATAATTCCAACCGGTTTCGGCGTGTATTCGCTTAACCGGTCTTACTCCTTTGCGCCCAAAAGGGCGCTCGGGAGTTAATATAGTGTCCGGCAGTTGGTTTTCAACCGTGATAATCCGGTTTTTTATCTTTTTTGGCGCTTGCTTTTGGTACCGTGCGGAACTATTTTTCCATAAACCGAAACTTCAAGCAGGGAGACCTCATATTATGGCTGAATATATCATGGCGCTCGATGCCGGAACCACCAGTTGCCGCGCGGTAATCTTCGACCGTCGGGGAGAGGTGTGTTCCGTCGGGCAACACGAATTTCCGCAACATTTTCCCAAGCCCGGCTGGGTGGAACACGACGCGTCCGAGATATGGGAGGCCCAGTTGTCCTCGGCCCGGGACGCTATGGCCGGCTCCGGACTGCATGCCGCCGACATCGCGGCGATCGGCATCACCAACCAGCGGGAAACCACCGTGCTATGGGATCGAGCCAGCGGGATGCCGGTGGCGCCGGCCATCGTCTGGCAGTGCCGTCGCACCGCCGAATATTGCGACGAACTCACAAAACGCGGACTGGGGCCGATGATCCGGGCAAAAACCGGCCTGCTGCCGGATGCCTACTTCTCCGCCACCAAATTGAAGTGGCTGTTGGACAATACTCCGGGAGCGCGAGAGGCGGCTCGGGCCGGGCGGCTTGCTTTTGGAACGGTCGAGTGCTATCTTCTGTGGAAACTGTCCGGCGGCAAACTGCATCTGACCGACCATACCAACGCCTCCCGCACCATGCTGTTCAATATCAATTCCTTGAAATGGGATGACGAATTGCTGGAACTGTTCGGGATTCCGGCTTCGCTGCTGCCGGAGCCGGTTCCATGCGCCGTGCGTTACGGCGAAACCGCTTTCGAGCTTTTCAACGGCTCCATCCCGCTGGCCGGTGCGGCCGGCGACCAGCAGTCGGCTCTGTTTGCGCAGGGGTGTTTCACTCCGGGGCAGGCCAAGGTAACCTATGGCACCGGCGGGTTTCTGTTGATGAATACCGGAGACAGTCCGGTTTTCTCAAACCACGGACTGCTGACCACGCTGGCCTGCGGGCCGGGCGGCCGGCCGGGATACGCGCTGGAAGGATCGGTGTTTGTGGCGGGGGCGGCAATTCAGTGGCTGCGCGACCAGGTAAAACTGGTCGAGTCGTCGCCGGACAGCGAACGGATCGCGCGCGAGGTGGCAGATACCAACGGCTGCTATATGGTTCCCGCATTCACCGGGCTTGGGGCGCCGCATTGGGAACCGCATGCGCGCGGCGTGATTGTGGGGCTGACCCGCGGCGTAACCCGCGGTCATCTGGTGCGTGCGGCGCTGGAGTCGCTGGCCTATCAGGTTGATGATGTGATCGAGGCAATGCGCGATGATTCATCTTTGCCGCTGGACGCGATCAAGGTGGACGGCGGAGCGTCTTTGAACAACTTTCTGATGCAGTTTCAGTCTGACATTACCCGCGCGGTGGTGCGGCGGGTCTGCAACGTGGAGGCGACCGCGCTGGGCGCGGCCTGTCTGGCCGGCATCGCCGTCGGATTCTGGCCCGGCGAGCCGCCGTACCTGCGCGGCAGCGAACGCGAATTCATGCCGGGCATGGCCGCGGCCGAGCGCGAGGAAAAACTTCGCGGCTGGCGGCGCGCGGTCAGGTGCGCCTGCGCCTGGGCCCGGGACGCTGACTAGTTCCGTCCGGATGACTACTGGGATTCACCGAACTGAGTGTCGTGGAGTTTACGGTACAACCCGTTGCGCGCCAGCAGCTCCTGGTGATTGCCGGCTTCGGCTATTTCGCCTTTTTTCAGCACGAGGATCAAATCGGCGCTCTGGATGGTGCTGAGCCGGTGGGCGATTGCGAACACGGTACGGTTGGTCATGACCCGGTTGAGTGCGTCCTGCACCAGTCGCTCGGTAACGGTGTCCAGTGCGCTGGTCGCCTCGTCGAGGATAAGTATCGGCGGGTTTTTGAGGATGGCGCGGGCGATCGCCACGCGCTGTTTCTCGCCTCCGGAGAGCTTGAAGCCCTTTTCACCGACTTCGGTGTCATAGCCTTGCTTGTGGCTGCCGGCGACGATGAAGTTGTGGGCGTTGGCCTGTTTCGCCGCTTCGATTATCTGTTCGCGGGTGGCATTGGGGCAGCCGTAGGCGATATTGTTGGCGATGGTGTCGTTGAACAGGATCGCATCCTGGGTGACGATGCCGATCTGGCGGCGCAGACTCTTCATGGAGAAGTCGCGGACGTCGACGCCGTCGATGGTGACCGCGCCGGAATTTGCATCGTAAAACCGCGCGATAAGATTGGCGATGGTGGTCTTGCCGGAGCCGGTTTCCCCGACTACCGCCACCACCTGTCCCTTCTTTATCTCGAACGAAATGCCTTTGAGAATCTTGTGGTCGCCGTAGGCGAATTCAACCTTATCGAAGCGTATCTCATTCGTAAAGTCCTTGAACTCCACTGGATTCGGGTTTTCCGGAAGGGCGGTGGACGTGTCGATCAGATTGAAGTAGCGGTCGGCGGCGGCCATGCTGCGGGAAATGTACGGCAGCACCTTTGAAAGGCTCTTGATCGGCTCGTAAGCCAGAAATGCCGGAGCCAGCAGCGCGGTCAGGTCGGTCAGCGAAACGCCGCGCGAATAGCTGTACAGCAGGAATACCAGCGTCGCCATCACCGCCACCACTTCCATCAGCGGCTGCATCATCAGCTGCTGGCGAAGCGCTTTGACCACATATTTGAAGTAGCGGTTGTTGATGAAACGGAACTTTTTATCTTCCATCTCCTCGGTGTTGTAGGCTTTAACCACCATGATGCCGGTGAATACCTCGTGCATGCGGCTGGTCACTTCGGCGATCTTGGCAAACGATGACTTGTATGCCTTGCGGATGTGCTTGGAAAGAATGATTACCGGCAAGACCACCAGCGGCATTCCCACGAAGAGCACCAGCGGCAGCATGTAGTTGCCGCTGTTCACGCTGGCGATCACGATCGCGGTGGCGCAGGCCAGGATTTCTATGGGGCAGCGGGTCAGGTCGGCAATCACGTTGGATATGCTGGACTCGATTGCCGCGGTGTCGTTAGAGCAGCGGCTTATAAGGTGCCCCACATCCATTTGGCCGTAAAACGAAAGCGACTGTTTCAGAAGGCTTTCGAATATCTCGTTTCGCATGTCGGCCACCACCCGGGCGCCGACCCAGCGGGTGTAGAAGCGGTTTATATAAGTGGCGATATTTTTGAGAATCCACCACAGCACGAAACCGGTTGCGTATATTGCGAATATCTGCCAGGAAACCTGCCCGGCCGCATTGCTTATGGGAACGGCGAATCTTACCGGCCAGTTGACCTCGATGGAGGTGTTTTCGATGGTGGCCGGAAGATTATAGGTTTTGATGGTGCTGTCGATCTGCCTGATCAGTTTGGTCAGTTTGGGATCGGGATCGTTGATGGATGGGTCCAGCAGCAGCGCAAGATTGTTGCGGCGTTCTTCCGCGGTCCATTCCGGATGGGCGGCGATAGCGGCCGAAACCGAGTCCACTCTGGCGTAAGTGTCCTTGTGCTGCTGGTCGACGGGCGGATTGTCAACCACCATCACCATGTGCGGGATGGTGAGCAGCGACATCAAAAGCGAACCGCCCACCACAATGCCGGCAACAATCCCCACCGTCAGTTTGACCCAGTAGGGCTTGGCGTATTTGATCAGCCGCCAGTAGCTCTGGCTGGAAAAATTGCCGTCGTTTTTGGTGATTTCACTGTGCATGTCACTTTACCAGGAGCTTCTCGAGACTGGCGACAACGTACTCGCGCATCTCGGTGGTGCTCTCCGGATAGATCGGCAATGCGAGAATTCGCTTGGCGGTCTTTTCACAGACCGGCAGGTCGCCCGGCTTGCCGCCGAGAGAGCGGAAGCACTCCTGAAGATGGAGCGGAAGCGGATAGTAAACCGCGCACCCAACGCCCATTTCACCGAGCGCCGCGCGAATTTCGTCACGGTCGGCGGAAAGGATTTCGATGCAGAACTGATTGTAGATGTGGCGCACCGGATAGGGCGCTTCCTGCGGCAGGGATATTTTGTCGCCGATCTTGCTGGCGGCAAACAACTTGCGGTATTCAGAGGCATTTTTCTGGCGGTCGGCGGTCCAGCTGTCGAGTCGCAGCAATTTGATCGAGAGGATTGCGGCTTGGAGCGCGTCGAGCCGGAAGTTGCCGCCGACCATGGTGTGGACGTAGGTGGAACCTTGGCCATGGTTGCGCAGCATTTTCAAGGTGGCGGAGCGCGCGGCATCGGTGGTGGTCACCGCGCCGCCGTCGCCGAAGCACCCGAGGTTTTTGCTCGGAAAGAAGCTGAATGCGCCATAGTGGCCGATAGCCCCGGCGCGACGGCCTTTGTACTCCGATCCGATGCTCTGGCAGGCGTCTTCGATAACGATAAGATCGTGGGCGGCCGCCAGATCCATGATTGCGTCCATGTCGGCGCACTGGCCGAACAGATGCACCGGGATGATGGCACGGGTGCGCTTGGTGATCTTGCGCTCGATATCGGCGGGGTCGAGATTGAAGGTGACCGGGTCGATATCGGCGAACACCGGGGTGGCGCCGACTCTGGACACCGCGCCGGCGGTGGCGAAAAACGTGAAACTGGGGACGATCACTTCGTCGCCGTGACCGATTTTCTCAGCCATAAGTGCGATGATCAACGCATCGGAACCGGAAGTGACGCCGATGGCGTACGGAGTCTTGCAGTAGGCGGCCAGGGCGGCTTCGAACTGTTCGACCTTGGGGCCGAGAATGAAGCGCTGCGATTCGCAGACATCTTCGAGTTCACGGATTATTTCGTCTTTCAGAGAATGATATTGACCGCGCAAGTCGAGCAAAGGTACCTGCATAGAACCGCTCCTTAGATAAAATGGTTAACTTAACAATATAAGATACTCCAAAAAAAAGTTTTCCCAAATGCGCAAGCGGTTTTTTCGATAAAAAAAACATGGGAACAGGCAAAAAAAACACATTGGTGATATATTATCCGAAAAATCAACGGAATAATATACAGATGAAAACAGGCGACAGATTCGAGTGTGAAATAGAGTCGGTGGCGTTCGGCGGCGACGGCGTCGCCAGAGTGGACGGCATGGTTGCGTTCGTGGCGTTCGCGCTGCCCGGGGAGAAGCTGGTAGGCCGGGTTACCGCAATCAAGCGGGATTATTTCCGCGCCGAGATCGCCGAGCTGCTGGAGCCGTCGCCTTGGCGCGCGACTCCGGATTGCCCCTATTTTCGCCGCTGTCCCGGTTGCGCCTATTTGCATGTGACACCCGAGGGTGAGCGCGAGATAAAGTCCGCTCAGCTGGCAAATTTATTGCGTCCGCTCGGGCTGGACTCTCTGGCGGAACCGGCCGCGCCGCTGCCGAGTTTGGGTTATCGCAATAAAATCGTGCTGCACGCGGCCAAGGAGCGCGGCGAAACCGCATTGGGTTATATCGGGAGGAACCAGAACGAGACGGTTGACGTGGAGCGCTGTCTGCTGGCCGCACCGGAAATCAACGACAGTATTGCCGAATGTCGCGCCAAGCCGGGATTTTTTCATTCTCTCCATGACGGAATGAATGTGACCTTCCGGACTTCGGCTGGCGGTGTGATATGGTGGCGGAATTCTCCGCAGCGCAACCTTTCCTGGCTGCGTACCGAGATGCCTTTCGGCGCGTTTTCGGTGCCGGCGTCGAGTTTCGGCCAGGTGAATCCGTATGGCGCGGCACGGTTGCTTGAGCTTTTGGGAGACGAACTTACCCGCCGTCCGGCGGTGGCGGTGGCCGACATCTATGCCGGATGCGGAATGTTTGCGTTGAAGGCGACGCTTTGCGGCGTGCCGAAAACCGCGCTGTTGGAGTCTGACCCGGAGGCCGTGGCGGCCGCAAGATACAACTTCAGGCAGCATGGTTGCGAGGCGGAATTTCTAGAGGGCGACGCCGTCGCTCTGCTGCCGGAACTGATCGCCGCACTGCCGGACGACGCGCTGGTGGTGGTCGATCCCCCGCGGACCGGGCTTGCCCCGGCCGCGTCCCGGGCGCTTGGTTCGGAAAGAGTCAGTCGGCTGGTTTACGTTTCCTGCGATCCTGCCACTTTTGCGCGCGACGCCGCCAAACTTGCCGATGCCGGCCTGTCTCCGCGCCGGATCGCCCAGGTTGACATGTTTCCGCGATGCGCCGGATTCGAACTTTTCACCGTATGGGAGCGCGCCTGACATGGCCGATTTCCATCCGGAGGATCTCAACCGCGGCCATCGACAACGGTTGCTTGAGCGTTTTATGCGCAGCGGGCTGGAGCCGATGCCGGATTATGAACGGCTCGAGCTTTTGCTGTTTGCAGCGATCCCCCGCCGGGACGTGAAGCCGCTGGCCAAGCGGCTGCTGCTGGCGTTCAGAAACCTGCGTGGTGTGCTCGACGCGCCGCCCGAGGAACTGCTGAAAATCTCCGGCGTGGGCGAGCGCACCATGATGCAGCTCAAGCTGTATCGTGCGCTGTTGCCGGTATATTTGGAGCAGGGTCCGCTGGCCAAGGAGGCGTTGACTTCCGGCGCGGCGGTGGCCGATTTCGCGCGGCTCAAGCTGGCCGCAGGAAGGATCGAGCAGAGCATGGTGATCTATCTGGACAATCAGAACAAGCTGATATGCTATGACGTTACCGCCGGCACGGTTGACCGCGCAGCGATATATCCGCGCAATATCGCCAAGCGGGTGCTGGAATTGAACGCTTCGGCGGTGATACTTTCCCACAGCCATCCGGGCGGCGACTGTTACCCGTCCGACGATGATATCAGGGTGACCCGGCTGGTGGCCGACGCGGTGAAAAATCTTGATGCCAGGGTGCTGGACCATGTGATCGTCTCCGCTGAAAGGTACGTCAGTTTAGCCGCGATGAGGATGCTGTGACCAACCATTCCGAACAACTTACCGGCCACGTGATCGTGGCGGCCCGCGAGCTTGAACAGCTGCTGCGCCGCGCCGGATCGTCTGCACTTGGGATTCATGACGCGGTGACCGAACTTTCCGGCCGACTTTCTGAAAAATGCGTGAAAGAACTGCGCTACATTGCTTCGGTACGCAACCGGGTCGCCCACGGCGAGGAGCTGGAACCGGATTTCGACCCGGCGTGGTTCGACGCCGCCAGTGCCGACGCCCGGCGCGAACTCGAGGCGTTGTGCGGCGGCGGGTCCGCGGAGCCGGTATCCGGCAAAATAGCGGAAGTGGATGCTGAGATGAGGGGAGCGGTTCGTGTTTTTCTGCGGACGCTTGCGAAAATACCGGCAATCGACGGAGTTTACTTTGCCGCGCTGGCCATTTCCGGGTTGCGGCGCGCCGCGGCTTTTCTTACGGCTTTGGCATTTTTTCTGATCGGCATGTCGGCTTCCGTGCAGGGTATGATAATCGGCAATCGCCTGTTGGCCGGCATCGGGTTGGGGTTTCTGCTGCTCTATTGGGGGCAGACCGCATATCTGTCATGGAGACATCGCGCACAGTTCCCGGAATTGCCCCGCTGGCTCGGATTGGTTCCGTTTCTTTCGGCCGGCTATCTTGCCGCCGCCGCGGTCAAGACCGCGGTTAAGGCGGAGTTCGGCGCCGGAATAATTCCGCTGGCGGCCATGTTTGTTGCCGTTCAGCTGGCATATGATCGGAGATGGGAGCCGGCGGCGGCGCTTCTGGCGGCGGCATGGCTTTGGGGGCTGATCCTGCTGGCGCTGCGCCGCAAGGCGGCTTTTTAGAGCTTTTTTTTGTGGCGCGGACTTTTATTTTGGCGGATTTTCTTCTATATTAGAATTAAGAAGAAGGAGGATGAAACCATGCTCTGTGATATCTGCGGAAAAAACGAAGCCACCATCCATATTGAGGAGATCACCGACGGCGCCAGCAAGACCGTGCATCTCTGCGGGGAGTGCATGGCCAAGAATCCGCAATTCGGCGGGCTGGGCGTCAGTCCGTTCAATCTTGCCGAAATAGTATTGAATCTCGGTGGCAAGCTTGCGGCCAAAATGTCGTCACAGAAGCCGGATGAGAAACCGGAGACGATGATAAAATGTCCGGTTTGCGGCTGGACCTCCCGTGAACTCGGCACCACCGGTCTGCTGGGGTGTCCGTCCTGCTATGCGGTGTTCGAGCCGGTACTGGAGCCAGCGATTTCCTCCATGCACCGCGGCGGAGAGCACTCCGGCAAGCGGGCGGTGAAACCGGAGGTGTCGACCGAGGATGAATACCGCCTGCAGAAGGCAGCGCTGCGCAAGGAGTTGGCCGATTGCATAAAGAAGGAAGATTACGAGCAGGCCGCGGTGCTGCGCGACCGTCTCGCGGCTCTGGTTCCGCCGTTCAAATCCGGGAATGAGAATAAATGAGCGCGGGGCACATCCAGCAGCTGCTGGCGCAGCCGGTGGGGTGGCTTGCCGACTCCGGACCGAGCGAGGATATCGCCATCAGCTCCCGCATACGCTTGGCGCGCAATCTCAGCGGCCACTTTTTTCCGGTTCACGCCTCGGACGAACAGCTTCAGGCCGTCGCCAATCTGGTCGCGGAGTCCTGTGCCGGATTGCCGGACGATCGTCTGGAATTCAGCATAAGCGAACTCGACGAGAATGATCGCATGCTGCTGTTTGAACGCCGTCTGGTCAGCCGTGAACTGTTCAAGCGCCCCACCGGCGCCAAGTTGCTGGTGACGCCAGATGAGTGCTCCAGCATAATGGTAAACGAGGAAGACCATCTGCGGCTTCAAGGGCTGCTGCCGGGTCTTCAGCTGGAAAAAGTTTACGAGCAGGTGAACCGGCTTGACGACCAGTTGGCCGGAACCCTTGATTTTGCCTTCGACCCGAAACTGGGGTTTCTGACCAGCTGTCCCACCAATCTCGGCACCGGAATGCGTGCCTCGGTGATGCTGCATCTGCCCGGGCTGGTGATGACCAAGGAGATCGGCCGCGCAGTGCAAGGTATAACCCAACTGCACCTCACTGTGCGCGGCATCTTCGGAGAAGGATCCGATAATCGCGGCAACCTGTTCCAGATATCAAATCAGAGTACGCTTGGGGAATCGGAATCCGAGATTATCGGGCGCCTCGGTCGGGTGATCGCCAAATTGATCGAGGGCGAGAAGTTCGCGCGCGGCCAGCTGCTCTCCGCCAGCCCGGAACTTCTTTACGACCGGGTGGGCCGCGCCTACGGTACGTTGCGTTACAGCTATATCCTCAGCGTGGAGGAAGCGCTTAATTCGCTTTCCATGCTTCGGCTGGGCGTCGATATGGGGATGTTTACCGCGGTGGACATCCACACGGTCAACGACCTGTTTGTGAAGGTGAATCCCGCGCACCTGAAACGTCTGACCAATTCCAAACTTCCGCCGGATGCGGCTCGTGCTGCGATGGTGCGGGAAATATTGAAGCGCGGGTGAGGTATTCATGGCAAGCTGGCATACGCTTCTGGTGGCATTCCTCGAAGTGACTTTCATCATAGTGGCGTTGTGTCTGCTGCATCGGCTCCGTAAACAGATCGGCGGCGCGGCCTTCCAAATGCTGTTCGGCACGCTGCTGGTGCTGGCCCAGTTTATCGCGGCGGCGCAGTTGGAGTTACGCTGCGGTCATATATTATGGATCGATTTTACCCTGCCGATGGGGCTGGTGGCGGTTATGATGCCATGTTTGGCCGCATTGCTGCTGGTATACGCCAACGACGGGCCGCTTTCCACCCAGCGGCTGATTGTCGGAACTTTCGCTTCGGTCGGCATGTTCTATTATTTGTGCAAGCTGACTCAGATCCAGCTGGATTGGGCGCCATACGCGCTTAACGCCGTCTCGCCCGGCGCCACCTTGAGGGAGGTGTTGGATCGCGTGTTTTCCGCAGTGGCCGGCAGCTTGCTTTCCCTGCTGGTGGCGGTGCTGGTGATGCCGGTGGTCTATACCGGTTTGCGCCGGGTCAGACTGCCGCTTTATTTCAGCATTTTCGGTGCGCTGTGGATGGCGATGCTCGGCGCTACGCTGATCTATCTGCCGTTCGGTGTCGGCAGTTCCGCGCAGGGATGGCTGGCCGACTATGCCAATCTGGCGGTCATCCACAGCGTGGAGGCGCTTTATCTGGCCGCGATCATCACGCTGTACCTGACAAGGGTGGAGCGCGAAAAAGAGGTGACCAACGCCAGGCCTTTGGAAATCGTGCTGGCGTTCTTCGGCGGGTACGGTCGTCTGAAAGCATTGGAAGAGAACCTTTCGGAATGGGAAAACCGTCATAGGATAATCATGCAGAGCGCCACCGATATGATTCTGCTTCTAGACCAAGACGGGGTGATACAGGACGCCAACGCCGCCGCCGCCGCCACCTTGCGTTATCCAACTCCAACCGAACTGGCTGGGGTGAATTTCTTCAAGCTGATCGGCATGGAAGGGAACATGACGGCAGAACTCGACGCAAAGGAAGCCGGGCATGGACTGCGCCGCAAAATAAAGATCCGGATGCCGGACAATTCCATCGTGTTTCTGGATCTGGTGCTTTCGGAAGCGCGGCTGAGAGCGCGGCCGATGTTCATTTTGGTCGGGCGCGACATCACCGAAGAAACCAAGCTGGCCGGCGAGCGGGCGTCTCTGGCCGAACAGGTTGCTCACCTTCAGCGTCTCGAGGCGTTGGGCCGTCTGACCGGCGGCATTGCGCACGACTTCAACAATTATATCCATGCTATTCTCGGCCATCTTGACCTGCTGGAGCTGAAGTATAATTTGAACGATCCTGAACTGCTTGCCCACGTTCACAAAATCGGCGATGTTGCCGAACAGGCGGGGAAACTTACCGGCCAGCTGCTGGGCTTTGCGCGCAAGGGCAAATATCAGGTGGTCGAAATAGACTTGCGCGAACTGGTCAACCGTGCGGTGGAACTTTTCATGCCGAACAAGGCCCAGATGGTGGACATAGAGCTGCAGAACGGTGATACCCAGTTGAATGTCAAAGGCGACCCGGTCCAGCTTCAGCAGGTGATGCTGAATTTGTTGTTCAATGCTTTCGACGCCATGAAAAAGAATCCACCCGAGCGCCCCGGACATATGGTGGTGGCCACCGGCGAGGCGGCGGAGTCTCCGGTTCCGCCCGAGCCGCCTCGGGTGGTAGGTTCCCGCGGACCGCGGGTCAGGGTGGAGGACTATTATTTTGTGATGGTGCGCGACAATGGTTGCGGCATGGACCAAGCTACGCTCGAGCATGCATTCGACCCGTTTTTCACCACCAAACCCGTGGGGGAAGGTTCAGGCATGGGGCTGCCGATGGTTTATGGCGCGGTCACCAATCACTACGGATGGGTCCAGATAAAGAGCAAACTGGATTTCGGCACCTCGGTGCTGCTGTTCCTGCCGAAATCCACAGTCACCCCGAAACCGATTCAGGCCGAAGTTATATTGTAATATAATAAACTTATAGTGGCTACACCGATCGCTTAACAAAAGGTTTTCCGCCCGATGGGTTAATCGTACAGGATATCCAACGCAACACAGTCTTTGTTGGTCAGTGGTTGTAGCTCAGTTGGTTAGAGCGACTGGTTCTGGGCGTTGCGCGTTGGCTTGGCTTGCAAAAGTTCGTATTACACATTTATTACATTATAAGTGTGTAAACACTCCGAAATGGGTAAAAAACAGAAACCATGCAAAGAAGAAGACAAGTTCTATCGGAAGGTGCAAGCTGCTGTTGAACAAGAGAGGTGGCAGCAATGAAAATGGGGTGGTAGACCGGACTTGAACCGGCGACCTCCTGGGCCACAACCAGGCGCTCTAACCAACTGAGCTACAACCACCGCAACTGATGATTCATTAATGTAGGTCAATTTGCGTAAAATGCAAGTCTTCCAGCCACTTTTTGTTCAAAAATATCTTTCCACCAGTTGCAAATTGCCTGCTGCCGTGCTATCTTTACTAAATGTGCAAATACGCTTTCAGATATGGCTTTTACCTACTATAAAGGAGTTTTGATTATGTCCCGTAAGCTTATCATTGCCGGCAACTGGAAAATGAACAAAACCGCCGCCGAAGGCAAGGCGCTCGTCGAAGAGCTTAAGCCCTTGGTCGCCGGCGTCAACGATTGCGATGTCGTGGTTTGCCCGCCGTTCACCACCATCGCCGCAGTGGTCGAGGCCGCCAAAGGCTCCAATGTCAAAGTCGGCGCTCAGAATATCCACTGGGAAAAGTCCGGGGCCTTCACCGGTGAAATCTCCGCCGACATGCTGGTTGAAACCGGCATTGATTATGTGATCGTCGGGCACAGCGAACGCCGCCAGTATTTCGGCGAGACCGACGCCACCGTCAACAAGCGTACCATTGCCGGCATCAATGCCGGTTTGCAGGTTATCATGTGCATCGGCGAAACGCTCGAAGAGCGCGAGTCCGGCAAGACGGTCGAAGTTCTCGATCGCCAGCTCGAAGTCGGCCTTGCCGGCATCTGCGATCAGGGAATCAAGCAGGTGGTGATCGCCTATGAGCCGGTCTGGGCCATCGGCACCGGCAAGACCGCCACTCCGGAAATGGCCGAGGAAACCCATGCGGCCATCCGCGCCAAGCTTGCGAAAATTTATAATGTTCAGGTGGCCGAGAATGTCCGCATTCAGTACGGCGGCAGCATGAAGGCGGAAAACGCCGAGCAGCTCGCGGCCCAGAACGACATCGACGGCGGGCTGATCGGCGGTGCCGCGCTCAAGGCCGCCAGCTTTGCCGAGTTGATCGTCAACGCCATCAAGGGCGCGAAGAACAAGTAAGGTCTCGGGATCAATGGACATCCTCATTAATATAATGTACACGGCGGTGGTGATAGTCTCGCTGCTGCTGATTTGTCTGGTGCTGGTTCAGCCATCGAAGTCCGGCGGCATGGGTGCGGCGTTCGGCGGCCTGGGCCAGTCGGTCTTCGGCGCCCAGGCGGGCAGCCACCTTACCAAACTGACCGTGATCATGACCAGCATTTTCTTTGTGTTGGCGTTGCTCCTGGCGTTTTTGATCGGGCATCGTGCCGGCTTGAATACCGATGCGGGGCTTGAGAAAACGTTGGAGACAACTGCCGCCGACATGGGGATGACCGCTCCTGCGCAACCATCTCAGACGGCGGCGGAGGCAGCAATCACGGAGGTTGTCAAAGACATTCCAGGCAGCGGTGCGACAGGCGAGGCGGAAAAAAGCGCGCTCCCGGATAAAACCCCGGGAGAGTAGTTTTTACGCGGTTAAATAAAAAATTCGCGGTTTTTTCGGGGAATGTTCCGAAATAGAACCACTTTGAACCTTGCAAAATATGAATACCGTAGTATTATATTTTGCGAGTTTCGATGCGATTTAATGCACGGATTGGTGTCTTTTGTGCAAATGTGAGAATTGAAAGTTAACTCAAATATAGAGATGGTTGGCAATGGCTAAGGAAAACACAATTCTGGCGATTGACGTCGGCGGCAACAGCTTGAAAATGGCCGAGTTCGCCGAGCTTCCGTCAGGCGGAATGGCTCTAACGAAATATGCGATCGAGGAATATGGCGAGGACTACTCCCAAGGAGAATTCCTGGACGGCTTCGCTATAACTTATCGCAGGATGCTTCAGGCTAACCGCTTCGCGTCCAAGCGCGTGCGTGTTTCAATTTCCGGGCAGGCCGCCTTCTCGCGCCTGAGCAAACTTCCACCGCTTGCTGGGCAGCGTGATCAGCTTGCCAGAATTATTGAATTTGAAGCACGACAGACCGTTCCTTATCCCATGGATGAGGTTGCGTGGTCCTATCAGCTGATCAAGCATTCCGAGGGCGGTGACGGCGGTGAACTTGCCGGGGTGAGTGACGAACTCGAAGCCCTATATGTGGCGGTTAAGTCCGATCTTCTCAGCATTGTTACCGATGTGGTACAGGATTCTGGCAAGGAAATCCTCTCGCTTGAAATTTCTCCGACCGCAATATTCAACGCGGCCAAAGCCAATCAGCTGGGCGAAGACGGCTGCGACATGATTCTCGATATCGGCGGCCGAAGCTCCAATCTGGTGTTTGTGGAGAAGGGGCGCATTTTTGTACGTTCGATTCCGATTGCCGGCGATGCGCTTACTCAGCAGATCGCCAAGGAGTTCAACATAGGTTTCAATGATGCCGAGGAACTCAAGCGTCGGCATTGCTTCATCGCGCTCGGCGGTGCCTATGAAGAGCCGGATTCCGAGGTGGCAGCCACTATAAGCAAGGTGGCGCGTAACGTGATGACCCGTCTGCATGGCGAAGTCAGTCGGTCGATCAACCTGTGGCGCTCCCAGTATTCCGGCGGCAAGCCGGTGCGCATGTTCCTTTGCGGCGGCAGCTCCATCATATCCTACACCCCGCACTTCTTTTGCGAAAAGTTGCGGGTGCCGGTGGAATATTTGAACGTTTTTCCGGTGCTTCAGATCGGTGAAGGCGTGGACAAGGACGCGCTGGCCGCAGTTGCCCAGTTGTTCCCGCCTCTGGTTGGGTTGGGGCTCCGGCAGGTGGCGAACTGCCCGGTTCAGATTTCCCTGATGTCCAAGGCGATCAAGTTCGACGAGAACCTGCGTCGTCGCAAGCCGTTCTTTTATGCGGCAGCGGTGGTCGCGGTGGTCTGTATGGTGCTGCTGCTGATCGGACTTCGCCAAAGTACCTTCCGCTATGACAAACTTGTTAATATGGGAAGTGACCGGCAGAAAAAGATCGAAGGCAACGCAAAGCTGGTCAAGGCGGCCAAGGGCGAACTTGATTCCGATATATCAAATTACAACGGCGCATTGAATTACATCAATGCCCGTGACCGCTGGACAAAGGTGATGATGGAGCTTGAAAAGGTTCTGCCGGACACCATGTGGGTCACTTATGTGGAACCGTTCGACAATAAGACCATCTCGTCCATGAAGAGCAACCAGATCATGGCGGGCGGTATGCCCGGCATGCCGGTGATGGGGATGCCGCCCGAGGCCATGATGATGGGCGGCGCCAAGGTTCAGGAGGTCAGCGGAGTTACGTTGGCTCCGAGTTCCCTGATTAAAAAGATGGACGATGTCGAATGGATTGTTATTGAGGGACACGCGATGGAACTTGGCGACAATCTGCCAGAAGCAGAGCTCCAGAGAAACCTCAGCAACTCCGAGGTGTTCGCCGGCGGCGGGGATGAAGATTTTGTCCGCGATTACCGCAAGGCGACCGAGGGCGAGATGAATTTGACCTCGTTCCGGTTTCGGCTCAAGCTAAAAGAACCGATCGAACAGCAGTAACGGAACGAGAGGCCTGAAAAAATGAAAAGATTTCTGAAAAAACATTTTCTATTTGTTGCTGTTATCGGTATATCGGTGATGGCCGTGCTGGTATTGATGGTTATGGCGATTATCCAAACCGGCGATTTGGACAAAAGCAAGAAAAGACTGGAAGATCGCAAAAGCATCATAAAACGGTTGAACAGCGAGAGTCCTTCTCCCAATCTCGAGAATAAGGAACTGATACTCGCCGACAAAGAAAAATATGACAAGCGGCTGGATGCGCTCCACCGTTACTTCGGACGGCCTTATGAGCGTGCGCTCAAGCGGTTTTGCGAGGAACTCAACGTGCCGGTTGATGAATTCCGCGATATGTTCCGCAAAGCTTGGGAGGACGGCATAAGCAAGAACCATACCGGGGATGAAATATATCGCAGGTTCGTGGCAGACGGCGGCATAGCCGCCGACGCGGAGCCGGTATATGAGGAAAATGCCGATGGCGAAAGGGTAGAGGTTCCGGCCAAGCGGCTGTGGACCCGCGAAACGTGGGACAAGGCAATGACCGCTTTTGTCGAGGAAGCCAGAAAATATACCGTCGAAGACGTGACCGTCGGTGAGTCAAACGCGCCGAAAGAACTGTTGATGTTGTCGCTCGGCGTGCCTCGTACTTTCGGCAATGATCCCGAGGAGTGCCGCCGTTATGTTGAGAAGATCAAGGCGGAATTGGCTAAACGTTTCGAAACCAACAATGTTGGTTTGGGCGCCGGTGCCCGTGATTTCTCTTTTAACATTACCGGCAATCCGAGCCGAGCCATGATAATCCCGATCGGCAAGGTATGGGACATCATCGGGGACCTTGCCAATCGGATATCCGAGTGCAATGAAAAATCCGGGGGCATCCGCAGTCTGGAATATTTCTCGGTGGACTCCATAGAAGGCATGGACGGCGACTCTGGGTTTCACCTTTATCGCTTTCAGATAGAAGTTTCCGGTACGCTGGACGGCATTCGCAAGCTGACCCGGGACTTGGCGGCCGCCTTTGCCGACAGCCGGGTTTATATCGTTCGCCGCGTTGCTCTTATGAAAGATTTTGACGAGGCGCAGGTGTTGATCGACGAACATGGCAAACCCAAGACGGACGACGCTGCTGCGGCTGCGACCGGGATGGTGGCGGCTCCCGTATACAGCGCGGCTCCCACTGCCAACATGCTGGATTCTTCCATACGCACTCGGCTTGGAAACATCGAAGACTTTTCAAGAAACAACCCTGCCGGGTATATGCGTGCCAAGGCGTTTATCTTCGACGAACTGCTGAAGGTTCCGGATAGCGAGGAAAACACCCCCCCCTATCTTCGCATGAATTACGGCCGCCCGATTATAGGTGTCGGAAAGAGCTGTACTGCCACCATTGTGGTGGATTACGTTGTATATGTAACTGACGAGCTCGCGACCAAGACGGAATAGGAGGAATAAGTTGAACTTCTTTTTGAAACACTATGAGAAGATGCTGCTGGCGGTATTGCTGGTCGCCTTTGTCATTTTATCGTTGAGTTTGGTCAATACCATCGAGGCGGCCAAAAGTGAAAAGGAACTGGAGATCAAGAATCCGGTTCAAGACTATGAGAGCCTTTCGTTCAGCGATATCTCGCGGTTCGGCAACCAGGTCGAGCAGACCGGCTCCGGCGGTGTTGAGGGCGACCCCTTCTATGATGTGTTCAGGTTGAAGGTGGCATGGAAGCCCTACGGCCTGCGCAATCCGGCGATGGCGGCGATAGTCGGCAATCAGCCGAGCGATCTTACTGTTCCGGTCGTGGCCGCGCAGTGTCCGTTCTGCAAACGCATCATACCGCTATACAGCTTCACCAGTAAGGGGCATTCGGGGGAATGTCCGGTCTGTCGGCACCAGCTTGATGCGCCTTCCAAAACGTATAATGACGATTTCGATGTTACTGTGCGTTCCTCTGACGCCGACGCTGACGGCTTGCCGGACAGCTTTGCGGTCAGACACAATCTACTTCCCGGCAGTGGAAAACTGGACAAGGACAACGATGGATTTTCCAATCTCTATGAATATATGAAAGGCACCGACATTGACGATGATGCCAGCCATCCGGAACTGACCGATTTGATCTATATCAGTTCCCGTCCGCGCTTTGACGCCGTTTTAACGGAGATCAAGACCGGGCGCGACGGCCAGAAGTTGGCTTCTTTCAAGG
This sequence comes from Victivallaceae bacterium, assembly GCA_034926605.1. GTDB lineage: Bacteria > Verrucomicrobiota > Lentisphaeria > Victivallales > Victivallaceae > CALXXL01. Next base: position 281,596 of record JAYFQV010000002.1, read on the forward strand.
TTGCCGGGAGAAAACGCCCGATAGACGTGGCGGTTAACGGCACTTTAAGGGTGGACCGTCGCGAGTTCACTCTGGTTGAGATAATCTCGGATACCGAGGTGAAGCTCAAATTAAACGCCAATGACAAGACTTTTGACGTCTACAAAGATGCCAGCGGCATTATTCCGGTTGAAGAGGTCGAGATTATGAACCTCGCAAGGAATGCCACGATCAGCGGAGTCAAGGTCGGAGACACGATCAAGATCAATGCCGGCCGGGCGCGCGAGGACTGGACTGTAACCGCGATTGATATGACCGGGCCTTCCGCGGAGATTGAACGTACCGTTACCAAGGACGGTGAGACCACCACGCTGCATCATACTATTACGACGCAGCCGATGATTCCGAGTCGAGCCAGATTGGAGACAAACAAGTAAGGCGGGTCTTAACTGGCTTGAAGTCTCGTTTATTGTGCTGAAATCATTAAGCAATGAAATATTTGTCTTAAACAAATAAAATAAGGTAAGAAAGCATGAAAGGATTGGGAATTCCCAAAATGCCGAATCGGTCTACAACCGCTTGGCGGGTTTATCTGGCGGCGCTGCTGGTAAGCGTGGCCGGAGTCCCCGTCATGGGTCAGGAGCCGGCGGCGAAAGAAACAGCCGCGGTGGAACCGGCGGCAAAGGCCGAGTCGGTTGTTAAGCCAGCTCAGTCCGGCGCCGACGCATTGTCCGAAGCGGTTTCTTCAACAGACACCCAGATAGCCGAGTCGCGCACCAAGGAAGTTGAAAGTGCGTTGGCGGTCGGAGTCGAGGCGGCAAAGTTGGTCAAGGACGGAAAGTATTCCGAAGCCGGTGTTAGCTATGCCAAGAGCTTGGCTATGCTGGAAGTGGTTCCCGGAACTTACGCCGCCGGGGAACGTGCCAGGCTTCAGGACGAATATGCCAAGATGAAGGCGGTCTGGTATTCAAATGTTATGGCCGATGCCCGAAAGCTTTTTGACAAGGGCGATTACGCCAACGCGATCAGGACCGCTTCCGATGCGCTTTTCATTGACGAGAGCAAGGTTGACTCGGTAAATGATTTCATTACATTTTGCCAGGCCCGCATCAAGGCCGATGCGTTTGCCAAGGCAACTGCGGCAAATGCCAAGGATTGCGACCCTACTTTACTTTCCGACGAAGAGCAGATAGATCTTCTGTTCCGCGAAGCCGATGTCTACGAGCGCGCATACCGTTATACCGATGCCCAGAAAAAGCTCGAGGCCGTATTTCTGATAGATCCTTTGAACGGCGAGGCCAACACTCGCCTGCGCAAGCTTTTCAACAAGCTTTATGGTGCCGGTTCTTTGCAGAGTCAGGGCGTCATTCTCGGCATTTCCGCCAACGCCAGCTGGACTTATGTTCGCCAGGTTGCCCAAGGTCGTGCCATTCCCCTGCAGAATCGCGACAGCGCGGAGCGTTCTCCCGAGAGCGATCTTTATCGTCTGCTGGAGAAAGTACTGGTGACCGCGGAATATACCGATGAGTCCATCTTTGAGGTGATAGACGAGCAAAACCGCAATCTATTGCGTGCAGCGCCCGACAGCCACATCATGATCATTCCGCAATTTTCTCACCAGACCGGCGAGAAACTTTCCAAGATCACCATTACCGCGGTGAACATGCCCCTGATCGACCTTCTGCGCTATGTTTGCATGCAAACCGACCTCAAGATGAAGATAGAGGATAATGCGATTGTGCTGGGACCGCCTTGGATGGATGACCTTTCCACCCGCCGGTTTCCGGTATCCGCTCAGATTATTCAAGATATTGCCGAAAACAGCAATCCCTACTATCACCTTAATAACGTGCTGATCGCCACCGAAGAGAACGGTAGTGGCGGCAGTGGCGGTGGTGCTGGTGGCGCTGCCGGTGGTGCCGGTGGTGCCGGTGGTGCTGGCGGTGCTGGCGCCGGGATGGCTGGCGGTATGGCTGCCGGCATGGGTGCCGGCGGCATGACTGGCGGGGTTAGTATGGCCATGGGGCCCATGGGCGCAACCGGTATGACCGGCATGGGGACCACCGGTTATGGAAGCGAGACCGGACGCATCAGTCAGGTCGATTTCGATAATACCTCGACCGAAGGTGGCAAGGGTGGCAACTTCTCTTCGTCCGGCGGTGGAAGTTCGAATTATTCTTCCGGCGTGGCGCAGGGTATCCAATCTTTGGGCTTGACCATGGACGCGCTCGGGATCGACTCCGACGCCACGGGAAGCGACCGCAAGGAGATGGGGTCCATCGGGGCGCCGACTCCTCCCGTCACCGCAACTTCCATGAAGAATTACTTTGCCGCCCGCGGTATTGGATTTCCCGAAGACTCGGCTATATCTTACAATCGCCGCAAGGGTGAGCTTTTGGTGACCAACACCGTTGAGAATCTGCGCAAACTGGAAGACCTCCTGAAGCAGCTCGACGAGATCCGTCCGCCGATGGTCCAGGTGGAAATCAAGATGGTCGAGCTTTCCGAATCCGATGTTAAGGAGCTTGGTTTCGATTGGTATTTCAACGCCAATACCACCCCCCCGACTAACTGGCGGCTCGATACCAACCAGCAGCCGTTGCGGCACTACAGCAGTGTCGATGGCCCCAATAGCACTTCCGCGGAAGGCAATACTTACAAGATCGTTAACGATTTGAAGATTTTCCCGAACTTCGGCGAATCCCTGTTCGGCAAAAACAGCGATGTCAACCTGAGTTTGACGGTCAATGCGATGAACCTCAATCAGCGCACTGAGGTGCTTACCGCGCCGAAATTGCTTCTGACCAGTGGCGACCTCGCCGTACTGAAGGTGGTCGAAAACATGACGTTCCCGGAATCTTGGGACGATCCCGAGATCGACATCACTAACAATACGGTTGAAATCACCTATCCTAAACCCGAATTCGACGATGGCAATGACATCGGTGTGGTGCTTGCCTGCCGGGCCATTGTCGATCCGGACAACTACACCATCAGCCTTTACCTTTATCCGCAGGTCACGGCTTATCTCGGCCATGCCGATTCAGAGTACGATGTTAGAATCGAGGCCGGTACTATCGTTACGGACGACACGGGCAAGACGGTTTCCAAGAATGCGACCACCTCTACTATCGCCACCATTTGGATGCCGGAAATCGCGGTTCGCGAAATGGAAATGAACGTGCAGGTTTATGACGGCGCCACCGTGGTGCTGGGCGGCATGACCGAACAGTACAATACGCAGCGCGATGACAAGTGGCCGGTACTCGGTGAGATTCCTCTGCTCGGCAGGTTGTTCTCCAACCAGCTCACCGAACACGAGAAGCGGACGCTCCTGACTTTCGTGACCGCACGGCTTATGAATGCGGACGGCACTCCGTGGCGCAGTAACGAGCCGTTCGGCGTACCGGATTTCGTTTGGTAAACCATAACACTGCCGGAGGCAAAGATGTTTTTGAAAATAACTGAGAGTTGCGTGATCGCTTCGGCGCTGGTGTGCTGCTGCGTTACGGCGTATGCGCAGAGCCCGGCTTCGGAGGATCTCGTAAAACACTACGTTTCGGTGGAAGAGGTTCTCCGGGACGGCCGTTTCTCCAAGGCGGAGGATGCGGCACTGAAGGCCGGGCAGGCCTTTGCGAACGAGGATTATCAGACAGCCGTCGATCAATATTTGCAAGCGTGGAAAGAGTATGATTCGATTGGAAAGAGTGACTTTCTCGATTCCAAGATCAACAATTGCCGCGCCCAGATCATTGAATGCTACAAACTTCGTGCCGAAGCGATAGCCGCCGAGGCTGAAAAGCTTTCACAATCCGAGCGTTACGATGAAGCCATCGAAATGGCAAAGAAGGCCGCCGCCGAAGCGGTCGCCACCAATCAGACCAAATTGAAGGTCGAGATGGATGAGGCCGTCAAGCGTTACACCGACGAGAAAGCGGCGGTGGAACGGCGCAATCAGGCCACGCCCGCAAAACTGGTCCCCGATCAGTCGGAAATCGATGCAAAAATAGAGACGCTGCTTGCGCAGGCCAAAAACCTTTATCGCAACAATCGCATTGTGGAGGCAAAGGCAAAATACAACGAAGTCATTCGTCTTGACCGCACCAACAACATTGCACTGCGCGGTGTGCGTGCCTGCAACCTGGCGCTGATCAAAGACGGCAATACTAGGTCGAACACCGGCACCGAGGAAATGGCGGAAGCCGCTGCCTACGGTTATGTGCGGCCGATCCGCCCCGTGGGGGATGCCGAGAAACAGGCTGCCACTGCCAAAATGCCAATGCCCAAGGACAGCTCATCCGCGGACGAGCTTTCAAACCGTCTGAAGCATATTGTGCTTGAGGAAGTCTCTCTTTCCGGCGAACAACTGCCGGAGGCGCTGACCATTATAATGGATCAGGCCCGTCAGGATGATCCCTCGGAGCAGGGCGCGAATATCGTTTTGATTTGGCCGGAAGGCTACTATGTCGACGAACAGGGCAATCCCGTGCAGACTTCGTTCAGCGCTTTGTCCAATTATACTCCCGGAGCCGGTGCGGCCCAGGGGGCTGCTGGCGGTCGCGGCGGTCGCGGCGGAGCGCCATCGGCGGTCATGCCAGCCACTGCTATGCCGATGAGCGCTGGTCCGATAGGTGCCATGCCGATGGCTGCCGGTCCGATAGGCGCTATGCCGATGGGGGCAGGCGGCGGCATGCCGGCGGCTGGTTTTATGGCCCCCACCATGGGCGGCGGATATGGCGTTGATGCCACCGCTACGGTCGATCCCGAAGAGCGCCGGTACCCCCGGATTTCTTTGAATATGAGCAAAGCACCCCTGATCGAGGTCATCAACCGCATTTGCCGTCAGGCCAACTTGAAGTACAAGGTTGACAGCAATGCGATTGTTATCGCCCCGCGTTCGGTGGCGATCGGTGATATGGAAGTCAAGTTGTTTCCTCTCAAGCGCGAGGCGTTGCTTTCCATCGACTTTACCAGCCCCTATCAGGTTATGGCGTTTCTTTCCGCGCATGGCGTGCTGTTTCCGACCGGCTCCAGCGCGGTTTACGACTGGCGTAACAGCCGACTGATTGTCAACAATACCGCCGAAAACCTTGAAAAAGTCGAGGAACTGGTTGAAACCCAGCTGAACGTCAAGGATGTCCAAGTACAGATTCAGGCCAAGTTCGTAAAGGTCACGCAGAATGACATCAATGAACTGGGATTCGAATATGCGCTTTCGCGTCCGCTGACTATCGCCGGCGGAACCGAGGATACCAACGGACAGTTGCAGTTCTCAGAGAACAATCAACTCATGCGTCATCTCGGTAACGGCAGCGATCATGTGGTGAACTATACCGGAACATCCAACGGATACAACTATGGCGTGTCCGTCTATGCCTTGGACTGGAGCGATTCGGAAGACGCTCTGTTTGCTCCGCGCATAACCACTCTGAATGGCGAAACCGCTATGATCAAGATGGTTCGCAGAATCTACTTCCCGGACGACTGGTCCGAATCCAAGCAGACCACTACGCAGGCCGATTATTCCAACCAGCTGATGTATAGTTACGTCGGCCCGGTACCGACCTTTGACGGCGACCCGACTGAGATCGGTATTCAGATGGTGGTTAAGCCGGAAGTTGATATGCTCAACCGTACCATCACCATGCGCATGACGCCGTCGGTGCGCCAGTTCGTCGGCTGGACCGAATACAGATATGAGCTTTCCGGCAGCGCGTTTCCTCCGAATCCGGACGGCTCGGCACAGGTGGAGATTTTGCGTGAGCCCATCTTCTCCGACATCGTGGTTGACACGCTTGTCACCATGCGTGATGGCGGAACCGTGGTGCTCGGCGGCATGATCACCGATAATACTGAAATCGTCGACGATCGAATTCCGGTTCTTGGCGATGTTCCGTTGGTCGGCCGGTTCTTCCAGAGCAAGAGCGAGCAGAGCAAGAAAGTGCATCTGCTTATCTTCATGACCTGCACTTTGGTCAATCCTGACGGCTCTCCGTACTTCCCGGACAGCATCGCCATTGATCGCACCGGATTGCCGGTAATCACCGAAGCGCTGTGATACGAAAAATGCAAAGCCCCGCATCTGCGGGGCTTTTTTATTTGGAGGAATGATGAAAGTCGCAACCGGATTCGAGGTGGTCAGAGAGGCTTTTCCTGTGCGATGGCGCGGCCGGCGGGTGGCGGTACTGTGTCATGCTCCCAGCATCGCGGGGGATTTTTCGCATATAATTGATTACCTCGGTAATGAGGCACCATGTGAACTCTCCGCCGTGTTCGGCCCGCAGCACGGCATCAATGGGCAAACGCAGGACAATATGATAGAATGGGAGGGGTTTGTTCATCCGGTTTGGAAAGTGCCGGTTTACAGCCTTTACGGTGAACATCGCAAGCCGACGGCCGAAATGTTGAAGGATATCGATGTACTGCTGGTGGATTTGCAGGATGTCGGGTGCCGGGTCTACACTTATGTTTGGACTCTGAGGCTTTGCATGGAACGTTGTGCCGAGTTGGGTATAGAGGTGGCGGTGCTGGACCGGCCAAATCCGATCGGCGCTATGGCCTCGGACGGCGCCGTATTGGACCGCAATTATTACACTTTCGTGGGAATGGCGCAGATTCCGCTGTGTCACGGCATGACAATGGGAGAGCTTGCGCTGTTTCTACAGCGTAACGAGGTTCCGGAATGCAGGTTGACAGTGGTTGGGATGTTGAATTACAATAGGAAGATGAGCTGGGCTGAAACCGGGTTGCCATGGGTGCCGCCGTCGCCAAACATGCCCACCGAACGTACCGGCATCGTTTATCCCGGAGCGGTGCTTATAGAAGCACTGAATCTTTCCGAGGCGCGCGGAACCACCACTCCGTTCGAGCTTTTCGGGGCGCCTTTCATTCGTGCGCGAGAACTTAAGAAGTGGCTGGATGATTTTGGCATTCCAGGCTGCGGATTTCGGGTTCACGACTATATCCCGACGTTTCACAAATTTTCCGGGCGGTATTGTGAAGGGGTGTTTATCCATGTGACCGATGTCCGGCAATTCCGTCCGGGGCGCGCCTTTGCCGCAATATTTCGAGGGATAATTGAGACGTCCGGAACGGATGCGCTGAAGTTTCTGCCGCCGCCATATGAATACGAGGACCGCTTGATACCTTTTGACATTTTGGCCGGCGACTCCGGATTGCGTACAGCGCTTTGCGCCGGTACGCCGCTGGAGGATGAGTTTGCCCGCTGGGATGATCAGTTGGAAAAATTCACGTTCGAGCATCTTTACGATTGTTGATTCGCGGTACGGAAGATTTCACTTGACGGCTTGCGGCAGCGCCATGGCTTTTTTTGCGGCTTCGGCTTGAAAATAAATGTAAAAAGGCTATGTTATAAGCGTTTAACCAAGGTATTCAATATGAAAGACAGTTCAAATACAGGACGTGAAAGCTGGACAGGGCAGCTCGGTTTTATTTTGGCCGGCGCTGGTTCCGCAATCGGGCTGGGCAATGTCTGGAAATTTCCATATATCACCGGAATGAACGGTGGCGGCGCGTTTGTGCTTATATATCTGATTTGCGTTGTGCTGGTCGGGCTGCCATTGATGTTGTGTGAGATTGCAATGGGCAGAAAGACTCATAGAAATCCGTTTGGTGCGTTTCGCGAGCTGGCGCCGGGACGCACCGCAACCACCGGCGGATTCGGACTGTCCATGTTTGCCTGCGGGTTGGCGCTGTTGTTCCTGGGCCAATACGGCATGGGAATACTGCTGTTGATCGGTGCGCTTTCCATTCTGCGTTGGGGGTGGGCCGCTGTAGGGGCGCTGGGCGTGATAATTCCGGTGCTTATACTCTCGTACTACAATGTTATCGGCGGCTGGCTGCTGGTCTACCTGATGGAGTCGGTTCGAAACGCCGACGCGTTGTCATCCGCGACAAGCTCGAGCGAGCTGTTCGGTTCGGTGGCTTCGAATTGGCGTCTTACTTTGGGCTCCACGTTTTTGTTCTCCGTGATGGTATTGGCCGTGGTATGGTTTGGCGTGCGCCGGGGCATCGAGCGGGTCAGCAAGGTGCTGATGCCGCTGCTGATTGTGATGCTGGTGGCTCTCATCCTGCGTGCCATAACGCTGCCTGGCTCCGGCAGAGGAGTCAGCTTTCTGCTTACTCCAAATTTCGGTGCGCTGGAGGCGCGGGGTATGCTGGAAGCGCTGGGACATGCGTTTTTTACCCTGAGTCTCGGTATGGGCATCATCATCACCTACGGCAGCTATGTCGGCGGCAATCGCAATATTCTCGGCGCATCGCTTTGGATAATCCTGCTGGATACGACAGTGGCGCTTATGGCCGGGCTTGCTATATTTCCGGCGCTGTTCTCTGTTGGCATGTCTGCCGCTGGAGGGCCGGGACTGGTATTCAAGATTATGCCGGTTACGCTGCACAGCTTCGGAGACGGGCTTGGTTTGCTGTGGAGCTTTCTGTTTTTCGGCTTGGTTCTGATTGCGGCGCTTACCAGTGCCATAAGCTTGCTTGAAGTTCCGGTGGCGTTCTGCATTGATCAGTTCAAATGGCCTCGTCGTCTGGCGGTGTCGGTGGTTTTTGCGGTGGTGATGGTATTGAGCGTGGCGTCGGCGGTGGGGGCGGCAAACTGGGATCGCATTTTGTGGTTGCGCGACACGTTTGTGAAGTTGGTCGGAGACGCTCACTTGGAAGGCAGTTTCTTCGATCAGCTCGACGTGTTCTGTTCCAGTTATCTTCTGCCGCTAAGCGGATTCCTGACCGTCATATTTGTCGCCTATGTTTGGAAAACCCGCAGCTGTCTGCGCGAGTTGCGCCGCGGCGGCGACAACTATTGGGACACCGATCTTCTGGTTCTGCTTTCCGGATTGCGTGGCGACGGCCACATGCAGGAGCGCCGTTACACTTACACGCTCGGAGTTCTTTTCGGGTTGTTGATAAGAATTGTGGCGCCGCTGGCGATAATCGTATGCTTTATGAATCTTGTGGGCTGGATAAAGCTGACCTGATATGTTCGCCATTGAGACCGCTGAAAAGAAGATCATAGACCGCGCGATGGTGGTTGGGGTGCGCAGCCCGGAAGAACCGGAAAGCGCCGCGGCCGAGCATCTGCATGAGCTTGAGGAGTTGGTTCGCAACCTTGAAATAGAAGTGGCGTTGACCGAGGTGGTGAAACTGCGAACCGTTCAGGTGCATTACTATGTGGGTTCCGGCCGCGCGGCCGAGATAGCCGCCGCGTTCGAGGAGAGCAGGTGCGACATTTTGGTGTTCGACGCGGAGTTGACTCCTTCGCAGCAACGCAACTGGGAGCGGCTGGTCAAGCATCCGGTGGTCGAGCGGCGTGAAATCATATTGGATATTTTTGCGCAGCGGGCAATCACGCAGGAGGCACGTTTGCAGGTTGAGCTGGCGCAGATGGAATACTCGCTGCCGCGGCTCAAGCGCGCCTGGACCCATCTTTCGCGCCAGCAGGGTGGCGCGCGCGGTACCCGCGGCGAAGGCGAGAAGCAGATCGAGTACGATCGTCGTTTCGTGCAGCGGCGCATAGCATCGCTGAAGGTCGAGCTGGAGGAAGTTCGCAAGCGGCGTGCCACCATGCGCAAGAGCCGCCAGAAAAGCCCGGTGCCGAAGGCGGCGATCGTCGGGTATACCAACGTCGGAAAATCTTCTTTGCTGAACGCGCTGGGCGGCGAGACCGCGCCGGGCGAGGACAAGCTGTTCGCCACGCTGGATCCGGCCACCCGCCGGGTTGAACTGGGCGGCAATTCGGCGCTCATCATGACCGACACGGTCGGTTTTGTGCGCAAGTTGCCGCACACGTTGGTCGCCGCGTTCAAGTCCACGCTTGAAGAGGCGGTGTTCGCCGATTTTCTGGTGGTGGTGCTGGATGTTGCCAGTGAATATCTGGAGGAGCATTGGGAGACGACCATAGGTGTGCTGGCTGAGCTGGGCGCGGCGGACAAGGAGATGGTGGTGGTGTTCAACAAGTGCGATCTGCCGCACGACGAAACGCTGGAAACCCGTGCCAGAGGCTTATTCCCGCATGGACTGTTTGTCTCGGTCAAGACGGGCCGGGGACTGGACGAACTGCGTGCCGAACTGGCACGGCTGGCCCGTCGCCATCGTGGAGTGCTGGAGGTTGCTCTGCCGCCGGAGCGTTCTGATCTGGCGGCATTGGCGCACCGTTGCGGCGAGGTTATTGAGGAAAAATATGACGAGGCCGGGAATTTGAGCATGATTTTTTCGATCGGAGCAAGATACGAGGAACAATACGAACCGTTCAGGGTCAAAGACGGTGTTAAAAGGTCCGGAAGGAGAGTTTCATCATGAAGATCAGAATAACTATGCTTGTGCTGTTGATGGCGGCCTCCGTTTTCGGAGCCCAGGGGAAAACCGACAACGCCGACACCTGGACGCTGTGGAACGCCGGCTATGAATGCCAGGAAAAGGCCAAGACGGCGCGGGCTCAGGGAAAACTTGACGCCGCGGTGGTATTGCTGGAGGAGGCGCGGAAATATTATCTGGAAGTTAAGCGGAACCGTCCGGACTGGAATCAGAGGGTGATAGATTCGCGGATTGCCAGGGTTGAAACCGATCTTGCCACGGTGAAGCGTCTGCTGGGATTGCCGTCCGAAACTTCCGCAAAGGAAAGCGCCGGAAAACCGGATGATTCAGCCGCAAAGCCGGCGACGCCATCCGCGCCGGAGTCATCGGGTTCCAAACCCGCGGTTGCTGAGAAACCTCCGATTGCGGCCGTCGAACCCGAAACGCCATCCGTGCGGGTGCTTGGCGAATTGAGACAGATGACCGCCGAGCGCGACCAGTACAAACAGGCGGTGTCGGAGTTGAGCCGCGAGCTGGAATCCCTGCGCTTGTCGGCGCGTGCAAATGCCGCCAATGTTCAGGAAATCGAGAATTTGCTTCGGGAAAACCGCAAGCTGGATGACCGGATTTTGGAGTTCAAGAGTCAGATTGCCCAGCTGGACGAACGTCTGTCCCGTCCCAGCGAACAGGTCAAGGCGTTGAACGATCAGCTGGTCAACGAAAAGCTTAATGGCGAGACGCTGGCAAAGCAACTGGAGGCTGCGAAGCAGGAGGTTGCAACGGTGAAAACCAACTCAGATGCCGCTTACCGCGAACGGAACAAGCTGCGCGGCGATGTGGACAGTCTGAATACCGCGCTTCGGGCGGCCGAGCGGGAATTGGGTGAACTGCGCAATCGTCACACCTTCGACGCCGCCGATCGCGACGCCGCCCAGCGAGAGGTCGATTCGCGCGACACTGAGATAGCCAGGTTAAAAAGCGAGCTGACCAAAAATACCGCAGCTTTGGACGAACTGCATAAAAAGTTCTCCGAGTTACTGTCCGATCCGAAACTCAACGGGCTGGAGGTGGCCACTGTGCTCGCAGACAATGTGAAACTTCAGGAACAGCTTTTGGCCGCGGGCAACGATTGCGAGAAGGCTGTTTCCCGCGCTGCCGCCGCCGAAGCCGAGCTGGTCAAACGCGATGCGGAGCTGGCCGATCTTCGCAAGCGTGATCAGGATTACGTCGCGTCTTCCTCCGTCCACGTCGAAGAGCTACGCATCGCAAGGGAGGATTGTTCGCGCGCCGCGAAGAAGGTTGCCGACTCCGAAAAAGAGAACTCCGAGTTGAAATCCCGTGTCTCGCTGCTCGAATCCAGCGTGATTGAGCTTACCGGCCGTGCCGACCAGTTGAAGAAACAGCTCGAGTCCGGCAGCAACAGCGTACAGAACCTGATCGACTTGAACGCGAGAATCGATGATCTTGTCGGAAAGCTTGCGGCGGCTTCCGCCGACCGCGACCGGTTTGAACGCGATTTCAATGATCGCGATGCAAAACTCAAGGCCGCATCGAAGGAGCTCGATGGTCTTCGCAGCGAATGCGCCGATCTTACCGTTTCCGTAACCGAGTTGAAGGCCGCGGCCAAGCGCGCGGCCGATCTGGAGGTCGCCAACGCGGAATTGCTCAAGCGCAACGACGAACTGGCATCGTCGCTGGCGGTATCCAAAAAGGAAATTGAAAAGCGCGATGCGGAAAAACGCATAACCGCCGAAGGCTTGGAGTTGCTGCCGGATCTGCGCCGCCGCCTGGCCGAAACCCAACAGCGAAACCAAAAGCTTGCTGCCGAACTCGAGGGCTCCAAGATTGCAGCGGCAAAGATTCAGGCCGAAGCCGCCAAACAATATGACGGGCTGAAAATTCATCTTGACGCGCTTTCCGATCAGAACCGTAAGCTGCGCGCCATGCTGCGCGGCGTGGATTCCAACGGCTTCGCGCTTCCCGAGATTCCTGAGGCGGAACTTGCCGCCATGCCGGTTCCCGCCACCGGCAGTGCCGAAATGGCCAGACTGCTTGCGGCGGCGGCTTCCGCCGACACGCCGGAAGTGGCGCTGTTCAATCTGCGCAAGGCGGTGGAACTGTCGCCGGACAACCCGGACGCGGCTGCCGACCTCGGGCTTCTGGAATATTCCAACGGCGACAAGGAGCGCGCCGAAAAGCTGTTGTCGTTTGCATTGGGAACATATCCAGAAGACCCGGCGCTTGCGGTGGCCTATGCCGAGCTGATGATCGGCAAGGAGCGATTCGGCAACGCGTTGGAGGTGCTGGAAAGGCCGTTGTCCGTCAATCCCTCGGACCCCGTTCTGAACCGGGTAAAGGCGGCGGCGTTGTGGCGTTCCGGCGAACCGGGACGGGCGGAGGCAATACTCCGGCCGCTGGCCGAGGCCTCACCGGTGCGGGCCGATGCGTCCTTCGAACTTGCGCAACTGATTGCCCGCAATTTTGCCGGGCGTCTCGGCGATGCCGCCGACTTCTATCGGCAGAGCATCGCGCTCGGTCATTCCGCCGACCCGTATCTGGAAAAAACCTTGGCTTCCGAATTGGGCGAGGCCAGCGAAACGGCGGATTTCCTCTACGCCACCGCCGCTGAGGCGGAGAAGGCCGGCAACTGGGAGTCGGCGGCGTGGTTCTATCGGGAGATCGGCGATCTCGAACCCGCGCGCAATCTGCCGAAGCTGAAGCTGGCCAGGGCGTTGCTCAAGCAGGGAGACACGGAGTCGGCTCTGGAGGAATTATCACAATTGTCAACTTCTGACAAAGAACCGGACGAGTCTGCGTGGAATGAATTGGCGGCGGCCGCCTCCGGCGACGCCGGCCTCGTGCAAAAAATTTCCGCGCTGCGTTCCGGTGGTGCGGCCAAACCGTGAAAAAGCGGCTATTTCGCGCAAAAGTGGAGTTCTCACCTTGATTTTTAGCGGTTTTTATACTATAATTAGGTTTGACAATACGTGCGTTAAAGGAACGCACAACGGAGGTAAGATGATAAAGACTGGTTCCGGCCGCGGCGGGTGTCGCAGGTTTACATTGGTGGAGCTGATGATGGTGGTGGCCATCATCGGAGCCATTGCGGTGCTTGGCATTGGTGTTTTCAACTTCACCAATTACAAGATAGCCGAAACCCGTACCGAGGGATTGGTCAATAAGCTGGATTCGGTCTTCAATTTCATGTACAGCAAGTATCATATGTATCCGCAGAACACCGATGGCGCCGAAGGATATTTGGTGTTGTATTATAACCCCGACTCGAACGACCACGAAACCGACCTTGCAAAAGACGGCGCGCTGAAAGACTTTCCCGCCGACTACTGTAAGGAGTTCGCCAAGCGCATCGATCTTGAAAAGCTGATAAACGATTACGGGCAGGAAGGCGAAAATGATTCCACCTCATACCGAATCAATGATTCCTGGGGTCGCCCGCTGTTTTACAAGACTCCCGGCAACGTTCGTACCCGCGGTTTCGACCTCTGCTCCGCCGGCCAGAACGGGAAATATTTCAAGTGTGACGAGCCGCCGGTCATAGGCGATCTTGAGAATATGGGAAATCCAGAGGATGACAATAATCCCAAATATGGTAAAATCAACGACGGATTCAATAGCGACAGCGCCACGGAAGATGCGTTTTTCAGCAGCGAACTCGGCGACGATGTAACGAATTATTAAAGATAAAATAGCGGAGACCAATCCAATGAAAAAGTTTACTTTGGTGGAATTGCTGGTGGTGATAAGCATCATTGGCATTCTGGCCGGGATTATCCTGCCGATCGTGGCGGGGTCCAACAAGCGTGCGCTGGTGCTGCAGGCCCAGACCGACGTTTCGGCCATCAAGATGGCCATAGAGAAGTATGCGAACGACAACCACGGCAAGCTGCCGGTGTGTTTTCCCCCGTTTGTGGACAAGACCACCGGCAAGGTCGCCGGGGCTTTCATGGATGAAAAGACCGGCCGACTTACCGATCGCGGTTATGACGTGCTGACCCAGTTGCTAAGCGGAGTTGACATCGAATACGATGCCAGCAAGGAGAATCTGGATGACAGCAGCGATGAAACGGCAAACGATACGAGCAAGCATGCCGATTGGAGTAAAGTCAATCCTCGCAAGGTCGCATATTTGGATGTTTCCCAGGGGTTTGCAATTAATGGCCTGCGCGACCCCTGGGACAACCGTTATGTGATCATTTTCGACTACGAAAACACCAATGACCAATCAACGGTAAAATATCCCAATAACAAGCAGGCCTATCCGCTCGACGAAGAACTTACGCATCCAGCCTTGAACGGCTCCATCTCTTTGTTCAAGGACGATCAGGACAAAAACGTCACGGTCGACAAGGACGAGCTCACGAAAAAGAATTTGGCTTCTCTGCTGCGTGCGCCGTTGTTGGTTTATTCAAAGGGCGCGAACGGCAAGGACACCGGCGGTTTGGGCAGCGAGTTCCATCCTGATTTCGACGATATCAATTCCTGGAGCTCGATGTAATCTGATATGAAGCGGTTTTTCAACTATACTCTGATCGAGTTGGTGCTCGTGATGACCATCATTGCGGTGGTGCTGAGCCTAACCTTGGTCAGCATAAACCGGCTGGTGGCGGCGCAGTCGCTGGACACGGCAGTGCGTAATCTTGACAACGCCATGGTGCGGGCCAGGAACTTGGCAATTTATCATCAGACATATGTGGCGCTGCTGCTGCCGGACAGCGGCAAGTTCATCCGTTACGGCGGGGTGCCATGCCGCAGCTATCGCTTTTGCGAGGTTAAGAAAAACGGCAATGATTATGAATTTTACCGTTGGCTGCCCGGCAAGGACTGGGAGAATCTTTCCGACTCCGTGATTATAGCTGGAGCCAGGGCAAGGACCAGTTCTGACAAGGATCCATATGCGGAAACCAAGAATATGAGCACCACGGTTACGGACAACCCGGAATATGAGATCAATTCCAGCGGCGCTCTTGCCGATGCTTCCAACCCGGTTGTGCGGCTTGGCGACGATGCCGACACGACCAAGGCCCTGAATATTTCCGACGTAAAGGTTGCTGATAAAAACGGAAGCCAATTGGTCAAGGCTGATTGTCCCGGGATTATCTTCGACAAGTACGGGGTGGTACAGAATGCCGCCGGGGTAAATCTGGTGCTGTGCGAGGGGTTTGCTGACGCGGAAGATGGCGACGATTACGATGTTGTTAAAAGAAAATATACCCGTACCGTGAATGACGGAACCACTCGGAAGCTGGCTAACTGGGCTGAGATGCGTTTGGAGGTGCTGACCGGCGAACCGAGGTCGCGCGTTCAGGGACAGTCCTGGACAGGAGAAGAATATGAAAAATAACAAGTCGCGTCATTTCAACATGCTGGAGGTAATCCTGGCGATCACCGTGATCGGCGCGGGGCTTACGTTGCTGCTGGTTCTGTTTCCGGTCGCTACCCGCACCGCCACCGAGACGGTCGACAACAATTACATCCCGATGGTTGTCAATAATTTTATAACTTACGCAAATGCCAATATAGATTATTACGCAGCAGATTCAACTCCCACGTTTTGGCCGACCGAATACCTTTCCAAAGCCCCCTCATCCGGCACCACCGACGATTTGCCCGCTATTCCCGATATTGATGAAATAGAGGGAACTCATGACGGTCTTACCATTGCGCATATTGACAATGGCAAAGCCGAAGACGAGGAGCCGGTGAGCCTTTACTCCTGCAAGAAAAGCGGTGATTTGGTCGGATATTGTGCGGTTGTCAGGGGTGGGCTCGACACTTCAACGACGCCGGAAAAATATACACTGGTCGATTTTACCGCCTATGTGAAGCTGGAGTTGACAAAAGCGGCAGATCTCAAAGACAATTCCGGCAGGCCGGAGATTGTTTACTATAGTGAACCGTTTTGGATCAATTCGAGCTCCTCCCCGGTTAACGCCATATCTAATACGAATCTCCAGGGCAGTTTTGCAAGAATAACGCTTACGGTTTTTTGGCCGCTGGAGGTTCCGCCATCGGCTAGAAAGAGCCGTGTTTTCATAATTGAGAAAGCGTGGTTGCAATGAACAAACGGCGTTTTACTCTGGTTGAAGTGATGACCGCGGTAGCGGTGTTCTCGATATTCATGGTACTGATCATTCAATTCTTTGTTGCGGCCCAGAAGCTGTGGCACGCCACGGAAACGGAAACTCGATTGAGTAACAAGGCGGCGTTGGTTTTCAATACTATTGAGCGCTGTATAAGAGGCGCCAAGCTGGGGCAGTCTCCGTTTTATATGAGCAACGCCACCGAAGACGCGTTCGATATAATTATATCTTCTCCGAACGGCAAACGCTGGGAACAGGATCCCAACGCATATACCGCCGCAAATTCGACCAAGCTGGTATTTGTCTGTAGAAGCGAAGCGAAATTACATAGCGGGTCATTGGGGAAACTGTATATCATTGGCTTCGTGCAGGCGCAGGATCGTATCCAACTGCGCGCCATTTGTGATCGGGAAAGTAATTTCTGGACGCTCTGTTCCGCTAATCGTAATGATTTGCTGGACGAGTTTGATGACGCTCAGGGCGCTTGGCTTGGAACGAGCAACGACGAGTTCGGTTCGGGACAGGAGGGAACTTCGCGCGTTACACACAACCTGATCGATCATGTAACCTCATTTGAGGCTATTCCATATAAACTCGCCAGCGGTAGTTCTACCGATGTGTTGATCCCGTGTGACGTAACGGATTTTGTATCCCCTGGCGCTCCGCCTTATGCGTTGATGGTAAAGATAGTGCTGCTCAGTGACGATGATTATGCAAAATGGAAAACGCTTTGTGAGATGAACGCCGGCAGCGAATCCGATGCGGCGAAAGAGTTCCGTAAGAAAGCCGAGCGCTCGTTCAGCCGGCTGATATACGTTGGCAAATCCAGGGAGGTTCCGAACCCATGATGAGCAAATATAAAATCCATTCCGGCGAACGGGGCGTGGCTCTGATTTTCGCGTTGGGCATTCTTGCACTGCTGATGATCATGATGGTGGCGTTCGTATCGAGTATGCTTCTGCAATACCAGAGCAGCAGCAATATGAGCCGCATGGTCGACTCCGACTTATTGGCCGACAGCGCCATGAATCGTGCCCTCGGCATAATGAACATGCTGGTTGCCGATGTTAAAGCGGCTCCAAAAGATACCAGCCTTGTCCGCAATTTTAACCGTGTTGTCAGCCTTGCCGATAGTAATAGTGCAAATTATGGTACTTCCGCCGCAGATGATCTGAAAATCACTGGTATCTATGGATATGCCAAAACCACAATGGATGAGCCGCACTGGATCTATGTTCGCGGTAACAGCGCCGGTTCCGCCCCCAAAGACACCGATCCGATCATCGGCCGGTTTGCCTTTGCCGCGGTACCCAATTTCCGCCCGAAGATGAACTTCAACGCCATTTGGGGCTTGCCCGGTTATACCACCGGGCGGAGCGGGGCGGATTTTCGGGAAGTGGCCACCGATCTTTTGACCGGATGGAGCACAACGAAGGTAACTGAGCCTGCATCGACAGTCTCGTCTTCAACCTTTTCCAATATCATAAACTTGGCGGATGTTGCCGATTATCTGAAGTCTTATGTCGATACATCTTTGTTGGGTACTTCCAGTGAGTTTTCCGATTTAGAGAACAATTTGAATAAATATTTTACCGCCGGGGTAAAAGGACAGGAGATTTATCTGGGAACCGATGGAACAGATGAAAAATATTATCAGCGACTAAATCTTGCCCAGATAAAAGAACGGGTCGAGAATGTGAATTCCAATAAGCGCGTGGATTTATTTTATGATGCCGCGCAAGGTCAGACTGACCCGCTGAGCAGCGGAGCTTCTGACACCACCAAGTTGAATCCGTTTCTAAACAAGTTTGTAACTGCAGATGCTGGTACTTTCCACACATTGACGGACTTTAAAAAGCAGATAATTGCCAATATAATCGACTTCGCTATGCCGGCTGACGAGACTGTTACTAGTGATATTGATCCGTCCCTATGGTCAGCAACTAGGATTCCTTTATATACAGGGAACAAAAAGACCTGCTATATCAACGAAGTGGGGTTGGTACTTTCCGCTAATGTATCGGTTAGCGGTGGCGTTAGTAAAACCGCGACGCTCACAAGTGTCAAAGTTATACCGGTAATTGAAGTTGTCGATGTTTATGGAGGCGATAAGAATGCCGGAACCGAGGCAACTGAAACCAAAGAGGGTTATTACGTCTTTCTTGATGCCAAAGTTTCCGGAACGGTGCAGATAATATCTCAGACATCATCGGAGGAGGCTAAATTTTCGACAGATACCGGCAACGGGAGTAAGTGGAGCGATGGTTTTACCATATTGTACGACACAGACAGTCAACCATCCGGTTGGGTTAATGGCTCGATGAATGGGTATTATGTCGGGAATGGCAGTTCTAACATAAATACGTTGGATTTGACAGCATCATACGACACTAGAGTTTCGGGAACACATTATTTTGAATTAAAATTTACCCAGCTAAAATTTGATATTAACAATGCATATATGGTGCATTACTACAGCACGAAGGACGAGACCGGAGCAATAAAATATTCCAAGGATGATGCAAGTATCGATTTCGCGAACATACAGAAAAGTTATACGCACGCCGCCGCGGATAGCATAGAAATTGCCGCTACCACGACGATTTACAGAAGTTGCTTTGTTGAGACCGACGATCCCCGGCAAAACTTGAATGAAGGAGACTGGACGTATCACAATGGATCTCAATATGTTTCCGACAACCCTTATACCGCCGGGAACGTTCAGACTATAGGTAAAATAAATACGACGGCCACTGCGGCGCTGACGGAAATGGGAAATTGCTATAGTGGCACATCTGATTTGGCTTATGATCCTGAAGACGTGACCGACATATCTTTAGGCAAGTTGTCCACGGCATATATAAAAGAGGGTACCTTCGAATCAATATGGGAGCTTGGCGCGGTGCATCGCGGCATTGCCTGGCAGACTTTGAACCTGAAGATAGCCAATACCGACGCGAACGGGTACAACGGCGTTGGCGGAGATTATAGTAAGGGGGATGCCGAGATTGCCGATTTTGTTTATGTGGCGAAGTCCGACACCAATCCGTATCCAACAAACTTCGATATCAACGCCCGCCCGATTGGGACGAATGCCCCTATCCCGACCGTTATCAAGCCGCCTATTACAAATGACGACGCTCTTCTCACTAATTATTATAACGGGCTGCCATGGGAACAGATGTTTGACAAAGTTACGGTCAACTCTGCGTCTTCAAAATATGTCTTTGATGACGGAACGGCGCTTTCGGACACTCAAATTGATGCAATTTTAGGCGAGATATACAGCAGTTCGTATAAAACCGAACCATTTGTCCGGCGGGGGGATATCGCGGAAGTTATTTCGACGGGTATTGCCGGCAATGATGCCCAAAAGGAATCGGTTTTCGGCAAGGTGGCGAATTTGATCGAGGCGAAGAACGATTTTCCGATTACGACTCAGCTGGTGGTGGTGGCCGAGATTATCAACGATGTCGGCGGCGAAGGCGGTAATAGCATCAACCTGAAGTCATTCGCTGATGACGGCAAAGAGATTGATGAGGATTGTGAGATCGGCAAGTTCGAGGACGGCTTCGATCAGGTGGTGGCCCGGCGCAAGATGCTGGTCACCGTGCAGTATCGCCCGACGGCTTCCAAAGACAGACTGAAGGTCACCGACATACGGGACATCGAGTAAGGTTGACTTTTCCGGAAAGCATGATATATTAATTTCTTCGAAAAGCACACATCTCCCGCCTCCGACGGCGGGAGTCCTGAGTTTCAGGAAACAAGGAGGATATCATGGCTGGAAAAGGCAGCAAAAGACGCCCGGGAAACGAGAAGACCTATCGCGACAACTGGGAAAAGATCTTCGGCAAGAAGAAGTGAAGTGACGGCCGGTGGGCCGTCAAGGAAGACGGCGGCCGCCGGGCCGCTGTTTTCCGGCGATAAAACACTGCATGCAAGAAATTACATGAGAAATAATGGGGAAAAGTATGAAGAAATTCGCGTACAGTAAGCCGCAGATTCTATCTTTTCGCGGATGGGATGCGGCATTCGCCGCCGGTACCTCTTTCGACCCGCCGGATCCGGGCTGTTTCCTTCCCGGCATCGAGGACTCCGGGTCCTCGTCCGGTGTCGCCGGGAAATAGCTCTTTGTTGTAGCAATGCTTCCTCATCCGCTGACGGCTCCTGCCAAGGTCTACATTGACATTACGGCACGCTGCAATCTGCGCTGCCGTTACTGCTATCATTTCGACAGCCCGGCCGAAGTTCCTTCCGATTTGCCGGCGTCCGAATGGGTATCCTTTTTCAAGGAACTGGAACGCTCCGGCGTTTTGACCGTAAATATCTCCGGCGGTGAACCGCTGATCCGGCCCGACATCTCCTCAATTCTGGCATCGCTGGCCGGCGGCCGTCTCCGCTTCGAACTTATCACCAACGGTTCATTGCTTACCCCGGAAATCGCAGGGCTTATCGCTTCGCTTCGGCGTTGCAACTACGTCCAGATTTCTCTCGACGGCCCGGAGGCGGTGCATGACTCCGCCCGCGGCGCCGGGTCCTTTCAGGGCGCGATAAGCGCGATCAGGCTGTTGACCGAACGCGGCGTGCCGGTGGTGACCCGCACGACCATCGGTCGGCATAACCTCGGCCGCCTCATGGAGACCGCGGAACTGGTTCTGGACGAACTTGGGCTGCCGTTCTTCACCACCAACTGCGTGACGATTGAAAATCTTTGCACCAAGGATCCCGCCGCGCTGGAGCTTTCACTGCCGGATATTATTGCAAGCGCCGCCGAGCATCGCGCGGTGCTAGACCGCTACCCCGGGAAATTGCAGGGCGGCACCAGCCCGTTCGGTCTTCTGAAGCGCTGGCATGCTGTCTTTGAAGCCCGCCGCGCCAATGCCCCCTGCGGCCGTTATCAGGGCTGTCTTTCCGGTTGCGGGGGCGTGTTCACCCAGCTGGGAGTGCGTGCCGACGGGATCATGGTTCCATGCGAACAGCTGTCGCAAATCGGGATGGGGCGCATCAACCGCGATTCTCTGCTGGAGGTTTGGCGGGCGGCATCCGGAATTGAGAAGATTCGGGCCCGTCGTGACATTCCGCTTCGCAATTTCGATTACTGCCGCGATTGCGGCTATGTTTCATGGTGCGTCGGCGGCTGTCCGGCCAGCGGCGTGCTGGATGATTCCGACCCGGCCCGCCGCGCGTGCCGCCCGTGCCTGAGCGATCTTGAGCAACTCATTGGATACGATGGAATGTCCGCTTTATTCGCCCGTATGCGTTTTGAAGCTTGACTTTCCGCCGGTTTGAATCTACCTTAAACAATACCACCCAAAATCAAGGAGTTTACTATGAAAATCGGTATGATTGTTGAAATGCTGCGCGAACCTTTGTTCCAGTCGCTGGACACGGCGGCGGCCATGGGCGCGAAGGGCGTGCAGCTTTATGCGGTCTATGGCGATCACAATTTTCTGGAAATGAGCAAGGATGAGATTCTGAAGATAAAAGCCCATTGCGACAAGCTCGGGCTGGTCGTTTCGTCGATATGTGCAGATCTGGGCGGGCACGGATTCGCTTCCGCCGCCGATAATCCCGAGCGCATTGCCAAGACCAAGAAGATCACCGATATTGCCGGACTGCTCGGAACCAGCGTGCTCACCACCCATATCGGCGTGGTTCCGTCCAATCCCGCCAATCCCAATTATAAAATAATGGCCGACGCGCTGCGCGAAGCGGGAGATTACGCCGCTTCCAAGGGTGTGACTTTGGCCATTGAAACCGGCCCGGAGACGGCCGAACGGCTTGCCAAGTTCATCGAAGTGGTGAACAGCAAGGGCATTGGCGTTAACCTGGACCCCGCCAACCTCGCGATGGTCTCCTGCGACGACCCCGTCGCGGCGGTTCATACTCTCGGCAAGTATATAGTTCACACCCATGCCAAGGACGGCCATAACTTCCGTCCGTGCGACACCGAGGAGCTTTATGCCGCGTTTGCCAATGGCGGGTACGAAAAAATGGTCGAGGAAGGCGGCGAAATCTTCCGCGAGATGCCGCTCGGGCAGGGGGATGTGAATTGGGACGCGTATCTTGCCGCACTGAAGTCGATCGGTTATGACGGGTTCCTGACCATCGAGCGTGAAGTCGGCGATGATCCGAAGGCCGACATCGCCATGGCGATCGAATTTCTCAAGAAACGCATCTGACGAATGGCAAAGGCCGAACGCGTCGTATCAGTAGACCTGTTGCGGGGACTGGTGATGTTCGCAATGATCTTTGTGAATTGCGGATTTTACCGTTCCCCGGAGTGGTGCATGCATTTCCCTTCCGGAGGTGACGGCATAACTTTTGTCGACGTGATTTTTCCGGCCTTTCTGTTCCTTGCGGGGGTATCGGTGCCGCTGGCTTTCGAACGCTACGGCACCGGATTCCGGCAAAAACTTCTTAACGTCTATCATGTTATATATCGCTCAGCCACGTTGATGGTGATGGGCATAATCTACGTCAACGCCGATTCTTATGGTAAGTACTTGGGCGGCAACAATACCCTGTGGTTTACCGCCGCGCTGGTGGTGGTGTGGATGGTCTGGCAGCGCTACGGCGGCGAAAGCCGCCAAGGCAAATCGCTGTCGGAAGGCTTGAAGCTGTTTGGCGGCTTGTTGCTGACCGGATTTTTTGTCCTGTGTTTTGTAAAGAGCGGCGGTGCGATTCCCAAATACTCATGGGGGGGTATTCTCGGCCTTATCGGGCGGGCCTATCTGGTGGCGTCGCTGATATATCTGGCGATAGGCCGGCGACCGTCGCTGCTGATGTTCGCAGTGTTGGCGATGTCGATGATTCATGTGGTCTCTTTCGGGGGTGGATTGACTGAGTGGTGGTGGCTTTCCGGCGGGGATCGGGTTTCGATCGTTGCAGGGCAAAGCTCGGTTACCATGCTTGGTGTGGTAGTTGGAGCCAAACTGTTGCAGGTACAGGGCATGGACGCGGCGGCCCGTCATCGGGAAACGTTGACTTTTCTGGTGATGTTCACGCTGCTGTGTTTCATAACCGGCACGGTTTTGCGAACACTGTACGGAATACACAAGGATTCCACGTTTCCGGCCTATGTCTATGTCGCGTCGGGATGGACTTGCGTGGCATGGATCGTATGTTACTGCGTGCGCGACATATTCAAAATTGAAAACGTTGTGACCCGTTTTTTGACCGGCGTGGGCACGGTGGCGCTGGCCGCCTATGTTGCCAGTTCGCTGTTGCGTGGCGGAGCCGAGCTGATATCGCTTCCCGAGGGGGGGTCGCTTTATTACTGGCTGTTCAAGTCGCTGCCGCTGCTGATAGAGCCGCTCGGCGCGCCGTTATGGTGCGTCCAGCTTTCCGGTGCGGTCCAGACGCTGTTTTTTGCGTGGGTGGTTTCCTATGCATGCCTTTGGCTTAAAAAACATCGGATCATCCTCAAAATATGACCAAAGGTTGACGGTTCCCGGTTGAAAAAAAGGAGCCGTATGAAAACAAATCCGGATGAACGTGTGGAGCGCGCACTGCTTAAGCGCGCGTTGGGATATTTGCAGAGAGAAATTTATTCCGAAGAAATAGTCGACCGTAAAACCGGCGAGCCGACCGGCGAAATCAAGCGCAAGATTGTAATCAAGCGAGTGCCTCCGGACGTGAAGGCGGCGATGCTGTGGCTGCAGAATCGCCGTCCCGAACAGTGGGGCACAGGATGTGATTCAGTTGCCGACGAGATAGAAACCGATCCTGGAGATATGTCTCTGCTTTGAATGTCGCGCGATTCCGTTTCCGCCAAAGTTCCAGTACTTATGATTCCCGGTTTTTGCCTTAATCTCATTGTTCATATTTGAAAAACGGCAAGGGTGTGTTATCTTATTCAGAACCATTTAACCTTACAAAGGAGTTTTGAAATGGCGGACAAAAGTGTCGGAACCCAATCGTTGGCGTTGGACGATGGAAAGAAGAAATTCAAGGGCAAAAAGCTGCGCGTCGGCATCATAGGCTGCGGCGGCATTTGTCAGGCCCATATGGCCGCATACAAAGAGTTGCCCCAGGTGGAAGTGGTCGCCGCGTGCGACATTCTTCCGGAACGGCTTGAGCGCATGAAGAATGACTGGGGCATCACCGCCTGTTATGAAAAATGGCAGGACATGCTCAAAAAGGAGCAACTCGACGCGGTGGATGTCTGCACCCCGAACGGCGTGCACATGCAGCCTGTTGTCGACGCCTGCAACGCGGGGCTCCATGCCATGGTCGAAAAGCCGATGGCGATGAATCCGGCCGAGTGCGAGAAAATGATCGCCGCCGCCAAGAAAAACAATGTGAAGCTCGCGGTAGGTTTCCAGAACCGCTATCATGAGAACACCGACTTCCTCATTCGCGCGCGTGACAAAGGCGCATTCGGAGACATCATGTTTATGAAGTGTCGCGCCCTGCGTCGTCGCGGCATTCCGAACTGGGGTGTGTTTGGCCAGAAGGAACTCCAGGGCGGTGGCCCGATGATCGACATCGGCGTGCATGTGTTGGAATCCGCCCACTACTTCATGGGCGAGCCCAAACCGGTCGCCGCGTCAGGGAACTGCTGGACCTATTTTGGCAACAAGAAGTCCAACGTGACGAGTCCGTGGCCCGGCTGGGATTGGAAAACCTATACAGTAGAAGACCTCGCGATCGGCCAGATTCGCTTTGAGAATGGCGCGATCCTCCAGATCGAGGCATCTTTTGTCGCCCATATTGAGCAGGATGTGTTCACCTGGGAGTTCATGGGTGCCAATGGCGGCGGCTGCTGGATGCCGCCGAAAATCTTCACCGATTCCAATGGTACCATGGTCAACCTGACCCCGAATTTCCTTCCGAACGACGATTTCCATACCATGTTCGTTAAGAAATTGCGGATATGGGCGGATGCCTGCATCAAGGGCACCCCGCTTCCGGCCCCCGGCGAAGAGGGCTTGGCGGTTCAAAAAATGCTCGACGGCATCTATCGTTCGGCCGAATGCGGCCACGAAGTGACCATCGACTGAATTTGACGCAATAAACCCCCGTGTGCCTTGCGGTGCACGGGGGGTTTTCGCTTTGATGTGAAAAAATGATGATTTTTTGATTTTCCGGCTTGACTTGTGGAGGTAACGTGGTAAATTAAAGTCCTGTTGTCACTAAACAGACGACGTTGGTTGAAAATTGAATAGTGCGATGTATCCGAGTCAAATCAATTGAAAATG
>JAYFQV010000006.1:0-157264 GCA_034926605.1 Victivallaceae bacterium
TTTTTCTTTTGTCATAGTACCGGAGCTCCGTCTCAAAATGCAAGACAAAAAAAAACACCGGTCCAACCCGGTGTTTCTTTATGTGACGCACTTATGTTCCGCCCGTTCGGGCGGAACGGTCCGCCGATTCAATTTTCAAGCGTAAGAGCCGCCAGTTCCAATGGAAGCATCCGCCATCCGCCCCGCAGGGTTATGCTTTTGATCTCTTTGTCGGGATGGGGATTGACGAAGCAATATCCCCGCAACACCGCATCGGAACCGGAAGCGATCTTCACACCGCGGCGCAGCGTCACGGCGCCCTCGATCGCCTGCACCTGAACCCGGTCGCCCAGTTCGAACTCGCAATGAGTGCCGTCGGCATAGTTCAACATATAACTGCCCTGTTTGCCGTACGGATCTGGATCGAAGATGCGGGTGGTATGCAGAAAATGCAGTTTTCCGGCCCTGGCGTTAACGGGAATGGTGACTTCCCGAGCGGAATCCGGCTGATAGCGCGAGCGGACACTCACGGTATTACCCCCCATGCGGTCAAACCATACGCCGTCCACAAATCCGCAACGCCATTCGGAACCGAACGGCAGCAGGCTCTCGCCGAACGCGGTGGCTTCCGGCAAGTCGATCGAGATACCGGAGGCGGACGGCACCGGACGCAGACGGTTCCAGGCTATGCGCAAAGCCTCGCACGGGTCGTCGAGCGTCTGCCCGGTATTCCATGAAGAAACGCCGGCGCGGGCATAGGCGGCAACCTGATTGAACTCGCGGTCGAGAATGGTGGCGTCAGGAAAATAGCCGGCCCAAGTGGTCTGAAGATAGCCGAGCGCACCAGCCAGCTTGCAGTCGCGGGCAAGATTTTCGATATTGGTGGGACGGTCCCATCCGCAGCCGATCACGGGGAAGCCTTCGGCGGCCAGCACATGAACGTCCTTGTAGTAAGTCTCATCACGGTCGTATCGCCATACCGCGAACACCAGATCGCGCGGAAGCTTTGGCCGCAGCGCCGCAATATTGTGCGGCGGGCCGCCGGCGCCGATCCACTTGCTTTCGTCTCGGGTGCAAAGCATGTCCTGCCAAAGCATGACCTTCGCGCCGTGCCTGACGGCAAAGTCGTGATAGAACATCACATCGTCATAGAATATGTCGGCAAGTTTCCTGGCCTTGGTCGCCTCCCGGAACGGATAGCGCCCCTCAAGAGTCCATTCGTCGTGGCTGATATGCAGGTATTCTGGATGGTTGAAGGTTTCATAAACCTCGGACATGAAACGATCCATCAGCGGATAAAGCCCGGGATGGCCGGTAAAATAACTGTACGGGGTCTCGGGGTCTTCGGCAAACTCGAGGTTGGCGCCGCCGTCGAACAGCCATTCCATGTGACCGAGTGTGGCGATGCAGGGAGTGCAATCTATGAAGTTGCGATTGGCATAGTCGACCAGCTCCTCAAGCTCGGACTTGCTCATACCTTTTGGATTGCGCAGTGCGGGAAAAGTGTCCCAGTGGACGCGACTGGACTCGATCACCAGATTGTTTATGCGGCAAGGCACCAGTACGCGGTCGATCAATTCGCGGTTGAACTCGAGACTGCCGTCGGCGGAGAATATGAACACACCGCGATATTCGAGGTCCGGATAGTCGCGTACATTCCGGAAATCGCCGCAGGAGAGTTGACGGCGAAACTCCTGAAGACCGTAAAATGCGCCGCGCGCGGTGGGAGAAGCGATGTTCAAGCCGTCCGGCGTATACTGCAAAGCAAACCCGTCCGGTTGCGGTAATCCGGCATCGGCCGGAACACACGCCACCGCCACCTCCGGCGCACCGGGCGCAGGTGAAACACCAAGCTCGTCATGATTGATGCGATCGGCGGCAAGGCCGAGCCGGGACGCATCCTCACCGGAAAAACCATCGCCTGAAACGGTAAGCGTGAAGCCATGCGAGAAATCCGGATGAACGGGCGCAAGCTCCGAGCTCTTCGGCCGTATCCGATACGGTATCGGAGAACAGTCGACCTTCTGCTCGTATATCTGTCCGACATTTCGATGCGCGGTTTCGGCTGGCACCGGCGGCAGCTTTATGTCGGGGTTGGTCACCAGTTCGGCCTCCACCTTTATCGTCTCCTCCACCCTTTTGCCGGGCTCGAGCGGAATGTCCACCCCCAGCCGCAAGCCGTAGCGACCTTCAAACCAGGGATTGTTGCGACACTCGGTGAGCGACAGCGGCAAGCCTGACTCCACGGATATGGTAAGCTTGGCCAGCCCGTCGGCCGAAACAAAAACAATCTTACGGAACCCGCGCGCAAAGACCGTCCCGTTTTTCTGCGGTTCGCCTATGACGCCTTCCGCCAGCGACCCGTCGGCCAGCACCGCCACGAATGCGGCACCTCCGAAATAGTCGTCCGGCATTATCATGGTAGTGTATTCGAGCGTCCCGGGCTCGCAATCCGGCTTCAAGGCACCGGAAAGTTCGATAACAGCCACGTCGCCCTCGGTGGTGACCCGATATCTTTCCGGATTGAACTTGTAATCACCGTCGAACTCGAACGAATACACCAAAGAGGCCCCGTCGCTACTTTCAACGCACCGGCCAGACGCATCGCGGTCGTAAAAATAGTGATTCCACTTGCCATCCACCGCAATCACCCGGCTGGTGACCGCCACGTTCCATAAACCATGCAGAAGCGTCAATCCCCGGCTGGGCTTGAAATCAACCGAGTACCCGCCCGCGTCCGACGCCGAGGCAAGCGCCATCCCCATGACGGCCAGCATCAGGACAAACATCTTTTTCATTATGGCATTCCTTATATATGGTATAGTTTTACCGGGTTGAACATGGAATCGATTTAATGGCGGCCGGACAGAAATCAGCTTCTTGACACCCGAATAAGCCGTGGTGCCGGAAATTCCGCAACCATTTTGCTTACTATAATTGCGATTTGACGGATTGCAACCCGTTTTTCATGCTTGACAAGCTCCTTTGTCGAAGTATATTAAAGCGATATTGCAATAAAAATACGGGAACAGTTTCGATGAAAAAAGCTCTGATTACCGGCATAACCGGACAGGACGGCTCGTACCTGACCGAACTGCTGCTAGAAAAAGGCTACGAGGTGCACGGAATCATCCGGCGTGCCAGCAGCTTCAACACCTCGCGAATCGATCATTTGTACAAGAACCGCCACGAAAAGAACGTGTCGCTGTTTCTGCATTACGGAGACCTGACTGATTCCAGCAACCTCAACCGCCTGATCGAACATGTCGATCCATCCGAGATATACAACCTCGGTGCGCAAAGCCATGTACAAGTGTCTTTCGAAGTACCGGAGTACACCGCCGAGGTGGACGCGCTCGGCACCCTGCGCCTGCTCGACGCGATAAAAGCCTCCGGAATATCCACCAAATTCTATCAGGCCAGCACCAGCGAGCTTTACGGCAAAGTGGTGGAAGTTCCGCAAAGCGAAACCACACCGTTCTATCCCCGCAGTCCATACGCCGCAGCCAAACAGTACGGCTACTGGATCACCAAGAATTACCGCGAGGCCTACGGTCTGCACGCCTCCAACGGCATCCTGTTCAACCACGAGTCGCCACGCCGCGGCGAAACCGTTGTGACCCGCAAGATCACCATGGCGGCGGCCCGCATCAGCAAGGGCTCCGGCGAATGCCTGTTCATGGGCAACATCGACGCCAGGCGCGATTGGGGTTACGCTCCCGACTACGTGCGGATGATGTGGATGATGCTCCAGCAGGACACTCCCGACGACTATGTGGTAGCCACCGGCGAAATGCACACGGTGCGGGAGTTCATCGAACGCTCGTTCGGACTGTTGGGTCTTGAAATCGTATGGGACGGCTCCGGCGTTGACGAGATAGGCCGCGACCGCGCCAGCGGAAATGTGCTGGTAAGGATCGATCCGCGTTATTTCCGCCCCGCCGAAGTGGAACAGCTGCTGGGAGACCCGTCAAAAGCCAAGCGCCAGCTTGGCTGGGAACCCCAGGTCAAGTTCGAGGAATTGGTGAAACTGATGGTGGAAGCCGATCTGCGCTATGTTGACAACCCGAAATATGAGTGGGGCATCTGAATATGATCGACAAAAACGCCCGCATATTCATCGCCGGGCACCGGGGAATGGTCGGAAGTGCCATCGTGCGCAAGTTCGAATCCGAAGGATATAAGAACATCATCAAACGCACCCACGCCGAACTTGATCTCCGCAGCCAGTCGGCCGTGGAGCGCTTCTATGAAGAAGCCAGGCCCGAGTATGTGGTGCTCGGCGCCGCCAAAGTCGGCGGTATCCGGGCCAACATGGAGCAGAAAGCGGAGTTCATGGTCGAAAATCTGGAGATCCAGAACAACGTGATCATGGGCGCCTACCGCCACGGGGTGAAAAAGCTCTGCTTCCTGGGCTCAAGCTGCATATACCCGTGCGCCTGCCCGCAGCCCATCAAGGAGGATTACCTCCTGACCGGCCTGCTGGAGCCGACCAACGAAGGCTACGCGCTGGCCAAGATATCCGGGTACAAGCTCTGTCTGTATCTCAACGAGGAATACGGCTTCGAATCCGTGAGTCTGATGCCATGCAACCTCTACGGCACCAATGACAACTATCACCCAGAACACTCCCATGTGTTTCCAGCGCTGATCCGCCGGTTCACCGAGGCCGCCGCCAATGGCGCCAAGGTGGTGACTCTGTGGGGTGACGGCTCGGCGCTGCGCGAATTTCTCCATGTTGACGATGTGGCTCGCGCCGTGTACTATTTCATGCAGAATCACAATGACCCCAAAATCGTAAATATCGGCTATGGCAACGACCTCTCGATCAAGGAACTCGCCGAAAAAATTGCGGCGGCATCCGGATATATCGGCGAAATCGCTTGGGACACCTCAAAACCCAACGGCATGAAGCGCAAACTAATGGATATTTCGCGAGCCAAGGCGTTCGGCTGGCAGCCGGTTATAACGCTGGACGAAGGCATAGCACGCACCATTGCGGAGTTCCGCGCGATGCAAGGCGAATTCCGCCAGTAAACGCCAATGCTAAAAAATCTCGCAAAATATGCTATCGGCCCGGTGGTGGCAATGTTGTTCGGACTGATTTCAGTACCGCTCACTACTAATTATATCGCACCTTCCCAATATGGGGTTGCCACCTTTTTTACAACGATCTTTGATTTATTGATGATCATACTCAACTTGGGGTCGACCAGCGGAGTATTGAGATTTTTCCACGCCGAAAGTCCGGATGCCCGTCGCCGACTGTTTTTGCGGGCAATTTTGGCTCCTTCCATGATGCTCGTATTAATGTTTGTGGTAGGGTCCTTTTGTTGGCGCAAGTTTTCACTGTATATATTCAATGAAGTAACGGCAGGCGGAATGCTGCTAATGGCCCTGGCGGTTGTGTTTGGGCTGATAGAACGCTACACATCGCTGCTGCTTAGGCTCAAGGAACGTGCAGCCTTCTTTTCGTCAATCAGTATATTCAACAAGATTTTATATGTCGGGTTTGTGGTAGTTTTCATTTCGATGCGGAACTATTCGTATTTTGCAATGATTATTCCGGCAGCGTTGTCATATGTCATAACCGCAGCAGCCGGCTTCTTCGCCGAATGGCGTTTTTGGACGACGCCAAGCAAAAAAACAAAACAATTACAAGAATCCACAGTACCGGCAAAAATGTTTTTTGCATACAGCCTGCCTTTTATCTTTGCCCAATACCTGGACTATGGATTTTCGCATATTGACAGAATCATAATAAAAACTTTCATGTCTCCGGAAGCACTTGGCATATATGGCGCCGCCACTAGGATTATTGTTTTTCTGTATATGTTGAAATATGCGCTGAATCTTTGCTGGAGTCCGGAAATTTTCAAGCAAAATGCCGAGGGCGCAAAAACCGGAAAAATAATCAAGGAAATGTTTGAAATATTTTCATTTATAAACGCCTCGGCGATTATCGCGGTAATTGCCGGATTGAATGTTTTTATGTTACTGTTCGGCCATAGATATGCCGCCGTACGCGACATTGCTCCGTTACTGGCCGTAGTACCATCAATGATGCTGTTGACCACTATATCCGAGACCGGTATAAATTTGGCAAAAAAACCGCTATATCATTTGCTCGTTGGCGGGTTGATATGTATATTGCAAGCAGTATTAGCATGTGTGTTGATAAAGATTTGGGGGTTGCGCGGAGTTGCTGTCGCCAATGCCGCCGCCGCCATTGCGATGATGTATGGTAAAGGCATCGCATCATATTGGCTCACGGGAGCCGGTTGCGGATTATTAAGAAGTGCTCCGGTATTTATTGCGGTGCTTATTCCGGTGCTGGCCAATACATTTTGGCGTCCTCAATTATGGCTTAATTTGCTTGTGGCACTAACCGCGGAAGTGATAGTGATTATAATTTATCATTCCACAGCACTGCGCTTATGCCATTCGGGGATCAATATATTTCAAAGGGTGATAACAAAGAAGATAAGGACGCACTTGAATGTTATTTTATAACTCAAACATGGGTATCCGGGTTGCCGAAAACCATGACCTTTATGGCAAGGCGATGAGGTGAATGTATGAATAATCTGCAAATGTTATCATATCCATCCGGGGTGCTGTTCATTTTTGTAGCAATTGCCGGAATTATTCTCTATTTTTTGTTCAGACGAATAAATGCGGAAACGTTGTCGTTGGGCTTATGCGCCTCACTGCTATTACTGCCGCTGCCGGAACTTTTCTGGTCAGAGCGAATTCTGCAATCTGTTGGATTTTTAACATACGAAAACTTAGTCCTGGTAATGACAACCGGCCTTCCTCAGGTGGCCGTACTGTCAAATGTATTCCTGCTGCTGTTCGCGGCAATACTGGCAACGTCGCTAATTTTAAGCAACTCACGACCCCGAGCAAAATTCAAGCTCACCCTATTGGCAACAATTTATTTTGCATTTTGCTTGATGCGGCTTGAAATATCTATTGGGATGTTATTGTCGTTATACATATTTATGGTTACTATTTTGTTTGGCGAGTTCAAAGTATGGATGATAAAACCATTGTTTTTCATGAGTTATGGTATTTTCTGCATAGCCTCTTTGACCGGAGTGTTTCTTCTACCACACGTCTGCATAGACCTTGATGGAAAATGGAATGGTATAATGTTGAATGTTAACGCGTTCACTACTCCTCTGGGGTTCACTTTGATAATGTTGATCCTTTTGGATTATTACAAACTTTGTTCTCTACGAAATACATTGTTATTGTCATTGCCTTTGCTGCTCCTGGTGCTAATGGTACGTAGCCGAGCGGCTATAATCTGTTTCACGGCTTTGATGTTTTGTTTCCTGATGATACGGGTACATGCAACTCCATTACTGATAGTGCTGGGATTTGCGGCATTATTTGTGGCGATAATAATGGTGCCGGATGAAGAAACCGTGGACTTCAGCTCATTGACATCACTGCGATGGGATATGTGGGGGTTTTGTTTGGACGCAATCACGAAACACCCGCTTTTAGGCAATGGCGCAGACTTCTTCAAGTGGGAAAACCGGTTGGAGTTTCCGCTTCAACTACGCCACATGGGAACGGCTTTCTCAACTTTCATTCAAGTGGCAGTGTGCTTCGGCATGTTGGGATTTTCCGTCCTGGTTTTATTTTATGTAATGCTTTACAAGACACTTAGCCAACACAAGAACAAAATGATGCTGCTCTTCTTCATTCTGTTTTTTCTGCCCTGTACTGTGGAAACTTCTTTTTGGCCTCTACAATGCAATCCCAGTAATATATGCTATTTAATTTCATTATTGATTATCATCAGAATCCCGAATGAGCTTCCGATTCAAACTGTTTCGACTAAAGATGCGGAGAAGAAGCCATGTCCGGAATAAACCATATCGGAATTTTTTCCTATTTCGATGTGTCCCATCTTGTGGATTTTTTCCCGCCGGAGGTAAGAGATGAACTTCTGGCCATGCCACATCGTTTCGCGGCAAGCGCGGTAGATAACCTGATTCTCGGATTTCATAGACGCGGCATCAGGTTGACTTTATTCACCGTGATATGGCAGATTTCGGATTGCCGGGTTTACCACGGCGACAACATAACGCTCTGTGTTTCCCCGCTACGTCATCGGGCAAAACTGCGGGCCGTTGATTTCTATCGCAAGGAAGTAAGAAACATGCGGCGGCAATTCTTCGAGCTTCCCGATCCGCCACAGATGGTGGAAGCTCACTGGACCTACGAATTCGCACTTGCAATTACCCGGATTCCGCTTCCAAAGTTTATTTTTTACCGCGACTGGCCGCCAACTATTTTCGGATTTTACCGCAACTTCTACTGGTTCTGCCGTTATCTCATGGCTCAGAAGGCAATGCGGATAAAGAACGCCTGCTACGTCGCAAATTCCACCTACATGCAGAAGCTGGTGGAGGACAAGTTCGGTAAAACGATTCCGGTGTTGCCCAATCCTCTGGATGACGATTTTTTCACCTCACCACGTACCGGTCGTGGCGATAATGAGACACTGCTGTTCATTGGCAATTCCGGACGGCGAAAGAATCTCGAAACCCTGCTTGAGGCCATGGCCGGTCTAAGAGACAAACGCCCGGGAATCTCTCTGCGGGTCGCCGGAATCGCGCCGGAAGAACCGGAAGCGGTACAATGGAAAAACCGCGGCCTTGCCGCCAATGTTGAATTTCTTGGTCAAATACCGCGGTCCAAGATAGTGGAGGAACTTGACCGGGCCGCAATACTCGTTCATCCTGCATTGGAGGAAACTTTCGGTAATGTCCTGCTTGAAGCAATGGCGCGCGGGTTGCCGACGGTTGCAGGCGAAGTTGCGGGCGCGGTACCGGAGGTGTTGGATCACGGCAAGGCCGGAATACTGTGCGATGTGACAAAATCCGAGAGTATTATAAATGCCGTAAACCGTCTGCTGGATTCCGAGGAATGCTATGCTGGTTTTTCCGTCGCCGGATTCAATTTCAGCCACGACAACTTCAGCTTATCCCGGGTGATCGACCGCCATTTGGCATTATATGAACGCTATATGTACCAGCCGTCAAAATGAAACTTTCATACAAACTGCTGTTGCTATTTGTCGCCGCCCTTGCATTGCGCGCATCGGTTGCGTTGCTACTGCCATTTCCCAGTCGCGACGCGATTACTTATTGCACCATTGCACAAGACATGGCCACCGGAAACCCGGCCGGAGCGGTAAAGCTGGGAGAAAAACGAATACCACCTCTGATGCCTCTGACCATGGCGGCGGGAACCAAGCTGGGTGTGCCGGTATTTTTGACCGGCACGATGCTTGCATCACTTGCCGGGGCGCTGGTCCCGATACTGGCATTTCTTATAGCCCGAAAGCTGTTGAAAGATGAGAGACTGGCCTGGGCGGCGGCAATATTGCTTACGCTGCTGCCATCGGCGGTCGAACAAAGTGCCAACGCCATGCGTGATCAGTCATATGTCGCTTTGATGCTCGGTGTAGTGCTGGCCGGGATTAAGGTTTATGACAGTCGATCGTGGAGTAAAAGATGGCTGATGGCGCTGATGGCCGGAATCCTTACCGGACTGGCGCTGACAGTTCGTCGGGAAGCGGTGGAGCTGTTGTTGTTTTTCTCTCTTGCGCCGCTGGCGGCCGTCTTGTTCAAGCCCCGGACATGGCGATGTGCGGCAGTTCTGCCGGGATTCTGGCTGGCAACTGTATTGATTGTCTCGCTGGTAATTCGGTGGTATTCGGCATATTCTCCGACCCCGTTGAAATTCGTGTGGGACAAACGCCCAGGAAAATTCATCGAAAAAGTCATGGGTGACCAAGATGTATGACTGTGCGGCCGCCTTGGTTACAACCATGTTCTACTTCACGCCGATCATGTTATGCGCGGCAATACTCACCCCCCAGGCGTTCAAAATGAACGCCGCTTTGCTGTTGACTGCCGGACTTGCGGTTTTCATGGTGATGTGGCGGGTAGCACTGCTGTTCGATTCGGCGCGTTACTATCAGGCTCCTGCCACGTTGTTAACCATACTTTCATTGCCGGGAGCGTTGGTAATCGGCGCAGTCGCTTCAAGACTGCTGTCTTTTCTGCCGAAACGCCTCCATGTGAGATCCGGGTTTATCGCGCTGGCACTGATCTCGACCATAACGGTAATAAGTATGGTGAAACTTGCTTATCTTGTACGCGGCAATGAGCTGACCACCATGGCGGAAACTTTGAAGAAACGCAATGCCGCGCCCGGAATGATTCATGACTTCTCAAGAGACGGCGGCCGTCTTGCATTCCTGATGGGCAATGGCTGGCGATGTGCTCTTTCCGGACCAGACGGCATCGATCCGAATTCATGGAACGCCGTGTTCGATTTTATTGATTCTACTCCGCTGGCCGAAAATGACCGCATCATGATACGCCGCCCGGCATCCGAACCGGTCGATGTTTTCGAACATGCGCTCCGAACCGCCTACCGCATATTTCCGTTCGAACAGGAAGCGGAATGCGTCATCGGCCATAATCGGCTGCAATTGTATCGTTACACCGGCGAACTCACCTTGGGATCACGCCCGGTGCGAATGCCGGGAACGGGTGAAGTTTTGATTCCCAACAGTGGCGTTATAGACATAGCTTCGTTGCTGGCAAGCGACAAAAATACGACGCCGCTGATTCCAACTTTTGAAAATCTTGACCGCGGAGTAATCGATAATGGCCGACTGACAATAACCGGGCTGCGCACTGGAAAAGGTTTTTCCATGGTGATCCGCAACCGACAGTTGTTTCCAGTTGAGCGAATTGAATTCGTCCGTGATGGCAACGATTGGCGCATCTCCGGAACTGCGTCCGCATTCGTTGCCGCAAAAACCGTTGACGATCCGGCCGACGCCCCCATAAATACCGAAATACTCCGCCCTGCCGACCTCGGAAACGAAATTGAAGTATTACTTCTCAATGATTCTCGGCTGCAACGCAAATCCCTCGCTGCCGGCTTGGAGCGCGATCTGAAGAAGATTGGAATCAAGGCAAAAGTTACGGAACCGCTTCCACCGGATGATGAATATTTTCTCTGCTACAGTTACGCCATGAATTCCACCGGTTCGCGCTCACATGCCCCCACCACACTCTTCGGCGGTTCCGAACCAGACTTCAACACTTTCTTAAAACGAGTTGGTCTTGCTGACCATAAGTTCGACTTGATTGTGGTGAACTTCGGCATGCAAGATCTGCTAGGAGCATCCCATTTACTGCCGTGGCCGCCGCTGGCGGAACCGATAGGGGCGTTTGCAAAAAAACTGTTCGCCAATATCGCCAAAGATCATCCAGGGGCAGCACTATTGGTGACTCTTCCACCGGCGACATATCCGCTGCCCGGGGGGCCACGTCGTCCTGATATCTTCGGCTCCGCCGAGCTGGAACGAGCCCGTACGCCGTTCAACGCAATGATTGCCCAGGCCGCCCGACCTTACGCAAACCTGATACTGCCGATGGCTGGATTCGATGCGGAAGACTATGTCCCGCAGACCACGGAATCAAATGACCAATACTATTTTCCCCCTTATGAACTTTCCGCTCATGGTGTAGATAAACAAGCAAAAAAACTGGCGGAGGCCATCAAGGCGCTCAAGACCGCCGGAGGAACCGATAAATGAACGAAACCGGACGCATAGCAGTGCTTATGACCTGTTTCAATCGGGTGGCCAAGACTATTGCCTGTCTGCGCAATCTCACAGCCCAAAAGCTCCCAGACGGCTGGTCTTTGCAAATTTTCCTGGTTGATGACGCTTCGCCGGACGGAACCGGCGAGATCGTAAAGAAAGAATTCCCGGATGTCACGGTAATCCGCGGTACCGGGTCTTTATACTGGTGCGGCGGCATGCGCCGTGCCTGGTCCGCTGCCAAGGAGGATTTCGACTACTATTTGTGGCTCAACGACGACACCATTCTGTTTGACGGCGCATTGGAAAATTTGCTGGCGGACTACGCTGCCGCCACCGCTTCAGGTTGCGACGGCGTAATCACCGTAGCCTGTCTCAATCCCGCCACCGGTCACTTCACTTATGGCGGCAAAGACGCCTCCGGCAACCCGGTTGAGCCGGATGGGACCATCCGACAATGCAGGTTCATAAACGGCAACTGCGTACTGGTGCCGTTGGCGGTGTACCGGAAAATCGGTGGATTGTCCGATCGTTTCACCCATGGCATAGGCGATTTTGAATATGGTCTCAGAGCATTGAAGAACGGGTTCCATTGTTGGACCACTCATGAGTATCTGGCCAGTTGTTCGCGTAATCCGCCGGCAACCTGGAGCAATCCATCCACTCCGTTATTCAAGCGATTTAGACTTCTATATGGAGTAAGGGGCCTGAATCTTATGGAATATTTGATTTTTCTTCGAGCTTACCCGGAAAATAAAAATTGGTTTGCTTTTTTCATAAAAATGAATTTGAGGGCGTTATTCCCGGGCATCTACGCGCATCTGAAACGTGCCGCTACCGGAAAAGAAATGGACTGAATCGAATGAGAATACTAATCATACAACCTGGAATCGGCAGTTATCGTGTTGATTTCTTAAATGCTTTGGCTAAAAAAGCGGAGTTAAAGGTAATCTATTTCTACGACCACTCGAGCGGCCAGACTTTTACCAACTCTCCGGTTGATCAGTTAATCGATTGCAAGGTGGAAAAGCTTGATGGAGGCTTCGATCTGCGCGGTTATTATCCGATACGCCCCGGAATTAGAAAGGCTATTGAGGAATTTGCTCCGGATGTTGTGGTTTCGCATGAATACAACACCATTACTCTGCAGGTATGGCTGTGCCACCGACTGGCAAAGAAACGGTGGAAATTGTTCATCTGGACCAGCGACTCCGCGCAGATGGCTTTGGCATGCCGGGGGCTGCGACGCCTGGCGCGCGACTTCTTCTGCAAAAGAGCCGATGCGGTGATGGTATACTCTGATCCGGTGGCAGAGGCCTACCGGAAAGTGACAACGCTGCCGCCTGAAAAAATAACAGTTTGTACCAATATCCAGTCCGCAACAAAATTACGGAGCAATGCACAGATAGCGTTGCCGTTGGCTCAAGAGATATATAAAAAGCTCAAACTCGAGAGCAAAAAAGTATTTCTGTTCATCGGACGGCTCAGCCCGGTAAAAAACCTTCCAATGCTGTTCCGGGCTTTCGCGGTGGCAGCTCCGTCCGATGCGATTCTTCTAATAGTAGGATCCGGAGAGCTCGAAACGGAACTGGAACAACTCAGGGGCGATCTCAAAATGGAATCACGCATAGTCATGTGCGGGCGGGCGGAGGGCTTGAACCTGTCAGCATACTATAACCTGGCAGAAACGTTGGTACTGCCGAGCTTAAGCGAACCCTTCGGCGCGGTTGTAAATGAAGCCCTGGCTGTTGGTTTGCGTGTGATTCTTACTGAAATTGCAGGTGCCAAGGTTCTGATTACTTCGAATCTTCAAGGTCGACTGATCAATCCACAAAGCCAAAAATCGTTAGAATCTGCCATCGAAGCCGAAGCAAGAGAGATGGCGCCGTCTTTCCCCTCTACGCTGCGTACCAATCTTCTTACATGCGACCTTCCGGAATGTGTGGATAACTTTATGGACTTTTGCAATAGGAGTTTGTCAGAATCATGAGCAAAGTTTTGAATGTTCTGGCATCGGTCTACGCCTGCGGGCCCGAATGGGGTTCTGAAGTCGGCATGGGATGGAACTGGGTTCGGTCGCTCTCAAAACAGTGCCGCCTTACCGTAATCACCGAATCCGGGTTTCGCGAGTCGATCGAGCGCGCCGGAACCGCACCGTTCGAAGGTGGATACGTACCGGAATTTCATTATATCGACATTGGGCCGACTGCCCGCGACTATTTCTGGCGCCAAGGCGCCTGGCGCTTCTACCCGCACTACCGCCGGTGGCAGGAACAGGCGTTCGAACTTGCGGAAAAACTGCTGATGGAAAAAGAGTTCGACTTGGTTCACCAGCTTAATATGGTCGGCTACCGGGAGCCTGGCTATCTGTGGCGTCTGCCGATGGAAATACCGCTGGTGTGGGGGCCTTTCTCCGGCTTCAACAATCCGCCAAAAACATTCTATCCGTCGCTGGGTATGAGGTCTGGAACGAAGTGCATGCTGAAAAATATAATAAATTTGGTGCAGCGCCGTTACATGCAGCGGGTGCAGAACATGCTCGGCCGCGCCAACGCACTGGTGGCGGCCACCCCCGCCGACCGCCGGATAGTTTCAATGCTCTGCGGGCGCTCCAGCATGCTGATTCCAGAAACCGGAGTCTCCCAACTTTCTCCTTCAGTACACGCGCCGGAAAAAACCCTGAAAGTTGCGTGGTGTGGTGTTTTCGAAGCGCGAAAAGCGCTGGATTTGGGACTGAGGGCGCTGGCCGAGCTTAAAAGACGCAATGTAAAAATCAAACTTACGATCATAGGTTCCGGTGGATTGGAGAAGTCATGGCGGAACCTTGCGCGCCGGTTGGGTGTCGATAAGATGTGCGAGTGGACCGGAAAGGTCGATCACGATACCTGTTTGGACATTATGGCAAAGCAGGATATTTTTATGTTTACCAGTTGGCTGGAAGCTTCCAGCACGGTGGTGATGGAGGCGCTTTCACTGGGGCTGCCGGTGGTTTGCCATGACGCCTGCGGCATGGCGGCGGCGGTTACCGGAAAATGCGGTATAAAAATCCCGATTGAAAAGCCGGACGTAAGCGTGTCCGGTTTTGCGAATGCGTTGGAAAATCTGGCCAACAGTCCGGAAAAAGTGAAGGAACTTTCTGTGGGAGCCGCCGAGCGCGCCACGGAGTTGACCTATGAAAACGCCGCCGCGCGAATGGTCAAACTATACCAGGTGGTACTGGAGGACAAACGATGATGAACAACGGATTCCAGAATGTGCGCCCGGGGCGCGGCACCATCATGCTGGGGCTGCGCGCCGCGGCCAACCGGCTGCGCAGTTTCCTGTTTTTCAATCTCAAAGCACCGTGGGTCAAACGATCGGGAATGACCAGAATACCTTGGGGCACCGTTATGTGGTCGCCGCACCGCGATGTGAAAATGGGCCACCATATCCAGTTCGGCCACGGTTGTGTTGTGGAGTGTGATGTGGAATTCGGCAACTATGTGATGGTTGCGCGCGGCGTGGCATTCGTCGGACGCGATGACCACCGAATAGACGTGCTAGGCCGCGAGATATGGAACTCCGGCCGCGGCGACACACATAAGACATTTGTGGGAAACGACGTATGGATCTGTCACAACTCGACGATAATCGCGGGAATACGTATTGGGGACGGCGCAATCGTCGCCGCAGGATCGGTGGTGGTAAAAGACGTCGAACCATACTCCATCGTCGGGGGGAATCCGGCCAGATTCATCAGGGCACGGTTCGAACCGGAACAGTTGGCCAAGCATCTCAAACTTATGGCAGATAAGCAACAAATTTCAAACAACTTATGATAAAGTATAAGATTCACGACGTCTATGTTCGCGGCAGCAACCTGCCGGCCGCGCTGGACGAGTTCGAATGCGTGGTCAAGAGCGGACGGCGCACATTCGTGGTGTTTCTTGAAGCCAATTTGCTATACTCCCTGCTGACCGTCAAGGGTTTGGCGGAGGTAATCAACAAGGCCGGATATATCTTCCCGGACGGAACCGCGATCGCCAAGGCGGTATTGATGCGCCATAAGAAAAACATATCCAGGATCCCGGGGCCGACCTTTATGCTGCGTGCCTGCGAGCACGGTCAGAAACTCAAATGGCGTCACTTCTTCTACGGTGGAGCACCGGAGGTAGCCGAAAAACTGGTGGCAAAGCTCACAGCCGACTATCCGGATATGATCGTAGCCGGTGTTTATTCGCCGCCGTTCCGCAAGATCAAGGACAACGCGCTGGACATTCCCCCCGAAGAGGATGCCGCCGAAATCAAAATGATAAATGAAGCCCGGCCCGATTTTGTCTGGGTCGGCCTCGGCGGCCCCAAACAGGAATACTGGATGTACTCCCATCTCGGGAAAATCGACGCGCCACTTATGCTGGGCGTCGGCGCCGCGTTCGATTTTCACTCCGGCAACCGGCCGTGGGCGCCCAAAATTGTGCGCATGGTCGGTCTGGAATGGCTATATCGCATGTGTTCAGGCGGCAAGGCAACGTTCAAACGGAATGTCCGCTGTGTTTCCGGTTCCATGCTTCTGCTTATCGAATATTTTATGAAATATGTACTTATGAGGTGGCATCCATGAAAAAACAGTTGTTGGCGCTATGCGCCGCTTCGCTCGCACTCGCGGCGTCCGCCGCGGAAAATCTGCTCGGCGTATCATTCCCGTCGCGGCCGAGCCGCTCCTTTTCAATGATATCCATGCCGGTTTCCGGCGTGGTATCAGTGACCGCCTCCGATCCGGCGGTTGCGGAGATGGTCGCCAAGATCGCATCTTTCGGAATCGAAGCCGAACGCGGCGGTTCCGATCTGATACTGAAACTGAAAAAAGATCCGTCTCTGCCGATACACGGGTACCGTATCGATTTCGCCGCTGAACCGGTCACCAT
The DNA here is from genome assembly GCA_034926605.1 of Victivallaceae bacterium. Lineage (GTDB taxonomy): Bacteria > Verrucomicrobiota > Lentisphaeria > Victivallales > Victivallaceae > CALXXL01. The sequence goes on from JAYFQV010000006.1 coordinate 16,531, forward strand.
TCATGCCTCCGATAACCGCGGTTTCTATTACGCCGCTGCGTCGCTTCGCCAGATGCTGCAACGCGGCAAAGACGGCCGGCTGTATTTGTCACACGCCCCTGAAGTGACCGACTTCCCGAAATGGACCGAACCCTGTGTGTCCGACATCATGAACAACGGCACTTTCAACAATCTTCTCACCTTGGCCCGATACAAGATCGCCGGCATCTGCCTGCGCACCGAAGGCAACTGGCAGGATGAAAAATGGATGAAGGATATGGCTCCGGTGCTTGCCGACATCAAACGCTCAGCCGAACTCGACCTCTGCGATGTGGTCATCCAGATGCACCTGTTTCCCAAGGCGCAGCGACGCATGAACCTTGCCGATGAATCCGACATCAAACTGATAACCGACCGGGTGCGCACCTTTGCCGAGAACGGCGTTAAAACCGTCATGATCGCGGTGGACGATCTCACACCCCGCGACGGCAAAACCTTCACCTACTTCACCGAACAGGAGAAAGCCAAGTTCGGCCCCAACGCCGGGCGCGGTCACGGTTATGTGATGAAACGGCTCTATGACTCGCTGCACAACGATTTCCCCAACCTGCGGCTGATGATGGTCGTTGCCCCCTATGCCAGCGAAAACCACAACTCCCAGTATCCGGAAGTCCAGGAATATTTCCGCCAATGGGGAAAGGCCGCCCCCGAACAAGTGTTCCTGGTCTGGACCGGACCCTATGTGTTCTCACCGGTCATCACTCGGGAAGAACAGGACAACATCAAGCAATATCTCTCCGGCCAGCGCATGATCGTGTTCGACAACAGCAACGGCGTAGCCGCCCCGATGCCGGTCTGGAACGGTATCCGCTTCCCCGGCATGGAGCGGGAAAGCGACGGCGTGGTGATCATCTGGGGTTCGTTTTTCCTGCGCCCGCTGGAGCGCATCTACTACCTGACCGCCATCGACTACTTTTGGGATCCCGAAAACTATGACGCCGATCGCAGCTATACCCTTGCCGCCCACGAGCTTTTCGGTGCAGCCGCCGCCCAACCGCTTCTGCGGCTCCAGAAAGCCTTCCAGGCCGTGGAAGCCGCGATGAGCACCACCGACCGCCGGGATTTCGCGCCGCTGCTGGCGGAATTCGAGTTGGCTCTGACCGCCGCCAAAAAGGTGACCGATGCCGAAGGAAAGCCGTTGCCGCTTGCACAGCTCGACGCGCCGCTGGCCGCAGCTCGCGAATTTCTGAACGGCGGCACCCGTAAGCTCGAAATATCCAAGGAAAAGCCGGCCGCCATCAAGCTGATCGATCGCAAAAACCCGAAAGATCCGGAGCCGACCGAAGTCACAATCGGCAACGACGGCGAAAATCTGCTGCTGCATTTCTACATTCCGAACCCGGAACCGCCGGCCAAAACCGTCGCGCTTCCGCATGACGCACCGGTCTATCTGGCCGATGACTGCGTTGAAATGTTCATCCAGCCCTGCCGCCGCAAGGCGGTATGGCTCAATTCCGAACCGCCGTCGGACGGTTACGCCCATCTTGTGTTCGATTTTGCCGGGAACCGCTTCGACGAATACGGAGTCTCCTCGGGCTTCAATTACGACCCCCGCTGGGAAGTGCGTACCGCCCCCGCCAAGAACGGCTGGACTGCCGATGTAACAATACCCTTTGCGGCGTTCGAACGGTTCAAACCGTTCTTTGAACAACCCGGCCCCGGCGCCGAGTGGAAGATCAACCTTCACCGGGTAAACAATAAGACCGGCCAAGTGCAGTCGTGGGATGGCCGCGGCGACACTTTCCACGCGCCGCAGTTTTTCGGAGAACTGCTGTTCCAGTAATATGATATCCCGATGGGCGGCAATCACGCCGCCCTGAAAAATCATCAAACCGCAGCTGCCTTTACCGGTAGCGGCGGTATTTTTTTATGAATGGACGTCGGAGCGAAATCGCCGGAGAATAGGAAATCGCAGCCGCCGGGCGGCGGACGGAATTGCAAATTGCGAACGGCAGAATCAGTTGAGGCCTTCAAACTCGCGGTCATGGAAGCATTCAACCGCAAGCTTGCCCAATGTGGCGCTGTCGGCCATCACCACCACGCCGTCGCCCACCTCGATCACGGTATTTCCACGCGGCAGCACGAACCCGGAGGAGCGGCGGATCAACAACACCAGCGCTCCGTTCGGGAAACAAAGTTCAGCCAGAGTCTTACCGACCAGGGGCGAATCCGGTTCCACCGAAAACTCATACATCTCGTTGTTCATGCCGGCAGAGTCGTCCAGCTCCAGCGGCAGTCGCCGCCGGTGAGCCGACGGCCTCTGAAGTTTGAGAAAACGCGCCACCGGCATCAATCCGCGCCCCTGCACCAACACCGACAAAATTACGATGAAGAATACCACGTGGAACAACATCCCGGCGTTATCCAGCCCATATACCAGCGGAAAAGTCGCCAGCACGATCGGCGCCGCACCGCGCAGCCCCACCCAGGAGACCAGCAGCATCTCGCGCCATTTGAAATGACATCCCGGCAAGATCAGGCAGGCGAAAACCGCCACCGGGCGCGCCACCAACACCAATATTGCGGCCAAAGGCAGCCCGTAGACGGCCACCCCCCGCAGCATCTGCGGCGTGACCATCAAGCCGAGCATCAAGAACATTATCACCTGCATAAGCCATGCGATACCTTCATGAAAACGGGACAACGCCTTTTTGCGCGCAAATTTCAGACTGCCCATCGTCATGCCGCAAACATACACCGACATGAACCCGTTGCCGAACGCAACCTCAGCCACCCCGTATGCAATGAGCACCAGCCCGATGCCCATCACCAAATAAAGACCTTCGTAATCGAGTTCGCTGCGGTTGAACATCCAGCGCCCGGCCAAGCCGGAAAGCCAGCCGACCAGCACACCAACGCCCAGCTTCAACACCATCGTCGGCACCAGCATCCAGAAACTCGACGCCGAATCGCCGTCCGTAATCATCGTAAGGAAGAACAGGGTCAGAAAGTAAGCCATGGGGTCGTTGGAGCCCGACTCCAGTTCCAACAGCGGCTTGAGGTTATTTTTCAGGCTGATGCCCCGACCGGAAAGGATGGAGAACACCGCCGCGGCGTCAGTCGAGGAGACCACACACCCCAGCAGCATCGCAAACCGCCAGTCCCAATGGGGAAACAACAGCATGGTGGCCCCGCCCATCACCGCAGCGGTGATCATAACGCCCAATGTGGCCAGCAGACCGCCCGGCAGCATCTGCGATTTTATACTTCGAAAGCTGGTATCCATGCCGCCGGAAAACAGTATATAGCACATCGCGACGGTACCGATGAAATTGGCAATGCCGATAAAGTTGGTAGTAGCCTCATAGCGATACCCGACCACCATACCGAGCCCCAGGAACAACAACAGGGTCGGAACGTTGAAGTGGCTTGATATACGGGTGGAGACAATACCGATTATAAGCAGTATACCCATCACGCCGAGAACCGGCGGGATCTCCGCAAGGATGTTCATTCAGTGCATCCCATTAATTTTTTTTGAGTTGGCGCTCCAGCAAATCCACCGAACGACGCATCGATTCGCTGGCGTTGCACAACTGTGGAACCTTCTTCATCGCGTTAAGGATGGTGGCGTGATTTTTGCCGAACGCCGCTCCGATCTCCGGATACGACGCATCGGTCAGCTTGCGGCACAGATACATCGCCACCATGCGCGGCTCCGCCACATTGCGCGGCCGGCGGTTGGACAAAATATCGTTCAGCCGCAGCCCGAAATGCGCGGCCACCTTGCTTTGGATATCCTCAAAAGAGACGCTCTTGGCACTGTTTTCATCCTCCAGCACGCTGTGCAGCAGTCTTTCGGCCATCGAAACGGTGATTTTCTCGCCGGTGGCGGAAGAATAGCCGATCACCCGCAACAGCGCGCCCTTGAGCCGGCGCACATTGCTGGCGATATTCATAGCCAGGAAGTTGAGGACGTCGGAATCAATGCCGCCCGCCAGATATTCATTGGCGCTCTGGCGCAGAATCGCCAGCCGCACCTCATATCCGGGCGGCAGCAACTCGGTGGTCATTCCAACCTCGAAACGCGAGGTAAGCCGACGCTCCAGCCCTTCGATCTCGCATGGCTGCTGGTCACTGGTCAGAATTATCTGCTTGCCGGACATGTAAAGTTCGTTGAACGCGTTGAAAAACTGCTCCTGAAGCTCGGTCTTCTTGGCCAACGCGTGAATATCGTCCACCAGCAGCGCGTCGACCTTGCGCAACGAAGATCGGAATTCGGAAAACTGGCGCGGATCTTTGGCCCGGTACAGTGAATCGACAAAGTCATTCAAAATCTCTTCACAGGAAGCATAACGCACCGTCCAGCCCGGCTGGCGGCGCAGAAGTTCGTGGCGCACCGCGCGGATCAGATGGGTCTTGCCTATACCGGTATCGCCATAGATATAAAGCGGATTGAATTTACCCGGCGACTCTGCGGCGGCCCGCGCCGCGGCGAACGCATAACGGTTCTCTTCGCCGACCACGAAATTGTCGAAAGTAAACGGATCGTTCGACGTGCCCGAAGGCGCGGCGGCGGCCTGAGCCGGCCGAGCGGCGGCACGCGGCTTGTGCTCCTGTTTGACCGGAGCGTATCCAGTCTTCAATTCGAAGGTATAGTCGACGCCGTCGATATCGGCCAGCGAACTGGCGATGGCATCCGAAAAACTGCCGTTTAGCCATTCCGCAAAGTAATCGTCCGGAACTCCCAGCGCCATCTGGCTGCCGTCCATGCCGACAACCGCGATATTTTCGAACCACTGGGCGTAAACCTCCGGCTTCAGCGCATTGCGCAAACGCGTGGCGGCGATGCTCCAAACCTGCTGTGCGGCCTCGCAAACCTGTGGAGCAGACTGCTCCGCCCCGGCCGGTGCCACAACCACAGCGACCTCCGGTCTCTTCATGGCCGGACCTCTTTTTTCACCAACATCGATTCCCCCATCGAGCAAAAAACACCGCGGACCATTTTACCGATCCATGGCATACGTTCCCGGAGCAGCTCCCGGCGCCCCCGTTATAAAACATTCCGCAACGCAAACGCGCCGCGCTTTCTTCGACTCCAAGTCAACCCGTTGTCCTGACCGCATAAAATAGCGCATCCCTCCCGGAAGTCAAGCCGGCTATCCCGATTCCATTCCTTGCGGCACCCGGAAATCCGTGCTTTTCCGCACACGATCGCTATGATTATTAACAGTTTTGCTAAAACCGGCAAAAACTTCTGAAAAAAAAACGGCCGGTTTACACGGGCCGCCACCCCTGACGGCTTCCGCGCCGGACTCCCTCCTCATTTGAGCTCAAAACAAACCGTAAAAACCATATTGAGGGCATATTCGGAGTTTTTCACTCAAACGAGCGGGTAAATCGCCACTTACAACGATTGTGCCAAGATATTCAAAAGTTATTGACAAGTTGTTAACAGCCCTGCCGCTCCGTGCATGGAGGACAACGCTAATCAATGTAAACCGGAATGTCAAGAAATCAACCGCGTCCGACAAAAAAAAGTGCAAAAAAAGTTAAAAAAATGTTAACCGCCGAAGCCTCTTGGCGCGACAACAAAAACTTCCATAATCGGAGTCTTGCGGCAGTTCAAACAATTACACCTTTGCCAATCGTCATAACTCGCTAAAAACCTCAAAATTGCCTTCGCCGGACATAAAACGGAACAAAAACGCGCCGGGCCGGTTGAATTTTGCGGCAACGCGTCTAAAGTAAAAATAAGTAAGCAATATTCACCGGGGACCGGGCAATGAAAAGAGTCAGACGGCTTTACATCGGAAAATACGGGCTAACCCCCAGCAAACGCATCGACAATTGCGGTGTGCTGTGCGAGGACGGCCGCATGCTGGTGATCGGCGGAGTCTCCGGCTTTTCGCTGGACGAACCGGATCTTGAGGTCTATCGGCTCGAAAACGCCTACATTATGCCTGGATTTATCGACACCCACATCCACGGTGCCGGCGGATTCGACGCATCCTGTCCGCTGGAGGACAACAGTTCGCTGGCCCAGATGAGCCTGGTGCTCGCCCGCCGCGGAGTCACCAGCTTTGTGCCCACGGTGGTGGCCCAGGAACGCAACGACATGCTAGAAAATCTTGCGGCGCTGGTCAAAATGATGAGCACCCCCTGCCCCGGCGCCGACGCCGTCGGCATTCATATCGAAGGACCGTTCCTCAATCCCGAGAAGCGCGGATCGCAAATGGACATCTGCCCGATCGACCTCGGGTTCACCCGCGAACTGCTGGCCGCCGGCGGCGGGCTGGTGAAACGCATGACTTTCGCTCCGGAACTGCCGGGCGCGCTGAATCTGATTGAGATGCTGGTCACCGCCGGAGTAAGCCCGTCGATGGGACACTCCGCCGCAGGCGAAGAAGACACGCTGCGGGCAATCGACGCCGGTGCGCGCTGCTGCACTCATATGTTCAACGGCATGCCGCCATTGCAGCAGCGGGAAATTTCGCTGACCTCGGTGGCGCTTACCGACGACCGGGTGACCACCGAGATGATCACCGACGGCCGCCACATCCATCCACGTATGGTCAATCTGGCCTGCCGCTGCAAACCCGCCGACAAGGTGGTGGCGATATCCGACGCCACCATGGCCGCCGGGATGCCGGACGGCCGCTATCATATCGGCCCGTCGAGAACCATGGCCGAAGCCGGGTTCTCCCATACCGAGGCCGGACTGCTGGCCGGCACCACCACGCTGCTGGACGCCGGATGGCACGCTTTGATGAATTATGCCGACAGTTCCGAAACCCAGGCGGCCCGCACCGTGACGCTAAATGCGGCGCGCTCGCTGGAGCTGTTCGACCGCGGCGAACTTGCCCCCCGCTGCCGCGCCGACCTTGCCGCATTCGAATGCGGCACCAACCGCCCGCTGCTGACCGTCTGCAACGGCGAAATCGTATTCTCCGAGCAGGACTATAAAGTCAAATCGGTTGCGGGGGACACCGAATGAACGACGAATACCGGCTGCTGGATTCCGGCGGACTGCGCAAGCTAGAACAGGTCGGCCCCTACCGCTTGGTACGCCCCTCGCTGAACGCATTCTGGCGCCCCGCCCTCGACGAGAAAGAATGGCTGGCCGCCGACGCCGAACTGGAACGCGATGCAAAAGGCAACGGCCACTGGCATTTCCGGCGCGAACTGCCGCAGTCGTGGACGATTCGCTACGCCGGATTCAATCTGCTGGTGAAGCCCACCGCGTTCGGACATCTGGGCTTCTTCGCCGAACAGCATTCCAACTGGTCTTGGTTCGAACATGTCGGAAACATCTGCGCATTGAATTTGTTCGCCTACTCCGGTGTCGGTTCTCTGGCTCTGGCCCGCGGCGGCGCACGGGTGACCCATCTCGACGCGGCCCAAGGCATGGTGGATTGGGGCCGGGAAAACCTGAAGATCAATCCGGAAATCCCCGACCGCATCCGCTGGATCGTGGACGATGTCACCGCTTTCTGCCGCCGCGAAGTAAGACGCGGCAACCGCTACAATCTGATCGCGCTGGACCCGCCGAGCTTCGGACGCGGCAACAAGGGACAGGTCTGGAAAATCGAGGACGACCTCATCAAACTGCTTGAGCTCTGCCTCGAACTCGCGGAGCCGGAAAAGCCTCTGAAAATCGTACTTTCGGCCCACTCGCCCGGCTTCTCGGCGCTGGTGATGCGCAACATGCTTGCCGATGTGTTCGGTTCCGGCGAATTCGCCGGAACCGAAATGACCGTGACCGACTCCACCGGGCGGGAAAATCCGTCCGGCGTTTGCGTATGTTATTCAACAGAAAGGTTCAAAATATGAAGCGCATTCTGATGATGCTTGCGGCGTTCGCGGCAATTGCCGCGGCGGCCGGCGAATTTGAGATGAATTTCAAGAGCAGCTACGACGGCACCAAACAGAGCGCCGCCGGATGGGTTCCAGACGGTTCCGTCAAATCGGACAACCCGCGTCCGCTTCTGGTTGTTGTTCATTTCATGGGCGGCAACCGCTTCTCGGCTAAGAAATTCGGTTACTATGAAGCGGCCGGGAAACGCGGCTGGCTGGTGATCGCCCCGGAACTCCACGGCAAAAACACCCCCGGCCAGACCAGCCTCTCCGCGCTGCAAGCTCAGCACGATGTGATCGACTGCATCGGTTACATGAAGAAGAATTACAATGTCGACCCCACCCGCATATATATCGCCGGCCGTTCGATGGGCGGCCAGCTCACCGCGATGATGCTGGCCAAATATCCGGATATTTTTGCGGCCGGCGTGGCCGGACAGGGATGCTACGACCTCACGGTCGGCTCACATTTCTCCGCAAACGTGGAGGAGGCCAACCGCAAAGAGCTTGGCGACGAACTTTTCGAGAAAAAACGCCGCAGCGCCGTCAACTACGCCCGCAACCTCGCCTATGTGCCGATCGTCATGTGGCACGGTACCAACGACGGCATCGTTTCGCCGCGCCAGAGCGAAATGCTCAACGATGTGATCGCCCGTTTCCAGCCGCACGTTCGCCCGGTCTTCTGGCTGGTCGGCAACGGGCATTTGAACGCGAATGTTCCGGCCGAATGGGTCTGTTCGCAGCTGGAGCCATACCAGAACACCAGCGACGTCGGCCCCGGTTGCCGGTTCTACCCGTCGCTTGATCTGATTACCGACGAAGCCAAGAGCTTCTTCTACCTTGACGTGGTTCCCGCCGACACCGGCAAATTTGCTCATGTGACGGTGAGCCTGACCGGCGACCTCGACCGCAGCCCCTCGATGTTCGGCTGCAATTCCGGCGCCCGCAATCCGGTAACCATGCGCATTCGCACCGAGAACATCAAAGAGCTGACCGTGAATCTCGACAAAATCCCGGAGCCTCTTCGCCCGACCGCGTTCATCGCCGCCACCCCGGGGTTGACACCGGAGAAGTTCTATGTTGCGGTCAACGGTGAGAAACGCCCCGAAAACATTGCCAACGCCGTGGACGATATACCCAGCGCCGATTAAGCGCGAAAAACTCGCGGCGGCTGCTTGTAAAATTCTGTTGGCGTTATATATTAGTGGTTTGAAAATTTGAATCGGAATATAACCTAAAATACAAGGATTGAACATGGCTGTCAAAGAGTTAAAAATGTCTGTAAAGGACGCGGGGGAACTGGCCCGCGAGTTCGATTTTTCGGTTACCGCCGACGAGATGAAGGAAATGACCCGCAACGTCGCCGCCGAGCTGGCCAATTATGTGGCCATCCCCGGGTTCCGCAAAGGTCATGCGCCCGCCGCGATGGTGGTGCGCCGCTATGAGAGCGATGTCAAGAACGAAGTGCTGCGCAAGCTGGCGGCGATCGCGTTCGACCAGCTTCAGGCCGACAGCAGCCTCGACATACTGAATTGCGCCCTCGCCGATGCTCCGAAACCGGTGGAACTGGACAAGGAGTTTTCGTTCGGCCTCAAGGCCAGCCTTGCGCCCGAGATTGCGCTGCCCGACTACAAGGCGTTCAAACTCGACGTGGCTCCGGCGAAAGTCTCCGACGAGCAGCTCGACTCTCGGCTCGACTACTACCGCAACATGTACGGTAACTACGCCGAAATCACCGAGGCCGCCCAGGCCGACGACATGCTGAAGGTTTCCTATACCTCCGACTTCGTCCTGCCCGAAAACGCCTCCGAGGCGCTTTCCCGCGCGGTTTCCTGCGATGACAATTACCTGTGGCTCAACGAGCCGGAGCTCATTCCGGGTGCGGTCAAGGCTTTGACCGGAGCAGAAATCGGCAAGGAATACACTTTTACCGCCGCCTACCCGGAAGATTGGCGTGAGAAGGAACTCGCCGGCAAATCCGTCAGTTACACGGTCAAGGTGCACGCGATTCAGCGCCGCACTCCCGCCACCGATGAGGAACTGTGCAAGCATCTCTCCGCCGAGAATATGGACCAGCTGAAGGACATGGTTGCCAAGAACTCCCAGCGCGAGGCCGATATGCAGCGCCGCAACGAGCTGATCGACAAGCTCTACAACGAGCTGGACAGCAAGACCTCCGAGTTCCAGCTCCCCGCCGATATCCTTGCCGCCGAGGCCGACAAGGAACTGCGCAACCTCGCCAATTCATCCATTAAAACCGAGGCCGACGCCGAACAGTTCAAGGCCGAGCTCGATGAAAAACGCAAACAGGCCGAGGCTCTTGCCAAGATCAAACTGCGCAAGACTCTTATTCTGCGCAAGGCCGCCAAGGTCGAGGACGTCTCCGTCTCCAATGATGAACTCGACGCCCAGGTGGCGATCATGAGCCGCTACTATGGCTACAAAGAGGACGATTTCCGCCGCATGCTCGAACAAAACGGCTCGATCGAAGACCTGCGCACCGACATACTCAACAGCAAGGTGCTGGAGAAGCTGGCTTCCTACATCGAGAAATAACCGGCAGAAGGAGGGGAAAATGACAACCCGAAACATGCTCGTGCCGATGGTGGTCGAACAGACCGGCACCGGTGAACGCGGTTATGACATCTATTCGCGGCTGCTTAAAGACCGCATCGTGCTTCTCGGCACCCCGGTGGATGACGAGGTGGCCAACCTTATCGTTGCCCAGCTGCTGTTCCTGCAGTCCGAGGACCCCAAGAAGGACATCGATCTGTACATAAACTCGCCGGGCGGCTCCTGCTCGGCGGGGCTTGCGATCTACGATACCATGCAGTCTTTGAGCTGTGATGTCAAGACATACTGCATCGGCCAGTGCGCCAGCATGGGCGCGGTATTACTGTGCGCCGGCGCCGCCGGCAAACGCTATGCGCTGCCGCACTCGCGAATCATGGTTCACCAGCCGTGGGGCGGAACCCAGGGAACCGCCGCCGACATCGACATCCAGGCGAAGGAGATCCTTTATACCCGCTCGGTGCTAAACTGCATCATCGCCAAGCACAGTGGGCAGCCGTTGAAAAAGGTCGAGAAAGACACCGACCGCGACTACTTCCTCTCGGCCGAAGAAGCCAAAGCCTACGGGCTGGTCGATCATGTGGTCGAGTCGAAAAATCCCAATGCGAAGAAGAATAAATAACCGATGAGTTCCAATAACAACTCGCAAAACAATACACCCCAATGCTCGTTCTGCGGGCGGCCGCTGTCCGACGGCAAACGTCAGGCGGTGGCCGGCAAGCCCGGAGTCTTCATCTGCGAGGACTGTGTGACAGCCTGCGGGGAAATGTTGAACAAGAAGCCCAATGCCTCCGCCACCGCCAACACAAAGAAGCGGGACGCCTGCATCACCGGGCTCAAGGTTCCCACTCCTTCTGAGTTGAAGAAGGGGCTGGACAGCTATGTGGTCGGCCAGGAGCATGCCAAAAAGGTGCTCTCGGTGGCGGTCTACAATCACTATAAGCGACTCCAATCGCAGCTTAAATCAAACGGTGTGGATGCGGACTTCCCCGGCGTGGAGCTTGAAAAGAGCAACGTACTGCTGCTCGGCCCCACCGGAAGCGGCAAAACGCTGCTGGCACGCACGTTGGCCAAGATGCTGGACGTGCCGTTTTCAATCAGCGACGCCACCACCCTCACCGAGGCCGGCTATGTCGGCGAAGATGTGGAAAACATCATACTCCGGCTGGTGCAGGCCGCCGATTTCGACATCGAGCGCGCCCAGATCGGCATAATCTATCTAGACGAGGTGGACAAGATCGCCCGCAAGACCGACAATGTCTCGATCACCCGCGACGTTTCCGGCGAAGGCGTGCAGCAGGCTCTGTTGAAGATACTGGAAGGCACCGTTGCCAATGTTCCCCCGAAAGGCGGACGCAAACATCCGGAACAGGAATATCTGCATATAGACACTTCCAATATCCTGTTCATCTGCGGCGGTGCGTTCATCGGCTTGGACAAACTGGTACAGCGACGGGTTGGCAAACAGGTGCTCGGCTTCGACAAATCCAACGAAAAAGCCGAAACCCAGGCTGCCGGACGCCATCTGTCCAGCGAGAATTTCCTGAGCTACTGCCAGACCGAGGATATCGTCAAGTTCGGACTGATTCCCGAGCTCGTAGGCCGTCTGCCGGTGCTTACCTATCTTGCGCCGCTGTCGCGCAAGGAGCTGGTGCGCATCCTGACCGAGCCCAAGAACTCGCTGGTAAAACAGTACCAGAAGCTGCTGGCAATGGACGGAGTCGAGCTTGAATTCACTCCCGACGCGCTCGAAGAGCTGGCCCTTCAGGCCGAGAAGCGCGGCACCGGCGCCCGCGGACTGCGCGCGCTGATGGAGGAGTTGATGCTCAATATCATGTATGCGATCCCGGATCGCAAGAATTTGAAAAGCTGTACCGTCACCGCCGACGCGGTGCGCGGAGACGCGGAGATCGAACTTAAGACCACCTCAAAAAAATAGAGGTTACCCGTGACCGTACCTGACGACATAACGGAAGATACCGTCCTGCTGGCTCCGGAAGAGAAATCCAACGGAGCCGGAGCCGATAATTCGATTTACGGTCTGCCGCCGTTGACGCTGGTCGACAACACGGTGGAGTCTCTGCCGCTCAGGGATTCATCGCGTTACAAGTTTCTGCGCACCATCGGCTTCGGCGGCATGAAAACCGTACTGCTCGTCTATGACCGCGAAATGCGGCGCGAAGTGGCGATGGCCACAATGCCGGACTGGCAAGACCGGGATCAGTCGGTGGTTAGTCACTTCATCATGGAAGCGCGCCTGACCGCCCGGCTCGAACACCCGAACATCATCCCGGTGCACGATCTCGGCCGCGATGCCAACGGTGCGCCGTTCTTCACCATGGAATACCTGCGCGGACAGACTTTCGCAAAGTTGCTGCGCAAGCTCAAGGAAGGAGATCCGGCAACCGTCGCCGCATATCCGCTCACCCGGCTGCTTCGCATCTATCTGAGAATATGCAACGCCATGGCGTTCGCGCATTCCATGGGTATCATACACCTTGATCTCAAACCGGAAAACGTGCACGTGGGCGAATTTGGCGAAGTGCAGGTGCTGGACTGGGGATTGGCACGCTCGATAAGCTCGCCTGAAGACGATGCACCAGCCGCGCAACCCGGGAAGAAAATGCCACCGCAGCCGGACTTCGGATTCGGACGCACCCGCGACGGCATCGCAAAGGGGACTCCGGGGTTCATGGCGCCCGAACAAGCTGCCGGCAGAAACCGCGAGAAAGACCAGCGCACCGACATCTACAGCCTCGGTTGCCTGCTCTACACCATACTCACTTTCGAGAAGCCGCTGGCTGGCCAAAAACTCAAAGAGGTATTGCGAGCCACCATCAAAGGCAACATCAGGGCGCCGCGAGAACTTGAAAACCCGCACTGGCCGATCCCGATGGCGCTGGAAGCCATCTGCCTGAAAGCGATGGAACGCTATCCGGAGGACCGCTACCAAAGCATAACCGAACTGCGGCAGGACATCCTGGCATTCTCGTCCGGCTATGCCACCACCGCCGAAGCGGCGGGAGTGATGACCATCGGCCTGCGCTTTCTCCAGCGCAACTGGCTGGCGGTACTGGTGGTGGTGCTGGCGATCGCCTATGCCCTTACCATATTCATATTCATCTCGCTGCTCGCCTCCGGCCGCATGACGGTAACATCATGAGAAAAATCGCGATCATAACCGGAGCATCCAGCGGACTGGGGAAAGCGATGGCGGCGGAATTGGCCCGGGAGTATCTGGTGGTCAATGTGTCGCGGCGCGACGCCGACGGCGTCGGGTACAACATCAAATGCGACCTTGCCGCTCCGGACGGCCCGGCAGCCGCGGCCGGCGAAATCGCCACCCGGTTCGGTCGGATCGATCTGCTGGTAAACAATGCCGGCATCGGCGCCTACGGCACCTTCGGCGAGCTGTCCGGCGATGAACTGCGCAAGGTGATGGAACTGGACTTCTTCGTTCCGGTGGAGCTGACCAAGCTGCTTCTTCCGCTATTGGAAACCTCCGGCGGAACCATTGTCAACATCGCGTCGATGGCGGCAAAGATTCATGTCCCGGCGATGGGCGCATACTGCGCGGCAAAATCGGCTTTTGCCGCATGGTCGGAAACACTGCGGGTTGAACTTATGCGTAGCGGAGTGCGGGTGCTGACCGTCTATCCCGGCCGGGTAAACACCGGCTTTTCCGGACGCGCGGTCAAACACCGCGAGGTTCCCGACACTCCCGGAAATACCAATGTCAAACCCGAAGCGTTCGCCCGCAAAGTCATGAAATCGCTGCGGCATCCGAGACGGAAACGCTGCTTCTTCCCTTGGTGGTACCGCCCCGGCGTGTGGGTGATGCGACTGTTCGAAGGTTTTTACAACCGCAAAAACATTCAGCTGTGGAAGCTGTAACCGCATGATAATAAAAAAAAGCCGCGCAAATGCGCGGCTTTTCAATTTCATTCCGGTTATTTCACACCGAGCTGCTCGGCAATCCAGTTGATGCGATATTTGGTGTAGGCCGGATCGAGATCGTGCCCCATCCACGGGGATACCCATATCATCTTGGGCGTCTTGATCTGATTGTAGGCGGCGAACACCGTCCATGGCGGACAGGTGGTGTCGACAAATCCCACGCCGAAGATCATAGGACACTTGATGAAGTGCGCAAAGTTGACGCCATCGTAATACTTGAGGGTGTCGGCGTATTTGTCGGCCAATTTGGAATCCACCGGCCAACCGGGAGCGGAAGCTCCGTTGTTGCAGGCATGAAGCCCGCACATCGCCGGAACGTTGACCGCGGCGGCGGTGACCACATCGGAATTGAGCGCGGTAGTGGCCAGCGTCATCGCGCCGCCCTGACTGGAACCCCAGACCAGCAGGTGCTTGTGATCCCAGTCCGGAAGTTCGGTAAGATACTTGACGCCGCGGCAAAGGCCGAGAATCGTACGGTGGAAATAGAAGGTTTCGGGGTTTTCGATACCTTTATGGGTGTATATCCCGGCCTTGTTCAATTCGTCATAGCGGGCCTGCGCGGTAGCGGGTTCGACCTCGTGGGCATGAACATTCAATGTCATGGCGATCACCTTGCCGCGCGGATATTCCGCCGGAATGGCGGTGTTGCCGGGCCCGGCGCCGGGAATGGTCAGGCAGGCCGGAAACGGTCCTTTGCCTTTCGGAATCGAAATATAACCATACATGCGGGTACCGTCTACATTGGCGAAGCTGATCTTGTAGTCGTCGGCAAGGGCGTCGCAAAGGCGTTCCTCACGCTCCAGCTTAACGTCCATCGGAATTTCCATGGCTTTGGTGATCTCCTTCTTCCAGAACTCCATGAAGTCGGCGGGCGGAGGAGCCTGATTGATGTCGATACGCTCGGGATCGAACGCGCAGACCGCCCAGGCCGAGCACTCTTCCGGAGCGCCCACCAGTTTGGCGGAAACCTTTACGAACGCGGGATTTTCCGACTTGATCTCCTCGCTGAATTTGCCGTTCGCCACAGACACCGGCATTGTCGCCCGCGACAAACCGGAGGCGTCGTATCGGCAAAATTCAATTTTGGCATCCGGAGGCAGTTCCATGTCGCCCGGATCAAGTTTTACGGCAATCTTGGCGGTTTCGCCGCATTTATAAACCGCCTGCGGATTGTCGAAAGTTATGGTCATAGTCGGCTTTGCCGCCGCCGTCAGGCCGAACAGCATGGTTCCGCCGATCACGAGATTGCTCAATTTCATCATGTTCCTCTTTTTTTGACGTTTTTATTTAATAGAACATTGCCGAATCATTTTGTCAAGCTAAATTAATGCAAAAACAAGGAGGATTGAGTCTATGTATTCGTGGCGCGTGGAAGCAAAAACGACCGACGGAGCAACCGCGGTCTACTCTCCCGAGAATCCGCCTCCGTTCAGAGCAGAGGTGGTTGAAAACGACGGCTGGAGCAAGCTGGTTATTGCCGGAGTGCCGGAGGATATGACCGTCACAAAGATCGTGTATCCGGCAATCGCGGTTCCGATGACGGACGGCACCAAGGTTCTTACCACCGAGAGCCAGGGTCTGCTGATCTCCGATATCGCCTCTCATGACAAATTCACTTTCAAACCGGACAACCCGGATTATGTCTTTGAAACCCGCTTTCGCTCCATGAAGTTCGGCGCAATATTGAGCCCAAACATATTCATTGCGATCAAAGACGACCGCTTCTTTCCGCAATATGGCGACATCTACCGCTCGCCCGACCGCAAAACGCTCCATTTCGACGTTATAACCCATTCCGACGAAATGCCGTTCGAGGTCAAGCTCCTGCCGTTCGAGGGCGGCTGGTACGAAGCGGCGGTGCTTTATAAGCAATTCAAACGTAAAGCTTCGGCGCTCAGAAAGAACTCCCGGATGCGCGACATCGGGTTCTGGCTGTGGAACCGCGACCAAATATCCAACGTGGTTCCGCCGACGCTTCAACTGGCTCAGGACTCCGGCGTGCCGGTGGCGCTGGACTGGTACTGGTATCACAAAAATCCCTACGACACCGGCTACCCGGACTACTGCCCGCCGCGAGAGGGGTTCGAAGCTTTCACCAAGGCGATCGCCGAGCTGAAACAGGCCGGAGTGTTCACTCAGGTATATACCAACGGCTTCCTGTGGGACATGGAAAATGCCGACTGGAAGGACGGAGGCGAAGAATGCGCGGTGCGCAACGAAAAAGGCGAAATCGTGTCGACCGCGTTCAACGTGTTCCTGAATCATGAAATGGCCTACATGTGCGGCACCGGCAAAAAATTCCAGGCCAAATTGCTCTCCGAAATCGAGAAGCTGGCCGACTGCGGCCTGGACGGCATCTATATCGACATGATCGGTTGCGCCACCATGGAAAAATGCTACAACCCGGCGCACCCGCACCGCCCCGGTGCCGGCAGCTATATGGCCGAGGGTTATCGCGAGATGCTTTCCGAGCTTCATCGCCGCCGTCCGGAACTCTACCTTTCCACCGAAGACTGCAACGAAAGATATATGGACGTGGTGGACTCGGTAATCTCGGTGATGAGCGTAAGCGGCGAACGCTACGGCTTCGTTCCGCCGTTCGAATACGTTCCGGCCTTTTCGGTTGCCCACCACGGCGAACAGACCATGTACGGAGCCAGCGCCCACATCGACGGCATCCCGCCATACGATTCAATGTGGCCGCAGGACGGCCGATGGAAGCATGAGCCGGACTGGAATGCAATCGCGCCCGAACAGTTCTTCGTGGAACTCGGCCGCGGCGTGATCTGGGGCCAGCAGCCGATGGCAGCCAACCTGCGGCCGGAACACCTTGCCGATCAGAAACTCGCCTCCCGTTATAAGTTCATATGCGACACCGCGCGCTTCTACTTCGAGAACCGCGACTGGCTCTATGACGGCGAAATGCTGGCGCCGCCGCCGGTCGAATGCGCCGCCACCAGCGTGGCATTCGTGTCGCGTTACATATTCACCAAAGAAGGCACCTACAAACTGGCGCGACGGGTCATGCCTGTGCTGTTGAGTTCGGCATGGCGCGCTCCCGACGGGCGCAAGGCGCTGTTTCTGCTCAACTACACCGATTCTCCCCACAAATTCGTCTGCGGCAAAATCAAGGGAGAAGTGGAACCGCACAGTTTCCAGCGCTTCGATCTTGATTAACCCGTCCGCCCGGCATTAAAATCGGCCGGATTTGAGCCGACATCGGGTTGATTTTGCGATGCCATGCGTATATTTTATTGAAAAGGAACATACGCATGGCATTTCATCTTTATTCCGGCTGCCGATTGGAATATCTGGCCGAAGAATTCGCTAAACTCTATGCCGAACCGCCGCTCGGGCGCGGTGCGCTCGAGCCGGAGGTGGCGGCGGTACAGTCACAGGGAACCGGCACCTGGCTCAAGCAGTATCTGGCCGCAAACACCCCGGTGGCGGCCAACCTCGAAATGCCGTTCGTAAGAAAATTCATCGATTCCGTCTTCGCCGGCGCGTTCCGCGGATTCGCGCCTAAAGAGCTGGCCTCCCAGCTTAACCGGATGCCGTGGCGCATATTCGAGTTCCTTTCCAACCGTCACAACCTCGCACTTTGCCCCGAAGCCGCCGGCTATCTTGCCGACGACCCTTTTCTGCTAAAGCGCTACCAGCTGTCAATGCGGCTGACCGGGCTGTTCGATCAGTACCAGATATACCGCCCGGAGCTGCTGACCAGCTGGCGGCGGCCTGGTTTCGACCCATCCGGCAACTGGCAGGCTCGCGTCTATACGGCGCTGTTTGGCGGAGAAAAAACATTCGACCGTTACTTCGTGGATTTCTTTGCGCTCGACCGGCTGCCGGAAGGCGCCTGCCCCTCCCGGATTTCGGTGTTCGGGATTTCGACCATGCCGCCATTGTTCCTGCGTTTTTTCCTGAAACTGGCGGAATTTTCCGAGGTACATTTTTTCTATCTGACACCATCGGCCGCCTATTGGGGCGAAACCCGTACTCCGGCCGAACTGCAACGGATGCGGCTGCCGTATGAGGAACTCGAAGCCGTCCGCGAGGAGCAGAATCCGCTGCTGGCTTCGCTGGGCCGTTCCGGACGCGAATTTTTCACCACGCTGCTTTCCGAACAGGAAAACGCCGAATTCATCGAAACAGACCTCGCACCGCCGGAAGAACCCGATCCGCCGAAACTGCTGGAATCGCTGCAATACGACATCATCCACAATCTAAACCGCTCCGAGCCGCTCGAAGTCGCCGAAAACGATGATTCCGTGGCTATTCACAACTGCCACACCCCCTTGCGCGAGGTGGAGGTATTGCACGACGAACTGCTGCGCCTGATCGGGCGCGACGGCCTCCAGCCGCGGGACATCGTGGTTGCGACTCCGGCTCCCGCCGTCTATGCTCCGCTGATACAGGCGGTTTTCGACGCCGGTCCGTTGTGTGGCCGATATTCGATATCAGACCGCACATTGCTTGAATCCGGCACGCTGGTCAACTGCTTTTTCGAACTTATTTCCATGCCGCGCGGGCGCTTCACATTCTCCGGGATGGAGAAGCTGGTGGAGAACCAGGCGATCCGGTCGCGGTTCGGGCTCGGCTCCGACGCCGCCGATTATTTCACCCGCTGGTTCCGGGAGGCCGGAGCGCGCTGGGGCATCGACGCCGACGACCGCGAACGTGTATGCGGTGAACGTTTCGACGACTTTTCCTGGTCGCTGGCATTGAACCGGCTGCTGGCCGGGTATGCGCTGCCGGAAAATCCGGCCGCCCAGAGCGATCTCGCCGTGATTCCGCTGGACGCGGCGGAAGGTACCGACGCGGAAATTCTCGGCCGGTTCGCCGCACTGTTGAAAGCGGTGTTCTCTCTGCGTGCACGGCTGGCCGGACGACGGACGGTGTCGCAATGGTGTGAAGTTTTCGCCGCGGTTGCCGCCGAGTTTTTCGACCCGGGCAGTGATGGATTCGACGAGTTCGCTGCCCTGAACGGCGCAATCGACGCCCTGCGCAAGAATGCGGCAGCCGCCGGTTGTTTCGAACCGGTGCCCGCCGATGTTCCGGCGGCGTTTCTCACGGAACGCTGTTCCCAGACCGGCGGCGGCGCAGCATTTCTGCGCGGCAAAATCACCTTCTGTACGCTGCTGCCGCTACGCAGCATCCCGGCCCAGGCGGTGGCGATATTGGGTCTTTCCGACGGCAAATTCCCGCGCCGCGACCTTGAACCCGGCTTCAATCTGATGAGCCGCGAAATCCGCCCCTGCGACCGTTCAAAACCGCTAGAGGACCGCTTCATGTTTCTGGAAGCGATACTGGCGGCCCGCCGAAAGCTGATGCTGTTCTACTGCGGCCAGGACGCGCGCGGCGATGGCGAACTGCCGCCGGCCGCTCCACTGGGAGAACTGCGCGACGTCCTGAACCGGTCGTTCAAACGACCGTCCGGAACCGGCTTCGAGGTAAAGCACCGCCTCCAGGCGTTCGATTTCGCCTATTTTGACAATTCCGACCCGCGCAAATTCTCCTATTCTCTCGAAAATTACGACGCCGCAGCCGCACTCGCCGGCGTGCTCAGAAACGGCGAACAAGCCGTTCGAGACAAAGCCGCGCTGCGCCGCACTCTGGCGGAAATTGCAGGCAGCAGAGAACTCCCGCAAGAGGTATCCGTCGAAGATTTCATCGGCTTCTTTGTGCGGCCGGTAGCTTATTTTCTGGCCGAAAACGCGAACCTGCCGCTACGAAACCGGCGCGAAAGCCCGCCTCCGGACGACGACCCCGAGATCCCGGACGCGCTCGACTCCTATCTCATCAGCGAGAATATCGCCTCTCTCATCGCCGAAGGCGTGGACAAGTCGGCTCAATACGACATACTGCGCAAAACCGCGATGCTTCCGGTTGGAGAAAACGGCCGGGAGGCGTTCGAAACCCGTTATGCAATGATGGCGGAACTGCCGGACGAATATTGGGATTTCCGCCATACCCGGCGGCAGGCGGATATCCGACTGCGCGCCGGAGGAATCGCCATCGCCGGATCGCTGGAAATATCCGAAGACGGCCGCACCGCCATACATTGCCGTCCCGCCGGATTCAAAGGCAAGGATGCGGTAAGGTCTTATCTGGCGCACCTGATGCTGAACGCCTCGGGATTCGCGGTGAAAACCTCTATCTACTTTCGTGAAGGCAAGCGGATCGCCGGACGCGAACTCGCGCCGCTGGAACCGGGAGCGGCTCTGGCAGAACTCGATTCGCTGGCAGAATTCTACCTTCGCGGCCGCCGCGAACCGTTGCCGCTGTTCATGAACGCGTCATACGAATATGCCGCCGCCGCACCGGAAAAGCGGAATAACGCCGCGCTGACCGCATTCGCCCGTGCCGGAGATTTCGGCCCGCCCGGCGACATGTCCGATCCCGACGAACCGGGCATCGGAATGCTTTTTTCCGAAGAAGACTTCAATCTGCCGCCGTTCGAGGAGCTCGCCATGCTGGTTTTCAAGCCGTTCGCCGGAGGCGGAAAGAAATGAACATAACCGACATCACGGCCTGGGATTCCGAACGCTGTCCGCTCGACGGCATCCAGCTGGTGGAGGCCGCCGCCGGCACCGGCAAAACTTACAGCATCCAGAATCTGTTCGTCCGGATGCTGCTTGAAAAACGATGGCCGGCTGACTCGATACTGGTGGTTACCTACACCAACGCCGCCACCGCCGAACTGCGCGACCGCATCCGCAAAGTGCTCAACGAGGTGCGCGACTATGCCGCAAAATGCCTTCGGGCCGGTTCGCTCCCGGTAATTTTCCCGGGCGGCTCCCCGGATGAACAACGATCGCACGCCCTGCTCCACCGCGCCACACTGGGTGACTTGGCAAAGCTGGAGGAATGCGCAGCCGCCATCCGCGACGCGCTGCTGGCCTTCGATGAAGCCGCGATTTTCACCATCCACGGCTTTTGCGAACGTATGCTCAGCGAAAACGCTTTTGAAAGCGGAATTTTGTTCAACACCGAACTTCTCGAAAACGCCGACGGCGTGATCAATACCATGATCCGAGACTTCATCCGCCGCGAATCCGGTTCTCCTGAACGCTGGTCGCGACTTTCGCCGATAATCAACAACGATGCCGGACGCCGTGAATTCTTTTCAACGGTGCGCAGTCTTGTACTCAATCCCGGCATCGAACCTTACGGCGCGCTGGAAGCGGACGCCTGCGGGAAAGACGACTACCGACGCGCAGTGATTCCGGCGGCGGCGGCATGGGTATCCCGGCGTTTCGAAGAATACAAGGAACGCGAAAACTGCCGTACTTTCGACGATCTGCTACGGAACATGGCCATCCGCGTCGAAAACCAAGCCAGTCCGCTGCTCGCCTCGCTTCGCCGCCGTTTCAACGCCGCGATAATCGACGAATTTCAGGACACCGACGCCGCACAGTATTTTATCTTCAAGACCATCTTCGCCTCCGGCGGCCGCTCGTTAATCATGGTCGGCGACCCGCGTCAGGCGATCTACGGTTTCCGCGGCGGCGATATCGCCGCCTACCGTCGCGCCCGTGCTCAATCCCCCTCCCCCGGAACGCTGTGCGTAAACCGGCGATCCGGCAGAAACCTGATCCGGGCGGCCAACACCATCTTCCACCGCCATCCATATCCGTTCCTCGACCGCCAGATCGGATTCCCCGAAGTGCTCGCCCCTGAAAATCCCCGGCAATGTCTGATGCGCCAGACCGCAGACGGTGTTGTGGAGATCGAACAGCCGCTTAGGGTTATTTTCAATGACAAAGACTTTTCTTCACCGAACAACCTTGCCAGATGGTCGATCCCGGCATGTGCCGACGCGGTGAAAAGCATGCTGATGGATCGCTCTCTGAAGCTGCCGGAACGCGACGAACCCGGACTGAATCCGGATGACATCGCTGTTCTGGTGTTCGACAACCTTCAGGCGGCGGCCGTTCAGGAAGAACTCGACCGGCTTGGAATCGCCTCTGTCCGTGCCGGGGCCGGCAATGTGTTCGACACCCCGGAAGCGGCGGCAATGCTTACACTGCTCGAAGCGATAGCCGAACCGGGCCGCACCTCCAAAGCGGCGGCGGCAATGCTCACCGACTACCTGGGGTTCGGGCTCGACGATCTGGCGAAACTGAGAACCGGCGGCGACCCGGACGCCGCGCTGGTCGAAATTCAGGAAAAGCTCGCGCAGCTGGGCCGAACATACCGTGCCGGTTCGTTCGCCGCCATGTTCGGCGAGCTGTTCAAAGACCCGGATTTCCGGGTACGACAACGGGTGGCTGCATTGCCGCGCGGCGAACGAAAGCTGACCAACATGCTCCAGTTGCGCGACCTGCTGCACGCCGAATCCCAGAAACGCCGGCTCTCGCTCGAAAACCTGGCCGCATGGCTCGGCCGCCAGCTATCTCCCGAGACCCGTGAGAACGATGACGAGGACGCGCAACTGCTCAACCTCGAAACCGACCGCGCCGCCGTAAAAATCATGACCGTCTTTAAGAGCAAGGGCCTGGAATTTCCAGTGGTGATGCTGCCAACGCTTTTTACCCGTTACGCCGAAGACCGCGCCAGAAATTTCCACGCCGGAGATGACGAACATCTGGCCGTCGATCTCTCCGGCGAGGCCGCCGCGCAGGCTTCCGCCGAACAGCTTCAGGAACAATTGCGGCTGGTCTATGTGGCTCTGACCCGAGCCGCCGGGTTCTGCTGCGTCTGGTGGGGCAGGCTACCGCCGGAATTCCGAAGCCGGACCAAACGCAAATATACCACCGCACTGGACTGGTTGTTCAGAGGACGCTCTCATGAAGCGGCGGAAGCGGCACGCCTGGCCCCGCCGGACAGGCTGACGGAGACGGTTCGCGCCGCGATCGAAAACTGCGATCCATGCGGAACACTGGCAAATCTCGGCCTGCTGGCGGACGATGTTCCAGCCTCGGACAGTCCGGATGCCATGGGCGCCATACCGGAAAACAGACTGGCCCCGCGCGACGATTTTGAATGGCGGGGTCAGAACAAACTTGAAGAGTGGCGGATCGCCAGCTTCTCGGCGCTCGCGCCGGAGTTCGCCCCCGCCGACACCGAACGCGATCTGGACGAAGATTCCGGAATATCCGTCGAACCCGCCGCCAATGCGGTTTTGGCCCTGCCGCGCGGCAAACAGCTCGGCACGGTGTGGCATGAAATTCTTGAACAGCTCGATTTCGGGTCGGATTCCCAAACGGTGGCGGCAGTCGCCGCAGAAACGGTGGACAAATATGCGCTCGGCATCGTGGAAGAGCGGCCCGGCATCGCCGCCGCTATAGCCGAACGCACCGTTCTGCTGCTGGGAACTCCGCTTGCCGACCTCAACGGCAACACCCTGACGCTGTCCGGCATCCCCAAAGCCGACACCGTGCGCGAGATGGAATTCTGTTTTGCGCTGGGACGGGATTTCTCCGCCGCAAAACTCCGTGCCGCGGTCGGTAAATATGCCGCAGAACATTTCGGACTCGACCGCGAAACCGACTGGGCGCGTCAACTCGACGGCGGTCTCCTCACCGGCTTCATCGACCTGGTGTTCCGCGTCGGAGAACGTTTCTATCTGGTCGACTGGAAGACCAATTCCGTCGACGGCGACCCGGCCGGATTCACCTCCGCCGCCATGACCGCCGAGATGCGCGACAAGTTCTATTTTCTGCAATATCTGATCTACATTCTCGCTCTGATGCGATTTTTGTCGCTGCGGCTTCCAGGACTCACGCCACGCGAACTTTACCGGCGGCACTTCGGCGGAGTGTTCTACATCTTCCTGCGCGGCTTGTCCCCGTCCGATCCGGCGCGCGGCGTGTTCCGCGACCTTCCGCCGTACGAACTGATCGAAGAGCTTGAAAGGAGCATAGGATGACCGTTCTGGCCTTCACCATCGAAAACCTGCGCGATCTTCCGGCATGGGATGAAATCGACCGCGCTTTCGCCGACTTCATCGTAGATTCAGCCGGATCCGATGCCCCGGAACTGTTCTTCGCCGCCGCCGCCGCCAGTTTCGCGGTGCGTCAGGGCCACTCCTGCTGCGACCTTGCAAAAGTCTGCGGCCATCCGTTCCCGGAAGCGACCGAGGAATCCGTCATGACTCCGGAGCTACCGGAATTCCGCGCCGCGCTGCGCCATTATCCCGGGCAGGCGGCATTCCTGCCGGATAACGCCGCAACCGCCCCGCTGATAATCGAGGACGGCACACTGCTTTTCCTGAACCGCTACCATATCTACGAATCGATTCTGGCCGCCGAAATCCGCCGTAGACTGACGGCCCCGGCCGTTCCTCCCGATCTTGCTCCCGGCGCGTTGCGCCGGCTTTGCCGCCTGTTCGAAACCAAAACCCCGGAATCCCGTACCGCGCCGGACTTCCAGCAATTCGCCGCTTTCCTTCCCGCCACCGGCAACTTCACCATTATCACCGGCGGCCCCGGCACCGGGAAAACCACCGTTACAGCCGCCGCCCTGGCACTGGAACTCACCTTGGCTCCGGAACGCCGGATCGTGCTGTGCGCCCCCACCGGTAAGGCCCAGGCCAGATTGGCCGAAGCCGTGCGCAACGGCGCGGCAACCCTTAACTGTTCTGCCGAAGTGGCCTCGAAACTGGCCAGCCTCGAAAGTTCCACCATCCACGCATTGCTGAAGCTCGACCGTTTTTCACCGCGCGCGCGCCGCAACCCGCAGAACCCGATTCCGGCGGATACCATTGTGGTGGACGAATGCTCCATGGTGCCACTGGCGCTGATGGCAAAGCTGTTCGCGGCCTCCCGGCCGGAAGCGAAGTTCATATTGATCGGAGACAAAGACCAGCTGGCCCCCGTCGAAGCCGGAACCGTACTCGGCGACCTCTGCGCCAGCGGGCGCCCCAATGTCTGTCAGCCGGAAAACGCCGCCGCGTTCTTACGCGTCGCCGGCTGGCAGTTGCCGGAAACTTCCGGAGATTTGCCGCTGTCCGGACGCATTGCGGCACTGGAGGAAAACTACCGGTCGGCCGCCGCTCCCGCCATCTCCCGCCTCGCCGCCGCCATCCGCCGCATCGACGGCGACGACACGTCAGCGGCAACGACGCTGGCGGACGAGATCATGCGGACACATGAACCCGATTTCGAAGCCATGCCTCCGCCATCTCCGGCCGATCTGGAAACGGCGCTGGATGACATCTTCGACCGTCCGCATACCGAATCCGACGGCGCCGTTTTCCGATTCCGGGAATTGAAAAAACTTGCAATGACCGATTCCGGAGAAACCCGCACCGCCGCTTTCGCCGCCGTCGGGTCATTCAAAATGCTTTGCGCCACCCGCGGCGGCGTTTACGGTACCGACAACTTGAATGCGCTTGCGGCAAAAGTGCTCGGCCTCGGTCGAAACGCCCCGGGAACTCCGGTGATTGTACTGACAAACGACCCGGTGACCGGACTTAAAAACGGCGATGCCGGAATAATTTGGCGAGGCAAGAGCGGACCGCGCGTGTGGTTCCCGCCGGAGACGCCGCAGGGTTGCTGGCGATCTTTTGCAATGGTGGAGCTGCCCGCCTGTGAACCGGCATTTGCGATAACCGTACACAAGTCGCAGGGTTCCGGCTTCGCCAATGTGCTGGCGGTAATGCCGGAATACCCGAACCGGGTGCTGTCGCGCGAACTGATATACACCGCTATTACCCGTTCGGAAAAACGGCTTGTTTTATGGTCAAAACCAGAGATTCTCGCCACCGCCCTCGCCCGCCGGGTGACACGCCAGTCGGGTTTGCGGAAAAAGCTGGCTTCTACTGAAGAAGTTTGAGCACGTTCCCGACAATTATCCCGCCGGCAGTACCGAGAATTGTACCCAGCGTGGCCATAAGTACGCCGATCGGCACCAGCGACACCGAATAGGCTCCGGAAATCACCGTGGCGGAGGCAACGCCGCCGATATTCGCCAAACTCGCCGTCTGGCATGAATATGCGTCGAACTTGAACAGCTTTGCAGCCAGCATCAGCAATCCGAAATGTATCAGCAGCACCAGCGCGCCGAATTCCAAATATACGATGAACTTACCTGAATCAAGCTGCGTAAGGTCGGCCTTGGAGCCGATGACCGCGATAAAAATATACATCAAGGTGTTTCCCAACTCGCTGCTGCCGGGAATCCTGCCCAGTCTGGTCATGCCGCAGCCGAGTCCGAAAACCGTGGCATAGATCACCTGCCATAGCGGTTTTTCACCAACGCAGGCAAGCAGGTCGTGCCGGCCGGCAAAACCGGCAAGCTGACCGGCGGTAACATCGGCCAGTGTGAAACACAGGGCGCCGAAGCCCATGGCCAGCCCCACCAGAAAAATCATGTTCGCAAAATTGACGCTGCCGCGGCTGGCGTTGTCGTCCTTCTCGAGTTTTCTGATCACCTTCTCAAGTTTCGACGCGTCGGCCCTGGTCCAGCGGTCGAATATCTTTGAGAACGGCACCGCCAGCATCATCACCAGCAACCATACCGAATAGCTTACCGTATCAATGGAAAGAACATACGCCATATCGCGGTCCGGCATGCCTAGGGCCCGCTGCACCGCCACCATATTCACATTGCCGCCAATCCAGCTGCCGCACAACGACGCCAGCGACTTCCAAGCCCCGGCCTCCCAGTTGTGAGCTAAAATAATATAACCGGCAATAAATCCGACCATCATGGTGAATGCGGCTACCACAAACACAAAAATCATTCGCGGCCCCAATTTGGCAATCTGCCGCAAGTCGCTTTTGAGCAGCAGCAGGAAGATCATCGAAGGCAGAAGATATGCCGTAACTCCGCGCGAACCACTGGCTAAATGGGTGATTTCCTCAGTGGGAGCCCACAAATGAAGCGACCCCATTAGCATGGTGATCAGATACAGGCACACCACCGCCGGAACGTAGTTGAAAAAGCCCTTGAGCCACTTGCCGGTCGCTTTCGACTCCGCAAACTTCAATAAGCCGGCGGTAAACACGAGCAGTGAAAGATAACCGAATCCACTGGTAATTGGATAAAACCCGGCAATATAGTCAGCCATAAATTCCTCTTTCCCGTTTGCTTTTTTTCTAAAATAACGGTAAAGTTATGATTATGCAAATTCGGAGCACCATTTTATGATTGAAAAAATCCTTTCGGAAGCGGTCGCCGCGGCTCCGGGCCGTACAGCGGCGATGCTGTGCGAACTTGAGAGCGGCAGAACGCTTTATGAATACAATGCCACCGTTGTCATGCCGTCGGCCAGTACCATCAAGGTGGCGATCATGGCCGAGGCCATGCGCCGGGCGGAGACCGAAGGCCCGGGCCTTGATACCCAAATCGCGGTGCCGCCGGAGGAAAAACTCGAGGACAGCATCATCGGGCTGCTTGAAGCCGACAGCTTTTCGCTGGCCGACCTGACGACCCTGATGATAATCATGAGCGACAACACCGCCACCAACGTGCTGATAAAACTGCTCGGGATGGAAAACATCAACGCCTATGCCTCCGGACTCGGGCTGGCGGCCACCGTGGTGCGCCGCAAAATGCTTGACTTCGAAGCCGCCAGACGCGGTCTGGACAACACCACAACCGCAGCCGACCTCGCCGGACTGTTCGGGCTTATCGGCAACGGCAAACTGCCGGGCAGCGCCAGAATGCTGGACATTCTTATCCACCAGAAGCAGGGAGCATTCCGACGACGCCTTTCCGACGACGTCAAGATTGCCCACAAACCCGGCGGACTTGCCACGCTGGCGCATGACGCCGGAATCTTCTTCCTGCCGACCGGCAACTATGTTTTCTGCCTGTTGGCCGACGGCGCGCCGAATCCGGCGTGCCAGGAATACATCGGAGAAACGACCTTCAAATTATATGACGAATTAACCAAAGGAGTGTAGAGATGTTGGAAAAACTCATTGCTTCGGCCGCAATCGCGGTCGCCACCGCCGGCTGCTGCTGCGACGGCGCCTGCTGCCCTGGACAGAAATGCGAACTGCCGCAGAAGACCGACGACGGGCGCGCCATCGTCTACGCCGCCTACACCGGCGGGGAGAAGATTGTCGAAGACGGTACTTTCTCTCAAAAAATATGGGAGACCGCCCCGGTCTACACCCTCACCCGTCCCACCGATTGGCGCAGTTACTACTCCAAGCTCACGCCCGACGAACTGGCAAAATATGGCGACGGCGCGGTGCTCGAGCCCGCCACCTTCCGGATGCTCTATGACGACAAAAATCTCTATCTCGGCTTTCAGCTAACCGACCTGGAGGTCAAGGCAGACGGCAAGGCTGACCAGCTGGCCCACTTCACCCTTGGCGACCTTGTCGAAATATTCATCAAACCGACCTTCCGCGACTACTACTGGGAAATGTATTCCACTCCGCTGGGCTACAAGACCGCCTACGAGTTCAAAGGCCCCCGCACCGGCGCGGACGGCAACGACAAACTCCAGCTGGATTTCAAGGTTTTCAGCAAGGTCGACGGCGAAACCGGCGACGGCAAGCCGGACAAGGGCTGGAGCACCCTCGTGGTGATTCCCCGCGCTTCGCTGGCCAAATACGGCGACCAGTTCACCGGCGACGGCAGCTGGACGCTCCTGATCGGCCGTTACAACTACCTCAGCAGCGACTATGCCAAGGAAGAGCTTTCCGCATTCCCCCAGATAACCAAGGTGGATTTCCATTCCCTCGGCGAATATGCGGCGATCAAATTCCTGCCTCCCTGCAAAAAGTAACACATGAAGATCACGGCGCCGGACTTCCCGTTCCGGCGTTTTTTTTTTTGCAAACAAAGAAGAAGCCGCGGTAACCGCGGCTTCCATTATATCAACCGGAAATATCGGAGGGGAAGCGCTACTCCCCTTTCATGAATCTCTCCTCACTGAGCCATAAGCCCGATAATCTGCGGACGTCCGTCGAGGGTGCCGTACATTATCCGCAGAAGTTTATCGGTTACCACGGCCTCCCCTTCCGCGTTTTCCCGGCTAAACGTCAGTTTCCACAACTCCGAACCGGCGGCCGGATGGCGCAGCTGAGTAAGATATTCGGCTTTGACCAGCTTGCCGTTCTGCTCGAGACCATCAACCAGCTTGGTGAAATTATCCGGTGTAAGCTGTTCCCTCAATTCGCCGGAAAGCAACGGCTCGATCACCGCATAGTCCCGACGGTCGAACGCCTCGGCGACCTGCGGAAATCTGGTGCCATTCTGCTCCGGAGAATCCGGAACCGTCTCCGGCACCGAAGTACACCCCGCCATAGCGGCGGCCATCACCGCGAGCAACATCAGCTTGAACCTTCCCATCTGCCTGATTCCATCCTTTCATCCGGTTACGCGGCCCCGCGGATACGGGGCCGCCGTGGAAATTTCTGGCTTACTTCAGCACCGTGTCCTGCACCAGCTTGACCACATTCTCGGGAATCGGAACGTAGTTGAGCTTCTTCGCAGTTTCGGCACCGGAGGTATAGCACCAGTTGACATACTTGACGATCTCCGCACGCAACGCAGGATCGCAATCCTTGCGGAGCAGGATATAGGTGACACCGGTGATCGGCCAGGAACCGGTGCCGGGCTGATCGGTCAGTACCATGTAGTAACCGGGGGCGTTCTGCCAGTCGGCCGAAGCCGCGCTGACACTGAAGCTCTCCGGGCTGGGAGCCACGAAACTGCCGGCCTGATTCTCCAGCAGAACGGTGGACAGGTTGGCTTCCACCGCATAGGTGTACTCGGTGTAGCCGATGGAACCGCGGATTTTGGCAACGTTGTTGCAGACTCCGGGGTTCTTCTGACCGCCGATGCCCACCGGCCATTTGACCGAGGCTCCGAAGCCGACGTTATCCTTCCAGTCCTGAGAAATCTTGGAAAGGTAGTTGGTGAATATGAAACTGGTGCCGGAAGCGTCGGCGCGGCGTACTACCGTGATGTCCAACGCGGGCAAGGCGACGTTCGGATTGAGCGCCTTGATCTTTGCGTCGTTCCACTTGGTGATTTTACCGAGGAAAATATCGGCCAGCACCGCGCGGTCCAGCTTCAGATCGTTGCTTTTGACACCGGGAATGTTAACAATTACAACCACACCGCCGGTCAGCATCGGGAACTGGACCAGACCGGACTCGTTCTGCTCTTCGAGCGTCAGAGGGTTGTCGGTACCGGCGAAGTCCACGGTCTTGGCCTTGATCTGATTGATACCGGCACCGGAACCGATGCTCTGATAGTTGATCGTAACCCCGGAAGTCGCCTGGCTGTAATTGTAAGTCCAGAGCTGGTAGACCGGGGCCGGAAAGCTCGCGCCGGCGCCGTTGATGGTTACCGACTTCTGCTCCGCACTGGCGTTCAGGCTGCCCATCGCCATAATGGCGAGCGCCGCCGACAACATGTTCTTCACTTTGTTCTTCATTGCATGCATCTCCTTTGTCTGGGATTAAGTTAGTATGCAAAAATGCAAACCCGGTTTCGGGTCTGCAAGTTTTGCGTTAGCGTTCGGAATCCATACCGTACTGGCGATAGCCGTAACGGTTTTCGTCGTTCGGGCGGTCGGTATCCTTGCGGATCAGCTCGATCTGCTTGAGGCTGGACTCGTCGATCTGCACGGCCGGCTGGATTATCTCGCAATCGGCCACCACCACCAGCTGCGATTTCTTGGTGGATTCACGTTCGGTGGAAAACAGCCATCCGAGAACCGGAAGATCTTTGAGCAGCGGCACGCCTTCGACGTCGCTGACCACTTCAGTCTTCTCCACACCGCCGAGGTAGAAGCGGTTGCGCCCGTTGCCGAGCATGATCTTCTGGCTGGACTCGAAGTTGCTGGTACGCAAAGACCCTGACGAGGTGTATCCCAACATGCTTTGGGTGGCGACCTTCACCGCAAGCACCGTCGCCTTTTCGGTGATGGACGGAGTCATGGTAAGCTCGAGTTTGAACTTATCGTTCGCCGGTTTGACCTCCACCTCGTTGCCATGCTCCGGCTGGCCTGCGGCGGATGGAATCTTGGTGAGTTCGGCATAGAGGATGCCGCTGGCGCGTTTCATGACTCCGGTGGAACCGTTCTGAACTGTAAGCTCTCCGGTGGTGACGACCTTGGCCTTGCCTTTGGAGACCAGGAAATCCAGGAATTTCGAGTTCCATTTCGGCTGGAAGTCGAAGTAATGGGTATTCACGGTGCCGTCGGGCAGAATCGGGCCGGTGATGTCGGCCAGATTGTAGTTGTGGGAAAATTTCGCGCCGGTCTGAAGAAACTTGATGCCGTCGTTGTTCTTCCACGACTGGAAGTCAAGACCGAGCATGCCGTCGTTTTCGGCCTCAAGCTCATACACCGTGCAGGTGATATGCACCTCGGGATGCGGGATGTCGTAAAGTTTGAGCATCTCCTCAATATTTTTGCGCGAGTATAAAGCGGTGTTCATGAACAGACAGTTCAGGTCGGGATCCACCTCGATCTTGTCCTTGCCGCCGATAAGTTCCACCGTGTCGTTGGAGATATTGGCTCCAACCAGTTTGATCATGGTCTGCAGCTCCTTGGCGCTGCGGTTTGCCGGGAAGTAGATGTACTTGGGCTGCCCCGATGAATTCATGATGCCGGGCTGGTCAAGCGCCTTTACCAAATCATCGATCCCCATGCCGTTCGTGCTGCTCACAAACCGGTAATCTTCGGCCGAAACGATAAGCATTCCGGTGCCGTCGGCGAACTTCACGCATTCGATTCCGCATGGAACGAATATCTTCTGGGTTCCGGCGGCGTTGTCCTTGCTGTACACGTTATAATAGTCGGTGTTGGCGCGGCCCGCGGCGTTGTTGTAGTCGACCCGCTGGGCCTGAACCATCTCGCGGAGATAAGGCCGGATCGAATATGGATCGGCATTCTTGAGCACATAGGTTTTGGTGATTATCTTGGGGTCGTTGGTGTCGCGTATGAAATGCACCACTTCGGCATTTTCGCGAATGTTGAGCCTCAACTGGGCCTGTACGTTACTCTGACTGTATGCCGGATTCTCGTTCGAGGTGGGCTCCTGGTTGGCAAGCACACCGATGGCGGCCGGGATCAGCAGGGTTGCAAGTGTCGCTTTCTTGTTCATAAGTTATTGAACCTCGGTCTGGTTGTTGACAAGTTCGGGAACGGAGATCAGCTTGCCGGTGATGGCGGCGATTTCCGCGTCCGGATGCACGAGTTCGGATTTCACCGAAACGAAGAAGAACACTTTTTCCTTGTTTCTGGTGGTGGTTCCGAATATGTACTTAAGCACCGGCAGTTCGCACAGAAACGGCACGCCGATTGTCTGCTCGGTCTCGCTCTCCTGAACATAGCGCGCCAGCATTCGTTCGCCGCCGCCCTTCACGGTAACTGCGCCGGAAGTGGAGGACGCATCGTATAGCTCATTGCCGTGGGTGTCGCGATCCACCACGCTCTTGATGTCCAGCGTGTAGGAAAAGTTGACAATGGCCGACTGCTCGGCGTAATCCTGTTCGGAGTATCCGAGTTGCCCGGTTTTGGCATCGGTTTTTCCGGAGAGGGAGATTACCGGCGAAACAATCGAAAGCGAGAGGTTGTCATTCGAGGAACCGACCACCGAAGTGGCGAACTTGTCGTTTTTCACCAGGTTCTGGTAGGTGGGGGTGAACTTCAGATACGCGTCATGGCCGGTGGACACCGTAAGCATGGCGCTGGTGGCCAGCCTCGCCCGACCATTTTGCTGAAGCATCCGGACGAACGAAAGGTCGAACGACGGTGCGAACATGAAAAAACCGTAAGGGCCGAACGCCTGATCGAGCGCCGAACCGTCCAGATACGCGGCGCCGGCGTCGAACAAATTCAGGCCGGGGCCGTTTTTCCACGCGAGATAGTCAAGCCCCAGGTCGAGCAGGTCGCCTTCGCGCAGTTCGTATACATTGATTGAGATGTTGCACTGCGGAACCGGCCGGTCAAGCCAGGCAAGGTATTTTTTCATATCCTTGTCCTTGTTGATCGAGTCTTTCCAGTAGATGCGGTTGGTCGCGGCGTCGAAAGCCACCACCGCGTCCTGATTTGCGCCCTCGGTGGCGTTGGACGGAATGCCGGCCTTTATCATTATGTTCATCATGGTTTCGCTGGAACGCCAGACCGGGGTATAGACACTGCGTATGATGCCGGTGCCGTCAATTCCGGAGCCGTCCGGGCCTTTGGCGCCCGGATGGTCCAGCTTGGCAACCATGTCGTCGATGTACGGCATAAGCGGCACCGGACAGCTCACCGCCACCAGCTGTTTGTTGCCGGCTGAGTAATTGATGCGGTCGGCCGAACCGTTTTTGGCGTAGCGCTTGATCGCGCCCAGCAGAAAGGGAACCACGTCGTTGGCTTTCTGGTGCTTCAGTTCATAGACCTTCGACACCATGTAATTCTGGGCGTCGTCCTCCACAAACCTGATCTTCTGGATTTTTGAATCAGGAACCTGATTCCCCGCCACCAGCGTATCCTCGGCGAATGCCGGGATAACGGTTGCGGCGGCCAGCGCGGCAAAGAGAAATCGTCTTCCTTCTGTCTTCACTTTTGGTCTTCCTTTGTTGTTTTTCGTTTGCCCGTCTCATTGCGGACAATGAGATTTTTCACTTTTCACCAAATAAGTTACAGGTCAAATGTTAAAGTATTGTGATCGAAAAAATAGACTTCGGCTAACATTAAAATCCCCGGATAAACTTCCCCAAAATGGAGGATATGGCTAAAAACTGAACTATGCGGGTTGAGAACGCCGCAAACACGAATTATATTATAGATATAGACGATGTCGTATAAGAAAACCGCGACTGCCGCCCCGGCGGCAGAGGGAGTTGCAATGAAAGCCAAGCTGTTCAAAATCGTTCTGCTGCTGGCCGTTCTCGTTGGAGCGGTCTGCGCTTGGATGTTCCGCGAAAATATAATCGGATACTTCCGCGGCGGCGAGACCGAACTCGTCCTGTACGGCAACGTCGACGACCGGGAAGTCAATCTGGTCTATGTCGTTCCCGAGATCGTTAAAAAGGTGCTGGTTGAGGAAGGCGCCGTCGTCAAGAAAGGCGACCTTTTAGGCGAGCTCGAAACCATCCGAATAGAAAACTCCGTCAAATCGGCCAAAGCATCGGCGGAGTCGGCCAAGTCGGCCGTCGACGCGGCCCGGGCCATCTATGACAAGGTTAAAACCGGGCCGCGGGCCGAAGAGCTCGCCATGGCCCGCGCCGAAGTCGCCGCCATTCAAGCCAAACTGCCCGCCGTGGAAAGCGACTACAAGCGCCAGGAGGTGCTGCGCAACACCAAAGCCGTTTCGGCCCAAATCGCCGAAAACGCCGAATCTGCTTATCTGCTCCTCAAAGCCCAGCTGGAAAACGCCAACCAGAATCTGAAAATGCTCGAGGCCGGTTCCCGTAAAGAGGATATTGCGGCGGCCGCCGCCCAACTGGCCCAGACCGAGGCGCAACTGGCACAGGCTCAGGCGCAATATGACATCGAGCTTCAGGCTTTGGCCGACACCAAGCTGTACGCTCCCCGCGACGGCATAATCCGCAGCCGCATCCTCGAACCCGGTGAAATGGCAACCAATCAGACCACCGCGCTGGTCATGGCGGTAATGTCGCCGAAGTGGATACGTGTCTATATGCCGGAACCGCTTCTGATGAAGGTCAAAATGGGCGACAAGGCGAAAATATATTTCGACAGCATGCCCGACAAGCCGTTCGACGGCTGGGTGGGCTACATCTCGCCCACCGCGGAGTTCACCCCCAAGAATGTCGAAACACCGGAACTGAGAACCGCGCTTGTCTATGAATTCCGGGTATATGTGAACGATCCGGACAACCTGCTGAAACTCGGCGCGCCGGCCACGGTTGTCTTCCCCGGCGTCATGGTGCCAAGGCAGTAGCATGAATACGGTCGAGTGCCGCGGTCTTTCCAAGGTCTTTCCGTGCGCGGGAGGCGCCGTCACCGCACTTTCCGACGTGTCGTTCAACCTGCCGTCCGGTGAGATCGTGGGCCTGCTTGGTCCGGACGCGGCCGGTAAGACCACGTTGCTGCGCCTCCTGTGCGGTTTGATGCGGCCCACCTCCGGCTCCGCCAGCGTGCTGGGATTCGATACCGTCAAGCAGGCGTCGGAAATCCAGAAGCGCATCGGCTACATGCCTCAGAAATTCGGCCTGTACGAAAACCTGAGCGTGGAAGAAAACATGCGGCTTTATGCCGCCCTTCACGAAGTGGGACCCGACGAATGCCGGGCGCGATTCGCCAAACTGCTTGACATGACCATGCTCAAGCCGTTCCGCACCCGCATGGCCGGTGCGCTTTCCGGCGGCATGAAGCAAAAACTGGCATTGGCCTGCGCTCTGATATCCGAACCTGAGCTGATGATACTCGACGAACCGACCGTGGGTGTGGACGTGCTTTCGCGGCGCGAACTCTGGAGCATCCTGCGCGACATCGTCGGACAAGGCAGGATGACCGTGCTGGCCTCCACGGCCTACATGGACGAAGCCGACTGCTGCGACCGCACCATGGTTCTTTTTCAGGGCAGACTGCTAGCCGATGCCCCGCCGTCGGAAATCCGGGCAATGGCCGCCGGACATGTTGAAAACCCCACCTTTGAAAACGGCTTTCAGGTTCTGCTTTCCGGCGGAGTTCCGCCGCCGCTGCTGCGCGGCAATCCGGTCGATACCGGCGCCCCGGTGTTGATTCACGCCGACAAGCTGATAAAGAAATTCGGCTCGTTCACCGCCGTCAACCAAGTCAGTTTCGATGTCCGCAAAGGCGAAATATTCGGGCTTCTCGGCGCCAACGGCGCCGGAAAAACCACCACTTTTCGAATGCTTTGCGGCCTTTCGGACAGCAATGGCGGCGTAATCGAAATTGCGGGCGTCAACCTGCGCCACGCGCCAGGCAAAGCCCGTTGCCGGATCGGTTTCGTGGCACAGAAATTTTCGCTTTACTCAGACATATCCGTGCTGGACAACCTGAAATTCTTCGGCGGCGCCTACGGTCTCTACGGAGAACGGCTCAAATCCCGCATCGAATGGGCGCTGGACAACTTCCAGCTGCGCTCCTACGCCGAAGCCGACACCGCAAAACTCCCGCTCGGCTACAAACAGCGTCTCAGCATGGCCTGCGCGCTGTTGCATGAGCCGGACATACTGTTTCTCGACGAAGCCACCAGCGGCGCCGACCCCATGGCCCGCCGCGAGTTCTGGAAGCGCATAATGGATCTGGCCGACCGCGGCGTTGCGGTGATCATCACCACCCATTTTCTCGACGAAGCGATCTACTGCGACCGCATGGTCATAATGCAAGACGGTGCAACCGCCGCGTCCGGCAGCGCGGAAGAAATCATCCGGCAGGGAACCGCGCCCGGCGGAGAACCGCCGACGCTTGAAGAAGCTTTCGTAAACATCATCCGTAACTTCAGACGGGAGCACGCCGCAAAATGAACGTCAAACGGCTCCACGCGCTGATCGTAAAAGAACGCAAGCAACTCCTGCGCGACCCGTTCAATCTGGCGGTGGGCATACTGCTACCGCTCATGCTCCTGATGATTTTCGGCTACGGGATGAGTGTGGACGTGAAAAACATCAAACTGGCAATCGTCGAACCGGAGCCATCGGAGGTAAGTTCCGAAATCGTAGCGGGCTTCAACTCGTCAAAATTCTTTCGTACCACGGTCTTCCGCAACACCGCGGAGGCACTGCGCGCCGTGAAGGATCACCGCGCCGACGCGTGCTTGTTCCTGCCGCAGTATCTGCCGAAGAAAGTCGTTTCCGGCGACATCCCGTTCATGGTGGCCGCCAACGCCACCAATCCCTCTCAGGCGATGCTGAAGGAGAATTATATCAAATCGGTCATTCGAGCGACCCTTGCGGAGCAACTGCCGGACGGTGCGCTGGGAAACGATGTTGCGATACGGCCGCGCATGTGGTTCAACGAGGCCAACGACAGCCGTTACTTCATGATCCCGGGCGTGATCGTCATCATCATGTCGATGATCGGCACCATGCTGACCACCATGCTTATGGCCAAGGAGTACGAACACGGCAACCTCGAAAGCATGTTCGTCACGCCGATGACCAGCCTGGAAATCCTCATCGCCAAGGCGGTCAACAACTTTGTGCTCGGCATGATCGGCCTGGCCATCTCGCTGGCGGCCGCCCGCTGGCTGTTCGAGGTGCCGATCATGGCCAGCTTATGGGTGGTGCTGCTCGGCTGCGGCATCTTCCTGGTCATGGCGCTATGTCTGGGGCTGTTGATTTCCAGCATCACCAAAAACCAGTTTGTGGCCAGCGAGATGACCATGGTGCTGACTTTCATGCCTGCTTTCCTGCTCTCGGGATTCCTTTATGAGATAGAAAACCAGCCGGTATTCATTCAGTACCTCACCTACATCGTTCCGGCCCGCTATTTCGTGGATTTCCTGCAAACCGCCTTCCTGGTGGGCAATGTATGGCCGGCAATCGCAAAAGACCTGATCGTGCTCTCCGGTTTCGCCCTGTTGCTGCTGGTGCTGGCCATCAAAAAAAATCCGAAGTCGCTGGAGGGTTAGAATATGATGACTGCAATCCGGCGCATGATGGCACTACTGCGCAAAGAACTGATCCAGCTGCTGAAAAGCCCCAAAACCCGCATGATTCTGTTCATTCCCCCGGTTGTGCAGCTGGTTATCCTGGGATATGCGGCCACCATGGACCTGAAGGATGTCAAATTCGCGGTGCTTGATCATTGCCGTTCGGAGGCGTCGCGGGCATTGGCCGCCAGATTTTCCGGCAACCGGATATTCCGGGAAAAAGCTCCGTTGACGTCCGAACAGGACATGGCCGACCGGATCAGCCGGCGCGACATAAAGCTGGCGCTGGTAATCCCGGAGGATTTCGAACGCGCCCTGTCGGGCAAACGCTCGCAGCCCACCGTCCAGGTTATCGTGGACGGCCGGAACTCCAGTTCGGCGGGTCTGGCGCTCGGATACGCGCAGTCGATCATCGATGCCTACAACCGGGAGCGAAATCCGGTACTTCCCGGCCTACAGCTGCGCACCCGCGGCTGGTACAACCCCAACTTCGAGGCACAATATTTCATGCTCCCGGCTCTGCTGGCCATCATATCGCTTCTGGACATCATGCTGGTCGCCACCATGTCCCTGGCCAAAGAGCGGGAGGAAGGAACCTTCGATCAGCTGCTGCTGACCCCGTTCAGTTCCGCCGAGATCCTTGCCGGCAAAGCGATATCAACCATGTTTGTCGGATTCTGCCAGCTGACCACCGGTCTGCTGGTGATTCTGCTGTGGTATCGGACGCCGTTCATGAGCTCGTACTGGCTGCTGTACGGACTGTTCGCATCATTCCTGTTCGCCTCGATCGGCATCGGGCTGCTGGGCTCGGTGCTGACTAAAAACCTCCAGCAGGCAATGCTTTCGGTGCTGGTGGTGTCCATCCCGTTCGCCATGCTGTCCGGGCTTGCCACTCCGGTGGAAAGCATGCCGGAAATCCTCCAGACGATCACGCTGATCAATCCGATCCGCCACGGCATCGCCGCCTTGCAGCGGATATTCCTCGAGGGCGTGACTTTCACCGACATCTGGGGCACCTTCGTCACACTGTGGGCTATCGGACTGGTGATGTTCGCCGCCGCCCATATTCTGTTCGAACACCAACGCAAACGCTGATAAGAAACCACGCTGGAATATTATCACCTCCCAATGATATCAGGCAGAGAACTTGAAAAAATATTATTTCGTGTTAGATTGTTTTCTATAAGAAACATTCTTAAAGGAAACATTCATCATGAATCCAGAAGGTGAAAATTACGATCTCAGGCTCCTGCGTTCGCTGCGTCAAGTAATCAGAGCCGTGGACAAATATTCGCACAAACTCAATACCGAGCTTGGCTTGACCACTCCGCAACTGCTGTGCCTGGACACATTGGCAAAATCGGAAAATCTAATGACGCAAACCGGATTATGCGCCGCAGTAAACCTCGGGGCAAGTACCATAAATGGCATCGTCGACCGCCTTGAAGCAAAACAATACCTGGTGCGGCAGCGCTCACATTTGGACCGCCGTCAGGTTTTCCTGCAGCTTACTCCGGCCGGACATGGAATAGTCGACAAGGCACCCATGCTGCTGCAATACCGGTTGTCAGCCTCGCTACGGGCACGGCCAGAGCTGGAACAGAAAAACATAACCGAAGCGCTTGAAAAGGTCGTAAGTATGATGGAGGTTGAAGCCATGGACGCCTCTCCCAACCTCTTCGCTCGCGACACGGTTGAACCGGAATAACCGTGGAAAAACAGAAAGGATTCGTTTTGAAATTAACTGAAAACCAACAAAAAATATTCGATGAGATTGAGCCGAATACAACCGGCAATTGGAAAGACTGGAAGTGGCAGCTAAAAAACTGCATAAGGGATATTGAAACGGTTGAGAAGCTTCTTGGCGTCAAACTGCCAAAACAGCTCAGGCAGAATTTTACGAAAATCATCAATAAATTCCCAATGTCGATAACTCCGTATTATCTGTCGCTGATACATACTGACGATATTGAAAACGATCCCGTATTCAGACAAAGTTTCCCCGCGATTGAGGAACTCGACATCCGCAGATCAGACATGTCCGACCCGCTGCACGAAGACAATGACAGCCCGGTTCCCGGGCTGGTACACCGCTACCCGGACCGTGTTTTAATGCTGATAAGCAACACCTGTGCCATGTATTGCCGTCATTGTACACGGAAACGGCGCGTGGGTGACAGCGATACCATCCCAAGCCGCGAACAGATTTCCGCCGGGCTTGAATATATCAGAAACACACCGCGGGTACGGGACGTCCTGCTTTCCGGCGGTGATCCATTTCTGCTTTCAGATGAATATCTCGAATGGATCCTCGCTGAACTTCATAAAATCAAACATGTGGAAGTCGTTCGCATCGGAACCCGCACGCCAGTGGTGCTTCCATACCGGATCACCGACGATCTGGTCAACATGCTAAAGCAGTACCAACCGTTGTGGATCAATACTCATTTCAACCATCCGCGCGAAATTACCAACTCGTCACGGACCGCGCTGCGGAAGTTGGCCGATGTGGGCATACCGCTGGGCAATCAGTCGGTACTGCTCGCTGGCGTCAATGACTGTCCTATGATCATACGCTCGCTGGTACACAAGCTGGTACGCAACCGGGTTCGCCCGTATTACCTCTACCAGTGCGATCTTTCCGAAGGACTCAGCCATTTCCGCACTCCGGTAGGTAAGGGCATTGAAATTCTTGAAAGCCTGATCGGGCACACCAGCGGATTTTGCGTCCCAACTTATGTTATAGATGCTCCCGGCGGAGGCGGCAAAATACCGGTGATGCCCAACTATCTCATATCGTGGTCAACCAATAAAGTGGTGCTGCGCAACTACGAAGGAGTAATTACCACCTACAAGGAGCCGGACTCCTACGAGCCGACTTTCTGCGACCGGAACTGCGACAGATGCGAACGTGACTTATCCCTGGACGACGCCGATGAAAACCGCTCGGTCGGCATCGAGCAGTTGCTGGCCGACTATGACGAGACCATCGCGCTGGTTCCGCGCAACAATCCGCGCCATAAAAGGAGAAAATAACCATGATTCCAATAAAAAAACTCCTAGTTCTGCCGATAATGGCGCTGTTGCTTATGCCGTCAATGCTACGCGGTGAACCCGAAGGAGAATTCACCACCGCGCTCACCGGTAAATTCCCGCCATTCAGCTTCTACAATCAGAAAGGCGAGCTGGCCGGCTTCGATGTCGATGTCGCGCGGGAATTGGCCAGACGGCTGAACCGTGAGTGTCGGATTGTGACCACGGAATGGGATGGGATTCTGGCCGGGTTACTGGCCGAAAAATACGATGCCATTGTGGGGTCCATGGCTATCACTCCGGCAAGAGAAAACTCCGTCAACTTCTCCATTCCCTACTATAAATCCGGCGCCCAGCTGTTTGTCAACCGCGACAATCCGGATCAGATATATTCCATCGGCGACTGCGCAGGCTTGCGCATTGCCGTGGTCCTCGGTGAAACCTATCAGCAATATCTTGAAAAAAATTATCCGGAAATCGAAGTCGTAACTTTCAAATCTCCCGTTGAAATCTTCGAAATGCTAGAGCAACATCGAATTTCCGGATTTGTTACCGATCGGCTGGTGGGATCATGGCAGATTAAAAAGGCAGACCGCTCATTCGTTCCGGTCGGAACGATGCTATACACCGAAGACATCGGCATCCCGGTAAGAAAAGGCGATAAAAAGTTGCTAGCAAGCATCAACCTGGCGCTGAATGATATGGAGGCCGACGGCACTCTGAAAAAATTATTCGGCCGCTATTTCGGGCTGAATACCGCCAAGACCACAGCCCTAGGTGAAATGTCTCTCGCAACCAAAGCGCTAAAACTGCTGAAAGGATTCGGGATTACCCTTTTTATTGCCGCACTCTCCATATTTTTCGGATTTCTACTGGCAATTCCGGTCGGGCTATTATTGACGTTTCATAATGGAATATGGAGACTCCCAGGCAACGCCATGAGAATAATTGTGGATTTCATCCGGGGAACTCCGGTATTGATACAGCTGTTGTTCGTATGGTTGGGTTTGGGACTGCCGCCAATGCCGGCAGCAATACTTACGCTGGGAATATGTACCATGGCCTACATGGCAGAGGCGGTCAGAGCCGGATTGATGAGCGTCGATCCGGGGCAGAATATAGCGGCTAAAGCTTTAGGGCTTAGGTCAATCGACAGATTCAGATTTGTCATCTGGCCGCAGGCGTTCCGCATTGCGTTGCCATCACTAATGAACAGCGCGGTGGCGTTGATAAAGGACACCGCGCTTGTATCCATCATATCCATACCTGAACTGATTCGCGAAGCGCAGTCTATAATCAGCGTCACCTTTGAACCGCGAAAATACTATCTTATTGCGGCGCTGATGTTCTTTGCGGTAACCTTCCCGCTGATGAAGCTGGCCGGAAGAATTGAAAAACGTATAGGAAAACGGGGGTTCGCCAATGATTGAAGTCAAAAATCTGTCATACACATACTCTGACGGCACCAAGGCGCTCCACGACATAAGCGTTTCGTTTCCGAGAGAGAACATATTTGCGGTCACCGGGATGTCCGGGTCCGGCAAAACCACGCTGCTGAATTGTCTTGCGCGCTTTCTGCGCCCGCAGCACGGTTCCATTCTATTGGACGGAGTTGATATTGCGGATATGGATGAGGACGCCTTCCGCTCTGGAATCGGCGTGGTCTTTCAGCGTTTGAATTTGTTTCCCCATCTTACGGTGCTTGAAAACATGTCGCTGGCCCCGATAAGACTGGGTAAAGGCTCAAGAAAGCAAGTTGCCCGCGAAGCACTGGAAATTCTAGCCAGATTGAACATACGGGAACTGGCGGACAACCATCCGTCCCAGATAAGCGGCGGACAAGCCCAACGCGCCGCCATCGCCCGCGGTCTGATATTGCGCCCCAAGGTAATGCTGCTTGACGAACCGACCAGTGCCCTCGATGCAAAAACCTCGCAGGAGTTTTCCGGCTGGCTGCGCGAATTGAAATTGGACACCAGCTTTATAATCGTGACCCACGACCTGCCGTTCGCCGAAACCACCGCATCCAAGGGAATCTTCATGCGCAAAGGTCATATTGTCAAATCCGGTCCTATAAAAGAGGTGCTGTCCCATATCGACGGAGAACTGGTATGATGCGTTCCAATCAGCCCGATATGATAGAAGCCCTGCCTTGCGGCTCACTGATTCAGCATGGTCGCAGCAATGACCGGATATATCTGATGAAGCCGCCCGAATCGCTTCCCGACGATCTTCCCGAAAAGTTGATCGCAAAAGCCAGGGAGCTCGGTTACTCGAAGATATTCGCAAAAATCCCGGACGCGGCAGCCGAACGGTTTCTGCAAGCCGGATATACCGCGGAGGCGGTTATCCACGGATTTTTCCGCCGCGCCGCGGACTGCTTCTTTATGGGATATTTCCTTGACAAAAAGCGAGAGATAGAGAAAAATCAACCGGACTTGGAACGCATCCTCGACCAAGCCAATGAAAAAGCCGATACGCCGCTTCCTGTGCTGAAACCGGAATTTTCCATCCGGATCTGCAAAGATGCCGACATCCGGAAAATGGTTAAAATATTCCAAAAAGTATTCGACTCCTACCCTTTCCCCGTTTATGATCCCAATTATCTTCTGGAAACAATGCACAACCATGTGATCTATTTTGGCGTATTCATTGGCGACAAACTTGTTGCGCTGTCTTCGTCCGAAATCGACGCGACCTCAGCCACCGCCGAAATGACCGATTTCGCAACCCTGCCGGAATGGCGCGGACATTCGTTTGCTTCCCATCTGCTGACCGCAATGGAGCAATCGCTCCGGCAGCACGGCATACAAACGGCATACACCATCGCCCGTGCAATATCCCCCGGCATGAATACGGCGTTTGCACGGATGGGATACAAACTGGCCGGACAGCTTAAAAACAATACCAACATCTCCGGCGGTATCGAAAGCATGAACGTGTGGTATAAACCGATGTCGCCAATCCCGAAATAGCCATCAACCCGCGTCCAATCAAGAAAAAAACGGTCTGCGGGATTTGATTCGCCGCAAACCGTTGCACATGGCCCTTACAACTAATGCAGGAAACCGGTAACTTCCTTCTGGGTTTTAGGCCTGATTACCGGATTGGCCTTGAAATATTTCAGGGCTCCCGCGACATCCTGAAGCAGCATATCCATCAGGTCGGTGGTTACACCGTGACGCACCATTACCCGCTGGATCACCACATCTTCGCAATGTGCCGGGAGCGAATAGGCCGGCACCTGCCAGCCGCGATAGCGAAGATGATCTGCCAGATCATACAGGTTGAATGAAACGTTCGCATCCTTCTTCAATTTCCAGCAGACGCCGGGGATGCAGTTTCTGCCCACCGAAACGATCTCGAATATCTTGAACTTTTCAAGAT
The DNA here is from genome assembly GCA_034926605.1 of Victivallaceae bacterium. GTDB lineage: Bacteria > Verrucomicrobiota > Lentisphaeria > Victivallales > Victivallaceae > CALXXL01. Next base: position 60,807 of record JAYFQV010000006.1, read on the forward strand.
GGTCAGCCAGATACTGAGCGGTGTCGTAGCAGGCTTGCTGAACCTTGGCGTATCCTTCGCGTCCGAGCCGCAGGAAATGGTAGTACTGCGCGACAATCTGCCCGCCGGGACGCGAGAAGTTCAACGCGAAGGTCGGCATATTGCCGCCTAGGTAGTTCACATAGAAAATAAGTCCTTCCGGCAAGTCGCTCGCCTCGCGCCACAGCACCCATCCGCATCCGAGCGGAGCCAAACCGAACTTGTGACCGGAAGAGTTGATCGACTTCACCCGCGGAATGCGGAAGTCCCACTCCAGTTCCGGCTGAATGAACGGAGCCAGGAATCCGCCGCTGGCGCCGTCCACATGGATCGGAATATCGATACCGGTATCCTGCTGGAACTTGTCAAGCGCAGCGGCGATTTCCTTCACCGGCTCATAATTAAGAGTAAAGGTGGTGCCGAGCGTGGCGACCACGCCGATGGTGTTTTCATCGCAGAGCTTCAGCACACTCTCGGGAGACGAATAATAACGGTCCGGTTCCATCGGAACCTCGCGTATTTCAACGTCCCAATATCTCGCGAACTTGTGCCAGCATATCTGCACCGGACCGGTGACCAGATTCGGACGATTGGTGGATTTGCCGGCCTTCTCCATCCTGGCGCGCCAGCGCCATTTCATCGCAAGCCCGCCAAGCATTGCCGCCTCGCTGGAACCGGTGGTGGAACAGCCGATCGTGGTCTTGGCTTCCGGCGAATTCCAGAGGTCTCCCAGCATGTGAACACAGCGCATTTCCAGCTCAGCGGTCTGGGGGTATTCGTCTTTGTCGATCATATTTTTGTCGATGCACTCGTCCATCAGCCTATGAACCTGCTTTTCCTCATAGGTGGAGCAGAACGTGGCGAGATTCAATCGCGCGTTGCCGTCGATCATCAGCTCGTCATGAACCAGCTGATATACGTTATCCGGAGACCTCTCCGCCTTCGGAAACAGATATTTGCAAGCCTTCTTTTTCAGTTCGAGCGATGCGTAAACATCATCCTGTTCCTTACGCTCCAGTCCGTGCCTCACATGCAATGCCATAACTCCCCTCCTTCTTTTTACGGTATCCGTCTTACTCCACGCCGGATGTTCCCGGAATCACTTACTGTTCTCCGCCGCCTGCCATGACGCTTTTCTGAAACAATGTATCAATAACGGCGCGCCGGTGAAAACAATCATGCCGCCGGCCACCAGCCCGACATAGAACGCCGCGTTTCCGATCGGCAGATTGGATGGCGGGAAAAATCCCACCACACACGCAAAAACCACCCCCGCCAACCCCAGCAGCGAAACCAGCCACATCCCGATCATACCGCCGGGAACCTTGTAGAGCCGCTCGAGATCCGGCCTGGTATAACGCAGTCTGAGCGCGGCGGCGTACATCAGGATATACATGACCAGATACAAGGTTGCGCACATGGCCGAGAGCACGAAGAACGCCACGCTGACATCTTTCATTATCAGATACAAGCTGGCCAGAACGGTGACAATTCCGCCTTGGATCAGAAGAATATTGACCGGCGTTCCTTTGGCGTTGGTTCTGGCCAGAAACGGCGGCAACTCACCCTCCTGAGCGGTACTGAGCAACCCGCGGCTCGGGCCGGTGATCCACGACATGACCCCGCCAATCGCGCCGAACGCCGTCAGAAATCCCAGCACCGGCACCAGCCATTCCAAATGGAAGCGGCTCAACATTCCACGAAATGCCTCCATCAAACCGGCGGTAAGACTGATTTCTCCGGCCGGAATCACCGCCGCAACCGCGAGCGACCCCAGCAGGAACAGCACGAAGATTATGATTGCTGCGGAGAAAATGGCTTTGGGAAACTGCTTGGCCGGAGAATCCATGTTCATGACATGAACGGCCTGCACCTCAACCCCGGCGAACAACAGTACAATCCCGGCCAGAAACGCAAGACTGCCGAGACCGGAGATATATGGAAAAAACACCGGGTGAAAATGCGGCACTGCCGCGCCGGAGGCCGAACGCATGAACTCCAGCGGCTGCCCGCTGACCACCCAGATAATGCCGAGCACAATCATCAACGCTCCCGGAATTATCGTGCCGAGCAAGACCCCGTATTTGGTTATCATACCGATAACGCCGGCGCCCTTGAACGCGAACCATGTGGCCAGCCAATAAAATACGATGATCGTGATTCCGCTGTATATGCCGTTCTGAGCCAATTCCGGAGACACCACCAGATAGGCGAGAGATCCGGCGGCAAATCCCAGTACGGTGGGGTACCATATCACGTTCTGTATCCACTGCAGCCAAATCGCGGTAAAACCCCAGGCCGGCCCGAAAGCCTCCTTCACCCAGACGTACACCCCGCCCTGCCTGTTGCTGAATGCACTGCCAAGCTCCGCCGACACCAGTGACGCCGGTATCAGGAACATCACAGTGGCAAAGAGTATGTAGAACAACATGCTCAACCCCTCTTTCGCCATCATCGGCAGTCCGCGCAAACTGATAACCGAGGCCACCACCATCATGGTAAGGGTGAAAACAGTTATCCGATCCGAGTTCTTTTTCATGAAATCCCCCTCCTTGTTCAGCCATAAGTCCGGCTTCATTAAAGAACAGTACGCCCCATATTCATATATCCGCAAGAGCCTGCAAATACAGGCCGCCTGCACCAGATACCATGCGTCGTATTCCCCCGTTTCTTTCTTCTATTATACTTGCATTTTCAAGCTTTGCAAACAAATAAAGAAAATTACAGGCATCTCCGCCACCTTCCTAGGCTTGGATTTACCGGAAAGTTATGATATTTTATGTTATTTACATCCCATAACGGCTGAGGAGCGGCAATCATATGAAAATTTCGGTGATTCTGGGACATCCATATTCAAAGAGCTTCAACGCGGCGATCGCGGAAGCTGTTGTCACGCAACTTAAGCAGGACGGACACGACGTCCACTTCCACGATCTCTGCGCGGAAGGCTTCAATCCGGTAATAAGCGGCCGCGAACTCAAGACCGATGTGCCGGAAGACGAGCTTACCGCCATCCACCAGAAGGAGTTGCGCGAAGCCGACGGCATCGTCATCGTACATCCGAACTGGTGGGGCCAGCCGCCGGCGGTGGTCACAGGATGGATCGACCGGGTCGTCCGGGAGAACGTCGCTTACGCGTTTCCGGAAGGCGACTCCGGCGGCGGAGTTCCGGAAGGTCTGCTCAAAGCGAAGGCTGCGCTGGTGTTCAACACCGCCAACACTCCGGCCGAACGTGAGGATGCCGTGTTCGGCGACCCGCTCCAGCGGATATGGAAAGACTGCGTATTCGATTTCTGCGGCGTCCGTATTTTCGACCGGATAATGTTCCGGGTTGTCGCCGACAGTTCGCCGGAACAGCGCGAACAATGGCTGGCGCAGGCCGGTTCGCTGGTTCACCGGTATTTCCCTCCGAAATGAGCCACGGCCTGCGCTCCAGAAAAGTCTACGGCTTGTCCGCGGCCACGAGCCGCCGCGAATCTGAACGGTGTTGCCGGAAAACGTCACGTTCTCGAACCGCGTCTGCCGGGCGGAAGCATCCTGCACATTATAAACCGCGCCGCCCTTGGGGGAATGGTTATTCCTGAAAATACAGTTGCGGACAATCGGGCTCGCCTTGAAGTTGCTCATGCCGCCGCCGGCGGCCATATCGTTTTTCTCGATGTCGGCTGGTCCCAGGTGCATCCGGGACTGATCGGTCGCATAAGCATCGCTGACGATGAACCCGTCGAGGACGGCACCGTCGGCGCCTTTCAATATCTTCACGGTATTTTTTGTCTGATCGCCGTTGCCGATATTTCCGCTGAGGATGGTCGGATGGTTTACCCAATCGCCCCGGTCGGGGTCGGTCTCGTTTCCGGCAAAACCTCCATAAAGCGACACATTGGTTTTGAGATCGAAGGAGATGGTTCGGTCGGCCGGATCGGGATAATAGGCCCCCTCCGCCACCCATATTTGATCTCCCTCTCCGGCCACGGCCAACGCGCTTTGCAACGAAGTGAACGCCGTTTGCCAGCTCAGCCGTCCTGATTGCCGCCGACCGTTGAGACATACCATCTGGTGCTTTCGGTTGCCCCCACCGCGTACGCGGTCAGAAGCCCGCCGACCATCGCCAATTTCCCCATAAAATCACCCCATTTCCGCTTCATGGTGCTTCCCCTGCTGAACATGATCTGATTTTCGGTTGGCGCGATCTATTTTGCCGCCGCGATGTCGCCGGTACGGTCCAGTATGGTCTGATGGCCGTCGTCCAGCGGCAGTATCACCGTTTTGTCCAACTTGCCGAAGTCGATTTTTTCAAGGTCGACCTTCTGTACCCGCCTGTCGTTCTGGGTATGGTAATAGAACGCCTTCCGCGGCATGTCATAGGCGATGGTCCAAGCGGTTGCGCTGCGAAGCTTGCCGCCTGCATTCTCGGGCTTTGCCAGCGGCACATTGAAATTGTCCATTATCCGGAATGCCTCGTATAAAGTCTCGGCCCCGTCGGGCGTTTTCCGCGCGGTCTGCGTAAACACCACCGCACGAATGAAGCGGGACGGCGGAGTGAAGTCGCCGGGAAGTCCGAGAAACCCGCTGCCGACGCCAAGCGGCGCAAGCTTTATGCCGTCCAGCGAAATATCCGGCTTGGGATCAAGCGTCATCCCTATATAATTGCGCAGATTTATCACATGCCAGTCATAAGTGGGCGCGTTGGTGATAACGCCGAGCGGACAGTTGAATATCTTGGGTTTACCGTTGGCCCATTCCACCACGATTTGCCGGCCGGACTGCTCTGAAATCATGAAATGAACCGGGGACGGAAAGCCCAACACCTCCTCCGGAATAGCCGCCACTTCGACTTTCTGCAGCGCGGCCTCGGCCTCATCCAGGTTGGCGCAGGTGGACAGCAGATATGAAACCACATCGGTCGGCGCGATTTCGCGGTCGGCAAGCGACGGATCGTATTCCGGGTAATCGGCAAAACCCGGAAAATAGAAAAGCCCTACACGCAACCCCTTCTCGTTCATGGCATCGGTAAACCGCCCGCTCCTGAACATCTCAAGCCCGGCCATGCCGTATTTGCCTTTCCAGGACATGCCGCTGAACCCCTTCGGAACGCGCGCGCTGTATTCATACCCTCGCGGATAAACAAGTATCCTGGCTTCGCAGTCCGATTCCCCCCATTCCATCGTGCGTCCGCACACCACATCGCCATTCTCGGCCTTAAGGGTAATCCCGGTACACCCCTGCGCCCGCCAGGCAAAACATGCCGCAGCGCTCAGAATCACTGTCAACAAAGATGCAAAACGTCCCATTTTCCCCTCCGTTTCAAAAATGATTTTTAAAGCCGCTCAATGCAAAACTACTATAGCCCGCAATAACTCCATTTGCAATAAGGCAACATATTTTCACCCGCATATCAGGTAACATGATTGGAAATTGCGAACATATTATTCCAGCCCGGCTTGACAGGCCAATCTACAATAGATATATTAAGATTTTATATGTAAATACGACAAGGGATCATATCAATATGAGTCTTCCAGGGGGAACCGGTTCAGAAATAATTGCCATTATAGTGCCTTCGCTCAACCCGGACCACGCCATAGTCGATCTTGTGTGCGGACTGAGAAAAACATGTAAAAATCCGATAATCGCGGTGGATGACGGCAGTACGGAACCCGCCAGGGTCCTTTTCGACGAACTGGAACAGATCGAAAACGTGGAAGTGCTCCGCCACAACGTCAACCTTGGGAAGGGGCGCGCGTTGAAAACCGCATTCAATCACTTTCTCAACCGCTATGGCGATAACGGTATCGGGTGCGTCACCGTGGACGGGGACGGCCAGCATGCGATACCGGACATTATGAAGTGCGTGGAAGAACTCTCTATGCATCCCGACCGTCTGGTGCTGGGAGTGCGCGATTTCTCGCTTCCCGGGATACCGTTCAAAAGCAGATTCGGCAACAACCTGACCAAGTGGATCTTCCGGGTTATGGTCAACTGCCGTGTAAGCGACACCCAGACCGGACTGCGGGGAATCGGAAGGAATTTCATGAAAATTCTTATGAACACCCCGGGCGAACGCTTCGAATTCGAAACCGAAATGCTGCTGGCCGCCAAGCGCCGCAAGGTGAGTTTCGACGAAGTGCCTATCGACACCATCTATCTTGACCAGAATCGGGCAACCCATTTCGATCCGATTACCGACTCGATAAGAATCTATGGTGTAATCTTCCGCCGCGGCGTATTGCAGCTGTTCGGCTTTTCGCTTAGCGGTGTGATTTCACTTTTGATAGACACCGGGCTGTTCATGCTGTTCATGTCGGTGCTTCCGCTGAAGGCGGCGATTCTGGTTCCAAGCTCGCAGACGCTGGCCAGGATCATCTCCGCAACCTGTAACTACCTTATGAACCGCAACCTGGTATTTGCGACAAAAGGAGGATTGTTCGACCGCAAGTCCTTCCTGCAATACGCGGTGTTGTGCGTTGTGGTTTTGCTCTCATCCATTGCGCTGGTATGGCTGGGCCGATGGCTGATCCCGTCGGCGCGCCCCGGATCGGCGACATTGCTGATAGTAAAGCTGACGGCTGACGCCATATGTTTCTTCCTGAGCTTTTTCGTGCAGAAAATGAAGATATTTTCCCAGGAGTAGTCTGTGATTATCCTGCTGCGGGGAAACGCCTTTGCCGCGACCTAATGGGAGTGTCATCTGCCGATGTTTCTGGAAAATGATTCTCGCAATAAATGGGAAAGGTTCGAACGCAATCTGCGTTTTTTTGAACAGCATCCGCGCCTTTATCGGATCAAGGCCGGTGTGGTTGTCGTCTGGTCGGTACTTTTGATGACCATCCTGATTGCCGTGGCGGCGATCCTGCTTACCGCATTTATTGTGTACTGTCTTGTGAAAAATCAAAGCCGATTAATTCAATATGTCAAATCCTTTGAAACCCCCAAGCCGGCTTGGGAGTCCGATCTATTTCTGCCGCCAGATCTGTTCCCTGCCTTATATGACAAGACAAACATTCTAAGCGACTTGATCAAACGGCCCAGAATCGACCGCATATATATCGGAACCTCCTTCAATGCCTCCGTAACCAGTATCAATGCCAGGATTCCCGGAATGCGCCGAAATATACTGATAATCGGCTATCCGCTGCTTTGCACCGCAAGCATCAAATCGATAAACGCGCTGATCGTTCACGAACTGGAACACGTCTCGCGTCCGTTTTTCTCGCTCGAATCGAGGCTTTTCAGCCTGCGAAACGCCTGGAGAAAACAGCTCGTGGGCCTACTGCGATTCTTCAACCGGATCATAGTACATCATATACGGCTATTGACGCATACCCTGCATCCTCTTTCCCGGGAACATGAAAAACTGACAGACAAAGCCGTTTGCGAAAAACTGGGACGGAAAGTATTTCTGGAGAGCATTGCGCTCACCGCACTGAACGCCCGGTTGTTCGAAGACGACAAGACGTTCAAACTTACCTTGGCCGGCTGTAAAAAAACGCGAGAGCTGGATTTCGACGCCGCGGTCAGGAATATCTTCAGCCGCGGACGCGATCCCGAATATGCCAGGACCGTCCTGGAAGAAGCCCTGAAAGCAACCACACTGATCTATGACGAGCACCCGAGCTTTCGAGAAAGAGTCGGCGACAAAGATATTCCCAAACTACTTCCATACGCCGCCGCGACTCTCGATGCGGAGTCCGCCCTTACCGGTCGCAACCGCGACATAATGCGGAGCATGCTAAACACCCACTACCGTAAACGGTGGGCGAATTCGCTTCCGGGAATCCAAGCCGATTATTTACATCAGGTCAAAACGCTCGGCGGCACCGACCCGGAAAATCCCCAGGATGAGTGCAAGATGCTGGATTACATCGACGCCGCAAGAGAGTTGGGCCATGAAGATCTGGCGGTCGCCGGTATTATGAAGGCAACGACGCACTACCCTGAATCGCTGACGTTCCGCGCCATGCGCCTGGTCGACCTGCTGGTAAATTCCGAATCAGACGACGAACGCGCCAGATTGATCGATGACCTCAAAGGTCTGCTTCGGTTAAGGCCGTGGCTGATTCACCAGCTGAACGACGATTTGCTGAGGTATTATTTACGACACGATATGACCGATCGCATAAAGGAATTGCTGGAGCTTCGGGAGCACTGCCTGAAACCGGCATTGCGGGAGGCAAAAAAAACGCTGCCCCCCGAAGACGACCTTTCGGAAATCGAGCTGCCCGAACACCGGCGCGCCGAACTTTTACAAATTTTCGCACAGAATGCGGCGAGCATCGCCGCCGTTTATCCTGTAAAGCGGCGTTATTCCGCCGATACACTGGTCTTCGTTAAATTAATGGTAATCCACAAAGCCAGCTGGTTGTCCATTTTTCTGGGAAACGGAAAGAGCGACAGAAAGCTGGTCGCTCAATGCGGCAAACTTATTCCGTCGTACACGTTCAGGGTTGGCACTTCCAAGCAGATTGCCATGCTCAGGGAACTCGGCATCCGCCCGCTCGTGGTTCCATTAGGCAAACGGCAATATCGCTGAGTAAGAATCCCCCTGCCACAAACGCTCACCGCCGTTGACCGCTTGCGCTCGGAATATACCGTCCACACGCTGTGCCGGTATATTAGGCAGAATTTTAATATTGTTCAAATGCTTTCGCCAAATGATCTTTATTTCGCAAAAATTCCAGCAATCCTGTTCTTGTAAAAAAATGAAGATGTGAAATATTGTATGATTCTTGGCGTGTTCCCTTTTTCATGGAATAGGATATCCCTATCCAATAGGAAATAGAATCCACCTGTCGGGGTTCCTCTATTTGCTGCCCATCAGGAGAATAATTAATCTGCCACAACGTTTTATCAGGAACGACCACTACCGGTAAGAAAGCTAAATTATGGCGATCTTCCGGACTGTTGCGTGTCAGCACATCATCAAGCATGCCGTGAAGAGATGCCAATGCCTGACTCCACTTATTAAATATTTCACCATTTGCCACAGTTAGATTTCCATTCTCGTCCTTACCCACCTGCGTGAGTGAACGCCCTACTGAATCGTTAAGTGGATAAAATAAAGTCGGCCGACAACAATATTGCTTATAATGCGGGTCTTTAGGCGCCGACTCCCGGGTGTATCCCTTTGATTCTACAAAATATCCGTCTTCCGCAATAGGCCAGCGCCAGCTGTCAATGCATTGCTCAGACTCGTTGCGCGGCGTGCAGGAAATCACCAACGGATAGGTTTGCTTCAGATGCTTGCATTCAATGGCAAGATTAATCCAATAGATAGGACGATGGATATCTATAGATAATTCGGTCCGGATATCATACTCCCGTTGCTTCCCGGTGTTTGGATCATAGTAAAGACCGCCCCAGCCGGTTTTTCCGGCATAATTTCCCTTGAACAGCTGGAGTATCTCCATTTCAAAGGCAAAATCGGACTGCTCAGCCGCATATCTTTCAATATCATCTGTAACTCCGGCCAAAGCCGACCTGAGCCATAGGAAGATCACCCGGCTGTTCGGACTCAACGGCAAATCGCCGGTCGCGTGGAGGTGAACCATGGGACTCTGGGATGTACTGACCATGGGGCCGGTCGGAGGACTGTTCGACAGCTTCGCCAAGCACGTGCTGTTCGCCCCGGTGACGCCGGTCCGCGGCAGCGTGGTGCGCTGCGACCTCGACTTCGGACGGTTCGACCACACCGGGCTCTACGTAGGCAACAACCGGATCGTTGAGCTCGGCAGCGACGGCAAAGTGAAGCTGGTGACGCCGGAAGAGTTCCTGAACTCTACTCCGGCGCGGACCGGAATCAGCGTTTACGTGGCGTGCGACGAATCGACCGAAGTCCCGCTCGGGAGCCGGAAGGTCGCAAAGCGGGCGTTGCGGATGCTGGGTCGCTCGACGCACTACCATCCGGCGCTGAACAACTGCCACGAGTTCGTCTCGGGCTTTCTGACCGGGGAGTTCGACAACTGCGACAACATGTTGTGGATGCTCGAACAGACCATCGCCGACCGCCTTAACCACGGCGACGACATCTGCTGGCGGGTCTGGGGCTGAGCCCCATCAAGATACGGCATCACGCCGTATCTTTTTTGTCACAATGGCTTGGTGGAATATGCTTTGTAATTGATGTTCTCATTCAGAGTCAGAGTAAGACCGAGCTGTCCGCCATAGTGAGATTGCGAACCTTAGCAACCCGGCTGGAAGCGAGTTACGCCGTCAAGAGCCGAAGATCGGCTACTCGACATACCGGAGCAGGACTGGCAATCCGCCGGAGATGAACGGGCCAGTGACGACAGCATCACCGTTCGCAGTCCGCCGGGTCCGCCTCGTCGCGAAATATCAGGCGGCGGCCGCAATGCATACAACGGCCGATACGAAATGATTCATACCAGAAAAACAAATGATCGGTTGCCGCCTTGCCACGTTTGCAGATAGGGCAATGAATGTCTGACAACCCGGAATTGCGGTTGATATCCCGGTACCAACTTGATAAAAAGTATGTTACCAATAATACACCGCCAAGCGGCAGCACAGATAAAATAATTGGATTTTTTCCGGAGACAATCCAGCCAAGACAGATAAAGCTGCCGGGAAGCCCGATCATTACGGAAATGGCAATCATCACATACAAATATCCGTCTTTTCTGATAATGCGCCTGCTCTCGCTTCGGGTGCAAGGCAACGACACTAACTCATCCGGATAAAAACATATTTTCGGGACAATCCGTGCTTCCCGACTCTGCCGATATAGACTCAGCATAATCAGCCCGATCATCAAAAGCGCATTGACCGGAAGAATCAGATAAACGATCATATCCAGATGATCATAATATAAATTTTCCAAAACGAAAATCAGCAACAGCCAGACAATAGCGATAATGGACGTAAGTATCCAAAGCGACTCAATGCCGGATGAAACCATAGTTGGGGGAGGACGCAGCAGAAACTCTCCGCATTTCGTACACACCCCCTTCTTCAAAACCGCCTCGGGAAGCAGTCTGCCCCCGCACTTGCCGCAGCGAAGCACGCCTGCCGTTTTTTCCGCGATGCCAACACAAAGCAAAGGCAGCATCGGCCAGAAGCCCCCGGCGACTATCAATCCGGCAAACACGCCACTTACGCCATCGCGTGATAAAAAATGCCGGACGCAACCACTATGATCCGTCACAAGCCAGAGGATTGCCGGAAGCAATGACAGGCACGCGGCCACCGCAGCACCGGTGCGGAAGAACCGCCACGTCCGAACCCGGGATTTTTCAAATGCCGCCTCCACTTCTTCCAAGGAAAAACCTTGCATTCCGCCTCTTTGCCTCATTAAGGTCTGATTACTGAAACACAACCTAAAAATAGCGCTCACCCGCGAGAAAATCAAATGCGGACATGCGCGATTCGAAGCGAAAACTTGACTTTATGGAAAAATGTGATATATCACTACCATGCTAATTTAAGGAAAATTATAAATATCATAAAAAGCTGGAACAACCATTGCATTTCGTTTGCAGGCAAACGCCGCAGTAGTTCTGAACGCACGTCTTTCGCAATTCGATAAACTGTTGGACGAATATTGAAAAGACGCGAAATCACAGTCGTTGTCGGATGCTTTGATAAAAACATTATGGTTTTTATAAAGTGGTATTGAAGAATACGGTTGAACTTAAAATGGCGGCGGCCAACCAGCTGTTGCCGCGGCGATGGTGGTTATAAATTGATGGTAATCGAAACATGAAATCCAAAGCATTATCTTTTTTAGGCCGAAACAAGAGCAGTTTCATCATAGGAATATTTTGTTATTTCTTTATGGTTGCAGTTTTGTGGTTTTTTGACTTTACAGGACATGAAAGTTGCGCATCAAGCGTTCTTTGTAGAGTGTTATGCGTCCCGGCCTCTACGTTGGATGTGTTGGGATTCCCTTATACTCTGCGGTCTTATCAAGACACTTTTCTGGCGTTAATATCTTATCCCATCGGTATTTTATGGTGCGGTCTGTGCGTGGTGGTTGTCAGAAAAATCCTCGCATTGCTGAAGCCATTATTTCCAGAGGATTATATATTATTTCATGTAAAAAATGAAGCCTATTTAAGTATGTTTATCTTAAAAGGAATCGCCATCGGCGTTTTGGGAAGCCTGATAAGCATGTTGTTCAACCCTGTCTTTCTAATAGTTATGGAAATACTGGCATTGATTTACGACTATTCCGACTTGGTTGCGGCATTCGAGAGAAACAATTATATTTTGCTTATATTTTTATATGCTTTATCATCATTGCTCTCCGGAGTCGTATATGGACTGTTGATGTTTTATTTATCAACTTATAAGATCATTCGGGTCTTTGCCGAAGATCGTTTATGAAACAAACTGTTATCGAGCAGACAATATTGCGATTACAGAATAAAATCTAAATCAGATAACCATTCATGGGCGGCTCTATGCGACACAAGATTTACGTTGACGGAGTTGTTTGTAGTGGACGTTGACGTGGTTACGCCGTTACGTCCGCGGTCGGGAGCTACACCTGTATATAAAACTCGGGAACGGATGGTGGTTGAAGCCCGCCGCCCCCGGGTCCAGGGAAATCAGATTATCCGATCAACGCCAGCACGCCGTCATCCACTTTCACCGTATAGCCCTTGGCGCTGTCGCCGTACTCGAAATTGGCGTAGAGAGTGCCGTCTTTGTACAGCTCAATCTGGAGACCTTCAAGCACATCCTCGTCGCCGCAGGTCATCAGGTCGTAACTGCCGGTGCTGTCGCCGAGCTCAATCTTCAGCAGGTTGTCGCCGCCATCGGTGAAGCTAAACCCGTCGGCGAAACATTCCACCTCCGTGCGCGGTCAGATCAAAGTCGACGGTGGACGCGGTGTAGTCGCCGCTGTACTCCATTACGGTGTCGCCGCTGAAACTGAGAACGTCGAAGGAAAACACATTATCAAAAGTCCAATGCTAGACATTGGCGATATTACCGAGCATTGGTTTATATTCGAGCATGGTCAACCGTAAATCCGAAGATAAAAAATCCAGCTTCCGAATGGAGCTGGTTATGAGTAATAGTATCAAATGGTGGGCGGAACATGAGCGCGTAAGTGGTTGTTTTTAAGGAACAAAACTAGCATCAATCTCCTGTTGCTCAACAGAAAACTGACGGATTGAGCCAAGTTTTTATCCTTACGAATCACAACCGCCGCGTAGCACTTTTTGCCACTTTTAGGCCTTAAATGGTACTGAATGGTACCATGAGTCCCATGGCAAATACCGGCAGGCACCATATGTTTTTTCCCTCTGCAATCAACCTGTAGCATCACCATGATGCTATCACTTTCAATATATCACACAAACTCTAACCGACAAGCAAGATTGATCTTTATTTTAAAATTCTTCACCAGTCCAATTAAGCTTGGCTTCGACAGCCCCGGGCACCAGATTCCTTAACTGCAAGTGAGAGTACGATGCGCCAACGCGACGGCCAGTCCACCCTGCGAAGTCTCCCGGTAGAGCGAGGGAAGATCATGCCCAGTGTCTTTCATCGCACGGATCACCGTGTCAAGGGACACCCGATGCCGGCCGTCGGAGAACAACGCGTATTCTGCCGCGGCCAAAGCTTTGTTGGCCGCTACTACGTTACGCTCAATACATGGGATTTGCACCAATCCCATCACGGGGTCGCAGGTGAGTCCGAGAAAATGCTCCAATCCAATCTCCGCCGCGTATTCGACCTGATTGGCAGAACCGCCGAGAAGCTGGGCGCAGGCCGCAGCAGCCATCGCGCACGCAACGCCGACTTCCCCTTGGCACCCTACCTCCGCGCCGGAGATGGAGGCGTTGCATTTGGCCGTGTTGCCCACCAGCCCGGCGACCGCCAGAGCCTGAAGTATCTCATTTTCCGTACACGGCAGCCGCTCAAACAAATAACGCAGCACTGCGGGCAGCACGCCGCACGAGCCGCAGGTCGGAGCCGTTACCACGATCCCGTGGCCGGCGTTTTCTTCGCTCACCGCCAGCGCGTATGAAGATATCAGTCCAGTCCGCGTCCGCCAGGATTTGCCGAGCGCCCGGGTCTGTGCGTAAAACGCGGCGGCTTTCCGGGGAAACTTCAGGCCGCCCGGTAGAACGCCCTCGTGGTTCAATCCGTTGTGGATCGTCGTTTGCATCTGCCCCCAGACCTCCGCAAAAAAATCGCGGATGCCGTTTCCTTCATTTTCCGTCACGATCTGCCAGAGCGGGATACCGTTTTCCTCAGCATGTCGAACGATCTCCGAAAAATTCAGAAAAGGATACACCGTTCGCGTTTCTCTTCGTTCACCTTCTTCGGCAAGCTCCCCGCCGCCGACACTGAACACCAGCCACGGCTTATCCAAAAGATTCCCGTCGGAATCGAAACATTCGTATTTCATCCCATTAGGGTGAAAGGGCAATATGACGTCCGGCCGCCAGACAATTTCGGCACGCTCGCACCCCAGTACTTCAAGGACCGCTTGATCGGTAAAGTGCCCCCCGCCGGTCGCGGCGAGACTGCCGTACAGCGTGACCCGGAAGAACGCCGCGCCAGAATGACAGGTGAGAAATTTCTGTGCCGCGTATCGCGGAGCCATCGTGTGACTGCTGGAAGGCCCCATCCCGATGCGAAACAATTCTTTCAAAGACTGCATGTTTTACCTGTTTTCCGTTTTAGCCGCCACTTCAGGCGATGCCACCGCCGGAGAAAGATGCCCGACATTTTCCGGCATCGACGCAACCGCTGTAGATGGTGCCGACGGACAATCTGATGCTCTGTTTCTCCTGTTTCGATCTTCCCATATCTCACTTCTTCCTTAAATAACGATTATGGCTGAATATACAGGGGAAAAAACAAAAAGGCAAGCCCCGATGGTACCGAATGGTACTTCCGGGGCATTTTAAGCTAAAAAATGGTGGGCGTGATAGGACTCGAACCTACGACTTCAACGATGTGAACGTTGCGCTCTAACCAGCTGAGCTACACGCCCGATCAAATCATGTTTTTTAATATACATCGGCGCTGATAAATGTCAAGCGGAAGTCGACGCATTTTTGAAAAAATGAAGCAGCGATTCCGGTATCGACACAAAACATTACCGGCCGAAGCCACCAAGATATTCGATAAACTTCTTATCCTCTTCGATCGAACGCCCTCGCGTGGTAAGATAACCGCCGGTCATGATTGCGTTCATTCCGGCAAGCGTCAGCAACCCCTGGAAATCCTTCATCACCGTCTCCCGACCGGCGGTGAACTTCAACATTTTCGACGGGTTAATCAGCCTGAAAATCGCAAAAGTCTTCGCCACGTCCGCCGGAGTCATCACCGGCATCCCCTCCAGCGGGGTGCCCTTGATCGGCAGCAGCACGTTAAGCGGCGTGCCGTCCACGTCGAGTTCCCTTATCGCCAGAGCCAGCTTCACCCGGTCTCTCCAGCTTTCGCCAAGCCCTATGATGCCGCCGCAGCAGATCGTCATCCCATATTTCTGCAAATATTTGATGGTCGAAATTTTTTCCTCGACGGAGTGCTGTTTCGTAATCAGTTCGCCGTAACGCTCGGGATTGGTCTGAAGATTCATATTATAGCGCCAGGCACCGTGCTCGACCAGCATCTTCGCGGTCTCTTCCGACAGAATGCCGAGCGACACGCATACTTTCAAGTCCGGCATCTCCTCGCGCAACGCGTCCAGCATGTCCAATATCCGGGCGAACTCTTCATCGGGCTTCAGGTATCCGCGCCCGCTGGTAACAATTCCGAAAGTACGCACCCCGTGCGCGTATATCTCCCTCGCCGCAGCCAATATCTCCTCTTTCGGCAGCAGCGGATAGGTCTCTATCCCGGTATTATGGTTCACGGCCTGAGCGCAGAAACGGCAATTCTGGGCACAGACCCCGCTCTTGGCGTTGACAATGCTGCAGGAGAGGATTTCCGGCGCGTATTTCACCCTGACCTTGTTCGCCAGCGACACCAGGTCGAGGATGTCCGCACCCTCCACTTCGGCCAGCGCCACGGCTTCGTCTTCCGAAAGCAGCGCTCCGTCCAGCACCTTGTAGGCGTTTTCAACAGCTTTGTTTATCGTGTTCATAGTTGATTAATATACACCGTCACGGTGGACTTTTCAAAGAACCGGTGTATTTTATTTGCCATGGAACTGCAAGGAATACTAGACAAAGCCAAAGCCACGCGGCGCAGGCTGTCCGGCCGCGAGCTGGAGTATCTGCTTTCGCTCGATTCCGAGTCGGAACAGCAACGGCTCTTCGACGCCGCTTACGAGATAAAACTCGCATATATCGGGAAAAAGGTCAGCATCCGCGGACTGATCGAAATGGGCAATGTCTGCGCAAAAAACTGCTACTACTGCGGCATCCGCCGCGGGAACACCGCCGTTCGGCGGTTCGAGCTGGATATCGACGCCATCGAACGCATGGCCCGCTGGGCATACGAGCACCGTTACGGGTCGCTGGTGCTGCAATCCGGCGAGGTGGAATCGGAAAAACGCACCGAATTTGTGGAGGAGGCGCTTCGCCGCATCATGAAACTTTCCGGCGGCCGTCTTGGCATAACCCTCTCGCTGGGAGAGCAGCGCGACGAGGTCTACCGCCGCTGGCACGAGGCGGGAGCGCGGCGCTACCTGCTTCGGCTTGAGACCTCGTCTCCGGCGTTTTACCGCGAACTTCACCCTGCCGACCACAACTTTTTCCGACGCCGCCGCTGTCTTTCGGTCCTCCGCAGAATCGGCTATCAGGTGGGTTCCGGAGTTATGATCGGGCTGCCGGGGCAAACCTTGAAGCAGCTTGCCCGCGACCTGGAGTTCTTCGGCCGCGCCGATCTGGACATGATCGGTATGGGACCGTATCTGCCGCACCATGCCACTCCGCTCGGCAAAGACATCGCCTTCACCCCGGAATACCGCCGCCGCCAGCTGCTGCTCGGCCTGAAAACCGTGGCGGTCTGCCGGCTATACCTTCATGATGTGAACATCGCCTCCACCACCGCGCTTCAGGCGCTGGCTCCGGACGGTCGCGAACGCGGATTGCTGGCCGGCGCCAATGTGGTGATGCCGAACATCACCGACACCTGCTATCGCAAGGATTATTTCCTATATGAAAACAAGCCGGGCAGCGATGAAAATTCGGCCGAGAGCCTGGCTGCTTTCGAGCGCAGCATTGCCAACATCGGCGAGGAAATCCTCTGGGGCGAACACGGCGACTCGAAACACTACTTCTCCCGCACCGGCGCCGACGACTGACCTGCCGCCAGTCTTCGGGTCAGCATGGTCATCATGACCCAGCCAACCGTACCCGCGATTACGTCCGCCGCCAGTCGTGCACCGAACAGAAGCTCCACCCGCCCGATCCAGAGCGCCAGAAGCAGAAACGGCACCAGCAGTACGCCGATACGCAGAAAATTCAACAGCGACGCGATGTTAGGCCGGTTGCAGCCGGTATAGAAAAACGTGCTGTAACGGTGTATTTCAACCAGCCCGAATCCCCACGGAATGATACGAAGGTATAGTACCATGACGGCGGCCACCGCCGGATCGTCGGTAAACCAGCAGGTAATATATGGAGCTCCGAAGAAAAACAGCACGGCCATGGCCAGACCGAAGAAAAACACAATGTGATTGGCGGTGTGACGGCATTCGTCTATGCGTTTGTAAAGCCTGGCACCGAAATTCTGGCCCACCAGCGGCATCAGCGTCATGCCGAAGGACATCGGGAATATAAACGCGATCCCCTCCATGCGCATCGCCGCAGTGGCCCCGGCCACCACGCCGGCACCGAAAAAATTGGTGACATAAGTGGTGGCGCCAACTCCAAGCGGCATCATCATCATGCCCGGAATCGACGGCAACGTTATGCGCAGAATTACCCGCCACACCCGCAGCAGCCGGGCAAGCCCGATCGCGCAAGAGTCGAACAAATCGTGTTTCAGCCACAACCGCAACATGGTCGCCACCGCGGCGGAACACTGCGAAACAATAGTGGCCCACGCCGCCCCGCGAATGCCAAGCCCAAGCTTGAAGATAAATATCCAATTCAAAAATACATTCAGAATCATACCGCCG
The DNA here is from genome assembly GCA_034926605.1 of Victivallaceae bacterium. GTDB lineage: Bacteria > Verrucomicrobiota > Lentisphaeria > Victivallales > Victivallaceae > CALXXL01. The sequence goes on from JAYFQV010000006.1 coordinate 78,874, forward strand.
AACATCACCGCCGAAGCCATTTTGGTATCGCCCACAGTGATAAGCAGATCATTGCCGGTCATGCACAAAGCTATGGTGATACTGCCGTAGTACCAGATGCTCATGTAGTCGAAAATCATCGGCAACGCCGCGGGGTCGGCGTTGAACAGCCGAAAGGTGGCATCAATGGTGTTGACTCCGACACATGCCACCAGCACCGAGAACAACGCCACCAGCACCACGCCGGCGGTAACCAGTTTGGCCGCCTTTTTGTGTTTTCGGCCGCCGATCGCATGCGCGGTGCTGGCGGTGACGCCCACGCCCACGCCGCGGTAGAAGCAGTTTACCAGCACGATCACCGGAAATGTATACCCCATCGCCGCCAAAGGAATGGTACCAAGTTTGGCTACAAACAGAGTGTCCGCCAAGTTGTATCCGGTGATAGCCAATGTGCCAGGCAGCATCGATATCGAAGACCTGAACAAAGTCCCCATAATCGAGCCGCGAGTATAGCAGCCCTCTTTTGCCCGCATGGTCAGCCCCTGAAGCGTTCTATTTCCACCGCGGCCGAGCGCGCGGCCGGAACGCAACCGGATTTGTCAACCATAACTTTGACTGACTCCACGCGAAAATCGGCAAGACAAACTTTGGCGGCAGCCTCGGCAAAAGCCTCGATCAGAAAGAACGTCGATTTTTTTCCCAGCTCCGCAAGTTTCTCAGCCAAATTGAAATAGTCGACCGAAAGCCGCAAATCGTCCGACACTCCGGCCGGGATCAGGTCAACCCTAAGCTCAATATTCAAAACCAGCTCGTGCGGCGAATTACGTTCGCCGGGTGCAACACCGATAACCGTCTCCACCCGCAGGTCGCGCAGAAAAATCTTATCCATAACATCTCCATAAAATAGCAATTAAGTTAATTACAATACATCGTCCGCCGCAAAATTCAACTTTTTACCGCCCCGGCGCTTGAAAAGCATGCCCCGATGAAATATATTTAAGCAAATTAGGGAGACGAATTTTATGCGTAAGATATCCTTGGTTCTGGCGACACTGGCGGTGCTGTTCGCACTGGGCGGATGCCAGTGGCAGGAGCGTGCCGAAAACTTTGAAAACGCCAGAAAACTCCGGGTTGGCATGACCAAGGAGCAGGTGATAGAGGTCATGGGCCGCCCGTTGTCCGATGAGGCTTATGCCTCGCCGGACTTGTGGTTTTATTATGTGGACACCAAATGGTATGACGGCCTCGCCACCGAAGACGAGTGCATGCCGCTGGTATTTCGCCACGGTAAACTCATCGGCTGGGGAAACGATTTCTACAATCGTATGAGATTGGCCGGAGATTACGTTGAATAACCGTTTTTTTTTCGCCTTCAGGCTTGTAATCACCGGATTGGGCATTATTGTATTTCGCATGTTTGTTATTAAAATTCAAATAATATAGGAACTCTTTTAAAATGAACGAGCAAAGAATTATTGACTTTCGCTACATTCTGGGCGTCTTTTTGAAATACTGCTGGATTATCGCTCTGGTTGCACTTCTTGCCGGAATTCTGACTTATGCCGTCAATAAATACTTTGTTTCCAAAATATATACCGCAAAAACCATCGTCTGCGTAATGCCCAATACGCTAAAGGACGAGGTGGATTCGAGTACGATGCGCCAAAACGTCGGAGCTTCCTATCAGGAGTTCCTGATCATCAATCAGCTGATTTATGACATCAACGTTATGGTTTCCAGCCATAATTTGCGCACCGAAATGATGAAACGCCTCGAACTCGAGGGCGAGGTCACCCCCGAGCTGCTGGAAAACAACAGATATACCATAGCTCCGGAACTCATGCGGCAGACCCGCATGGTTCAGATCGAGGCCGACAGCACCAGCCCGGAAGTGGCAATGGGAGTGGCAAACGCCATGAGCGACACGTTGGTCGACTACCTCGCGGAGAATCTCAAACTTAAAAATGTGAGCGTACTGGACCGCGCCGCCCTGCCGGTCAAGCCTTCGCGCCCGAGAGTGCTTCTCAACACCTTGATCGGCATCTTCCTCGGCGGTGCAGGCTGTTTCCTTCTCTGCTTCCTCAAGGAACTCTTCCGCGGCACCGTCGACTCTCCCGACGTGGTGACCCAGCGGCTTGGCGCTACCGTGGTCGGCACTGTAACACAGCTCGGGGAGGAGATCGCCGAATCACGTCAGAGCACCTCTCGTTCCAACAATATCGTAACGGTTGAGGTGGACGGCAAGACGCCGCGCTTCGACGTTGCCGAAAGTTTCCGCCTCCTGCGCACCAACTTGCAGTATTCGCTGTCGAAGAAAGACGGCGCCAAGGTTTTCGTGGTCACCAGTACCTCCCCCAAGGACGGTAAAACTTTCATCGCCTCCAACATCGCCACCATCATCGCCAGCTCCGGCCAGCGGGTGCTGCTGGTCAACTGCGATCTTCGCAAGCCGGCGCTTCACAAGCTGTTCAATCTTGAACGCAATTCAGGCGTGGTCAATATCCTGGTGGGCGAAGCCACTTTTGACGAGGTGGTCAACCGCAATGTGCTGAACATGCCTCTGGACGTGCTTGCCTCCGGCCCGGTGCCGCCCAACCCATCCGAACTGCTGATGAGCTCCGATTTCGCCAAGATCGTCACCGACAATATCGACAAATATGACTACATCATCCTCGACGCCCCGCCGTGCCTCAATATATCCGACGCCGCAATCGTCGGCAAGCTTTCGGACGGCGTGCTGTTCGTGATTTCGGCGGCCCAGACCCGCATCGACAGCGCCGCGCATGCACTCGAACAGCTCCGCCAACTGGAGATTCCGATCATCGGCGTGATCCTGAACCGCTTCAGCCCCAAAGCATGGAGCGGATACGGATACAGCGGTTATAACTACGGATACGGATACGGCTATTACAGCTACTACGGCTATGGAGAATAAGGCGAATACGCGAAGCCGGACACCGAAGATGCCGCCAAAGAAACGGCCCGGAAGAAAACCCATAAGAGCCATAAGGAAAATTAGTCGACCTTACGACGCCGGAAAAAATCCGGCGTCTTTCATGTTCGGAGAATCACGTGATAGATTTGCATTCACATGTGTTGTGGGGCGTGGATGACGGCCCCAAGGAACTGGCCCGCTCCATCAAGATGCTCGATTTGGCCAAAGCCGACGGCATTGATGTGCTGTTCACGACATCGCATTACAACAAAGACCTGCCGGACCTGCTTCCCCAGCGGCTGGCCGAACTTGAGCCGCATGCCGCGGAACGCGGCATAAAGCTGGTTCCCGGCACCGAAGTGGACTATGTGTATCTAGCCGACACCCGGCCTCTGATTCCGCTGGGCAACAGCAATTTCGTTCTGGTGGATGTGCGTCAGCCCTATCTGGAAATAAGCACCGAGCATATATTCAGCCGGGTTGCGATCGACGGCTATCGAATCATCATCGCCCACCCGGAACGGCTGTTCATGGAATCCAATCTTAAAACCGTACGGGAACTGCTGGAAATGGACTGTCTTTTCCAGATCAACGCCGGCAGTCTCGCGGGATTTCATGGCAGCCACTCCAAGCATCTGGCGATAAAAATCATCGAATCCGGCTTGGCTCATTATGTCGGCAGTGATGCCCACAGCCCCCGCCGGACTTTTTTCATGACCGCGGCCCGCGCCGAAGTGGAAAAGCGCTTCGGCGCCAGAACCGCCGAGCTTTTATTTGAGGAGAACGCGCGCCAGCTGCTTGACGGCGAAGCCCCATTCAAGGTGCTTCCGCCCAAAAAGAAATGGTATCAGTTCTGGCGTTGACCCGACAGCAAAAGAGGAGGAATTTGTGAAGAAACTGTCGTTGCTTATGGCGGTAGCTGCCATGTTTGCGGCATCCGCCGCAGATCAGTCGAATATGGTGGTGTTGAAGAACTACAAAACCGGCCAGGCAATTCCATACGGCGGCAGCCAGCAGGGCGGCTCTATCATGGTGCCGCGTGACATCATCTCCCGTGCGCCGATGTTTCGCGGGGTATGGGTGGCCACGGTTGAAAATATCGACTTCCCAAAGCACGGCAACCGCGCCGACTTCGAGCGTGACTACCTTGATGTGGTCAATACCCTCCGCAAGTTGAACTTCAACGCGATGATTTTTCAGATACGAGCCAATAATGACGCATTTTATCCGTCCGTCCTGAATCCGTGGTCGCGCTGGCTCTCCGGGACGGAGGGCGTCGGCATTGCCGGCTTCGATCCGCTGCGATTCATGGTCACCGAGGCCCACAAGCGCGGGCTCGAATATCACGCGTGGCTGAACCCCTACCGGGTCACCAGTTCCACCCCCAAGCGCAAGGCCGAATATCTCAAGACTCTTGCGCCAAACAACTTTGCACGTCGCCACCCCGAGCTGGTTCTGGAAATTCCGATGAAGGACAACCAATACCAGTTGATTCTCAATCCCGGCGAACCGCAAGTCATCAATTTCGTGGTGGCCACCGTGCAGGAAATCATACGGAATTACGATGTGGACGCCATCCATTTTGACGATTATTTCTACCCGTATGCCGGCATCGGCAGCATCGACGCTTCCACCTTCAGAAAATATGGCGCAGGAATCAGTAACATCGACGACTGGCGACGCAACAACGTGGACACCCTGATCTACAACGTCCACAACGCGATCGACGCCTACAACCGCCGCACCGGTAAACGAGTGCAGTTTGGAATCAGCCCGTTCGGCATCTGGGCCAACCGCAAAGATGTTCCGGGGGGATCGCTCACCAGCGGCAGCCAATCCTATTCCAAGCAGTTTGCCGACACGCGGAAATGGGTAAAACGCCAGTGGCTGGACTATATCGTCCCCCAGGTGTACTGGACTTTCGGTCGCGATGTCGCCCCTTACGCGGCGATCGTGGACTGGTGGTGCAGCCAGGTTCGCGGCACCGGAGTCAAACTATATGTCGGTCTTGGCGCTTATCAGCTGGGAGGCTCCAACGAACAATGGAGGAATCCGGACGAAATCGCGGCGCAGATGCGGTTCAATTCCAGCCGCGGACAAGTTTCCGGCGACGTGTTCTTCTCATACCGCAATATCGTGCGCCCCTCAAATGAGATCATGCGGACGGGCCTGCGCCGCGTTATCGAACGGTATTGGCAGCTGCGGGTACCGGCGCCGGTTCCGGTTCGGCGATAGCGGTGGAGGCCGGGGTCCAAGTGATCTTAACCTCCCGTTGCGCGGAGAAAGTCAAAAATTTCACCACGGCATAGGCTCCCATTCCGATCAGCGCCGTCACCATCAGACCGGCCAAATAGATGTTGACCTTGCGTCTCTCGCGGTGTTCCCACAGCAGAAAAGCACCAACCGCAAGCACGCCGCAGGCGAGCAACCAGGTAAGGTTGTCGTAATTGTTTTTGATACCGTGGGCGGAACCTTCGAACGCCGTGATTGAGTCGCTCACGGCCTTGGCCGCATTTCCCTCTCTCACGACAGGCAGAAACTGTTCGCTTATAATTTTCTCCACCCAGGGAATGACGTGGCGGCGGCGGGCAGAGTTGAACGCGTCTCCGAACAATATTTGCATTCTGCCGTCCTTCAATCCGACCAAAAAAACTATTGCATCGGATGGGAGCCCTTCGGCCGCCATATATTCGGCCTTGTTTTCAACCCACGACAAATCGAAATTTATAATCCAGCGCATCGCCACATCGTTCAAATTGATAAAATAAACACGATCGCTCAACGCTTTCATATCCGTCTTGTCTATGCTTCCGGTGTAATCGCTTACCAGCATCTTGCCGTCATTGGCGGCGGCGAGACAGCAGCAGCAGCACAGGGCTGACGCAAACACGGCCCGTAAGAAATTCATTCGGCAATCTCCTTTTTATGCGGATGCTCGTCAAGAATACGACGTATCTCGGTCATAACCTGACGCAGTCGATGAGGCTTGGGAAGAAAACCGCGGGCGCCCTGTTCCAGCAGATCATGGACTTCAGCCTCGGATATATAGCCACTGGATAGAAGAATGTTGGCATCGGGATCGATCTCCCGGATACGGTAGAAAGTTTGGTGCCCGCCGGCCTTGGGCATGATCATATCCAGCAGTACAAGATCGATCTGCTCGGGGTTGGCCGCGTAAATTTCCATGGCATCCAAGCCGTTTTCGGACAAAAGTACCGTATAGCCGCAGTCCTGCAGCGCTTCGATCAGAAAATCCCAGATCGTTTCATGATCATCGACGATAAGGATGGTCTCGCCCTTCGACGACATTATTTTATCTTTGCCCATCGTAACCCTCGCTTTGCTTTCTCTATACAGTATTATAGCCAAAATCCGGTGAATTGCAAGCCGGACCGGCTATGTTATTTTTGTTTTTTTTGCCACTCCTTAACTATTCGTATAAATTCACCGGCCACAGTGCGCGCCTTTACCGGCCCGATGCCTGAAACCTGCTGGGCCTCGGCGGGAGTCAGCGGCTGAAGTCTGGCCAACCCGGCCAGCGCGGCGTTGGAAAGAATCTGGAACGGCGGCACTCCACGCGCGGCGGCAAGTTTCGACCGCTCGCGGCGCAAAAGTTCGTAAAGTTCATCCGACTCCTCGAACGACGCAACTTTTTTAGATGCGCCCGGAGGTTCCACCGCCGGAAAATCCAGCAGCACCGGGTCGGCACCGGTGTACTGACAACCTTGAATGGTGATATGCAGCAGCGGGTATCCGGTTGAATGGTCCACTTCCACCAGCCGGTTGCGTTCAAGCAACCGCAGCAACTGCATGATGCGATTTTGCCGCCAATGCTTCAACGAGCCGAAGAGCGGCGAGCGGTCGAGGCCGCGTTCCGCCAGCGCGGCGGTTCTGGCGCCGGAAAGCACCTGACTCACGGTACCCATTCCAAAGCGGCGGTCGAATTCGTAGGCGGCTTCCAACGCGATACGGATGGAGTCGGCCTCATAGGGAGTCGGCGGACGCAGAGCGGAGGTGTTTCCGGCGCAGTGATCGCAGTTTTCACATTGCCACGAACTGGCATCCTCGCCAAAATATTCCACCAAAAAACGCTGACGGCAATGAGGTGTGTTTACATATTTCACCACATCGTCGAGGCGCTCCATCTCGAAATCGCGCTTGTCGCGCAACAATGAAAAATCGATACCGTCCGCATCGGCGTCGGAGTTCAAAACAATTCCCCGGCCGGAAAACGGCGGTTCCCAGTCGAGAATGTCCGGCGACAGCGCCGCCAGCACCCGTTTCAGCTGGGCGGTTTCCAGTCCGGTAACGGCGCCCATTTCGTCGAAGGAAAGCGCCAGCTGACTTTTGAGATCGTCGCCGTAGGCACCTATCATCCGGTAGACGAAACGGCTGCGCTGGGTGTTGGCCAACTGATTGGCCACCCGCAGTTTACCGATGTCGCCCTTGAACCGGAGACGGCCGAGGCCGTCGGGGTTGTGGCGGCGTTCGACTATACCATAACGATTGAGCAACTGGAGAGCACTGGAAATCTGGCGTTCGTTCTTGGCCTCCGGCACAAGATCTAGCAACGCGCTGAGATGGAGTTCCAATTCGTTGCCGCCGCGGTATTCGGCCTGCTTCTTCAACGCGGCACACACGGCGCGCACCAGCGACTCCGGCGGGTTGTTCAGATCAATAAGAAATTCCTGAATAAAGCGATCCGACCACGAAAAAAACAGTATGCACTCGGCCGGCTCGCCGTCGCGTCCGGCGCGTCCGGCCTCCTGATAATATGCTTCGAGGCTGCCGGGCATGTTGTAATGAACAATCCGGCGCACGTCGGAACGGTCGATGCCCATCCCGAAAGCGTTGGTGGCGGCAAGCACCGGCGCCGGCAGGCTCATAAAATCGTCCTGTGCCTTGGCCCGCGCATCGTCGCCCATTCCGGCGTGGTAGGAAAGACAGCCAAGCTCATCGGACAGTTCGTCTACCGCCTTCCGGGTGGAGGCATAGACGATGGTCGGTACCGGATCGGACAGCAGATTGCGCAATTTGCCCAGTTTCTCGGCCGAAGTGGCGGCATTGACCACCTTGAAAGCCAGATTGGGCCGCTTGAAGCCGGACACCTGTATGCGCATGTTCGGCCGCTTGAGCTGAGCTATAATGTCGCGTCTGACCAGAGGCGTGGCGGTTGCAGTGAAGGCGCACACCTGAGGAATGTTGAACGCGCCGGCCACATCGCCGATTTTAAGGTAGTGCGGCCGAAAGTCATGGCCCCACTGGCTGATGCAGTGCGCTTCGTCCACCACCAGCATCGAGGGCGGCGTCTCGGAGATAAACCGCTTGAAACTTTCTGTCCCGAAACGTTCGGGAGCAACGTAAAGCAGCTTCAGCTCCCCTGACCGGCAACGGGAAAAACTGCGAAGCTGCTCAGGAAACGGCACGGTGGAATTGACGCAGGCGGCAGGCAGATTTTTTCCGTTCAGAGCGTCCACCTGGTCTTTCATCAGAGAGATCAGCGGAGAGACCACGATGCCATAGCCGGGCCGCATCAGGATCGGCAACTGATAACAGAGGGACTTGCCGGCTCCGGTGGGCATGATCACACAAAGATCTTCGCCTTCTACGATGCTGGAAACGATCTCCTGCTGAAAATCCAGAAAGCTGTCGAAATGAAAAAAGCGCGAAAGCGCAAGTTCGAGTTCGTTATTCATATTGAAAGTAATATACGCCTTGAAACGGCAGGATTCAAGGTTATATTATTTGAATTATGAGCAAATGGCAATTGATAAAAGGCGGCATAGTCCGCAAATTCGACCGCGGCGAGGCATGGAACGACCACCTCGCCATGTCCGGTGCTATGGTCGACTTGATACTGGAGTGGAAAGTTGCCGGAGACGCCGGATTTTCCGCGGTTTTCCGCACCCGGTTCCCACGATTGCGCACTCAGCCGAACAACACACACGCCTCGTTTGAATACTGCTTCAAATCCGCGGACATACCGGCAGTCAGAATCGACGGCGAGCCGTCACACGGCACGGTCGATAAAATTGCCATCTCCGAAGTGTTCGCGGTTTCATTGCGGCAAGCCAAATGTGATGAAATACGCGAAATATTCACATCTCCGGCAGCTCCGGCGGTGATCGAATGGCGTACATTCACCAACATATCGGAGCACTCGGTGACGCTTGAAATCCCGGACTTCAAAAGCACCAAGCGCACACTTTATCCGATGCGGACTTATTGCTATCCGGCCGGCAGGATCGAACTGGAGCCTCATCACAGCGTCAGTTTCACCGTGCTTCGCACCGCCGACGCCGAAAGGCTCAACCCGGCTATGGAACTTTCCGCCCGAATCATCGACCAGCCTGATCTTATGCTGGAGACGCCATCGCGCGAACTTAACACCATGTTCCGCTTCGCGCTCCGCCGGGCCACCGAGAGCATTTTCGACACCCTCAATGGTCCGGTTCATTCTCCCGGCGGTTACAACAAATACCTCGCCGCCATCTGGGCCAACGATGAAGCCGAATACGCCAACCCGCTTTTCGCCTTCACTGGATCCGAGCGTGCCAACGCCGCCGCGCTGAACTCCTACCGCTGGTTCATGAAATATATGAATCCGGAATACCGCCCCCTGCCCTCATCGATCATCGCCGAAGGAACCGACTGCTGGCGCGGCGCCGGCGACCGCGGCGACGCCGCAATGATTGCGCACGGCGCGGCCCGTTACGCGCTGGCCGCCGGCAACCGCGAGACGGCGGACGAACTGCTGGAGTTGGTGGAGTGGTGCCTTGAATACTGCAGACGGCAGATGACGGCGGACGGGGTGATAGCGTCCGATTGCGACGAACTCGAACTCCGGTTCCCGGCCGGCGATGCCAATTTGTCCACCAGCTGCCTGTACCTGGACGGTCTGCGGCGCGGTGCCGACCTGCGACGCGCTCTCGACAAAGCTCCCGGCGACTATCCGGAGCGGGCGGACGCGCTGGCGGACGCCATTGAACGACATTTCCAAGCCGAAGTAGAGGGTTTCGACACCTATGCCTACTACACCGGCAACACCGTGCTGCGCAGCTGGATATGCCTGCCTCTGTGCTTCGGACTCAACGACCGCAAAAAAGGTACGCTGGATGCGCTGTTTTCTACCCGGCTGTGGAGAGGAGACGGCCTGCTTACCAGCGCCGATGATGAAACATATTGGGACCGCTCCACTCTCTATGCCCTGCGCGGCGTTTTCGCCTGCGGCGAACCGGATATGGCCCTTAAGCACCTGCGCGCCTACACCCGACGCCGGCTGCTTGGCGACCATGTCCCCTACCCGGTGGAAGCCAACTCAGAATTCAGCGCCAGCCAACTGTCCGGCGAAGGCGCGTTATATTGCCGCATATTCATTGAAGGCCTGTTCGGGATAACCCCGACCGGACTGGACTCTTTCACCGTACGCCCGCAACTGCCGAAAAAGTGGAAACGCGCGGCCATGCGCAATATCTCGGCGTTCTCCAAACAGTCGCCCTCCGACTGCACGACCGGATTCATCAATGAGATGTTCGGCGAAAATTTCGGCATTATGGACACGTTCTGCAAGCGCAGCATACGGTCGCTGGAGAATTACTGGGATATCGAACTGGAACGGGTTCCCGACGGCATAAGGGTAAACATTCCCGGCATCTACGATCAAACTTTGCCCGAGGGCGTTGAACACACCGTCAAGTTCTGACGCGCAAGTCCGCCCGATCTACTCGGCGGCCTGATAGAAAATGCCGCGCTCCCCGCGCTCGCAGGTAAGCAGCCCGCGGCCGACCAGATCATCCACCACCCGCCTGAGCAGTTCGCGATCCACTTCCGCGGCCAGCGCGATATCCTCAAACGTCACCTGACGGCGGCCGGCCAGCGCAACAACCCGGCATGAGAGTTCGTCCGCCGGCATCGGATCGCGCAGCGGCTCGGAACGATAACGGAAACGCCCCACCGCCTCCACCGGCACCACCGGCTCGATCGCGGCGATAAAACGCCGCATGGTATCGGCGCCGACCGGTTTGAGCTGAGGATCGCAACCGGGGCGATCGAGGGTATTGAGCTGAACGCGGTCGATCCGCAGCGTCCGGAGGATTTCCACGAAGCGAGCCAGCGAAGCATCGGAATCGTTGACGCCTTCGGCCAGAAACATCTCAAGATATATCCGCCCTTTGAACCCATGGGAAAAACGGCGCAGACCGTCCACGAAACGCTCGAAGGTGAAACCGGGAACGGGATGATTTATGAGTTCGAACTCCTCGGAGTTGGAAGCATCGAGATCCGGCACCACCAAGTCGCAACAGGCGACTTCGCGCGCAACTTCAGGGTCTCCAAGCAGTGTGCCATTGGTCAGCAGACAAAGCCGGTATTCTGGAAACCGATGCTTGATGAACGCCGCCACTTCGCCGATCCCGCTGTTAAGCGTGGGTTCTCCCGCGCCGGAGAAAGTCACCCAGTCCAATTTCGGATGCCCGGAAAGCACCGCTTCGAGTTCCGCCTCCACCTCCGCCGCCGGAACATACTCGCGCCGCTCGAGCGTCAGGAGCGTAGTCAGCCCCGCCTCGCAGTACGGGCAGTTCTGTGAACAGGTTTTACGGGTGACCAGATCCACCCCCAGCGACACGCCGAGCCGCCGCGACCCCACCGGGCCGAACACATATTTCAAAGCCATTTCTGTAAAACTCCTTTGACACGGCGCGATTCGCGCTATATTTTAAAGTAACCCCTAACCCCGGACATTGCAAATGACATTGAAGTGGTTGGCTTTTTATTTGGCGGCGCTGACGTTTCCGCTGCTGCTGTCGCTTGTATTCACTCCGCTTGTGCGCCGTGCGGCGTTGCGCCGCGGCTTTATGGACCGCCCGAAGAGCGAGGCCCACAAGCAGCAGAGCGCACCAGTCGCGCTCGGCGGCGGCATGGCTTTGATGGCGGCGTTCATCACCTGTCTGGCACTCGGAGCCGCGATCGCGGCAATCCACCCGGCGGTGCGGGAGGAACTGGCACTTAAGCTGAATTTGGAACTGTGCATGAAACGCGGCGCGGTGCTCGCCTCGGCCGCGCTGGCGGCCGGACTGCTGGGACTGACCGATGACCTGCGGCCGCTGAAAGCATGGGCAAAGTTCCTCGGACAGTTTGCGATTGCTTTCGCGGCGGTGGAATTCGGCGGCGCAAAACTGAGCCTGTTCCTGCCTTGGCCATGGCTGACAGCAGTGGTGTCGGTTTTCTGGTTCGTGTTCGTAATCAACGCGATAAACTTCTTCGACAATATGGACGGCCTGGCCTCAGGCGCCATAGCGATCGCCATGCTGTGCTTCGCAGTCATAGCAATCATGAACCGGCAGTTTCTCACGGCTTCGGCGGCACTCGGCGTCATGGGGCTTACGACCGGATTCTGGGCGTTCAACCGCGCGCCGGCAACCATCTACCTCGGCGATTCCGGAAGCCACTTCCTCGGATTCCTCACCGCGCTGGTCACCGTGTTCGTAACCTACTTCCACGCCGGAAGCAACAGCTTCTTCCCGGTGGCCGCACCGCTGGTGGCACTGGCGCCGATACTGACCGACGCGATCACCGTATGCGTAATCCGCACGCTGCACCGCAAGCCGTTCTGGATCGGCGACAACAATCACCTTTCCCATCGTTTCACCCAAATGGGGCTTAGCCGCCCGCAGGCGGTCAACTGCGTGCATATGCTGTGCTTCGCGTTCGGCTGCGGCGCACTGGCGCTGGTGTGGGGCAACCTCGCCACCACTGCGGCGGTGATCACACAATCGGCGGCACTGGTCGGATTCATTATCTATCTGCAAAAGGTTTCACGCCGCGCATAGCATGAACACACTTATCACCAACGTAACCATCATCGACGGAACCGGCTCTGCGGCCCGGGAGGGCGAACTCCTTTTCGGCGACGGCGTCGTAAAGCAGGTGGCTTACCGTCGCGGCGAAATCGGTGCCGGAGCCGCCGCAACGACGTTCGACGGCCGCGGCCTGACGCTGGCTCCGGGATTCATCGACGCGCACGGGCATTCCGATCTTTCCATTCTCGCCGCGCCGGAAGCCGTCGGAAAGATCTCACAGGGCATCACCACTGAAATCTCCGGTAACTGCGGACTGTCCCCCTTCCCGATCACCGACCTGAACCGCGAACATCTCGAAACCCTGTGGAAAAATTACGGTGAAAAACTGACTTGGAACGACTTCGCCGGCTACCGTCGTGAACTTGTGCGGCGCAACGTGGCGATCAACCTCTATTCCTTGTGCGGGCACAACACGTTGCGCGCCGCCGTGGCAGGCTACGAAACCAGGGATTTGTCCCGCGCTCAGCTGGACCGGATGCGCGTGCTGCTCCTGGACGCGCTTCAACATGGTGCGGCCGGCTTCTCGACCGGCCTGCTCTACTCGCCCGGGGTCTACTCATCCGAGGCCGAACTTCTGGAGCTGGCCAAGGTGCTCGCACCGTTCCTGAGGGTTTACACCACCCATCTGCGCAGCGAGGGCGCTCAATTGCTGGAATCCGTGGCCGAAAGCGTACGCCTTTGCCGCGGTTCCGGCCAGCGTTATCTGCATATCAGTCACCTCAAGACCGCCGGAGCCGCCAACCATTACAAGATCGGAGAACTTCTGGAAATGATCGACCGCGAAAACGCGGACGGCAATTTGGCGGTCACCGCCGACCGTTACCCTTATGTGGAATCGCTGACCCAGTTGAGCGTGGCGTTGCCGCCGCCCTATGACCGGCTCGACGATGTTGCGGTGATGAGTCTGCTGGCCGACCCTGAAAAATTTTCCGAAGCGGCCGCCGCGCTCGCCTCCCGAGGCGAAGACAAACTGGACTCGATCCGGCTGGTCAGCACCGGACACCGGCCGTTCCAGCGCTTTATCGGCATGAAATTTATAGAGATCGGCAACATCTGCTTCAAACCGGCTTCTCTGATCATCGCCGAGCTGCTGAAGGCGGACGCCACCGGGTCGATGGCCGCATTCTGCGGCATGAGCATGGATAACCTGCGCCGGATACTGCGCCGGAAATACGTCGCCTGCGGCACCGACGAAAGCGCCAGGCCGCTAGGATATGAGCTGGGCGTGAGCCATCCGCGCGGATTCGGGTCCATGCCGAAATTCATGCAGATGCTTATGGAAGAAGATTTTTCGCTGGAATCGGCACTTGCCCGCATGACATCGCTACCGGCACGGATATTCAATCTGAGCAACCGCGGAGTCATCGCGCCCGACATGGCCGCAGACATGGTGCTGTTCGATCCGGACCGCTTCCATTCGGAAGCTACTTTCGCCAAACCCCACACCCCAGCCTCCGGCGTTCACACGGTGTGGGTCAACGGCCGCATACGCTATCAACATTCACAAAACAGAGGAGATATATTATGGTAGAGCAATTCAATTTCACCACCAAGGGTACCTGTTCACGGGCGATTGTGGTTGCGGTGGAGGACGGAATCATCCGGGACGTTAAATTCGTCGGCGGCTGCCCGGGCAACCAGCTCGGCATCGGCGTGCTGGTCAAAGATCGTCCGATATCGGAGGTGGCCGAACTCCTGCGCGGCATACGCTGCGGCAACAAATCTACCAGCTGCCCGGACCAGCTGGCGCTGGCGCTGGAATCCATCGCCTCTAAAAAATAGCGCCGGGAATTATCCATAGAGTTTTCACTGGAGAGATAAATGGACGGAATCACTATCCGCAATGAAAATAGAGAGGAACGCCGCACGATCGAGAACCTCGTCCGCGAAGCGTTCTGGGACGTATTCAAGCCCGGCTGCGACGAACACTATCTGCTGCATCTGCTGCGCGAAGTCCCGGCATTTCTTCCGGCGTTGGACTTCGTGGCGGAAATCGACGGCAAACCGGCGGGCTTCTGCTGTTCTTCGCGCGGGAAAATCGCGGTCGCGCCGGGTGAAAACCTTGAGGTGGTTGTTCTCGGCCCGATCGGAGTGCTGCCGGAGGTTCAGGGCAAAGGGATTGGGTCGGCGCTGGTCGAACGTACTTTGACCGATGCCGCCGAAGCCGGATTCGGCGCGGTGGTGCTGTACGGCAACCCGGCATTTTACGGACGGTTCGGTTTCGAGCCTGGTGAAAAGTTCGGTGTCTCCGACGTTTCCGGGGATTTCTGCCCCGCCCTGCTGGTCAATGAACTCAAACCCGGCTTTGTGAAACCGGGGAAGTTTTCCGAAGACCCCGTGTTCATGATCGCCGAAGCCGATGCCGCCGGGTTCGACACCGGCTTTGCGCCCAAAACAAAACATGCCAAGGCCGGACAGCTGTTTCTCGGCGGAGGAGTCATACGCCCCACCGGCGAAGAGGACTTCGAAACTATCTTTGAAATCGTTAATGACGCCGCTTCCGCCTACAAAGGCGTGATTCCTGCCGACCGCTGGCATGAACCGTATATGCCACGCGAGGAACTCCGCAGCGAGATTGCCGACGGCGTAAAGTTCTACGGCTATTACGTGAACGGGCTGCTGGTCGGCGTGATGGGCATCCAGGACCGGAACGAAGTATGGCTTATCCGCCACGCCTATGTGCGTACCGCCTGCCGCAACTGCGGAATCGGCGGCAAACTGCTTGCCGAACTTCACGCCGGAGCCGGGAAACCGATGCTGATCGGCACTTGGGCCGACGCGGTGTGGGCGGTGCGGTTTTATGAAAAGAACGGCTTTTCCATAGTGCCGGACAGGGAGGTCAAAAGCACGCTTTTGAGGCGCTTTTGGCGGATACCGGAGCGGCAGGTGGAAACCTCCGTGGTATTATGGGACCGGGAAGTTTGAAATTTCCCGCTTTCGTGGTATCTTAATGTTTTATATTTATCATGATAAATCCAACTTCAAATGAAAGGCTGATATAGCGATGGGCGAAGACAAAAGCTGTTCGGGCGACTGCAAATCCTGCGGCCAGCACCATGAAAGCGAACAGGACTGCCGGCTTAAGCTGGGAATGAGCAAAATCAAAAACAAGCTCGTGGTAATGTCCGGCAAAGGCGGCGTGGGCAAGAGCACGGTGGCGGTAAACCTGGCCGCCGCGCTGGCGCTGGAGGGCAAGAACGTCGGCCTTCTGGACGTTGATATTCACGGTCCCAGCGTGCCCAAGATGCTTCATTTGGAAAATCAGCGCCCCTCCTCCGAGAACGAGCTGTTGCTGCCGGTCGCGGTCGGCAACCTCAAAGTGATGAGCATCGGCTTCCTGCTACACAATCCGGACGACGCGGTGATCTGGCGCGGCCCGGCCAAAATCGGCCTGATAAAACAACTGCTTTCCGATGTGGTGTGGGGAGATTTGGACTATCTGGTGATCGACTGCCCGCCCGGTACCGGCGATGAGCCGTTGTCCATATGCCAGATGATTCCCGACGGCCAGGCGGTGCTGGTGACAACTCCGCAGCAAGTGGCGGCCTCCGATGTGGCCAAGTCGCTGAACTTCTGCAATCAGCTCGGCTACAAAGTTCTCGGCATCGTCGAAAACATGGCCGGCTTCGTCTGCCCCAAATGCGGAGAAGTCACCGAGATATTCTCGGCCGGCGCCGGCGAGGAACTTGCCGCCCGCTTCAATGTAAAACTGCTCGGAAGAGTTCCGATCGATCCCGCGGTATGCCGCGGCGGCGACGCCGGAACCCCGTTCGTGCACAGCTTTGCCGACAGCGCGGCGGCCAAGGCGTTCGCCGCAATTATCGCTCCGCTGCTGGCCGACGAATAAGGACTCCTGTCGCCGCTCCGGATGCGACATTATTCCGTTCAATACCGAAATTTCAAAAAGGACAACGCGTCATGCCGATCACCGAGCTGCTGGAACGCAACGCCAAACTTTATGAGAATGACGTTGCGCTGGTCGAGATCAACCCGCAGGAACTGGAGAAACGCCATACCACCTGGCGCGAATATTCGCTGATCGAGCCAAGCCCGACCGATTCCTTCCGTTCCGAAATAACTTGGGGAGAGTTCGACCGCAAAGCCAACCGGTTCGCCAATTTTCTGCTGACCCGCCACATCCACAAAGGAAACAAGGTCGGCATCCTGCTGATGAACTGTCTGGAATGGTTGCCGATCTACTTCGGCGTCCTGAAAAGCGGCGCCATGGCGGTGCCTTTGAATTTCCGGTATACCGCCGAAGAGATCAAATACTGCCTCGAGCTGGCGGATGTTGACGTGCTGCTGTTCGGCCCGTCGTTCGTCGGCCGCGTAGAAGCGATATGCGACCGGCTGCCGCGTGTCAAATCGTTTCTCTATGTGGGTGAGGACTGCCCGTCGTTCGCCGAGCCTTACAGCAACCTGGTCTCATACTGTTCGGGTAAAGCTCCTGACATACCGCTGACCGAGGACGATGAAGCGGCGATCTATTTTTCCAGCGGCACCACCGGGTTCCCCAAGGCGATCATCCATCCCCATCGCAGCCTCACTCACGCCTGCGTGGTGGAACAGAAACACCACGGTCAGACCCGCAACGACACCTTCCTTTGCATTCCGCCGCTTTATCACACCGGGGCGAAAATGCACTGGTTCGGCAGTCTCATTTCCGGCGGCCGTGCCGTGCTTCTGCGCGGAACCCAGCCGGAGTGGATCATTCGCGCGGTGTCGGAAGAAAAATGCACCGTGGTGTGGCTGCTGGTGCCGTGGGCGCAAGACGTGCTGGACGCGATCGAATGCGGAGAGATCAGGCTGGAAGATTACAAGCTTGACCAGTGGCGGCTTATGCACATCGGCGCACAGCCGGTGCCGCCCAGCCTGATCAAGCGCTGGAAAACGGTATTCCCGCACCACGACTACGACACCAACTACGGTCTCAGCGAGTCGATCGGCCCCGGCGCGGTGCACCTGGGCGTCGAAAATATCGACCATGTCGGCGCGATCGGCGTGGCCGGATATGGCTGGCAAACCAAGATCGTGGACGAAAATCGCCACGAAGTCCCGCGAGGCAAAGTCGGCGAGCTGGCGGTAAAAGGCGACGGCGTAATGCTCGGCTATTACAAGGACGAAAAGGCGACCGCCGAAGTGCTGGATTCCGAGGGATGGCTGTATACCGGCGACATGGCGGAGGAATCGGCCGACGGCTTCATCTATCTGGTGGACCGAAAGAAGGATGTGATCATAACCGGTGGCGAAAACCTCTACCCGGTTCAGATCGAAGACTTCCTGCGCAGAAACTGCGCGATCAAGGACGTGGCGGTGATCGGATTGCCGGACTCGCGGCTGGGCGAAATCGCCGCCGCCATCATCGAGGTCAAGCCCGGCTGTTCGCTGACTGAGGAACAGGTAAACGACTTCTGCCTCGACCTGCCGCGCTACCAGCGACCCCGCAAGATCATTTTCGCGGAAGTCCCGCGCAACCCCACCGGAAAGATCGAGAAGCCCAAACTGCGCAAACTATATGGAGTCGACCATCTAGTCGCCAAGCAGACCGAACTGGACAAGTAGCTGGAACCCGGCAATCCGCCCTGAATGAAACAACCCAACTTCCGGATGCTCCGGAAGTTTTTTCTTATATTTTTTACATTTGTTTTACAATTAAGGGAATTCCAGTGCTATATTGGGGGCAAACCAACCGGAGGGCATAACATGCGATATCTGTATCTGATTGCCGCCGCGACGCTGTTCGCCGGCTGCGCCGTACCGAAGGAAGCCGAACTTGCACATATGCGCAAGGCGGAAGCCAGACTAGCCGTCTGCGCCAACGATTCCGGAAAACTCGACAGCATCCTCGACAAGGTAACTCTGCCGCCGGACAAACAGCAGTCCTTGCTGGTGGCGGCTGTAAACCATGACAGCGACGACTGTGTGGAAGTCATGCTGAAACACGGCTTCGATCCGGATTCGACATTGGGCGGAAGACCGCTTTTCATCGCATGCCGCAAAAACCGGGTCAGAATGGCGGAAATGCTGCTTGACGCCGGAGCGGGGATTCTGGATGAATATATGGCGGATGCCGTACGCAACAACCGGCTTGACTTGGCCGAGACTCTGCTGAAACACGGAGCCCCGCCCAGGCCGGATTTGGTTTCCGGATGCTCGCCGGAGATGCTGGAGATGCTGTTGAAATACGGACTCGAACCCGATGCGCGCAATTCCGAAGGAGTTTCTCCCTTGCAATTCGCGATCAATGAAACAAGCTACCCCAAGGCTAAGATGTTGTTGGACGCCGGAGCAAAGGCCAGTTCGATTGCCATCGGCGGCGGTCTCGCACGAATAAAAAACACCGCGATGATATTGATGCTGATCCGGCACGGCGCTTCGCCGACGACTATCCGGAACGATCAATATATCTTTGAGATGGCCGTCCGGGAGGGAAATCTCGAACTGCTGGATGTAATGCTGGAGCACGGATTCTCCGTAAATATATACAATTTGGAAATGCTGCTGAATGTAGCGGCGGAATCACGCGATCTGCTGACTGTGAAAAAGATACTTGAAGCCGGCGGATATGATCTCATACGCCGCATGCCGGACGCCCGCCCTTGGATGGCAAGAATTTCTGCAATCCCATACAAAGAAGATCCAGAAAACATCTATATCATGGCGGAGCTTGTCAGACACGGCGTACCATTCCCGACAAGGACTATAATCTATATGATAGACCAAGCCTTGAGCTATGGCGATAAAGAAGCCGCCGAACAACTATGCCGCGCCATCGCGGACCGGCAGGACACCACAAAGGCCATCGAATTATCATACTCAAGTTCCCATGATGGAACTGTCGCAAAGACAATGCTCCAGGCCGGATACAGGCCCATGAAGGATTCTCCGATGCTGGCCAATGCCATCGCCGATGGCGACCGCAAACTGGCCGAAATGCTTATTGCCCGCGACTCCGGCATCAACTCGATCGACAGCCAATATCGCACCCCATTGATCCGCGCCTGTGAAAAAGCCGACCTCGAAATGGTTCGAAAACTGCTCTCCGCCGGGGCCGATGCAAAATACATGAATGCCCGTGGCGGCTCTCCTCTGAGGGCGGCAATGGATGCATATGCCAAGGACGTGCCCGGCTACGTTCCCAACTATCCCAGCCACACCGGGACTAAAGAGGCCCGTGCCGACTTGCAGGAAATCATAGCCTTGCTTATAGACCACGGGGCTCGTGTGGACAAGGAATACCAGCAGAGTTTCGGAATAATCAATGCGGCAATGGTCGAGGGCAACTCCGACCTTTTGGAACTTCTCTTTACCGCCGGAATCGATCCGGCCACCAGATGCCTGGGCGGCGAAACACTGCTGGCGCGTTCGATCATAAACGGGCATCCGCGCATGTTCGAGTATCTGTTGGACCGCGGCACCGACCCGGATGTATGCTTCTCGCGCGGTACAAGCCTGCTTCAATGGCTCGCCACCTGCGATGATTTCAGTAAGATGAAGCTTATGCTCGGCCACGGTGCAAATCCGGATATCCGCAGCACCGACGGATCCACGCCAGTCATGCTGGCCAACACTTCCACCGCCATAAAAATGCTGCTGGATGCCGGGGCCGACGTGAATGCGCGCGACCTTAAAGGTCAAACCGCGCTGATGACGCTGAACAACAAGCGCACCGACGTGCTGGAAACCTTGATCAAAGCCGGAGTAGATTTAAACGCCCAGAACGAAGACGGCACCACCGCGCTGATGATAGCGGCCGGGGAAAATAACGGCGTCACCGCCAAATTGCTTCTGGATTCCGGGGCCGATCCACGGTTGTCCGACAAATCGGGAAAAAAAGCGCTCGATTATGCCGCCAGCCGTGAAATGCGCATTATGCTGGAACATGCCATGGGAGTTGAATCCGCCAAAAATGTTCCGCCGCCCAACAATGCCGATTCGATTGCCGCTGAACCGCTGGAAGCGATTCATGACAAGCCGAACCGCGTTGAACAACCAGCCCGATAATACAAAAACGCTCCCGGCTATATTTGCCGGGAGCGTTTTTCATCGCAAATCTCAATGTGCGTTGGCGTCGGCTTTGGCGACAACGTCTTCGACCTCCAGCGTATAACCGCAGTCGGGATCGCCGGTCATGACTCCACGATAGGCGCGCACTCCCGACGGAATTTCCACGGTTCCCGGCTTTATGTTCACCGCATAGGCCTGATGTTCCGACTCCAGCCTCAGCTTGCCGTCAACGGCACGGCCGATAACCGTTACTTTTTTGTTGTTGAACTCCAGGTCGCTTCCGGCATCCATCGCAGAAGCGGAAAGCCGCGCGTAGCGGTCCGGCATCAGCGGGGAGAGCGCCATGATTCCGGCCCATGCAATCAACGTGGCCGTCAGCGCCGACAAAAAACCTATCTTCAGCCAGTGCAGGAAATTGACATGCACGTGGCTCTTTCGCTCCAGCATGCCAAGCGCAACTATGTTGGCGGTACTGCCGATCATGGTGATATTGCCGCCCAGACAGGCGCCGAAAAGCAGCGCGAACCACAGCGGCATGTCCTTCATGGTCTGCGCCAGCTGCTCGATCACCGGGCAGAACGCGGCCACGAAAATCACATTGTCCACAAACGCCGACCCCACCGCCGAAACCGAAAGAATGAACGGCACCAGCGTCCCCTCCCCGGTTCCGCAAACCCGGGTGAAACCGGTGGACATGACCTTGTCCACTCCGGTGAACTGCACGGTTCCGGCCACCGCGAACAGCAGCATGAAAAACACCAGCGTCCACCAGTCCACCTCGCGCTCCACATAATATCTTGCCCGGTTGTGCTTCAATATCATCACTATTCCGGAACAGATCAGCGGGGCGATCAGCAATATGCTGTTCTTTTCGAGATGAAACAACTGTTCAAGCGGATGATGGCTGGCGATAACGCAAATGGTGGCCAGCAGCAGGAACAGTCCGCGCTTGTAGGGCACCTCGACCACCGGCGCCAGCGACAGGTTCTTCGACAGGCGGTCGCGCAAATGGGAATCGAACAGCTTCAGGTCCTTACGGAAATAGAGCATGGTCACCGCGATGGTGGCCAGCAGCGCCAGAATCATCAGCGGAAACGCCCATATCATGAAGTCCCCGAAGGTCAATCCCGCCTTGGTGCCGATAAAAATGCCCACCGGATTGCCCATCATGGTCCCGGCCGAACCCACGTTGGTGGCGAGCACGCAAATCATCACATATGGCAGCGGATTCAGCTTCAGCCGGTCGCAAACCTGAAATATCAGGGTGGAAACGAATATGATGCTGGTGACCTCGTCCACCGCGCATGCCAGCAGCGCCGAGGCGAAAGCGGTGCATGCGATGAACTTCTTCCCGGAGATGTTCGGCATCGACACGATAAGCTGCACCACCCAGGTGAAGAAGCCCAGATCGCGCAGCGCTCCCACAATGATCATCATGCCCACCAAAAACAGTATCACCTCCAGCGACGAACTGGTGACAAACCGCGCGATGTTCAGAGAGTTGGTAAAAATCAACACCGACAATCCGAGGAACGCGATCGCAAGCCGGAAATTCCAAAAAAACAGCGTACCCATGATAATGGCCAGAAAAACACCGCAGGCCACCGCCTGATTGAATTCCAGCGCGCCGGAGTAATGGCCGGCCATGCCGGCGCCGAGGCTGACGCAGACCATGATCAGGAACCTGGTCGCCATCGACTTTAAAGTGAGATTGTCGATATTTTCGCTTTCGCTCATTTTGTCGTCCCCTTTATGCCCAGAACAGATCGCGCACGATCGTGTCGATGTTGACCACTCCGGTGAATTTGCCGTCCTTGGTGACGATAATCTGCCGCACCTTGGCAACAATGAACTGTTTTACCAGCTGCACCGCGGGAGCGTCCTCCTCGATGGTCTCCATGTGTTCCCGCATGAAATCGGCCAGTTTGGTGTCCTGGGCATTCTTCAGCATTTCGGCAAACGGCTGGAAGCGAAGTATCGGAGTCAAATCGTTCATCCACAATATATGTTCGGGCAGGCTGAAGCGCAGTATGTCGCCGGCGGCAACAACGCCGCGCAGGTCGCCATCCTCGTCCAGTACCGGAATTTCGTCGATATGATTCACCGCGATAGCAGCAATGGCGGTATGCAGAGTGTCAGCTTCCAGCAGGGTCAGCGGATTGCGGTCCATCAGGTCTTTAACCCTCAAGTATCCGGGGATTTCCATCTTGGAATCGGAGAAAAACGCGCGTACAGCGCCGGGACTTTGAAGCGCCGCCACCTTGTCGGGAGCGTCCGGCGAGGCGAATGTGCGCGAAATGGCGGACAACACCTGCAAATGGAGCCCGGGATCATCCGCCGGGGTCAGAATCATTACCGCCACTTTGACCGGTTTGCCGTCGGGAGAGTTGAAGTTGGCGCCGTTGGGGCAGGTGGCCACCGCGATCAGCAGATTCTCCACCCGCGCCATTCGCGCGTGCGGTACCGCCAGTCCGGGTGCGATGACGGTCGGCATGACCTCCTCGCGCTGACGCACGGCGGCGATAATCTCTTCACAACTGACTCCGGCGGTGGTGAACGCGATGCGTTCGGCCAGCTTCTCGATCAGCCCGGACCCGGTGCAAGCCGAGCACTGGCAGATCACGTTCCCTTCGGCAATATAACTGCCGAGGTCGAAACTTATGATTTCGTTCATTCGCAACCCCTTGTTTTATAGGTAAAAAAAAATGATTGCAGATGCTGGGGCTAATGTACAGTGGCATGGAGGAAATGTCAAACTTTCAAGAGGCTTTTTGCTTGAATTTTCGAGGTTGGTGCGGTATATTCTATGAAAAGGACAAGTTGATGAGCGAAGCACCAATATACAGCGAAAGCACTATCGTAACCCTCGAATCCCTCGAGCACATTCGCAAGCGTCCGGGTATGTACATCGGGCGTCTTGGCGACGGTTCAAACCCCAGCGATGGCATATACATACTGCTCAAGGAGGTTGTGGACAACAGCATCGATGAATTCATCATGGGAGCCGGCAGGCGTATCGATGTTCTGCGGGACGGCAACCGCGTTTCGGTGCGCGACTACGGCCGCGGCATCCCGCTGGGGAAACTGGTGGAATGCGTGTCGGTGATGAACACCGGCGGCAAATACAGCAACGAAGCCTTCCAGTTTTCGGTGGGACTTAACGGCGTAGGCACCAAGGCGGTGAACGCGCTTTCCGAAGTGTTCATAGCCCGTTCGGTACGCGAGGGCAAGTTCCACGAGGTAGAGTTCCGGCGCGGCGTGCTGGTGCGCGACGAAACCGGTGAGACCACAGAAAAGGACGGCACCCTGGTGATCTTTACCCCGGACCCCGAAATGTTCCCCGACTATTCATTTCGCGACGAGTATGTGGAACGCCGCATGTGGATGTACGCCTACCTGAACTCCGGACTTTCCATCTATTACAACGGTCAGCGTTTCTATTCCCAGAACGGCCTCAAGGATCTGCTGGAGTTCGAATGCGGCGACGACCGGCTTTACGATGTCATTTTCTACAAGTCAAAAACCATTGAGTTTGCCCTCACCCATTCCAACAACTACGGCGAAAACTGTTTCTCGTTTGTAAACGGCCAGTTCACCGGCGACGGCGGCACCCATCTGTCGGCGTTCAAAGAGGGCGTGCTAAAGGCGATCAACGCCTACAGCGGCAAAAGCTATAAGGCCGACGACGTGCGCGACGGCATGGCCGGCGCCATCGCAATAAAACACCCGGAGCCGACCTTCGAGTCGCAGACCAAGAACAAGCTGGGCAACACCGATGTGAAAGGCCCGGTGGTTTCCGCCGTGGCCAGGGAGGTGGAGGACTTCCTCCACAAAAACCGCGAAATCGCCGAAGTGCTGATGGACAAGGTTTCCCGCAACGAGCAATTGCACCGCCAGATTCAGGACGCCAAAAAGAAGTCGCGCGAAGCCATCAAAAAGACCACGCTTCGCATTCCCAAGCTGAAGGACTGCAAATTCCACCGCGGCGACAAACCGCACAAGAACCATCCGGCACCGGACACCATGATCTTCCTGACCGAGGGCGACTCCGCGGCCGGAAGCCTTGAAAAATGCCGCGACGTCACCTCGCAGGCGATTTTCGCGCTTAAGGGCAAACCCCTCAACTGCTTCGGCATGGGGCGGGACAAGCTTTACAGCAACGACGAACTGCTGTTCATCACCCAGGCGCTCGGCGTGGACAACGAGGTGGACAACTTGCGCTATGACAAGATCGTAATAGCCACCGACGCCGACGTCGACGGCATGCATATCCGGAACCTGCTGATGACGTTCTTCCTTACCTACTTCGAACAGCTGGTTCTGGCCGGCCATCTCTATGTGCTGGAAACGCCGCTTTTCCGCGTGAGATTGAAAGAGGGTAAACCGGTATACTGCTACAGCGAGTCCGAACGCGACGCCGCGGTAAAACAACTCGGCAAAAAGTCCGAGATCACCCGATTCAAGGGGCTCGGAGAAATCTCTCCGGACGACTTCGGCGAGTTCATAGGCGAAAACATCAAACTGCTCCCGGTCACCTTGGACAACATGCGCAACGTGCCGGACATCCTGGCGTTCTACATGGGTAACAACACCCCCGAACGCCGGGAATACATCATGAACAACCTCGAGGTGCCGGATTATGAGTGACGAGGAAAAACAGGTCTTCGCCGCCGACGGTGAAGTGATGTCGGCATACGAGGCGGAGGCTCTGGCCGCCAACGAGCGCGAGGCTGAAAAAACAATCGGCGCCAATTCTTATTTTCGCGGCATGTTCGACCGCAACTATCTGGAATACGCCGCCTACACCATCAAAGACCGCGCGATTCCCAATGTGGACGACGGTTTGAAACCGGTCCAGCGCCGCATCCTGTGGGCGATGCACCGCATCGACGACGGGCGTACCCACAAGGCCGCTTTCGTGGTCGGCGAAGTGATGGGCAAATACCATCCGCACGGCGACGCCTCCATTGCCGGCGCGCTGGTGGTGCTGGCCAATAAGGAATATTTCATAAGAAAACAGGGCAACTTCGGCAATATCTTCACCGGTTCAAGCGCCGCCGCGGTACGTTATATCGAATGCGGACTTTCCGAACTCGGGCGCGAAGTGCTGTTCAATGACGACATCACCGAACTGGTCGACACCTACGACGGCCGTAACCGCGAACCGGTGATTCTGCCGGTAAAAATTCCGGCCCTGCTGATGCTCGGCTCCGACGGCATCGCCGCCGGCATGGCCACCAAAATACTGCCGCATAATTTCAACGAGGTGATCGAAGCCCAGATCGCCGAGCTTGAAGGCCGCCCGTTCGAACTCTATCCGGATTTCCAGCAGGGCGGACTTATGGATGTCTCCGAGTACGCCGACGGCAACGGGCGCATCGTACTGCGCGCCCGCATCGAAATAAAAGACCGCAAACTGTATATCCGCGAAATCCCGGCCACCACCACCACAGAAAGTCTGATCGCCAGCATCGAACGCGAAGCCGAAAAGGGCCGCATCAAAATCGCTTCGGTAAACGATTATACCACCAAAGAGGTTGAGATCGAGGTGGTGCCGACCCGCGGCTACGACCCGGAAAAAGCGATGAACGCGCTCTATATGTACACCGATTGCTCGGTGTCGATTTCTCCGAACCTCACCGTGATCCGGGACAACCGCCCCACGGTTATGAGCGTTACCGAAGTAATCAAACGCAACACCGCCAAACTGCTGGAATACCTGAATCGCGAACTGGATATCGACCTGGACCGCCAGAACGAACTGCACCACGCGAAGACACTGGCTCAGATATTCTTCGAGAATCGCATCTACAAGCGTATCGAAGAATGCAAAAGCCAGAGTGAGGAATACGCCGAAGTTCATGCAGGCCTCGCGCCATTCCGCGACATGCTTCGGAGGGATGTCACCGATGAGGACATCGACAAGCTTCTGGCGCTTCCGGTACGCCGGATCAGCCGATTCGACATTGAAAAGAACCAGCAGGAACTGCGCGAGATCGAAAAAAAGATTTCCGCCATACGCAAGCATCTGGCCAATCTCAAGGGCTACGCCAAGGACTACCTGAACGCGCTGCTGACGAAATACGGCCCCATGTTCCCGCGCCGCACCGAGATCGAAAAACTTGAAAAGATCGACCGCAAGGCGGCGGCGCTATCCAACATCCGTGTCTACTGGGACCGCAAGAATTGCTATATCGGCACCTCCGTCAAGAGTGACGACTTTGTGATGGTCAGCGAATTCGACCAGCTTCTCTGCGTGGAGCGTTCCGGACGCTACAAAATAATCAACACGCCGGATAAAATATTCATCGACCGCCTTTACGAATTCCGCAAGCAGGATTCCGAGACCGAGTTCGGCGTGATCTACCGCGATATAAAATCCGGCAAGTGCTACGGCAAACGCAGTACCATCGCAAAGTTCATCACCGACCGCGAGTATAACCTCTGCCCGCCGAAGTGTCGCCTTGAGCTGTTCACCCCATGCCCCAATGCCGTTTATACCATAAAGTCCGAAGGTAAAAAGCCGGCGGAAGAACTCAATCTTATGACACTTCCGCGCCGCTCAGCCAAAGCGCGCGGCATCCTGATCGGCGCCAAGATAGCAAAACTCAATTTCAAACGCTATCTGACCGAGGAAGAATTCGCCGCCGCTGCGGCCGCCGAGTCGGCCGCGTCCGAACCGGAGGATAACGAACCAGAGGATGGCGAAACCGTTATTCCGCAGATCGAGACGGAAGTATCTGACGCCAAAATGGTCGCCGCCCCGGAACCGGAAAGCTCTCAGACGATGAACGCCGACTCCGGGCAGCAGGAATATGAGACCAGGCCGGAACCCGTAACGGAAGCGGAACCACTACCGCCGAAGGCCGCTTCCGACACGCCGGAAATCATTGTCGATGCCACGGACACGAAGCCGGAAGACACGCCGGAACCGGCTCCGGACGAAAAGCAGGGGTTGCTGCCGCGATCCGGAGATGAACCGGAACCGCAAATGGAACTCAAAAATAAGAAGCAAAAACCGCGAGTCCGCAAAGCGAAACCGTCAGCCAAGCCTGCCGTTGACAAGACCGCGACACTGGAACCTATGGAAAATCAACCGACCGGCGACAGCGAAAAAAAGGAAGATGACTTCGGCATCGTCCAACCCGAATTCGGATTCTGATTATTTTACGCGGCAGCGATAAGCCACTGTTTTTCCGTCGAGGTCTTTGCAGATTTTAACCACCCCTAATTCGCGTGTTCCGCCATCGTCCACCACCAGTGTGCCCGGCGATGGCGCTTCCGGTGAAGTGATGAGAAACACCGTGTCGTCCGAACGTGAACCCAATCCGGAGGTTTCGGCGCTTACCTCCGGCATCGAAAGCGCCCACGCCCGCACGGTGCGGTATTTCCGTTTGCCGTCGGCAAAGCCGTCCGGAATTTTCAGTATGATCTTCTGATTAAAACGCGGCTTCAACATGATCCGAATCTTTCTCCAGCCCGGCCAACAGCGCGTCACGCTCGTCGGCCGGCAGTTTCTGATATTTTTCCAAAAGCGTCACCGCAGCACGAGCCACCGCATTACGGTAAGCCGGAACTTGCGATATCTGGCTGAGCTGCAGCAATCCTTCGATCGAGTTCTTGAGATCGATCACCGCGAAATCGCGATTGTAAGACACCTCGGGTACGGTGACGGTTGGATCGTAGAGATTGAGCAGCTTCCACGCGGCGGTCTCCAGCTGTTCCAGCAACTCCACCCGGCAGGCGAGAAACTGGCGGACATGCTGATAATCCCATGCCTTGCTCTCGGCGGTCTGCGGTGTGCGCGTCTCTTTTTGAAGGGCCAGTCCGACCGCATCGAACATCTCGCGCTTGAGCATGGCGTTCTCCTCGCGTATCTGCCCAGTCTCCACTCCGGCGGGCGAAATATAGCGGCTGATGCCTTTTTCCTCGCAGGTCTCCCATATGGCGGCGGTGCGGGCGAGCACCCGGCTGAATTTCTCGCCGCGCCCGGTGCCATCGGCGGCGGGGGTGCGTTCGGACTTGCGGGCGAAACTCTCCGGGATCACCAGCAGGCCGAACATCTGCTTGATGATATTCATCTGGGCTTCTGACTCATTGTTGAGAATGGCGTCCGATATACGCACCACGTCCTCAAACCAATGCGCGGCGTCCAGACCGAAGCCGTCCGGCTCCTGCGCGCATACCAGCGGCACCCGTCCGAGATTATGCCGTCCGGAACCGGCAAGCACGATCTGTCCACCGGGCGAATTGAGTTCGAACAGCTGCCAGCCGTCGCGGGTCCAAAGGCGGCGGCGGCGGCGTTCGACGGCAGGGTTGAACGGGTCCGAATTGATAAGAGCTTTTTCCTCCACCAGCGCCCACAGCAACAGACCGTCGTCGCCTACGGCGTAGTCGGGCACCGAAAGCGGTGAAAGCGCACGTACACCGGGTCGCAAGCGTTCGCGCCGCTTGCGTTCGAGCGTTACCTCGCCGTTGAAAGCCGGCATGTCGACCAGCAAAAATGCCGCGCCATAGACATTGAGCAGCGTGGAGAACTGGCACATCACCTCATCCACCCGCAGACCGTCTCTGGAGAAGTCCTCGACCAGCTCCGGGGCGGCATGACGGCGTTCGGGCGGAGTGGCCAGCGCAAACTGTGTGATCAGCCGTGCCAGCTTGCGCGGATAATTGAAATAACAGGCGCGGGCGCGGCGCTCCTCGAATTCAAGGTCAATTTCGGAAACGTGGCGAATCAGCGCCCGGTCTATATACTCGGTTCCGCCCGAGTAGGCGGAACGGCAATGTTCCCAAATCGCGCGGTTTCTGCGACAGCGGGGATGTTCGCGCCGGAAAACGAAATTGTAGTCCATCATGGTCTCCTTGCGTTGGTTTTACAATTTGCATTGTGTCAACCATGATGCTATATTCCAAATATAAAAAGGAGAACATATGAGGAAGATTCCGATTATCGCCATGATACTGCCTCTTGCAATTGCCGCGGCCGAAGCGGATGTTAAAGTCGAGGATTTTTTTGGACCCGAGTATTCTTGTGTGCATCATGTCGACATGGCCGGCTATGAAACGTTGTTCAATGCTACGACCGAGGCCGGAAAGAAGAAAATTACCGACCCTCGCAAAGAGGACAGTTATGTAGAAACACGCAAGGAAGTCTTCAATTGGCTTCGGCTGTCCGGAATCCCGCGTATCCGGGAATTCGGGATCGCCCAACGCAATCTTGAAGTCAACGGCAGCAAAATGATAATCACCAGATTTCGGGCACTCACCACCGCCGCAGCGTCCCACGACCTGCTCACCGTCCTCGCCAGCGAGAACCCGGCTGACATTGATTGGATAGCCGCACTTCCGCAGGATGTCACCTTTGCCGTCAGTGGCACAATAAGCATGCGGAAATTGTGGGATGCCGTGATGCCGATATACTCAAAAATGGGATCAATTCTTTTCCTAATGGAGCGCCTGCAGGCAAATATCGGTCAAGACGAACTATTGGACTCAATCGAAGGACGATTCGGGTTTGCGCTTAACATAGTCAATGTATCGGGAGAATTCCCGCATGTAAAATTGCTTATATCCCTACCGGACCGCAATGGCACTCTTCATAATATGATGAAATCATGCGGACTGCAATCAATATCGGGCACCGGAGACACTCTGCTCAACAGCGAAGGCAACTACATCGTACGACTTTCTCCGGGACGTGTCGACATATATTCTGAGATTGTTTCAGTCGGATCGGCGTTTGAATACTATACCGGGACAAAGTCTCGTCTCGGAGATTCATCCGATTTCAAGGCTATGCGCAACACCATTGGCGACTCCGGCAATCTGGCTATATGGGTAGCCCGGAACACATTATCGTCAAATTTCGAATCCAAGGATCGTTGCAATCCGGCACCTGGAATGAACGCGCCAGTGCTGGCGGTGGCCTATCTCTCCGACACCCACTGTGACTTCACTCTCATCTCAGGAATCGGACCGCAATTTATAACATGGGTAACCCTGGCACTAAGCCCTAACATGGAATTTGAGTTTTAGAAACGTCTACAGACACTGCTATCGCGATTCGCCTTCCCCGACGCAAGCTTACACATCGTCTTGCCCGTGCCGACGGTCAACTCCGATTCGCTCCGCAGCCAGACCGACACCGCGGCGAACTTCGCCATCACATCATCATTACCCGCTACGTAGCTCCCGGAATATGATTTTTGCGAACATCAGCCTCCTTGATGCATTCATACGCATATATTACGTGCTGTACCCGTAATTGCATAATGTAAATGCCAGTTGCAAACAATATGACTGTTTTTTTTGCCGGAACTCTTTTGCTGGAAATAAAATTTCCCACTTTTTCAGCTTCGTAGTTTGAAAAGTTATGATTTTGGTCTATTTTAAAGAGCATACAGCTGGCGGGTTGATAGCTCAGTCGGTAGAGCATCGCCCTTTTAAGGCGGTGGTCCCGGGTTCGAGTCCCGGTCAACTCACCATTTTTTGCTGGATTTACATTTAACATGATGAGGTAATAATATGAGCAACGTTTGCATGATGTGCGGCAAGGCCCGCGCCGAGGGCGGCCGGATCACCCGCAAAGGTTTGGCCAAGAAGGCCGGCGGTATCGGTCTGCATGTGGTGAAGAACGTCAAGCGCACTTTCCATCCGAACATCCAGAGCGTGCGCGTGATTGTCAACGGACAGGTCAAGCGCGTACGTCTCTGCGCCGCCTGCATCCGCACCGGAAACTTCGTCAAAGCTTAAGCTTACCGGTAGTAAGAAGGCCGCCACATGGTGCGGCCTTTTTTATTTTTAAATTGCAACCAATCTTCTTACCACATTGCGACTTCGGTATTTAAAAGAGAGAGGGCGTTGCGCATTTCCCCTTCGTCCGGCCGGACGACTCCTCCTATCCACGCGGCGCAACGCCTTTTATTGTTAACACTATCATTTAAAAATCGCTTTTCAAGTAATTTATTGATAGTTTTGAAAATAAACGAAAAACAAAAACAATAATTAATATCAATAATATGAACAGCAGGTGCAAAAATATCTGAATCTTGAGTTCCGGCACGTCTATGCAACCAGCGGAGCAAGCGCCTTGGTAACCGAGTCAAATGTGACCGGCTTCAGAAGCACGCCGTCAAATTCCCGTCCCGGCAGGTACTCGGCATCGGCGGTAACCGCCACGATTTTCAGCTTGGACAGCTTGGGATTATTGCGGATGGTAACGGCAAGTTTACTGCCGTTCATTTCCGGCATCCACATATCGGTCAAAACCATGTCCAGTTTCGGATTTTTTTCCAGAAACTCTATGGCCTCCCGAGCCGAACGCGCCGTATGCACGGTTGCCTTGAGATTCCGCAATATGCCGGCAAGCACCCGCAGGTTCAACTCGGTATCATCCACCACCAGGAGCTCGACTCCGGTGAAATCAACCGGGTCATGAGTCGCCTCATGAGCTCGCGGCACGGCGGTATGGAATGGCACATCGAATAACTCCAGCGTGAAGCTGCTGCCCTTCCCCACCTCACTTTCAAGCGCCACCTTGCCGCCCATCGCCTTGGCAAGCCGTTCCACAATGGCAAGACCGAGACCGGTGCCATTGCAGATGCCGGAATCGCGCATCGAGTCCTGTTGTTCGAACGGACGGAAAATCGCCTCGCGCTTCTCCGGCAATACGCCGCGACCGGTATCAATCACCGCAATTCGCAGGTCGGCCAATTTCCCAGGCTTGGAGGAAAATGCAATACTCAACTTGACGTTGCCGGTGTCGGTGAACTTAATCGCATTGCCGATCAAGTTAAGCATGATCTGCCGCAGCCGCAGCGAGTCAAGTTTGAACACCGGCAATTCCGGCGGCAACTCGATTATAAATTCCAAATTCTTATCCGTCATGCGCTGGGCGAAAACTGCCCGCATTTCATCGGCAAGGTCGGCAAGATCGGTATCTTCCGGCACAATCTTGAGCCGGTCGGCTTCAATCTTTGAAAGATCCAGCACATCATTTATGAGACTCAGCAATGAGTTGCCGGCAATATTTATCGCCTTCACCGCCTCTTCCCGCTCGTCCTTGCTTAAATTGTCGGCTTCGAGCAGTTCGGAAAATCCGATGACCGAATTCAATGGCGTACGCAATTCATGACTTATGGTGGCAAGAAAGGTGGTTTTTGCGCGGGCGGCCTGCTCGGCGCGGGCAAGCGCCTGCTCAAGCTCGCGCTGAACCATGTAAAGTTCGGTTATGTCCATAGACACCGCCAACGCGGTAATTTCGCCGTAGACCACCTTAGGCAGCATAAGCAACATGGCCCGGCGGTGCCGGTCGCCCATATCATATTCGAACGAGCGTGGCTTGCCGTCGGCAAAAATGTCATTAAGTTTTTCTCCGAACGCGTGATGAAGCGCACCGGCCAATTGACCGCCAACCACCTTGCGATCGTCCTTTTCTCCGCTGCCGGCCCGGAAAAATCGGATGTTTCCGGCCTGGTCCAGTACCATGACCTGGACCGGCAGCGCATCGAAGATACCTTCGGTGCGACGGCGAACACGCCGCTCGGACAGAAGATGACGTATCCACATCAGAAGCGCGGTAACCAGCGCCACCACCGCCCAATTTATGTAAAGGTGATATCGGTCGAAGAATGAAACCGGTTCATTGATCAGGCGCGCCCCGACCGGCAACAGTTCCCGCGCAATATTGTATATTCCCAACAGCGTACTGTCAAAAGAAGCAGTGCAGGTGCCTGTTATCACGCCGATGTTTTCAGGCGGCTCTCCAGTCAGAATACGCCCGGCGGCAGCCGCCGCTTCCCGTCCGTGTTGTTCCGGTACCACATGTATGCCGCCTAGAAAGTTCGCCGAAGGCGCATAGGACGGATTGCCGAAGATCGGCGCCTTGCAAGCCATAAAAAGCCGACGCAAAAGACATCTTTGCAATTCTGGTTCCGACTTGGTGGAGGCCCATCGATCAAACACCACAAAAGAGTCGTCCGGCAACGCCGCGATCTTTTCAAGCATTTCATCGGTCGAATATTGCCCGCCATTCAGACTGATTACTTTTATGCCCGGCAGTTGCCTGGCACGGTCTTCCACCCTGCGCATTACGTTGATCCCCGATGCGGTCGCGTCGGTAATCAATGCGACCGTCCTGGTCGACGGCAGCATTTTGGTACCCAAAACAACGGTGTCGGCAAAGCATTGCGGTTCTATAACTCCGGCAATTCCTTTGCGGCGCAATCTTGGATCGCCGATCGGATACTCAATGTATCCGAAAAATAAAAACGGCGTGCTCTCCGATAATTCCACCACACCGTCGATAAACAGATCGGCGGCGGTATTGCCGCTGGCGGCGACCAGGTCATACCGTCTGCTGCCGACGCGCTGCCGCAAATAGTTGATGTCTTCGGCGGCTACCTTCAGATTGCAGTTTGTCCCCACATTCAATTCTATAATATCAAAAGCGACCGGGATGTTGTTATCCTGGAAATACCTGCGAAAGCCGGACAACTCATCGTTCGCCTGACGGCACGAACCGGATATGGAGCTTACCAGCAATATACGCTTAGTTCCGGAGTCTTCATCCGTAGCGAACGAAGAGTCCGGAAACACGCAAATCAGCAAGCAGAAAAATATTATTTTCTTCAATATCCGCACCATGCTTGAGACGCACGCCAAGCGCTTACTCTGATACCTCGGATGCCGCCGCTTCGGCCGCCGAAATCGGCGGCAACGGCGCCGGCTCCTTGGCGGCAGCTTCGAGGTCCTGCGCCTGCCGCGCCTTTCGCTCGCTCATGGCAACATCGAATTTCGCGGCATCGGCCAGAAACAGTACATGAAGCACCACCTCGTACCTCGGTTCGGCGGTTGTGGTAAGGGTCCCGGTTTGACCGAAACTGTCGGTATAGACGGGATTGCCTCCCACCGCACGGCTCTGGTTGGCCTGATCGGCAGCCTGCGGAGTATCGTTGCCGGCAGCGCTGGTCATATATACAACGCCGGTATCAACCCTGGAAAAACTGATAATTTTGACCGCGCTGGCACCGACGGCGCGCGCCTTGTCCTGCATATCCTCCTTTATGTCCAGCATACTGGTTCCGTCCGGCGCGGTGACTGTCGCTCTGCCGATCTCCCGGTAGCGCGCGGGGTCATAATCCACTTTTTCTTCGAAGAAAGTCACGAGCTGGTCGTCAGGCAGTGGCGCAAGCTTCTGCCCGACGTAATCTATATCCACGCATCCCGCCGCAAAAAGCAGCGCCGCAACCGCCAGCCAATAAAACAGCCTCATTTTTATACCCCTATGTTTTTCGCGGCGACTTCCGATACCGGCACGCCGACTTTTCTTACATTGAATTCCACCACTCTGCCGCGGCGCACCTTGCGCACCGTAAACTCTATGGCGCGGTACCTGAACACGTCACCGACCTTTGGCCGGCGCTTGAGCTGACGGTTGAACCAGATGGACACCGGTTCCGCCCGGCGCGGCAAGTCCTGATTCATCTCGCGTGCCAGCACCGTCATCGGGTTGCCGCCGCCGACCACCCAAAACCCGTCGCTGGGACTGTAAAAAGTGCGCGGCAACGGATCAAACTCGTCGTCGAGATCCCCCACCAGTTCCTCCACAATGTCCTCCAGCGTCACCATGCCAACCGTACGCCGCTGGTCGTCCCGCACAATGGACAAATGCACATGCTGCGTGGCGAACCGCTCAAGCAGATTGGCAGCGGTGTCATCCGGACATGAAAACGAGATCGGACGGAGAATGCTCATGATGTCCTTGTCCGGCGCGGTGCCGGCCACCGCCACCATTTCCTTGAAATTGACATACCCCGCCACCTTGTTGCGGTCGCCGTTTTCGCAGACTGGATACCTGGTATGATAGTCGATATGCGCCACGTCTATCGCGCTCTTAAGCGTCTGGGTATTGTTCAGGAACGATATCTGCTCCACCGGCAGCATGATCTCGCTGGCCGTCTGTTCGGACAGCCGCGGCGCCGCCTTGATTATGCGCTCCTGGCGCTGGTTTATCTCCTGCTGATAGCGGGCCTCGCCGGCCAGCGCCGATATCTCGTCGGCGGTGTCGACAACTTCCGGCGGCGTCTTTACCTCGAAAGGACGGTTAAGAAAATATGCCAGCTTGATCAGCGGCAGCATTACGACACCGGCGATCTTCAACCCGCGGGCTGCAAACTGGATGATCTGGCGGTTGAACCGCACACCAAGATTCTTGGGCAGAATCTCGGTGTACTGCACCATCGCCAGAGTGAACGCCAGCGAAAACACCCACAGCCAGTTGTTGTGATAGAGTGCCGCAAACTGCGCTCCGGCCACCGCCGCGCCAATGGTATGGGCGGCGGTGTTCGAAATCAGGATCACCGCAATCGGCCGTTCGATGTTCTCTTTGAGATCACGAACAATCGTACCAACCTTGTAGTTGCGCTGTTTGATATCCGCCATCTGGCTGGGAGTCACGCTAAGCAGCGCCGCCTCCAGCAGCGAACAGGCAAAAGACACCAACAGAGCAAACGCGATACTTCCGATCAGCAATGCCATTGCCCATATCCTATCGCTGTCCGACATATTTTAAGAACAATTCCCTTTCGATTACTTCGCCGGGTTCCGGCTTGCCGCTGAGCTTTCCCGCTCCGCCTGCTGCTTTGCAGCCGCCTGCTGCTCGATGATCCGGCGAAGCCGGTTGGCCAGTTCCGGCGGAGCGCTCTTGAGATAATTATCCACCACCGCACCGATCAGAACATCCAAAGGAGGCAGATCGGCGCCGGACTTGCGCTCGGTGTTGTCCTCAATGAATTTTGCGTATATCTTCTCGGCGAAATTGGCAAGCTCCTTAGCCCGCACATTGTCGCCGTAGACCAGATAATGCAGCTCGCAGTAGATGGTGCCGACCAGCAGTTCACCGATGCTCTTGACCGTTGCGAAATTGATCTTCTCCTGCAATGCGCGGTCATAGTAGTGCTTCAGCGTTTCGTTCTTGTCCTGGCCCGGGTCATATTTCTTAAGCAAGTCGAACATCTCTCCTGCCCGCTTGGTCTGGCCATAGCTGTACAGAAGCAGGACGGCGTCGCGCAGGAAATATATACGCGAGTTGGTAAATGTCTCGTCGTCCATGTTGTTCTTATATCCCTCCTCGGCAGCCTGCAGCGTGCGGTCCAGCACCGAGAAGTTGGGCACTCCGATAAAGTACTTCTTATTCTCGGGATCGGTGAGCAGCGGACGACCGTTGCGGAACGTTTCCTGCAACGCGATGTGAATGCGGTTGTCGAATTGCCGGCGGGTCTGGTTCGGCGGCCGGTATCCCTGGCCGAGCACCGCCCAGTATATCGCCAGCGCTTCCGGAGTACGCCAGTCCAAATCGCCATAATCCTGGTTGATTTTGACCACCAGATGCGGATTCAGGCGGAAAGACTGCCATATCCAGGCGGCGCGCAGATAGCTGTTCAGCCATTCGCGATCGGGCTGGGAAAGACTGTCCAGCTTGCCCACCGGCAGCCCGTCGGCTTTCTGGTAGGCGCTGAGCAGCGCCGCAAAATCGGAGTATCCGGCGGACGAGATGATGCCGCGGGCCGGGCTTTTCTCCGGAAAGCGCTCGTTGAATCCCTTGGAGGTGTCCCAATCGGTCAGCAGAAAGTCAGGCACCACCTTGGCCATAGCCTCCCAGTCGGGTTTCTGATTCGGCTTGAATCCCATTGCCCGCGAAGCCTCGAGATAAAGCTTGTTCTTATAATAGAGGTGGGCGTCATCAAACACATTGCCGAACTTTTCACCATATATTCGCGCAAGATCGAGGTAGATGGAAACATCCTCGGGGTTGTAGAGCATGGCCTTGTCGCGCAAAAGCGCGGTGCCCTTGGCTATCCAACGCCAGCGGTCCTCGTAATTGGCGCAGGTGACCGACAAATTGTAGGCCATCTCCCAACCGAGATAAACCGCCGACCCCGCGACCTGCGGCTGCAAGTCGGTGATCCAGTTGGCCAGCTGCACCATCTCGTAGTAGCTGCCCTGATCTTTCAACGACATCTGGTGCAGCCACAATACGTCGGCCAGCAGGCCGCGAAAACTGCCGAGCGCCACCGTGGTAAAGCTGATCCAGCCGGGAGCGTTCTTGATCTCTCCGGTAAAACGGAGATGATAATCCTTGATATCGCGCTCGATCGAGCGTTCGAGCCCGCTGATCCCGAAGATCGCCACCACCGTCACCACGGCGAGCGCCACATACAATGTTATGGTCTTGAATCTCGTCATTTTCTGATCACCAGTCCCAGTTCGCGCCGCCGGTAAAGCCAGACGCCGAGCAGGCACAGCGGCAGCACCCGCAGGACGCAGAAGTTAAGCACGACATCGGCAATGGAGCTCCATTCGATCATTATGCCATCCGCCACCAGGTCGGACACATCGAAATCCTGCAGCGGAATCACCAGCAGCAACAGCAGCTTGCCCACCATCGAGCCCAGACGGGCTTGAGCCGCGAGCGTCGCATCGTCAGTAATGATATATCCCCGGCTGGACACCGCCGTCGCCAGCGATCCGGCGAAAAGGTAGGAGATAACGAAGAATATCGCGGTCGGCATCGAAAGAAAAGCCGACACCGCGCACCCCAGAGCACTGAGCACCAGCAGTTCCAGCGCAATCATCAGAACGCATTTCACATAGTTTGCCGTAAAGCCGCCGTAACGCGCGTAGACCTCCGGGCCATCCCATATTTGAAAAAACATCTCCTGCTTCTGCGGATCATAGTTGATGAAAGAAAGCAGTACCGTACCGTAGGAGTCGATCGCGTCATTGGGCAGCTTGAACTCGCTGAAGCGGTTGGTAAGAAAACTCTGCGGGTCGACGGAAAGCGGAATCCAGGAGGTATCGCTGGCCACGGTGGTATTGTCCGGCCCGGGAATCACCCGGCCGTAAAACCACTGTCCAAGCGTCATCCGCTCGGTGGTGTCCGACACCTCGGTGACGAATGTACGATAACGCACAAACAGCGGGTTGTCGCCTGTCGGCAAGTCGGAGATACGCCAGATCTTGCGGTGGTCCGGGCCGAACTGCACGCTGGACTCGGCGGTAATCGCCGCCACTTTGATGTCCTTAAGCCGCGCACGCTGGCTGGAGGCGTCAAGTTTGTTGCCTTCGATCTGATTGTCGCGCATCCAAGCCTCGAAATCGGCCTGCGACCGATAGGCAATATACTCCGGAGAACTTATCGGCATATCCTTCTTAGTGCCGTCGGGCATAGTGATCGCACCGACCGGCATGAACTTGCGCCTCGCCACCAATACCTCATTGCGAATGCGGGTGTCCTCGGCAATGCGCTCCTTCATCTTGGAGAGCACGTCCTTCTGTTCCTCCAGCCGCTGTTTTACCGCGTCGCGTTCACGGGTATTGGGCATGGATTCCACTCTCTTCTCGAGCGAGGATACATCGGCCTCAACCTGTTTTACGTCGGAGTCGGATATCTGTTGCGCATTGTAGCGGGTCATCACCACCGCGTATATCAGCACCGCCGATATGAGCAGCAGCGAAACATGGATTATGAATATACCGGACAGTTTGGCCATCCATATGACCACCCTGCTGACCGGCTTGGAGACCACCATATGCAACTGGTAGCCGTCCACGTCCTGAGTCATCGCCTGACAGCCGCTCCACACCGATGACAGTGACAGCATCAATGCCACCGCAAACAGACTGTACTTGAGCGATACCTGAATAAAGCCCCGGGCCGTGCCGTCGCCTTCGATGGTGGCCGGGATGAACACCACGCACAGTATCAGGATCGCCAGCAACAGCTGAAAGATGTGCGACCTGAAAGCATTGCGCATGGTCAGCTTGACTATTGTCCAAAACGGCTTCATGGAATCACTCTTTGCCTTTGTTCAACAGGGAATCCAGCTTCTCGTCGGCGGCGGCAACGTTTGCCGCCTCGGCGGCCTTGGCCACGGCGTTGGCGTCCGGCTTGGCCACGGCGGCGGTGGCATCCAATCCGCCCAGCGCCTTGGCAACCTTGTCGGCCTCGGCCTTTTCCCTGGCCGCAGCAGCGGCCTCTTCCTCTCGCTTCTTTTCGGCCGCCACGCTTGCAACATCCGGCTGAACCAAACGCTTCAACGCCGCTTCCGGAGTTTCATCCTCGCCGCTCAGATAGCCGGCGATATGGCCGCCGGAAACCACTCCGGCCGTCTCCGTGCCGTCCTTCTTGGCACGATCGATGACTTCCAGGAAAAACTCCTCAAGCGTAAGCCGCGGATGATCGATCTCAAATTTCTCGCCATGCAGATTGGAACGCAGAAGTTCGAGCAGCTTGTTCATCGCCTCCGGCGGCAGCGCCGGAGTAGTGATCCGGTTTTCGTCGGACACCGCCAACAATTCATGCAGCCGCCCCTGGGCGCGCACCTGCCCACCGTAGAGAATTATAACACGGTCGCAGACGTCTTCGATGTCGCTGAGCAAATGACTGGTCACGATCACCGTTTTCCCGCGCTTTTTGAGCATATGAATCAGCTCTTTGACCTCGCGGCACCCCAGCGGGTCGAGCCCGCTGGTCGGCTCGTCGAGGATCAGCAGCTCGGGATCGTTGATCATCGCCTGGGCCAGACCAATCCGGCGAGCCATACCCTTGGAAAATTCGCCCACCCGGCGATTTCTGGCATGCACCAGGCCGACCATGTCCAGCAGCTGGTCGATGCGCATTTTGCGTTCGGCGCGGGACAAGTTGAACAACGACCCGAAGAAATCAAGCATTTCCTCGGCCGTAAGATACTTATAAAGATATGTCTCTTCGGGCAGATAACCGATCTCCCGCTTGGTTTCCACCGCACGCGGGGATTTGCCCATCACCGAAATCTGCCCGGCGGTGGGATACAGCAATCCGAGAATCATTTTGACGGTGGTGGACTTACCCGAGCCGTTGGGCCCCAGCAAACCCACCACTTCGCCCTGATTTACCTCAAAATCGATATCGTTCACCGCCTTCGCCTTGGGGCGGTTCCAGAAATCGTGAAAAACCTTGGTGAGACCGATGGCCTTGACCACCGGAACGACGCTTTCACTCATTATTCCACCTCATTGGGGTTGCCCGGCTCGGCACGATGCTCCTGCAAGGTAAGCTCCTCGCCGGTGCGCACCAACCTGGCGCTGTTGAAAATTACTAAAATCGAACTCGCGGTACTGAGTATTGCCGCCCAAACCGGAGTCATCATACCAAGCAAAGACACCACAATACCGCCGACCACGATCACCAGCCCAAGCATGAGGTTCTGAAAAATGATCATGCGCGACCGGCGGGACAGGGTAATCAGCAGCGGAATGCGATTCAGGTCATTGGTCATCAGCGCAATGGAAGCGGAGTTGATCGCGATGTCGCTGCCAATGGCTCCCATCGCGATACCAAGATCGCCGGCGGCCAGCGCCGGAGCGTCATTCACACCGTCGCCTACCACCGCGGTAAGCATCGACTTCTTCAACTTCTCCACATATGCCACCTTGTCCTCGGGAAGACACTCGCTGCGGAATTCATCGATGTCCACACTGCCGGCGATCGCCTCCGCCACGCTGGCGCGGTCGCCAGTGACCATCGCAAGATGGCGGATGCCAAGCCCGCGAAGATCGTTTATCATCTGCGGCGCTTCGCTGCGCAGCTTGTCCTTGAGGCCGATCCAGCCGATCAACTTGCCATTGACCGCCACATAGACCACGCTCATTCCTTCGGACTCGCCTTCCTCGTGGGCCGGCACATGAATGCCCTTGCTCTCGATATAAGCGGCACGGCCGACCAGACAGTCATCGCCGTCCAGCTTGGCCGAAACGCCTTTGCCGGGAACTTCCTTGAAGTTTTCCGCCTCGCCCAGTTTAAGCCCGGCCTCGCCAGCCAGTTTGACCAGCGCCAAGGCGGTCGGGTGGTTGCTGAAGCGTTCGCATCCTGCCGCGTATCGCAGCAGTACCGCCGGGGTGAAGTCATCTCCTGAAGGTTGAAGCTTGACCACGGACAGCAATCCGTCGGTCAGCGTACCTGTCTTGTCAAATACAAATGCACGCAGTTTGGCCGCCAGCTCCAAATGGCTGACGTTCTTGATGAAGATTCCAAGGCGCGCCGCCGCCGCAACCGCCGCGACCACCGCCGTCGGCGTGGCCAGTACCACCGCGCACGGACAGGCGATCACCAGCACGGTTATCACCCGGCTGAGATCATTGTAATCGCTCAACACCCAGGCAATGCCGGCGAGCATCAGCACGGTGGGAGTATAATATCCGGCGTAACGATCGATTATGCGCACGATCGGCGTGCGCGACT
Source organism: Victivallaceae bacterium (assembly GCA_034926605.1). Classification (GTDB taxonomy): domain Bacteria; phylum Verrucomicrobiota; class Lentisphaeria; order Victivallales; family Victivallaceae; genus CALXXL01. The sequence continues at coordinate 120,932 of JAYFQV010000006.1, forward strand.
GCTCGGCCGCCATAATCATGTCTTTGACCTTGCCCAGCGTGGTATCCTCGCCGATACGGGTCACGGTAAGTTCCACCATGCCGGTGAGATTCATGGTTCCGGCATAAACGTCGTCGCCAACGGCCTTGTCCAGCGGCATCGATTCGCCGGTGATGCTGGCCTGATTGACGGTGCTTACGCCGGACATGATTCGCGCATCCACCGGAAAGTTTTCGCCCGGACGCACCCGAATGACGTCGCCCACGACCAGTTCCTGCACGTTAACATCCATCTCGCCCTTCGGCGTGACCTTGTGAACAGTGGTAGGCGTCAGCTTGATAAGCTCCTCGATAGAACGCTGAGCGCCGCTGGCGGTGCGGGATTCGATGATTATGGTCAGCAGCAGAAAGAACGCGATCACGCCGGCGATGCGGAAGTCCTCTCCGGCGAACGCCGCCAATATCGCCAGCGCCACCAGTTCGTTCATATGCACCTTGCCTTCCACCAGGTCGGCAATGGCAGTGATGAAAATCGGAACGGCCAGGATCAGCGCGCCTGCCACCGCACTGGCAAGCGAAGCGTACTGCTGGTCGGGAACCAGCCATGCCAGCAGAAAACTGTTTGCGGTGAGCATACCGCCGAACAACGCAAGCAAAATGCGGCGCGAAGCGGCCTTGCTAACGGTGCCGGCGTTTTTATCGGCGGTATTATCGATGATTTCGCTCATGTTCGACTCCTTTACTGCTGCCCGGCGGCGGGCTGGTTCTGCGGTTGCGGCGCGGTGGCGGCCGGCTGCTTGCGGATAAGTTCCGGATTCAGCTTCAACTTAAGCTGCTTGTTCGCGCCGCGGACGCCGCCTAAGACGTACTTGTCATGCACGCTTGAAAGTGCGTCTCCAAGCGCGGTATTGTAGAGCGAAACCAGCGTGGAACTGGAATTCTTCTCGTATTCGGCAAGTATGCTGTTGAAATAGACGCTCTCGCTTTTGAGTTCCTCAACCGCTTGCCGCTTATAACTTTCGGCATCTGCCAGCGTCTGGGCTGCATCGCTCTGAGAATCGCTTACCAGCTTGATAGCCATGCTGTTGGCTTCGGAAATATAGCTGTCACTGGAGTTGGATATTTTGTTGACCATATCGAATGCTTCCTTGGTTTGAAGCGGTGGCTCCACCACGCTCGGAGGCGGCAAATTGTCGATGGTTATGCCAATATCCATTTCGGCCACGGACTTCACGAACATCTCGTAAACCCGGTCGCGGTATTCGGCCCGCTTGTTGAAAATGATATCGTCGATGGTCATCTGGGCGGTAACAGTGGTCACCGCCTCATTCAGCAGACACCTCAGCAACGTCTGCGGCCCGCGACCGGTGGGAGGAGTGCGACCGAACGGCACCATATCGTCATTCTGGCGCGGATCGACCGGAGTCAGACAGGTTTCATAATACCTTCTGGGATCGGTTATATTATAGGTAAAACTCCAAGAGGTATGAACTATGTTGGTGTCTCCGGTAAGATTATAGTGATCCACGCCCGGAACCAGCAGAGGCACAGTGGAACCATCCGCCGCCGGCACCGCAAGATAATCTACCCGCATGGTCTGGGGCGTGATCGGAATCCGGACGAAACTGGTGACCGGATACGGCATGAACCAGTGGGGCCCGCGACTGCAGGTTTCCATATAAGTTCCAAACCGCAGCACGATAACCTCCTCCTGCGCCGGCACCACGATGTAACCTCCCAACCCGATGAAATAGACCACGGCGCCCAAGATGATGACCACCAGCGCGAGAAATGCAAAGCGCAAGCTTCGCACCAGCGCGCGCATCCCCGCATCCATAGCGCCGCCGGGCTCGGGGGCCGCCGGTACGGGCGGGGCATCAAACATTTTCTTGATATCTTCGCTCATAACATCTCACTCCGGCGGTTACTTTGCGGGCTTTAGCGGCCCAACCAGGGTCGGTCGGACGGTTGCAGGCAATCCGACAACCTTGGCCGGATTCTGCACTACAACCTCCGGCGCCTCCTTTGCCGCGACGGACGACGGAACGCTGAGCGCATCGAGCGCACCGGGATTCAGAAGGTCGAACGGCGGGGCACCGGTGTCAAGAACCAGCGTCGTGCGGGTACGCAATATCTGACGCAAGGCGTCAAGACTGCGCAGGAACCCCGCGAGTTTCGGACTCTTGCTGAATTCGGAATAGTATTTCGCCGCCTCGGCGTCGCCCTCGGCGCGAATGCGCAGCGCCTGAGCTTCGGCTTCGGCGCGAATCATACTGCTCTGCTTGCGCGCGTCAGTGACAATCCGGCTGGCCTCGCGTTCGCCGCTGGAGCGCAGTTCCTGAACTTTCACTTCGCGCTCTTTCTTCATGCGCTCGAAGATGTTCTTGCTGATCTTTTCCGGAACATTGAGGGAGTTGATGCCTACGCGCTCTATTGAGATGCCGAGCTTTTCGGCCTGAGGTTGAATATCGTCGCGCAACTGGCCGGCAATCTCGCCCAATTTCATTATCTCGGGATTGGTATTGATCAGCTGATCGAAATCATAGCGGCCGAACACGGTGCTTTTGGCGCTTCGCATGAAGTCGTTGAGCCGTTGCTCGGCGTTAGCTAGGTTGGAGACGGTCTGGAAAAAGGTTACGCCGTCGGAAATGCGGTAAACTATAAAGATGCTTACCACGATATTCTTGCCGTCCTTGGTAAGTATTTCCTCGGCGGCGCCGCCGGTGGTACCGGAGAACGCGCGGGCGCGCTTGTCGAACTTGTATATCTTTTCCACCGGGTAAGGCCAGCAGAAATGGAGTCCCGGTTGAGGAGACTCCGGCTGGATCAATCCGAAAGTGGTCACTATCGCCAGATCGTTCTCTCCTACCTGATAGGTAAAGATAGTGAGGATGAGTATCAGTGTTACCACCAGCCCCAGCAGAAGCGCTGGCCAGTGCCTGAAAAATCCGCCTTTTTTCTCCGGTTTGCTCATATCTTATCTCCTTGTATTTTCCTTATTTGCCAAGTTCGACATTGCCGAAGTCGAAGGCCGGATTTTCTTCGAAGTTCATCTCGAAAACCTCGTCCTTGAGCGACTCGCTCACAATGAATTTCCGCACGTTCCAAGTTTCGTTCACCAGCACTTCAAGGTAGCTGCGCAACGTGAACAGCTCAGGCAACGCAGAATAAGCCTCGAGCTGACGGGTGAAGCGCTCCGCGTCGGCGGAGGCGACTACCTTCTGAGAAGCGCTGTATGCCTCGGCCATCGCGGTAGTGGCATAGGCCATGGACTCGGATGCCGGCAGCAGTCGCTGCTGCTCAACCATCGCGGACAGTATGGTGGTGCGCATATCCTCCTGCGCGCTGATGACATTCTGATAGGATTCGATCGTTTCCGGCGCGGGATAAACATCGATCAGGCCGACATTGTCGATCTCGACCCCGAGCTGGAGGTCATCGGCCGCGCGCTGAATCCGCTGCTTGAGTTCAGTTGTGACCTTCTGACGGCCGGTGGCCATCGTATCCATCAGCGGAATGCTGGCCAGATATTCCGAAACCACGCTCTCCGCCGCCAGCCGCAGCAGGGCTTCGGGATCGCGCGAATGGAATGCGTACTGCAGCAATTCCGACTGGCGGATGTGATACTGCACCGGAACCGACGCGTTAAGAAACGCCAGATTGACCGGCAGCCCGGAAGAATCCTTGACCGAGCCAACGTCGCGCACCGCCACCATGTAACTGTCGCCGGAATTATCCTTGTTCTGAGTCCACAATGCGATATGAGCGATTTTGGCTTTGAAATCGGCGTTCTCGCCACCTTCGGCCGCCGCGCTGCGCCGACGGTCATAGTCACTGCCGACCATAAGCTCGCGCACCTCGGTACAGGAGTAACGCCGGATTTCTTCAAACGGCCACGGCAATTTGCAATAAATCCCCGGAGTCATCGGCTCGGAACTGACCAGCCTGCCGCAGCGCAGGCGAAGCCCCACCTGCGACGGCCCGATCTGGTCGATGCCGGTGAACAGCCACAGCACAATCAACCACACCACCAGCGCCGGGAACAAAGCCTTCTCAACAAAACCATAGATATAGGTGCCGGACACCTTGAAGCCGAACTGGTAATCCAGCGTGTTCGCAATGTTCCGCATAACGCCGCCGGGCTCGGTGAACAGCGAAAGCAGACTGCTCTCATAAAGCGGACGCACATCGTCGCCGGTGCGCGGACGATAAAAATCCACGATGAAGTTGATGATTATTTCCGCCGTCAGAACCATCAGCAGCGTCCAGCCGCCCCATGCGAAATAATAGCCGGAAGAAGTTATATTGAATCTCACCAGACACAGCTCGATGCTGGCGGCAAGCATGATCAGGAACCCGACCATGAACCAGGCTCCGACCACACGCAGCCAGCGGAACGCCGCACTGCGGGCCTGCCCGATATAAAAAGCGCCGATAAACCCGCTGATGGTCATCATCAGCACCGACACAACGAGCGCGCGTATCGGATTTTCCGGTTCCGCTTTTATACGGTTCAGATGCCCCCAGTAGGCGGCATATCCGGAAAGCAATGCCCCCATAAGGCAGACCATCAGAACGGCCACCACGAACGGCGCATATTTCTTATAGTTGGCAAAAGCCCGGCCGGCAGTAAAGCGGACGTCCTCATCCACTGAGAATGCGTGATGGGAGGACTTTCGCTTTTCAAGCTCGATCTTATCAATCTCCTCGCGGTTGGCGGCGGCGCAAAGCACCGCGTTTATGAAAGCCGCCAGCGAGAATATGACCACCACAATGTATACCGGAAAACCGAGACTGAACACATCCGAACCGGCAACGGTATCCCATATCGTTCCCATCGCCAAAGCCGCTATCGCGAACACGGCGGCGGCGGCGGTACTTAACAGAGCCAGCCGGCCCATGGTTTGCGCGCGCTCGGCCGCCTGTTGATATCCTTTTTCCATGTTGTCCATATCGTTATCTCCGTCAGCTTGCCGGTTTATATTCACAGCCTGTCGAGGGTAAATATAGCATAAAAAAAGCGCAAAGACAATGTTTCCGATAGAAATAAGGATTTTTTTTCGATCCGCCGGTATCGGCTGAAAATAAAAAGGGTCAGGGGCTTGGCATTTTCAGGCATTTAGAGGAGTAATTATGAAGAGGAGAAAATTGCGTATAGGTGTCTGAAGAAACCAGCCCTTGACCAGAACTGAATATAGCACGATTTTTACAAAATCCCAACAAAAAGTAAAAAAAATGGAAAAATTTGTATTTTACAGATAAAAAAAACGAAAAATAAGCCAACTAAATGCAGTTGGCATTAACCTCAATGATGGTATCCGGTATGGTTTATTATGGAACAAGCCCGGAAAAGCTGTTCCAGAAGAACGGCACGCGCCAATTCATGAGTAAAAGTCAACGGCGAAAGCGACACCAGTCTGGTTGCCGCCCGTTTGACTTCGTCCGACAGCCCGTAGGGTCCTCCGACAATCAGCACCACCCGGCGTCCGGCCGACTCCAGCATACCCGCAAACGCCCCGCTGGTAAAGGTTTCGCCCTCCTCCCCCAAAGCCAGCACCAATTCCCGCGCTGGGTCGAAAAGCCTGAGCAGTTTGGCACCCTCCTCCTCCGGATTCGAATCTTTTACTTCGACAACTTCAACCTTGGCATAGGCGTTCAGTCGCTTCAGATACTCCGCACACTTCGCTTCCAGATGGACGTCTTTCATTCGTCCCACCGTCAGCAGCCTTATCAACAGGTTCTTCATTTTATGATCCCCCCGCCCAGCAGATATTCGCCGTCATAAAAAACGGCGCTCTGCCCGGGCGTAACCGCCCGCAACGGAGTTTCCGGAACAACTTCCACCCTCCCGTTCTCAACCGACACCGAAGCCGGGCAGGCCGGAGTCCTATAGCGTATCTGCACGAAACAATTTGCCGGAAGCGGACGATGGAGCACAAGGTCTTCCACCGCGAATGCGTTGCATTCCAGCATTTTCTCGTCGGTTACAAGTTCCACCTCGCCGGAAACGGCGTCGATGCCGGCGACATAAGCCGGAACCCCCAACGCCACATTCAGCCCCTTCCGCTGGCCGATGGTGCAGCAGTGCACCCCGGGATGACGCCCGACCTTTCTGCCGTTGTAAATAAAATCACCCGGCTCCGGCAGCTCGCCGAACAGCCGACGCAGCGTTTCGGCAAAACACTCGCCATCGCATGCGAAACAGGCATCCTGACTTTCCTTCCTGCCGGCCGCGACGGTCAGCCCCAGCGCCAAAGCACGGCGGCGAACCTCGGTCTTATCAATCCCGCCAAGCGGAAAACGCAGGAACGCAAGCTGTTCCGGAGTCAGCCTGTAGAGAAAATAACTCTGATCCTTGTTGCGATCGCGCCCACGCCGCAACAGACCATTTTCGATGCGCGCATAGTGGCCGGTGGCCAACGCCAAGCACCCCTGTTCTCTGGCAAAGGCGATGAGTTCGCCGAACTTGACCCGCGGATTGCAAAGGCAACACGGATTAGGGGTAAGTCCGGAACGGTATGCCTCCCATGACGGACGCAACACACGGGATTCGAACTCGTGGTAGCGATCCAACACGTAGTGGCGAATGCCGAGTTTGGCGGTAAGCTGTTCAATGGAATCGAAATCCGACTTTGCACCACAGTGCTGACGCTCCGCAAACGCCGGGTCCGGGCTTCGAAAACTCAAAGTGGCGCCGATAACCTCGTATCCTTCCTCCACCAGCATCGCTGCCGCCACGCTGGAATCCACGCCGCCGGAAAGCGCCACCAGGATTTTCGGCTTAGCACTCATTCCTGACAGGCCAGCCAGCCTTCGCGGCCGGGGAACGATTTCGGCACAACACGACCGTCCGGGGCCCTGCCGGCATATTCCGCCGCCAGCTCTCCCAAGGTGACCACCTTCCAGCCTTGCGCCGAGCAGCGCTTCAGGAAAGCACGGAACATATCGGCGCACTTGCCGCCTTCGGCCTCGGCGTGGATGGTCAGTACGTTGGGACGGTCTTCGGAGAGCAGGGAAAGCATATGATCGTTATAATTTTCGTCGGTCACGCCATTCCGGCCTAGCGCCTCGTCGTAAGTCGGAAGCGTCACCGGAATCTGAAGCTGATCCAGCTTTCGCCCGCCAACCACCGGATAAAACGGCGAAACACCGCGGCAGTCGCTGTTGTACACGAACGGCAATTTCGACTTTTCCAGCAGCACCGCGTCATTGCAACGCCATCCGGGAGTGGCGCTGCTGGTGGGAAAACGGCCGACGATTTTCTCAAGCGCCGAACAGCCGCGCTCAAGTTCACGGCGCACACTTCCGGCGCTCCAGCGGTCGATCTTGGCTTGGGACGAGTAGTGGTCCCACGCATGGAACCCGATTTCATGCCCCTGCCCGGCGGCTTCGCGGATAGCTCCGGCGCAGCGGCGGCCGATATTGGGCCCGGGCCAGGCGGTGCCCATGAACACTATATCATATCCGTAAAGGCCGCCGGCATTGGTGCGCAACATCTTCCACAGAAACTTCGGCTTAAGCAGCCGCCACAAGTGGCGGCCCATGTTGTCCGGCCCCACCGAAAAATAATAGGTTCCCTTGACCTTGAACTCGTCCATTATGGAATTGAGCACCGGCACGCCATGGCCGGTACCGCGCAGAGTATCGACGTCGATTCGCAAGGCGATCAGCTTCATTTTTTCGTTCCCACGTAATATTTGTCACAGAACTTCATGAGATTGGCCCATTCGCCGTCAGGAGGCGGCTGCTTCGACATGAACACCGCGGTATCCCCGGCCTCCACCTCGGCGGCGGTCGCCGCTTCCGGAACATAGGTGCCCATATAGTAATTGGCCGCACCGGCCACGCTTTCGCGCGGCGCGATCAGCACCACCATGTCGTCACGCTCCGCCGCTTCGGCGAACAGCCCCCGCAAAGAGTTCTTACGGGACTGGTAAGACAGTCCTATCCCGCTTATATTCGGATAGATCAGCGCGAATATCAACGCGAGATACACCAAAAGTTTCGCCTCCCTCCGCGGTTTGGCCAACTGCCACACCCGGAAAGTCATGACGATCATCAGCGCCGCCGCCCAATAACGCCCCCAGCCCGGAAGCTCCAGCCAGACGCCGAGCACCACGAAAGTTATGGGAACGATGAGCCCGAGCGCAAATATGACATAGAATGACACCCGCATTATCATATCGTTGACCCACTGGGAGAACTGCACGATCTTGCCCTCCGCGAACATCCCGATCATCGCGCCGGTAAGCAGCGTTGCCGGCGCATACAGCGGCAGCAGATACACCTGCCGTTTGGCGGCCGAACAGGACAGCAGCAAAAGCGGAACCAGCAAGATGGAGAGCATATACAGAGAATCGCTGGAATGCTTCTTCCAGACCCGTTTCCCATGAAACCACAAAGCCAGCAGCAGAAACACCAGCCACGGCTGAAACAGCCCCGGCAATTTAATGAAATAATAATAGAACGGCTCGCTGTGATCGGGGTTGATCCCGGAGAACCGGCCGAAGTTATTGTATATGAACATCGTCTTCAGCGCCTCGATTCCGGCTGACCGATAGAGCAGCCAACCGTAGGCGGCAGGAATAAGCAACGCCAACAGCAACGCGAAGAACAACATCACATATCTCTCGATCCGAAAGTTGCGCTTTATGCAGTCGTCCACCACCATGAACACGCCTATGCCGGACAATATATACATGATGCCGGTCAGGTTCTTGGTCATGATCGCCCCGGAAAAACCGATCACCAGCACCAGAAAGGACAACGGTCTTCGCTTTCGCTGCTCCTTGACCCCCCACGCGTAAAATCCACACCATGCCATGATGCAGAACATCGCCAGCAGCGTATCCACCGTGGCGGTCATCCCGGTACCGAAATACTGGCTGCTTGAAGCAAGGATAATGCCGGACAGAAACGCCGTAAACGGCGAATACTTCATCGACCTTATCAGAAAATAGATGAGGCAAGCTCCCGCCGCCGCCGCCAGCGCCGACGGCAATCTTGCGGCAAAATCGTTTACGCCAAACGCTTTGAACGACATTACCTGAAGCTGATAATAAAGCGGCGGATATTCCAAAAACAGCTTGCCGTTCAATTTGGGCAGCCAGCTTTCGTGGGTTTCAAGCATCATCCGCGAAATACCGGCCACCCGCGTTTCGTCGCCGCCTTCCAGCTCAACGTATGAGGTGTTCCCGAGGAACATTATCCCCAAAAGCAGCAGCAGAAACCCCATATAACGCCACTCGGCATAAGTGCCGGTGGCTTCCGCCACCCGGCGGTAACTGCCGGCGAAAGCCGAGGTTTTAACTGGGGTCTCAGTCATTGCTCAAGCCGAATTCCCCCGATTCGATTGCCTGGGTCAGGAAGAAGTCCAGCGTGGTTTCAGTGGATTCTTCCAGCGTAATGTGCGGCTCCCAGTTCAGAATCTTCTTGGCATTTTCAATGCTGGGCTTGCGATGCTGGACATCCTGATAGCCTTTGCCGTAGAACGCTCCGGACTCCACCACCAGATACCCGGCGAACGGCGGAAACTTGCCGCGCAGCGGGTGCTGTTCGAACTTCTCCACCAGCACCTCCGCCATACGCTTGACCGAAGCCTCGTTGTCCGGGTTGCCGATATTGATGATCTTGCCGTCGCAGCAGCCATTCTCGTTTTCAATGATGCGGTAAAGCGCCTCCACCGCCTCGGCGACGTCCACAAAACAGCGCTTCTGTTCACCACCGTCGATCAGCTGGATCGGCGAGCCCTGCACCAGATTAAGGATCATCTGGGTGATCGCGCGGGATGAACCGATACGCGCTGACATCAGACTGTCCAGCCGCGGCCCGATCCAGTTGAACGGGCGGAACAGCGTGAACTTCAGTCCGGCCTGTGCGCCGTAGGCCCATATCACGCGGTCCATCATCTGCTTGCTGCAGGAATATATCCAGCGCTGCATGCAGATCGGCCCGGTGATCAGATTGGAAGTTTCCTCGTTGAAATTTTCATCGGTGCACATTCCGTAGACCTCGCTGGTGGAGGGGAACAGGATGCGCTTGTTATGCTTGACGCAGTAACGCACGATCTTGAGGTTTTCCTCGAAGTCGAGCTGAAACACCCGAAGCGGATTGCGGGTGTATTCGATCGGAGTGGCAACCGCCACCAGAGGAAGCACCACGTCGCACTTGCGCACATGGTATTCGATCCACTCGGCGTTGATGGTGACGTCACCCTCGAAGAAGTGAAAGTCGGGGTGATCCATCAGATGGCTGACGTAGTCGGAACGCAGATCCATGCCGTAGACGTCATATTTCCCGGACTGGAGCAACCGGTCGGAAATATGGCTGCCGATGAAGCCGTTGACGCCGAGAATCAGCACGCTCTTGCGGCGGTTTTTCTCGCGCAGGACTTTGAGATTGCCGGTGAACACCATGTTCTTGACGATGCGGCCGTCGGAGGCGAACTGGGCGCCGGAGGTAAAGACACCGTTCTCCCATTGGGCGGAAAGCACCTTCACCGCCCCCTCGCCGCAAGCGATGGTAAGCGGATCGGCGCTGATTATCTGTCCGGGAGTCACGCCGGCCGGGGCCGGAACCACCTCGACGCTCCAGATGAAGGCCTTGCGGTCGCCCATGAACGTGAACGCGCCCGGATAAGGGCGGGTCACCGAACGGATCAGGTTGCGGACCGCCGTGGCGGATTTGGTCCAGTCTATCTCGCCGTCGGCCGGCTTGCGTCCGCCGAAGTAGGTGGCCTTGGACGCGTCCTGCGGTGTGCGGGGAGCACGGCCTTCCTTCAACAACGGCAGAGCATAGTCAAGAGCTTCGCGCGCAGACTTGACGGCCTTGGAAAACACCGTCTTTATGTCGTCCGAGTCGAGAATATCGAATTTGCGCTGAGCCACGATGTCGCCGGCGTCCGGCTTGACCGTCATGGCATGCAGAGTCACTCCGGCCTCTTTTTCGCCGTTGATCAGCGCCCAGTTCAGCGGAACCCGGCCGCGATATTTCGGCAACAGCGACCCGTGCAGATTGAACGCCCCCTGCGGAGCCAGTTCAAGAATGTCCTGCTTGAGCATTTCGCGGAAGTAGAACGAAAAGATCATGTCCGGCTTCATCGCCTTGATGCGCTCCACCCAGACCGGATGGTTAACCGTTTCCGGCGCGAACACCGGAATGCCTTTGGAACAGGCCAGTTCCGCCACCGACGCGAACCAGATGTTTTCTTTCGGGTTGTCCTTATGGGTGAACACCGCCGAAATGTTGTAGCCGTTGGCGAGCAGCGCTTCGATCCCCTCGCAGCCGATATTGTGGTAAGCGAAAACGACGCAATTCATGATCCGGACGTTCCTTTCAATATTGTGCGAATTGTCACTAAAGTCACATTACTATAGCATTTACGCCCCTTTTTTCCAGTCCGGCGCTTGCTTTTTCCGGTTAAGAATATACATTTCTTGGTGAAATTAATCAATGAGGTGTTGCAAAATGAATGAATTTATGGAAGCCAACCGCTCCCTTGCGGCTGAGCTTGCAAAACTGAAAGTGGTTCCGGTGCTGGTGCTCGAAAGCGTGGAGGAGGGCCTGAAAATCGGGCGCATCCTGATGGACAACGGTCTGCCCGGAGCGGAAGTGACATTCCGTACCCCGGCGGCGGCCGATGCGATCCGCGCGATGTCCGAGGCATACCCGGATATGATAGTCGGCGCCGGAACGGTGCTGGACGAAAAGTCGCTCGGTGCGGCGGCGGCGGCAGGCGCACGCTTCGCGGTGGCTCCCGGATTCAATCCGAAAGTAGTGGCGGCGGCCAGGGAACGCGGCATGGCGTTCGCCCCCGGCGTGGCCACACCGTCGGAACTTGAGGCCGCATATGAAGCCGGTTGCCAGTTCCTGAAATTCTTCCCGGCCGAGCAGCTCGGCGGGATAAAAATGTTAAAATCGATGGCGGCCCCCTATCTCCACCTCGGAATAAAATTCATGCCCACCGGCGGGGTGACCCGCGAAAACGCCGCGGAATATCTGGCGTTCAAGGCGGTGGCGGCGGTCGGCGGAACCTGGCTGGCCAAGGCCCCGGATGTGGCGCTGGCGGTACGCGAAGCGGCAAAATTGCAGGAGGCCTGAAATGCTCGATTATAAAAACCAAAAAGATTGCAGATACGATATTCTATCGCTGGGCGAGGTAATGCTGAGGCTGGATCCGGGTGAAGGCCGCATTCATACCGCCCGCAGTTTCACGGTGTGGGAAGGCGGCGGCGAGTACAACGTTGCACGCGGCCTGCGCCGCTGCTTCGGCCTGCGCGCCGGAGTGGTCACCAGTCTGGCGGACAATCCGGTGGGACGGCTGGTGGAGGACTTCATCCTCCAGGGCGGCGTGGACGCTTCGCTTATCAAATGGGTTCCCTATGACGGAGTGGGGCGCGAAGTCCGCAACGGGCTTAATTTCACCGAGCGCGGTTTCGGCGTGCGTGCCGCCCGCGGCTGCTCCGACCGCGGTAATACCGCGGTGTCGCAACTCAAAGCCGGCGACATCGACTGGGAATACATCTTCGGCACGCTTGGCGTCCGCCATCTTCATACCGGCGGTATTTTCGCCGCGCTTTCTGAAACCACGCCCGAAGTGGTGATCGAAGCCCTGAAGACCGCGAAGAAATATGGCACTCTCACCAGCTACGACCTGAATTTCCGGCCATCACTGTGGAAAGCGGTCGGCGGCAAGGAACGCGCACGAGAGGTAAACTGCGAGATCGCCAGATACGTTGACGTGATGATCGGCAACGAGGAAGATTTCACCGCGTGTCTCGGCCTGGAAGTCGCCGGGACCGACGAGAACCTGAGCGCCCTTCCGGTGGATGGTTTCAAGGCAATGATCCGCGAGGCGGTAAAAGCATATCCCAACTTCAAGACGGTGGCCACCACGCTGCGCGCGGTCAAAACCGCCACCGTGAACGACTGGGGCGCGATCGCCTGGGCCAACGGTGAGTTCGCCGAAGCGATGCCCCGCCCCGGTCTTGAGATTCTCGACCGGGTCGGCGGCGGCGACAGCTTCGCCTCCGGGCTCATCTACGGACTGCTCTCCGGGTGGAACCTTGAAAAAGCGGTAAACTGCGGCGCCGCCCACGGCGCGCTGGCGATGACCACCCCGGGCGATACCTCCATGGCGACCATCGAAGAGGTGGAAAAGCTGATGAAAGGCAGTTCCGCCCGGGTCGACCGCTGACCGCCATATGCACCGGCCGCGCCGGATATGATAATTTTTCGCATAAATCCATGTGAAAAGTTGAAAAAACGCGGGCCGGTGCTATTTTTTCCTCCAAAAGAGGAGGTTCCATGAGAATGTTGATCCTGGGCGCCGGAAGCGCCGGATTCGAAGCGGCATGCGAACTGCGCCGCCTATCGCCGGATGTTGAGATAACGCTGATTTCCGGCGAAAATTTTCTGCCGTACCGCCGCCCGGCGTTGACCCGACTGCTCGCCGCCGAAGTTCCGGACAACCAGTTCTACCTCAAGCCGGAAAGCTTTTACGCGGAAAACCGGATAGGTCTGCATACCGGCGTTACCATAGCCGCCCTAAACCGCACCTCTCATACCGCCATAGCGGTTTCCGGGGAGGTCTTCAAATATGACCGCCTGCTGCTGGCGCTGGGCGCATCTCCCCGAGTGCTTGCGGTACCGGGATGCGATGCGCCGTATGTGTTCAAAGGACGCACCCGCAGCGACTTCGATTCCCTTCTCACATACCTGTCCAGTACCGGCGCCGCCTCGGTGGCGGTGATCGGTGGCGGATTGCTCGGGCTGGAATTCGCGGACGCGCTGCTTGGACGCAGACTGAAAGTTTCCATCGTTGAGCAGGCCCACTGCATCCTGCCGCGCCAACTGGACCCCGAAGCCGCGGCCAGATTCGGAGAAATCGTTGCCGGCGCCGGTGTAACCGCCCGTTACGGGGCCAGACTGGAAGGCATCGAACCGAAGCGCATCGTGCTGACAAACGGCGAGTCCATACCGGCCGATGCCGCCATCTTCGCGGCCGGAGCCATCCCCAACACCGCCCTCGCCCGAGATGCGGGGTTGGCGGTAAATCACGGAATAGTAACCGACGCAAAATTGTCCACCGCCGACACCGATGTGTTCGCCGCCGGAGATTGCGCCGAAATCGACGGCGCGGTATCCGGACTGTGGGCTCCGGCCAAGGAACAGGGAAAAGTCGCCGCCGCCAACATGCTCGGTAATCACCTCGAATACACGGCGGCGGCCGCCGAGGCGCGATTCGCCGGATTCGGCACCAAAATATTCTCGGCGGGCGAAGTGAACGCCGCCGGAGACGATATTACGCGCGAGATCGCTCGCGACGGCGCAAACTACCGGGCGCTGACCCGGCACGGCGGAAAACTTGTGGGAGTGCTGCTCCTAGGGGATGTCTCCGCCGCGCCGAAGTTGTCAGCCGAACTACACCTTGAGTTCTAGCCCATCATAATTGATCACAACCTGATAGTTCATGCCTCGATAGGAGAATTCATCGCCTATGGCTACGGTGTTGATCCGCTTGTCGCCGTCCCAGAAATTTACTACGGCCTCCTCAAAAATGGAGGGATCGTCACAATAAACCAGCTGATGGGTTGCAAAATCATTCGACGTGCGGATGTCCAGCTCACCGTCGCCGCAAAAAGTGACCCCCTCAAGCGTGCCACACGGGGTGCCCCCTTCCCACCCGGCATAAAACGCCAGGTGAGAGGCGCTGGCTCCGAAGATCGTCACGTCGGTAGCGCCCGGCAATAGCCACACTCACATAACCGGCCTCACCACCGGAAATATGCAGCGATGGGTGATCCCCGTACCAGTCGGTCGCCACAAGCCCCGCGCTCTCAACGACGGCATCCGGCAACACATACATCTCCGCGCCCTCGATAATCTGCGCGCTTTCCGCGACATCCCCCTCATACAAAAAGAAAGTCTCACCGCCGGAAATAACAATACTTGGATAATAGTTCGACATTTTTAACCGATCCCCCGTCTTTATTGATATCCTATATTTTACAAAAAAATTCGACGGACGTCAATATGATGAGCAAAAAAACGCGGAAACTTGCGGTTGACTCGATTGTGGAACATACCGCCAACGAACAAGATCACTCTTTGCAGCGGGGGCGCTTCTTTTTCTTGCGCCAGGCGGGAAGGCGCGAGGCCAGGATGGCCCACTCGTCGGTCTCGTCGTCGGTCTCGCGCCCGCACCGGGCGTCATTCATCGCCTCAAGGTCCAGTCGGTCCAGAAATTCCGAACGGTCGTCTTTGTCTTTTATCGCCATGAAAACTGCTCCAACCCAGAAAATCAAACAAAAAGTCCCCGGGTGAAAAAAACACGCCGGGGACATAAGTATCAAGTACCCAAATAACTCACAATCTCAGGCAGCAATTCAATGTACGCAGCGCGGGACGCAAAAAACGCAACTTCGGGCACACCGGCCGTTCCGGCGTAAGGGTGTGAGCCGTCGGATAGGCTCTGTGGCTGCCCACGGAGATCGAGAAATCGCGCGAACACGGCATGAAGCTGTAATCGCGGGCTTCAAGCTCTCCCATTGCGGCAAACACCACGCTGGAAGTTTCATGAACCCACGTGGACAACGAAATCGAGACCTCTTCGGCCAGCAATCCGTTCTTGATCCACAGATGGTTCAAATATAACTGCATACGATACCTTTAATCCCTTACTTCTGGGAGTCTTGCCTCAACTTACTTCTGCTGGGCATTCTCGTTCTTCTGAAGCACGCCGGCCTCGAGAAGCTTGTCGATCAGCTGCTGCATCGAGTTGAAAGCACCGAGGAAACCCTGCGGCGGCATGATGATGCGCTCGTTGACTTCCGGAACCGGAGCAGCGCCGTCAGCTTCGGGCTGAAGAGTCACGAAATCGAAGCGAACCATGCCGCCCGCAAAGTGAATCTGACCGATGCCATCCGCAAAAATTTCTTTCTTCGCCATTTTGAAACTCCTTTTTTATTTGGGTTTATTTTGACGGCCGCACAAATGGCTTCATGCGGCCGCGCCTGAGACATTCAACACTGGCCATTTTCCCGGCCGATGATGTTATAATAACCTTGCCTTCCGGTTTAGTCAAGGCCCTCTTGCTTTTTTTTCGCCTTTTTTTTAAGCCGTCACGTACAGGCTTGCTTTAACCGCCCGCGGTATTATATTAATAGAAACACAATAGAAAGGATGCTGTCATGCTGATTTCCGGTTCCTGGTTTGAATTCCAGCACAACGGCGGCCAGGAGGCCCCCAACTGGAATCCGTATTTCCGCGACTTCACGCCCGCCCAATGGGAAGCGCTGCTCTCCGACATGGCCGGCATCGGCATGGAATACATAGTTCTTATGGGCAGCGCCCTCGACAATAAGACCTTTTACAAGAGCAGACATTTCGAGTCCTACCCCCTCGCCACCGAAGATCCGATGCAGGTTATGTTCGACGCGGCCGACAAGCTGGGCATTCGTATCTTCGTGTCAAACGATTTCTATGGCAGCTGGATGTACCCGGAAAAGATGTTCTTCGACCCCGAGGTGCGCCAGAGGCGCGAGCTCGCCATGGCCGAAATCGTGGAACGCTTCGGCCATCACAAGAGCTTCTATGGCTGGTACTGGCCCAACGAGCTGGACATCTACCCCAACTACAGCGAACTGTTCATCGAATACTGCCGCAATTGCAAACGCTTTGCCGACAGTCTGCTAGCCGGAAAAAAAGCGCTTATCGCCCCTTACGGCACCTTCCACCTGTTCGTGGATGACAAATTTCTCGATCAGCTTGACCGCCTTGAAGTCGATTTTGTGGCCTATCAGGATGAAATCGGCGTGCGCAAGGCCAATATCGAATGGACGCCATTCTATTTCGAACGCCTCAAACAGGCCCACGACAAGGTCGGCAAAGCCGAGCTCTGGGCCGACATGGAGGTGTTCCAGTTCGAAGGCCCGATATACAAGACCCCGCTTCACCCGGCGCCGATCGAACGGATATTGAAGCAGCTTGAGGGCATATCGCCATTCGTGGAGCGGGTGCTGATCTACCAGTATCCCGGCCTGATGAGCAAGCCCGGCACCATCGCCCGCCACGCCACGCCGGAAGCCACCCGGCTTTACAGCGAATACAACGCCTACCGCGAGGCCTATCTGAAAAGATGAACTATCTTGACGTGCACGCCCACATTTTTCCGCATGACGTAGCGGTAAAGGTGGTCTCGGCACTGGAAGCGTATTACGGTTTCAGATGGGACGGCACCGGCGAAGTGGACGATCTTCTTGCCAGCATGAGCCGCATGAAGATCGACCGCTGCGTGGTGTTTTCGTCGGCGACCAAACCGTCGCAGGTTGAACCTATAAACGATTATATCGCATCGGTGGTTGCCCGCCATCCGGACAAACTCATCGGCTTCGGCACTCTGCATCCCGGCTATCCCGATTACCGCCGCGAGATCGAACGTATCGGGAAACTGGGGCTGAAGGGCTTGAAATTCCATCCGGATTTTCAGGAATTCGAAATGGACAGCCCCTCCATGCTGAAAATATACGAGGCCGCCGGAGACGCCATGTCCATGCTGTTTCACGTGGGCGATCCCCGCACCGACTTTTCCAGTCCTCGCCGGCTGGCCCATGTGCTCGACGAACTGCCGTTCATAAAAGTGATAGCCGCCCACATGGGCGGCTATTCGGAATGGCCGGAAGCATGGAAGCACCTGATCGGCCGCGACCTGTGGCTGGACATCTCCAGCTGCATGCACCTCATTCCGGCTTCCGAGGTACGGAAGATGGCACAATCCCACGGGATCGACCGAATATTGTTCGCCAGCGATTATCCGGCGGTACACCACGAGCAGGCGGTGGCGCAGCTGAACGCGCTGGAACTTTCAGATGAAGATCGTGAAAAGGTGGCCCACCTGAATGCGGAGAAATTGCTGAATATCGTCTGAGCCGTCAAAACCCGAACAGGTCGGGAGTGGTCTTTTCCTCCGGCTCCGGCAGCTCCCGAATGATGCTTTTCAGTTCGCTTTGTTCGCACAGCATCCTGACTTTATTCCAGTCCGGAGTCCGGCGAGACCATTTTGCTACCTCCGCCAGTTCAGGCGGCAGAGTACTGCGCAACGCGATAAGTTTACGGTTCTTCTCGATCAACTCGCGGTTTTCCAACAACAGCGTACGCAATTTTTCGGATCCGACCTTCGCCGGATCGGCAAAAAACGCCTCGAGGCTGCCGACTTCGCCGAGGATTTTCTCGGCGGTCTTACCGCCGACCGAACGCACGCCCGGAATATTGTCGGAAGCGTCGCCCAGCAGCGAGAGATAGTCGACTATCTGCACTGGAGTCACTCCGAAATTGTCGGTTACCTCCGCCTCTCCCCATATTTTGAAGCCGGACGGTTTCGCCGGATGCAGGAGCCTGACCCGGGAATCCACCAGCTGCGCGAGGTCCTTATCCGAGGTCACGATTCTGACATCTTCGCCCGCGAAAAGCCCGGCGGCGCCGGCGATCAGATCGTCGGCCTCAAAATTCTCGGCGGAAACCAGCGGCCAGCCGAACGCCTCCGCAAAATCGCGGATTCGCGGCAGCTGACGCAGCAGCAACTCGGGAGTCGGCGGCCGGTTGGCCTTGTAATCAGGCGCCAGCTCTACCCGGAAAGCCACCTTCCCGCAATCGAAAGCCATCGCACCATGCGCGGACGGATAATTCCGATCCAGCAGCAAAAGCAGTTTGGCAAAAGCAAACACGGCGTTGGTCGGCTCGCCATGCGAGTCCGTGAGTTCGCGTATCGCATAGAACCCGCGGAATATCTGCGAGTAAGCGTCAACCAGCACCGTGCTCATCTGGCTACGGTTCCTGCGCGATCTGTTCGCTTTCGGCGGCGGTTTCGCTTTCTTTCACATCCTTCGCCACCACTGCGGCTTCCGCCGGAGTAAGCGTCTGGGCTTCGGCCACGCTTGCCGACTGACCGGAATCCTTGGACTCCGCCGCGGGATTGGGGTCGGTCACCTCGGTGAGAGTCTCGCTTTGAGGCTGACTGGTCCACGGGGAGTTGTTCACCTGCTTGGGCAGATTGAGGTCGTCGAAGCCGCGCGCGTCGATCACATCTTTCCGGTCGACAGTGGTCATACCGTTGTAGTTGCTGGTTTCTGAAAGCTCATGCGGCATCTGTATCAGGGTGTCGGGAAGCACCTCGCCGGACGGTACGGCAAGCGCAATCACCAACGGATCGACGGTGACGTTCAGCACCTTGACCGTTTTACCCGCGGGGATCAGCATAGCGTTTCCGATGGCAAGCGGCATTTCATAGTTAAGACTCCGGGCATATCCGTCGCCGGAAACCACATAAACAACCTGCCATTCACCGGACGGCTGAACATCCCACTCCACGCCGCCGGACAATTCATACTGCTTGCTGGCCATCTTGGTATCTTCCGGAAACTGGAACATTTTCACCACGGCCGGACCGAGCTTGTCCTGGGTCAGCCCGACCGGCAGCGGCATCACGGTCACCACCGTGTCGGCAGCCGGTTGGGTGGTCTGCTGGGGTTCGGTGGGAGCGGGCGTACATTCGAAAAGACTGCAACCGGTGAGGCCCACCAGCGCCGCGGCGAAACCGATAGTAGCGGAAAGCTTTTTCATATTTTTTTCTCCTGGATAGGTTTTTAAGCGTATTTTGCGGTAAATATACACCCTATTTAAACGCATTTCCAGACCAATATTTCATTAAAAACCGAAAATCAAGCTTGATTTAGCTCTTTCAGGCGTTATGTTAGAACTGAGATACAGAGAGGAATGAGTGTATGAAAACATGGTTCACCGCTGCGCTTTGTGCCATATCAATATTGTGTCTGGCCGGCGACGCTTCGGCAAAATCGCTGGAAAAGGTATTCGCAAGTTATCCCGACACCCTCGGCACCGTGTTCGATATTCCGATAACAAAGGCCGCAATGTTCGAATATTACCGCAACGGTGAAGGCGTGCCTGAATGGCTGCCGGAGCCTTATCTAGATGAACAACGCGCCGCGTTCGCACGGGCGTTTGTCGAACTGCGCGAGCGCGAAATCGGCGCCGAACGCAAAGGCTTTCTACCTACGCCGGAAAGAGCCCGCAAATACTTGGAGAAACAGCTGGACAGTCTGCCGGAGGATGAACAGGCATCCCTGCTTCGCAGTGAGAAAATGACCCGCAAGGAGTATCTGGACAAGCTTTCGTCCGATCCGGCGATCCAGAAACAGGCGGCGGAAGCGGATTTCATGGACACCCTCGCCGCCCGCCACGTCGTTACCGACGAGGATCTGGAAAAATACTTTCAGGAACATATCGACGAGTACCGGTACAGCGACCAGGAATACGTCAATTTCGAACTGCTGACACCGGACGGGACCATAATGAAAGACAAAACAAAGGAATCAGAGAAAACCGAGACGCTGCATCTGCGGATGGACTTGGACACAAAATTGATAATGACGCTGGACAAACTCAAGGACAATGAGAGTTCCGCTCCGGTCGACATCAACGGCACCACTGTTATCGTCCATAAGCTGCCGCTGCCGGATCCTCGTTTGCGCGGACAGCGTTTCCAGTTACGGCTGCAACTCGAAAAGGAACGCGCCGGCGATGCCCGCAGCACGCTGCATGAAATGAGCAAATTCAAACTGAATTTTGAAGTGCCCGAGATACCTGAACCGTCTTTTTGAAAAGTCTGGTTTGCGTGTCCCGGATAATAAAACAGAAAGAAAGTGTGACGATTATGAAGAAAATTGCAATGCTGATGGCGGCTTGCGCCGCAACCTCCGTAATGGCCCAGGACAAACCCCAAGCCATTACAATCACGCCGGAAATGCTTCAGGCGCTCACCCAGCAACAGCAGCAGCAGCCCAAGGTCGATTATGCAAAAATCGAGGCGATGCTACCGGAAACCGTCGGTACCGTGACCGGAAAGCCCTATACTCGCGCCGAACTCCTTGAGGCCATCAAGAGCGACCCGCAGGCTCAGTGGTATTTCGCACAGGCCCCGGCCGACAAAATGCCGCAGATCCTGCACAGCTTTGCTCAGGAAATGATGACTCAGCAGCTTATCACCGGCATGGTACCTCCGGTGGACGAAGCCACAGCCACCTCTTATTTCAAAGCGAAGTTCAATGAGATGCCGGAGGCCAACCGCAACGCTCTGCTCGAAAGATTCAAAAACGCCGGCCAGACCCTTGACGGCTACATCGCCGAAATGGTCAAGCAGGGCGACACCCTCAAGGGTGTGGCGATGAACATCTACTTCGACAAGCTCATTGCCGACAACCATATCGGTGACAAGGCCGCGATCGAAAAGTTCTACGCCGAAAAGAAGAATACCGAATTCAAGCTGCCGGAAAACACCCTCCGCGCATCCCACATTCTGTTCGCGGTTGACGAAAAAGCCACCGAAGAACAGCAGAAGGCCGCGCTCGACAAGGCCACCGCCGCGCTGGCAAAAATCAAGGCCGGCGAGGATTTCGCCAAGGCTGCCGGTGAGATGAGCGACTGCCCGAGCAAAGCCCGCGGCGGCGATCTCGGTTTCTTCGAACCGGAAAACATGGTGCCGGAATTTTCCGCCGCCGTGCAGTCGGTAAAACCCGGTGAAATGGTCGACCATCCGGTCAAAACCCAGTTCGGATATCACATCATCCGCCGCGCCGAAGTGCCGGAATTCATTCCGATGGATGAAGTTTCCACCCAGATTTCCAACTTCCTGAAGCAGACTTACATTCAGGAATATATTGAGAAAGAAGTCGCCAAGAGCGTGGTTAACAACATAGTTGTCCCCGCGCCGGAGACTCCAGAGGCTCCCGCCGCGGCCAAGGCCGCGCCCGCTCCGGCTGCCCCGGCTGCTCCGGCTGCTCCGGCCGAAGTAAAAGCTGAAGCCGCTCCGGCTGCTCCGGCTGCCAAGTAAACGTATTTTTTCCCGGCCGCCTTCGGGCGGCTTTTTTTTTTGCGCTTGCCAAAACCGCTTTGGGGAAGTATATTAATTATAACACTAATTCTAACTCAACGGGGCGTTTCCAATGAGCGACTACAAGAAGATTACGGTTCCGGGCGGTGAAAAACTGCAGCTCGGAAAAGACGGCAAGATTAAGGTATCCGATAACCCGATCGTCGGTTTTATCGAAGGCGACGGGATCGGCCCCGACATCACTCGCGCCGCCATGCGCATGTGGAACGCCGCGGTTGAAAAAGCATACGGCGGCAAGCGCGCCATCTCCTGGATGGAGCTTTACGCCGGCGAAAAGGCCAACGCTGTTTACGGCCCGAACACTTGGTTGCCGGAGGAAACGGTCGACGCGATCTCCGAATATCTGGTGGCTATCAAAGGGCCGCTGACCACTCCGGTCGGTGGCGGCATCCGCTCGCTTAATGTGGCGCTGCGCCAAAATCTCGACCTCTATGTCTGCCTGCGCCCGGTGCGTTACTTCGACGGCGTCCCCTCCCCGGTCAAGGAACCGGAAAAGACCGATATGGTGATTTTCCGCGAAAATTCCGAGGACATCTACGCCGGCATCGAATGGGCCGCCGAATCCCCCGAGGCCAAGAAAGTGATCGACTTCCTCCGCAACGAGATGAAAGTCACCAAAATCCGCTTCCCGGAAACCAGCGGCATCGGCATCAAACCGGTAAGCCGCGAAGGCACCGAACGGCTGGTGCGCGCCGCGATGGATTACGCTATCGCCAACAACCGCCGTAACGTGACGCTGGTTCACAAGGGCAACATCATGAAGTACACCGAGGGCGCCTTTAAAAACTGGGGATACGACCTTATCCGCCGCGAATATGCGGATGTGGCGATTCCCGCTCCTGATTGCGACGGCGTGGCTCCCGAAGGTAAAATGCTGGTCAAGGACTGCATCTGCGATGCGTTTCTGCAGCAGATACTGACCCGACCGGCCGAATATGACGTGATCGCCACCCTTAACCTCAATGGCGACTATGTTTCCGATGCGCTTGCCGCCTGCGTCGGCGGTATCGGCATCGCGCCGGGTGCGAACATCAACTATCAGACCGGGCACGCGGTGTTCGAGGCGACTCACGGCACCGCCCCCAAGTATGCCGGACTGGACAAGGTAAACCCGAGCTCGCTGGCACTCTCCGGCGCCATGCTGCTTGACTACATCGGTTACGGCGAAGCGGCCAAGCTGGTCACGCGCGGCATCGAACGCGCGATACGCGACAAGCAGGTCACTTACGACTTCGCCAGATTGATGGGGGATTCCGCCACCGAACTTTCCTGCTCGGCCTTCGCCGAAGCGGTGACCGCTCGCATGTGACAACCCGAAAAGGAGTTTACCATGAAACTTGCTTCGCTTCTGAATCCGCATCTGGTGTTCTGCCGGCTCTCCGGCTCCACCCGCGAAGAAATTTACGGCGGCATGCTCGATATGGCGCGTACGCAAATGCATCGGGAACATCTGGATACCAAGGACATCCTTGCCCAGCTGATCGAACGGGAAAATTTCTTGAAAATGCCGTACTGCGGCATCGCACTGCCGCACGTGCGGCTCGAACAGCTTCACGATCTCTATATCGTCATCGGCGTGCCGGCAGAACCGGTGATGCTCAAAGATGACGACACCGAGCCGACCAAGCTGGTGGTCATGTCTCTCATCAGCGAAAGCACCTCCAACTCTTATCTCAAGGCGTTGGCGGCGTTCGCGCGCTACCTGACCCAGCCGGGCAAACTCGACGCGCTCACGGCCTGCAACGACGGTCAGCAGCTGGTGGACATGATATCGAATGATTGCGTGACCATCAACCGCACGCTGACCGCCGAAGACCTTATGCTCGAATATCCAACCATCCGCGCCGACCAGAGTCTGGCCGAAGCGCTGGATACGTTCTACCGCGAGCGCCGGGAGGTGCTGCCGGTGGTGGATGCCGACAATCATTTCCTCGGTCTGGTGGATGCGGCCGACATCATCCGCAGTTTCATACCGGACTATCTGCTGATGCTGGACAACCTCAACTTTCTCAACAGCTTCGAAGTGTTCGACAATATCTTCAAGTCTGAAAACAAATATTCGGTTCGCGATTACGTGCAGCCGGCCAAGATGATCCTCGCTCCCGATACCCCGCTGATCCAGTTCACCATAAGACTGGTTCGCCGGGAGGCCTATGCCGGGTTCGTGGTCGACTCCGAAAACCACCTGCTCGGGGTGGTTGCCATCAACAACATTGTACACAAAGTCTTACGCGGTTGAGGAGCGCGCAGCATGACTGAATTTGGTTTCTGGTTCGCCACCATCGTATTCATCGGAACTTATGTTTTAATCGCCTCGGAAAAGGTGCACAAGACCACCGCGGCGCTGGTAGGTTCCAGTCTCATGCTTCTGTTCGTGCTGCCCGGGCCGCACAACACGGGGCTGTTTTTCGCCGACCACCCATCCTGGCTGACGGAGGAATTCACCTTCATAACCAGTCACAACGCTCCGCTGGACGTCTATGCCCGCTATGTGAACTTCGACGTGATCTTCACCTTGGCCGGCATGATGCTGCTGGTCAATATCCTGAGCGGCACCGGCGTTTTCCAGTACGTTGCGATCAAATGCGCAAAAGTGGCGAAGGGTTCGCCCATACGCACCATGATACTGCTGGTGGCGGCCACCGCCGCGTTGTCGGCATTCCTTGACAACGTGACCACGGTTCTGCTGATTGCGCCGGTCACCATGATCGTCGCCTCGGAGATGAAGCTGAACTCCCTGCCGTTCCTGATGGCCGAGACCATGGCCTCGAACATCGGCGGTACCGCCACTTTGATCGGCGATCCGCCGAACCTGATCATCGGCAGCGTGGCCAACCTCGGCTTCATGTCGTTCCTGCTGAACCTCGGATGGGTGATCGTGATATTCATGATCATCTATTGCGTGATCCTCAAATTCTGGTACGGCAAGAAGATGCATGTCACGGTCGAACAGCGCGCCCGCATCATGGAACTTGATGAAAGGGCCGCGATCACCGATCCCTACAATATGAAGCGCGGCGTTTTCGTCATTTCGCTGACTATTGTCGGATTCCTGCTGCACAGCCTGATCGGCATCCAGCCCTGCGTGGTGGCGATGGCCGGCGCGGCGCTGGCGCTGCTGATCTGCCGGGTCAACGTGGACCATTCCCTTGAAAAGATCGAATGGAGCACCCTGTTCTTCTTCCTCGGACTGTTCATACTGGTTCGCGGCGCCGAATACGGCGGACTCATGGACCGCGTCGGAGTGCTGCTCCAAGGCACTTACTCATGGCATCCGCTGGTGTTCATCCTGGCTCTGATGTGGATAAGCGCGCTGGCGGCGGCAATCACCAACAACGTTTCCTATACCGCCGCGATGGTGGCGGTAATCTCGGTATATCTGCGCGGCAACCCGGCATTTGCCGGAAGCCCGGAACTCCAGCAGCTGGCCTGGTGGGGACTGGCGCTGGCGGTATGCCTGGGAGGAAACGGCACTCTGGTGGGTGCGGCGGCCAACCTTGTCACCGCCGGTATAGCCGGCAAGGCGGGGGTGGATGTTTCATTCCGGAAATTCATGGTCTACGGCCTGCCGGTGACTTTCGGCACCATGGTGGCGGCCACCGCCTATATCGTACTTCGCTACTACGTTATGATCAAGTAATATGATGGAATACCGACAGCCCGTCGTTTCTGACATACCGCAAATGGCCGACCTCTATTCGGAGGCCGGTTTTGCGGAACGCGACGGCGCCGAGGGATTTATCGCCAAGACCTTCAACACCTGTCACTGGCTGGTGGCGGTGGAAGGCGACAGGCTCGCCGGCATGGCGCGGGCAATATGCGACCATGCCAGCGACTGTTTCATCCAGGATGTGGCGGTGAGAAAAGAGTTCCGCCGCCGCGGAGTGGCTTCCGGGCTGGTTTCGCGGCTGGTGGAGCAGGTAAGCGCCGAAGGCGTGGACTGGATCGGACTGGTCAGCGTGCCGGGGGCGGAAGACCTTTACCGGAAATGCGGATTCGCTCCGCTGAAAGGTTATACCGCAATGCGGTGGCTGAAGCGACCGCGGCCGGACGGGGTCAATCACGGGTCAGATTGCGCATCCAGTTGAAACTGTTTATCTTCCACAGCGCTACAAAGCACTTGGTAATCTGATCGGAAAGCAGCAGCAGAAATACCGACCACGCCGGAGCGCCGAGTTGAAGCGCCAGCAGCGAAGCCGGCAGCACCCAGCAGAACACCCAGAACGTGTCGTTCTTGAACACGAACGCGGTATCTCCGCCTGCCTTGACCAGCCCGAACAGCGACGGAGCCTGATAGCATCGTCCGATCACCACTATGGAAAGCACCAGCATGAACTGGTTTGTAACCTCACGCGTTTCCATCGTCAGGTTGGGATAGAATGAAAGAAACACCCCGCGCCCGGAAAAAACAATCAGCCCGCTCAGCAGGCCGATACCCAAAAACACCGCCTGCATGGTTCTGGCGTACTGTTTCACTTTCTCAAACTCGCCGGATCCGATCGCCTTGCCAACCATGATGCCGGTGGCCGCCGCCACACCCCAGGTGGACATCCACAAAAGCCGGTCGAACATGCCGGAGATGCTGGCCGCCGCAATCGCCGAGGCGGGAAGCCGTCCGATGATCGAATTCTGGCCGATGTTGTTGATCGACCATACGATCTGCCCCAGCATCAGCGGAGTGCCGTATCTCACCAAATCGTCGAAAATCGAACGGTTCCAGCGCGAAAAGTCGCGCAACCGCAATTTCAGGCTGGTATCCACCTTCAGCACAAAAAACAGCACCACCCCCAGCTCCGCCAAGCGAGAAATGCAGGTGGCGTAGGCGGCTCCGACCACTCCCAGCGCCGGAGCGCCGAGGTTGCCGAAAATCAATACCCAGTTCAGGAATATATTGACGCAGAAAGCGGTAATCGAGTTGGCCAGACCGACCTTGACGATCTCAACGGACCGCATGGATATCACCAGTATCTGCGAGATGCAAAACAGCGGATAGGACATGGCAACCGCACGCAGATAGACGGCGCCTTCGGCCGCCACACCGTGGTCGGTGGTAAGGGCTGACAACATAAGCTCAGGAAAAGCTATTGCCGCCAGCGCCGCCGCCACGCTGCCCACCAGCGACAGGCGCATGGCGATGCTGACCACGTCCTTGATGCGTTCGCAGTCGTGGCGCCCCCAGTATTGGGCGGAAAGGATCAGCACCGTGCTTTCCACGCCGAACAACATGATCTGAAGCACGGTAAACGGCAGAATGGCCATCGAAAGCCCGGAGATGGCATTCTCTCCAAGCCGACCGACCATCAGGTTGTCCGCCAACGCCACGCCATAGGTAAGCGCGTTCTGCAAAATGATCGGCAGCGCCAGAACGATCAGGGTCTTATAAAATGACGGATCCCGCACCCAGAAGCCGGTGTATCCGCCGCAGTTGCTTTCCATAGTCCGCAATAATCCTCGAATAAGCTATTAATATAACATTCGCGCAGGCGGTTTGCAATTCCGGAAAGCGGAATTATATTCTCAATCATGGAATTTTGCGCCTCTTTCCCTCCCAGCTGCGACGCACGCGCAAACATACTGATCCTCGGGTCGATGCCCGGGGAGGAATCCCTGCGCCAACAACAATACTATGCGTTCAGACACAACGCTTTCTGGCGCATAATGGGAACATTATTCGGATTCGATCCGCTGCTGCCCTATCCCGTCAAACTGGAAAAACTGCGCGAAGGCCGGGTGGCGCTTTGGGACGTGCTGGAATGCTGCGAGCGCCCGGGCAGCCTCGACGGTTCGATCCGCAATCCGAAACCCAACGATATCGCCGGGCTGGTCGCAGCCCTGCCAGCAGTGCGCAAGATTATCTGCAATGGTTCCGCATCCGGCCGTTATCTCGGGAAATTCTTCCCAGAAATCGGGATTCCGGTGGAGGTGCTGCCGTCAACCAGTCCGGCAGCCGCACGTTATTCATTTGCCGAAAAGCTGGCAAGATGGCGCGCGGCGATCGACGCATAAAGAATTTCATTTGGCCAGAAAAAGCGGGTTTTCCTTCAGTATCGCCGTTACGCAGGCCTCCATCATAGTTCCGTCGAGCAGTCTCGACGGCGCGTCGCCCACCATCCCGTCGACCGCGGCCGGGCATCTTCGGAACGGCTCCGCCAAACGCTCGAAATCATAGCCGAACGCATATACCACCTTGGACGGCAGCGGCCGAACCACGCCATCCTTGCTGTAACGCGCTCCCGGTATATCATGGAACCGCACATAAGGCACCGCCTGCGCCTCTTCGAAAACATGCACCGCCGTCAGCGTGTTGTAGCCGCAGCCGAGCTGAAGCACCTTGCCGCCGGCCCGCATGAGTTTTGCCAGAGGAGAATCCGCCCCACAGGGGGTGATATCCAGCGGATGAGTGAGAAACTCCTCAGCCCGCCGCCCGGCCGCCGAATAGGAATGCGATACATGTATGCTGCGCATCGCGGCATATCTTGTACGGAAATATTCGCTCAAATAGCCGACGCAGGACGGAGTGTCCTCATAGACCCAAAGCGGCGCATCTTCGTGCAGCAGGCCGAAAGAGAATGCCGGAAACATCAGTGTTCCATCCCCGCCAAGCACGTCGAAAAGAGCTTCCACCACCGTATCCGGGCCGTTTTCAAGCGGTCCCAGACTTTTGAGCGAACTGTGAACGCACACCGCGTCACCGGCGGCAAGCCCAAGCCCGCGCAGATCGGAAACTATTTCCTCACGCCTTCTCACGCCGGCGATCCTCCAGCCTGATCCGGTTCAGCTCGATGTTGTGCAGAAAACGGCGGTAATCGTCTTCCGATGGAAAAGCCGACTTCTTAAGTGAAATCCAGCCGCTCTTGGATACGAACAGCATTACACCGTGATCCACCTCGGCGGCAAGCGCAAAGGAAGACAGCGGAAACTGCGAAATCTTGCCGGCAGCCTCCCTGGTCACCGTTCCGGCGGGAGAAATGGCCGCGCGCACTTCACCGCTGACTCCCGGCGACGCTTTCAGAGCGTTGAACACCGGCCCTACCGCAAGCCGCTTGTGCAGAAAAAACATATACACGAAGAAAAGCAGGGCGACAAGGCATAACACCAGCATCGGCTTGGTACCGCCGCCGCGCCACAAATTGTATAGGACGCCGCCGATAATGGCGGCCAGCCCGAGCCAGACGTAGAATTTCCGCCCGGCGAACACATCATACCAGGTCTCCACCTCGCGCCGCAGTTCCTCCGGAGAAAGCGTTTGAACGAAAAAGATTTCTTTCACCGCCGCCCTCCCCGCAATTCCGCCACCGGTACGCGAGAACGCACCTGTGCCACCATCGCATCGAAATCGGCAGGAGAGGAAAACGAATCACGGAACAGGCAAAGCCCGGTGCGGCGGAATTCCAGAAACAGAGCGTGCGGCGTAACCACCGCGCCGGTCAGCTTGTTCCACAAATACTCGTAGGCGCAGCCATTCAGCACGCAGCCGAGGCCATGCTCGTCAACCACATAATCGATGCGCTTGCCGTACTGGGCCGATTTGCGGATACGCCGCAACGTCAGCCATTCCAGCGACCATGGATATAAATACATCGAAAAAAACGCATAGGCGACTGCGATCAGCACCACGATCCCGGTCTGAGGAGAATTGAACCCATAGCGCCGGGCCGTGACCCAGGCGGCGAGCAGAATCGCAATCGTAAGCACCGCATGGGAAAGCCACGGATAATGACGCCGAAGATTCTGCCGGAAGATGTAGCGGTGATCCGCATCTGAAAGTTGTTGGGATATTTTCATGATGCTATAAAATAGCACGCCAACAAAGCATTTCAACTTGAAAAAAAGGTTTGGACATGTAAAGTTACAGGAACCTAAAACCGAAAGGACATTTCGATGCACCGTTTCAGCCATCTCGACGTGACAGCGGAGTGGGACGAGCATTTTCTCTGTGTCGGCAATTCGTTGATACGACGCAAAATGGATATATCCAAAGGCTATCCTTCCACTGTTGAGCTTACCGATCTGGCCACCTGCCGCGAACTGGCCACGCCGTCCGACGAAATCGACTTTTTCTGCATGGGTTACAACCTGCCGGGAACCAATGACGCCCACTATAAACTCATGAACATAGACGCCAAGATTGAACCAGATTCCGTCTATGAAGCCGAACATGTGGTTGTGACTTTGACCATGGAAGAACCGCAGGAAGGCATAACCTATCGCCGCGAGATCCGCATACATCCCGCCACCGCCGCGATCTCGGTTCAGAACTTCATCACCGCCGCTGTTATGCCGAACGTGTACTGGACCTACCGCACCAGATTGCGCTGCGACGAAAACCGCGCCTCCTGCAACAAGCATATTTTCAGCGCGGTGGACGCGATCAGTTTCGTGCCCGAACTCTCCAACCGTTTCGCGGTGGAATTCCTCGGACGTACCGACGACAGCGACGTTCAGGTGTTCGAACGCCGCCCGGGCGGAGACGGTGCCTGCGGAAACCTCCTCTATATCACCGGCGCCAACGGCGCCGGCGCCGTTATTCTGCAGGAGGCTCCCCCCTCGGCGGAGCGGCGCGACATGGAAAAGTTCGATTTCAATTTCGGCCCGGCCAACCGGGTCTGGTCATGTTGCTGGGGATTCGCGCCGGGCGAAATTCGCCCCGGTGTGGAATTTCGCAGCTACCGCCACACAGTTATGACGTTCGGTTCGGAGTTCGAACGGCGAACCGCGGTGTTCTCCTATCTCCGCCGTCGTTATCCGGAACGACCATCGGATCATGTGGTGATGGTAAATCCGTGGGGGTGCGGCGACTTCCCGAACCGTACCGGCGAACAATTCCTGTGCGACGAGATCGCCGCATCAGCCGACAAATTTTCCGCCGAATGCTATCAGATCGACGACAGCTGGCAGCAGGGCGGTTCGCTGTGGCGGCTCATTGCGATGAACCATTTCATCGCCAAAGATTTCTGGGATATTTCCACCACCACATTGAACGGCACCATGCACCCGATGAAACAGGTTGCGGAGCAACACGGCATCGAACTGGCGCTGTGGACGGCGCCCTCGTTCAATGTCGAATACCGCGATTGGCGCGACTTCGTTGAAATGGTACTGCGCTATCACCGTGAATACGGATTCCGCTTCTTCAAGGTGGATTCCATGGCATTGCGCTCCTATGAGGCCGAGCGCAACATCGAGGCCGCGTTCCGCGCCATCCGCGACGCCTCGGACGGCAAGGTGATGTTCAACCTCGATGTGACCAACGGTCAGCGCGGCGGTTATTTCTTTTTCCTCGAATACGGCAATCTGTTTCTGGAAAACCGCTATGTGTCTCTGGGCTGGGGCATCGGCTATCATCCGGAAAAGACGCTGCGCTCGCTGTGGCGGCTGGCAAAATACACCCGCGCCCAGTATCTGCAGATTGAAATTCCGTGCCGGTCGCAGACCAATCATGCCCGCGCCGCCGTCAACCCGAGCTATCATGTTATGCCGGATGTTTACAGCTGGAGCTACTGGGGCGCGGTTGCACTGTTCGCCAACCCGCTGCTGTGGTTTGCGCCGTCGCTGGTGGAAGAATCGGAATGCGCCGAACTTCGCGCCGTCATAGAGTTGCACCAACGCCACCGCGATAAAATATTTGCCGGAGACATCCTTCCGGTCGGCCCCGAGCCCGATGGCCGCGCCGTAACCGGATTCTGGTCGCGCCGCGCCGGAGGTGGAATGATCGCGGTTTATCGCGAATACGGGTGCAGCGAACCGGAGGCGAAAATCGAGCTGGGCGAAACGGTTCCCGCGCTTACGACCGTCGGCGGGGAAGGTTTTGCCGAGCCGGACGGTACCGGCATCAAGGTCAATCTGCCTTCGGCCGGAAGTTTCGCGCTGTTCGAATACACTATTTGAACTCAAGTGTGAGGTCGTCGGCATCGCAGCCTTCGGAAGCTGTGAAACGCAGATCGTCCGGAATGGTGACACCGGGGTTAAACTCCAGTTTTCGCCATTCCGGAGTAAGATTTTCGCAGCCGAGAACACGCCCTGCGGCGTCGGACACCGTGAATGTCCCATTTCCACGCGCCATCAAGGTCAGCCCGGCCAGCGGTTCGCGAGGCAGGTTGGACACGTCGGTGAACTGAACCGTCTTACCGGCCGGAAAACGCCCGCCCCAGCTGCCGGAAAAAGCCGAGGTGCGCCGCGCCCTCACCCAGAACAGCAAAGTGTGGTTCTGCTCGAAATCGTCCACAAACGCAACGATCGGCAACGGATGGTAGCGTCCGTCCCGGCCGCGCCGGTATAAGCGCCCGCGTCTGACCGGGCCGTCGAACACCGCGCCATAAGCGTCCGCAAAAAGCGCATCGGCATTCATCACGTAAATACAACCGACATTTGCTTCCCTGAGCATATCGTACCATATCTCCGGCTTTACGCCGCACACAAAATCATCCCCGCCAAGCCCTGGCGGGGCAAGGTAATACCACAGGTCCAACACATAGCGGCCGCCCCAAAAATAACGCATCCCGATTCTGGCCTGCCCCTTGCTGCCCTGATCGATGATTGTGAAACTTTCTCCCGGCTCAAGCATCCGCGCCAGCTGGGAGTTGGCAAAGGTGGTCGCCCCCCGGAACCGCTCCACCGGCTGCTGCCAGTTCCAGAAATTGTGCGCCGAATATCCAAGGCAAAACCCTCCAGTGACCGCGAGAATAAGCGCCGACAGCCACATCGCGCGGACACTCCGGCGCGCGGCGACCGACGCCACCGCCGCAATGCCCAGCCCCAGCAACGTCGTCCAGAAATACCGATCGAAGGAAGACAGATGAATCGCCTCATAATACGAAAATACAAACCAGTAAAGATAAAGCAGCGTTCCAAGCAGGAAGGTCAGCAACAGCGGTGCCATCACCGCCATCGCCTTGCGGCGCGCCCATATGAACAAAAACGTCAAAAGCCCCGCCCACCAGACCACCGGCAGCAGCGAGCCTTCCAGCGGCGGCTTGAACGTCGCAGCCGAAAAGACACGCCATAATATCTCCAACCTGCGCGGGTCCCCCCCTATACCGACAAGCGCATCCCATGAAAAACGCGAGGCGGCCACCCCCTCCGGCAGTCCGGCGACCAGCGCCCCCAGCCATAGCTTGATCGCAACCAGCAGCAAAAGAATGACGCTCCATGCGACAATTCCGGCAACGCGACGACGACGACATCCTAGAATCAAGGCAAATTCCAGTATCATTGCCGCTGCGGCATAGAACATTCCGGCCGGTTTGAACAGCGGCAGCGCCAGCACCGGCAACGCCCAGAACATCAGCATCGGCACATCCGGGCGGTGGCGCAACAACGACATCGCCAAAGCACAGCCGAACAGCGCCCCCATTGCGCCGTCGGCATGAATACTGTATAAATTGACTGAAAAGACCTGAGGCAGCAAAAACGCGGACAACAGTGCAGGTACCAACAATTTCGAACGCCATCCCACCCGGCAAAGCGCCGCGGCACACCCGGCCGCAATCAGCATCACGGTTGCATATATGGCGAGCCACTCCCGAAATGCCGCCGGAGAAACGGTCTTCAAAAACAGGTACTGAAACAAGGCGCCACCGGCCGGATAGTCCGGAAACAGAAAGTCGGCGGGAGAAAAACAAGGCATCAGACCGGTTTCGAACAGGGTCCGGGCGGCAAGCCCCCAGTGGGAATATTCGTCCCACCACTGAAAACATCTACCGCGCAACAAAATGTATGCGGCAACGCCGCAGAACAGGAAAAACACCAAACCGGGAGTGAAGAAAAACCTCCAGTTGCCGCGGTTCCGCCGCAGAAAGCCGCCGACCAGTGCGCCAAGCCACAGCAAACCCGAAAGCCCCGCCCAGACGTCCAGACCGACACCGACATGCCGAAAACAGGCAAATACAAACAAAAGCAGAATACCGAACGCGCACCACGGCGCAAGCGTATATTCCAAACGCCGGCGGAACCATACCGCCGCAAATGCGCTGCCGGCCAGAAGAATTGTGAATGCGGAAATCATTGCATAAACATACCACACCCGCAAGAAATGTCAAACAGCCGGAAAACGGCTCGGCGGCAACCTGCCCGAATATCTTGGGTTACCTGGTCCGGCATGCGGCGTAAGAGCAGATGCGAAACGGCGGCGGCCATGTTGTGATCTAATCCCCGTCTGCGTGAGCAAATTCAAAGACCACATTGTCGATAGCCAATTCTGCGGTCTTGTCAGCTGAAAGATTTTTGAATTCCCACTGGAAACCCGTACTCTTGGAAAGAATGGGTATTTGCAATAATTCTCTTACGCGCGTCTATATGTCCCGAAAGCGCTTCTATTGATTTTGCCGTTGATTTTTCAATTTTCCCATCTTTTTCAATACAATCATCTAACTGGAATTCTTCCTTCGCTTCTATCATTCGACCTATAATTTCCGCCGCTAAATCGCTTTTATCATATTTAGGATTACCGCTATATGTATATTTCTGAGAAGATATTGCGCGGTCAAATCCTGTAACCCCCATAAACTCAATATATTCATCAATGGGGCATGAAGATACTATCTTCCATCCCAATAGGTCCCATATGCTAACTGCATTATTTTTTACAAAACAATACAGGTTCTTTCCTCCCTTTTCTTCTATCGGGTACTCCTGAATCCACCTACCCAATTCCGGAGCATAGGCGCGGAACTGGTATTCTAGCAGCCCGAGCGCGGGATTCCAGCTCTTGGTGCTGGCCTGATAGCGATAGCTGGTGGTGCCGGTCTGCGTCACGTTCAGGAACCCGTCATAGAGGTAGCAAGTCTGAACAATGCCGGACGCGTTGGTGTAGCCGCAGATGTTGCCGTTCCCGTCATAAAACGGGAACGCGCGCCCCCCGGCGGCCGCGTTGCCGCTCTCAACTTTCCGATTATTCCTGTAATATCCCATTGCCTGCCGTGTTTATCAGGATTCTGCGCCCACCGCGATCTCCCGCGCCCGCGCGGTGGCCGGCGCGGTCAGACTCGCCAGCACCGCCAGGCACCCCGTCACCACAAACAGCTCCGCCATCGTAAATCTGTGTTTCATTTGTTCTCTCTATGTTTGCCAAACTTGATTATTAGTATTTACCGCTATAATGATAATCGTTTCAATTACTGTTCTACTTGTGAACTGTTCTACTTGTGAACTGTTATCTCGCGAGCAACTCCAATTAATAAGTGGCATCCATGGTAAAAAACCAGCCTCATTGTGATTTAATAAACCAATTTGCAATGATGCCTCATGATCCCAATGATCATTGATAAGCCCCACTTGAATTCCTTGTACATTTGATAAATTAAGCCATCCAAGCGCAAGACATGTGGGAGAACTTCTAATAAAATCACGTCTGCGATTACTTGTTATCACACCACATTGCATTCCATGTACTGTTCCAAAAGACAGCACCCCCAGCTGCAAACCAGATATATCACCATCGGTTTGCGCAGCAATACACACACCGGAAATGTTAGACATGACGCAATGCAATCCTAACATAATACCATTTACATGCCGACCACTGGACACTACATTTATTGCCAATCCATTGTTTATGCCATCTCGACGAATAAACGGGTTTGTCCAATAAATAAAATCACAACTTACTCCGTTGAATATCGCCTCAGGGGCAACATCCGTCATAATCCCACAGTTAAATCCATTATTTTCACCTTTAAAAGTATATCCCCATGAGGAGATAAATACACCACAAGAATTTTGGGCGGCACCATAAATACCCGTTCCCAGACCATAGATTGGAGTTTTTTGTTCAAACAACCATGGTCCGAACTGAAACGCGGTCCAGTTGGCATTGATTATGCCTTCATCCAACACTTTGGGTTTAGATGAACGAATAGCCGTACATCCCGTAAATAAAATTATTATGGCTATAAAAATTATATATCTTTTTTGCATGTCATGCTCCATTAAATTGGCATAAACAAACCTGTAATTTGCTATAAATATTTGAAATATGATATGAATTTACCTGTCGATAGATGACTCTTCATGTCTCCTCCTGATATCGTTCCGTAGACCTTGAGTATCTTCATCTAGATAATATACCTTGCTGTAACCGGAAACATGGGGAATAAAATAGCCAGCTTTTTTTGCAATGATAAAATCATATAACCTTTCTTCATTCATAATGCCGATTTCGTTTATTCCGGGCAGTGGCCATGGCATGCCGGAAAGTGGAACCGCACCGTTATTCCAAATTATGACGCGTGGAGACAAATTATGTTGATTAGTGAGGTAATTTCAAAAGTTTTTAATTCGGCGGGATGAAAAAAGAGGCAGAAGGTTCATCTTAACTCTGGTCTGACAAACTGGAGGAAAAATGAACAATCTGCCGAAGCTTTACTTTACGCTGGAAACCTATCTTTTTCCACT
>JAYFQV010000011.1:0-88833 GCA_034926605.1 Victivallaceae bacterium
ACAGTCCTACGACCTGTTCCGGCGGGGTGGCGTCCTTGACGGTGAAGCTGATCTTGCCGGTCTTGCTGGCGTTCCCGGCGGCGTCGTAGGCGATGACCTCGGCGGTGAACTTGCCGACGCCGAAGTCGGTGAGGGTGGCGGAGCCGTTTTCGGTGGTGACGCTCTTGCCACCGCAGGAGACGACGTATTTCGTCACGCCGACGTTGTCCTTTCCGGACAGCGCGAAAGTGACCGAGTAGCCGTTCACCGTGGCCTTGCCGCTTACCGTGGGAATGGTGTAATCTCCCACGGTGAAGAAGCATTCCGTGCTCCACGCGCTGTAGGTCTGAGTAGAGGAGACGGCGCGGACCGTGAAGTAGTGATTTCCGGGGGTAAGACTGCTGACCTTCAACGAGGTTTTGGATGATTTAAGCACCTTTTCGCCGTCCAGCGTGATTTCATAGCTGGCTGCCTTGCCGGTGAAGGTCCAGCTCAAGGTGGCGTTGTACTTGGTATCCGGCGTGGCGGAGCAGGTGAAATCACCCTCTATGTCCGACTCCGAGCCGTTGACTGTGAACAGCAGAGTGTTGTTGGATACGGTCAAAGTGTAGTTGTTGCCGCCGGATTCCAGCTTTCCGTCGATCTTCAGTGTTCCCAGTTTGGTGCCGGAGGTGGAGTAGACGGTGATGCCGCCGTCGAAAATCGCGTCGCCCGCAGCCAGCTTGTAGCTGCCGGACTTCTGGGAGGAGGAGACTGTAACCGAATAGTTTGCCGACCTTGCAATCACCGAACTGCCGGAAAGTATGGCGGCGTCCGAGGTGGAACGCTCGTTGACCAGCAAATTGATGGTGGCGGAGCCGTTCACCACGGCGTGAAAGTTGGTCATGGTGGCGCCGAACGAAATTACGCCGGATATGCGTGAGTTGGTTACATCGGCGATGCCGCCGGAGTGGACGGTCAGGCCGGAAAGATAGACCAGCACCCCGTTGGCGGCCAGTTTCCCGCCGGAACTCACGACCGTCTTGTTGGCGGTTCCGCTGTCCCAGAATCCCTGAACGCCGCCGGAGTAGATGATCGTGTTGCTGGCCACGCCGCCGGATACGAAAAACGCGCCGCTTTCATTGGTGCCGCGGATAACGGTGGTTTCGTCCCCCACCATAATGTTGAGGATGCCGCCTTCGGATTGCACCAGCGAATCCACCCGGCACTCCTGGCCGCTGGCGACATAGAGCTTGCCGCCGGACATCAGAACGGTACGGAAGGCCGAACCGCAGTCGAGATAGATCGGGATGACGTCGTCATTCTTGTAATTAGGGTCGCCCACCCACAGCTCGCCGCCGGCGGAGACAATGGTGTCGTAGGCAATTCCGGTTTCGGCTACGAACTGGCTGCCGCCGGCGCAGATGATGGAGCCGGACGCCGCGCCGCCGTAGAGCAGCTGTTCGCCACCACTGCTGATGACGGTTCCGAACGCCACACCGCCGCCTACGTATTCCAAGCCGTCGGCATATATGCGGCCGGAACTGCCGGTACCACCGTTGATGTAGTGGGAACCGCCGGCGGAAACCACGGTGTTGTACGCGGTACGGCCTCTGCCCAGATACAGGACGCCGGAACTGTATATTATGAAGTTGCTGGCCTTGGTTCCGTCGAATGAGAACGTGCCGGATGCGTTGGTGCCGTTTATGGAGCCGCCGCCGCCGGAAGACAGATAAATCTTCAGAGTGCCGCCCACTTCCTGCTTCAGACCGGTGACCACGCCGCCGCTGAATTCCAGCCCGCCTCCAGAAGATACGGTTGCGCTTACGGCGCTGCCGCCGGAGACGACGAGTCTGCCGCCTTTGTATATCCGGGTTCCGGAAGCCAGCCCGGCGGTGAGGTTTTGCCGCCCGCCGCTGGAGACGTCGAACCCATAGGCGCTGCCGCCGAGGATGTTCTGCTGGGCGGAGGCCCCGGAAATTATGCCGCTGGAAACCACGGCTCCGGCGGACACCACCTGGCTGCCGTAAACCAGAACGGTCGCCGCGAACGCTCCGGACGACACCACTTGTGTTCCCTGGGAACAGATCATGACGCTGTACGCCTTGCCTCCGGTGAAAACGAACTGGTATCCCCCTGAGGTGATCATGGTGTTGCTGGTCACGCCGCCGCTGGCGATCAGTTGCCGTCCGCCGTATGCGACGGTGGTGTTGTGGGCGAAGCCGCCGGGCCCGATATGCTGAATCGCGGAGCCGGTATGGGCGGAAACCGTGGTGTCGCTGGCCGTTCCAAGGATATATTGGCTGGACCAGTCCATTACCTCGGTATCCGAAGCAAAACCGCCTTTCTCCACATACATCGAGCCGGTATTCATCATCGTATTTTCGGCGGAAGCTCCCGACCCGATACGGAATTCCCCGCCGGAAACCATCACGCCGGACGCATTTTCGCCGGAGTTAAGAACAAGCGAACTGCCGACGCAGTTGGAAGCCTCACACCCTTCGGCGATTATGATGTCAGTATAACGGTAGTTCTTCGCGCCGGTAGTCAATACTGGATCCATGATTGTGCTCCTTCTCCGGGATTTACGGTTTCATCCGTCATAAATTGCCCGGTATGATATATTGTATTTTCCGAACTTTCAAACATATTGCGGTGCCACTGCTGTTATGATACGCACCATAAAGGCCGAAAACGGCAGAAAATGCCATATGGCCTGAAAACGCCAAAAAACGTCCCCCCCGTCCTTTAGGTAAATATAATACAACTTTTTCATCGGAAAATCAAGTCTTTTTCGAGAAAGGGGCAAGCATTTTGTTCCAAGCCCGGGGAATGGCCACTCCATCGACGGTTTGCTTTGCAATTATTTGGCGGCGTTGGTTCCGGCGACGCTGCCGGAGCTGAAAGCCCATTGCAGATTGTAGCCGCCGCACGGCCCATCGACGTCGATGAACTCTCCGGCAAAGAACAGATTCGGAAAGAGGCGGCTGCGCATGGTTGCGGCCTCCACCTCGCTACGGGCGATGCCGCCGGAGGATGCCATGGCCTTGCCCCATGGATCGGCCGCAGTTACAGTCAGCGGCCAGGCGGTCAGCAGTTCGGTCAGGCGGCGGCGGCGAAGGGTGTCCAGTCGGCTGACGACGGTGTCTTCGAGACCGGCCGATGCGATCATGTATTCGGCCAATGACCGCGGCAGCAGCCCGGCCAGTACGGTCTTGACCTGTTTGATGCCGTTTGTCTGCCGGATGGCGTGCCAGTGCGCTTCCCACTTTTCCGGAGTCATTTCAGGCAGCACATTCAGGTTCAGGGTCAACGGCACCGACCGGGCAAGAAGGCGCGCCGCCCTTCCGGACAGGTCGAGCACCGCCGGGCCGGAAATGCCGTCGTGGGTGAATAGCAGCGTACCGGCGGTAACATTGTCGCGGTCGAGCTTAAGCCGGATATCCGGCAGAACAACGCCGGCCAGTTCCGCCGCAGCCAGCTCCGGCACGGTAAGTCCGCACAATGCCGGAACCGGGGGTATTACCGTGTGTCCGGCGGCTTCAAGCACGCCATATAGCGACCCGTGCCCGCCTAGCGCCGGATAGCCCGGCCCGCCGCCGGCGGCGACAACCGCATCGCAGGGATAACTGCGTCCGCCGCTCCTAACCTCGACAATCCGTCCGTTGTCCGCAGCGATTGCCGTGACCGGAGTATCGCAAACAGTTTCGACTCCGGCGGCTGAAAGGGCGTCGATCAGCACGTTCAGCACGTCGGCCGCGCGTTCGGTGACCGGAAAGTAGTAAAAATCGTCGATAAGTTTGAATTCGAGGCCGCGTTCGCGGAAAAACGCCAGCAGCCGTTCCGGCGGGAACGCCTGAAGCGCGGACTTCGCAAAGCGCTGTTGATCCGGCGGAAACCGCCGGGCCATGGCGACGGCACTGAGAACATTGGTCAGATTGCACTTGCCTGCTCCGCTGG
Organism: Victivallaceae bacterium; assembly: GCA_034926605.1. Classification (GTDB taxonomy): domain Bacteria; phylum Verrucomicrobiota; class Lentisphaeria; order Victivallales; family Victivallaceae; genus CALXXL01. Next base: position 3,919 of record JAYFQV010000011.1, read on the forward strand.
CCAGCAGCTTGCGTCCCGGCCGTGGCAGGTATTCCAGCAAAGTGACATGATTGCCGCCGCGGGCGGCATGGTATGCGGCAAAAAGTCCGGCGGGGCCGCCGCCGATGACAATAATCTTTTTCATATCCGATAAAATAGCGGTGTTTGAGGATAAAGCAAACGCATATGTTGCCGTATTTGGGGGGATAAGTGCTTAGCGCTGCCTGCAATCCCCGTTCGAAGTACTATTTTAAGGCAAAATATGTACATCGGTTGAATGAAACTGATTTGTCCGGAGGAATATGAAAAAAGAATTCAACCGGCTGTTATTGGTCTTGCCGGGAAACAATCTTGCCGTAATGATTTTAATCTATGCGGCATTATTGATACAGCACGTCTGACAAGTGCGTTGCTGTTCATGCTAAGGGGTAAGCGCATTTAGCAATGGCGACTCATATGTATTTCTTAATAGATTTGGCAACCAAGTAGCTTGCATTATGTCATCTATTCCCAACTTTTTCTGTAGTGAGACCAGCAACAGAAAATTTTCTTCAACGCCGGTGTCATGGGTAATTAGTTCATAGCGGCCGCCGAACTTTTCTTCCAAGCGCGGCAGCACCAACGCTTTTACTTTGGCGCATTCGTCGCATCCGGGCTGATAAAAGAAATCGAGCCGAACATCTTCAGCTCCCCCCGAAAACAAGCGGAAAAAATCATTACTAAAAACAACAATTATTTCATGCTAAATGTATTTGATATCCATGTAGCCAATACTTATTACTTTACTGAACGCTTTCTGCCATTAACGAAATGCAAGACATCAAATAGCAAAGTCATATTTCGTGTTTTTTTGATGCCGTAACAATTTGTTAACTTTTCTCCGTATAAACAACGCTGCCTAAACTTCGTTCTTTTGTCAGCGCAAATGGTTAGTTTTGACATGGCAAACTTATATTTTCGATCTTCTGCACATGAAAAATGTTTTCTATCGCGAAATCCTCTTCTCTGATGATCATCTGGATGGTAACCTTGTCTGCGTCTTCGATATCGGTTTTAACACTGCCCTCCTGATACGGCACCTCGACCCCGACAAGCGTTGCCTCACTGCCGGTCGGCACCGCTGGATTCAGATCTAAGTGCTCCAGCGGGATATTGATTTTCACATCCAATGCCGCACCGTTGACTTTAGAAACCTCAATAGAGTAATTCGGAATGTTATACGCCTCCGCCTTGGAGCCCGGACTGTTATGATTTATCAATTTGCCTTGAACCGTCATTCCGGTATAAAATCTATCACCCAAAAGCGGAAAAATACCATGCGGTTCGATGGGCATCCCGCAACTATACAGCTTTAATAGCCGTTCCCAAGCCGATACTTCCACCTGTGATTTCGTGATTATTGTTTCCGTATTGTTTTCCTTCCGGTGACGGCTTTCTGGCAATACCTTCAAAACATAAAAAACTTTATCAAATATAACGGTTTCATAACCAATTAGCCTAATCAAGGTTCCGCTCTTGGGGGCAACAAATCCAGGGAACAACAACAATTCAATGCCTATTGGGAGCTCCAGCTTGATGTTATCGACATATAACACTTCCATTCGGCGCGTTTGGCGATTAAGTTGATCCGGGTGTCCGAGGGGCTTATCTGTCAATACGCCCTCAATCTCCATCACGGTGCCGAAATCTTTGCCCAAAACGGGGAACACGCCTTGCTTTGAGCCGTTTCCGGCGAGGAATAACACTACAACCATTAACAAACTACTTACCATAGGAACCTCCATCGCATTGAACACACCATACTTCCTCATTAAAGTCAGAATAGCTGGCCTGCCATTCTGACATGCTACTTTTGTATATTGTGGTCTCACGTATAGGAAGCGCTAGAGGACTGTTGGGGTTGTTAGGGTCATTAGGGTCGTAAAAATAATCACCGACCCCGTTGCCATCACGATCAGGGTTGTGATACATATCTGCATGTGTCATCGTGCTCGAAGTCGGATCATATAAACCGTAGTCAAAATTGACGTGTCCTGGTTTTTTATGTATGTCGGGATTCCACTTGCCAAGATCAGCCTTGCCCGTTGCCGGATCAAAAGATACCGGTGGATTTGTAGGAGAATTCCCCAAGTGGATGGAATATATTTGAGGATTGCTATTCTTTCCACATTCACATTTAGTACTCATTTCCTGCTGCCGCTGTTGAGCCTGCGACATTAACTTATAGCAGTTACTGTGTTTTTCCCTAGCCCCCAGATTGGCACAAACAACGCCGATACATCCTCGCGCCAATTGTATTTCTGCCCACCAAAGTTGCTCAGGCGTAAGATTCAGGTTTTTAAGTTTATTATCTCTAAGTTTCTGCCAATATGAATCCCAATGGATAGAGTCTTGCAGTCCCAATGAATCAATCACATTCACCGGGTCATTCTCTAAGAAATTATACAGGTTCACGCCGCCGTTTTCGGCGATGGGATCCTTGGACAGCCAGCGGCCGATGGCGGGGGTGTAGTAGCGATAGTTATAGTAGACCAGGCCCGTTTCGGAGTCGGCGTACTCGCTGCTGAACCGGAGCGGATTGGTTTCGGCGAAGTCGCCGGTGGAGCTGATGACTTTGCCGTAGGGGTCGTATTCATACCACGCCGCCACCGCCGTCGAGGTGGTCAGCGCCACCACGTTCTTGTTCGCGTCGGTGCGGTGGAAGTATGTGGTGTCGGTCTCCGCGTCGCGTACTTCCAGCGGAGTGTCCAGCCCGGTAATTCCGGCATTCCAGGTATAACGTCTGACAAGTGTGTTGCTGTTCATGCCATTGAGCTCCGCAACCAATTTATACCCGTAGTACACGAATTTCAAGCGCGCATTCAAAGTATTGCCTGAATAGAACTTCTTTTCGATTCGGCGGCCGAGATAATCGTAGGCGAACTCCATGTCCGTGCCCCCTTTCCACCCGGGACAGACGGGGCTCGGCGTTCCAGGTGTAAGTCCATCCGTCAAAGTTTAGCATATTGCCGGTTGCGTCGTGAGTGGGAGCGGCAAGTCCGGTTATCCCGGTGTACTGGTTCAGGACGTTTTAGGTGTAAGTGATATCGGTTTCCAGAATTGTCGCGGTACTGCGATTCCCGGTCTGGTCATAGTTGTACGAATTTGCCTGATCCGGTTAGGTGGTTTGTGTTGTTCATCGGATCGACCATGTTCGCCTGACGCAATGCACTTGACAATTCGGCGGAGACAAGATTTTCGATATGACGTCGACTACGAAAAAGACTGAGATTTTCAGATTTCGACGATATGCCCCTTACTAATTTTATGAACCTCGATGAGGCCGCATTCAGGATTGTCGATTATGGACCAATATGCATTCATTGGGAAGAAAAAGAAGAATATAATGCTATTTCAGATGGTGATTTTGTAAAAAATTAGCTTATAATGGTACCGAAGGTGTGGATGATCGATCATTCGGAGCCAAGCTAAAAATGCGGCATTCAATAATATTTAAGCTCATTTATTGCCAATTGCGGCCGTATATATGGCGCGAAATAATGCGCCGCCAATGGTACCGAGCGGTACATTTTTATGTCAAAACGGTACCGAATGGTACCAGCTTCGTGCGGAAGTTTGAGAATACAAAACCAGAGAAATCTTCAATACTTTGTGCGGGAAACAAAAAATGCTACGCAACCATTTTACGCCATGACAGATAGAAGAATGGGATTGCGGCGATCTGTGTTATGACGGAAAACGCGACCAGGGCTGGCAGTGAAATTCCGTAAAGAATTCCCATCAGCCAACTGCCTAGGAACATGCAGATTCCGAACGCCGTTTGAAATACTCCGTAGCCGGTGGAACGATTTTTTTTCGGCACCAATGTGGCCACGGCGGCTTTCAGCACGGACTCCTGCGCGCCCATGCCGATGCCCCATAAAAGCACTCCGAGCCAAAGTTCCCAGCGCATCGAGCCTCCAAATACGAACAGCGCAAACGGCGCGGCGGTCAGAGTGGAGATCATCAACGTGCGCAGCCCGAAACGGTCGAACAGCCAGCCGAATCCCAGCGCGGCAACGGCGTCGATGAACATCGCCCCGGCATAGATCAGCGGCAGTTCATCGTCCGGCATAAGCCCGTGTCTGGCAACATGCATGGTGATAAGCGGAAAATCAAGGAATCCCAGCGAAAACAATGAGATCGCCGCCAGATAGAAGATGAAGGCCCAATTCATGTTTAATTTCGTGTGCGGTTTTTCATCCGGCTCGAAATTTTCGGGATTCGGAAATTTATGCCGGGCGAACAACAGCAGCAATATCGTTATCAACGCTGGTATTCCAAGGATCAGAAAACAGGCGGCGTAGGCGGAAAAACGGTCGCTATCGTGTTTCAGCCATAACACCAGAAACAGAATGACCGGGCCGAGCACTGCGCCGATCTGGTCAAGTACCTCCTGCAGCGCAAAACTCTTACCTGCGCCATATTGGGTTGCCGCAAACGACAGCAATGTGTCTTTTGCCGGTTTCTTGATGGCCTTTCCGATACGCTGAAGCACAATAAGTCCGCATGCGAACATCCAGCCGCCGTGCGGGACCAATGCCAGCGCCGGAATTGCCATGCAATCGATAATATAACCTATGATCGTCATCGGCCAATATTTGCCGGTGCGGTCGGCCACGATTCCGGTTACAAGGCGCAGGGAATAACCGATGAAGCCGCCAAGTCCGGAAGTGAACCCGATGGCGGCGGAGGAGGCTCCCGCCATGCTCAGGTATGCTCCGATGATGCTGGCCGCGCCCTCGTGCGTCATGTCCGAGAACATGCTGACTATGCCCATCAGGACAATAAAAGCCAATATGGTCCTTCTGGCGGTATGGTTTTTGTTCATCTCAATCTTTCCGTTATATCGATAATATAACCGGCACTGTAGTGAAATCAATCGCATTGTATATGTTGAACGGTCAAGATGAACAAGTTTTAATCCGGGTGTAATCTTCCGGCAAACCTTGCGGGATAAAATACCATCCATGGCTGGCGAGTTGTAAAGGATTGGCTGCATGCTATATTAACCTCCGAGAGAGGATTTTGTTCATGAGAATACTGATAGTTGAAGATGATTTAAAAACTGCCGAATATATTGCGCAAGGGCTTCATCAGGCCGGATTTCGCACCTGCCATGCGGCGGACGGTCTGGACGGGTTGTTCAAGGCCAAGACGGAACCGTTCGATCTGGCGGTGGTGGACATCATGATGCCGAAACTGGATGGATTTTCCGTCATTGAAGAGATTCGTGCCGCCGGGCTGAAATTGCCGATCATAGTGCTCAGCGCCAAGGATTCAGTGGAAAATAAAATCAAAGGTTTGGAAAAAGGCAGTGACGACTATCTGGCGAAACCGTTCTCATTTGCCGAACTGCTGGCACGTATTCAGGCGCTTCTGCGCCGGGCGAACTCGGTTGCGGAACCCACATCGCTGGTCTATCAGGATCTTACTCTCGATTTGTTGCGCCGCAAGGTTTTGCGCGGCGGTGAAGAAATACCGATGCAGCCGCTCGAGCTTCAACTGCTTGAGTATCTGATGCGCAATCACGGGCGGGTGGTCTCCAAGACGACGATTCTCGAGCATGTGTGGGAATACAATTTCGACACGCAGAGCAACATCGTCGAGGCCGGAATATTCCGTCTGCGCGAGAAGATCGACAAGCCGTTTGAAAAGAAACTGATTCATACCGTGCGGGGATTCGGTTATGTTCTCGAATAGATTGCAGTTTGTGCGCACGGTAAAATTCCGGATCGCGTTATGTTACGCCGTCTTGTTTCTGGTGTCCTTTCTGATTATTTTCGCAGTGGTATTTATTCATATTTACACCGCCAACCGCAATGCGGCCGATACCAGGTTGAATACGCTTTTCAGTGAGATGGAATATGAGTATCTGACCGGAGCGGAACCCGGTCCGGGGCAGGTTCCAGTTTTCAAACTGGACAAAGTTCCCGAAGATATTTACCGGCAGATCGCCAAGGAACTTGTGGGCTTCACTCCGATCATGGCGTTCCGAAATGCGGAGAACAAGGCGCGGTACACGCTTTTCGGGAAGTGCGGACAGCAGTTGTTTCGAGTCGAGGGAGAATCGGGAACTTCGAACATTGTCGTACAAAAGATCGATTTTGTCGCCAGAACCCAGACCGTTGCCGCCGAGCTGTCCGGAGAGGCTTTCGGCGATGACGGAAGTCCCGCATATCGTTTGCTGTTGGGGGAGGGAGACCGAATATTGGGGCGCTCTCCGTTTCCAGCGGAAGAACTGCCGTTATTTCTGAAGCATCGCAACAATGCCGATTCCACCCGGATACGATATGAAACCGTCAACGGATCGCGGCATCGTATCCGGATGGCGTACCGTAAACTGCTGAACGGTGAAATTCTGGTATTGGGCATAGATATGCACAGCGAAGATGAAATGCTGGAGCGGGTCGTCAGTTCTTTTCTATGGGTGGGGGCGACGGTATTTCTGCTAAGCGCGCTGACCGGATGGGTGCTTGCCCGGCGGATGTTCGTTGGAGTTGACCGCGTCGGCGCAATGGCCAGGAAAATCGCCGCCGGAGACTATTCGCTGAGAGTCGTATCCGGCAACGAAGGCCTGGAAGTCGAAAATCTGGTTGCCGACTTCAACTTCATGGTGGATAACACCGAAAAGATAATGACCGAACTGCGCACGATATCCGATAACATCGCGCACGATCTGCGTACGCCGCTCACCCGGATGCTGGCCTGCGCCGAAGTCACATTCTCAGGTAAACAGAGTATGAACACATACCGTGATGCCTTGGCCGATAATGCCGAAGAGTGCCGCCGCATGTTGGCACTGATAAATACGATGCTGGAAATATCGCGTACCGAGTCCGGAACCGATTTATTAAAGACAGAGTCGTTTGACGCCGCCGGATCGCTTCGCCATTGCGTCGAGTTGTTTCAAATGGCCGCCGAGCAGAAGGGGCTGGAGCTTTCGGCCAAAATTCCCTCTGAAGCTGTAAATTTCTGTGGCGACAGGATAAAAATCCAGCAGATGTTCGGCAATCTTATCGACAACGCTGTCAAATTCACTCCACCCGGCGGGAAAATCGCCATTGCGCTGACCGCCGATGAAACCCGGCTGACCTTTTCCGTTGCCGATACCGGCGTCGGGATTTCGGATGCCGACAAAGTCAAAGTGTTCAAACGCTTCTATCGTGCCGACGACAGCCGCAACCAGCCCGGTAACGGCCTCGGCCTCAGTTTGGTTCAGGCGATCGTTCACGCCCATGGCGGAACGGTTGAACTGGAAAGCGTTCCCGGCGACGGCAGTCGTTTTACCGTCGTTCTTCCCCGGCGTCCGCTTTTATGAACAAACTCTAATCTTCCGGTCACTCTCCGTTCAAAGCGCCATTCTATATTGATTGGTGTAAGAGGGAATATGGTGTTTCCTCGCAAAATCATAATCCAGGAGGTGAATATGCTGAAGCAAGTGTTCTTAAGCGGCATGCTGCTTGCAGCGGTGGCCATGACCGGATGCGCCGGATTCTCGGAGGAGCATGAACATGCCGCTTCCGATCCAGCGATCGCAGCCAAATTCGACGGACAGTGGAAGGTTGAAAAACAGCTTTTCCAAAAAGACAAGCAGGTATCCACACAGACCGGCACCGCGGTTTGTGAAATGGTCGGCAAGACCGCCAGAATATGGTCTTCCGACCTGAAACTGGAAATTTTGTTGGGCGTTCGCCAAGACGGCAAATATGTGCTGGTGGATGCCAACGCCGCCCGTGACAATCTGCTTATCGGCAGGGAATCCGATGAGGAGGAAGAGGACGGCGACGAAGTGGAGGTCAACAGCGATCTCGACTTTAAATTTGGAAGGGAATTACTAGGCGAAATCGAATTTACCGGGAACAACGTTATTGAGATAAGCTATTTCAAGGAACATCACGACAAAGAAGTTCCGGTTGAGAAGATTGTTTTGACCCGTATCCAGTAGTTTTTTAATCCACAACCTCTTTCGGGAAAGCTCGTATATGGGCTTTCCCGAAACAGAGAGAATCCTATGCTTTCCACTCATCGCATACATCTTTTTACGGCCGGATTTCTGGCGGTGTTTTTCCTCGCGACCTATCTTGTGCCGTTGGGGGCGCGTCCCATGATTCGTCCGGATGAATTCCGCTATGCGGAAATTCCGCGCGAAATGCTGGCGACGAATGACTGGGTGACGCCGCGCTTGAACGATGTCCGCTACTTCGAAAAACCGGCGCTCGGATATCAGATGACCGCGTTGAGTTTCTCAATATTTGGAGAAAACGCGTTTGCGCTGCGTCTGCCGTCGGCTTTCGCGGTTCTGCTGACCGCCGCATTCATCTATTATTTCCTGCTCCGCCGAAGTCGAGATCCGTTTCTGCCCGGACTGGCAACCGGAATATATCTGACCTTCGGAATAGTTTTTGGCGTAGGCACCTTTGCCGTGATGGACAGTCAACTGACCGCGGCGTTGACATTAGCCATTGGCAGCTTCTATCTTGCCAGTGAGGCAAAACGAAAACCATTTATTTTGTTATGGCTGCTTTCCGCCGGTTTTTGGGCGGGATGCGCGTTCCTGGTCAAAGGATTTCTGGCGTTTGCGGTACCGGTTGTCGTACTGGTGCCGTTTCTGTTATGGCAGCGCGACTGGCGGCGGCTGTTGCTGTATCCATGGCTGCCCTTGCTTGTCGCCGTCGCCGTGGCGTTGCCGTGGTCGCTGATGATTCATCACGCCGAACCGGATTTCTGGCGCTATTTTTTGGTTGAGGAACATTGGCATCGCTTCACCGGCCACACTTATGACCGCAAACCGCAGCCGTTCTGGTATTTCATTCCGATTCTGCTGGGTGGCATCATGCCCTCCGGCCTGCTGGCGATTCCCGGCTGGTTCGGGGTGAAGCGCGACTGGCTGAAAACGCCGCTTACCCGTTTGCTGCTTTGCTGGACGATCATGCCATTTATGTTCTTTTCCGCGTCAAGCTGTAAACTTGGGACCTATATTCTGCCATGCTTCCCGCCGTTGGCGATGCTGCTTGCCATCGCGGTTCGGAACGCGATGCTTGAACGACATAAGCTTTATCAGCTTATCACCGGCAAGATCGCGCGAATATTCGGCTGGATTCTTGTGCCGGGAGCCGTTATTGCCGCAACCGGATTGATCGTGTGGTATTTCATACCGAAACTTCCGCAACTCTATGACGGGTTTCCGTGGTGGTCGTGTGCCGGAATGGTATTTGCGGAACTCTTGGGAATCATGCTGCTTCGCCGCTCACGCGTTCAGCCGCTCAAGAAGTTGGCGCGGTTGCTTGTGGTCATTGTTCCGATAATCTTCTGCTGTTTGCACGCTTTGCCGACGGCCGCCTTGGGAGACAAAGCAACCGAGGTGGGGCTGTTCAATTGTAAAAGCCTTATGGCTCCAGCGCCTGATGATCTGATCGTGGTTGACCGTGGCGTAATGGCGGCGGCATCGTGGGCGCTTGGTCGAACCGATCTTATTGTGCTCGGAAGACCGGGAGAGTTGGAATATGGCTTTAAGAACTATCCGGAATACTCCGCCCGGCACTATCAGTTGGATGAATTCCCGGAATTGCTGAAGAAACAGCATCGCGGGAATGTATTCTTTATTACATCGCAAAATCCCAAACGCAAACCTTTCCCGTCCGACTGGCCGGTTCCGGAAGTCGTTACCGATCACGGTGTAACCATGGCAAAATTTCAGGCTGAGCGACTTAAAATAAACACAGAGGAGGAATATAATGACTGAAAATAAACAAATTGATGTTCAACCCGCCGACGCGGAGTTGAGTGCGGCCGGCAAGTTTTTCTGCAAGCTGCCGGCGATTACCGCCGGGTACTGGGTAATCAAAATTTGCGCCACAACGCTGGGCGAAACCGGTGCCGACCATCTTTCCATGACCTTGAATTTGGGTTATGCCTTGAGCTCGCTGATCTTCATCGCATTTTTCCTGATCACGCTGGGATTCCAACTGACGTCACGGAAATACAATCCTTTGGTCTACTGGCTGGTTTTCACCGCCACCAGCGTGGCCGGTACCACCATGTCCGACTTTATGGACCGCACCATGGAAATAGGCTATATGGGCGGCAGTATTATCATGGTATCGCTGCTGGCCGTCACGCTGACGATTTGGTATGTTTGTGAAAGATCCCTGTCCGTAACCAGCATAAAGACGCGCAGAGGTGAGATATTTTACTGGGTCGCTTTCCTGTTTGCAAATACACTGGGAACGGCGCTGGGCGATTTTCTTGCCGATGATTCCGGACTTGGGTTTGCCGGGGGAGCCATTATGATCAGCTCACTATTGGTAGTGACGTTGGCATTGCACTATTTGACTAGGATTTCGTCGATAGCGTTGTTCTGGATCGCGTTCGTTCTGACCCGTCCGTTCGGCGCTACGTTCGGCGACCTGCTGACCAAGACCAACGCGCAAGGCGGTCTGGGGCTGGGCACACAGGGAACTTCGCTGGTGCTGATTGTGCTGCTGGCCATTTTTATAACCAGAAGCTGGATATTGTTAAATCGCGAGTGCGGTGAGGGCGGTATTCCGGATGCGGAATAGTTGACAAGTGGCACAAGGTGTTATATTACGGTAGCAATATCATAATCCTTGTGGTGTTGCGCCGGGCGACGGTTGAGTGGTTTCTCCGTCGCCCACTTTTTATATAAACAACGGGGGACGGTTTGAGGTAGGAAATCAGTCAAAACAGTTGTAAACTTGCATAAATGTTGTAACTTTGATAACAAAACAAGAAAGCCGTCCGGGTTGTTTTTTCAACTCGAACGGCTTGATTTTCAATTGGTACCGAAGGTGGGAATCGAACCCACATGGTGTCACCACCACCAGATTTTGAGTCTAGCGCGTCTGCCAATTTCGCCACTTCGGCACGGCAAGTCATAATATAGGATATTTTCCGCCAAAATCAAATGGCGGTAACGGCTTTTTCAGATTTTTGTGTGGCGGAGACTGTAAAGATACACTCCGGTGCCCAGATTGATCAGTCCCACCACTACAAAAATTCCAGTAACCGACAATATTCCGCAGGCCATCGCCAGCGAAACCGTCAGTGTGCCGACCGCAATCGCTGCCGAATTGATGATATTGTTGCCCGCCACCATGCGCGCCACTTCGTCAGGCCTGGACGACTTCTGCAGCAGTGCGTTAAGCGGTACCGAATAGAACCCGCCGCACACCGCCAGCAGCAGCAGGTCGGCGGATACCCGCCAGAATCCCGGTATTCTTATAAGTTCGGCCATACCGTACAATTCGGAACCTGGCTGCCAGTTTTGTGCGGCAAAATAGAGGTCTAAGGTGAAAGCCGCCATAAGGACCAGGCTGGCCGGGACATACTTCAGTACAGTCGGCCCGCAGGCCGAACATGTGACCGAACCTATTGCCACTCCGGCCGAAAACAGCAGATAGAACACCATAACCAGCAGCGCGTCCGCGCCGAGCACCTCTTTGCAGAACGGCGCCAGTTGCGAAACATATAATGCGCCTGCCATCCAGAATGTGGACAGCCCCAGCGCGCAGCGGCGCAGCGTTTTGTCCCGGAATATCTCTTTTACGATCATCAGCGTCGATTTCAGGCAGTTGGCGTGAATTTTCAACCCGGGGTTAACCGGCCGCATGCGCGGCACCGCCAGTGCTCCCGTCAGCCCGGCCGCCGCAACCAGCAACAGCGCCATTCCGGTAAACAGCGTACCGTCCGGCAGGTCAATCAGCAAATTGCCGGCCACCGCGCCAAAGATGATTGCCAGATAGGTTCCGGCGTTCACATAGCCGTTGCCTTTCAGCAGTTCGCGTGGCGGCAGCATCTGCGGGATGTAGGAGTATTTCAGCGGGCTGAAGAATGCCGACTGGGTTCCCATCAGGAATATCAGCACCAGCAGCAGCGGGATGTTGCGGAAGTGGAACGCGGCCGCCGTCGCCGCCATCAGCGCCAGCTCGGCCGTCTTTGTGATTATGAAGAGTCGCCGTCTTCCGAACCGGTCGGCAATCTCTCCGGCCAGCGCTGAAAACGGGAAGTATGGCAACATCAACAGCCCCATCGCCAGAAAGGTGAGGGCGCCGGCGTTCCCGGAGTCTTTTGCAACCTGATAGGTGATGAGTATGACCAACGCGTTCCGGAACATATTGTCATTGAACGCGCCGAAGAAAAGCGTGGTCATGAACGGAAAGAACCGGCGCGTGAAAAACATTTACGAGCTCCTCAATACATCGATGATGCTCAAGTTGGTGTGGTAGCCGGGGTCGGCGTCCGGTGTGGCCGGAACGGTGGAGATCACCTCTCCTTTGGCGTTGCGGTTCTGGTAGGCCATCATGTGGGCACGCGGGTTCACGAAATAGTTGCGGAACGCATCGTCACATTTCTCGAATATTTCGGGGCGTTCGAAAAAAGTTGCGGCACGCATGGTTTCCGGCAGGTTCCACCACGGCATATCGCTGTTGAACGGTGTGCCGGTCAACAGGTCGACGCTTTTGCAGATGCCGTGCGCCTCGGGGCTGAATCCAAGCTTGAAGTTGGCTTCGAGTATTTTCGGCAGTTCGATCTTCATACGGTCGGCCAACTGCGGAAATCTGTTGCGGAAGCCTTTGGCGCGCAGGCACTTTCCGGCAAGGCCCGCGAATTCACCGGCATGGCCGGGGTCGCCGAGGATTTTGCCGTCCGAAACATACGGTTTGCCGTCGGAGGTGATTGCCTCCATGAAGCCGTATCCTGGACGCAGCACATGAAGGTCGAGAATGCGCTCGATGAAACGTGCCGCATAGCCGGCCCAGTCGGCAAAGCGGTCGTCCGCGTTCATCATCAGGGCCAGCCCGCCCAGCGCGATCATTTTCGGGCCCTGGAGCGAGCGTCCGGGCGTATAGGCCACCGGATTCAGCGGGTCGAACGGCTGCTGGTCGGTACGGAATCGTTCGGCGGCGATGTCGTCTACCACCCGCCGGAAGTTCTCAACCGCGACCCGGCGCAAGCCGTCGTCTTCCAGTACCATGGCGGCTGCGAAAAGTCCTTTGAAGTAGAAGAGTTCGCTGTAATTGGCACCCTCAGGCATTGCGGAGAGCGGCACCATGCGTGTGAAGTCCCGAACTTCCAGAGCCGTGCCGTCCGCCGTCATCACGAACCAGACGCGTCCGGCGGTTCGGCGCAGATTTTCCATCGAATCCGCCACGGTCTTAAGCAGCGGCAGTATACGCGGCGCAAATTCCGGCATGAATTCCGCGTGTTCGGCCATTGCTTCGAGGCCGCGCCCCTGAATCCAGCTGTAAATGTATTTTTTACGGCGGAATTCCGGGCCGTGGTCATCGAAACTTTCGCCGGTAGCCAGGTCCAGTTTGGTGTCGATGAAACCGTAACCGGGGTCGGCCTCGAAACGGTCGAGTATCGCGGTCAGCGTGGTGCGAAGCATTGATCTGTAAAATTCGTACATGACTTATTTCCGAATGAACATGTTCAGATTTTCCTTGAGCTCCCGGCAACGCATCAGCGTTGTGAGTATCGTATAGAATACCGTGAATGCCAGCGCGGTGCAGATCAGCGGCACCGTCTGCGGTTTCCACAGTTCCAGATGCCAGCTTTCGGCGCCGCCGTAGAGGAAACAGGCTGCGGCCACGGCTGGAACCGCCGCCGCCAGACTTTTGGCAAAGGTGGTGACAACCGGTTTCAGGTTGAATCCGAATCCCTGCTTGCGCAACAGGCGGATCAGGGTCAGGTTGTTGAAGCTGGCCGCGATCACGGTGGCCAGTGCGATGCCGCCTTGCGCCAGCGGCCACATCAGGATCAGATTGAGCACGATATTCAGCGAAATGGCCCACAGCGCCACCTTAAGCGGAGTGGTCATGTCCTTGCGCGAATGGAATGCCGGAATTATGACCTTTTGGGCGCAGAACACCGGGATGCCCAGCGTGTAGAAAAGCGCGGCGAAACCCGCCGCTTCCAAATTGCTTTGGCTGAACTCGCCGCCAAGCAGCAGCAGCGAGAGTATTTCGTGGCGGAAAACCAGGATGAAGGCGGTGAGGGGGATGCAGATGAAATATACGTGACGGAGTCCAAGCGCGATATCGTCGAGGAATTCCGCCTTATCGCCGCGTGCCGCCGCGTGCGACATGTCCGTAAGCAGTACCGACCCCAGCGCCAGGGCAAACACGCCGATCGGCAGGTCCACCAGCCGCTCGGTGTAGCACAATGCCGGCACCGCTTCCGGGCCCAGCCAGGCCGCCAGTGAGCGGTCGACGATGAAGCTGACCTGGGTGGCCGAGGCGCCGATCAGCCCCGGCAGCATCAGGTGCCATAGTTTTCTCAGCATCGGCGAGTTGTTAAGCGCCGCTTTGCTCAGTACCGGCAAACGGCGGTGCCGCCACAGCAGCAGGATCATCAGCCCCATATGGACCACCCCAGCCAGCAGCATTGCAAAGGCGAGGTAATTCAACAGCGGCACCGGGTCGCTGGTGCCGGTGAGTTTCCGACCGAACAGCATAGTGGCAATGAGCGCCACGTTCAAGGTCAGCGCGCCCAGCGCCGGCAGGAAGAACACCCGGCGGGTATTGAGGATCGAACCGCTGACTCCCACCAGGCAGATGAAGAAAGCGTACGGCATCACAACCGGCAGCAGTTTCAACGCCAGGATGACGTGATCGTAGCCAGTTGTCGGCAGCAGCGGGCAGATGAATATCTGCGCCAGATAGGCCAAGCCGCCGACCACCGCAACGATCGCCAGTAGTACCATGCTAAGTGCGGCGAACACCACCGACAGGTTGTAGCGTACTTTCTCTTCGCCTTCATCCGCCTCGATGCCGGTCAGTATCGGAATCAGTGCCGAGCTCAGCGCGCCTTCGCCCAGAAGCCGGCGGAACAGGTTGGGCACCGTGATCGCAAGGTTCCAGGCGCTGGCCGCCACACCGCCGCCGAGATAGCGCGCCTCGAGCATGGTGCGCACCAGCCCGAGCATGCGGCTGGCCATGGTGGCGACAGCCACACCGAGTGAACTTCTGAGGATGTTCTGACGGTTGTTCGCCATAATCGGGTTAAACCGAGAATTTTACGAAAACGCAGTCGCCGTCCTGAACGATGTATTCTTTGCCTTCGGTACGCAGTTTGCCGGCTTCCCGAGCCTTGTTCCACGAGCCGTACTGCACAAGGTCGTCGTAGGACTCCACTTCCATGCGGATGAATCCGCGGCACAGATCGGTATGGATCTTGCCGGCGGCCTGCGGAGCCGGAGTGCCGGCCACTACGGTCCATGCACGGGTTTCGTCGGTTCCGGTGGTGAAGAAGGTGATGTAGTTCAGCAGCTTGTAGCCGGTGTGAATCACCCGGTTGAGACCGCGTTCGGTGATACCGAGCTCGTCCATGAACATCTTGGCTTCTTCGGCGTCGAGCTGGTTCAGCTCATCCTCGAACTTTGCGCATACCGGGATCACTTCCATATTATGCGAGGCGGCGAAGTCGCGCAGCGCCGTTGCCCGCGGATCGGTATCGAAATTGACAAAACTTTCCTCGTCGGTGTTGGCCACCACAAACGCCGGCATGATGGTGAGAAGTTCCAGGCTGCGGACGAAAGCGTCTACCTTTTCGTCCTTGCGGTCCCATTGCGGCAGCTTGCCTTCGCCGAGCATCGTGGCCAGGGACTTCAGGATTTCCAGCTCCATTTTTACGTCAGGACTCGGGGTGCGGCCCTTGCCGGCGCGTTCGAGCCGTTTTTCAACCATGTCGAGGTCGGCCAGCATCAGTTCGGTCAGCACCACTTCAAGGTCGTTGACCGGGTCCAGCTTGCCGTCGACATGCACCACGTTGGGGTCGCCGAACAGTCGAACCACATGCCCGACGGCGTCGACGTTGCGGATATGGCCGAGAAACTGGTTGCCCAATCCCTGCCCCTTGCTGGCGCCGCGGACCAACCCGGCGATGTCGATGAATTTCAGAGTGGTCGGAACGATTCGGGCGGAATGCTCAAGCTCAGCCAGTACCCCCAGTCGCTTGTCCGGCACCGGCACGATGCCGGTGTTCGGTTCGATGGTGCAGAACGGGAAGTTGGCCGCCTCGGCGCCGCCGGAACATAAGGCGTTGAAAAGAGTGGATTTGCCGACGTTCGGCAGCCCCACGAATCCACAGGAGAAGCTCATATGTGACAATTTACCTTATTTTGAATAAAAAAACCCGCAAAAGCGGGTTTCGGAAATCGATTTTTAAGCCGCTCCAGCTTATTCACCGGTGGCGATGGAATCATCGTCGAAGAAGAAATTGAAAGCGTTATGCTCGGTGTCCACCACCCATGCCGGGCGCATAAGCGGACCGTAGCCATGGCCGACGTCCTTGGGATCGTCCTTGTGGCCGGGCCACGGGAAGGGGAAAGTGACGATGTCGGTCACACCAACCGCTTCGCGGCAGACGGTGTAGCACACGCCCTTGATCACACCGAGGGTAAGACCGGCGATCTCGCCGTCCGCATTGGTCGTGTCATAGGGACGAATCAGCAGTTCCAGCGGGCCGAAAGCAACGTTGGCGATGCCGCGGCCAAGCTTTTCCATCGGACCGGACTCAGTTTTTTCCTCCATTGCGGAAGCCTGGAATGCGGTCGCCACCAGCACGAGCGCCAACATCGATTTTGCTAACAGTTTCATCAAGATGTCCTTCTTTTATCGTTAATTTTTAAAAAATGCCTACTAACATTCGTCAAATCACAAGAAATATAATCGTGCTGGCACAAAATGCAAGAGGTTTCATTCAAAATTCTTCCCTATTTTTTTACCATTGGCGTAAACGAATAAGACTCCTTTCCGCCTTTGCCGGACAATAGGCCGCCAAAGGAGCGCTTCGGAGGCGGCGGCCGGGGGGCGGATTCGCCGCATGAAGTGCGTTGTCGGAAAGGAGTCCTGTCGGAATTAACGCATTCGGGATCAAAATTATTTTATCGTAATTGTAAAAAAATGGTTCCCGATGTAAATTATAGTGACAAAAACGAAAGGACACGATTTATGAATAAGGATGCTTCGAGATTTGCCGAACTTACGCTGCTTAAGACCTCCAGCACCCGGTATCCGGACAGCCCGGACGCCGCGCGGCTTGAGGCTTTCGAGAACCTTTATTCGGATCGTGATTATGTCATAACTTTTGACTGCCCGGAGTATACCAGCCTCTGTCCGGTGACCGGACAGCCGGACTTCGGGCATATCGTGATCCGATATATCCCGGACAAACTTTGCGTGGAGAGCAAGTCGCTGAAACTTTATCTGTTCAGCTTCCGCAACAGCGCCACTTTTCACGAGGAGTCGGTCAACACCATCCTCGATGCCGTGGTGGCGCTGGTCAAGCCGCGCGCCGCCGAGGTGACGGGTGATTTCAACCCGCGCGGCGGCATCGCAATCAAGGTCAAAGCAACTTACGGAGATAAGATAGAATGACTCTCAAGATTATCGAAAATGGATCGGTGACCACTCCGGCCGGATTCAAGGCGGCCGGGGTCACCTGCGGACTCAAGAAGAGCGGAAAGCCGGATTTTGCGATGGTGGTTTCCGAATTGCCTTGCAGTTTCGGCGCGGCTTTTACCAGCTGCACGTTCGCCGCCGCCCCGGTGCAGGTCTCCCGCGATCGGGCCGGGCGTGAGGAGACGGTGCGCGCGATTGTCATCAACTCCGGCAACGCCAACGCCTGTACCGGCGCCCGCGGTCGCGCCGACGCCGAGGCAACCTGTGCTTCCGCCGCCGCGAAGCTGGGAATCTCCACCCGCGAAGTGTGGGTCGCGTCCACCGGGCGCATCGGAGTGCGCATGCCGATGCAGACAATTGAAAAAGGCATCGGCATGGCGGCGGAGGCGCTTTCGTCCGAGGGCGGTGTTGCCGCCGCCGAGGCGATTATGACCACCGACACCGTTCGCAAGAATGTGGCCGTCGAAATTGAGACGGCGGCCGGAAAAATTTGCATTGGAGCAATGGTAAAGGGGGTCGGAATGATCGATCCTCAGTTGCGTGCGGTGCCGCACGCCACCATGATATGCGTTGTCACCTGCGACGCTGGGATATCCAACGCTCAGCTTGCTGCAATGGTCGGATCCGGCGTGGAGAACAGTTTCAACCGCATCACCGTCGACGGCGACATGAGCACAAATGATACCGTTCTGGTGATGGCCAACGGCGCTTCCGGAGTGGAAGTCGCGCCCGGCAGCGAATTGGAGACCGAGTTCTCCGCCGCGCTGCTCAAGGTTATGCAGATATTGGCCCGCAAGCAGGTAATGGACGGTGAGGGCGCCACCAAATTCGTCGAAATCGACGTGGTGAAAGCCCGCAACGCCGCCACCGCACGGCTTTGCGCCGAGGCGGTAGCCAATTCGCTGCTTTGCAAGACCGCCTGGTTCGGCGGCGATCCCAACTGGGGGCGGGTGGTGGCCGCGCTCGGCTATTCCGGCGCGGATTTCGATCCGGATAAGGTCAATGTGTTTTATAACGACAAGCCGGTGGTGACCGGCGGCTGCGATTCCGGTATCGCGGAGAGCGAACTGGCAAAAGAGCTCAAGAACCGCGAATTTAAAATCATCGTAGAACTCAACAACGGCGATGCCGACTACTGGGTTTGGACCAGCGACGTGTCATACGAATATGTGAAGATCAACGCCGAATATCACACCTAGTTTCCTAAAAGAAACGAAACATAATAATTGCCCGGCCGAATCTTTTTCGGGCGGGCATTATTTTTTCCGAATGAGGTCGGTGTGCGGCGTTAGTCTTAGTTCAGCGGAAAACGATAAGACTTCTGGGCGCCGTGCCCTTCGATTTCCCAGTGGTCCGGATATATCTTTAGAATCGCGTAAGTCGGACGTTCCGGATTTTCAAGCACCGCCGAAAGTTCCACCTCCGGAACGCCTTCGACCTGATGAAATTCACCGGCGTGGGTATGGCCGGCCAGCCATCCGATTATCACTTTCCGGTGCTTGGCCAGCATGGCGTTTATCTGGGTTGATTCCACCAGGCAGCGGGGTGGAGCATGGGCGAAGATCATCACCTTCTGTTTTCGGGAGCCGGCCTGCTCCAGCGTTTGGTCGAGCCAAAACAGCTGGGCATTGCCCATCTTGACGTCGCTGGCTTCGCTGGTGTTCAGTACAACAAAAAGCCATCCCGGTATTTCCTTCGGCGCGAAACTGTAATAAAGATTGCTTCCGCCGAATCCGCGCTGTTCCTGGAGCCGCCTTATCGCCGCGATGTCATTGTTGCCGGGGACATGGCGGACCGGCATCGGCAATGAGCGCAGTTCATTGTCGAGCATGGTATAGTCGAGATTCTCCTGCTCGGGGCTGGAATCTTCGACCAAGTCACCGAGTTCGATGGTCAGCACCGCCTCGCTTCCGCGAAGTTCATTCAGAATGGTGCGGAAGTTGGCCAGCGCGGCCGGGTAGTCCCGGTAGGTGCCGATTCCGGTGCGATACTGCACATCGGCCATCAGCGCCACCGACACCGGCACTTTCGGCAACGGCTCGGTTTTGGACGACGCTATGCACGCCAATAGCATCAGCGCCGCAAAAAGTACAAATGTTCTTAAACGGGGCATCATGATTCAAAGTCGAAATCTGGGCATACTTCCAGAAATTTTCGCAAACACAGATGCGCGGCGCAGGAAGGCCTGGACCCGTCATTGTATTGCCATGCCACCGCCGGACAGGCGCCGATGCAATACGGCGAGTAATCGCAGCTGCGGCAATATTCATAGTCCGAAAGCGGTTTACGGCGGCACGCGCGCAATTCGTTCAGGAACGGACTGTTTTTCCAGACGTCGGCAAGTTTGTCGCGATTGATGTATCCCAGCACATGGGTCGGCCAGGTGGTGCAGGCCAAAATAGCGCCGTCGGAGCGGACCGACAACGCCTGAAACACCATTCCGCAGCTGGCATGGCAGCCGCCGAACAGCACCGGTATGTTGTCGCGTTTGGCGCGCAGCATATTTTTCCATTCGTGCAATGTGGCGCACGGGCCGGAACGCCCTTGGATTCGGCGGGGATATTTTTTTAACATTTTCTGAATGGCGCGCATGGCTTCGGCATATTCCTGAATCGTCGGCTCAACTTGTTCGGGATCCTTTGAATTTGATTCCGAAACCGAAGCTGCAATAGTGCCGAAGCGTTTCACGCCCAAAGTGTTGAGCAAGAAATCGGTGGTTTCTTCAAAGTGACCTATGTTATGGTGGCTCAACGTTACATTCGGATACACATTCAAGCCGGCGGTCATAAGATTTCGTATGCCACGCACGGCTTTTTCAAACGACCCCTTGCCGCGCGCGAGGTCATTCACCTCGCCTATGCCATCTAGCGAGACCTGAATTATGCCGCTGCGCCCGATTTCGGCGATTCTCGCGGCGTCGGCCTCGGTTATCATGGTCCCGTTGGTCAGTATGGTGTACCGGATATTGCAGTCGGCACACTTTTTCAGAATAGCAAAGAGGTCGGGCCGCATGAACGGCTCGCCCCCTGAAATGATCACCGATAAAACTTTGAGTGACTGCAACTCCTCAATGAATCGCAGCCACTCATCTGTTGGTAAGTTCTCGCACTCCCCTGAAACGCTGTCGAAATGATAGCAATAGGAGCAACGCAAATTACATTTGCTGGTGATCTCCAACGATAAAGAAGCGGGAGATTGGATTACCCCAAGCCCCCCGTTCAGATTTGTCATAGGAGATTTGCCCCAGGCAGAGACCTACCAATCGCCGCCGGACGGATCATCCGGGTCAATGTAAGCACCGGTCCCGCATGGTTTCGGGATGATAGCGCTACCACCGGTGGCGAATTCGCCATTCCAACCACAGAAAGCATCGAGAGCCGGTTTTTCGTACTTCATTACTCTGTCTTCCATTTTGTTGATCTCCAAGTTAAAGGTCTCTTAGACAAAAAAGTTATTACGTTTACATCTTTTAACATACACGGCCTGACTTGAATAGTCAAGCTCTTTTTGAAAAAATTTTTACTTTTTTTTACCCCTCCTCTTCCCTGTTGCCCGTTTTGTATGTTAATTCGTTTGCCAATAATGATTTACGGCTAAAAATTCATCAAATAATCGATTATTGCTAAACCGTTGTGGAATAAATAAATCCCTATTTCTTAAGGCTTATACCCATCACGTAGAATGAAAAGAGGTCTTTTCCCGCGGCAAATTCAAGCCGTTCAATGATTTTTTGCGGGAAAGGATTCTTCCATGTGAAGAACCATAAACGGCGTTCCCGGCCATCGGTTTTCCATTGCAGAACGTTTTCGGTCGACAAGTGGAAATTAAAGCTGTCTTCGATGCCTCCGATCTGCCAAGTATATTGCAGCGGGAGTGTTTCGGACGAGCCGTCCGCGTAAACGGCCTTCATGGTTGCGATGGTCTGGAATTTTTCCGGAGTGGAGTTGATGGACGTCGCCAGACAGTATATCTCGCCGGCGGTGCGGTTAAGCGGAACCGAGACGGCTTCCGGGAACTGCGGGTTGAGTCGCGATTTCAATGCGATCGCGGCCGGAGCGCCGTCATGCGACGGCAGATTGAACATGACTTGCCCAACACGGGTTTTTCCGGCAGGCAGTTTGTCCAAGCCATAGGTTTCCCGGCGCAGGAACGGGTTGTTTCCGGCGGCCAGCGACAAATTGGTCACCGGTGTTATGTCAATCAACTCCAGTTCGGCAGGCGTATTGTTTTTCCAATTGCACATCAGATTGCAGATCACTTCGGACGGATCGACGCCGTCCGCATTGTAACCGGTGTTCCAGCCGCTCAGCCCGGTGCGGACATAGGGCACCAGCTGGAAGAACCCGTTGTGAGTCACTATCCGGTTGCCGTTGTAACCGCACCAGATGGTCTGAAGCAGGCCGAGCCCTCCGACTTTTTGGGTGAATTTGGCAACGTTCTCAACGTTGTTTGTCTCGAACCACGGGGCGCCTACCACTTGGAAACCCTCTTTCTTAAGGGCGGCCATGTCGGCAAATTCGGTGTTGCGGCCGTCATAGCGCCAGACCGCGAAAATCAGGTCGCGCGGGAGTTCGGGGCGCAGTTCGGCCATATTGTAGGGAGCGCCGCCTGCGCCGTTCTCGGGGCTTTCCTCCTTGGTCACGAACAGGTCGTGCCACAGCATGATTTTGAGATTATGTTTCTTGCCGTAGTTGTAGTACCACATAAGATCATCGAACATAAGTTTCTTTATGCCTTTTTCCACATTCTCCGGGCGACACGGGAATTTTGCTTTGGAATGGAAAACTTCATCATGACCGATATGGAGGATTTTGGGATTGCCGCTGGCGGCGATCACTTCGTCGAGAATTTTTTCGATGTACGGATAGAGGCGCGGGTTTGCTGTGTTGTAAGCGTACGGATAGCTTTCGTCCTCGGCCAGATCAAGATTGGCGCGGGTGCCGTCCTCGCGTTCCGGGAACATCCAGCCGCAGTGGCCCAGGGTTTGAAGCAGCGGGATCACATCGATATAGTTTTCCTTGCAGAGCTTGACCATTGCGACATAATCGGCCTTGGGCATGCCGCCTTTCTGCCGGACATCTTTGGCGGCGTCCCATTGAACATATTGGAGTTCGGGAACGATGGCGTTGTACTTCATCGGAACGAGCACGTCATTGATCAAATTGGTATGGAAAACCTTGGAATAATCGTCCACCAGCAGATGGGCGGCCCGCAGTTCGAGATCCGGCCAGTCTTCGATCTGGCAGGCCTGGATGCCCTGATCATTCCTCAGCGGACGCAGGGTCTGCATGGCGTAGAACGCGCCGCAGGGGGAAGGGCTGACGATTTCGATGCGATCAGGACTAACGCCAAGCTTATAGCCTTCCGGGTTGTCCATCGATTTCGGATCGATGGTGATTATGACTGAGGCGGCCGGCTTCGGACCGGAGACCGCCGGGCCTAGTTTGATGCCCATTTTGCCGAAGGTGCGTACGGCGGCACGTGAGAGCCGGTCGAATTCGGCCTGATCGTCGATTCCGGTAATGGCCCAGGAGAGCTCCGCTTCGGGATTTACCGCGAAGTTCTGCTGCATGAGTTCGCATTTCTTCGGTGCCGGCAGCAGCGGGATCTGCGGTTGCCAGACGGTTATGCCGTCGGCAACGGATTCGACCGGCAACGGCTCGGATGTCTTTACCGGCAGCGGCTCGGCCACCACCAGGTCGTCGGCGATTTTAAATCTGACCTTGATTACGCTGCGGAACGGCGAACCGTAGTCCAGATTGCGCTGGTAGCCGATCCAGAACGCCTTGCGGTCGGCGTATGGAACGCCTCGGCGGTCCACCACTTTGAATCCCGGCCCTTCGAGCACTTCGAAGGAGAGTGAGCCGAGAGTGGTGGTGAAACTGATCTTGCGTACCGGCTGGTCGTCGAACAGCGGCGACACTTTGTCCGGTTCGACTGACGGGATGGTGTTTTTGACGGTTTTTCCATTCGCCAGCAACGCACGGTATTCCGCCCCTGTCACCAGCCCGGCCGGAATCGCGAATGCGCTGTACTCAAAATGGTTCGGAATATCGGCGGTGGCTTCGCAGTTCAAAGTGACGATGGCGGTGTTGCCGGAAACTTTGCAGGAGTATTCATTCAACTTGAATTCGTGAGTGCCGTTGGTCTGTTCAAGTGCAATCTTATAGCCGGTGGCGGTCCTGGCTTCCGGCAACGGCTTGCTGGAGTCTTCGCTGAAGAACCTGCGGGCGCGCCACGGCGGCTCGATTGCCATTATTACGCTGGTGAAAGACAGGTCAGCTACCGGACTTGCCAGAACCAAGCCGAAAGTTTTGTTGAACTTAGCCGTCAACGGTTTGCTTTTGAAATCAGACGCGTCTCCTGCGTTGGCGCAACAGCACACCGCAAGCAGCGCGGCCGAGAGTACAGACCCGGTTTGCTTCAACATCTTCAGCTCCTTAATAACTTGAAATCAATTATATCATGTAATTTTCGTTTGTCAAGGTTCGGCGGTGATTCCGAAAAGAAAATATGCGTTTTTTTCGCATTTCAGATCAATTCCGGTGATGTCCTTTTCCGGATGCGGGTTGTTCCAGGTGGAATACCATATGCGCGACTCGCCGCGGGCGGAGTCGATAACGGCGCAGTTGCCGGTGGAAAGGTAGCGGTTGTATTCGGTCAGCGGCGTACCGACTTCGTATTCGAACCGGAGCGGAAATTCTGCCTTGGAACCATCGGCATAGGTTATGACGGCGGTGGCGGCGGGGTCGTATTTTTTCGGCTCGGACCCGATTACGGTATTCAGGAAATACAGCCGTCCCGCCTTGAAGTTGCCGCGGAATACCGGAACGGTTTCCGGAAAGTTCGGAGTCAGACGGGATTTTACCGCGATGGCGGCGCGGCGGCCGTTGCTTTCCATCGGCTTGAACGGGATGTCTCCGACGATTTCCGGAATCGCTTCGAACCCGAAGGTGCCGCCGAGCAGAAACGGGTTGTTTTCGGGCGATATTTCCAGATTGGCGGCGGCGGAGAGGTCTAGCGGGCGTACCGTTTTGACGGTTGCCGGTTTTGCGAACTCATAGAGATCGCAAAATATTTTGCTGGAGTCGAAGTCGGTGCCGGCGTCAGGATTCCAAGCCATGCAGCCGGAGCGGACGTAGGCAGCAAGCTGGTAAAACCAGTAGTAAAACGCGGCGTCCGGCGGGGCGATCCATTCACCTGGAACCATGTCTACCGGTCTTGCCGACTGGTCGTGCGAGGTGTAGACCCATGTGGTTGAAAGCATCCCGACGGCATTGAGCTTGATCGCTTCCCGGGTGAGCTTTTCCGGATTCCCGGGCGCATACCATGATGCTCCGATCACCGGGAAGCCGGCGGCGGACAGCGCGTCGAGGTCGCCGAATTTGTCGTAGTTTCCGGAGTAACGCCAGACGGTGAATATGATGTCTTTAGGGAGTTTGTCGCGCAGTTCCCAGGTGTTGTGCGGCTGGCCCCCGGCACCGTTTTCAGGGCTTTCATCGTGGGTTGCAAAGATATCCTGCCACAGCATGAGCTGCATGTCATGCTTTTTGCAATAATCGTAGACCCACATCACAAAGTCGTAAACAACTTTTTGTGACCCCTTCTCGACCGTTTCCGGCCGGTTGGGGAAGCGGCCGAAGAGGTACAGTTCGTCGGTGCCGGCGTGGAAATAACGCGGATGGCCGAACGCCGCAGTCACTTCGTCGAACAATTTTTCCAGAAGCGGATAAAGACGAGGGTTCGACGTGAAAAAAGCATACGGATATTCCGGGTCTTCGGCGAGATCGAGGTTTTGTTTCCCGACAAAAAGCCAAGGCGCGTGGCTCAGGGTCTGAATCAGGGGGGCGGTTTCTATGAAATTGTCGCGGGCGACTTCCAGCAGCTTGAGGAAGTCCTGTTTCGGCATGGCGTTGGAGGCGTGAACGCCCTTGGTGGCGTCCCATCCGACAAACTCGCATTCGAGCAGCAGGAAGTTCATCTTCATCGGGCCCATCACGTTTTCGATGACTTCGGTATAGTGCTGGAGCGAATGCTCGTCCAGTTGGGCGGCTTGGATGCCGCGAAGTTTCAGTTCAGGCCAATCGCGGATTTCCGCCACCGGATACTCGCCGTTCGTCCGGCGCAGGGCGCGCAGGGTGTGCAGCGCGTAGTAGGCGCCGCGGGCGGTACGCGCGGAAACGGCGGCGCGGCCGTCGGCAATAGACAATGTATAGCCGTCCTCATCGGGCAGGTCGGCATTGGCGTCAACCGCGATCCGGGCCGGGCAACCATCCGGAAACAGCCGGTCGGCGGCCTTGCGCAGTCTGGCGGCATCCTCCGGTGAGACTCCGGTGACCGTGAAATTCCCGGACAGACGGCAGACACCTCCCGGCATGGAGATTTTGCGCGGCTGCGGCAGTAAGGGGAGGTTGAGTTGCCGGGGCACGCTCTGCCGAGGAGCTTCGATCTTCACTCCGGTGGGATTAGAGGGCAGGGGGGAGGCGAATTTAAGCCCCGGCTTGGGTTCGAAGCCGAACGTTACCGAACTGACGAACACTTCGCCCTTTCCGAGGTCGGCATTGGCGCCTATCCAGAAACAGCGCATAAATTCAAAAGGTGTCGCGCGGCGGTCGGCCACTGTGAATCCCGGCCCTTTTTCGGCCTTGAAATGGAAACGGCCGAGCGGGGCGTCGGCTTCGAACTCGACGGCGTCTTTCACATAGTTTGTAATGTCGGACTGCGGCCCGGTGAACGGAATCCTGCCGGAGACGGTTTGACCGTCCGCGGTCCTTGCCGTGAACTCGGCTCCGGAGAGCAGGTCTATCGGAACGGTGAAAACAGTGTATTCCAGAAGTGCCGGAACATCCTTGACCATTTCAACTTCGAGTTCGACGCGCCCGGAGTTTCCGTCCACGTTCATTGAATACTTTTTGCATATCGCCTCTCCGCTGCCGCCGACGGCTATGGCGGCGCCGGCACCGGAATTTTCATAGGAGGCGCTTTCGCCGGTGCTGAAGTAGATCGGCTTCCAGGACGGGTCGCAAACCACCACCCGGGAGAAGATCGAAACATCCGTAAATTCGTCGCGCAGAACAAAGCCGGACTTGGCGGCCTCCAGCCGCAGGTCACCCGGCTCGGAAGCCAATACGCCGAACGCCGCAAAAAAAATCAGGAGTAGCTTTTTCATAATTGGGGGAAACATAACATTTAAACTTTTTTTTTCCAGTCTTCACGGTAACATTTGTGAAAAAAACGGATTGTTTCGGTGCTTTGTTAAGTATACTTACAAGGCATCGGCCCCGCGTCAAAAAAAATTAATTTTTTATTCCAGAAGTGCTTGACGGCACAAAAGAGGCAGTATATAGTTGTCGGTGTGAGGTAATTTACGGGGGTGGCCGCAAGGGGTATGAAAAATGCGGCCGGTCTGTTCCCGCAAGGGGTGTTGGCGGGAATAAGGCGCTCAAGCCTGGGAACGGGGAGAGATACCCGGAACAAACCCGATCGGGTCCGGGGGAATGAGGCGGTTCCATCTCGAATCCGCTTCATTTTTTTATTGCGGCGGCTATTTCAGCAGGTGCGAGGCGAGTATGGACAGCACCACCAGCGCAATGTACACCGGGATGGCGTAAATCAGAAACTTCCTTATGGCGTCGGTCAGCGCGCAGTATATCCAGAAAAACAGATTGCAGCACCAGGTTATCGAAATGATTGCCGACATGATCACCACCGCAACCTGATTGTTCTGCCAGCCGGCGCTGCCGCCCATGTCGATGTAGTTATAAACAAAAAGCCCGCAATAGCACAAACTGATGGCCGCGGCGCCCCACAGGAAATATTTCCAGAAAGAAATCGCATTCATTTTGTTTCCCCTTCTCCGATAAGTTTAAATGGTAAGAATGGTGCCGCCCCAACTGTACCCGACGCCATAGCCGATAAGGGCAACCTTGTCGCCGGATTTGATCTTGCCTTCGTCGAGCAGACTGCGCAGGGCTATCGGAACGCTGGACGAGACAGTGTTGCCGACTTTGGTCATGTCTATGAAGAACTTGTCCGGTGGAATTTCGAGCTGATTGCGCAGATATTTCAGTATATGGCTGTTGGCCTGATGGAATATCGCGTAAGCCAGGTTTTCGATGGACATGCCGTTGGCCGCGAGCACGTCGGTGAACAGCACCGGAATGTGTTCCATGACGTAGTTGAATATTTCCGGGCCGTTCATGTACAGGTAATTGTCATTGGAAATGCTGCCGGTCGAACTGACGCGGCATTCGGCCCCGGGGTCGTAGGGAGTGCGGGCGCCGCCGTTTTTCACGATCAGATTGGTGCCTCCTCCTCCGTTGGTGCCGAACACGAACTTGCCGACTTGGTCAACCTCGCTCTGCCGGATCAGGCAGGCGGTGGCGGCGTCGCCGAAGATGGTACGGTTGTTACGGTCGTGAGGGTGAAGATAGCGGGTATAGGTGTCGGAGGTGACCAGCAGCAGGTTTCTCGCGGTGCCGGTGGCGACCATGCCGCGTGCAAGGGCAAGGCCGTAGACGAAGCCGGAGCAGCCCAGGTTGTAGTCGACCGCGCCGCAGGTTATCGGGATGCCCAGCCGGTGCTGGAGCAGGCAGGCGGAAGTGGGCAGCGGGTATTCCGGACATTGCGTACAGAGCAATATAAAGTCTACTTGAGAACGATCGAACCCGTTCTCGGTGAAGAGTTTTTCAGCCGCTTTCACTGCCATGTCCAAGGCAGTTTCCCCCGGCGCGGCGACTCTTCGCTCCTGAATGCCTACCTTCTTCGCAAGTTTTGCGCAGTTCCAATCGGAATATTCGGCATCCAGATCGGCATTGGTCAGGCGACGCTCGGGCAGATATACGGTGAGCGCCTCGACTTTTGTTCCGGTCATAGTCATCTCCTTATATGAATTTAACCCGCATAATATAACACGTCATGAAAAAAAATCAATATGCCGAACGTCATGGCTTGATAATCAGAAATTAAGCTATGAAATCACGTTTTTCCATGAATGTGCCCGCGGTTGCGCAACAGTCGCGGTTCCGGCCGGGTGCCGTTCCCCGATAATGAGGAAACGGGGAACGCCCGGCCGGGGCCGGCTTACAGAATAGACGAAGCCGTCTGCACGCCGCGCGTCCAGATCGGAACGTCGGCGCCTTCGACGCCGGGTTTTTCTTCGAGCTCTTCGATCGATGCCAGTTTGTTGGCGGCGTACTCTAGCAGGCGGCGTTCCAGTTCGCGCCAGCGGGCGATCTGTCCGGCGTTGCGGATCTGAATCACCTCGAAGCCGAACGGCTTGAAGGTGGAGTTCCACACGCTGCGGAAAGACTCGGACACACGTTCGTAGGTTTCCACAATACCAGGGATGTCGGCGGCGAGCGCGGCCACCGCCGGGCGGTCGCCGGCAAGATAGCACGAGACCAGCTTGCCGCGGAATTCGAGTTTTTTGATCAGCGCCTCGGCGATCAGGCACGGATGGTTCAAGTCGGCGCAGCCGTCGCCGTCGCGTTTGGCGGCGAGCCCGGCGATGATGGCGCGGCAGGCGGCAATCATGCGCTGCTCGAAGCCGGGCTGAAGCACTTGGTAACAGTTATAACCGATGCCGAGCAGCGGGTCGTCCCAGAACAGCCGGTAGGCCGGGACCGCCGACCAGTCGGGGAACTTGTCGCCGTGCAGATCGAGCGAACCGGCCAGTACGTGGGCGGCGTAGTCTCCCTGAGAGATGGCGGCGAAACGGGCGGCGGCGGCATTTTCGTCGGCTTCGCCGGAATAGGCGAGCTCGGCGGCGAAGGCGAGGCCGGCCATCGAGGAGTCCCAGGCGCAGAACGCACCGTCGTCGCCCCACATTGTGAAGAACACATCCTTCACACCGGTGTCGCGGCAGGCTTTGAGGCCGGGAGTGACGGTGTTTTTGGTTTGGACGTGGTCGTACCAGAATTTGCTCCAGGTCCACACGCCGGAGCCCAGCGCCACCGGGCGGTTTAGCTGCTGGTGCAGCTTGATGAAATCGCGGTAGAAATCGTAGTCCCCGTGGTAGTAATCCCAGTAGACCAGTTCGACGTTTTCCGGGATTTTTGCGCGTACTTCCGCCGGAATGTTGGACTCGAGATCGTAATACTCCTGATTGGAGTTGCCGAGCCGGAAGTACATGTCGCTCCAGATCATCGGTGCAAGACCGCGAGCCTTGCAGAGGTCGTTGACCCGGCCGAGGTGGCGGTTGAAAAGTTCAAAACCGTTGACGTATCCGTATTTGTCCAGGAATCTGCCGCGGCCGAGGTCGTGGGTTTCGTCCATGCCGATATGGATGCGGCGGCTGCGGAACGCCTTGCCCCAGAAGTCGAGCATCTTTTCGATCAGTTTGTAGGTGGCGTCCTCCCCGACGTTCATCACGCGAGCGGTGTCGGTCACGCCGCGATAGGCGGCGCCCCATTTGATGATCTGCTCCATATGTCCGAGAGTCTGGATGCAGGCGATCATTTCAATGCCGAGCCCGGCCGCGTAGTCGTCGATCTCGCGCAGTTCTTCCATGGTGTAGGCGCCGCGCAGGTAGCCGAAGTAGGGTTCGTCCGGCAGTTTGTAGGTGTCCTCGCAATAGAGCATCGCCATGTTGTAGCCGTAGAGCGCCAGCTGGCGGAGCCATTTCTTGAAGTGAGCCACCGTCATTACGCCGTTCCGGGAGGCGTCCAGCATGATGCCGTAGGTTTCGAAGGTGGTTTCGGAGTCGCCGGAAAGTCCGGCCAGAGCGGTGCCGACGCCGCGCGCGGCGGCGGTGAGAGAGCCGTATTCAACGGTTATCTTCCGGCCGTCGTTCCTGACATTGGACACGCCGGTTCGTCCGGCAGGCACGAATGCCAGTTCCACGCCGTCTCCGCCTTCGCAGAGCGGATATTCCGCAGCGAGGATTTCCAGCATCGCGGCCACCTCGGGCGCAACCTCACTGCGCTTCCAGCACAATTTCAGTTCAGACATTATTCATCTCCTTTGAAGTTCATGATCTGCCAGTTTTTCTGTGCGGCCAGTTCGCGCAGCTCCGGGCTGGGATTGGTTGCGAACGGATGTCCCACATAATCCAGGACGAAACGGTCGTACATGCTGTCGCCGAAGTAGGCCAGCTCGTCCGGCGGAATCCTGACCGCCCTGGCGAAGCCGCCGAGCAGTTCAACTTTGCCGGGGCCTCCGGCGTATGGCTCGAGATATGCGCCGGTGAACTTGCCGTCGGCGATTTCGAGTTCGGTTCCGATAAGGAGATCGGCCTTGAAATACTCCGCCACCGGCCCGGCCAGCACCGAGTTGGTGGAGGTGAGTATCCCAACGCGGCCGCCGTCCTCCTGTATTTCCTCGATGAAGCCTTTTGCCTTCAAATAGACCTTGGGCAGCACCATCTCCATGAAGTGTTCGCGGGCCAGTGTCCTCATTTCGGCCGGGGTTTTTCCGGTGAACTCGGCGTACTGGAACTTTGCGAATTCCTTCTGGTCCAGCCTGCCCAGACGGTAGTCCTCGAAAAAGCGGTCGGCGATGGCTGCCGAATCGGCTGGCCCCAGGCCGTGTGCGGCAACAAAGTGTTTCCACGAGACGTCGCAGTCGTTATCGATCAGCGTATGGTCCATGTCGAACCAGTAAAATTTGATTCCGTTCACTTGGCTTCCTCCATTAAATTAAAATACAATACGCCGGAAAACCGGATTTTCAAATCCGGATAACAAACTTTCCGGCGACGTTGCGGCGAACCGTCCGCCGCCGCCTATGATTAATTGTCGGAAGCGTAACTTTTTTTGTATATTTTAAAGAGCGCCATTTGCATAATTGGACGAACAGGTTAAATTACGTTGCAATTTTTAACAGGAGAACCGATCATGTCCACATTCACCTGGCGTAACGCTGCCGACTGCCATCGCCGTTTTCTCGACGTGAATCTTCCGCCCACCGCCGGGTTCATATATTGCTCGAACAACAACATGGTTCCTTCTTTTCAGGGCAGCAATACCGGCTCGATTTTCGGCTACGACTCCTATCGTTCAAGCCAGGACGTGATCGTGGTCGGCGACGAGGCGTCCGGACAGTACATATTGGCCGGCGCGGTGACCGCGCACCGCAGTTTGACTTTCCTCACCGCCGTCCGCCGCGGCAGGCTGATCGGTATCGAGATGTTCCAGCCGGATATAAAACCCGGTATGGAGCCGGAAAGAGTGGTGATTCTGGAAGGTTCCGACTATCGCGAATTGCTGGTGGAATACGCCGGTATCGCCGCGAAGGAGATGCATGCCCGCAAGGCTGATGTTTCCGAAAACCTTTGCGGCTACTGCTCATGGTATTATTACTACGCCGGAGTCACCGAGGACAACCTGATGGAAAACCTGCGCGCGCTTTCCGGGAAGCGCGACAGCTTCCCCGCCCGGGTGGTGCAGATCGACGACGGCTATCAGACGTTCCAGGGCGACTGGCTCGACCAGCGCGACGCCTGGCCCACTCCGCTTTCCGAGATCGCCGCCCGGATATCCGCCGCCGGTTTCGTTCCGGGTATCTGGACGATGCCGTTGCTGGCGTCCACCGCCAGCCGGGTTTTCCGCGACCATCGCGACTGGTTCGTCAAGCGTTCCGACGGCGAGCCTTTCATCTTTCCGGGCTGGAGCCCGCCTCCGGATCACGAGTGGGTGTGCCTCGACGCCACCCAACCGGCGGTCAAAGATCATCTGCACCATGTTTTCTCCACTTTCCGCAAGTGGGGTTTCAAGTATTTCAAGATGGACGGTCTCGGGTTCTGCATGCCGGAAGGCCGGCGGTTCGACGCTGTCGCCACCGGGGTCTCCGCATATCGCGAGGGGCTTATGGCGGTGCGCGAGGCCGCGCCGGACGCGTTTCTGCTGGGCTGCGGCGCGCCGTTCATGCCGTCCACCGGCATTATCGACGGTTGCCGGGTGTCTCAGGACACCGCCGCGCGCTGGGATACCTCGGCGTGGCACCGGGAATATCATAAATTACCGCTCAACGCCGAGGAATGTGCCGCGTCGATCGACATTCGCGGCGCGTATCACACCACCGTCGGCAACTGGTGGATGTTCGACCGCTGGTTCCGTGCGGACCCGGACGTGGTCATCGCCCGCCAGGACCGCGCCGAGCAGACCATCGGCGAGTCCCGCGTCTCCTGCACCGCCGGAATTCTTACCGGCGTGGCAATCACCAGCGACAACCTCGGTACCATCGCCGAAGACCGTCTGGCATTGCTTGCACGTGCCGCGAAACTGCGGCTGCACAGCCCGAGACCGGAGCTCTGGGTTTCCGGCGGCTGGCCGCTTGCCTTTACCGGTACTCTGGACGGGCGCAAGGCGGCCTGTCTGGTCAATGACACCGAAGAAACCGTAACCTACGACCTTGCCGCCCTCGGCCTGGGGGACGACTGCGAAGAACTGCTGCATCCGCTGGGGCGGGTGGGCGGTTCGCTTACGCTGCCGCCGCATGACGCGGCGGTGGCGGCCGAGAGGAAATGAGTTGAATGTTTGAAAATGAGATAGCCTGTTATTCCCGGAACGAGTATCCGTCGCTGGCGGCCCAGTTCGACGACTGGGGCCGCTCCATGCCGTTCAAGGGAGTAAGGGTGCTTGACGCCACGCCGGTTTTCCGCAATACGCTGGCAAAACATCGCGCATTGATAGCCGGCGGGGCGGAGCTTACCGTGGGCGTCACCCGCGGCATCATGTACGACCGCGAGGTCGCAGAGATACTGCGGGTCGCCGGGATTCGGGTGGCTGAGAATTTGAAGAACGGCGATTTCGACCTGGTTCTGGACTGCGCCGGGCTGCATGCCGGCAACCGTGCAAAATATGGCTATGTCGAGCTGACCCGGTCGGGGCTGCATCGTTACGGGCGCTGCCCGTCACCGGTGGTCTCGGCCGACAGCGGCCGGATCAAGCTGCTCGAAACCTGTCTCGGCACCGGCGACGGATTCATCCGGGCCATGCGACAGCTTGGCCACGCCGACTTCACCGGCCGCAAACTGGTGGTGTTCGGTTGCGGGAAAGTCGGACGCGGCGTTGCGATGTATGCGGCCAAGGCCGGGGCGGACGTAACGGTGGTTGACGATATTTCGAGAGTCGCCCCGCCCGACGGCTGTTCCATCGTGGACATGAACGACTCCGCCGCAATCGAGCGTGTGACGGGCGGCGCCTGGTGCGTTGTCTCCGCAACCGGCATCAAAGGCGCCTGGAGCGGGCGGTTCGAACTTTCCAGCTTGCTGGCCTCCTCCGCATTGATCGCCAATATGGGCGTGGAGGATGAATTTGGGCCGGAGGTTCCGGCGGCCAGGGTGCTCAATCGCAAGAAGCCGCTGAATTTCATTCTGGCGGAACCGACCCGTCTGAAATACCTTGAAGCGACAATGGCACTGGACAACGCCTTGGCGCTGGCGCTGCTCGGCGGCGGTTTTGCGCCCAGTGTCAACCTGCCGCCGGAGACGATTGAGCAGCAAATTATGAACTTGACTTTCTCCGACGGTGTGATCGGAGACGAAATAACGGAGATGAAGCTTTATGAATGAAATTCTTATCCGGAACGTGCAGCATCAGGGCGCGGCCACCGACGTGCTGATCCGGGGCAACCGTATTGCCCGCATCGCTCCCGCCCAGACGCCGCCTCCCGGAGCCGAGATCATCGACGGTACGGGCAAGGCGATCCTGCCGCCGTTCTACAATACCCATAATCATGCCGCCATGACGCTGTTGCGCGGTTATGCCGACGACATGGAGCTGTTCACCTGGCTGTCAAAATATATCTGGCCGGTGGAGGCGAAGCTGACCGACGAGGACGTTTACGCCGGAACCCGGCTGGCCATCCTCGAAATGATAAAGTCCGGCACCGTGTTTTTCAACGATATGTACTGGCGGCAACTGGCCACCGTGCGCGCCGCCGAGGACATGAACATTCGCGCGGCGGTCGGCATCATGTTTCTGGAAAGCGCTTCCGGCGAACTGGCCGACGAAAACAAGCGCAGCAATGCCGAACTGGACGAATCGCGCGGCGATTTTTCATCGCGAATAACCGTTACGCTGTCGCCCCACGCGATCTATACTGTTTCCGAGAAAGGCCTGCGCTCCGCCGCCGAGCGCTCGGCAGCCGAGAATATGATTCTGCATATCCATGTGGCCGAAACCGAGAAAGAGGCTGCCGACTGCCGTGCCGCGCACCAGGGACTCTCTCCGGTGGCTTACCTCGACAGCCTCGGGGCGGTCAGCGAACGGATGGTGGCTGCTCACAGCGTGTGGCTGGACGAGCGCGACTTCGAGATCATGGCCGCCAGACGGGCGGTGCTCAGCCACATGCCATGTTCCAATCTCAAACTCAATTCAGGCCGTTTCCACTCGGCGTTGGCCTGGAAACACGGATGCCGCATAACCATCGGCACCGACGGCTGCGCCTCGAACAACAATCTGTCGATGTTCGACGAACTCAAGTTCGCCACGCTTTTGGCCAAGCAGGACGCCGCCAGCCCGGAAGCGATTCCGGCGGCGCGGATGTACCATTTCGCCACGCAAGGCGGCGCGGAGGCGTTCGGGATCGATGCGGGGATCATCGCCGAAGGCAAACTGGCCGACGCGATACTGGTGGATCTCAACAATTCCCTGCTTTGCTGCGGCGATCTGGTTTCGGACATGGTTTACAGCGCCGATTCTTCGTGCGTTGACACCGTGATCTGTGACGGCAAGGTGCTTATGCGGGGTCATCATGTTGATAAGGAGGATGAAATTGTGGCGGCCGCCCGCGCGTGCTGCCGCCGGTTGACCGGCAGATAAACTTGTTTGATTGCCTTTGAATCACTAAAATAATCGCAACCAAGGAGCTAGTTATGGGTGATTACGACGATTTCGATGAAAATATGTTCGAAGACGAGGACAATTTGTACGAGGATGAACTCCTCGGTGAGGATGGCCTCGACGACGATGACGACTATGACGACTATGACGACGATGACGACGGCGGCGGCGAATACGACGACGATTACGGCAACGATGACGAAAGCGGCATCGATTTTCTCGGCATGGTTCAGGACGACGAGGGCAACTGGGTTTACCCCGAAGACCTCGATTGATTCGTCTTTATCCGCCCGGCTGTCCGGCCGGGCGGCGGTCATCTTCCGGCGGCCAGACTGCGGGTGATGAACGCCCGGTCGTCCGGAGCCAGGCCGAAAATTTCCATGACGATATCCTCAATCTCTTGGCGGGACGCCGTTTCCGCCAGCGCCGTCAGCCTGCGGTTCTGCTCCTCCGTCAATGCGGGGAAAGGCAGCATACACAGTGTGCTTTTCAACACTTTGACCTGGCCTGACAATTTCAGGTGGAGCCAGGAGAACAGGCCGCTGTTCAGAAGCGCCATCGCCGATTTTACCGAATATCCCGGCAGTTTGGGAATAAGTATGTTCGCACTGTTCAAAAACAGGCGGCTCTCGTTGTCGCAGGCGAAGACCGGGCGATTGGAGATGAACTTGTAAACCAGCTTTTCCGGTGCGCGGTATATCGCCTCCGGCGCGGTCTGCTGGAAATTTTCCGGGTCGAAACGCAGAAACTTTGAAGGCGTCAGCAGCTTGAACGGCTGTATTTCCCGGCCGGTCAGCACCGGCTCGTCGCCGGGCAGGGGGGTGGTGCGCACCTTCGAACGGTTGTCGCCGGTAACGATACCCAAAGCCCACACGCTGTCCGCCAAATTATATTTGCCTTTACGTCGGATTTTTTCAATCAGTTCGGCGTCACGTGCGGACCAGCGGCGGATGACCCGCAGCGGATCGTTGCGGGAAATGTCGGCGCTGAATATCTCCAACCTGCCGCCGGAGGCGAATTCGAAGTCTGCGCATGGCGGCTTTTTTGCAAGGTTGACGCTGACGAAACGCGAGGTCACGCCGGTGAAACTGCCGGGGCAGACTGCGATTTTTTCCAGCGCCGTGGAGTTAAGCATGAAGTTGCGCAGTTTCCAGTGGCGCGCCACGTCCAGCACCGACTGCGGCAGCAGAAACCGCAACGCTCCGCCGGGTTTAAGCAGTGCAAACGAACGGAACATGAAGGCCGAGAAGCTTTCGCCGCGCTTGCCGGCCGCGCCCCATGGCGGGTTGGCCGCCACGCAATCGAACCCGCCGGGCGGGGTTTCCGGGCTTTTGCCGTTAAGAAAATCAAGCTCGAATATCTGTGGTATGAACTCCCGGTCTGGAAACTTGAGCAGCAGATTGGTGCGTGCCGCGAGCACCGCCAGCGGGTCTATGTCCACCCCGAACAGCTGTTCGGGAGTTTCCGCCGGAGCGGCGCAGAGAATCGCCGCCGACCCGCACCCCGGCTCGAACAGCGTCTGTCCCAGCGAGAAATCCAAACCTTCCAGCAGCGCCACCGCCCACGGCTTCGGGGTGAAGTAGGAGCCGTAGACGTTTTTTTCGCCTTCGGTTTTGAGGCATTGCAGAACCAGGCCGGGCAGATCGTATTCGTTCTCCGGAATGTCAAGTTCAATTACTTCCGGAATCAGCGGGCGGGCATAGGGCGCCAGCGCGGCTTCGGCGTGCGGCGGC
Organism: Victivallaceae bacterium; assembly: GCA_034926605.1. Classification (GTDB taxonomy): domain Bacteria; phylum Verrucomicrobiota; class Lentisphaeria; order Victivallales; family Victivallaceae; genus CALXXL01. The sequence continues at coordinate 40,882 of JAYFQV010000011.1, forward strand.
ATGCCGTCGAAACGGCGGCGCAGCATATTAATACATAAGGAATAGACAATACCGTCAGGCGGACAATTTTCCCGCACCGCCCACTCCGCCAGTTCCAGCAGAAAATCGCAGTTGCCGCGATCGGCCAGATATTCAACCGGCACGATACGCCGTTCGGAGTGGGTTTTGTTGGCCCGGCTGCGAAGGCGCGTGGCGGAGTCTGCCACCCGCAGACGCCGCCAGTTGCGCCTTGTGGATTCGGAAACGTGCGACGCCATCAGAGTTCTGACGCACGGGCCTTGAGCCGGTCGGTCAGGGCCGGGTTATTCGCCACATCGTTTTGGGCGGCGGCGCATATGGATTCATCCAGCACCACCTTCCACCCGAGGTAGTCGGCGATGCACTTGAACTGGCCGGAGATGAGATGGTATTCGGGATCGCCGGTGTCGGCGGCGCCGATGGCGATGATGCCGATTTTCTTCGGAGTCTGGTGAAATTCCTCGTCTCTTGAGTAGAATTTGTCCAGCGCCATCTTAAGTTGTCCGGAGATGCCCCACCAGTATACCGGCGACCCGAAAACGATCAGATCGGCGGCCGCCACCTTGCACATGAACCACGCTCCGTCGTCCGGCAGCACGCAGTTGCCGCCGTTGCGCTTGCAGCCGTCGCAGTTTATGCAGCCTTTGATGTTGAGGTCGATTACGTCGATGACTTCGACCCGGTATTCCGCCGGGAGTCCGGACTTTACTGCGGCGATGGCGGCCGTGGTGTTGCCTTTTTTGCGGGGGCTGCCGTTGATGAGCAATACGTTCATAAAAACCTCCAGGTTATCACAATCTATTATATCCCGTCATGCCGGGATTGCAAATCCTGCCGGAGATTTAAAATAATCTTTGCGTGGGGGACGGGCTGGAATCATCCAGCGCAAAAATTGTCAGAGTTCGGCGGCACGGGCTTTAAGCCGGTCGATCAGAACCGGGTTGTTAGCCATATCGTTTTGGGCGGCGGCGCATATTGACTCGTCCAGCACCAGCTTCCACCCGAGGTAGTCGGCGATGCACTTGAACTGGCAGGAGATGAGATGGTATTCAGGATAATCGGTGTCGGCGGCGCCGATGGCGATGATGCCGATCTTCTTCGGAGTCTGGTGAAATTCCTCGTCTCTTGAGTAGAATTTGTCCAGCGCCATCTTCAATTGTCCGGAGATGCTTCCCCAATATACCGGCGACCCGAACACGATCAGATCGGCGGCCGCCACCTTGCACATGAACCACGCTCCGTCGTCCGGCAGCACGCAGTTGCCGCCGTTGCGCTTGCAGCCGTCGCAGTTTATGCAGCCTTTGATGTTGAGGTCGATTACGTCAATGACTTCAACCCGGTATTCCGCCGGGAGTCCGGACTTTACCGCGGCGATGGCGGCCGTGGTGTTGCCTTTTTTGCGGGGACTGCCGTTGATGAGCAATACGTTCATAAAAATCTCCAGTTTATCACAAATTATTATATCCCGTCATGCCGGGATTGCAAATTATTCCGGAGATTTAAAATAATTTTTGCGCGGGGACGGTTTGAACATCCCCGCGCAAAATTCGGTCAGGCTACTGGTTGAGCTCGGCGATGATTTCGGCGCTCAGAGGTTCTATTCTGGCCAGCACGGCGCGCTTGCCGCCGGGAAGGTCGAGGGTGGTACCGGTCTGGTGGTGATAGATTGCTTCGCCCAGACGGGTTTTGTAGGACAGATAATGTTTGTCCGGATTGCCGTCCCAGGCGCCCAGCAGATGATAGGTTTCGGCGTTGCCGTTCGGGTATTCGAGGACGATGGTGCTGCCGAGCACCGCGTGGTCTTCGATCTTCACCGAGGTCAGATCCACCGCCTGCACCTGATTCATGATGCGTTCGAGTTCGTTGCGGCGGCGAGTCAGGAAGTTACGACGTTCCTTGGCGGCATCGAACTCGGAGTTTTCGCGGAAGTCGCCGTGGGCGCGCGCGGTCTTCAATGCCTCGCGGTTTTTGGGTTGTTCCACGTTCACGATGTTGTCGTATTCATCCTTCAGTCTGCGAATGGAGGCGACCGAGGAGTAAAGCGGTTCGCTCGGCTTGGCGGCCGGGGCTCCGCCGGAGGTGGCTTCCTTCATGAGCTTCTGGCCGGCGCCGGCTTCCAGGTGCTGCTGGAGTTCGCGCGAATGGCGTGAGAACTTTACCAGCAGGCTCTGGCGTTCGCCGGAGGTGAGCGAAAGCGCACCCTGCAACGCGCCGGTGATGCGCTTGACGTCGTGTTCGGCGGAATCCAGCAGGAACTCCTGGAAATCGGCCTTGTCCATCAGGGTGTTCTTGAGTTCGCGCACCGAAACCATCCACTCCTTGGGGAGACGCGACAGATTCAGCACCTTGACCACACTGGCGATATTGACCATATCGGCCAGCTTGGCGGTGCGTTTGGCGCGGTTGCGCCAGATGTACATGAAAATATCGGCATTGACGGGGGTGTTGCGGATGGTTTCAAACAGAATGCCGTCGTCGAGCTGGTCGGCAAGCACGCTGAGCGCCTTGAGCGGCAGCCGCATTGCCAGTTTGGCCAGATATTCCTGAGAGAGGAACGTCTTGAACGCCTTGAACATACGTTCGAGTATCTTGACATTGAGCGTGCCGTAGACGGCCAGCGGTTCTAGCTGGGTATCGTTAGGTTCCTTGGGCAGGAATGGACATTTCTCGGCCAGCGGAGCGAGCACCTGACCCAACTCTTCGGTATCGAGCTTCTCGCTAAGGAGTCCGACCACGGCGGCCAGCTCCTTGGCTTCCTGTGCGATTGCTGCTCCGCGCAACTTCGCGAAGAACTGCCGGTAGCCCTCGATCTGCCCGGCCGGGCAGGCGGATTTTCCGTCTTTTTCTTCCTTCAGCTCCGCTTCGAGCAGCAGCGCCATTTCCTTGAGGCTGCGGGCATGGGCGGAGTCGCGCTTGCCGGATTCGGCGCAGAAGGCGTCGCCCCCGTTCTGGCTCCACCAGGCTTCGAAGTCGTCGTCGTTCATCAGCGACGGGACCAGCGTGGCATAGGCTATTGCGCGGATGTCGTCCTCGGTGATTTGGGACAGGGCGCGGGCCTTGGCGATGTTCCGGTATTCGGCGCCCGCGGTGGACACACGCCTGGAGGCGGCGGCCAAACGCTGGGAGTCGGGAGCCATGGCGAACATCACGCCGTCGCCGAGCAGGGTCGCCACCGGCAGACTGCCGGCGCTGCCCAGCCCGACCGGAACGAACGCCACGGTGCCGGCCAGCGCGTCGATATTGCGGATGATGCCCCAGCGCTTCGAAGTGCGCAGGAACACCAGCATGTTTGCGTTGATGCCGGAGAGGTTGCGGAACCGGCGGACCGCCTCGTGAATCGACACGTTGTGGTCGTTGATGCCGATGGTACGCAGCAGACCCGGCTTGTTCAGGTAGGGCGGCAACAGCTTCCGGACCGCCCGGCTGAGCGCTTTGCGGAACAGCGCGTTGTCACCACACTTGAGTTCCAGGGTGCAGATGGTGAATTCGGCCTGATGGCGGGAGAAACCGGAACCGGCGTCCTCACCGTCATCCTCGGCTTCGGCCGCCTGTTCGGACCATGATTCGAACAGCATTCCGAGCAGCTCGCTGTGCTCGGCGGGGGTTTCCAGTTCGGCAAGCGCCTTGTGGAGCTTGTGCAGGTCTTCTTCGCCGGCGCGGTTCAGCGCGGCGTCGAACAACGCATCGTAGTTTTTGCTCATAAATCTATCCTGTAAGTTTGGTCTATTCCTTTTCGACCAGTTCACGGTGCAGCGCGATCTGGGCCTTCGCAAAGTCGGCGCGTTCCACCACGAATTGCATATTGACCTGCCTGGTGCACTGGTCGAGCGCCAGGATATTGATGCCGTCCGCCGCCAGCGCGCTTGCGGCGCGGGAGAGGAAGCCGGGGATCTTCATATTGGTGCCGAGCACCGCGATTATCGCCACCTCGTTCAACGAAATGTTGGCTTCCGGGAAATTGTGCTTGATTTCCTCCACGCAGTCGTCGAGCGCCTTGCTGCGCTCGGAAACGTAATGGGTGATGGTGTTGGCGTTGGTGTTCTTGGCGATGTAGCTGATGCGGTTTTTGCTGAAGCTGGCCATGACCCGGTAGTCGTAGCCGGGTTCTCCGACCATGTTCGGGTCGTGCAGTTCCACCGCCAATATGTCGTTGCGTCCGCAGATCATGTCCACCCGCGGAGTGGGGGAGACGTAGTTGTTGCTGATCAGGGTTCCGGGACTGTCGGGATCGAACGCGTTGGTGACCCGGATCGGGATGTTGCGCTGCTCCATCTCCTTGGAAGCCTTGGAATGTATCGCCTCCATAGCCATGTCGGAAAGCTGGTCAGCGATGTCGAAATTGGTGTGCCCTATGGTACGGACATGGTCCACCCCGATCAGTTTGGGGTCACCGGTGGAAAGGTGGAACTCTTTGTGGATGATGCCCTCGCGTGCTCCGGTCACCACCGCTATCTTGCTGAAGGTGATTTCGCTGTAGCCGCGATCGAAGTTCTTCATGATGCCGCCGGCGCATTTGACGTAACCGGTTACGATCGGCATGGTGGTGGCAAAATCGATGCCGCCCATGTGCTCGGCGACCATCGCTTCAAGCGAGAGGGAGGTGGTGTCCATCCAGCCGGAGAGATCTACCAGTTGGGCGTTGACGCCGTTTTTCCGAAGGATGTTCACCGAATTGAACGCGCTGTGCGCCTCTCCCACCGCGCTGAGGAACTCGCGCATTGCCGGCAGGTAATTGTTGGGGCCGAAGTGGCCGAAGCTGCGCACCCGCTTCATATCCCGCAGACAGAGTCTGATGCCTTCCATGCGTTCGTTGACGAAATCGTCGGCCGCCTTCAGGTCGAGCCCGATGGACTCGAACGAGTGGTTGAGCTCCAGCATGAAACGCTTGGTCTCGTCGAGCTTGCTTTCCCACTTTGCGTCGTCGGCGGCGAAGAAACCGTAGATGCCGGGTTCGCCGGTCTTTTTGTTTTCAAGCAGCATGTTGGTAACCCCGCCGTAGGCGGAGACCACGAATATGCGGTTGTAGAGTGCCGGACCCTTGCGGTTGCCGATGATCACGTTGTTCATCACCTCGCCGAACCGGGTCATGGAGGTTCCGCCGATTTTTTCAACGGTGTGCTGGCCGCTCATGATTTTATCTCCTTGTCACAAAAAAAGCCGCAATTTCTGCGGCTTTGGAATATTAAATGTCCTCGATACGGAAGCGCTTGGCGCTGCCGATTACACCTGGCAATTTCTCAATGTCGGCGATGGCCTGCTCCAGCAGGTTTTCACGCGCGGCGTGGGTAAGGATCAGCAGTGGAACCGCACCGTCGGAATTGGCGGTTTCACGCTGGACCACACTGGAAATGCTGATTTTGCGGCGCCCAAGCGCCTCGGTGATCCCGGCTAGCATGCCGGGTTCGTCCCTTACCGCCAGGCGCAGGTAGTAACGCGACACGATGTTCTCCATCGGGCAGAGCTTTTCATACTGTTTGCCGGTGCGGAAAGCGGGAACGCGGTGATGCGAACCGAACTGAAGGTTCAGCGCCACGTCGGCAAGGTCGGCCACCACCGCGCTGGCGGTGGCGTTGCGGCCGGCTCCGCGGCCGTAGAACAGGGTCGGGCCGACATAATCGCCTTCGATCATCACGCCGTTGAACACGCCGTCGATATTGCCCAGCAGGGCGGTTTTGGGGATCAGAGTCGGCCCGACGCGCATTTGCAGTTCGCCGTGCTCCTCCTTGATCACCGCCAGAAGTTTTATCTTGTAGCCGAGCTCGGCGGCGTAGGCGAGGTCGAGCTGGCTGACGTCGCGGATGCCCTCCACATGGACGGGCCCCATGCCGAACCATTCACCGAACGCTAGGCTGGCCAGAATGGCGGTCTTGTGGGCGGTGTCGAAGCCGTCAACGTCCAGCGACGGGTTCTGCTCGGCGTACCCGAGTTTCTGCGCGTCGGTCAGGATCGGTTCGAAATCGGCGCCTTCGGCCTCCATGCGGGTCAATATATAATTGCAGGTACCGTTGAGAATGCCGTATATGCGCCTGATCCGGTTGGCGACCAGTCCTTCGCGCAGGGCTTTTATGACCGGAATGCCGCCGGCAACGCTGGCCTCGTAATAGAGGTCGGCGCCGTTCTTCTCGGCGGCGGCAAAGAGCTCCGCGCCGTATTCGGCCAGCAGCGCCTTATTGGCTGTGACCACGGTCTTGCCCTTGCCTAGCGCTTCGAGGATGAGATTTTTGGCAACGGTCTTGCCGCCGATGAGTTCAACCACCACGTCCACTTCGTCGATCAGTTCATGGGCGTCGGTAGTGAGGATGCCTTCGGGAACCGCGACGCCGCGGTCTGTTGTGATGTCGAGGTCGGCTATGCGTGCAAGTTTGAGCTCAACCCCGGTTCGGGTGCTCAGGACTTTGCCGTTTTTCAACAAAATGTCCGCCACTCCGGCCCCCACGGTGCCGAAACCGATAATGCCGACTTTTACCTGCTTCACCTTAATTCACACTCCGCAACGTATATTGGTTTTCAATGAATTGAATAATATATCCCCTAAATATGTTTTTTTAAAGCCCGGCGTTTGAATTTTCAAGCTTTTTGCGCTATTTTTCTAGCAACCACAAGGAGGGTTCGATCATGAAGGGGACATTGCTGCTTAATGCCATGCAGAGCTTTGATTTTGATAACGAGACCGCCAAACAGTCTGCGGCCACCACGGCGGATAACTATACATTGCTTGAGCTTTCAGACGGACAGACCGTTGGCAGCCAGGGATTTCGGCTTACATTCGGCGATTACGGCACGCTGGCCGCCACCGAGCTTATAGGTTCCGGCACCGCCATCGTCAACGGCAATCTGGAGCTTACCCTGTCCGATGTTTCAGCGGACAGTCTGTATTTGACCAATACCAACACGATTTCAACCGTCAAAATCGTCGGAATCGTCACCCTGACCGTAACGAACGGCACTTTCCGCGCCATGTTCGTTGGCGGTGTCAACAGTGCGGAGGCCGAGGTGTCCGCCGTGGCGGTCACATTGAACGGCACCACCATAAGCACCGCTTTCTACGGCAACGGCATGAGCACCAACCTCGGCAACACCAACATCAGCCTGACCGGAGTCAATCTCGCCGGCTATTTTTATGGCGGCACCGGCAGTTACAATGCCGATTATTCAACCGGCGTGATCGTGGTAAACTTCAATTCCGGTACCTATTCGGCCCAGATATACGGCGGCAGCCGCGTGGGAGGAGACGGGGGAGAAGCACTTGATTCCGTCAATGAGATCGTCACCCTCAATCTGACCGGCGGCCTGTTTTCCAATTATATCTTTGCCGGAGGCTGCGGAGTCGGCGGCAATTCCGCCGGAACCAAGACCATTACCAGCACCGTGTCAAACGGCACCTACGTAAATCTGATCGGCGCCGTCGTCAATCACGAGATATATGCCGGCGGCTTCGGCGCGGCCGGACAGTCCGGAACCGCGATCAACGGGGCGGCCGAGGTCAATGGCGGCACAACCGTGGTGGCAAAGGCGGGCTCGGTGGTGAATCTCTACGGCGGCGGCTATTGTTCGGGCGAATCCAGCGTGGTGAACGGCGGATCCAGTTTGAATATCCGCGGCTTCGGATTCCGCGAGGGCACGGCGTCGCTTTCCGTGGGTACCGTTTTCGGCGGCGGCAACGGTTCCAGCCCCGCGGCCGCCGGTTCCAGCGTGGTGAACGGCGGCAGTTCGATTTTGATCGGAGGCAACACGCTTACTGTCAACACCATCTCCGTCACCAACGTCTATGGCGGCGGCAACGGCGCCGCCAGCGTGGTGAACGACGGCAGTACGATCACGTTTTCCGGGAACTTTTCCGGCACCAGCGCCGGAAGGCTGTCGGTAACCGGCGTGGTCTCCGGCTCCGGGCGCAACGGCGGCGTGGTAAACGGCACCCGGCTGCTGCAGTTCGACGACTTCCAGGGGACGCTCGACGCGAGGCTGTCGAATTTCGACAAGGTCGTCACCGACGGTTATACCCAGGCGGTGTTCACCCGGGCCGCCGATTTCAGCGGCGTGGCCGACATGCACTTTGACTTCTCCCAGAGCGAACCGCTTTCAAGCGACGATACCGTTATGGCGTACGCCGACGGTGTGACATTCGGCGAGGATATGATATTCTCCCTGGAATTTCAGGCGCGCGCCGCCATGGAAACCTCCTACACGCTCATATGGTCCTACGAGGACATGAATATCGAAGGTAAAACTTATAAACTTACCGATTCGCTCTATGGCGACACCTTTACCGCCAAACTCGGTGACGGCGCCACCTGGAACTACTACGGCTACGAGATGTCGATGACGTTCGAACCTCTTTCCGGCAACAACACGCTGGTGTTCAACTGCTACAAGACCGCCTGAACGATAAAATGACGGAAAAATGATAACCGGACAACCCCTTACACCGGAACAGCGCGCATCCTCGCAGAAAAACAACTATATCTTCAATGCGTTCAACGGGTTGTCGTATATGTGCCTGGGCGAGACCGTGATCATCCTTCTGGCGGTGCGGCTTGGCGCGCCGGACGCGGTGATCTCTATGCTCGGCGCGATGATCTATTTCGGATTCCTGCTGCTGCCGCTGGGAAAATATGTAACCATGCGCGCGGGAGCGGTACGCAGCCAGTGCGTATTCTGGCGGCTCCGCAACGCGGCGGCGCTGCTGGTGGCGGCGGCGGTGCCGGTCAGCTTCTGGTTCGGGCTGAACTGGGCTGTCGTGACGGTGCTGGCCGGGGCGTTTCTGTTCTACGGCTTCCGGGCGGCCGGTGTGGTGATGATCCAGCCGCTGTACCGGGAGATTACCGTCGCCGGCGAACGTGCCTCCTTTATCGCGTTAAGCAACCAGAGTTTCTACATAACCAGCATAGTGGCGCTGGTGGCAATAAGCGGTGCCTTCGCGTTGTTCGATCAGAACATCGTGGTGTTGACCGGCGTGGTGATATCCGGATCGGTGTTCGGATTCATCTCGACCCGCTATATAGATCGCATCTGCGAGTCCGGCGCGATAAGGCAGGCGGCGGCCAGGCCGCTGCGAGGCGGAATCCGGCAGTTGTTGAAGTCGCCCTTCGTGCCAAGGATGTTCGCCGCCGGGTTCGTGTGCAACCTGGGGGTGATAATGATCGTGCCGGTGTCGATGCTGACCTTGAAGCGCGGCTTCGGAGTCAGCGACGCGAAGGCGCTGCTGTTTTCGCTGGTGGTGTTTTTGTTCTGCATCATCGCGTCGAAGCCGGTGGCGTTGCTTTCGAGCCGGTTCGGTCCCCGCAAGGTCATAATAGTCTCTTATCTGGTGTTGATGGGGGCGGGATCGCTGTGGATAGCGGCGCCGTCGGAGTCGCACTGGTATTTCGAGTGGCTGCCGTTCGCGCTGATCGGAACCGCGGCCATCGGCACCGGTAACGCGATGACCCATTATTTCCTTCAGGTGGTTAAGCGCGATCAGCTGGTGACCGCCTCGATCCTTTCGGCGCTGATTTCCAGCGCCGGGGCCGGCGCGTTCGGCATGGCTTTGGCGGCCGGGCTGATGTGGCTGTGCGGACGGATGCTTCCCGACGCGGAGCAGCTCACGGTTTACCGGCTCTACTTCGGTATTGCTCTGGCGATGCTGATTCCGGCCTACCGGGTGATCGCCAACATGCTGCCGCTGCCGGTGGAACGCCGCAATTTCAAGCGCGCATGGTACGATTTTCTATGGTAGTGCCGCGTTTCTTGCATTTTTTTCCGCGCGTGATATATTATTAAACTATGAAAAAGCTCAAAAACTACGTCGAGATACTCGACACCACGTTGCGCGACGGCGAGCAGACCCCGGGTGTGGCTTTCACTCCGGCGGAAAAACTGCATATCGCCCGCATTCTGCTTACCCGGGTCAAGGTTGACCGCATCGAGATCGCCTCGGCGCGCGTCTCCTCCGGTGAATTCGAAGGGGTCAAGGCGATTATCGACTGGGCGGCCCATCGCGGGGTTGTCGACGCCGTGGAAATTCTCGGTTTCGTCGACGGCGGAAAGTCGGTGGACTGGATCGCCGGTGCCGGTTGCGGAGTGATCAATCTTCTTTGCAAAGGTTCCGAGCGCCATTGCCGTATTCAGCTGGGCAAGACTCCGGACGAGCATTACGCCGCCGCCGTTGCCGAGGTTAAATACGCGGTTGAGCGGGGCCTGAAGGTCAACATATATCTTGAGGACGGCATCAACGGCCTGAACGCCGATTTCGGTTATGTCTATAATTTCATCCGTGCGTTCGACGGCCTGCCGGTTCAGCGCTTCATGGTGCCGGACACCCTCGGCAACGCCGAGCCCGAACTGATCACCCGTTGTTTTTCATGGCTGCGCAACGCTTTTCCGGACAAAAAGTTCGATTTTCACGGTCATAACGACTACAATATGTCCACCGCCAACACTCTTGCGGCGGCCCGCGCCGGAGTCAGCGGCGTTCATGCCACGGTGAACGGTCTCGGCGAACGTGCCGGCAACCAGCCGCTGGAGACGGCGGTGGTGGTGTTGCGCGACATGGGCGGCTTCAAGACCGGTGTGGCCGAGAAGCAGCTTGCCTACGCTTCCAGTGTGGTGCAGGCGCTTTCGGGCAAGCGACTGGCTTGGAACGCGCCGGTGGTTGGGCAGGACGTTTTCACCCAGACCTGCGGTGTTCACGCCGACGGCGACAAGAAGGGCAATCTTTACGCGAACGAACTGTTGCCGGAGCGTTTCGGGCGTACCCGCAATTACGCTTTGGGCAAGTTGGCCGGCAAGTCGTCGCTGGACAAGAATCTGGAAGAACTCGGCATGGAACTCGATCCCGAACTGCGCAAGAAGGTGCTTGCCGAAGTAGTCCGTCTGGGCGACCGCAAAAAATCGGTGGCGCCCACCGATCTGCCGTTCATCGTGTCCAACGTGCTGCGTACGCCCATGGCCTCTCTTGTCAAGGTGGACAAATACAATATTACCACCAAGGATGGCGCGGCTCCGAAGGCTTCGGTTGCCATACGTTTCAGCGACGGTACGCTGGTGGCCGGCGAGGCCTCCGGCGACGGCGGTTTCGACGCGTTCGTGAAGGCGCTCAAAAAGGCGCTGTCCGGGCACGGTGTGAAATGGCCGAAACTGCTGGATTACGAAGTCCGCATCCCGCCGGGGGGCAAGACCGATGCCATCGTCGAAGTCTCCATCCTGTGGGACGACCCGCACAACGACGGGGCAACCCTGCGCACAATCGGCGTCGACTCCGACCAGCTGGTGGCCGCGATCACCGCCACCGAGAAGATGCTGAACTTCGTGCTGCGGTGAGTACATGCGTTCACTGCTGGAAAAGCTTGAACAATACTTCCTGCCTTTTATTCTCGGCCGTCCTCAGGCGCGGGCCCGCGACGTTGCGATAACCTCGGGGCTGTTTGTGGCTTCGCGGTTCTACCGCATGGTCACCCAGTTCCGCATCTGGCTGTACGATCGGCGTTTCTTTCGTTACCATGCGCTCGGTTGCCTGGTGGTCAGCATCGGCAACCTGAGCTGCGGCGGCACCGGCAAGACACCGGTGGTGGAGGTGTTCGCACGTTCGTTGCGACAGAAGGGGCGCAAGGTTGCGATCCTGTCGCGCGGGTACCGCAGCCGCAAGCGCTCGTTCTTCGAGAAACTGCGCGACCGCGGCGGTACCGAGGAGGAGACTCCGCCCAAGGTGGTATCCGACGGCGAGCGGGTGCTGCTCAATTCCGACTATGCCGGCGACGAGCCGTTCATGCTGGCCAGCAATCTGCCGGGCGTGGTGGTGCTGGTGGACAAGGATCGCGTAAAAAGCGGTCTTTATGCCATCGACAAATTCCAGACCGACACGTTGATTCTCGACGACGGGTTCCAGTATCTCCGGCTGCGTCCGCACATCAACATAGTACTGGTGGACGCCACCAGCCCGTTCGGCAACCATCATGTGCTGCCGCGCGGCATTCTGCGCGAACCGATCAAAAACATCCGCCGGGCCGACTATGTCTTTCTGACCAAATCATCCGGCGGCCACCGCAACCAGCATCTCCACCGGTTCATCCGTCGCCACAACCGGCGTGCGGAAATTATCGAATGCTGTCACATGCCGCAATATCTGGCCAGCGTGTTCGATCATGGTCATCGCCGCGAGCTGAGTTTCCTCAAACACAAGGCGGTGGCGGCGCTTTCGGGCATCGCCAATCCCGCCAGCTTCGAGAAATTCCTGGAGGATTTTGGCGCAAAAGTGGTTTATACCGAACATTATGCCGATCATCACCGCTATTCCGTGGGTGAAATCGAGCGCTTTGCCGCCGCCGCCCGCAAGGCCGGGGCCGAATTGCTGTTGACCACCGAAAAGGACGCGGTGCGTATTCCGCATGTTCAGGGGAAAATTCCGGAGTTCGATTTTCTGCGCATCCAGATCGACATTCTAAGCGGCAAGGAGAACTTCGAGCAGTGCATCTCGCGAATCTGCTTCCTGTGACGACGGGTGAAGGTCAGTTCTTGCCGTCGGGAAGAGCGTACAGTATGGTTTCCATGCAGTGCTCCCCGTAGCATCGTAAATGGAACCGGTAGTCTTTCCTGAGGCTGTGCAGGTACAGAGGAATCGCAAAAATATCCTCGGGCCGGTGATAGACCGCCACCGCCAGGCGCGGCGCGTGTCTTGCGATCGTTCGCGCCATCCCGGCCAATGCGGCGGCTTCTCCGCCTTCGATGTCGAATTTCGCGTAGTCCGGCGGCTCGGAAAACAGGTCGTCGAGCCTGACCATTTCCACCTCCATGCCGGTTCCGTTCAGGCATCCGGCGCTTCCGGCGGCGGCGAAGCCCGCCTTGCCGGCCGCTTCTCCGGCGGCGGCCTGCACAAGTTCGACCCGTCCGGGGTGGTGTGCGGCGGTTTGGCGCAGTTTTTCGAAATTGGCGGGGTCGGGTTCAAGCGCCAGAATGCGCCCCGCGTCCGGCGGCAGGGTGTCGCCGGTGAACGCACCGGTGTCGGCGAAAAAGAACCCGGATGGGAGGTTAAGCGGCACCGACGGATCGAAATACTGGTTCTTCTCCGGTTCCGGCGGCGGCAGGATTGTCCACGGTTCGCCCAGCCGGTGGCGGATTTGCAAGTCGAACAGCTCCCGGCTGGCGTTGTCCGCCAGCAACGCGCGTGCCGCGGTTATTTCGGCGGCGCGGCTTTCGAAGTATGCCGCCGGCGCAAGCCACATGAAACTGCGCTTGAAATCGATCAGCCCGGACTGGTAAAAACTTTCAAAGTCGGTTATGTCGTCATATCCAAGTTTGGCGAGGTCGCTGGAAATACGGGCGACGCCGCATTCGCGCGGCGGGCTGAACACGGTCAGCAACACCGGATTTTTGCGGCAGCACAGATGCAGATCTTCCGGTGCCGCGATACGGATGCCGTCGAGTTCGCCGCGCCGGTGGCGGTCGAGAAAAACCAGTGGCCGCACCCCCGCCGCCAGCAGTGCGCGCGCAGTGTTTCCCGCGCCGTATACGATTAATTGCTTCAATTCCATACATAAAATATAGTGCCGGAAAAAATTAATACAAAAAAACCGCGTTCTCAAAGGGGATTAAAAGAACGCGGTTACAGGGGAAATCGGATTTTCAACGGCCACGCTGGCCGGGGCCGCCATGCCGGCCGCGCTGACCCGGGCCGTCGTGGGGGCCGGGGCTGTAATGGCGTCCGGGCCCGCCGTACCATCCGCGCGGCGCATAGTAATGTACCGGACGTATGAACGGGCCGGAAATCACCACCACCGGGTCAACCAGCGGCGGAGCGATGACCACCGGACTGATCACCGGTCGGGCCACCACCACCGCAGGTTGAGCTACAACCATCGGAGGCTGGGCCACCACAACCTGAGCTGGAGCCACTATCACAGGCTGTGCCGTAACCGCTGGCTGTTCGAGCACCACCGGGGCAGGGGGAATCATGACCGGCGCGGCAACCACCGGTTGTTCGATCACTACGGGCTGCGGCATAACTACCACCGGGGCTTGCGGGGCCACGATTGTCGGTACGACTATCTGCGGTGTGCCGATGGATATATCGATCAATCCGCCTACATTTATGTACACTCCTCCGGCGAATGCGGGAAACCCGGCGGAAAAAAGTAATAAAATGGCACCACACATCTTTTTCATAGGTTATATGACTCCTTGGTTTAGTGACGTTGCGAGGTAATGGACATGCCGTTTTTCCAAAAAGTTTCAAGAAAAAAGTTTTTTACGTTTTTTTGTAAAAAACGGGAACATCGGCAATTTCCGTTGGTCTATAACAGTAGTAAACTTCTTTCTTTATTGCCCGGCCGCTCCGATGATTCTCCCAAACATCGGGGCGGCATCCCTTTTAAAGAGAATGGTTCCGGCTATGGAACTTGCGATGGAGGAGGAGGGAACGCTAATCTTTCCGTGCGCCGGCTGCTTGGAGCATCTCCATTATCTCGGGTTTGTCGGCGAAATAGAGAGGTAGGCAATCGTATTTTCCGGGCGCGTTGACGTCGGCTCCGGCGGCGATCAGGAACTTAACCCATTCGGTGAGACCTTCGCGGGACGCCCGGCAGAGCGGCGTATCGCCGCTTGCGTCTTTTGCGTTGACGTTCGCCCCGGCTTTCACCAGTGCGGCCGCGGCACCCATTTTATTGTTTTCCATCGCCGTCCACAAGGGGGGCTTGCCGCGGGTGTCGGTCTTGTTCGCATCGGCTCCGGCGGCGACCAGCAGCGGTATCGCCGCCGGGTTGTCGCCGGCGGCGGCGAACGACAACGGAAATATTCCGTTGCAACCGTCCGGATTCAAACCGGCTTTCAACGCGGACTCGACTTTTGCGGTGTTTCCGCTCCAGGCGGCGACACAGAAGGTGGTGTTGTTCATGGTTTTGAATTCCGGGATATGCGCCCCGGCGCAGAGCAGCGCCAGCAGACATTCGCAACGGTTCAGTTCGCAGGCAAGCTCCGCCGCGCTACGGGTCTGGTCAACCTTCAGATTGGGATCCACTCCCCACGACAGCAGTTTTTTAAGCCGTTCAATGTCGCCTTTGCTGATGGCGCGGCGCAGATCTTCGGCTCCGGCTCCACGGGCGGCCAGCTGTCTGGCGCAGTCGGGATTGCTGTCGGCGTATTCCAGTACGGTTACGGGATGATCGGTGCAATCTTTCTGACCGTAGTCGCTTGTGGCTAACGGCGGACACGTTGATGTCTCGTTGATGTCGGCCCCGGCGGCCAGCAGCATGTCAATGGTTTCGGGGGTGCCCAGGCTTGCGGCGGTGAACAATGGCGGCGTCTTTCCGTCCGGCGTCTTCCCGATGTCGACCCCGGCGGCGATCAGGCTTTTCAAAATATCGTTCCGTTTGTACATGATCGCCAAGCTGGCATCTTTGGCGATTGGCTTTGCCCCGGCGGCCAGCAAATCGTCTATAACATCCGGGCAGGATACCATTGCCGCCTGCAATGGTGTGAAAGTTTTTAAGCCGGAGAATTCAGGGGTTGCCCCGGCGGCCAGCAGCAGCCGAACCGATTCGGCGTTTTGAGAGGATATTGCCATACGAAGCGGACTCAAATGATACTTCAGTCCAGCTGGAGGAACAAAATTGGGATCGGCGCCGGCGTCGAGAGCCGCCTGCATCTTCGGGATGTTGGCCATGTATGAATGAATTGCCAGCATGGTCAATCCGGCGTCCTCGGGCTTTACTCCGGCATCAAGAAGTCTTTTAAGTCTCCCTCCGCTTGGATCGTAAAGGGCCAATTGAGCAATAATAGTTTTTTCATCGGAACTTACATTCGCTCCATGCTCCAGCAGTAGCATACTTATCTCAAAATGGTCATAGCGGCTTAAGCGTCCCAAATAAAAATTCAAGTAGCTGCCGGTGGGCGGATTGGGGTCGGCTCCCAGCGCGAGCAGCAGTTTGGTCGCGGTGACGCTCTCTTCCCCGATCGCTAATTTCAGCAGAGCGCCGGAGTATGCCGTGAATGCCGCATACAGCAGCAGAAAAACGGTAACGGCGATGCCTCCGCCGATCAGCAGCCATTTGTAGACTGGCTTACTCATTTTGAGGGGTTGCGGCGGCGAACAGGTCGCCGGGATCGGTCGTCCGGGCAGGGGGCGGGAGGTTGAGCTTCTTCCATGCGCGGGGTGCAGCCTGCCGCCCACGCGGAGTACGCACCAGATAGCCTTCCATGATAAGGAACGGCTCATATACTTCTTCCAGCGTGCCCTCGTCCTCGCCCACCGACACCGCGATGTTTTTGATGCCCACCGGGCCGCCGTGGAAATTGCAGATGATCGCCTCGAGGATGCGATTGTCCATTTCGTCCAGACCGTTGCTGTCGATGTTCAACATGGCCAGCGCGTCGGCGGCGATTTTTCCGGTGATGGTGCCGTCGGCCCGGACTTGCGCGAAATCGCGCGCCCACGCCAGCAGCTTGTTTGCTATGCGCGGAGTACCGCGGCAGCGCCCGGCGATTTCTGCCGCGCCGTCCGGCGTAAGGTCGGCGTTCAGGATTTTCGCAGAGCGCAGCAGGATGGTCTGCAGGCTTTCCGGTTCATAGTAGTCCAGCCGGCAGGACAGCCCGAAACGCGAGCGCAGCGGAGCGGAGAGCATCCCCTGGCGGGTGGTCGCCCCGATCAGGGTGAAATGCGGCACATTGAGCCGCACCGAACGCGCGCCGGGACCCTGCTCGAGCATGATGTCGATGAAAAAATCCTCCATCGCGGAATAGAGGTATTCTTCGACGGTGGTATTGAGACGATGGATTTCGTCGATGAACAGTATATCGCCGTCCTGAAGCGAGGTCAGCAGTCCGGCAAGATCACCGGGCTTTTCGATCACCGGCCCCGAGGAACTTTTGATAGCCCCGCCCTTTTCGTTGGCGATGATATAGGCCAGCGTGGTCTTGCCCAGCCCCGGCGGGCCGGAAAGCAGAATATGGTCGAGCGCTTCGCCGCGCCCCCGGGCCGCCTGAACGAACAGCTCGAGGCGTTCTTTTACCTTGTTCTGGCCCGGAAAGTCGGTGAATCGCTCCGGCCGCAGTTTCTGTTCCTGCGCCGGGTCCCGCTTATTTAAAGTTGAAGTGATAAAACGTTCGCTCATCGGCTTGTTTTTCCGCTTAATCGGTGATAGATTAATAGACCACAATATCCGCTCTTTGCAAATGGCGGATCGAAAAAAAAGAGAGAAGAAAGGTTTTAACTCAAAAATGGACCAGATGCAACAAATGAAATTGGCGGCCAACACCATCAGAACGCTGTCCGCCGATGCCATTCAGAAAGCGAACTCGGGACACCCCGGCCTGCCTCTCGGCGTGGCTGACTTTGCTTTCGTGTTGTTTTATAAATATCTGCGCCACAATCCGGCGAATCCGGCCTGGTTCGGCCGCGACCGCTTCGTTCTCTCCGCCGGGCACGGTTCGATGCTGCTTTACAGTATGCTTCACCTGTTCGGCTACGGCCTGACCATCGACGATCTCAAGGAGTTCCGGCAGTGGAACAGCCGCACGCCGGGTCATCCGGAATACCATCTGACCCCCGGCGTCGAGGTTACCACCGGGCCGCTGGGCAGCGGTTTCGCTTCGGCGGTGGGCATGGCGGCGGCGTTCCGCCACTTCGCGGCGGCCGCCGGCATCGAAAAGTCCGGCTGTTTCGATCCCAAAATCTATGTGGTGGCCGGCGACGGCTGTCTGATGGAGGGTGGCACCTACGAGGCTTCCAGTCTTGCCGGGCATCTGAAGCTCGACAATATCATCTGTTTTTACGACAGCAACGAAATAACCATAGAAGGCTCCACCGGGCTGGCCTGCACCTGCGATGTACGCAAGCGCTTCGACGCCGCCGGGTGGCGGGTGCTGGAGATCGCCGACGCCAACGACCTTGCGCAATGCGACCGCGTGCTGGCCGCCGCGCAGCGCTCCGACGGCCGTCCGACCATCATCATCGGCCATACCGTGATCGGCTGGGGGGCGCCCAACAAGCAGGGTACCGCCGCCTGCCACGGCGCGGCGCTGGGCGAGGACGAGGTGGCGCTGTTGAAGAAGAACCTCGGCGTTGGTCCGGAGAAGTTCTTTGTGCCGGACGAGGTGCGAAAGCTTTGCGCCGAACGGCGCGAACAGTTGGCCGGCGATGCCGCCGCGTGGGATTGCAAATTCCGGGCGCTGCTTGATGCCGACCCCGAGCTTGCCGCCCGCATGGAATCGTTCATGAATCCGGTACTTCCCGCCGATTTGGAAGCGCAGCTTGCCGCCGCGGTGCCGACCGGCAAGACCGCCACCCGCGTTGCGGGCAGCGCGGTTCTTCAACGTGCCGCGGAGCTGGTGCCGTCCCTGATCGGCGGCGCGGCCGACGTGGGCAATTCCACCGGGACGCTGCTTAAAAAGGAATCCGATTTTACCGCCGCCGACCGCGCCGGCAGGAACTTGCATTTCGGTGTGCGCGAACTGGCGATGGGCTGGCTGGCCAACGGCTTGGCGCTTTCCGGCCTGGCGATACCGTATTGCTCCACTTTCTTTGTGTTTTCCGATTACATGAAGCCGGCGCTGCGGTTGGCCGCGCTGATGAAGCTGCATGTGATCTATGTGTTTACTCACGACTCGTTCTATGTGGGCGAAGACGGTGCCACCCATCAGCCGATCGAACAGATTTCGATGCTGCGCAATATCCCCGGCATGACCGTGATACGCCCGGCCGACGCCGCCGAAACCGCACAGGCGTGGGCTTTGGCGTTGCGCCGCAGCGCGCCTGCCGCCCTGCTGCTGACCCGCCAGGGGCTTGAGCCGCTGCCGGAAGGCGTGGTGAAACCCGGCATGGTGGCGCGCGGCGCTTATGTCGTCAGCGATGATCCCGGTTTCGAGTACATCTTAATGGCTTCCGGTTCGGAGGTTGGTCTGGCGCTGAAGACGGCCGCGCTGCTGCGTGCCGGAGGAAAGAAGGTGCGCGTGGTGTCGGTGCCGTCGCAGGAGCTCTTCGCCGCGCAGGATGCGGACTATCGCGCCTCGGTTCTGCCGGGTGGAGACTTCAAACGGGTTTCGCTGGAAGCGGCCTGTACTTGCGACTGGCAGAAGTACCTGGGTTTCGACGGCCTTGCGATCGGGCTCGACCATTTCGGCTCGTCCGCGCCAGCTGAGGTGCTGGCCCGCGAGTTCGGCTTTACCCCCGAAGCGGTGCTTGAGCGGATTGAACGCCATTTCATTTAGGAATTATATGGAAGAACTCGAAGCAAAGATCAAATCGATCATCGAGTACGATTCAAGATACGGTTCCGGAGCATACGAGCTGGTGCTGCGTGCGGTGGAACAGGCCGTGGACGGGCTTGAAAAGCCGCGTCATCTCGCCGCCCGCGAAGTGCTCGATTCCATCCGCACGCTCGGGGTCGAGAAGTTCGGCGCTTTTCGCGGCGAGGTCTTTTCCGAGTGGGGAGTGGCTTCCGCCTCCGACGTCGGGAACATAGTCTACAACCTGATCGCCGGCGGCCTGCTGCTGGCGGATGAAAAGGACGATCCCGCCGATTTCGATATCGAGTACAACCTTGCCGGGTCCGGCTGCCGCGAAGGCGGGCTGGAACCGCCTGCTTCCGGAGTCACCAAGATTGAATGATTTCAAGTACAATATTGAATCGCTGGTATTTCCCAACGGCGCGCAGCTGTATGTGCTGAAAATGCCGGACAGCCCGTCGGTGGCGCTCCAGCTGGCGGTTGCCACCGGCAGCGTGTTCGAGCAGGAGTACACCGGATGCGGGCTTTCCCACTTTCTGGAGCATATGCTGTTCCAGGGTACCGAGCATTATCCCGGTGCGGCGGTCAGCGACGAAGTTAACCGGCTGGGCGGAGACAACAACGCTTTCACCGGCTATTATCAGACCGTCTACCACATGACACTGCCGGCCAGTCACTGTCGGAAAGGACTGGATATTTTAAGCGACATGGCGGTATGCCCGACTTTCCCGGAGGAGAAATTTGCCTCCGAAAAACAGGTGATCTGCCACGAGAGGGCGATGCGCGCCGACAAGCCGAACAACCTTCTGATCGAAAAACTGTTTTCCACCGTGTTCCAGCGCCATCCGGCCCGCTATCCGATCATCGGCTATCTCGACTGTATCGAGAATGTAACCCGCGAGATGATGGTCGACTACTTCCGCCGCCGCTATCGGCCGCATCTGTGCGCGTTTGTTGTGGTGGGGCCGTTCAGCGGCAGGCAGGTCTATGCGATGCTCGAAAAGAAACTGGAGCATTGGGAACGCGGTTCGCTTTACCAGCCGGCGTTGCCGGTGGAGCCGGATCAGGCCGGATTCAGGGAGGCCGTCGGATATTTCAACGATCCTTTGTCACGGGTGGCGGTCGGCATGCGCATCCCTCCCGCCGGCAATCCCGACGTGCCGGTTCTGGAGGTGCTTTCCGGGATTATCGGAGAAAATTCCAGTTCGTATCTGATGCGCGAGCTGCATCGCAAAACCGAGCTGGCGGTGGATGTCAGCAGCGCCATCTATCCGATGGGCGGCGACGGCGTGATGTTTTTCTCCGCCGTGAACACTCCGCGCAACCACCGTCAATGCTGCGAAAAAATACTTGAGGTACTTGCCGCGATAAGGAAAAACGGCGTGACCGCCGCCGAGCTGGAACGCGAAAAAAACCAGCAGATCGCCATGACTCTGCGTGAAATGCGTACCGCTGAAGACCTTGCCATGCAGATCTCCGGCTCGTTGGGCCGGTATTTTCAAGCGGTTCCGCCGGAAGAGCGTCTCAATGCCTACAACCGCATAACCATCGACGACGTGAATGCCGCCGCCTGGAAATATCTTGATCCCGACCGTCTCTGCAACGTCGAACTGTTGAGCAGCCGCAGTCGGGAGCCGCGTTCGGTTTCGCTGCCGCCGCCGAACGGCAAAATCGAGTCGGGAATGGCCGGCAAGCTGCGCACGGTGACGGTGGCAAGGCCGCGGGTGCCGCTTTTGGAAGTGTCGCTGATCACTCCCGGCGGCGTGAGTTTCGAGGATGCCGCGACCAACGGCGCGTCGCGCCTTATCTCGGAGATGCTGTTCACCTCTACCGATGACTTCGACGAGGACGCCCTCTCGGAATTTATGGATGACTATGCGATCGAATGCTCCTCCGTCTGCGGTTACACCAGCAATCTCTATGCTTTCAGCGTTCCTTCCCGGTTCGCTCCGCAGTTGTTCACGGTCATGAAGTCGGTGTTCTGCCGTCCGCACTGGAACCGGCGGGTGTTTGAGCGTGAAAAGGCGAACCTGATTGAATTTATCGGCAGCAACTCGCTGAATCCGCTTCAGCGCGCGCTCGATGCGTCACGCCGGTTGCTTTACGGCGGACATCCCTGCGGCCTGCCCAAGTCCGGAAGCGTAGAGTCGGTGCGCGGCCTCACGATCGAGACGGTGCTGTCATTTTACCGGCGGATGTTCGATCCCGAACGGGTGGTGCTCGGATTCGGCGGCTGCTGCGACCCGGCCATGACCGCGGAATTTGCTGCGGAATTTGCCGCGGCACTGCCGTGGCCCGGGGAGCCGATGACACTGCCGGCGCCGCCGCGCTTCGATCAGATTTTGCGCGAGGAAAATATTTCACTTCCGCGCAGTCAGAGCGCGGTGGTCTGTGCGCTGCCGGGCTGCGACAATCTCGGCGACGACCGCTTTGTGTTCGATCTTCTGCAATTCTCCGAAAACGGTCTCGGCGCCCATTTGTTCAAGCGGGTGCGGGAGGACAATTCCCTTGCCTATTCCACCGGCATGTTCGCCAACCGCGGTTTTTTCCCGGGCTGCTGCAGTTTTTACGCGATGACCGCTCCCGACCGCCGGAACGAAGTGCTGTCTCTGCTGAAGGCGGAAAGCCGCCGCCTGGGAGAGGAGGGCATGAGCCGTGCCGAGTTCGCCTCCGCTCTGAAGTCTGCCGAGCTGGAATGCGCCGAACAGATGCAGGAACCGGAGGGCGCGCTCCGCAATGCGGTGCTTGCCTCATTTTACCATCAGGAGCCTTTGGAGCTCGACGCACAACTTTCTCAATACCGTAGCTTGACTCCGGAATCGGCGAATGCTATTTTAAGAAAGTATTTCAAGGCGGAGCCGGCGGTGTCGGTGTTCGCGGGTTCAGATGAAAACAAAGAGGGAACTAAATGAAAAAGCTATGGTTGATTGCCGCGTTGGTTGCCGGTGTTATGTCGTTTGCCCAGCAGACCGCTCCGTCCGGTCAGTCCGGGGTCGCCGCTCCGGCGGTCGCCGCCGATGATGGCGGTCAGCCGCAGACCGTCGTTCCGGTGGTGGTGGTCGAGCGTGAAGTGGTGGTGCCGGTTGCGGTTGCGCCGTCCGGCTGTCCGGAAAATGCCCCCCGCGCCTGCTCCGGCGAAAAGAAATGCGGCGGCGGTTCCACCGGTCGCATGATCTCCGAACCTCCTTGGTACGATGTGGTTCTGCAGTTGATGCTGATGGATATTCCGGTCGGTACGATAATGATAAAGGGCTGGCAACTGACCTCCGGTGCGCTGGTGGTGATACTGCTGGTGGTTATGATGTCGCTCTCCTCTGCCCGCAGGAAGGCCGCTCTGGCGGCTGCCGCCGCAAAAGCTGCCGAGACGAAATCCGAGCCTGCCGAACCCGGTGAGGAAGATCGCAAATAGTCCTTTGAGGAGTTGAAAAAAGCGGACCGCCTGGTCCGCTTTTTTTTATGCAAATTTGCCGACGGCATAAAAAAAACACCGGAAAATCCGGTGGTTTTCGATTCTTATTTCAGGTCTGCTCTACTTCAGCCCGTCAAGATCGAATTTGTGTTTGATATGACGGTGGAATTCCTGCAGACTGCACACCTCGAGGCGTCCGCCGGATTCGCGGCGCGCCCGGATGCCTTCGATCGCGGCATCCATACCGTCCAGCGTGGTGGTGACCGGGATGCCGTGCTGTACCGCTTTGGTACGCATCTGTATCTCGTCGACCATGCTCTGGGCTCCGGTCTCCGGGGTGCTGACGATCCAGCCGACGCGCTTTTCGGCGAGCAGGTCCAGCAGGTTCGGGCGGCCGGCGGAGATGCGGTATACTGCTTCGGTCTTGATGCCGTTGTTATAGAACAGTGTGGAAGTGCCGCAGGTGGAGAAGATGGTGAATCCGAGTTCCGTCAGCTCCTTGGCCAGACGGATGGCCGGTTCCTTGTCCGCGTCGCGCAGCGACACGAAGACATTGCCGGAATCCGGCAGCGTCGAGCCGGCCGCGATCTGGGATTTCAGATATGCGATCGCCGGCACCAGGTCGATGCCCATCACTTCGCCGGTCGACTTCATTTCCGGGCTGAGCACAATGTCCACTCCCGGGAATTTTGTGAACGGGAACACCGCTTCCTTGAATGCGGTATAGGGCGGAATCACTTCCTCGGTGAAGCCGATGTCCTTAAGTTTCTTGCCGATCATGCACAAACTGGCGATCTTGGCCAGCGGCACGCCGATCGCCTTGCTTACGAACGGCACCGTGCGCGATGCGCGCGGATTCACTTCGATGATATAGACGTCGTCGTTTTTGACCGCGAACTGGATGTTCATCAGGCCGATCACGTTCAGCTCTCTTGCCAGTTCGTGGGCGTAGGAACGGATGGTGTCGAGGACTTTCTTGCTGAGGGTCGCCGCCGGGATCTGGCAGGCGGAGTCGCCGGAATGGATGCCGGCGAGTTCAACGTGCTCCATGATCGCGCCGATGGTGGAGGTTTCGCCGTCGGACACGCAGTCGACGTCGAGTTCGGTGGCCTCTTCCAGGAAGCGGTCGATCAGGATCGGCCGGTCCTCGGAGACGAACACCGCCTCCTCCATGTATTTACGCAGGTATTTCTCGTTGTAGACGATCACCATGGCGCGGCCGCCGAGCACGAACGACGGGCGCATCAGCACAGGATATCCGATGCGTTCGGCGATGGCCACCGCTTCTTCCACCTTGGTCGCGATGCCGTTGGCCGGCTGCTTGATGCCGATCTTTTCGGCAAGGCGCTTGAAGAAGTCGCGGTCTTCGGCGGCTTCGATATGGTCGGGAGAGGTGCCCAACACGTTGGCGCCGGCGGCTTTGAGCTTCAGCGCGAGGTTGAGCGGGGTCTGGCCGCCGAACTGTACGATCACGCCGGTGCATTTTTCGCGGCGGTAGATGTTCATCACATCTTCGAGCGTAAGCGGCTCGAAGTAGAGTTTGTCACTGGTATCGTAGTCGGTGGAGACGGTTTCGGGGTTTGAGTTGACCATGATCGTCTCGTAGCCGGCGGCGCGCAGAGCGAAGCTGGCGTGTACGCAGCAGTAGTCGAACTCGATGCCCTGGCCGATACGGTTCGGCCCGCCGCCGAGAATCATCACCGACGGCTTGTCGGTGCTGCGCATTTCGTCGACGCCGCCCCAGGTGGAGTAGAAGTACGGAGTGTGGGCCACGAACTCGGCGGCGCAGGTATCGACCAGCGCGTAGACCGGGTTGAGATTCAGCTCGAGGCGTGCGACGGTGACTTTTTCCTCGGTGGTATTCAGCAGATACGCCAGCTGGCGGTCGGAGTAACCCAAGGACTTTGCCTGCAGGAACAGCGCCCGGTCGGCCTTTAGGCCGTCGAGATCGCCGGCGGATTTTATTTCATCCTCGTACGCCGCGAGTTCGTGCAGGTGGCGCAGGAACCAGTGGTCTATCTTCGAGAGTTCGTGGATGCGTTCCACGGTCCAGCCGCGGCGGAGCGCTTCGTGGATCACGAAGATGCGCTCGGCGTTGGGGCGGACGATCTCGGAGGCCAGGGTTTCGTCGTCCATGGCGATGATTTTTGCGCCTTTGCCGTCGGCGCCGAAGCCGAAGCGGCCGGTTTCCAGGGAGCGCAGCGCCTTCTGGATGGATTCCTTGAAGTTTTTGCCCACCGCCATCACTTCGCCCACCGCTTTCATCTGGGTGGACAGCGTGGAGTCGGCGGCCGGGAATTTTTCGAACGCGAAACGCGGAATCTTGGTTACCACGTAGTCGATGGCCGGTTCGAAGCAGGCCGGAGTTTCGCGGGTGATGTCGTTACGGAGTTCGTCGAGGGTGTAACCCACCGCCAGCTTGGCGGCGATCTTTGCGATCGGGAAACCGGTGGCTTTGGAGGCCAGCGCGCTGGAGCGCGACACGCGCGGGTTCATCTCAATGATGATGAGCCGGCCGGTTGCCGGGTTGATCGCCCACTGCACGTTGCTGCCGCCGGTGGCCACGCCGATGGCGTCCATGACCGCCAGTGAACCGTCGCGCAGTTTCTGGTATTCGCGGTCGGTAAGGGTCTGAATCGGAGCGACGGTGATGGAGTCGCCGGTATGCACGCCCATCGGGTCGAAGTTTTCGATGGAGCACACGACCACGCCGTTGCCTTTGGTGTCGCGCATGACCTCCATTTCGAACTCTTTCCAGCCCAGCAGGGATTCCTCGATCAGCACCTCGCAGTTGCGGCTGGCTTCCAGTCCGCGCGAGACGATGGTTTCGAACTCTTCCGGATTGTGGGCGATGCCGCCGCCGGTGCCGCCCAGCGTGAAGCCGGGGCGAATGATCAGCGGCCAGGTGCCGATCATCTCCTGAACCTTGCGGGCCTCCTCCATCGAATGGGCGGAGCCGGATTTCGGCATGTCAAGGCCGATGCCCTGCATGGTTTTCTTGAACAGTTCGCGGTCTTCGGCGCGGCGGATCGACTCGGCGTTGGCGCCGAGGAGCTCGATCTGGTAGCGCTGGAGAATACCGGAATCGTGCATCTCCATCGCGAGGTTGAGCGCGGTCTGGCCGCCGAGGGTGGGCAGTATCGCGTCCGGCCGTTCGCGGCGGATGATTTCCATGAGCACACTTTTGGTCAACGGCTCAATATAGGTGCGGGAGGCGAAGTCGGGGTCGGTCATGATGGTGGCGGGGTTGGAATTCACCAGCACCACCTCGTACCCGTCTTCGCGCAGCGCCTTGCAGGCCTGCACGCCGGAGTAGTCGAACTCGCAGGCCTGACCGATTACGATCGGTCCGGAGCCGATCAGCAGGATCTTCCTCAAATCTGTGCGTTTTGGCATTTACTTCTTTTCTTTCTGTTTTATCGCCGCCGCCACAAAGGCGCTGAACAACGGATGAGCGCTCATCGGGCGGGACTTGAATTCGGGATGGAACTGGCATGCCACGAAGAAGTCGAGATCGGGCAGTTCCACGATCTCAACCAGCTTGCCGTCCGGGCTGGTGCCGGAGATGCAGAGGCCGTCTTTTTCGAGCTGCTCGCGGTAGAAGTTGTTGAATTCGTACCGGTGGCGGTGCCGTTCGGAGATGTTCGGCTTGTTGTAGGCCTTGGCGGCGCGGGAGTGGTTGACCAGTGCGCACGGGTAGGCCCCGAGCCGCATGGTGCCGCCTTTTTCGGAAACGCCCTTCTGGGTTTCCATCAGATCGATCACCGGGAACGGGGTCTCCGGATCGAACTCGGTGGAATTGGCGTTTTCAAGCCCTGCGACGTTGCGGGCGAATTCGATCACCGCGCACTGCATGCCCAGGCAGATGCCGAGGAAGGGAATGTTGCGGGTACGTGCAAAGTTGACCGCACGGATTTTGCCGGGTACGCCGCGGTCGCCGAAACCGCCGGGCACCAGGATCGCGTCGACGTCTCCGAGC
The DNA here is from genome assembly GCA_034926605.1 of Victivallaceae bacterium. Lineage (GTDB taxonomy): Bacteria > Verrucomicrobiota > Lentisphaeria > Victivallales > Victivallaceae > CALXXL01. Next base: position 67,479 of record JAYFQV010000011.1, read on the forward strand.
AACGCTTCGGCGTCGCCGGACTCCAGCTCCTCCGCCTCAATGGTCTTCACCTCCACCTTGGTGTGGTTGACCGCACCGGCGTGGTTGAGCGCCTCGTAGATGCTCTTGTAGGCGTCTTTCAAAGTTATGTATTTGCCGACCACCGCGATGCGCACGGCGCCCGCCGGATTCAGCACGCCCTCGAGCATTTTGCGGTAATCGTCGAGATCGAGCCTGCGGTGGTCCAGATTCAGGGCGTCGAGCACTTTTTCATCGAGTCTCTGGCGCGCCAGCTCAAGCGGCACTTCGTAGATCGAGTGTTTCACGTCCTGCTCTTCGATCACCATATCGGCCGGCACATTGCAGAACAGCGCAAGTTTTTCGATATGTTCGCGGGCCATCGGCATTTCCGAGCGGCACACCAGTATGTCCGGCACGATGCCGATGTTGCGCAGCACCGCCACCGACTGCTGCGATGGTTTTGTCTTAAGTTCGCCCGCCGCGCGGATGTAAGGCACCAGGGTGAGGTGGATGAATATCGCGTTGCCGCGGCCGCATTCGAGGCCGAACTGGCGGATCGCTTCGAGAAACGGCTGCGACTCGATGTCGCCGGCGGTTCCGCCCACTTCGGTTATCGCGATGTCCACATCATCGGCGGCGAGGCTTTTGACGGCGCGCTTGATCTCGTCGGTGATATGCGGGATCACCTGAACGGTGCCGCCGAGGTAGTCGCCGCGGCGTTCGCGGGCGATGACGGCAGAATAGATGCGTCCGGTGGTGTAGTTGCTGCTCTTGCCGCAGGTGATTTCCGCGAAGCGCTCGTAGTGGCCGAGGTCGAGGTCGGTTTCGGCACCGTCGTCGGTCACATAGACTTCACCGTGCTGGTAGGGGGACATGGTTCCGGGGTCGACATTGATGTAGGGATCGAGTTTCTGCATCGCCACGCGATATCCTCGATGCTTCAGCAGCATAGCCAGCGATGCCGCCGTTATGCCTTTTCCGAGGCTGGATACCACTCCGCCGGTCACAAAGATGTGTTTCGTCATTTTCACCGTCCGATATATTTGATGTTAAGAGAAATCCGCTTGCCTTCGCACAATCTTCAGGAAGATCATCAGACCGGTGCTATAATATGCCACGGATCGATAAAAAATCAAGCCGGAAACTTGCTTTGAATGCATTTCTATGCTAAATTAATCTCCCGGCAAACGAAAGGCAAACGAACATGACCGCTAATTACGATTGGAAGACGCAAAGAGCCGGAAAGGCATTTCTGGCGCTCGAAGACGGCACGGTGTTCAGGGGGTATTCCGTGGGCGCGCCGGTGGACCGCGAAGGTGAGGCGGTGTTCAACACCGGCATGACCGGTTATGAGGAAATTCTTACCGACCCGTCCTATGCCGGACAGTTCGTGACCATGACCTGTCCGGAAATCGGCAACGTCGGTTTCAACACCGAGGATATGGAATCCCGCGCGATGTTCCTTAACGGCTTCGTGATCCATAACCTGAACGAGCCGTCCAATTTCCGCAGTGAAAAATCGCTTCAGCAGACGCTGATCGATTTCAACGTCCCGGCCATCGCCGGGGTCGATACCCGTCATCTGACCACCATTCTGCGCAGTTCCGGCACCATGAAAGCCTACTTGCACTGCGACGGCACCGATCTGGACGAGAGCGAGGCGGTGGCACGCGCCAAAGCCTGGTGCGGCCTCGACAACCAGGACTACGCCTCCCGGGTCAGTTGCAAGAAGACCTATGTCTGGGACCCGGACGACAAGCTCAGCTTCAACTTCGGCTGGGACAAACCGGTGATTCCGGTGGAATTCAACATAGTGGCCTACGATTTCGGCATCAAATACAACATTCTCCGCAAACTGCGCCGCCAGGGTATGCGCGTGACGGTGGTTCCGGCCAAGACTCCGGCCTCCGAAGTGCTTGCGATGAACCCGGACGGCGTGTTTCTCTCCAACGGCCCGGCCGACCCCGCGGCGGTCACCTACGCGATTGCTTCCGCGCGCGAAATGCTCGGCAAGGTGCCGCTGATGGGCATCTGCCTCGGCCATCAGTTGCTCGGCATGGCCTGCGGCGGCGAACGTTTCCGGCTCAAGTTCGGCCACCACGGCTGCAACCATCCGGTAGGCCGCCGTGTGGACAACTCGGTCGAGATCACCAGTCAGAACCACAACTTCGCCATAGCCGAGAATACGATGCCGTCCTGCCTGGAACTCACTCATGTGAATTTGAACGACAACACGGTCGAGGGCATCCGTCACCGGACCCAGCCGATGTTCGCGGTGCAGTATCATCCCGAAGCCGGCCCCGGCCCGCATGACCCGACCTATCTTTTCGCGCAGTTCGCCGAAATGATGAGGGCCGCACGGCGCTAACCATGGGCGGCGGGGTGAACCTCGATGGTCAGGATGTCCTTCTGCCCGGCATTGACGGGCAGGGGGATCTGAAGGCACTTGCTCCGGAGCAGCTTCCGCAGCTGGCGGAAGAGCTGCGCAGGTGTATTTTGCGGACGGTGGCCGCCAACGGCGGTCATCTTTCCAGCAACCTCGGAGTGGTGGAGCTCACCATCGCGCTGCTCTATTCACTGGATATTTCAACCGACTCGATCATATGGGACGTCAGCCATCAGAGCTACGCCCATAAGATATTGACCGGGCGGCGGGAGTTTTTCTCCACGCTGCGCCGGTTCGGCGGCTGCTGCGGCTTTCAGGCTCCGTCCGAAAGCCCGGCCGACCCCTGTTTTGCCGGGCACGCCGGCACCGCGATCTCAACCGCGCTCGGCATTTCCGCCGCGAAACTGGCCAAAGACGAGCCGGGCATCGCGGTGGCGGTGGTCGGCGACGGCGCGTTGAACTGCGGGCTTTCATTCGAAGCGTTGAACAACGCCCATCGCGGCGGCGGGCGTCTGGTGATCGTCCTGAACGACAACCGCATGTCGATTTCCCGGAACGTCGGCGCACTGCAATCCTATCTGCACCGCGTCATCACCGCGCGTCACTATGCCGGAGTGAAAAACCGGATAAAGCGCTTCATCGATCCGCTGCCGGGGCATAACGGCCTGTTGCGCGCCATCCGCAAGCTGGAAGGGCTTACCAAGGCGGCGCTGCTGCCCGGCGCGGTGTTCGAAGAATTGGGTATCCGTTATCTGGGGCCGGTGGACGGCCACAACCTGCCGCTGCTGTTGCGCACCTTAGCCCACGTCAAGGGTTCCGACGAGCGGCCGGTGCTGGTGCATGTGCTTACCCGCAAAGGATACGGTTATGCTCCGGCCGAAAAAGATCCCGAGGCTTTTCACGGCGTTGGAAAGTTCGATGCGGAAACCGGTAATCTTCCGCCGTTGTCACCGGACGCGTTTTCCCAGGCTTTCGGCGCTTCGATGCTGGAGCTGGCCGGGGAACGCCCGGAACTGGCGGCGGTTTCGGCCGCGATGACCTACAGCACCGGTTTGGCCGCCATGCAGGCGCGCTGGCCGGAGCGGGTCTGGGACGTCGGCATCGCCGAGGGCCATGCCGTCACCTTTGCCGCCGGTCTTGCCGCCGGGGGAATCCGTCCGGTGGTTGCGATATATGCGACTTTCATCCAGCGTGCGCTGGACAATATATTCCATGATGTCTGTCTGGGCAACTTGCCGGTGGTGTTCGCTCTCGACCGCGCCGGTCTGGTGGAGGACGGCCCGACCCACAACGGCATTTATGACCTTGGATTTCTGCGCGAACTGCCGAATCTGACCATCATGCAGCCGCGTGACGAAAATGAATTGCGCGCCATGCTGCGCTTTGCGGTGGACCTTTCCGCCCCGGTGGTTGTCCGTTACCCGCGCGGCGGCTCCGGGCGTCGTTTCGACCCGGCGGAGCCGGTGGACGCGATCGAATATGGCCGTGCGCTTACGGTCCGGCCGGGCCGCGACCTGGCGATATGGGCCTCGGGAGCGGAAGTGGATACCGCGCTGAAAGTCGCCGAAATACTTGAAGCGGCCGGCGTGAACGCGGCGGTGGTGAATGCCAGGTTTGTAAAGCCGCTGGATGTGGAGCTGCTCAACGCCCATGCGGCGTCGATGCCGGTGGCGACCATAGAGGATCATTCGGTTCGCGGCGGCCTTGGTTCGGCGGCGGAGGAGGCGTTGGCTGGTTCCGGCGCAAAGTTCATGGCGTTCGGCTGGCCGGACGATGTTCTGCCGCACGGCAAGGTTTCGGAGTTGCGCAAACTTTGCGGCATGACGCCGGAAGCCATCGCCGCTGAAATACGGCAGTCTTTGCTGTAATCATTCCTGGAGTTTTCATGACGCCGGCCGGAACTCAGGCCGGCGTTTTTTATTTTCCCGAACCGTCTTTCTGCAGCCGAGCGCAATGTGTCTGCCTTTTTCTCAGCAGCTTATGTTCACTGCCGCCGCAACCGAATCCACCCCGGTTGACAAATGATTTATTTGCCAACACAGGAGGTTTCATGGATATCAACGCCATTATTGCCAAAGCGGTGCATGACAAACTGACCGCCGAGGAGTGCGCCGAACTTGCCGCGCTGCGTTCCAGCGAGGAGCGGCTGCGCACCGAACTTTCCGCCCGCGACCGGCGGGAAAAGGTGGCCGCGCTGGCTCGCGACCGCCATTTTTGCGACCCTGAATATTTGGATTATCTTGCGCAGAAGAGTACCGTGGATTTGTCCGATTCCGCGGCGGTCGATGCGTTCATTGCCGGGCTGGCATCCGCCGCCCCCCCGGTTTTTCACCGTTCCGCTCGCCTCTGGGGCGGGTGGAGACTCCGAACCGTCCACCCCTGCCGACGGAGTCTCCCCCGCCCCCGCGGGCGGAACCGGGCCGGGCGCTCCCCGCAACGTTTCGGAGATCGCCCGTCTTCTTGAATTCGCGCCCGAACTCTAACCTATAAGTTTATTAAGGAAAACAAATGCTTTACACTTACAGTTTCTCCAACCGGAAACGGGACCTTTCCGACATTCTCTCCACCGTGATCAAGGATGAACCGCGCTTCATTTCCAATTTCCGTACCGTCGAACCCGCCGCCGCTCAGAAGCACGAGTGGTTCGAGGACCAGCTTACCGGCCGCGCCGTCACCGCCGGGGCGGTCGCCGCCGGAACCGTGACCGCCAGCGCCGCCGATGTGGCCAAGCTCAAGGTGGGTACGCTGCTGGTGCTCGCCAATGACTCGGCGTTGTTCCGGGTCGATGCCATCCCAGGCTTCACCAGCTTCACCGCTTCGCTGGTGGCGGCAAACGGTTCCGGCGTTTCCACGATCGCCTCCGGCGCCGTACTGAACATCGTCTCATCCCCGATGGCCGAGGGTCAAACACCGGCGACGGCGAGGAGAGTTACCACCTCGCCGGGACCGAGTGGAACGCCACTCAGATTTTTCGTAAGGACATTATTCTTACCGGCTCCGCCATCGCGATCAACGTATATGGCGGAGTCGACAATCAGGTCAACCGCCAGACCGCCTTCGCACTGGGCGAGCTTGCCCGCGACCTCAATCGCGTGGCGCGGTTCGGCCGCCGGGTCGAAGCTTCGACCGCCGCTCGCGGCGAGGCTGGCGGACTCTACTGCTTCGGCACCCAGTCCGGCGCACTCTCGGTCAACGCCTCCGGTGCGCGTTTCGACTCGGTAATGGTCAATGACGCGGCTCAGGCCATCCTCTCCGCCGGCGGCGATCCGGTGCAGATTCTCTGCTCCCCCGGCCAGGCCCGCGTGCTCTCCAACGAATACAAGGACCAGCTTCAGATCGTGCGGTCGGACGACCGCCGCGGCGCCTACGTTGCGGTGATCGTTAACGAGATCAACGGCCGCGGCATGACTATCATGGCCGACCCCGACATGCCGGACGCCGACGCCTGGGTGCTCGATCCGTCCGGCTGCGGACTGGCGCCGCTACAGGGGCGCGGCATTTGCGACGAGGACGCCACCCCCAAGGGGTTCGACGGTATTCGGCGCATGGCGATCGGCGAGATCACCTTCGTTTTCAAGAACGCCCGGCAGCGCATTTGCCGCATTCAGGGACTTCAGTCGAGCGCCGCCGCGCTGGCGGCGATCAAGACCGGCAATTAAACGTAGATAAAATCCATATCCGGGGCGGCGGGGGCTTCCCCGGTTTTTCCGAGGAGAACCGACATGTTCGACATCAATGAAGCCAATGAGTATTTTGAATTGCACCTAAAACGCGCCTTTTGGGACGACCTTGAGAATCAGACCAGGCAGGCGGCGCTCACCGCGGCCATTAACGACGTGAAGAATCTGCTCTGCGTCGATGAGTTGGACGAGACCGACATTTACATCTATTGCGCGGTGTTCGAACAGGCGGTTTACCTGGCCGAATATTACGATGTCTTGAACCGGCCGGATCTGGTGGCCTCGGAATCGGTGGAAGGGGTTGGAAGCCGCAGCTATACCGCGGCGAGCAAGCACCTTCGGATCGCGCCCGCCGCCGCCGGGTTTCTGGAACGGATCGCTCCGTCCGGGCGTATTTCGCGGGGTTGAAACTTGGTTTTTATCCGCGGCCCGAGGGCACGAACGACACGCTGTCGCATACCTTTCGCCCGACGGCCGCGTTGATTTTTTCGATCAGCCGTGCTCTTAGCGGTCCGTTAAGCTCGCGCAGCCAGGCCGGATGGCTGACTTCAATGCATGCCGTCCGGTTTTTCAGCGATGAAAAACTGGTGAATTTGCATAGAGGATCGCCCATTATTTCATTGAATTTGTCGGCGATCACCTGCGCGGCGGCAATTTCCGGGCCCAGCAGTTCCTTCATCGCGTCGTCCGCATAATCGGAGAGGCTCAGCACCGGGATTCGCTTGCCGTTCATTTCGACATCGGCGCGGCCGGAACCGTACCAGTCGCTGAGCACCGAACGCATGGCGCGCAGTTCAGGGAGGGTGTAAAGAGTCTTTTTATGATATAGCTTTGCCATCGCAGGTCATATGCTGACGCCGCAGAACCTTACCGGAAGCAGTACGGCGTCCAGTCCCAGTTTGAATGGTGCCACGCCGCCTTTTACGATGTTCGACAATCCGTCGCTGAAACAGAACGGCGCCAGCACCGTACTCTGAACCACGCCCAGCGGGAGGCGCATGATGTTCAATACATCTTCTCCCATGGTCAGCAGCCCTTTGCCGCCGCTGACCAGCCCGCGCATGACGTACGGAGCCGCGATTTGAGCGCCTTTGATGGCGATCGGTGCAAGAATTGCAATGGTTACCGGGTCAACAAACGCCTCCGCCTTCTGTTTGCAGAAAATACCGCTGCAGATGGCGGTCACGAGACAAATAATCAGTAAGTTTCTCATATTCTCAGTTATGACCGTTTGGGGCAATATAATCCGGAAATCCCGAAAAACAATGCTTCTGGTGGTTTTTTTATTAAAATTGTTGACTGCCGCCGGACGGTTTTTGTTCCGCGATTTTTGCTTCCGTCCAGAAATTTTCGAGTTCTTCCACGGAAAATGCGCTCCATTCCCGTCCGGAGTTTCGTACCCGGTCTTCAACATGGCGGAATCGTCTTGCGAATTTCGCGTTGTCCTGCCGGAGCAGCTGTTCGGGGTCGGTCTTGCGGAACCGCGCCAGGTTGACGGCGGCGAACAACACGTCGCCCAGTTCTTCGTCGATTCTTGCGTCGTCGCCCGCCGCCATCGCTTCGCGCAGCTCGTCAACCTCTTCCTGAAGTTTGTCGGCCACGTCGTCTGCCTTTCGCCAGTCGAAACCGCATTTCGCCGCTTTTTTCTGTATTTTCGCCGCCTGAGACAGCGCCGACAGCGACTTTGGCACTCCGTCCAGCACCGACGCGCGCGCCGCTTTCTCCGGCTCGGCTGACTTGACTTTTTCCCAAAGCTTCACCACTTCGGCGGAGCTTGCGGCGCTGGCGTCGCCGAACACATGCGGGTGGCGGCGCAGCATCTTGTCATATATGATCTTGATAGCGTCGGAGAAAGTGAACTCACCGTTCTCTTCACCGATAAGCGCCTGCAGCATCAGATTCATCAGCACGTCGCCGGTTTCCTCGGCAATGCCGTGCGGGTCGTTTTCATCGATCGCGTCCGCCAGTTCCGCGGTTTCCTCCACCAGGCACTTGCGCAGCGACCCGCGGGTCTGTTCACGGTCCCACGGGCAGCCTTTCGGCGAACGCAGCACCCGCATGACCTCCAGCAGCTCCTCGGCGGTGGGGCGCTCTTTGGCGTAATCCTTCATTTAAGGCTCCTTTCGAGACCCCAATATACTCCGTTATCCGTCAAAATCAATGTTCAAGGCTTGAAATCGCGGTTTTAGGCACTATATTATAGTTCGACCTTTCCAGGCCCCATGTTTGGAGCTTGACACCTGGGAGGGTGGCGGACAGTAAATCGGGGAACGGTTTTCCCCGCGCCGCAAGAACTTTTCTATTGAAAGGGATAGATATCATGTCTACCGCAAGTCGAGCCAAGCACAAGCTGTGCCGTCGTATCGGTCAGTGCCTCTGGAACGATCCGAAGTGCCCGAGCGCCAAGCGCCCGTTCCCCGCCGGCCCCCATGGCAAAATGCGCCGCAGCAAGCTTTCCACCTACGGAACGCTGCTTCAGGAAAAACAGAAACTCCGCGGCTTCTACGGCATCTCCGAGAAGCAGCTCGAGATCGCCTATCATAAAGCGATGGCCGGTACCGGCCAGTCCGGTGACAAACTGCTTCAGAGCCTCGAGACCCGTTTGGACGCGCTGGTGTTCCGCGCCGGTTTCGCGAAGACCATCTTCGCCGCCAAGCAGTATGTCAATCACGGCCACATCCTGCTGAACGGCAAGCGTTGCGACCGCGCCAGCTGCCAGGTCCGCGAGGGCTCGGTCATCACCATCGATGCCGCGAAGTCTCCGGCGATCGCCGAAGTGGCGAAAGGCATCAACTGCACGGTTCCCTCCTATGTCGAGGTTGACCGCGAGGCGCTCAAGGCCACTCTGGTCCGCGTCCCGGCGGCGGAAGAGATTCCGAGCAATGTGCAGATCATGAGCGTAATCGAGTATTACGCCCGTTAATTTCTCCCGAATTATGGCCCCGGTTGCTTCGGCGATCGGGGTTTTTTTGTGCCCGTGGATTGCATTTTTCCGGAACAGGCGTATAATAAAGTATGATTAAACCGGCAAAAAATTTATTGGCCGCCTGTGCGGCGCTGTTTTTAGTCGCCTGCGGCGGCGAAGATGAGGATCAGAAGCCGCCGGTCGAGGGGCTCCAGCTTACCGACCGGCTGTTTATAAGCATGGAAAACAAGGACTACGGCGCGGCCGTGCAGCAATACCGCAAGCTGCTCGAGAGCCACAGCGACGAGTTTGCCTCGGTAGCCGTCGGGCTGCGTCCGATAATCGAAACCAATCAGACCATCTTCAAGGTGCAGCGGTTGATCGACGCCGGCAAGCTGGACGACGCGTTGGCCGCGGCCCGCGACGCCAAACAGCTCGAACCCGCCAACGAACAGATCAGCGATCTTCTCAGACAACTTGTCTATGTCGATTCCCTGCGCCGCGCGGCCTACAGCGTGCGCAGTGCCGCCACCTCCCGCGAACTTGCGGCGTCGCTGGATTCGCTGAACGGTCTGATCGCCGAGGATCCCAAGGCCGCTCCGTTGAAGCGGTTTTCCGAAGTCGGCGCCGCCCGGCTGGCCGCTATGCGCAAGGCCGAGGAGCGCAACGGTCGTTTCGATCTGCTGGCCGAATATTATCAGATGAACGCCGTTTCCGACTGGCTCGCGCCGATCGTTCAGGCAGAATGCGAATACGAGTTACGGAATTCGCGCCTCGATCCGCTGCCGGAGGTGGTGGTTAATGAACTTTATCCGCGCACTCGCTGAGTCGGCGCTGGTTGCCGCCGCGCTGCTGGCGGCCGCCGCGGATGGCGCGGCGCTGCTCACTTTTGACGGAAAGGCGGTGCTGAGCCGTGCCGAGGCGGAGTCCAGAATACCAGCCGAGCTTTCCGGCGAGGCGCGGCGGCAGGCACTCGAGAAGATGGCGCTCGACCGGGCGCGCGACCAGGTGGCGCAGCTGCTGCTCGAACGCGCCGGAATCACTCCGGACGAGGTTAAGACCCGGGAATACCTGCGCGGCGCCATCGACAAATTGCCGCCGGCGGAACGCGCCAGATTCGAAAGTGAACTGGCCTCCCGCGGCGAGACGGTGGAAAACTATATCGCCCGCAATTCCAAACTTCCCGAACAGCGTTTCCGCGCCGCCTGCGTGGAATGGGTGATCAGGGATTTCGATTCTAAGATCAAGGTTTCCGAACCGGAGATGCAGGAATTCTACGCCGCAAATCCCGGACTTTTCCGGGTGCCGGCGGAACGCAAGGCGGCGCTTATCGCCATGCCGCGCTCGGATGCGAACGACACTGCGGCTGCGGCTGTCGCCGCGCAGCTGGAGCAAGGTGAAAGGTTCGATCTGCTCAAGTCGCGTTATTCGACGGCGGATGACAAGACGCTTGAACGTCTGCGTGCCGACTCCGCCGTGATTGCCGCGGTGCAGAAACTTGCGCCCGACGGGCAGGTGGCTATTGTGGTGCTTACCGCCGAATATGCTGTGGTGGTGAAGCTGGCGCAATACCGCCCGGAACGGCTCCTGAGTTTTCAGGAGGCGAAACCGACGCTTGAAAGATCGCTGCGCGACCTGAAGGTTCGCACCGCGGTGAATTCGGCCATCTCCGCGGAGGCGGCCCGGCATAAAATCGAGATCAACACAGGAGATGACGCGATAAAATGATTTACGATTCATTCGCCAATTTCGACCGTTACCGCGAGGTGGCTCCCGCGGTTTGGGACAAAGTCAAAAGTTTTCTGATCAAGGCATCCCAGAGCGCCTCGCCCGGCAAGTTCCCGATCACGGACAACTGCTTTGCCAACGTGGCCGAGTATGAAACCGCCGAGCTGAACCCCGATAAGCTGGAGGCGCACGAGGATTATTTGGATATTCAGATAACCCTGCGCGGCCGGGAGGCGATCGTCTGCCGCGACACCGCCGATCTGGAGACGGTGCACCCCTACTCAAAGGAGAAGGATATTGCGTTCTACCGTCTGCAACCCGACAATACCACCACGCTGGTCATCGGCGACGGCCGTTTCGCGGTGTTCTATCCCGGTGAAGGGCATCTTCCCGGTCTTCAGGCGGAGGCCGGGGCTCCGCAACGGGTGCTGAAGGTGATCGTCAAGATACACCGTTCCTGCCTCTGATCCTACGGCTTGAACAGGGCCGCGACTTCCGAGATCAGATTGTCGCGGCCGGCTTCGTCGTAAAGTTCCGGCGACAGCGTATACGCCAGCGTCCGGTGGTTGGAGAAATAGAACCAGCTCATTGCCAGCAGCGCGTACAGATAGTGATGGAACTCCATCGGGCGGATCGCTCCCGCATTGAGTCCGCGGACGAAGATTTCACGGGTGGCGGCGTTTTCATGCGAACGCGCCTCCACCAGATTTTCCACCTGTACCGACGAGTCGAGGTTGATCCATGCCAGCAGCCGCCAGAACTCCGGGTGCTCGACATGGACTTTCATGAATCCTTCGAGCAGCCGCCGGGAAAGCTCCTCCGGCGGACATTCTTTCATCCTTTCGTCCGAGAACAGGTCGACATCCTGGAACAGCTTCATTATCACCGATTCGAACAGTTTCTGTTTGCTGCCGAAATAGGCGTAGATGCGTTGTTTGTTGGCCTTGGCCTCGTAGGCGATCTCGTCCACGGTGGTGCCGGCGTAGCCGTTGGCCGCGAACAGTTTGGTGGCCGCATTCAGGATGCGGCGCTGGGTGTCTTTGGCGCGCTGCTGGATTTTTCTCATTGCAACCACTCTCCGATATGCTGTTTTACAAAATCGTCGTCATTGAGTTCGGGATAAGCGCGGTAAACCCGGTCGATCTCTTCGTTCTGGCCGGGGGAGAGGACTTCATCGGGGTCCAGGCACCAGGTTCCGGGCAGCAGACCCTGACGGCGCAGCACTTCGTGGATGCCGGGAATGCAGCCCGCGAAGTGGTGGGCGGGGTCGAAAAACGCGGCGTTGGAGTCGGTTATTTTGACGTTGCGGGCCAGAAGCTCCATCGGAGCCGGGTTGCCGGAACCGATGAGGGCGTGTACTTCGTCCAGCAGCTCAACCGCCTTGCGGGTCCATACGCACCAGTGGCCGAGCAGACCGCCGCGGATGCGCAGTTCCCGGCCCTCGATTTGGTAAGGGGTCAGCAGGTCGATCAGCAGATTGTCGTCGTTGCCGGTGTAGAGGGTGATGTCTTCGCGGCCGGAACCGGCGAGGGCGCGCACCACGTCCAGCGTCTGGTAACGGTTGAACGGTGCCATCTTGACCGCGATCACGTTTTCGATCTTCATGAATTCATGCCAGAACTCGAACGGCAGGATGCGGCCGCCGACCGACGGCTGAAGATAGAACCCGATAATCGGGATCACCTTCGCCACCTCGCGGCAGTGCGTCAGCATCTCGTCAACGGTGGAGTTTGCGAACGCGGCCAGGCTGAGAAGCGAACAGTCGTAGCCGTGATCGGCGGCGAAGTTGGCCTCGTACAGCGCCTGCGTGGTTTTGCCGCATACCCCGGACACTTTCAATATTTTGCGGCCGCGTTCGGCGCACCATTCGTCGATGGCGGCGGAGGTCTGCGCCAGCACCGGCTCGAACAGGCCGATCTCCGGATTGCGGATTGCAAACTGGGTGGAGTGCACCCCCACCGCGATACCGCCGGCACCGGCGTCGATGTAGTAACGGCACAGCGCCCGCTGGTGGCGGAATGAGAAGCGGCGTTCGGCGTCGAGCGCCAGCGGCTGCGCCGGAATCACGCATCCGGCGCGGAATTTCGCGAGGACGGCGGGATCGATGTTTCTGATCGTTTTCATGGCGGCCTCAGAATTTGCCGTTGTTGACTTCGAAATGGGTGGGCTTGCCGAGCGACCGGCCGCCTTCGATCAGCCACTCCGCCTGGCGTGCGATCATCCAGTCCAGCGGCACCGCGGTGCCGCCCAGCAGCCTGAAGCATTTTGACGCGTCGCTCAGGTAGCATTGTCCGGACGGCGTTCCCTCGTAGGTGACTTTTTTGCCGAACGCCTTTCCGAACGCCTCGGCGATGTCTTCGACCGCGATCATCTCTCCGCCGGTCACATTAAGTATCGCCGGCGGATTGTCCGCCAGTTCCAGTGACCTCAGCGCGAAAGCATTCGCCTCGCCCTGCCAGATTACATTGAAATGGCTGACGCTACGCGAGACCGGCAGGTCGTGCCAGACCCGCTGCGCGATGTCGTGCAAAACGCCGTAACGCAGGTCGATCGCGTAGTTCAGCCGGAAAAACAGCAGTTTGGTGCCGAACTTGTCCGCGCCGTATTCAAGGATGCGCTCGCGTCCGAGACAGCTCTGGGAGTATTCGCCAACCGGTTCCGGATTTACGTCTTCGGAGCAACCGCCGTTTTCCGGGCCGACCAGCGGATAGACGCAGCCGGTGGAGAACACGGTGATCCGGCTGTTGCGGAAATGGTCGCACACGAAGAACGGCGCGAGTATGTTCATGGCCCAGGTCTGGGCTTCGGCTCCTTCGGTGCCGAATTTGCGTCCGGCCATGAATATGATGTTTTTCACCTTGGGCAGCTGCGCCACCTGGGAATTGTCAAGCAGGTCGCACCTGATCGGCTCGATGCCGTGGGCCGCCAGATTTTCGAAACCGGCGGCGTCGCTGAAGCGCGCAACGCCGTAGACTTTCTTGTCCACTCCGGCCGCGCGGATGGCCTCGACCGCCTGGCGTCCCATGGTGACGCCCATCTTGCCGGCAATGCCGAGAATCATGATGTCGCCGTCGAGGCGCTTCATCAGTTCGACCATTCCAGGCTGCGGTACGGACAGCAGTGTTTCCAGTTCCCCTTCGTTCCCGATTTTTTCAGGCAGCATGATGATAAGACTCCGTGAAGTTTGTCGAATTAAAACCAACCATTCGTTTTTATTTGCCAGATAAGATACCACATAAGGCCCTGAAATCAAGGAACGGAACTGTTTTTTCTCGAATATTTCCGGGGCGGGTTTGCAAAATCGCGGAATGGTACTAAATTAAAGCATCATTGTAAAACCAAGAACAACCCGGAGACGAAAATGAGCCAACAGCATGCAAAATGCGAAAAACGCGCACGCCGCAAGGCCTATCTCGCGCGTTGCAAGAGCAAGGTTCGCGAAGCGATTGCGGCAACTTCCAAAAAGAAGTAGGCTGTCATAATGAGGACCGGCTCAAAGCCGGTTTTTTTGTATACAGGCCATGAATATTCTGCGCAACATGGTGCGGCGCGCTGCGTCGCTGTTGCTGGAGCTGCCCTGCGAAGGCTGCGGCGTTGCGGTTGCGGCGGGGGCGAATTCGCTCTGCCAGCGGTGCCGTGAACGGCTTACGACGGTGCCGGAGCCGCGCTGTCCCGTCTGCGGCGGCGTGAATCAGGGTATTCTGCGTTGCTGCCCGGATTGCCTGGAGGCCGGGGACCGTCCGTGGTCTGCGGCGGCCACTCTTTTTTTATATGAGGGACTGGCCAGGCAGCTCATCCTTGAATTCAAATTTTCCGGCCATACCGGGCTTGCCGCGCTCTTTGCCGAACTTGCCGCCCGAGAAGTTGCCGGTTTTGACTGCCGCTTCGACTATATCGTGCCGGTTCCCCTGCACTGGCTGCGCCGATTGCGCCGCGGGTACAATCAGTGCGAGCTCTTCGGACGCGAACTCTCTCGCCTTACCGGTATTCCGTTTGCCGACGTGTTGCACCGGGTGGGCCGCGGCGGTCATCAGTCCCGCCGCGACCGCGCCGAACGGCTTGCCGCCATGCGCGGTGCGTTCAGGCCGAAAGGCCGCCGCATTGCCGGCAAAAATCTGCTGCTGGTGGATGACGTGTTTACCACCGGCGCCACGCTTACCGCCGCCGCCGGGGTGCTGGTCTCCGCCGGAGCCGCCAGGGTGGCGGTGCTGACGCTGGCGCGGAGGGCATAAGTCCTGCAAGCTGTTTCCAAGCCGAGTTCAACCACGTTGAATCAAAGCCAATCAATAAGGATATCAAATGGACAAAGGGTACCCGAGGCCGGAGACGGCCGGATTTCACCACTGTGCGCTGGTATATGAAGACTCCCGGCGGCGCGAAGAGGACTTTTTGCCTTGCGTGGCGAAGCATGTCCCCGGCGAGCCTCCCGGAGACTGGGCGTTCGACGCCTTTCTGTTCCTGATCCACGGCATACGCGGCCGCAACACCGAAATCGACAAGCTGACGATGACGGATTTTCAAACCATCATCGAGCGCTATTTCGCTCCCGGCCGCTATATCGACGCGCTGGACCGTGCGGTGGGGGCGGTTGCGGCCGTCAACGGCGCTCCGCCGTCACGGCGGAAGGTGATAATCGCAATTCCCTGGCTCAATCCGCAGGTCGAGGAGTTCGGACTCATCGGCGGCAGGAAGGTCAGTCTTGCCACGCAGACCGGGCGCGATGCCGCCATAAGGTGGTATGTGGACGAGATAAAGCGCCGCTTCGAGGGCAAATACCGGCATTTGGAACTATGGGGCTTCTACTGGATGCGGGAGAACATCTCCTCCACGCCGCGGGTGGTGAAGGCGGCCGCCGGAATCATCCACGCCGCCGGGCTGCGGCTTCTGTGGATACCGTACTACATGGCGTCCGGGCATGACCGCTGGCGCGACTTCGATGTGGATGTGGCGATCATGCAGAGCAACTACATTTTCAACGGATTTCACAGCGGCGGCGCCTGCCGGGCCAACCGGCTCACCGTGAACGCCCGCCGTTGCCGCGAGTGCGGACTGGGGTTCGAGATAGAACTGTTTGGCAGCGAGATGAACGCCGAGGCCCGTCACTCGTTTTATCGTACGCTCGAGGCGGGGTGGGAGCTTGGCTACCAGCATGGAACCACCGCATATTACCTTGGCGGCAGTCTGGAGTGCAGCCGTTCGGCCGACCCCGAACAGCGCGCGGTCTATGCCGCGCTTTGCGACTATCTCGCGGGCAAACGCATCTCTGCTCCGCGCCACGACAGCTGGGAGGTGCGGCGCGACGGCGACCGCGTGATCGCCAACTGCCGCTTCGAGACTCCGACCCGGATAGGGAATGTGGATGTGTTTTTCAACGAACCCGGCGAACCCGGCTGGCATGGCCGCGCCCGGCTGACCGGAGTGGACGCTTCCGGAACCGCCCGTCCGCTGGGCTGGGCCCTGCGCACCACCCGCGACCCGGACGATTTGAATCTGCAGGCGCTTACCGTTCCGGCAGGGGCGGAAGTGATCGCGCTTGAGCTGGAACTTGACCGTGCGGCCGCGCTCGACATTGCGGAGATATCGGTGGATCGCCACGGTGTGGTGATGAATCTTTCCGCTCACTGCGCCGCTCCGACTTTCGAACCGGCCGGATTCGACCGTGCCGTGAACGCCGGAACCGACGTCGGAGTGCTTCATGGTTTTTATGCGCAGGAAACCGAAATATTCCGGGAGTATCGCCCGGACTTTCCGGTGGAATGTGACGAGGTGACGGTGGAAACCGCGCCCGGCGTGGTTTCCGCCGCGCTGGTCACCCGGACGGTCGCGGCCGCCAACGGCTGCGGCCCGGCACCGGATGCGGAGGTGTTTATCGCGGAGATCGGCCGCGGGAAACTGTCGTTCCGGTTTCCGGCTCGGCGGCTTGAAGGTTTTGCGGTGGCGGAGCGCGTCAACGGGTTCGCCGGATTTGGCAAGGTGGCGTTCCGTCTCGGCGGAAAGCCGGTCGGAACCGTCGGCATGGACAGCGTCGGGCATCGCGGCACCGCTCACATGGGCGGGCTTTATTACGATGACGGAGTGGTTGCCACCACCGGCGTCGTCTATCCCGACCTCAACGGCATGCTGCTGTGGCACGGCGCCGCTCCGCGCGAGCTGGTGTTCGCTTCCGGCGGCGGCCGGGAACTGCTGCTGAAGTTCATGTACGGCATATTGCAGAACGCGGAAGCGCCGGCCGCGGTGGAGTATGCGGTTTCGGATGACGGCAGGAGGTGGTCGCGGTTTTGCCGTGCCGATGTGCCGCTTATGGCGGAGCGCCGCAATCTGTTGCGCCCGATAAACGTGTGTGTTCCGTCCGGCGGGGCGGCCTGGATCAGGCTGCGCGTGACCGGAAACCGCGGCAAATTGACGCTGCTGCGCGATATTGAGCGGCTGTTCTGACCGGAAAGAGGGCCGCGGAGCCGGTTCCGGCGTTTTCGAGGCCTTCTTTATCGGATATTTCCCCGGCCGGAACCTTGAAAAATGGCGATACGGAGCTATTTTATAAGAATTGCGATTGTTTTTTAACCGGGAGTTTAGAGATGCTGGCCAAACGAATCATTCCTTGCTTGGACGTCACCGCCGGACGGGTGGTGAAAGGGGTGAATTTCGTCAATCTGATCGATGCCGGCGACCCGGTCGAGGCGGCCAAGGCCTATAACGCTCAGGGGGCGGATGAGCTCGTGTTTCTCGATATCACCGCCTCCAGCGACCAACGCAAGACCATGGTGGACGTGGTGCGCCGCACTGCCGAACAGGTATTTATCCCGCTCACAGTGGGCGGCGGCATCGGCAGCGTCGAAGCCATGCGCGAGCTGCTCAACAACGGAGCGGACAAGATTTCGGTGAACACCGCCGCGGTGAACCACCCGGAATTGATCGCCGCCGGAGCCGAACGCTTCGGCAGCCAGTGCATCGTGCTGGCGATCGATGCCAAGGCCGACCCCGCCACCGGAAGCTGGAAGGTTTACACTCACGGCGGCCGCACCCGTACCGAACTGGACGCGGTGGAATGGGCGAAAAAGGCGGTGGCGCTGGGCGCTGGCGAGATTCTGCTCACCAGCATGGATCGCGACGGCACCTGCGTCGGTTACGATATCGCTCTGACCCGCGCGGTCTCCGAGGCGGTGAACGTTCCGGTGATCGCGTCCGGCGGAGCGGGCAAACTTGAACACCTCGAAGATGTGTTGCGCGACGGGAAGGCCGACGCGGTGCTGGCAGCCAGCATCTTCCACTTCGGCGAATTCACGGTTCCGGCGGCCAAGCAGTTTCTCGCCGCCCGCGGAGTGCCGGTGCGAGTGTGATTTTATGGCAACTTACAATATATGAAGGCGTGAAATGAGTAAGAAATTCAGGGTTCAAATCGAGTTCGACCAGTGCAAGGGATGCGGTCGCTGCGTCCTTGCCTGCCCGAAACATCTCCTGAAAATCGGGTCAAAACTCAATGTTCAGGGTTATGCCGCGGCGTATTATGTCGGTGAAGGCTGCATCGGCTGCGGCGGTTGCTTTTTCCAGTGCCCGGAACCCGGCGCGGTGACCGTTTACGAAGAGGTGGAGGAGTAAGATGGAGTTCAACAACCGAGTCCTGATGAAAGGCAACTCCGCCGCGGTTTACGGCGCTCTGCTTGCTAACTGCGAATGCTATTTCGGCTATCCGATCACACCCGCCAGCGAAGTGGCGGAGACCGCCGCCGCCATGTTTCCCAAGCTAAACCGTGTATTCATTCAGGCCGAAAGTGAAATCGGCGCGATAAATATGGTGATCGGCGCCGCCGCAATGGGCAAGCGCGTGATGACCGCCAGCAGCGGCCTCGGCATCAGCCTCAAACAGGAGGGCGTGAGCTACATGGCCATCTACGAGCTGCCGACGGTGATTGTGGACATCACCCGTTCCGGCCCGGGGCTGGGCAACATCGGCCCCGAACAGTCCGACTATTTCCAGCTGGTCAAAGGCGGCGGCCACGGCGGCTACCGTTGTCTGGTGTTCACGCCGGACTCCGCTCAGGAGATGTGCGATATGACCCAGCTGGCTTTCGATCTCGCCGAGAAATACCGCATGCCGGCTTACGTCATGGCCGACGGTGTGATCGGCCAGATGATGGAGACCGTTACATTGCCGGAACCGCAGCCGCCGCGTCAGGATTCCTACTGGTCGCTGGCGTTGAAGCGCGATGACGACGGTACGCCGAATTTTCTGACCACGCTGTATCTGGAGCACGCCGAACTTGAGGAAATAAGGCTCAAGCTCGACGCAAAATACAAGCAGGTGGAAGCCGCCGAACAGCGCGCCGAACTCTACCGCACCGAAGACGCCGAGCTGGTGCTCTGCGCGTTCGGGGTGGCGGCCCGGGTGGCGCGCCGCGCGGTGGACGTGCTGCGCGAACAGGGAATCAAGGCCGGGCTGCTGCGCCCGCAAATGGTGTGGCCGTTCCCGACGGATGCGCTCAAGTCGACGCTCAAGACCGCCAGGGCCTATATGTCGGTTGAAATGAACTGCGGCCAGATGATCGACGACGTCAAGCTGGCCATCGAATGCAGGAAGCCGGTTTATCTCTGCAGCCGCTGCGGCGGCAATATTCCGAGCGTCGCCGAGATCGCGGCCAAAGCCGCCGAGGTGATGAAGGAGGTGGCAAAATGAAGAAGGAAATCGTCAAGTACGGCAAAAGCCCGGTCTTTTTCGATACTTTCACCCGCCGTCCCGGTCCGGTGAAGACCAATATGCACTATTGCCCCGGCTGCGGCCACGGGATTCTGCACAAGCTGATCGCCGAGGCT
This sequence comes from Victivallaceae bacterium, assembly GCA_034926605.1. Classification (GTDB taxonomy): domain Bacteria; phylum Verrucomicrobiota; class Lentisphaeria; order Victivallales; family Victivallaceae; genus CALXXL01. The sequence continues at coordinate 86,986 of JAYFQV010000011.1, forward strand.
ATCGCCGAGCGCGGGATCAAGGACGATCTCGTGTTCATAAACCCGGTCGGCTGTGCGGTGATCGCGTATTACTATTTCAACTGCGGAAGCATAACCGTTGCCCACGGCCGGGCTCCGGCGGTCGCCACCGGTGTTTCCCGCGCCTGCCCGGACAAGATGGTCATTTCGTATCAGGGCGACGGCGATTTGGCGGCAATCGGTCTCAACGAGTTCGTCCAAGCCGCCAACCGCGGCGAGAAGATGACGATATTTTTCGTGAACAATTCCAATTACGGCATGACCGGAGGCCAGATGGCTCCGACCACCCTGCCGGGCCAGAAGACCACCACCACCCCCTACGGACGCAACGTGGAGGTTGACGGCTACCCCATGAAGGTGTGCGAACTGTTGAACGCGCTCGACGTGCCGGTGTATATCGAACGCTGCGCGCTGACCAGCACCGCGAATATCATGAAGGCGCGCAAGGCGGTCGGCAAGGCGCTAGACAACCTGCGCGACCGCAAGGGGTTCAGCCTGGTCGAGTTCCTCTGCGGCTGTCCGGTGAACCTGCACAAGGACGCCGCCGGGATCAACAAGTTCATCGACGAGGAGATGACCAGGTATTTCCCGCTCGGCTGCTTCCGCGACCGTTCGGCGGAAACCGAGAGCCGTCCGCTGCCGCCGCCGTCGATCCACGATCCGGCGGAAGTGAAGGCTCGGCTGTTCCCGGAAAAGTTGGACATCGGGGTAAATGAGAACTTCCGCAACGAGTCGAAGATTTTCGATCGCGAACTGCGGATTAAGCTCTCCGGTTTCGGAGGGCAGGGTATTCTGAGTTTGGGCACGATGATTGCGAACATGGCCAAGCTGCGCAATTTCAACACCAGCTGGCTGCCGAGCTACGGCCCGGAGCAGCGCGGCGGAGCGGCGAACTGTTCGGTGATCGTCAGCCGGGAAAAAATCGGTTCGCCGATTATCGACAGCGCCTGCGATCTTTTGATCGCGATCAGTCAGACCGCGCTTGACAAGTTCAAGCACGAGCTGAAGCCGGAAGGCATATTGATCTATGACAGTTCGATCATGACGCTGCCGGACGATTTGCCGGAAACGGTGACGGTGGCTAGCATCGACGCGTCGAACATTGCGCGCAAACTGGGCAATGCGAAGTGTGCGAATTCGGTACTGCTCGGCGTGTTGGGCGCGGTATTGAAGCAGAAAGGCTATCTTGAGGGGGCGGACAAGGAAGACTTCGACCGCGCCTTCAACGAGGCGGTTTACGAGAGCTTCCGCAGCAAACCGGATGTGATCGAACTGAATAAGCAGGCGTTTGCGGCGGGAGAGCAAGCAGCGGCGCTGTAGAAAAAGAAAAATCCCTCCGCCGAATATTCGGCGGAAGGTTTATGGGCGGTTAACTCAGTTGGTTAGAGTACTTGGTTTACACCCAAGTTGTCGCAGGTTCGAGTCCTGTACCGCCCACCATTTTTTGAGCTTAAACAGCCCTGTCGGAGTGAAAAACCGGCAGGGCTGTTTCATTGAAATGCAGGTTATAGTTTTTTTATATGATTTAGCGGCCGCGGCAGTTCGCTCTGCCGGCGGCCGCCGTTTTTATTGTTGTTATCAGCTTACCAGCGCCAGGATGCCGTCGTCGTTCACCAGCGAGTAGTTCCCGAACGAACCGCCCCACTCGAACGAGCCAAGCAATTCGCGGTCTTTGTATATCTCAACCGTCAGACCTTCGAGCACGTCGAAGTCGTCCAGCGCCATCAGATCGCAGTCGCCGGTGTGGTCGCCCACCTCGATCGTCATCAGGTTGTCCCCGTCGCCGCTGAAGGTGAATCCGCCCGAAGCGAACGCCTCCAGTTCCGTGCG
>JAYFQV010000015.1:0-38051 GCA_034926605.1 Victivallaceae bacterium
ATCGCCGCCGCCGATCCCGTTGATGTGCTGCGCGAACTTGTGGCCGCCTGCGCGGAGCGCGGACGTGTTATCAGTTTAGCCTCCGGGTTTCTGCGGTGGAATCAGATACGCACCCTGGTAGCGGACTTGGATGAATGGATAAAGTGGCTGCTGCCCAGGTTCTTGAACCCGTCCAGACTATCCAACCCGGATGCTTCGACATGGTCGTGGACGCTTGCCGACTTTTACGCGGCCGCCGGCATTACCCCGTGTGAGACCGAGGGATCGTTTCAACCGCTGCTGCGGGTCGAGTGGGTATGGGAAATGCAGCGGATGTTGAACGCGATGTATCTTTTTATGCCGTCCGATGCCCGCCGGTCGCCGGATTATACCAGTATGGATTACCACATATATGCCCAGGGCGCGACCGAGGCGGTGGTTCAGCAGGCTATCCGAACCGGAGATTTGGTTTATGGCAGCCTGATGTTTACTAGTTCGGAGTTAAGTTATTATCAAAGTGGCGGCACGATTTTCGGACGGCATCAGCATCCGTGTGTGCAATGGCTGACTACCGCCTATACGGTGCGGGTGGAGTGGCGCGGCTGGCTCGATTTCGGGGTGGACTTCTCGGGTAACGGACTTACCGCCGATACGGTTTCAGTGGTGAAGGATTATCCGGCTGCCGCCGTGGGGGTCGATCTGCCGCCGTTCGACCGTGCCGGCATCGTGTTTCCGCCGCTTTCCGGGCCTAGTCTCAGCAATCTACACCTATACCCGGTCTGTTATGCAAACGAGGCGGGCGGTTATGACAAATATGTGGAGGAGTGATGCAAGAGCGTGTTTTATATGTGCAAGAGTCGGTGAGCGATCAGCTCAGTAATCGTCTTAACGCCGATTTGACGGTGAATGCCAATGACTGGGTAGTTTCCCGGGGCGTGAGTGTCGAATTAATGATTACGCTGTATGACGGCGATCTGGCCAAGCGGCTGGAGGCGTATCTTGCGGCGCGGGTGTGGACGCTGGCGCTGAGCGCCGATCTCGGCGGCAATTCCGTGCTGCTGCGCGCCGACACGGTCGAGGTTAGTGGCGATAGTCTGGTGGCAACGATCGCAAATGTCAACAATGTCGACCTATCTGACGCGCTCGGCCGCAAGCGGCTGCTGCACGGTTATCTGGTACTCCGTGGCATTCCGCTCGGCGAGGAGGTTGCTGACGCGGATTATCGACTGGATGCGGTGGTGCTCAACGCGCCGGACATCTCGACCGCGCCGCCCTCAGACCAGGAGATTTTTTTCTACACCAAGGCCGAGGCGGATGCCCGGCACTATCTGGCGATCGAGGCGTCGGAGCTGGCGGAGGCCGCCAGGCTGGACGCGGTCGCGGCCAAAACGGATGCGGAAGCCGCCAAGACCGCCGCCGAGTCCGCGCGCGATGACGCCCAAGTGTCCGCCGATGATGCCGACGATGCCGAGGTGGGAGCCTCGGCTGCAGCAGGTGCATCGGCGGCAAGTGCCGCCGATGCCGAGACGGCCAAGATTGCCGCTGAGTCTGCGCGTGATGATGCCGAAGCATCGCGTGTGGCGGCCGGCAACTCCGCCAATGCCGCCGCGCTGTCGGCGGCCGAGGCAAAAACCGCCGCGGAAAAGATCGTGGACGCCTATGTATATGGAATAGATTATGATACCACGATTGCCACCGCCGCCAGCGCCTGCCAGCAGGTGGTGCTGGCATCCGGCACCACCTATCTTAATGTGGACAGCTTTAACCAGATGCCCGCTCACGCCTGGAAGCGGTGTGTTATGGACAATCTGTCCGCCCGGCATGTAAATTATTATCTACACCCGGAAGATTCCACTCTCAAGGCCGACGGTTCCACTGCCGATCTTACCGGTGGCGACGGCGATGTTATGGTGGAGATCGGCATTGTCTACCGACGCAACGACCACTATACGGACGATTCCGGCCATGAGCATATCGTTTTTCTGGTGTCGGATCGGCAATTCCCGAACTCCGCGCCGTTCCGCTTTTTCCTTGTTGGCGACGGCGAGACCGCACGGGTGCAGTATATCAGCGCATACAAGGCGGCGCTTTGCGACGCCGACGGAAACCCGCTAACCACCGACGAAACAGCCGCTGCCGCCGCCGTCTATGCCGCCGGGCACCTGCTGCGTTCCGTCGCCGGCGCAAAACCTTGGGCAAACTTTACTGTGGCCAATGCGCGCACCGCCGCCGCCGCCAATGGCGGGCAGGTGGCGAACGCGGCGTTCTATGAGTTTTTGCAACTAATGATGGCGATAGAGTATGGCACCTTCAACGCACAGGAGGCGTTTTCGGTGGGATTCAGCTACGCATCATCTGGCATATATCAATTTGTCCGGTTGACCGGACGCGAAAACTTCGGCAACGGCTCCGGCGAGATATTGGCGGACGCGACACAGGACGCGGCGATCACCTGGAGCGCGAGTGCGACGGAAGCAACGAAGATCATACAGTGCTCGTATCGCGGAATTGAGAATCCGTTCGGTGAATTTTTCGATCAGGCTGACGGCTTTGTGGCGAATGCCGCTGGATATTACAGTACAACCAACACGGCATTGTACAGCACGAATTATGCGGCGACCTACAGCTGGACTTCCCATGCTTGGCCCGCGAGCGGGATGATAAAGACGTTTGACGCGGAAACCCTGTTGCCTCTGACGGTTGGGGGAAGCACAACTTCTTACACCTGTGATTATTTTCTCGCCCCGACAACGATCACGGCGCAGATTATCGGCCGCGCCAGCACGATGGCATACTCGCAGTCCGGCGGCCCGGGGATGATCTCGCTTTATACCACTGTGGGTAATAGCGGCGCGCCGTATTCCGCAAGACTGGCTTGTTAAGGAGGCATCATGAGCAATTTTTCCAACATCCCCGCAAATCTGCAGACCGATTTTCTTACCGAAACCGTGAGCCTCTCCGAACCAACTATCCGGTGCGAAGGAGGCAAGATAATCTTCCCGGCGTTTGTCCGCCAGGAGACCGACGACGGCAATACCCGCTACCGCTACTTTGAGGTGCCATGCGCCAATCGCGGGCAGAGCTTGACCGACTACGCCGCCTGCGCGATCGCCGGTTACGCCGACCTGCGGCGGCATTTCTACGGCGCGGCGGCGGTACAGCTGGAACAGCAGCTCAAGGGCACTTTCACCGCCCACCAGTACGCGGTTCGGGCGGCGTTCCCGAAATCCGCCGGAGAGGTACAGGCGGCGGTCGTCCGTTTCGAAGAGATCCGGACGGCCTTCTGGAACTTGGTAGACGCCGCATGCGCGGCGGTAGGCAAAACCCGCGCCGACCTGCCGGAATATTTCGACGCCGAAACCATGCAGGAATGGGCGGCCCTGAACGGCATGTCCGCCGACGCGATCGCCGGCTACGCCGTGCGCTTCGAGGCGGTTTCGCTGGATCTGCTGCATAACGGCCGCAACTGGGGGGAGCTTTTCCGTGAGTGATTTTAGTTTGGCGCATGTGGAAATATTAAAAATCCACGTTGTTGAGCTCGACCTTGTTATGCCTCCCGGCTTCGACGAGTGCCCGGCAGAGACACTCCGGCGCGTCTATAATGGCATCGGGCCCGACCGGTTCCCGCGTTGGCTGCGCAAGCTGGTCACGTGGCTGCTGCGCCCCTTCGAGGGCGCGGCGCTGATCCATGACTGGGAGTATATCTTCCAGCCAAAAACCTACTGGGCGTATAGCGCCGCAAACTGGCGATTCGCCCGGAACGCGCTCCGGACGTCATGTGATGCGCTGCTGCCGGGGCAAATGGTTAAAACCGCCATTTGCGGGCTGTTCTTGGCGCTCCTGTGCCAGCTGTTCGGCTGGCGCGGTTACAAGGTTGCAACTTTACCCGAGGAGGTATAATGGCACGAGTTTTGCGAATTGGTTTTAGCGTGGTCGCCGCGGCGGTGCTGTTGGCGGCCTCCGGATGTGCCGCGCTGGAGGGGATGACTGCCTACAGCGTGCGCGATCAACTGGTCGACCGGCTGCGGAGTGATGGCGCCGACGCGGCTGCAGGTTTAGTCGACCGCCTGGCCGATGACGGCACGATCACCGCCGCCCAGGCGGCCGCGATTCACGAGGCGATCCCGTCCGGAGTGGACAAGCTGGCGGCCGAGCTGGCCGCTATGAATATTGATTAACCGCCGCTAGACGCGGCAGAAAGTGAGGTATGTATAATGTATATGTTTTGGGAGCGTAGCTTCGCGCGCCTGGCGCTGCTCTTTGTCTGCTTGCTGTTGTTCGGCGTCCTTTTTGCCGGGTGTACCGGCACCGGGAGTACCGTAACCGAGTATGATCCGGTGACGGGTAATGTAGTTAAGGTCACACAGACCAGCGAAAGTGTGGTTTCCAGTGTGGTGGCGTCCACCAAAGACAAGATCGTGGCGGTTTACGACAACAGTTTTCTGGCCTATGTGTCGGCCAGCACCGCCACCACCGAAGATCCGACACCGCATGTCAAGTTTGGCATTGGCCAGGCGGATAAGGGTGCTCTGACTATGCCGCGAGACTGTGACGTCTCTGTGGCTCCGAAAATTATTAAGGCTATGCGTGCCGGCGAAATTGGAGTGTCCGCCACTGGCGTCACCTATGGCGATAAGGTCGCCACCCCGGAGGAGGACGCGGCTGGCCCCGCGTCGACCGAAGTGGCTGAGGTGACCAAGTGAGCGCCTGCGGCCAAAAGTGTGAGGTATATAGCCGCGTCTGTGGCTATTTCCGGCCTGTTTCCAATTGGAATAAAGGGAAACAGGAGGAGTTTAAGGAGCGCAAGCCGTACGTCGTGAAATAGTATTAACGCCCCGAGCGCATACCGCGCAAGGGGCGTTTTTTTATGATGTTTTAGCAGGTGCACGCTAAAACCAATTCGCTAGGCACGTTAAAACCTTTTCACACACTATAATATCCATGAGCGCTGAAGAAAAAATTAATATGCAAAAATTAAATTACCGGTTTGACAATGTATAAAAACTATATTAGATTATTCCATTATGGCTGGCTGGGAGCGGCTTGTCGGATGAAACAATTTTTTAAAAATGAAGGCAGGGTGGAAGAATGAGAAAACTGTTCCTGACGCTGGTGGCGTGCTCGGCATTGCTCACGGCGTATTGCGCGGAAGGAAAACTGCATCTTAACAAGTGGCGGGTGGCCGGTCCGATTTCGGAAGCGTCATGGGTGGAAGGCGAAGCCGACCGGTTTCTCGCGGAACCGATGGACAAAGTGTGCGGCGCGGAGGTGGTCGATTATGTCAACCCGCGCGATCCGGACGGCGACGGTCTGTTCTTTCTGGACGTGTTCAGCAATATTCCCGCCGGGAAGTCGATGGCATATGCCGCCGTCGACTTCGACGCAACAGAGGATTGCTACTACCTTTTTCTGCTGAATACCGACTTTACCGCCGAGGTGTTCATCAATGGAGAAAGCCAGTTCAAGGCGGTCGGCACTTCGTTCGACAATTATTTCTTCGCAAAGCTGAAGAAAGGAACCAATCGCATCGCAATAAAGAGCTGGCACGACGATGGATTATGGGCGGTGGTGCTCACGCCGGTGGAAGGTCCTCTGAACGAGACCGAATGCGCGGCGCTTAAATTACAGCAGGAGCTGGCGTCGCGTTACCGGCAGTTTTCGGAAAATTATCCGATGATCGACGGTTATTTTGTGGGGACGGTCGGGGCACAGCCGGTTCTTACCTGGCAAAATCCCGAAAACGCCAAGGCCGTTTTAGGTGACAAGCCCCAGAAAATAACCTGGTTCGATGAAACCATGCGGCCCGCGACGGACTTCAGCCGTCCCGGACTTTATTATGCGTTGGTTGAAGCAGACACGGTCGACGGCAAGCCCTATAAGGCGCTTTTCGGTTATTATCTGCTGAAGGATGGCTGGAAGGACGATCCGGAGATCGTGGAATTTGCAAAACATTTCCAGTGGAAGGAACCGTTCGACGCGTTTTCCAGTACCTGGTGTGCCATGCCTTGGCGGCTGAAACGCTATCTCGAGGATGGCGATAAGGAGCTTGACTGGTGCGACAAGCCCGGGATTTCTCCGGCAGTGGTCGCATGGCGTCAGGCCAATTTCCCGGTTGAAACAGTGACTCTGGCACCGCCGGAGCAACTTGAATCCCCCGCTCCGACGCTTCGCTACGGCACCGAGGCCGAAGCCGGGTTCAAGCCCGGCAGCGTCGAGAAGTTCAATGCGCTGTGCAAGGAATGGTACGAGAAGTCCGACAATGCTTTCTACTGCATCATTGCTCGCAACGGCGTGATTGTTTATGCCAGAGGGTTCGGTGAGGTCAACGGTAAACCGATAGACATAATCACGCCGTGTTCGATGGCCAGCATGTCGAAGTTCTTCACCGGACTGCTCTTCGCTCGTTTCCTCGACCAGAAGCTGATCGACCTCGACGAAAATATGGTCAGGTTCATGCCGGCATTGGCCAATACTCCGGAAAAAGAGCTGACGCCCCGGCGTTGTTTCAATCATACCGGCGGTTTTTCCGGTCATGGCAATTTCGGCGGCATCCGAAACCCGTTGGGGGACTACGGCATCGCCTGCTGGCTTGCCGGAATCACTCCGGGCCGCGACTGCAATTACAACGGCGTCGGGCCCAACCTGATGGGCATGTATATGATGAACGCCACCGCAACGCCGATAGATAAGCTGTTTGAAAACAACTATTATCGCCAGCTCGGGATTACCTCCATGCATGGCGACGACCAGGGCGGCGGCTATGTGGCCAGTGCCGACGACCTTGCCAAACTCGCCCAGCTGATGCTGAACAAGGGCAGCTACGGCAAGTGGAAATTCTTCTCTCCGGAAACCTATGAACAGATGATGCCTCGCGACATCAAGGCCGACAACCCCGGTATCAAAATGACCACTACCTGGTTTTTCGGCTGGTACGGCACTGGAATACATCCGTTCCGGAAACCGGAGGCCGGTGATGATCCGGTAGCGTATTACGGCCACGGCGCGGCCAGCTTCACGCTGTTCGAGTTCGACCCGAAATACAAGACGATGATCGTTCAGTCTCGCGACGAGAACAAGAACGGCACGGTAAACAACGAGTACCGGGCAAAGCTTGAAGATCTGGTTTGGAGTTCGGTGGTACGCTGACGCTTCTGGGGCATGGCCGGGAACTCCGGCCATGACCGTGATCAAGGCTCCGCACGGATTGCAAGTTCGGCCTCATAAGCCGGATTTCAATGTCAAATGCGGAGCTTCTTTGTGTCCGGATTTTAGACGGCGCCCGGATTACCCCATAACCGATAACATGCCGCCTGCCACCTTCACGGTGTAGCCATTTTGGCTTTCGCCGAATTCGAAGCTTGCGAAAAGTGCGCCACTCCGGTAAAGTTCGATTTGAAGACCTTCAAGCGCGGCTTCATTTTCGCAGGTCATCAAATCGAAATCGCCGACGCTATTGCCAAGCTCGATCTTAAGCAGATTGCCGTCATTGTTTCCGAAACGGAATCCATCGGCGAAACAGAGCGGATTGTCGCGTCCGGTCATATCGAAGACGAAAGTATCGGCCGCGAATCCGCCGCCGCCGCTTACCGTGGTATCGCCTGAAAAGCAAACCACATCAAAGTTGCGTAGCGTGCCGGCGAATTCGCCGGTAAAATCGGCGAATTTCACTATTCTGGAGCCGTAAACAGATCCTTCCTGTTTACCGTCGCCCGATACCATGCCGATACTCAATCGTTCTGCGGCACCGGTGAAAGTTACAACGGTGTCGCCGTTCACAACGGAACTGCCGCCCGTCGATCGGTAAGAAGGATTTGCTCCACCGGCGTAGATGCTGCCTTGTATGTTTATCGAATCGTAAGTGGTGTCAAAACACAATGACGAGCTGCCGGAGACGATGCTCACACCGGAGTCGTGCGCGTAGCCTCCGCCGAACACATCTCCGGAGATGGTCGCGTTGCGGACTACAATATTGGTTGACTTTACCGTGGCTATGCTGCCGGCGCCTTCGGCCTGTGCGCCGCCGGCAAGATAGCCGCCTACAGTACCAGAAACAGTCATATTCACGTTTCCGACGGCTATGGTGCCGCCGGAAAACGCGCCTCCTCCTCCGACCGCCCAGGCCGAGGCACCATACTTCAGCAATTTCAAATTGTTGGCATGTACGATTTCGCCGATTGTCATTACAATGTTTCCGGTGGTGATGCTTTGCGCGTTGGCCCGAGAGCCGCCGTAGATGGTTCCGGTATAGCGGCCGGACTGCAAAGCAAGGGCAATGCTGTTATTCACGTTGACATTGTTGCCTCCGCCATATATGTTGCAGGTGTTTTCTCCTTCGAGATTGAGCAGTGTGGAGGCGTTGGAAACGTCGTTTTCCGTACCGGTTACCAATTGGGACACGGTGGCGTTTCTCAGGCTCAGGTTTGCGGCATTGTTTGAGACATGTCCGCTGTAACTTTTGAAACTTCCTTGGACGCTAAGCGAAATCTGTGCGGTGTTCTCGTCGGCGATCGAAAGAACAAAGTGCTTTTGTCCGACCGTAAGGGTGGTATTTCCGGACCATAGATACCCCTTTAGCTCGCCGCCGCTGTAAACCGCCAGTCCGCCGTCGGAGCCGTTCCAAATTTCCGCCCCGGATGAAAACAGTACATAACTGCCAGGATCGCATTCGGCCGAAAGACCCCACTCGACGCCGGAAAAGCGGGCGGCGTTGCCGATCATGGCGCTGCCGGTGTATGCGGCGCGCCCGTCTGGATCAACCATTATTGTACAGCCGGATTCAACCGATGCCGGCGAATAGGCATCGAGAGAGCCTCTTACCACTATTTTGCCTGACAATTGAGCGCTATCCAGATGCATAACGCCTCCGAATTCAACCAGCGCTCCGTCGGCTTTGCCGCCTTTGAAGATCGATTCGACGCCTTTGGAATATATGACCGTGCCGACGGCGATGCCGCCGGAGTTCACATTTTGTACCGCACCGCTTGATATTGATGTATATTCTGCAATGCCATAGACGTCCTGATGGGCAATACCTTCATCGTACAGCAGTACGGCACTGGAAGTGTATCCGCCGGCCAACACAGATTGAGCACCGTAGATCAAGGTATTCAGCGCGACGTATCCGCTGGATACCAGCTGATAGCCATGAACGGTGTAGTTGAGACACCGCTTCTCGACGCCGGAAATCACGGTTCCGGCACTGGTGACGGTCAAATGCGCGTTGAATCCATATGCCAGTGTCGCTCCGGATTCCATGTTCACATTTGTTGCGCTGCCGCAATCGTCGACAATCAGCGAGCCGCCGGCCAGCACCGTGGTGCTGTCCGCCCGGCCGCTCCAGCATACCGACTGAATTCCACAGGAAACTATGGTGTTTTCGGCCAGGCATTCGGAATAGATGATCTGTATACCGGTGGAAATGGTGGTGCCTGTTGAGCGGGAGCCGTCGGAAAGATACTGGATGCCGCCGCAGATGACCGTGTCCGAGGCGATCGCATTTCGATAAAGACAATTTATGCCGCCGGAGATGATTGTGCCGAAGATACTGCCAGAACTCACGGAGAAGACGGCGCTGCCGCGCATATGAGTGTTGGAAGCATTGCCCAGACAGTACATGCTTGTGTAAAGAATGGTTGATTCGGCAGAGCCGAAAACCCTGATTTCTCCGCTGTTTACCTCGGTGGCATAGGCAATTCCGCCGCTGGACACGATAACCATGCCGCCGTTCAAGGCGGTATTGCTGATCGTTCCGCCTCCGGACACATAAAGATAACCGTTGTTCACCACGGTGTCGCAGGCTCTTCCGCTGACAAGCATTCTGGCCGACAGTAAAGTGCTGTAAGCTGTTCCGCCGCTGGACACGGTCAGTCCGGTCGAATATGCTCCCATTGTTTCGTCGTCCGGCTTGACTACGGTATCGTAAATCTTGCCGCCCGACCCCACGAACATGGAACCGGCGGCTAGGGTGCCGTAAGCCGTTCCACCGTAACCTATCGACATCACACCACTGCTGTGGATATGGGCACTGCTGGCGATCCCGCCGGACAACACGCGCATCTCGCCGACATCCAGTATGTCGGCGCGCAGAGACAGGTAGTTACAGGAAACCGTATGAAAACCGCCTCGTACCTCGAAGTCGCAGCTTCTTGAGTTTATAAGCTGAACCTGACTGCCGGCGCTGCTGGCATCGATCACAACGTCAAAATCGTAGCCCAGTATCGCGCCTTCTTCCAGCACCGCGCGAATGATCGTGGCGCCGTGGGCAACGCTGAGTTTGCCGCCGGATTTTACCGCGATGTCCTCGGTCAGGCCTCCGAGAAGCGTCCGCTGCACTCCGCCGGAATATATGGTGGTGGCGTATGCGGAACCATCGACGTTCTGCGCGCATCCGGAACCTATTTCGGTGGATTGCGCCGTGGCGTTGAAACATACGCTTTGAATGGATTTGGGGCCGGAAAGCACATTGCCGGAGGCAAATCCACCGACATTGATGTATTGAACCGCACCGTCAAGTATCAGAGTGTCGAAAGCCTTTCCGTCCGTCAGGATATTCTGCATCGCCATGCCGGCCAGTACGGTGCCGCTTGCCACTCCGCCGGATATCTTTTGGGAGGCGCTGTGACCGGACGTGCAGATAATATGGGTGCCCACCGCGATGCCGCCCGAGAAAACCTGTTGCAGCCCGCCGCCGTTTATAAAGGTAAGCTCGGCGTATCCACCCGAACGAATGTTTTGTAAGCGGGTATTGCTGGTGTAAACCGCCGAGCCGCCGTCGCAGATTTCCATGCAGTTACCGGAACTTATGGAGAAATCATAGCCGCTGACGGTGGCGAAGTCGCAAAGAAATCTGCCATAACTGTCGTATACCTGCACCGGGAAATTGTCATGGGTCTTGGTCATGGTAAGCGCGCCTTGCTCGGTAATGGCTAACGAATAAGTGTCGCGGTCCTGGACAATCGTATTTCTCAGAGTCAAAATGCCTAGTAGAACGCCGTTGTCGATTATGGTGATGCCACGATCGAAGCCGGAGGCGCCGGACGAGGCGATGATGAATGTGTTTATGTCCATACGGACATCGCATCTGATGGTATAACTGGCCGCATTGTCGAAGTAATCCATTCTGGATATGAGGCCGCCGGGAACGGCTAAGCCCGATGTCAGGTTGATGACAACTTCGGCCGAGGAAAGATCGGCCCTGCCATACAGGTTGATCTTATTTGAAAAAACGAAGTTCCCGCGCACTTCGGCGCCCTCGTTGAGATTGATATGGCTTTCATATGCGATCGTGACATTATTTGCCACTCCGCCGCTGTCCACAGACAGATAGCTTTCTTTATGGAGAGAGACATTTTCCACCATGCCTCCCGACGCCACGGATACATAGCCGAAATAGCCGGTTTTGACATCGCAAGCATAGCTGCCGCTGCCGACATGCATGGAGCCGGAGTTAACCGTCACTCCGGAAGCAATGCTGTCGAAGATGCGCACAGACCCCAAGCCTCCGACGGAAAGCGACGATATGCGCGTATCGAAGTCGGCTATCAAGTCTCCGGAAACCCCGATGGAAATCATGACGGAATTGGTCACATGGGCAGAACCGCAAATGCTTGTGCTGGAGATGACGGCCTGCCCTTTTGCCAAGAAACTGCATGAATTGTCATGGAAGCCGGCCGAGATTATTGATCCGCCGTCCGCTTCGAGGGATCCGCTCATATAAATTGATGGCCCCAGAAGCATTCCCCCGGACTCAACCCGCAACAATCCGCCGGAATGTACCCCCATCCCGTATGCGGTGCCGCCGGAGGTGACAACGACCTCATCCGGATTGCCGCCGGCCATGACGGCAATGGATGAGACTGTGTTCCTATAGCCGGTTAGTTCGCCGTGCTTGTATAGTTTGACCGGTGCGTCTGAATATACTCCAAGCACAACATCATAAAAACCTACCGCTTCCATTGAGTAGAACTTGTTGCCGACAAAAACTCCGGACTCTCTGGTGACGGTGCCCAGAACATCTCCGGCTGAGTTTATCAGCGTCAGATTGTAAGCCGCCCACCGGTCGCCGCCGCTTATAATTTTATAGGCGCCTTCCATCTGGTCATCGGCCACCACCACGGAATAATCATTGCCGGAAAAAGCCGCGGCATTGCTGATCAGGTATCGGCTGTCGGGATTGCTCCGATCCAGCCGGATCGTGAGCTCGCAGTCGGAGAGAATTCCACCGGTGTACATTACAAGCGAGCCGGCCACCTCAAGTTTTCCGGATACGATGCCGCCTGATGTCACCGTCATGACACCGCCGGCGTCCACTACTGTTCTGGATGACAAACGGCCGTTGCAAATCACGGTTCCGCTGCCGCCGGAACCAATGTGCACATCTAATGCGGTACCACCGCTGTATACGTTGATTTTTCCACCGGAACTTACCATGACTCCGCTGGCGGCCCCCCAGACCGTTTGTGTTCCGCCGGTCATCAGCAAGGTGTCGTACGCCACTCCTCCTGATGATATGTACATGGAATCGACTGGGCCGCCGTTGCCTAGCACCGCGCCGGATATGACTTTGCCGTGACCGACTTCGGCTCCGGAAAGAAATAATCTGACCGGATGGACCGGCGGGGACTTCATCAGCAACAATGAAGATGAAACGATCATGAGCGAATAAGTCGAGTCCTCTGTGTACAATGGAGAGACCGTGGACACTTCACCCAGCTTGATGCCGCCGTCGATCACGGTAAATACGCCTTCGAACCCGCTGCATCTGGTTCCCAGAATATATTTTCCATCGGCAAGCACGGAATCGGATTTCACGGTATAGCTGTTGGCTTTGGTGAAGCAGTCCATACCGTTTAGGAAAACAGTTGTATCAGGGGCGGCAAGCAGCAGTATGATGTCGGCTTGCGTCAGATCCGCAGGTCCGCCGTCCCAGATTACAACGCTGCCGCCCACAGTGAGATTTCCTTCGATTACAGTACCGGTATAGCAATAGCACTCGCCGCCGGAAGCTATGAAGATATCGACTGCGACGGCGCCGGAAAACAGCAATTGTCTGCCGCCCGAGCCGATGACGGTCTTCCATGCGTAGCCGCCGCGCGACACATACTGGGCTCCGCCGGAAGATAGCGTGGTTCGGAACGCGGCGCCATCCGAATAAACGTCCTGAAACGAAGATGCTCCGACGACCGTCGAGTCCGCAACGCCGCCGAAACCGATGTACTGCTGTCCGCCTATGATTATGGTGGACTGGACGGTGGTGTTTGTAATTGATTGTATGCCGTCGGACATAATAGTGGTGCGGACGGCGGTGCCGCCGCAGACATCCTGCCAGCCACCGAGAAGCACGGTGTCTTCTGCGCGGCCGTTGCTGATGGTCATATTGGCATGGTCGCAAATGGTATTCCTGAGCATTCCGCCATCGCGGATAATTACTGTGCCGTAGTCGCCCATCCAAGTAGACACAGCCTCGCCTGCAACGCACATCCAACCGCCGCTTATCACGGCGCCGATAGAAAGTCCTCCGGCGGAGATCGTCATTTCTCCCATGCTGTAAACCACTGCGGCTGAGGCCGTCCCGCGGCTGAATACCTCCAGCTGGCCTGGGTGGTACCAGTAGCTGCTGTCCTCCAGCCGGAAAATGGTGCCGCTGAGCAGGGTTCCCACCGCGGTGCCGCCATAATAAACCATCTGCATTCCGGCGCCCGCGACTTTGGTGCCGGACGCAATGCCGCCGAAATATATATCCTGCCGCCCGTAATCCATAAGTTCCGCGTCAATGGCGAGCCCGCTGTTGTATATTTCCTGTTTCGCCCGAAGCACGGGGCAATAACCGCTGTCTGCTCCGGAAACGATGGCGCCGTAGTCGATGCCGCCGTTGTCGAGAAATTCCGTGCCATTGTAGTATATTGTTGTGCCGCTGGCAGTGCCGCCGGATACGAACATGGTGGCGTTCGGGCGGATGATCGTTTCTGCCGCAATTTCACCGGTGGAAATCACTATGGTTTCGCCGGAAGGTATTTGCCCACTATGATTAGCCATTGCGCCGCCGTTCCCCTGTTGGACGTTGAATATTTCAGCTGTTTTGATTATAATACCATCGGCAATGAGATTTTTCAAGCGTAGAATTGGCTATTTTTCAATATAAAAAATAGAGTCATGGACAGACGTATGCAGATGGCGTTCATTATTTTTCAGTCGCGTCCATCTTACGCAGTTCCGAAGGGGTGCAGCCGAACCGCTGCCGGAATATCCGCGCGAAGTAGGCGGTGTCCTGAAATCCGCAGTTACTGGCCACCTCGGAGGCGTTCAAACGATTGTCCAGCAGCATTATCTTGGCGTTTTCCAGGCGGTTGCAGATGAGGAACTCTTTAAGTTTTATTCCGTAGCTGCGATGGAAAACGCTGGAAAGATAGTTTGGTGAGCACTGAAGTTTTTTCGCAAGCTCAACAACCGTATACCAGTGATCGACGGGGCAGGAATTTATCAGATGCCTTGCCTGCACCGCCAGGCGGTGAGGGAAGGGAAGTTGATCATCCGGCATGATTGAACCGATGTCTTTCTGAAACTGCCGGAACAGGGTGCCAAGCAGTTGCCTTATGGTGTCGGGATGGCTGGTATGCTGGACCGCCATTATGAGTCCGCGGTAAAACAGCGCGTCATGCAGGCGCAGCACCCTGAATACTTCCGGCATGGAATGACGTTCCGGACTCGGCCGGGCCAGATGAAGCGTCGCCGTGGTTTCACATACGCACAGAACGAGACTGGTGAATGTTTTGCCGTCCCGGTTGCCGACGATTTCTATATGTGGAACTCCGCGCGGCACCAGCAGCGTGTCGCCGGGTATTATCTTAATATGTTCGTCGCTGGAGAATCGGAAATCGCACTCGCCCTGAAGCTGAAAGAACCACTCGTCGGAAAAGGCATGGGCGCATCCCGCCGACTGGGCGGCTTCATCCCACCGGTTGCGGGAGGACCCGATAAAACTGCGCAACTCACCGCGGTCCGCGGCCTGTATCAAGCGCAGGACGCTTTCCCGGATCAACATATCCGCCTGTGTCGCGTTCGGTTCCGCATTGCGGTTCTGCCATTCGAGTTCGGGGATCGAGATGTTCATCAAAACCACCTATCGTAGCTTTTTCATATTAATGTTAAGTTATTACGGTTGCGGGCGTATTGCAAATGCTGTTCTGAAAAATATATTAATAAAAGCTGAAAAATCTACGAGCAACTATAAAGCGGAGGTGTTGTGATGGGCAAAATCAAACTTACTGTCTGGAACGAGGGAAGACACGAAAAGGAAGACGAATATATCGCCGGAGTGTATCCGAAGGGGATTCACGGCGCGTTGAAGGACGGTCTGGCGGCGGACGACCTCGAAATCCGCACCGCAACGCTGGACGACCCGGAGCAGGGGCTTCCCGACTCGCTGCTCAACGATACCGACGTGCTGATCTGGTGGGGGCATTGCGCTCACGGCGAGGTGTCGGACGAACTGGTGCGCAAAATCCATATGCGGGTGCTTCAGGGCATGGGGCTTATTGTCCTGCACTCCGCTCATTTCTCGAAAATATTCAAGTCCGTCACCGGCTGCAACTGTTCGCTCTGCTGGCGCGAGGTCGGAGAGAAGGAGAGGCTGTGGAACATCGATCCCACGCATCCCATAACTCAGGGGATCGACAAGTATTTCGAGCTGGAACACGAAGAGATGTACGGTGAGCGGTTCGATATTCCGGACGATGCCAAGCTTCTGTTTCTGGGCTGGTTCGAGGGAGGCAACGTGTTCCGCAGCGGGTTCACGCTCAATCGCGGCTATGGGAAGGTCTTCTACTTCCAGCCCGGGCACGAGACGTACGGAACTTACTACGACGCCAACGTCCTGAGGGTCCTCGGCAACGCGGTACGCTGGGCCAAGCCGGTGTTCATCAGTGAGATGTTCGCACCGCGTGTGGATCCGCTCGAACCCATTCGCAGCGTGAATCCCTGTGCCGGAAGTGCCGGAATCGAACAGAATCTAGACGGCACCAGCAAGTAGCTCCTCCTCCTGCGGCCTTGAGCCCGGGCATCGTCTCTGCAGGGAGACCGGCGGCCGGGCCGGGGCCTTCTCTCATTTATAGAAGGCCGCTGCGCCGCGCCGGTTGGCGCCGGGTCAAATGTCCGCCTGAAATCCGGGGGCGGATTTGCCGTCACGCGGACTTTCGTCATCGCCGGGCTCCTGCCTGAAAAAGAACCCCCGTTTATGCTTACGGTACAATGAAGGCGGGAACCCGATTTTTTCGCGAAAATACCTCGAGAAAAAATATGGATTGGCAAAACCGGACTCCTCCGCCACCTGACTTATAGGCATGTCGGTGGTCAGCAGCAGCTTCTGCGCGTTCGACAGCCGGAGCGACTGGAGGTATTCCATCGGTGCGGCGCCTGCAATCTGCTTGAAGACATAGTGGAACCTCGTTTCCGAAAAACCAGCCATAACCGCCAGCTGTTTACGGGAAATCTGCTGCCGGAACGCCGACTTCAGGAAGCGGAACACCGGCGACAGACGGAGTATGAGTCCGTTGTCCATGGCCGCCGGATTTTTCAACCTGCCCGCCTGGCTGAATATTTGCATAAGCGATGCGGCCAGAATCAGCTGACGGGCGTCCGCGGAAAAATCCCGGTCGCGGTCTTGCTCCAGCAGATACATTTCCGCACAGATCGACGCGATTGACAACGCGTGACCACCGGAAATGCGGTCAGGTATGTCCAGCAGGCGTGTTATGTCCAGATCGAATCCCAACCGCAGGGAAATATGGGCATGGTGAAGTACGCAGCGCCGCCGGATTTCAACATAATGCGGACGGCCCGGGGGGACGAAGAGCACTTCTCCCGTCCTGTATATCCGTGGCGCGCGCTCCTCCGGATAGTAGAGATAATACTCGCCTTCAAGCGGGCATACTATCACCGAAAACGGCAGATTCCGCAGAAAAGACTTCGGATGAACCGCCGTCTGGCTTCTGCTGCCGCCGTAATATTGCCATGAAAAATTTTTGCAATAGTTGTCCGAACCCGATAGCGAAGCCACTGTCTGTTTGTTCATAAAAGTACAATAGTATAAATTATAAGTATATTTATGTATTTACATAATCATCTTGAGATACTATAGTGTATGTGTGTTAAAAAACAAGCATGCTTTTGCAGGAAGGGAATCCAAGATGCAAAAAAGGTACTGGATAGGGTTTACGGAAATCGAGAAGGCCGAGCTGATGGCAGACGACCGCCCGGAGGGAACGCCGGCGGAGAACGAGGTCGACCTCGAATCGATCGTGAGCTGGATAAGCAGCGGAACCGAAACGGTGGGGTGCTATTGCCGGACGCACTATCAGATGCGTAAAACCGGTGTTTACGGCACCGGCTACGCCACGGTATCCCGGGTGACGGCGGTCGGCCGTAAAGTTGATGGGGTGAAGCCGGGGGATATTGTGCTGGGAGGCTGCCATTCCAGTTCCCATCGGCTTCCGGCCTCGGAATTGGTCAAGGTTCCGGACGGGCTTTCACCGGAACAGGCGGTCTTTGCCCGCATGATCAAGGTTTCGATCCCGTCGTTTGTCCGTACCGGAGTCGCCGCGCCTGACATATGCGCCGTGACCGGGCTGGGTGTCATCGGTTTCTGGTGCGCCCAGCTTGCCTCGATGTTCGGATACGAGGTGGTTGCCAGCGATCCCAATCCGCTGCGCCGGGAAATTGCCGCGAAGCACGGCATCAGAGTGACGGAGGCACTGCGGGAGGATGACCCGGAATTTTCCGGCAAGATCGGATTCGGCATTGACTGCAGCGGCAATGAACTGGCGGTCAAGTCTCTGTGCGATGTCATGCGCAACTGGGGCGAAATATCACTGGTCGGCGTGCCGTGGAAGCCTAACAGCGATCTGAACGCGCAGAAGATCCTCCATCCGGTGTTTTATAAGTTCCTGACGCTTAAAACCGGTTGGGAGGCCGACATGCCGGGGCAGCACAAGGTTCATAACGATCTTACCCACAAGGCGGCGGCATTGCGCTATTTGAGCGAGGGCAGGATTGGCATTGAACCATGGGCCTATGAAAAGGTGTCGCCGGAAGATCCGCAGACGCTCTACCAGAACATCCTCCACGGCAGGCTCAATTCATTCGGCTACATGCTCGATTGGTCCGGGTTCACCAGACAGGGGCGCGATCATGAAAACGACTGATTATTTCAAGAACAAACCGTATGAATATCATGAAACTCCGTGTCATGGCGGCAGCGGGCCGTGGTATTTCAAGGACATGATTGCCGGGATGGCGGCGCCGGAAAGCGGGTCGCTGGTCCGGTTCATCCATGACGACCGTCTGCCGCCGGGAAGCGCTTTCGGAACGCACCGTCACGATGAGGTTGAGGGAACTGTTTTCGAGGAGTGGTATATCTGCCTCGAGGGCAGCGGCACGATGATCCTCGACGGCGGGGAGGTAGCGTTTTCCGCCGGAGATGTCAATGTATGCCGCGGCGGCGGGGAACACGGAGTAGTAAATACCGGCAACGTGGAAATGCGTATAATTGTAGTCTGTGCCAAGGCTTCCGCCCCGGCTGTGACCTGCTGACAGTACCGCAATCTTTCATGGCCGGCGGCCGGCGCAATCGGCGTGCGCCGGCCGCTCTCAACGTCCTATTGCGCCGTCAGTTTCAACACAACGCTCGACGGCTTCGCCGGGAAATCGACCTTGACACCCGTTTCCATAAGCTGCCGGCCTGAAAACGTGCCGGGGGCGGCCCGAGGCGTTTCGTCCGGGTTGATCTCAATCAGGTCATATGCGGTATCCGGGTTCAGTCCGCTCATCACAAGCGTCATGGGGCCGCTTTCGCTTCCCAGCTTGAACGCGAAGAACACCGCCTGCTTTTTGTCCTGCGAAACAAAGGTAAGTTCGGTGGTGGTCGATTCAAACGGGGAGCGGCCTCGATAGAGGTCGGCGCTGTGCAGCAGCGGCCGCAGTTCCTTGTAGGCGGCTATGCCGCGCTTGACGGTCTCCCGGTCGGACGCGTTAAGTATGTCCGGGCACAGCTCAACGCCCAGCCGCCCGGTCATGGCGACATCGGCGCGCAATTTGAAGTCGCCGTCCTCGTAGCGGTTGATATGGGATGCCATGGTGTTGGTGGGGAAGAAGTGGCTGATGCCCCACTGGATCGGAACGCGCTTTATCCCGTTGCTCTGGTCGCTGGGCCAGAACTCCTCGTGGTATTTCATCGCGCCGTAGTCGATGCGCGCGCCGCCGGAGGCGCAGAGCTGGAACGCGACGTTCGGGAACTCTTTGCGCAGTCGTGCCATAATCCGGTAATAGGCTTCGTTGTGTTTGTCGGACAGCGCGCCCTGATTGTCGCCGAGATGGGCGGCCCCGGCGTTCTGGCCGTTCATATTGTGATCCCACTTGATGTATTCGATACCGGGATTTTCCCGGAGGATGCGGCTGACGGTGTTATAGATGAACTCTTCCACCTCGGGGTTGCTGAGGTCGAGCAGATACTGGTTGCGGCCGGTGTAGGCGGTGCGGTTGGGGATGCTCATGATCCAGTCCGGGTGGGCATGGTAAAGATTGCTTTCGGGGTTGACCATTTCCGGCTCCACCCACAATCCGAATTTCAGGCCGCGCTTGTGCGCTTCCTCGACCAGCTTGCCAATTCCGCCGGGAAGTTTTGTCCGGTTGACCTCCCAGTCGCCCAGTCCGGCCCGGTCGCTGTTGCGCGGGTATTCATTGCCGAACCAGCCGTCGTCCAGTACGAACATTTCCACGCCGAGGTCGGCGGCGCCGTCCATCATCGAGATCAGCTTGTTCTCGTCAAACCAGAAAACCACGCCCTCCCAGCTGTTAAGTACGATCGGGCGCTCCTTGAAACCGTTCATGATCCCGTATTTTCGCGCATAGTTGTGGAAATTGCGGGAGGCCTGGCCTTTGCCGGAGTCGGACCAAGTCATGATCACGCGCGGCGAGCGGTAGGTTTCGGCCGGGCGCAGTTTTATCGGATCGTCCAGCGCGCCTCCGCTGAAGAACATACGTTCGTCGGGCAGGCGGGTGACCTTGTATTGCCAGCTGCCGCTCCAGGCTACCGCCGCGGCGAACACCCGGCCGGATTCCTCCTTGGCGGGGCCGTCGAAGCTGATGAACACACCGGGATAATCCGGGAGCGCGGTACGGTCGGTTCCGGCCACGCGGTGTTCCACGATGCCGCGGGGCGCCGGACTTTCGCTGAACCCGGTGAATTCGCGCATGCCGTTGCCGTTGAAGCTGGAAATGTAGGTGTTGCCGGAGGGTAACGCCACAAAGGCGGCGTCGCGGTTCAGAATCATGATGGGAGCGTTGCCGTTATTGGTTATGCTCATTTGCGACTCGAAAACATTTTCCTGCTTGTAGGCGGTCACCGTGACGTCCACCGCCAGTTTGTAGGCGGGGTCCTCCAAATGATAGATATGTTCGGTGACGTCGTTGGAAATCGCTTTGGTTTCCGATGATTTGAATACAAGCTCGACATTGCATGAGCCGTCGGACTGGACTATCTTCAAATTTGCCGGCAGCAGCAGCGCGTCTTCCTCGCGCGGCGGAAAAGTGCATAGCGCGGGGGCGGGCATGGAACAACGGCCGCCGAACCCGGTTTGTTTGAATTTGCCGTTCGGCATCCCGGAAAACCGCCATTGCACGCCATCGGTTTCGGCGGCGCAGGATGAA
Organism: Victivallaceae bacterium; assembly: GCA_034926605.1. Classification (GTDB taxonomy): domain Bacteria; phylum Verrucomicrobiota; class Lentisphaeria; order Victivallales; family Victivallaceae; genus CALXXL01. The sequence goes on from JAYFQV010000015.1 coordinate 20,680, forward strand.
GGCATGGAGACGGGGGCGTCCCCGGTGTATTCTATCTTGACATCCAGCCAATCGCCGTGATCGCAGACATTGCCGTTGCCGGCGTCGGTCGTGGCGAGAAAAAGTTTGCCGATCCCGGAAACATCGACGCTGAACGGTTCGGCCGCCATACCGCTGTTCATGGTGGCGGATTTCCACAGCGTTTTTCCGGTGGCGCCGTCGATCAGTCTGAAATCGACCGAGCCTTCGCCCGGATTTATCTCGTCATCGACACCGACCAGTCCGGAGATTCTGGTGGCGCCGCCGCCGAGGTTTAATGCGAGAATGCTTTCGGCGTGGGTCCCGAGGCCTTTGGAATAGGTGATCCCTCCGACGCGAAGCGGGGTGCCGTTGACGGACCGGTTGACCTTGGCAGAGGTCCAGTCCTGGCTCACGTCCGCCGGATTGACGAAAGAAAGATCGGTTTCCGCGCCGAAGCCGGGCAACACGGCCAAAAACGACGCGCAGCATAAAAACATCGCCGTAAGGTTTTTCTTCATGGTTTTCCTTATAGTGGTGGTTGTTGTCATATCCGGAATGGAGTTTACAGCTGAACCATAAACAAACCACCGGTCTGGTTTCGCACAACTGGCTTCGCCTTATCGCGGCAACAGGAGAATATGGCAAACAGTCTATTCCCACGCAGTTATACACTTTGTTACATTATATGCAGAATGCCGATTGTGAAAGCGTAGAAAAATGATTTGTAGGGTACTTTTGTGCTGATTTTTCGACATTATTTAAAATCGATGAAGAAATAATGGATCAAGCGTGATACGCGCCAAATTGCATCGACCATGTGAGGTATGCATAAAAATTTGATATATCCGCTGCGGCGTGGTAAATTATTAAGAGGTGCCTTATGATGATTATTCCCGAAAAAACAGATTTGGAATCATATCTGAAAGCCGACGAATGCGTCGACTTTCAGCATCCGGCTATTGCGCGCAAAGCGGAAGAATTGCTTGCCGGATGCGGCGACGAGGAAACGGCGGTGCATATTGCGTTCGATTTCGTGTGTGACGCGATACCGCATTCCGCCGACATATGCAGCCATAAAGTCAGCCGTACCGCCTCCGAGGTACTGCTTAACGGCGAAGGAATCTGTTATGCCAAGACCATGCTGTTGGCGGCGCTGCTGCGGTGGTATGGCATTCCTGTCGGGTTCTGCTATCAGCTTCTTCGGCTCGACGGGACTCCGGATACCGGTCTGGCGGTTCACGCGCTGAACGCGGTATGGCTGTCCTCACGCCAAGGCTGGACGCGGCTTGACGCGCGCGGCAACACCAAAGGCATTGCCGCGAAATTTATTCCGGGAGAGGAGCAGCTGGCGTTTCCGGTACGGCCCGGGTATGGAGAGTCGGATGACCCGGTGATTTATGCCGCACCCCATCCGGTAACGGTTCAAACCTTGAACAGCTATACGGACTGCCGGGAGATGTTTGAAAATCTTCCGGACAGCTTGCACTGATCATTGAAGGCGGTCATAACGACGGCGGCACCGGTGATGACTCGGAAATGTAATGATAGGCGGGGTTTATGGATTGGATGGTAAGGAGATTGGAGACTGCGGAGATTGAATCCGCACTTGGGCTGGCTTGGGAGACTTATCTGGAGTTTGAGGCTCCGGACTACGGACCGGATGGCGTCGAGACGTTTCGCCGCGATATTATGGAGAACGAACGGTTCCGGAAAGCCTGCGCAAGCGGGGAAAATCGGATGTGGGGAGCTTTCGACGGCAGTCGGCTGGTCGGGCTCATGTGCATGCGCGGACAGTCGCACATTTGTCTGGTGTTCACCCATAAGGACTATCAGCGTCGGGGAGTTGCCTCCGCGGTGTTCCGGCAGTTGCTGTCGGATGTATTGAAGACGGCTCCAAGGCTTGATTTGCTTACTCTGAATTCTTCGCCGCACGGACTGCCGTTTTACCTCGGACTTGGATTTGAACCGCTGACTTCGGAGCAGACGCTCGACGGCATCCGGTTCACTCCGATGGGCCATAGGATCGCGCCGCCGCGGATTGTTTCGTTGCGGCATCACCCGGAACTGCTGGAGCGGTTCATCGACTTTTTCGCCAGGCACTGGCATTCCGAGGCGGTGTATAGGGACTGTCTTACCGCCTGTTTGAACTCTTCTTCCCCGTTGCCGCAATGGTATCTGATGGTCAATGCCGCCGCCGACGTCGTGGGCGGAGCGGGGTTGATCACCAATGACTTCATCAGTCGCATGGACTTGTGGCCGTGGCTTTGCGCTTTGTATATAGCGGAACCATATCGCGGGCAGGCTTTCGGTTCGGAGCTCATCGACTATATAAAAGGCGATGCGGCAAGACTGGATTTTCCCCGGCTTTATCTTTGCACCGACCATGTCGGATATTATGAAAAATATGGGTTCGAGTATCTCGGCAACGGTTATGCCCCGTGGGGAGACACTTCCCGAATATACGGTATTGACACGGCCTCTTTTTGAGAAAAGACTGATTGGGCCATGACTGCCGCTCTTGATCATAATGGCGTGTACCCTGCAAGGCGGATATCTGTAATGATAAGCAATACTGTTCTGGCAGGAGCCTTGATCGGGGTTGCATTGTGACTAATCCCGTGATATATTAGAAAATACATTAAAATCCAGTAGATGGGAGAAACGGATACTATGCCGAACCGGACAATGATGATGCAGCGCCGGATGCGAATGATGCGCATCCGGGGCATTGTGCTGTCCGATTCGGAGAGAATGTAAGCCGCACTCTTTCCATATTTCTTATCAGATGCCCCACGTTCATTCGCAGATCGTGGGGCTTTTCTTTTAACATGACACCATCGGGAATTTATTATGAAAGTATATATCACTACAACGATTCCATATGTAAACGGCAGCCCGCATATCGGGTTTGCGCTTGAATTGGCGCAGGCGGATGCATTGTGCCGTTATTACCGCCGCCGCGGCGACGAGGTTCTGCTTCAGACCGGCAGCGACGACAACGCGTTCAAGAATGTCATAAGTGCCAGAAATCGCGGCGTCGGGGTGACGGATTTCGTGGATCGCAACTCCGCCGAGTTTCAGGAGTTGTCGCAGTTGCTGGGAATATCCTATGACAACTTTATCCGCACCTCCAGGCCCGGTCATCGTCGCGGCGTACAGCGTTTTTGGCGAAGACTGAACCCGGATGATCTGTACTGGCAGGACTATGCCGGGCTGTATTGCTTCGGATGCGAGGACTTTCTTCAGGAAAAGGAATTGGTTGACGGTTTGTGCCCGGAACATCGAACGGCTCCGGCCGCGATCGCGGAACGGAACTGTTTTTTCAGGCTGTCCAAATACCAGTCACAGCTGGAACGGCTGATTGCGGACGACGTTATCGCGATTAAGCCGGAACGCTGCAAGAACGAAGTGCTGGCGTTCATCCGGGGCGGCTTGCGGGATATCAGCGTGTCCCGCTCGGCTGAACGCGTCGCCAACTGGGGAATCCACGTTCCCGGTCATTCGGATCAGATCATATATGTGTGGATAGATGCACTGATCAACTATATCAGCGGATTGGGGGACGACGATTCGGAGAATTTCTGCAAATACTGGAACCGCGATACTTTGAAGATTCATGTGATCGGCAAGAACGTCTGGAAGTTTCACGCCGTCTATTGGCCGGCTCTGCTGCTTTCGGCGGGATTGCCGCTTCCCGACCGTATATTCGTCCACGGCTTTCTCACCGTCAACGGGCGGAAAATCGGCAAATCACTTGGCAACGGCATCGATCCTGCCGCCGTCATCCGGGATTATGGCGCCGAAGCGGTTCGCTATTATCTGCTGGAAGCGGTTCAGCCCTTTAACGATTGCGACTTTTCCGTCGCCAATCTCATCGCGGTTTACAATTCCCATCTGGCCAACGGCATCGGCAACCTCTGCAGCCGGTTGAAGGTGTTGGGGGAAAAGTCAGGGTGCCGCTATTTTCCCAAGCCGGTATTATCGGTTTCCGATTTTTCTTATGACGGCAGCGTGGAGAATTTCCGTTTTGACGAAGCCTTGGACCGCATTCGCGGCGAGGTCGCCGCCGTCAATCGGGATATCGAATCGGAAAAACCATGGGAGCTGTTGAAAAATGAAGATTTTTCCCGGCTGCATCGGTTGCTCTCCGGCTGGTATGACCGTCTTGATATGATCGTCGGGCAACTGACGCCGTTTCTGCCTCGATGCGCCGCCAGGATCTCGGCTTTGAACGGATGTGTCACCCCGCAGTCGCCGGGGGAGCTGTTCCCGCGTCTGAAGCTATAAGAGCTTATTTTTTTGTGCGCCCGGAGCGTCCTGTCCGATTCTGCGGGCGCGCCGTTATGCAAAATATTTTGTTCTTCCGCTTCGGCGTTTGATTTTTCTACGGAATACGATTATATGTAAGATAACATGAAAGGAACTGCCGGACATGATGGAGTCTTGCGATGTGGCGATTGTCGGCGCGGGGCCGGCCGGGGCGACGCTGGCCAGGTTGATCGGCTGCGGCCGGAAGGTTATGCTGTTTGACCGGAGGCGGCTTGACCGCCCGTTCGACGGTGCGGGCTTTCGCAAATGCTGTGGCGGATTGTTGGCGCCGGATGCGCAAAAGGCCATGGCGCGCGCGGCGCTGGCGCTGCCTGAGTCGGTGCTGGGCGGGCCGCAGCTTTTTGCGGTGCGCTCCGTCGATCTGGCGGCGCGGATGGAGCGTTACTATCAGCGCTTTTATCTTAATCTCGACCGCGAGGCGTTCGACCGCTGGCTGGCGTCGCTGGCGGCCGGCTCCGCCGAGTGTCGGTTCGGGATGGAGTTTCTTGACTATGACGGTGATGAGCGCGTTGCGCGGTTCCGCGGCGCTGATGGGCTGATATTAGCGGTACGCTGCAATGTGTTGATCGCCGCCGACGGCGGCGCTTCGGCGGTGCGGCGCAAATTTCAGCGTGAATTGCGTTTCGATGCGGCGCACAACTACTATCTGGCCATACAGGAAACGCTTGAACCGGCCGGGGAAATGCCGTTCTACGGAGCATTTTTCGAGCCTGCGGTCACAGATTTCTATGGCTGGACGATTCCCAAGCGCGATACATTACTGTTGGGGGTGGCGTTGCTCCCGGGCGTATCGGCGCTTCGGCGTTTCGATGCGTTCAAGCAGTCATTGGCGGATTACGGGTTTCGCTTCGGGAAGACACTGTCGCGGTGCGGCGCCGTGCTGGCACGTCCGCGGCGCTGCTCCGACCTTTGGCTGGGCGACGGTTCCTGTCTGGCAATAGGCGAGGCGGCCGGATGGATCAGCCCGAGTTCGGCCGAGGGGTTCAGTTTTGCTTTTGAAAGTGCCCGCATAGTGTCGGAACTTTTGCTGGAACAACCGGAACCGTCCGTGGCTCGCTATCGCGTGGCCGCGGCCACGCTGCTGCGTACCTTGCGGGGAAAGGTTTTGAAAAGCCCGCTTATTTACAACGTCGGCTTGAGGCACGCTATAATGAAAAGCGGCCTCACTGCGATCAATCCAAGCAGCGGAAGACACCGATGGAGTGAATTGTCATGAAACCCGGTATATTTTCATTGATTGTCCGTCATAAGCCATGTTTCATAATGGGAATCATATGTTATTTCCTGATGATTGCAATAGTATGGCTTAATTATTTTTCCGGGCATGGAGGTGTGTTATCGTTTTTATGTTTCAAGCGGCAGGCTTATTATCCACTTACGATTAATCTGGTTGATTGTGCCGAGCTGGGGTATTATGGTGATTTTCTGCTGATAGTCCCTTTGTTTATAGGCACCTTGTGGTGGACGTTGTTTCTTGTTGTCATAACAAAGCTGCTTGCTTTAATGAAGCCATTCTTTGGCGGAGAGTATATATTTTGCCATAAAAAGAATGCGGAACCGGTGCGCATGTCTCTCGTAAGAGGGATATTGGTAGCGGCATTCGGCAGTACCATAAGCATGCTGTTCAATCCGGTATTTCTTGTAGTTATGGCAATAGCGGAATCGATTTTGGGGTATGGCTGCCTGCTTGATTTATTGGAGGCCAACCACTATTGTGCCTTATTCATCATGTATGGCGCGTCAGCATTGGTTTCAGGTGTGCTGTATGGGTTATTGATGGTTTTATTTTCGAGATATAAGGTGGCTCGGATATTAAATGAAAACTGTCCGTGAAAACGGACAGTCTGTGATTCATATTATGGCAACCTCCCGAAAGACGTGAGGCGTGAAATCGTTTGAACAAGGACGGGCGTGTGGATTATGCCCGCATCTGCGCCAGGCATTCATCCGCCAGTTCGGAAATGAGACTGTGGACGGATACGATTTTATCGATGCGGTACGCGTTGGCTCCGCAGGTGATAATCCCGTCCGACAACTTTCCGGCTGCCGCGTTCGACAACGCATTCGCGATACAGTACGGAGACTTTGCCGGGACGCAGTTTTTCAGGCAATGATAGGTGCAGGCAAAAGGCTTTCTGGGGAGATCGACAAGCCCCGCGACAAAGGAGTTCCGCATCACCCGCAACGGCAGTCCCACCGGGCTTTTGATGATGACAATATCCTCCTGACGGCATTTCAGATAAGCCTCCTTATACTCGGACGAAGCATCGCACTCGTCGGTACAGACGAAACGAGTTCCCATCTGAACGCCGGCCGCGCCAAGTTTCAGGAAGCGGGCGATGTCGGTTCCGTTGAAAATGCCCCCGGCGGCAATGGTCGGGATGTGGCGGCCATGTTCATCCTCAACGGTTTTCAAATACTCGATGACTTCCGAAACTATCATTTCCAATGAGGGGTGAAGGGCAAGTTCTTTCGAGGAAAAACCCAAATGCCCGCCGGCGGAAGCTCCTTCCACCACGAAGGCGTCAGGCAACCGGTTATACTTTTTCCACCATGTCCGGCAGATAATGGAAGCCGCCCGCGCCGAGGATACGACCGGGATCAGCTTGACCGGAGAGCCGCCGACCAAATTCGGAAGGTGTAGCGGAAGTCCGGCTCCGGATATGATGGCGGCGGCATCTTCATCGACGGCCGCACGAACCAAATCGTCATAGTCGCTCAACGCGCACATGATGTTGACGCCGATAGGCCGGTCGGTCATGGTTCTGGCGGCCTTCAATATTTTACGGAGTCCCTGGTAGGATCGTTCTTTATAGCTGAGATTCTTCTGATCGCAGAATTCACTGGCTCCCACCGCGGCGATTATACCCAGCGCTCCCTCGTTGGATACGGCGGCGGCAAGCCGGGAAGATGAGATGGCGACGCCCATTCCCCCCTGAATGACGGGAGGGTTGATGTTCAGATCGCCGATAACCAAATCGGGGAGAGAGGTGTTGTGATTCACGATGAACCTTTTGATTTTATAAATGGCGCGCGGTATCCGTATGCGTCAAAGAAATGGTTGCGGCATGGTGGATGCCGATTGCGGGTATTGTCATAGACGTTTGTCAAGAATGAAAAAAGCACGGGAGCGTCACCGCCCCGTGCTTTTTGGTATAACGCCGTTCAGGCAATTACCAGCGTCTTCCGCCGCCGAAACCGCTGTTGCTGCGCGCCGGGCGCTCTTCCTTCGGACGGGCCTCGTTGACGCGCAGGGCGCGACCGCCCAGCTGCTTGCCGTCGAGTCCGCTGATGGCGGCCTTGGCTTCTTCGTCGTTGCTCATCTCGACAAAACCGAAGCCCTTGGAACGGCCGGTTTCGCGATCGATGATGATGTTGGCGGAGTCGATGGTGCCGAACGCGGAAAAAGCATCCTTGAGGTCGGCGTCAGAGGTAGTAAATGACAGATTTCCCACATACAGTTTCATAGTGGACTTCCTTTCGCGGTATAACCGCACATTTCAAGCGGGACAAACGTTTTCGGATTGGGTTTGAGATTTACCGGAAAGGAATGTGGAGCCTGTCGCTCCGCCAAGGACTATCAAGAAAATGATTCAAACTGTATTGCTTTTGCAATCTGTAACCGAGCAACATATCCATTCGGGATGTTCCGTTTATCCTGCTTGGGTCCGATGACCCAAACGGCTGAACATTCCCTTAGCTCAGTTTATAATATACGCCGCGAAATCGTTAAATGCAAGTATTTTCCGCAAATAATATCCAATTTAGCTGAATTTTCAGCCGAAATCGGCTGGGCAATCCAGCTGCGCCAAGTCGGTTTCGGCGGAATATTAATGGCTTTCAATGTTGTCCTGGCGTGTGTCCGAAAACTTTCCGGCGTTCGGCCCGCTCTCGCGATAGCGCTGAGGTGAAAGCCCCATGATCTGCTTGAAGCGGCGTGAAAAGTGATATCTGTCCAGATAGCCGAGCGAGTCGGCGATGTCCGCAATGGAATGGCGGGTGGTGGTCAGGAGTTCACCGGCGTGCCGCAGCTTGAGGCGGTCGATATAGAACTTCGGAGAACAGCCGGTATATCTCATGAATACACGGCGGAGCTGGTCGTCGGATATGCCGCAGTATTCCGCCATCTCCTGAACGGTCCACCATTTTTTCGGACGGCTTTTTATGTCCGACAGGAGTTTCTCGAAGACAGGATATCCGGAAACCGGGCCGAGGGACTCCAAATAAATGTCCACCAGTAACTTCTGCAGTTCGATGTTCGCCTTTATCTGGGAGACGTGCGCGGGGTCACGCTGGAGCTGCAGAATCGGCAGTAGCCGGCGGACGGTGCCGAAGGGGAACACGCCGTCCCGGATGACTCCGCATTTCTTGAGCATGTCGGCCACCGGGCCGAAAAAAGCGAGGCTGTCTTCAATATAAGATCCTCCGCGAATGCCGCCGTAGCGGTTTATCGTTCCGGGGGTGATGATTATCGCGTCTCCGGCGGACATATCCGCCTCCTGGCCGCTCTCAAGCCAGTAATGGCCGCTGCCGCCGAGGAAATGGGATATGGAGTAGTGTTCAAAATAGCGTTTCCGGCAATTCAGAAAAGAGTCGGGCGGCGCGTGGACGCCCATGCCGCCGCCAAGTATCATCAGACCGTAGTCTTCATGCACCGACTGCATTATGCCGGGCGGCGTCTGATGAACAACAATTAAATTTCTGTCATCATCCATGCGGTTTTTATCCATTTAATTTATTGTACTATGTTGTAAGTTAAAATGTAAACAGGATAAAAACAAGTCGTTTTTATCTGAAAATCTAAAAAAATGTAATCATTGGAGAGTGTATCATGAAGATCGGAGTGATTGCTGAACTGTTGCGTAAGCCGCTTGAGGATGACATCGCCTTTGCCGCCGAGATCGGCGTGGCCGGGGTGCAGCTTTGCGTGAAGCACGGAGACGACGGCCTCGATCTTGCTAAATGCCCCGATTCCGAGCTGGAAGCTCTTGATCGGCTGGTCAAATCCCACGGGCTGGTCATTACCGCGATTTGCGGCGACCTTGGCGGTTCTTTTCAGCTTGAGCACGAATGCTGGCAGCGCGTGGAGCTAATGAAGAAGATATTTGATGCGGCGGCCAAGCTCGGGGTTAAGGTCGTCACGACCCATATCGGCCATATTCCAGAGTGTCCCGGCGACCCGGTCTATGCCACCATGCTCAGTTCGGTGCGCGCCGCGGCGGATTACGCATGCTCCAGAGGGTGCGTTCTGGCCATCGAAACGGGGCCGGAGCTGGCCGATGTTCTCAAGGCTTTCATCGAAGGGGTGGGTTCCAAGGGGCTGGGTGTGAATCTCGATCCGGCCAACTTGCGCGGTGTGGCTTGCGAAGATCCGGTTTACGCGGTCAAGACCTTGGCGCCATATATCGTTCACACCCATGCCAAGGATGCGGTAAATCTCCATGTCGGCTCTGCCGCGAGATTTTATGGCCTTCGCAATCCGGATGGTTCCCTGCGCAATATCACCGCCCGCGCCGCCGGGTTCAAGGAGGTTCCGCTCGGTACCGGCATGGTGCCGTGGAACGAGTATCTGGCCGCGCTCAAGGAGATCGGCTTCGACGGGTTTCTTACGATCGAACGCGAATGCGGCGAGGACCCGGTAGGCGACATCAAGATGGCGGTCGGTTTCCTGAAGGAGAAGCTGGCGGCTCTTTGATGACGCGAGCAAACGTCTGTTGAACATTTGAAACTGCATGCCGCTTGCCCTATAACGGGCAAGCGGCATTTTTGTTGATATATCCAAATTTCATGCACGGCGCGCCTCCTCCGTTAGCCGTAAAGGTATACTCTTAGTTGGAAATGAAAGTGGCGGATTAACGAAATATTTCGGCGCACGGTCCGCGCGGGGAACCAGCAGATAAACATAAAAACTGGACATTCATGTCCAGTTGTCCCTACATCAAGAAATTTTCGCCATCGGAGATAAATACTTTATACTCATTATTATCAGCTTGCATTAATTTCATCCATAACAGACTTTTGATAAAAAGTGACGGGTTATAGCTCGAACTTGCTTGCAATAAGGAATTATTCCGTATATCTTATGACGGATCATGGAGGGAACGTACGGGATTCTGCCATCTTTTTCCGAAAATATGCCAACCACAGGGAGGTGATATGCGATCGGATGGAAGATTGCTCAATCGCAGCGCGCGATTGAAACGCGGTGCGGCGATTGCCGACGGCAAGTTTGTTGCCGCCGATAAAGTGACCGCGTTGATGGAGGCGGTTATCGAATGCGGGGATATCGTATGCGTGGAGGGAGACAACCAGAAGCAGGCCGATTTTTTGTCAAATTGTCTGGTCGGGCTGGATCCTCAAAAAGTAAACCATCTGCATATGGTGATGTCGACCATTGCGCTTGGTTCCCAACTCGACATCTTCGAAAAAGGCATAGCCGACACGGTTGACTTCTCATATGCCGGCCCCGAAGGGTTGAGACTGGCCCGAATGGTGTTGGACGGCAAAATCAAAATCGGCAATATTCATACCTATCTTGAACTTTACAGCCGTTACTTTATAGACCTTCGCCCGAATGTCTGCTGCATGGTGGCGGAGTCCGCCGACCGCGACGGAAATATCTATACCGGAGAAAATACCGAAGATACTCCTGTGGTGGTGGAAGCGGCCGCCTTCCAGGGCGGCGTGGCGATCGTGCAGGTAAACAAGATCGTGGACAAGATTCCGCGCGTCGATATTCCGGGCGGCTGGGTGGATTATATTTGTGAAAGCCCCACTCCGTTTTTCCTGGACCCGCTGTTTACCCGAGACCCCGCCATGATATCCGAAACCATGGTGCTGATGGGAATGCTGGCGCTGAAAGGTATTTACGCGAAATACCTGCCCGCTTCGCTCAATCACGGTGTCGGGTTCAACACCGCGGCGATCGAACTGATGCTGCCCACCTACGGCGAGGAGCTGGGACTGAAGGGCAAGGCGTGCCGTCACTGGCTGCTGAATCCGCATCCCACCATGATTCCGACCATAGAATCCGGATTCGTTGAAAACATCTATACGGTCGGCAGCGAGATGGGCATGCATGATTATATCGACAGCAAACCGGACATATTCCCGGTGGGCCGTGACGGAACCATGCGCTCAAATCGTGCTTTCGGCCAGATGTGCGGGCATTATGCGGTGGATATGTTTGTGGGCGCCAGTTTGCAGATCGACCCGATGGGCAACAGCTCCACCGCCACCGTGGACCGGATAACCGGTTTCGGCGGCGCCCCCAATTTCGGCTGTGACGCCCGCGGTCGCCGTCACTGCTCCCCCGCCTGGATAAGAGCGGGCAAAGAGGCCGCCGCCGGATTGAACGCGACCCCCCGGGGCCGAAAACTGGTGGTGCAGATAGTGGAAACGTTCCACGGCAAGATGGAACCTACCTTCGTTGATAAACTGGATGCGTGGGAGTTGCAGAAAAAGGCCGGGTTCACGCTGCCACCGGTGATGATTTACGGGGATGACATATCTCATATCGTCACCGAGGAGGGAATAGCCAATCTGCTTATGTGCCGAACTGCCGAGGAGCGCGAACAGGCGATTCGCGGCGTGGCCGGATACACCCCGATGGGGCTGGCGCGCGACCGCCGGATCGTGGAGAACCTGCGCGACCGCGGAATCATTCAACGAGCCGAAGACCTCGGCATCCGCAAAAGCGACGCCACAAGGGACATGCTCGCCGCCAAAAGCATCAAGGATCTGGTGCATTGGTCGGGCGGCCTTTACAATCCGCCGAGCCGATTCAGAAACTGGTGACCGGATACAGCCAAGGAGTATATTATGGAACACCTTGAATTCAAGCATAAGAATCGCGGCGGCGAGGCAACCCCCGCCCGTCAGTATTGTCTGAGCGGAGTGGTGGCGTCCGGCAATTTGGAAGTGATGATGGAATACAACGCCGAATCCGAAGAGTGCGTCTTTCTGATCGATACCGCCGCCTCCGGGTTCAGATCGTCATGGCAGGCGGTGATAAACGATTTTATGGATCGCAACCGCCCGTACGGGCTGAAGGTCTCAATCAATGACAATGCCGCCAGTCCGGCGGTGGTTTCGTTGCGCCTGGATCAGGCCTTTGAAGCGTTGTGCGGAGGAGAGTAAAATGTTGTTGAGCACAGGAAAAAACTATTTCGAGTTGACCGCCAGAAAGCGGATCGAGTATATATTCGATAAGGACTCTTTCACCGAGTTGTGTCGGCCCACCGAAAAGAAGATAAGCCCGCACCTCTGCCACTTCAATATTCCGGTGGCCTTTGACGACGGCGTGGTGGTGGGAGAGGCCACCCTCGGCGGTTTGCCCGTTGCCGTGATAGCCCAGGAGGGCCGCTTCATGGGCGGAGCGGTGGGCGAGGTTCATGGCGCCAAAATAACCGGGTTGCTGCGGCGCTGTCTGAAAACCCGGCCGAAGGCGGTGATCTTTTTGTTCGACTCCGGCGGCGTACGGCTGCAGGAGGCCAATGCGGGCGAGCTTGCTGTGGCCGAGATAATACGCGCCATGCTTGATGTGCGCAGCGCCGGGATTCCGGTTATCGGCGCGGTGGGCGGCAGTTGCGGAGCTTATGGCGGCATCGGCATTGTTACAGGCTGCTGCGATGCTTTGCTGGTCTCCGAAGAGGGGCGCATCGGCGTTTCCGGGCCGGAGGTTATCGAAACCAACATGGGGGTGGAGGTTTTCGATTCCCGCGATCGCGCTCTGGTCTGGCGTACTTTCGGCGGCAAAAACCGCTATCTGCAGGGGCAGGTTCAGGAGATCGTCGATAATTGCGCTGAAAAGTTCCGGGATGCGCTTATCGGAATGGCCGGGAAAAAATACGGTTACTCATTGGAGGAACTGGAGAATGAACAGGCGGCACTTGAGCGGCGCGCCGAAGAGTTCGCGGCTTGTTCGGACGGATGCGATGTCTGGAAAAAACTCGGATTCAAGAATCCGGAAACAATACCTTCGCTTACCACCGACGAGCTTAAGAAGCTGGAGGTGTCGAAATGAAAATCAATGAACTTCTGAGCAAGGCTTTCCCCGCCGGATATAATGTGGACACGGTTGGCAATCTGGTCTTCGGCCAGGGCAATACCGCTTCCGGGCCGGTGGAGATCGTCGGCACGCAGAACAACACTACTATCGGCATCGACGAGTTGCTCGAACTTTCGCGCCGCTTCATCAAAATCATGAAAGAAACCCCGGGACGTTCCATATTCATGCTGGTTGACAACGACGGGCAGAAAATGGCGCTTCACGATGAGCTTCTGGGCCTGAATCAATACATTGCGCATTTGATAAAATTACAGGATCTGGCATACCGCCGCGGGCATAAAGTAGTGGCGTTGGTATACGGCAATTCGATCGCGGGCGGATTTATTGCGTTCGGCCTTTGCGCCGGCGCCACTTACGCCATGCCGGATGCCAATACTTCCGTAATGATTCTGCCGGCCATTGCCCGGGTTACCAAGCTTTCGCTGGAATATCTTGAAGAGCTGAGCAAAACGGTTCCGGTATTCGCCCCCGGTGTAAATAATTTTTATCTCACCGGCGGGTTGCGTGAAATCTGGAACGACGATCCGGCGAAATGTCTGGCCGAGGCGCTGGAGGCAGACCAAAGCGGCGATATCCGGCAGCAACTCGGCTCGGATCGCGGCGGACGAAAGATGGCGATGGGAATAGCCCGGGAAATCGTCAATGGCTGAAGTTTTTGTGGATTTCAGCCGCCACGATCTGCTGAGACTGCGGCCGGGTTGCGATTTTACCTCCGCCACGGCCGACCGCGATGAAATTGCCGATTGGCTGAATTCCGGTTATCCGGTGATAGTCCGGCGGCCGACCTTCAATGCCGACGGCGTTCATTGCGGTATTCCACTGCCGCCGGCGCGTGGCAAACGGAGGTTGCCGTTTACGGTGGGAACGGCGGCGGTCGAGGAAAAAATGGAACTGCCGCGACTGAGAGCTTGTATCGGGCCGGTTGCCGGACTGGAACGGCGGAAGCTGGAAGCGATTGCGCTGCTGGAACCATACGTTTTCGGCAGTCTGGCTTGGCAGCAGCTTACCGGTTTGGAATATTTCGGGGCCGGTTCCGACGTCGATTTGCTGTTTCGTGTTTCAGGCCGACGGGAATTTCACCGTCTGATAGAAAAACTCAAATCACTCGATACCGAGGGTTGTGATATCGAGATCATGCTTTGGAATGGTGACGCGCTTTCGTGGGGCGAATGGCGCCGTGGCGGCAATATGATCCTGCTTAAATGTCGTGACCGCGTCGGCCTGGCGCCATATAGCGACCTTGCGGCGGATGTTACCCCGGAAATCATTGCGGCGGAGGCTGTTTCCGCGTTGCGCGAGGAGCTGGAAACATATCCCAAGCCGGGGCTGGTCAGCTATGTTGACAACGGCCGCCATAAGGATATGACGGCGGTCACGTTCAACGCCTCGATCGACGCGCTGGCGGATCACTTCCGGAAGATTGCCAGAATGGTGAAAAAAGGCGTGTCTATGACGGCTTTGCGAAAATGGGGAATCGATGCCGAGGCGGACATGCTCAAGGCGACCGAAGGAGTGAACACCCACCGCGGTGCGATTTTCTCCATCGGGCTGCTGGTTGCCGCAGCCGGGTGCCGACTGGCCGGAGAGAAGGGGGATTTGGGCGAGATCGTCCGGTGCAACTGGGGAGATGACATAATTAAAAACCGGGGCGAAAAATTCAGCCATGGTAGTGAAGTGCTGCAACGCTATGGTGTCGGAGGGGCCCGAATCGAGGCGGCATCGGGATTTTCGTCGGTTTACCGCTATGGGCTTCCGGCTTTCCGGTCGGCTCTGACGGCCGGTTACGACCGCAACACGGCGAGAGTACAGGCATTTTTTTGCATGCTGGAACATGTTGTGGACAGTACCATATTGTATCGCGGCGGCATTGAGTCGCTGGATTATGCTTGTTCGGCAGCGGCTGAATTCAACCGTTCCGGCGGAGTGGCGGCGGAGTGTTGGCCGAAATCCGCGCTGGATGTGCATAAGGAATTTGTCCGGCGCGAAATCAGTGCCGGAGGTGTGGCCGATTTGCTGGCGGCGGTTATATTTATCCATCAGATGGAGGAGTTATGGCGGGATTGGCAATAATTTGTTCTGGCCAGGGGAAGCAGAGTCATGACATGTTCGACGCATTGTTGGATTATCCGGAGGCGGCCGCGTTGTATAACCGCGTAACGGCGGAATGTCTGCCCGGAATCGATCTTCGCAATCCGTCGGAGGATATATTCAGAAATGACGTGGCCCAACCGGCGCTCTGCCTTTACCAGATGATGGTATGGGAGGTTATCCGCAAAGATTTGCCGGAGGTGGATATTTTTGCGGGATACAGCCTCGGAGAGCTTGGCGCGTACGCCTGCGCCGGGGTTTTCAGCCCGGAGGTGCTGGTCAAAATTGCAGCCGTCAGAGGACGGATCATGACGGAGTCGGCATCCGGAACCCCGCAATCCATGGCGGGAGTGATCGGGTTGCGACGGCCGCAGGTTGACGATTTGTGCGGCAAATTCGCGGCGGCGGTGGCCATTGTAAACGGGCCGGATCATTTTGTGTGCGGAATGCCGCTGGACAAGGTTGACGATTATTGTGCCGCCGCCCTGAAACTGGGCGCGGTGAAGGCGGTTCATGTGCCGGTGACGGTGGCTTCTCATACCTTTTATATGGACAAAGCGGCGGGAATATTTCGTCCGGAGCTTGAAAAGGTGGAATGCAACAGTGTGTTCGGCCGGGTACTGGCCGGTATAAACGGCGGGAAAGTGTTCAGTCGCGACCAGATGCTCGATGTGCTTTGCGCTCAGATGCACCACACCATAGACTGGCGCGGCTGTATGGAGAGCGCCTATTCCTACGGCTGCCGGATTTTCTTCGAACTGGGGCCGGGCAGCGCCTTGAAGCGGATGCTGACGGCGGCGCTGCCGGACGTTCAGGCTTATTCCGCCGGGGACTTTCACGATTTACGCGGCGTATCGAAATGGCTTGCAGCCGTAATGCGCCGCCTGTCGGATTGAACCGGACATAATAAAGCCGCATCCGAAGCCGGAGTTTCAGTGAATGCTACCGGAATTTTCAATCGGCCTTGTTTCCGATTTTTATATCGGTACGTAATATATCTGTTGCATGAACATACACTCATTGGGGAAAATGTAAAGCGCAAATGCCGCCGTCTGGTCCCATTTACGCAATAATGAAAAATAAAAGTGGTGGAGGTGAGGTGCGAGTTTCAGGCCTGAGGTTTTGAGCTTGCAAAGCAATCGTCGCCACCGGATCAGCCTGAAAAATATCGTTTTTAGACTTTTTTCTTGCTCCGCCTAAAAAGCCGGTTGGCGGTAATTTTAGGGTACTTTTCGAAGTCAAACGGTACCGAATGGTACCTCTAAAATTACTAGAACCACTTGACTTTTTATGACCGCAAGATGGTTCATTCGGCACTGGAATACAGAACTTCGGATGAAGCCTATTTCAGTGCTTGCAATATGAAATTAAATGATTATAGTAGAACAAAGGCGTTTACACCTATCTTTTTATGAAAAGTTGTCCAAGGTAGGGGCCAAGCGCAGCAAATTTATTGTGCCATCATTTTGATTGTTTTACAAGTAAAAAAAGTAGCATTTTTTGCTTTTTTATAAGTATAGAATGCACCAGTTGGCGTTTTTATAAAGATCACTTATGCCTAAATTGGCTTGATTTTCTATATTCATGTAGTACCTTAAAATCATAGATTTAATATAAAAGAAAATATGCCAAAAGGGAGAAGTTTCCATATGGGTTTAAAGTATCGCATCAACGGTTGGGTTAAAGGTATATTGAATTGGCGAATTGCCGACGCAATAACAACATGGTATGTGAATATCTCTCCAGCTTATAGCCGAAGTTTTTGGATATCATTTATTATTATCAATGTTGTTTTTTGTGTTCATACCGCAAATTTTCTATTTGGCAATCACGATTTTAGTTCATTATTTGGTGATATTGTTTGGTTCCGAATGGCCATGGAAGG
>JAYFQV010000001.1:0-284877 GCA_034926605.1 Victivallaceae bacterium
AACGTTCCCAAATTTGATTTTTCGCAGCTTCTTGTGAAAAAAGTAAGAATTGGTGCGTCGAAATGGCTTTGACGCACGAGAAGACGAGTTATCAACAAGGGAATGCCAATACTTTTGAAATTGGCTCTAGGTTTATTTCTAAGCTCATGTGTTTATACATTTTATTATCTTCACAATAGTAATATAACTGGCTTATAACCAAATTACCAGCCGCTGCAACCAATTTCTAATAATTCCAATATTGGCAGCATAACTGGAACCACGATCCCATAGTATACTATGGCTTCTCGGACGTTTCGGACGCTTTGCTGATATTCTCGAGGACAGTTTTTTACTGCGCAGGGCTCAGCGCATTCAGCTTATCGGTTATCTGCGTGATAATGGGCGCGGAAGCCTTCACTGCGCTAGAAGACTCTATCTGAGGCAACGTGGCAATCGCGTCCTGCTTGGACTCATTCGATATATGGCTGTAATGGCGAGTCATAGCGGGATTGCCATGCCCGACGATCTCCGACACTATCGCCAACGGGACTCCGCTATTGGCGCAAAAACTCACGAAGCTGTGACGAAAACTGTGCAGGCTGTATTTATTCGCGGCCAACTTGCGTCTTCCAGCGGTCGACGAACTGTGCCGCTTAATCCATCGCCTTGTACAATTTTTAACTTTTCTTTTGTACATCTTTCACAGTCTGCAAGCCCGCAAGTATTATGCTATGGCTCTCGGACGTGTCTGACGCATATCGATTGGCAACGAATTGGGTAGTTCTTATGCAGTCATAAAAAATGCCGTAAAAATGCCGTAATTTTATTTTGATAGTGGCTGTTTTTGCATGTTTGGGCGGGTTTTAACATGAAATCCAACAAAAACAAAAACCAGTGATAAATTATTTATTATCACTGGTTTGACCACCTCAAAAATGGTGGGCGTAACAGAACTCGAATCTGTGACCTCCACGATGTCAACGTGGCGCTCTAACCAACTGAGCTATACGCCCGATCAATAGGTATTAAATATAGTCCTCTTTTTACAAAAATCAAGCGACTGAATAAAATTTATCGCCAAATGCTGAGGTCAATCGTTTGATACGACGTATCCAAAAGCGGCTTAACACTGTTGAATACATTTTCCGGAGCCCAACACTCATAGCTATATACCGTGTCCCAGTACCGGACGAACACAATCTGATATATCCATACCCGATTGAATATCTCGCGCTTGCCGTTCACCAACGTCGCTTCAAAACCCTCCGGCGTAGTGAATACTTGCGTGGTTATCTCAGCAAAACCTGCGTTCTTCAGCGCTCGCTCGATCATGGCCCGCCAAAAAGCGTCGCTGGCATTTTCCAGATCGCGATGGCAACTGAGAAGAATTACCCCCTCGTCGGCGGAGACCGCCCATGTCGCGTTTCGCTGATTCCGGATAACCGCAAAGTTTTCCGGCAATTCCACATCGAACACCTGACTGCCGCCAGACATCGGCTCCGCCGGTGCGCCGCCGACTCCACTGCCAAGCATCGCCACCCACTCCACCGGCACTTCCGATTGCTGGGGCGCCGTAACAACACGCTGATTAAACAACAACGTGACCGTAACCAAATCCACCCGGTTCGTCAGAAACTTCATACGCCCTTCGAGCTGCTCGATCTCGCTGGTGACCCGCGCAAGTTCGCGTTCCACTTTCAAAAGATCTTCCACCTTGCCGGACGATTCCGCCAGTTTCTGCAACCGCTTGCGCAGCACCTCAAGATTGTCCAGACGTATCTTTATGTCTGTCATCTCTTCGGTCACGTCCTGCCCGGTTATGGAGCGGTCAACCACCTCTCCGATGCCGGATATGGCGTTGAGGAAGCCGCTGGCCATGTCAACCGGAATACGCACGATCATCATGCGGGAATCAAGCTGCTGCACATAGCCTCCGAACTTCGCCGTAAGCTTCTCAGTCTGCTCCTGAGCATCATTTACGCTGACAACCATAAGCTCATATCGGGCGCTGAAAATCATCTTGCGCCCCTCCGTAACCTTGATAGTATCGGCAGACGGCCCATTCTCCGCCATTCCCGCCACCGTCCGCCCCTTAGCCGCCATATGGGCGGTATTAGCAGCCGAAGCAGGCGCAAACGTCATACCACACGCGGCACCAAAGTCCGCACACTCCTCCGCCTGTATTTTCGGACTAGGCGGCATCCCGTACGATTGTTCATCGGAAACGCATCCCGCCAGCATAGCAGCGGCCAACACCATCACACAACTGATTTTAAACATACGCCCTCCTTTGTCAGCTGCGATAATATATCACCGCCGCAATGAGAAT
Source organism: Victivallaceae bacterium (assembly GCA_034926605.1). GTDB lineage: Bacteria > Verrucomicrobiota > Lentisphaeria > Victivallales > Victivallaceae > CALXXL01. The sequence continues at coordinate 2,312 of JAYFQV010000001.1, forward strand.
TGTAAAAACATTGTAAAAAACGCATAAAAAAGAGGGCCGCGCCCCCTTCGGCAATCCACGGTTCAGCCGCGAATATCAAAACACCTCGCTATTGCCGCTGTTGCCCTTCCAAGTTCCACGAAAAATGGTGAACGATACGCTTACATATCGGATCTTGAACTCCATTTGACTCAGCTGCTGCATAAGCGTTGCCTGTCTGACATTGACGTCGGCAAGCTCCAATTCCAAGTTAAAGGCAACTTCATCACTGAGCGGGCGGGTAGCCAGTTTATTCAACCGCTTTTCCGACTCGAACAAACCATCCAAGGATATTTTAAGAGTCTGAATTTCATTGCGGACATTGCAACCCGACAACTGAATATCCTCCAACGTATCCAATTTGGAGGCTTCCGACAGAAAATCGTTTATCCGCGCCGCCAGCACCCGCATTTCCATCGAATTCGGCGAAAACTTCTCTATTTCCACGCCAAACTTGGATGCAAGTCTCCTCGCCTGTTCAAATGCCTTATCTCTTCTGGATTCATCCATGCGGCAGGTCGCCGAATAAGCCATCATTTCGACAGAATCGCATGAAATATCAAAAAAACATTTCGCAGGTTGCTCAGCCGAACATTCCGGTTCAGGCTGCTGCACTTCAGGTGACGCATCCCCAGCTGCGGCGGCCGCCGCAGTCGCCGGAACCGGCTTATCCAACGCAATACATCCGGAAAGCACTGCGGCAACCAATACGGCAACAACATTCAATCTGATCATATTTCCTCCCTTCGATTGCATTCTGGCCTAAATATTGCCGACATGCATTCCCCCTCCCCTACAGACGTCCGGCGGAGTCAATGACGATCAGTTGCGCATGTCGCCATATGGATTCAGCTCCCAATTCGATGGGCGATTCTGAGGAATCGGCGACAGATTCTGCTTCTCCTGCGGAGTGCATCCGGCAAGCCAAACTGCCGCCATAAGAACAAGTAAGATTGCAGTGAAAAGTTTCATTTTATTTTAAAATAAAAAAGGCTCCGAATGGAGCCTCTTATGTTTTTTACTTGCCTTGAGCCGAACCGATCAGCTCATTTATGATGCCGAACTTGTCCATCTCCATGTACTGGAACGCAACTACTACTGCGAGCAGTACAAAGGAGATCACCAACATCACGGTATAAAATTTATTGTCGAACATTGGGAACCTCCTTCGATTTTATTCGGCGTTATCACCGAAGAACACCGAATCTCCAACCTTGATCTGGCTTTCGCTGCCATCAATCACGCTGGCATAAGCGCAGGGCCCCTCGACCTTGAATATCTTGATGCGCCCGACGTAAGTGGCATCCTTCTTCGGATAACCGTGGGCGACAACCAGCGTATCGTCGGCGGAGATGTTCGGGTTGACCGGAGAGTCGGACATGCCCTCGCCTATCGGCTGCTGCACCAAAGTATCGCTGCCCAGATCAATCACAACATAACCGAACTTGGCATTGACATCGATGACCTTGCCGCTGACCGCACCGCGAGCCTCGGAGCTGCCGGGCTGCCAGAACTTGACGGGATACTTGAAAGCCTTGCCTTCGATAGAAGCCTGAAGGCGGTCGAAATCGCTCTGCTGGCGGGCGATTTCCGCGTTCAGCTTTTCGATTTGGGCGTTCTTATCTTCAAGCTGCTTGGTGGAGGTGGCCAGCTTGGCATCGAGAGACTTCTTGTCGGACTCAAGCGCATTCTTTTCACTGAGCAATCCTTGCACCGCCGTGGTGTAGGTATCAAGATCAGCCTGATAACGGACAGGAGTGAAGCTCAGACCGGGTTTGCCGAGATCGGCGGCAATCTGCTTCATCGCTTTTTCCTGCTGCTTCTTATACTTGAGCATATCGCCAAGTTCTTTGACCAGGTTGTTGGACTCGTTGAGCACCTCTTCGCGGGAGTTGCTGGTGAGCTTGGGATCGGAAAGAGTAACTTCGAACTTCTTGCCGATTTCAACCATCTTCTGTGCAAGCAGATTGCGGTTGTTGACCAGTTTTCTGACCTGATCAATCACATTCTGAGCCTCTTCCTTAGAGGAATCAAAAGTGGTGAGTCTGGCAAAATCGGCATTGCCGCCGGCAGCTTCCATGACCGCCTGCAATTTCTGGGCGAGATCGTCGCGCTGGTTGGCAATGGTGCGAGCCTGGCTGGTGAGCTTCTGAGCCACACTGCCGGCATCTTTTTTGTAGGACAACGCATCGCCACCCAGGGTTTTGGCAAGGCTGGTGCCGCTGCCGGTGTCAAGCGCCTTGGCCGTATCCTGCATCGGCTTGGTCAGGCTGCTGTACTTTTCAACCAGCGTATTGCGCTCTTCGTACAGCAAGTAGCCGAACACTGCCGACACGATTGCGAGCAGCAAAACCAGAATGCTCAGTACAATGTTCAGAATCTTCATCGATCTCTCCTGTGTGTGTCCTTTATATTATTTTTCTTTTACGATAAAAAAAACTCATTATGTACGTCCGGAAAAATGGAAATAATTTCGGACGCTAAGAAACTTAGCATTTCAATCGGTATTTTCAAATGCCGCAACCGTTTCTTTGCACAAAAAAACGCAAAAAACTTGCAAACCCGCGCCTTAAAGTCAGGCCGGCGTCACAATCACAGCAGGAATTTGACACCCTCCACCGCTGCAAGTTTGTTACTCACATTTTCAAGTTCTTCCCGGCTGTTAACCGTCACCGGAACCGCATAGGCACGATAGCGACCGCCGCGGGAATCACGGGACGGTTGCAGTTTCACTCCGCCGCCGACCTGATCCAACACCGCCTGAAGTTCAGCCTGGCAACGCTCGGCGGTAATGTCGGTTATTATGCGGTAGTTCCAAACCACCGGAAATTTGAGTTCTTCAAGCCGCTCCATCACTCGCTCCAGTAGGGAGACATGCCGCGAAGCGTAGAGATCACCGGCGGCACCGCCTCGATGATCCTGTCCACCTCTTCGATCGTGTTATAGCGCGAAAAACTGAAGCGCAGCGTACCGTGGGCGGCAGTGTATGGAAGCCCCATCGCGCGCAACACGTGCGACGGTTCCAAACTGCCGGTGGTGCAGGCACTGCCGGACGACGCGCAGATGCGATGCTGGTCCAGCAGCAATAGAATCGCCTCGCCCTCGATATATTCGAAACTGATGCTCGAAGTGTTCGGCAGACGGTGCCCGCGGTCGCCGTTGATACGAATTTTCGGCACTCTGGCGGCGATTCCGGCTTCCAGCCGATCGCGCAGACTCCTGACCAGTTCGATTTCCGATTTCATTCCGAGCCGGGCGATCTCGCAGGCTTTGCCCAACGCTACAATGCCGGCCACATTTTCAGTGCCGCCGCGGCGGCCTTTCTCCTGATGACCGCCTATAATGAACGGGCGGAAACGAATCCCGCGGCGCACGTACAACACACCCACACCCTTGGGGGCGTGGAGCTTGTGCCCGGAAATACTCAACATGTCGATCCCAGACTCCGCCATGTTGATTTCGACCTTCCCGGCAGCCTGCACCGCGTCGGTGTGAAACAATGCGCCATGCCGGTGGGCGATGGCGGCGGCTTCCTCCACGGGGAAGATGTTGCCGACCTCATTGTTGGCCCACATCACGGAAACCACCGCGGTAGATTCATCCACGGCGGCCTCAAGTTCGGCCATATCCAGCCGTCCGTCGCCGTCCACCCCGATGGCGGTAAAGCTATACCCTTCGCGTTCAAGCTCCTTGCACAAATTAAGTATGGCGGGATGCTCGACCTTGGTGGTAACGATTTTATGGCGGTCCGGACGCAGTTGCAGCGCGCTGCGGATGGCGGCATTGTCGCTTTCGGTACCGCAGCTGGTAAAAATGATCTCGGTGGGGCAGCCGTCCTTGTCGCGATAGGTTGCGCCCAACAGTTCGGCAACCCGGACACGCGCAGTCAAAATGTCCTGCGCCACCTCGCCGCCAAAACTGTATATACTGGAAGGATTGCCGTACCGTTCACAAAGGAACGGACGCATCGCTTCGAACACTTCAGGCGCCACGCAGGTGGTGGCGTTGTTGTCGACATAAATCACATTGTCCGACATGCTACACCTGCTCCACCAGAATCTCCGGGGAAACAAACTCGCGGAGTTTGTCCTCCACCAGATTTTTCAGAGTAACGCCGCTGGCGGGGCAGCCGGAACAGCGGCCCTGAAGCCGCACCCGCACCGAATTGCCCACAATGTCCACCAGCTCCATGCTGCCGCCGTCCTTTTCCAGCAGCGGAACAATCTCGCGATCAATCACTTCCTGGACTTTGACCACCTTCCGCACCACCGGCCATTCGGAGAAACCAGGTTCGGCCGGCTTGGCGTTGCCGTTGGTACGAATGTGCAGTTCGTCGTCGAGAATCTTCTGAATATCGTCGAGGCAACTGGTGCAGGCCCCGCCGGCTTTGCAGTAGTTGGTGACCTCGGCGGTGGTGGTCAGGCTGTTCTCGCGGATCACCCGCCGGATCTTGCTCTCGGTGACGCCGAAGCATTTGCAGACCACCCGGCCGTCGTCGTCGCCATGATCGTCGGCCACCTGCTCGCCGCGATAGTTCGCGATGGCGGACTGAAGAGCCTCCATCCCCATGACCGAGCAATGCTTCTTTTCCTCTGGAAGTTCCCCAAGATAGTCCACAATATCCTTGTTGGTTATCTTCGATGCTTCCTCAAGTGTCTTGCCCTTGACAAGCTCGGTCAATGCGGAACTCGACGCAATGGCCGAGGCGCAGCCGAATGTCTTGAACTTCACGTCCACAATCCGCCCGTCCTTGTCCAGTTTGAACGTCAGTTTCAGCGCGTCGCCGCAGCTGACGTTGCCAACTTCGGCGAAACCGTCCGGGTTTTCGACCTCGCCCACATTGCGCGGGTTCAGGAAGTGGTCCATGACCTTTTTGTTATAATTCCACATATGTAATACCCTCCTCTCAGGGTTCAAGCGCGGCGAACGCCGCCGCAATCTCCTTTTTAATCGCACCGGCGGCTTCGGCAAGTTTCAGCCTAACCGCTTCGCCGCCGCCGCGGACCTTAAACTCCACTTCGCCGTCGGCAAGCGTCCGGGGCGAAACCACCAGCCGGAACGGAATGCCGATCAAATCGGCGTCATTGAACATAAACCCGGCTTTCTCGCCGCGGTCGTCATAAAGCACTTCAACGCCGAGCGACTCAAGTTCGTCCACCAATTTTTCGGCGGCTTCGCCGCAACCGTCCTTGCCGGGCAGCAACGCCACCACGTGCGCCTGATAGGGCGCGATCGATACCGGCCAGATCGGGCCGAAATCATCGTGGCTGGACTCCATGACCGCCGCCATGGCCCGGCCTACGCCGATGCCGTAGCAGCCCATCACCATCGGATGGCTCTGGCCGTTTTCGTCGAGGTAACGGCAATTCATCGCCTCGGAATAGCGCACTCCCAGTTGGAAGATGTTGCCGATCTCGATTCCGCGCACCAGCTCCAGCGGCGAACCGTCGAGCAGGCACGGATCGCCGTCGCGCACGGTGGCGATATCGGTGATGACGGTCTCGTTCCAGCGCGGGAAATCACGCTCGAGGTTAAAATTTCTGCAATGGAAGCCGGGTTCATTGGCCCCGACCACCAGGTTAGAGCTTTCAGCCGCCGAACGATCGATCACTATCTTGACTTTGGACGGATCAATCGCGAGAATCGAGGCATAACCGGGCTCGCAGCCGATCTCGCGGATCGACTCGGCGTCGGCAAATTTAAGTTCCGGAGCTTTCACGGCATTCTGCAATTTGGCTTCATTAACCTCGAAATCGCCGCGGATCAATGCAAAAATCAGTTCACCGGTAATCGCGTTCTGATAGAACACCGCCTTGCCGGTGGCGGCGCGGTCCACGCCGAGAAACGCGGCCACATCCTCGATGGTGGCGGCATCCGGTGTGGCAACTTTCTCCAGGGGCAGCGGCTCGGATTTTTCAAACTTCCAGTCGGCGGAGGCCACCTCGCGGTTGGCGCGGTACTTGCGATCACGGGACACGCAGATGGTGTCCTCACCGCAATCGCATAACGCCATAAATTCATGGGATATCTTGCCCCCCATCATGCCGGAGTTGGACAGAATCGAAATAAAATTCTTCATCCCGAGACGTTTGAAGATACGATCGTAGCTTTCATGGGCGCGATCATAATATTTTTCAAGATCGTCCTGGGCGGTATGGAAGCTGTAGGCGTCCTTCATGGTAAACTCGCGCACCCGGATCAAGCCGGCGCGGGGGCGGGCTTCGTCGCGATACTTGGTCTGTATCTGATAAAGCATCGCGGGAAGCTGCTTGTAACTGGTAAGCTCGGTGCGGGCAAGCTGAACCACGGCCTCCTCATGGGTCATGGCCAGCACCATAGGCTTGTCATTGCGGTCCTTGAACCTTAACAGTTCCTCGCCCACGGAATCGTAACGTCCGGACTCCATCCAGAGATCGGCCGGCAAAACCACCGGCATCTCGACCTCCTGGCCGTCGATTCGGTTCATCTCCTCGCGGATGATGGCCTCGATCTTGGAGATCACTCTTTTCCCCAACGGCAGCAGAGAATAGATGCCGGTGGAAACGCTGCGCGCATAGCCGCCGCGCAGCAGAAATTTATGGCTGACGGTCTTCGCGTCCTTCGGGTCTTCCTTGAGCCTGCGGCCCACCAGTTTGCTCATGCGCATATTCAGAATCAATCCTCGAATTTATGATCTTCGCCGAAACCGTAGTGCTCGATCACATAATCGAGATCCTTGTCGCCGCGGCCGGAAAGGTTTACCAGAATGCTGCCGGAACGCATCTTTTTCGCCAGCCGCATGGCATAGGCCAGCGCATGCGAACTTTCGAGCGCCGGAATGATGCCCTCGTAGCGGGAAAGCTTGAAAAACGCATCGATCGCGTCGAGGTCGGTAGCGGAATCGTACTCCACCCTGCCGCAGGCGCGCCAAAAGGCGTGCTCCGGCCCAACGCCGGGATAGTCGAGGCCGCTGGCCACCGAATATACCGGGTCGGGATCGCCGTTTTCATCCTGAAGAAGAATGCTCTCGAACCCGTGTATCTTACCCTTGCTACCGAAAGTCATGCTGGCGGCGTGATCGCCCTTTTTGGGGCCGCGGCCCATCGGTTCGACCCCGACCAGACGGCAAGGCGAATCGAGGAATCCGGCAAACATGCCGGCGGCGTTGTAGCCGCCGCCGACACAGGCGGTGACCACGTCCGGCAGGAAACCGGTCATATCCTTGAACTGTTCGCGGGCCTCGACGCCGACGACCATCTGGAAATCGCGCACCATCATCGGGAACGGATGGGGGCCCACCACCGAACCGATGCAATAGATCGAATCCTTGTAGTTCTCAAGATACGAAATGAACGCGGAGTCCACCGCTTCCTTCAGGGTCTTCAGCCCGAAAGAGACCGGCACCACCTTGGCGCCGAGAATCTTCATGCGCGCCACGTTCGGCGCCTGCTTGGCAATGTCCACCTCGCCCATGTGAATCTCGCATTCGAGCCCGAAATAGGCCGCGGCGGTGGCAAGCGCCACGCCATGCTGGCCGGCGCCGGTCTCGGCGATCAGGCGCTTCTTGCCCATGTATTTGGCCAGCAGCCCTTCCCCCATGCAATGGTTGAGTTTGTGGGCGCCGGTGTGGTTCAGGTCTTCGCGCTTCAGATAAATCTGGGTATGGCCGAGTTTCTCGGAAAGCGTGCGGCAGTGATAGACCGGAGTGGGACGGCCTTGGAACTCGCGGCGGATGCGGCGCAGTTCATTGATGAATTCGGCGGATTTGCAGATGGTCATGTAGGCGTCGTAGATTTCGTCGAACGCCTTCTGGAGCTCCGGTGGCAGAAATGCGCCGCCATACTCCCCGAAATAACCTTTCTCGTCAGGGTAATTGCTGAAATATGTCGAGAAATCCATGCTGCAAATCTCCTTTGCGTTAATATTGATTATTATAATATACCACGCGCAAAAGAAAAATACAATGGCCCGGCAAGGCTGGTTTATTGCACCGCCGCCATTTGCCCGGGCTTGTCCGCGGCATATCGGAACCGCCGCGGCACGTTGATCCGACTGTCTCCACGCCGCTCAGTCGGCGGGCGTCTCCGGCACCGGCGCAGCCTTAGAATCAGAATTTCCCGCCGGTTCGTTCGCCTGCTTATTGTGCTTGCGAATGTGTTTTACCGCTCTCACTATCGGAACGCTCGGCCGGGACGTGGACCGTCGCCGCCGCAGCCCGCCGCAATTCCGGTGAAAACAATCGCCATCACAACCGATACGCCAATTCTGATATTCATGCCAGCCCTCCCTTAACCCGGGCATTGCCGCCCGCTGTTCACAGAAACTCCAGACCAATCCCCATGACGAACATGCCGATAAGCAGTCCGGCCAGTACCATGTGATGCTTACCGTAGGTCTCGGCCAGCGGCAGAAGCTCGTCAAACGTGATGTACAGCATCACACCGGCCACCAATGCGAACAACAGCGCCAGCAGCGAAACCGACAGAAACGGAAGCAGGACAAGGAAACCGACCAACGCCCCCACCGGTTCCGCCAGACCGGACAGAAAGGAGTACCAGAAAGCCTTTTTCCGGCTGCCGGTGGCGTATAGTATCGGCACCGAAACCGCCATTCCTTCCGGAATATTGTGCAACGCGATCGCCACGGTCAGCGGCAACGCCACCTCCATGCCGGACAGTCCGCCCGCGAACGTCGCCAGCCCCTCCGGAAAATTGTGAATGCCGATCGCAAGTGCGAAAAGCAGGCCGGAACGCCCGAGACGGCGGCGCTCTTCGCTACTGGCAACCTCGGCATGCACATATTCCTTTTCACTGCGCACATGGTGTGGGTTTTCCACCTCCGGCACCAGTTTGTCGATCAGCGCGGTCATGGCCATGCCGCCGGCGAGAGCCAGCAGCGCATAAATCCCGCCGCGCGGATGCCCGAAACTTTCTCCGAGAGTATGTCGCGCCTGGGGCAGCAGCTCCGCCAGTGAGATGAACACCATCACACCGCCGGAAAAGCCCAGCGAAAGAGACAGAAAATTGCCGTTGTTGTGCTTCGGATTGCCGAAGAACGCGATCAACCCTCCAATGCCGGTGGCCAGCCCAGCCAGTGTGGTCAGGCCCATGACCAGCATAAACTCATGGAGGGTAACGGTCATGTCCGGCTTACTCCTCCACGGTCCTGGTGGCCACGGCGTTAACGCCGGTATGTTCAAAATCGGCCAACAGCACATCCCCCATCCTTACCGGACAAGGTATCCGGAGCTTCCGCAACGCGGCCAGAAAAGCCGGAATCAGGTTACGGGCCAGCGGCTCCGAAGTGCGTACCGGCACGAACGGAACCTTCTGAGAACCGCACGCAACCACACCGGTAACCATGCGCTTGGGATCGGTCAGTTCGTTTACGGCGTAGACCTTGCCTCGGGGGCAGCCGTTGCCGGAAACCTCAACCGTGCCGTCGGCAAGCAGTTCAGCCTCCATCCTGCATCCGATGGGGCAGGATATGCAAATCATCGACTTCTTCATTTGCGGTCGCTTCCTTCCAAATTGAACACCAACTTCCTGCCGCCGGCGGTCAACCCGGCTTCCAGCGTCACCGAAATCATCTCGGGCGGCGCCACCATGCGCAGTTTCTTGCGCATGATCTCACGGCCGTCGAGCTCGGCCACCAGCGACACACCGCGGTCGACCACCAGCGCGCGCATGAAGAACTGGGTCTCCGCGCCGGGCACGAAGCGATTGGGGCTGACATAGCGAAGATTGCTGCCGGCTGCCACTTCGCCCTGCTCGCCGGGACGGGCGCCGTCGAGATACTCGATTATCCGGGCGGCGGACAGCGCGGCCTCGCTGCTGGCGTAGTCGGCCAAGTCATGGACATGAAGCACGTTGCCGGCGGCGAACACGCCGTCCACGCCGGTCATCCGCCATGCGTCAACCAGCGCGCCGCCGGTGGCGCCGTTCAGAGGCACACCGCACTTTTTGGAAAGCTCGTTTTCGGGAATCAGCCCCACCGACAACAGCACGGTGTCGCAATCTATGGTAAACTTGCGGGACTCGTCCGGCACCATGTCCACCAGCGGAGAAACCTCCACACCCTCCACCCGGTCATGGCCGATTATCCTGGTCACGGTATGACCGAGATAAAGCGGAATGTCGAAATCGTCGAGGCACTGGGCGATGTTGCGCGCCAGCCCGGAGGGAAACGGCCGGATCTCGATCACCGCCTTGACCGGAATGCCGCTCCAGGACAGCCGCCTCGCCATAATCAGACCGATGTCGCCGGAACCGACGATCACCGCCGACTTGCCCGGCAGCAGTCCGGACATGTTAAGCAGCCGCTGAGCCAGCCCTGCGGTGTAAACCCCGGCCGGACGGGTGCCGGGAATGCCGATATTGCCGCGGTTGCGTTCGCGGCAGCCCATTGCCAGCAGCACCGCCTTGGCGGTAATCTCGGTGACCCCGTCGGTGGAGGAGAGGACTGTCAGCAGTTTGGTGCCGTCTTCCTGTTTGGACAAATCAATGACGGTGGAATTGAGCATAAGCTCGGCCCCTGCGGCTCTGGCGCCTTCGGCCAGCCGTCCGGCATATTCGGGGCCGGTCAATTCTTCCTTGAAATGGTGCAGCCCGAAACCGTTGTGGATGCACTGCAAAAGCACGCCGCCGGGAAACTCCTCGCGGTCGATCACAATGGTGGAGCGACCGGCCTTCGCGGTCACTTCCGCCGCGGCCAATCCCGCCGCGCCGGCGCCGATCACCGCCACATCATATTCGAGGTGTTTCATTCGAGTCTCCCTTCGATCAGCTGCGAACCTTCGCCGCGCTTGGTTATTTCTTCCGGTTTCATGCCGGTCTCGCGGCAGATGATCTTGATGATGCGCTCGGTGCAGAACCCGCCCTGACAGCGGCCCATGCCGGAACGGGTGTAGAACTTGATACCGTCGATGGTGGTGTGCCCGCGGCGAATCGCCTCGACGATCTCGGCCTCGGACACCTGCTCACAGCGGCATACCACCTGGCCGTAAGCCGGGTCTTTGCCGCAAAGCTCGTCGATTTCGGCAGGGGTGTGATGGCGTATCTCGGCGGTTTCCGGCACTTCCGGCTCCGGCTCGCTCTTTTCAACCAGAGCCAGCCCGGCGGACTTGAGCAGGTCTTTCACATATTCGCCGATGGCGGGGCTGGCGGTCAAGCCGGGCGACTGAATGCCGGCCACCTGCACGAAATCCGGAACCTTTTTCGAAAGGTCGATGTAAAAATCATCGCCCGGCATCGTCGGACGCATCCCGGCGAAACTGGTGATCACATCGGTCACCGACACGCCGTCTACCATATGCTTGACCTGAGCCAGAATCTGCTCGAGATTGCCGGCGCTGGTGGCCACGTTAGCCTTGTCCGGCTCCATCTCGGCGGTGGGGCCGATCATCACGGTGCCTTCCACCGTAGGAATCACCAGAATACCCTTGCTGACCTTGGTCGGCACCGGGAAAATCACGCGTTTGACCGATGCCTTGGTATGGCGGTCGAGTAAATATTCCTCGCCTTTGCGCGGAGTGATCGTATAATCCTCGGCGCCGAAAATCCTTGAAACGTCATCGGCATACAGCCCGGCGGCGTTTACCACATAACGGGCGCAGACGGTATTGCCGGAAGCGTCGGAAATCTCCCAGACCTTGCCGCGCCGTCGGGCTCCGGTGACAACGAAACCCGTCTTGAGTTCAACCCCGCCGCGCTTGGCGCCTTCCACCAGCGCAAACACATAGCGGTAAGGCTCTATGGTTCCGCCGTTGGGGGCGAAAAACCCGCCCACGGCGTCCTCGGAAAGTTTGGGTTCCAGCTGGTGCAGCCGGTCGCGGCCGCAAAGCTCCAGATTGCGCACGCCGTTGGCCTTGCCCTGACGGTAGAGCAGCCTCACGGTCTCCATCTGCTCCTCGGAATAGGCGACCACCAGAATGCCGTTGCGCTTGAACGGAAACCCGAGCTGGTACTGCAATGCTTCGAACATCAGATTGCCCTTGACCTCGAGCCTCGCCTTCAAGGTCTTGGCGCTGGAGTGGTGGAAGCCGCCGTGCACGATGCCGCTGTTGGCCTTGGAAACGCCGAAGCCGACATCGACCTCCTTTTCCAGCAGCGCCACCTTCAGCTCGTACTTCGACAGTTGCCACGCCACCGACGCGCCGGAAACCCCGGCCCCGATGACGGCCACGTCATAAAGATTCATCTCTATCTCTCCGATCGGTTATTAAAATATGACAACCAATAATATAGCACCGATAATGCAAATAAAAAAGCCGCCGGGACTCCCGGCGGCCGTTTTTTTGTTAAGCGCAACGCTATTTACCGGTGGTAAACGTCCACTTTACCGGAATCATGCGGGTTCCGTCGGCACTGCGGAAGTTCTTATGATTGGCGGAATTCAGCCAAATGGTATAAGTTGTATCCGGCCTCAGTTTCACCGGAGCGGTCACTGTAAGGCAGGCCTTATCATAAGATGGTGTTCCGGTATATTCGGGCTTGTTGGTGCCGGCACGCTGGGTGAACGACCAGCTGTTGTCCATCATCTGGCGGTCGAACGTAACCGATATGCCGGTCAGGTTCGGGTCGACCCCGGTCGCGCCGTTCGCAGGCGAAAGTTTGACAACTTTAGGAGCTTCCGCCGCCCTGTCAGACTGCTTGCCGTCCGGCCCGGTGGTGAACGTCCACTTAATTGGAACCAGACTCACGCCTCCGGCACTGCGGAAACTCCTGTACTCGCCTCGATTCAACCATATGGTGTAGGTGGTGTCGGGCTTCAGTTTTACCGGAGCGGACACCGTGACAAACTCTTTATCGTAGTGAGGCCGTCCGGTAAAATCCGGAGAGTCGGCTCCGCCGGTGACGAACGACCAGTTGTTGTCTATCATCTGGCGGTCGAACGTAACCGATATGCCGGTCAGGTCCGGATCTACTCCGGTCGCGCCGTTAGCGGGCGACAAGCTCACCACCACCGGGAGCGTGTTGTACAATTTGCCGACCAGTGTCAGCAGTACCGGGGAAAATTCAGCGGAAAACCCGACCTCGCCGGTCTTATTCTGTTCCGCAATCTTCAAACCATACTCCGTACCCAATTTCCGCAGCCCGTCGAACTCGGCGGAGACATTTCCGGCGGCCTCCGACCTGGCGACCGCCGCCACATGCAACTCGTTATCGGATGACAGCCATGCAATACGCTGCGGCTCCACCCGATAAAAAAGCGCATCGGCCGGAACCGGAACGGCGATTTCCGGTTTCCACCCTGTCTTCACCCCCGCGGCGGCCTTGCCGCTGCACAGGAAAAATCCGTCCCCGGACTCGTTCCATTCCAACCCGTCATCCGCAGGGAACAGGTATTTCACCCCTTCCAGCGATATGCCGGGAACCCATATCGCCACCGCCTCCAACTCCCCACCGGCAGTTACGGCGGCACAATAGCCGACGCCGAACTTTTTAATGCCGCCAATCAGCGCCGAAACAGGCAGCGGCCGGTTTTCGGCAGCGAACAGCTCCCAGCCCGCTCTGCCTTGATCTGTGAACGCCATGGCGGTGTTCTCCGGCAGACGCGGCAGAAACTCGGCGGCAGCGGGAACATCGGAGGAGACAGCTTTGACCAGTCCCCTGAAATCGTTGAGATGTCGACGGATCGTCGCCGCGTCGTCAGACTTGCCCTGATATTCCGCGATTTCAGACAGCCCCTCGCCGGCAATACCAAGCCGCTGCCGATGCAACACGGTTGAGCGGCCTCTGGCTATGAAATGCAGCGTGTTCTTTTCAAGATCAAGGTAATACGGCAACGGATCGGGGCAGTACTTTGCGGCCAACGCCCACTCCTTCGCCCGGAACAGATAATCGCGCATGACGTAGAAGCAACTGCGTGCCGCCTCGGGATCCTTTTCCCCCAGCTTTCTGTAAACCGCCATAAGCTCAGGAATCCGGTCGAGACGGCTGTATACGATGGCGATGTCGGACATCAGAAGCCGGTCGGTAATCATCTTGCGGTGATCGGTATTTTCAGCGGCGTTGGCGGACTTGTAGGCGGACTCGTAATCGGCCGGAACCGGAGCGTTATCCAGCAGCGCGGCGGCGCAGGCATCGGCAAATTTGATCAGCTCCAGCGCGCCGCCGCCGTCTATGATGCGCTGAAACGTGTACATGCTGCGCATGCGGTCAAAGAGTCCGTTGCCGTAGCTGAGGCTTTTCTTGTAGTCGGCCAAAAGCGATTCCACCGTTTCTTCGCGAGGCGGCAGCAACTTCATTCCGATCACAAAAATATTGCCGTCGATACCGGTGCTGCTGATTTCAACCGGTATCACACTTTTGGAAATATTATTTGCCAACATGTCCGTAAACTGTTTGGAAGCAAGCATCGCGCTAAGTCTCTGCTGATATTCCTCGTTCAGCGGCCCAACTCTCAAATTAAGCGCGTCGCCGATGCCTTCGACAGAAACATGGGTTCCGGCCGGCAGACCGCTTATCGGCTCCGCTGTGACAATGAAAAACGAACTTTTGCCGGACAACCGGTCCAGCTGCTCGACCAGCGCCGGACTGGACTTTCCGGGCGCGTAATCGTTCCCGAAAGAGAAAATGAACATCCCGGGTTCCACCTCACGTATCATGATTTGGCTTTCCGCCCAGATGCTGCGGGATTCAGAATTGATATCTGCGGGGTCAAGCCCGGAGTCCTTCGCAAGTTGTTCCAACGTGCGTTCGGAAAACAGCATCAGGACAAAGCCGCCGGGATTGTTGAAATCTTTGCCTGCAACGATCCACTTGTCGTCTTTGCCGGTTAATTTCCCGACCATATCCAGAAGGCTCCTCGTTCCTCCTTCGACCATAAGTCTGATATAAACCGGGCTTTTGGCGATACATGTCAAACCGGCTGCATCCACTCCCACGGCCGCCGAAGTGCCCTCCTGAAAGTAAGGTATTGCCCGGCGCAAAGCGTCCGGCAACGTCGCCGGCACGGTTGCCGACGCTGATGTTACCACCCTGACGATCGGACCTTTGGCCGCATCGTCCTCCCCTCCGGCGGGCGGCTGCCCGCCGAGGCAGGCCGGAGACAACGTGGAAAATCCGGCGAACAGCGCCAGCAAAGACGCCATCGCACCGATATGATATTTGTGCTTCTTCATTCCGATCTCTCCTATTCGCAACTTGAGTTCACGCGCGGTGGCCCCAAGGCCGATTCCCGGCGCGACGTTGGCTTTGAGCTGGAACGCCAGCAGCAGCCGCGCATACGCGGCCCTCCCGGTCGGGCCCAGCCCCAGCAGATTTATAACGAATGCGTCGCAGTCCAACTCTCTGACCATCATGGCACGACGTGCGAATACACGCCAGAACACATTGAAAAACAGAATGTTGCCGGCAACGCGCAGGAAAGAGGCGGCAAGGTTGTCGAATCCCCGCAAATGCCCAAGCTCATGAGTCATGAGCATGCGGATCTCGGCATCGGACAAACGTTCCATTTCGCCCAGCGGGCAAAGCAGATACTCCCCGAACATGGAACCGAAACAGGCGGGCGATCCACTTATAGGCGAACCGTCGCGCAAATGAACCCTTCTGTTCTCCATTCCGGCTTGCATCTTCGCTTCGCAAAACAGTCCGTAAACCCGACCGCCGGTGATTGCGCAACACCGGCGAACCTCGCGTCTCCAGTACAGAAATTGCCCAAACTGCCTTGCCAACAGCCAGGACACTATCACGCCATAGCCAATCCATAACGCCGCCATCCAGTTGAACGGCGCCCGTACAACCGGCACGGGCGAACCAGTGGCCGCCGGTCGCTCACGATCCGCGCGCCCGGCAATCGCCGACGCATCCTGCGCCAGCGGAGCAACCGCGAGGGACGGTTCCTCCATGGCAATCTCTTCCGCTTCCATCGCCTCCCCCGTCGGCGGGACAGAAGCCACCGAAGACGCGACCGGCTCCGCCGGGATGGCCGCTTTCGGCACCGCCGTTTCAAAATGCATCATTCCCACCGGCAGCAGCAACAATGCCAGCAGTCCGGCATAAAACCAGCGTCCCCCCGTGAACAACAGTTTCTTCCGACGCACGGCTTCCACCGCCAACAGCAGCAAAAGAAGAAGCGCACCGCGCGCCAGTGTTCCCAAAAGATATACCCCCAGAAGATTGTTCATTTTGTTTCCAGCTTGGCAATCTCTTTTTCCAGCACATCAAGTTCTTCGCGGGTTATTTTGCCGCGCTTTACGAAAAACGACAGCATCGCAGCCGGTTCGCCGCCGAAACCGCGCGCCAGAAAGTCATCACTCTGTTCATCGAGATATTCCTCGCGCGATACCACCGGAAAATACCGGTAGCAGCGACGCGTTCCCTCAAGTTTGGCCGCGCCTTTTTTGATAAGTCTGGTCAGCATGGTCTTGATGGTCACGCTCTCCCACTCATCATGCCCGGCCTTGACCTCGTTCACAATTTCCGGCAGGGTCCGAGGAGAACGTTCCCACAAAACTTTCATGACTTCGGCTTCGCAATCGGATATTTTACTGTTTGACATAAGGCCTCCTTGTTTATGTCTTAAGTTACGGCGGTAACTTTTAATTGCAAGTGCCGAAACATAAAAAATTCAAAAAAAAAATCGCGGCACCCGGAAAACATCCGGAATGCCGCGCATAAAAACCGTATGCTCTATTCAATAACCACCGTCTCGATGGAGTGTGGAGGCAGGGTCAGCTTGATCGCCTTTTCGCCCTCTTTAAGGTACAGGCAGAGATTCTCGCCGGAGCGGTTGAGCAACACCGCCACACGGGAGCCGTCGGGATTCTCGAATGCGGCCGCTTCGAGCATGTCGCGGCTGGAACAGCTCAGAATACGCTTGGCCCCGCGTTTGACGAAACGCGAGAAATGGCCGATGTAATAATAGGAACTTTGCAGCATGTAACGGTCGTTCTCGGGATCGACCATCACCGGTGCGCTGCAATAGTTGCCCACATGGTTCGGCCCCCCCTGGTCGTCCAGCACCAGGTTCCAATCCACCCAGCCTTCGGACCAGTTATTGAAGTCATTGATCATATTATGGGCATAGCGTTCACCGATCGCCCACTCGCCAAGCCAGGCTCCGCCCTCGTGGCATCCTTCGCTGAACAGCAGATGCTTGCCGGGAAACGCTTCATGGGCGCGAAGCAAATTGTCGAAGCACTCGTCGGCATACCAGTGATAGGCGGCGCCCCAAATGTATTTGGCGGCCTCGGGATCGGAATAGATGGACTTGACCCGGTCGAACAGGCGGAAACGGTTGTGGTCCCACACCATCACCTTGCAGTCGCCTAGCCCCGCCTTGTGCAGCGCTGGGCCGAGATGATCGCGAACGAAATCGCGTTCTTCCTCGGCCGAGAAATAACAGGAGTCCCACTTTACCAGCGCGATCGGTTCGTTCTGGACGGTCAGCCCCCACACCGGAATCTTCTCCTTGCCGAGTTCCTCGATAAACCGGCAATAATAGCGGGCCCAGGCGTCACGGTACTCGGGCAGCAGCTTGCCACCGGCGTTCATCTGCTTGGAGTCCTTCATCCAAGCGGGCGGACTCCACGGCGAGATGAAAAGTTTCAGGCTGTCGGCTCCGGCGTATTTCTGTGCGCAGCGCAGCAGCGGAAGAATATTCTGGCGCTCGCGGGCGATGGTGAAAGTCTTTAGCTCGACGTCGCCGGGAGTGTCGCAACAAGCGTAGTTGCCAAGCGAAAAGTCACAGCTGTTCATATGAGTACGGCAGAGGTTGTAGCCATTGCCTTCGGAGGCCGAGAAATAGAGCTTTGCCACCTCTTCCCGCTTCTCCGGCGACAGTTTCAGCCAGACCGTTCCGGCCGCCTCGGTGAAAGCGCCGCCGAACCCGATGATTTCCTGATATTTGACGGTGGAGTCTATAATCACCGTCGGGTCGTGCGGAGGGATGTCGGACGCACCCTCAACCACCGGGATCGCAAGGTTTATAAAACGTTCCAAACGATCTTTGGAAGTACGCACAATCTGTATTTTTTCCATTGAATGCTCCTGTGTTTGGGATAAATATACCTCAACGACGGAAAAAAGCAAACAAAACGTTTTGCATTCATCCTTCACGCAAGGTATATTAATTGATATGAAAATACTGTTCTTTTCAGATGTCCACGGCTCGCCCGAAGCAATGAAAATTCTGCTGGCAAGAGTTAAAGAATTCGCGCCGGAAACGACGGTTCTGCTTGGCGACGCGCTCTATCACGGCCCGCGCAATCCGTTGCCAGCCGGCTATGCTCCGCCGGAAGCGGTGAAGCTGCTTAACCGACTGAAGAATTCAATAGTGGCGGTTCGCGGCAATTGCGACGCCGAGGTCGATCAGCTTCTTCTGGAATTTCCGATCATGGCCGATTATTCTACCATACTGACCCCGCGGGCACGCTTTTTCCTGACGCACGGCCATCTCTGGACCGCCGACGCGCCGCCGCCGCTTCCTGAAAACACCGTGTTTGCCGGCGGTCACACGCACATACCAAGGCTGGAGAAACTGGACAACGGCCTGATTGCATTCAACCCGGGATCGATCGCTCTGCCCAAGGGCGGCAATCCGCCGAGTTACGGCACTTTCGACGGCCGTGAGTTGACAGTGCGCGAGCTGGCAACCGGCAAGCCGATGCTAATGTTGACGCTTTAGACGTCCTGTGCCATATGGTGGCAATATACCCCCCCTCGGCGGAATATCATCCTAATATTTCCGACGGATTATGCTTGAATACAACTCTACGGGTGTTATTATAATACTCAGGAAGGTATTTTCAAGATGAGGCAAAAAAACGCGGAACCCGTCATATCAGCAATCGCATTGTCGATATTCATTTTCGGATATGCCGCGCTGTTGCTTCTAAATCGGACATTTCTTTCCAATCCGCCTTACGGCAACGACATCACCGCGTTGCATCGGCAGGCAATATGGCTTGCCGGCCATCACTTTGACATAATTGCACTTTGGGCCCCCGATCAGACATTTCCGGAGGGGGGCGCCAACGCCTATCCGTTCGGTCTGGTTCCTTATTTTTACGGAGTTCTCTACTCTACACTTCCGTCAACCACAGTTCATCTGGTAGGACATTGCCTGAATAACGCATTCATTGTCGCTGCTTTTGCAATCAGCTTCTTCCTGATTGCAAGACTGACCGGCAGGCTGCTCCCCGCATTCTTTTGGAGCCTGGCGGCGCTGGCCGACCCGATAATCCAAAGCCGCAGTGCCGGACTTGGGCATGAAAGTCTGCTGTTACTACTCATAATGGTATGGCTGTTGGCAATCTACAAGCGACAGTGCCGCCTCGCGCTGGCGCTGCTGGTTTTAATGTGTTTCGTAAAAATGAGTGCGCTGGTAATTTTCGTTGCGTTCATCTGCTGGGCCGCAGTAATGAGAAAGGCCGACAACCGAACTTTTGGAAAAACAAATGTGCTTGCAATATGCGGTTGCCTTCTCACTGCCACGCTTGTTCTATACGGTGTAACAGCAGCAATGGACCAACTTGATTTCATGATCCCCGCGCGTGTTCTGTTTAATAATATACAAATGCTGCATTACATTATGCCTCTTACCGGAAGCGCAATCATAATCATCTGCGTCGCCGGAATCATAAGATACCAGCACCTGATCCCCGCCATGTTCCATCAAGGGCAAATACAAATCGCCGCTAAAGACCGGTTCCTGCTGTTGCTGGTAATGATTACCGGCGCATTCTGGCTGGCGTTCGTTCTCTATCCCGAGCCGTGTCCGCGTAATGCTGCAATGATATCCTTCCCCATGGCGGTTTTCGGCGGAGTCTTGCTGGGGAGACGACAGTGGGGACATGTTTTGGCGCTGTTCTTTGTAGTAAGCGGCCTTACTCTCTCCGAACTGGATATTCCGGCACTTCCCAAGAACGTCCACCAGCGCTCCAGCGATCTGCTCGAACGTAATATAACATTCGTTGAGGATATGTACGCCAATCTCGAAGCCTGCGATTTTGTCGAACAATATGGCGGCATCGTGGTTTCCGCGCCGCCACCGTTCCCGTATATGCTTTCAATCCCGGAAATGGGTTATGTAAGATCCGCTCTCCGACATGTATCACCTGCTGGCGAAACCTTATCCACCACAGAGATAAATACTGTTTACATCTTTACCGATAACGATTTTTCGGACAGCCGCCCGCCGCGCCCTGAAGATCGTATTCTGTACTGGAATCGCATAAACAACAAAGCGCCAATCTATATTTACAATAAAAAACAACAAATATCGCGTTGAATACAGGTTACTTGTGACAAACAACCTTATTCCAGACCGGCCTTCGCGGTTATTGATACTACAGTCTCAAGCAAATCACTTCTTAGTAAAATCTCAAAAAACATAGTTGAAGAAGCAAACTGCGAGTGTTAGAGTATTTCTGTCAAAGGAAGTACTGTATGCCGCAACCGCGCTGTTGACGACGTTAACATAAACGTAAAAGACAGGAGCCGACTATGAGCAGGAATGTAGAACTTGAGGCGGTGAGCCGGGACACCATGCGTTTCATGCGTGGCAAATATCTGCTTGGCGAGATTGGCGATGGAAAGAATGAGCTGAAATTCAAGCAGGGCAAGAGAACTGTTCTGACCATTTATTCTCACGAAGACAAATACACTTTTTTAATTATTTTCGGACGGAAAGAGCGTGAGAAATTCGAACTGTCAAGGGAAGAATTTTCCAAAGAGATCCAGAACTGCTATGACGCCGCCAATATCCGCCATGACGGCAAATGGATGTCCATAGATGTGACCTCGGTTGCGCTTCTTTCCGATATAAAAAAGCTGATAGCAATCAAAAAGCGTCCGAATCGCAAACCATTTCCAAAGGAGAACGCCTTATATAGCAAATGCGGTCAACGATGCGATCTTTGTGTCCATTATAAAGGAATGAATGAGCGGTTCAGACAAAATATCGAACCCAGCTTGAATCGGATATATGGCGGACCCGACTGGTCAATGCGCTGCGGCGGCTGCGGCCGACCAGACTGGTATGCCGAAGAGGAATCGTGTTCGCAACTTAAGTGCGCATACGAAAAAAAGCTCACCGCCTGCGTGGACTGTGATCTTTACCCATGCGATCACGCCACCGTCTCCGACGTTTTGTCCCGAATACATGCCAAAACCATTCTCGCGGATGACATCACTCGGGCGATTTTGCCGTTTGTCCCATTTCAATATGAAAACCGGATTTGAAATAAAACTGCAACTATGAAAAACTCTTTACCAATTAATGAATAAATAGATTTGCCTACCAACATCAGGAGGAAAAACTACATGACGAATGGAATAGAAAGCTATTACAATATTATTAGAATGCCATGGGGAAGAATGTCTTATGATTTGATTTTCAATCAGTTGAATATTGATGACAAATCAAATCTGCATGTGCTTGACTTCGGCAGTGGCTTTGGCATTTTGGCGAATCATTATGCCCAAAAACATACGGTCACCGCCATTGAGCCTAATGAGGAAATGCGGGCGCTTCGATTTTCAGAAAACAACTATACCCAAATTGCCGGCGGCTTTGACGCGCTGAATGAAATTGACGATAAGTTCGACCTTGTCGCCTGCCACAATGTTCTGGAATACACCGAAAATCCCGATGAGATATTCGCCGCGCTTGCAAATACGTTGAAAATAGGCGGACGGTTGTCGATAGTGAAACATAATTGCCTGGGACGGGCAATGGCGGCGGCGGTGTTTGAGGAGAATCCGCAGAAAGCTCTTGACCTGATAATCGAGAACAAGGATGTGGAGCATTTCTTTGGCATGAGAAAGCTGTACACAAATGAATGTGCCGAAAAACTGGGAAAAAGTAATGGCCTGTCTTTAACACAAATTTATGGAATACGCACATTTTTCGCATTGACCCAAAACAACGATATAAAATTTACAGATGAATGGTATGATAAAATGCTTGAACTTGAAATCGTTGCAAGCTGCATGGATGAATATATCAAAGTTGCATTTTTAAATCATCTGATTTTTGAGAAAAAGTAACCCGTTCCCCAAAATCATAGTTATTGACACGAAAAAAATTCCAAGCATCAAAAAATAGATAGCTTCCTCGGAAAATCGTTAGCCTATGGGACTTTTTGAGAAATGAAACCCAATATGGCTCAGGGTGCCTCGTATGCCTTCGTATTGCTCAGGCTATTTGTTGCACAAGGTCGAATTACTCTGGAAGACTGGTTCTTTGGGAAGGGAAAAAAATGGCTCCGGCAGCTGGATTCGAACCAGCGACCAAGTGGTTAACAGCCACCTACTCTACCGCTGAGCTATGCCGGAACATCAAAACTTGTTTGGTTTGCTCATTAAGATAACCGCTATAATGGATTTTGCAAGCTCAGGCACGAAGTTTTTTTACGGTTTTTTTCCTTTTCGGATTTTGAGATTGTCTGATAGAGTGGTATAATTATCGCAAACTTTGCGTAGTGTTTTATAGAGAAGATCGGAGAAAATTGTGAGAATTGCATATACCATGCGCCTGATGGTGCTGGCAGTTGTTTTGTCTGCGGTAACCGTGCTTTCGGCGGCGGATGAAATTCCCGAGGGGTCCCGGATAGCGGTGCTTACCAAGCTTACCCCGATGCTGCTGGCTAACGCCCAGTACCGCCATGCTCCTTATGACGACAACATGTCCAGCCTCACGTTCGACGAGTTTTTCCGGCTGCTCGACCCGAACAAATGCTATTTCACCAAGCAGGACATGGAACATTTCGAACCCTACCGCAATCAGCTTGACGACCTGACGGCCAAGGGCGACTCCACCTTCGTGTTCGAAGTCTACGACCTGTTCAAGCAACGGGTGGCCATGTATACCGCGTTTGCGGAGGAAACACTGAAAAAACCGTTCGACTTCACCGTCAACGAGTCGGTGCAGCTCGACCGCCGCGACCTCGACTACTTCGCCAATATGGACGAATTGAAGGAGTTCTGGCGTAAGAAACTCAAGAGCGAAGTGCTCAACAACCGTCTTGCGCGCCGGGCGATGGAATACCAGAAGTCGCAGTCCGACACCTCCGACCTATCGGAAGAAGATAAAAAGAAGCTGGAAGAAGCGACGGCGGTGGAAAAAATATGGGCCCGTTCCCCCGAAGAACAGGTACTGCGGCGGCTGCGCGACATCAACAATGTGCTTGAACAGAACGACAAGATCGATATTCTCGCCATCTTTCTGGCGGCGGTCTCTCACAGCTACGGCCCGCATACCGACTATTTCGCCCCCACCGCCGAAGAAAACTTCGACATCACCATGAAGCTTTCCCTGTATGGCATCGGCGCCACGCTGACCACCGACGACGGGCTGGTGAAGGTGGTGGAGGTGGTTCCCGGCAGCCCGGCAGCCCGCGAGGGTTCCCTGCGCACGGGCGACCGCATAATCGCGGTGGCACAGGAAGGCGAGGAGCCGGTGGATGTGGTGGACATGGCAATAGACCGGGTGGTCAAAATGGTCAGGGGCCCCGAGAACAGCAAAGTAACGCTGACGGTTCTGCCGGCACGCGAGGGCCGCGGGGGAATGCCGCGGCAGATCACCATTGTCCGCGGGAAAGTGGAACTCAAGGAGTCGGAAGCAAAAGGCGAAGTTCGCGAAATATCCACTCCCGGCGGTAAAAAGATCAAGATCGGCATAATCTCGCTCGACAGTTTTTATATGGACTTCGACGCCTACCTCGCCGGCGACAAAAACTTCAAGAGCTGTACCGGCGACGTCCGGAAAATCCTGGATGATTTCAATGCCAAAAAGGTCGATGCGCTGGTGATGGACATGCGCAACAACGGCGGCGGCAGTCTGCCGGAAGCTATCACGCTGAGCGGACTGTTCATCTCCGACGGCCCGGTGGTGCAGGTGCGCCCCGCCAGCGGCGACCGTGAAATCGAACGAGACAAAGATTCGTCAATCAGCTTCACCGGCCCGATGGCGGTGCTCACCAACCGCCTGACAAGCTCATCGGCCGAAATATTTTCCGGTGCCATGAAAGACTATCAGCGCGCCATAATAATAGGCGACAGCCGCACCTATGGCAAAGGCACGGTTCTTCAGCAGACCAAGCTGGACCGTGTTCTGAAATCGGTGGACATGGACTTCCCGGCCGGCTCGATTCGATACGAATGCGCGGTGTTCTATCGGATCAACGGCGACTCCACCCAGCTTCGCGGCATCAAACCGGACGTGGTTTTCCCCACCATCACCGACCATATGGAAATCGGCGAGGAGTTCAGCAACAATCACCTGCCATGGGACTCGATAAGTCCGGTCGGATTCAAGCCGTATTATCCTGATTTCGGCGCCACGAAATCGGCGCTGGTTGCAAAATCCGCCTCCCGCCTGGAGACCGATCCGGTCTACAAAAAATACAGCGAACAGGTGGAATGGGCTGCAAAACGCATGAATGAAAAGGAGATATCGCTCAACGAGGAAGTACGCTTCAATGATTATCTCCATAATGACGAATTCCGCAAGTTTCTGGACAAGGAACTGGACACCACCGGCATAAAAGCAAGCGAAGGCAAGGACCTTGAATTGAACGAGGCGATGAACGTTCTTGCGGACTGGCTGGATTTGCCTGAAAAAACCACCCTCGGGGTTGCAAAATAAACAAACCAACATTATATTGAAGTCGCAAACGCACGGCGAAATATAAATATATGATTGAGTTCAAGTTCGGCAATGAAATAAGGGAGCTTTCGGAGCTGCTCGAAAAAGTTGAGGCCAGTCCGTGGTATCGGCGGATGGAGGCCAAGCAGGGGTATATTTTGAGTCTGGCGCTGGAGGAGATGGTCTCGAACATAATAAAATACGGCTATGACGACGACGCGCATCATGTCATTCAGGTCAATCTCGAGCCGATGGATGACGGCATACATGTCACCATCATAGACGACGGACATGAGTTCAACCCGCTGAACGCTTCCGCCGCCGAGGTCAACTGCGATCTCGCCTGCCGGCCGGTGGGCGGAGTGGGCATTTTGCTCACCAAGAAACTCAGCCGAGGGGTGGAATACCACCGCGAAGGCTGCAAAAATGTGCTGAAAATATTAATTTGAAAATATCCGGAGCGTTTTTATGGAAATCGTACTGCAAAACAAAAACAACTACCGCTACCTGAGTTTTTCAGGCCGGTTGGACGCATCCACCAGCCAGGAGGCCGACCAGCAGCTGCGGAACCAGCTTGACGACTGCGTCAAGCTGCTGATCGACCTTGAAGAACTGACCTACATCAGCAGCGCGGGGCTCAGAGTGCTTCTGATCATCGCCAAGCAGATGAAAAACCACGACGGCGACTTGGTGCTCTGCAATCTCTCCGACACGGTGCAGGAGGTCTTCGACATCAGCGGATTCTCCGCAATCTTCAAGCTGTGTCCGAGCACGGCCGCCGCGGAAGCGGCGCTGGCTTAACGCCGCCCACCGGGAGTCCGGCAGGATGTGCGGCATTGCCGGTCTGGTAAATTTTTCCGCCCCGGAAGCGGCCGGCCGTCGGCTTGCTTCCATGCGCACGGCATTGGGCCATCGCGGCCCGGACGGCGAAGGAGAATGGCTGTGCCCGTCCGCCATGTTGGCTCATACCCGCCTGGCGGTAATCGACGTTTCCGGGGGGAAACAGCCCATCGCCAACGAGGCCGGAGACGCGGTGCTGGTGTGCAACGGCGAGATATACAATCATCACTCGCTGCGCGGCGAACTTGAGTCGGCCGGTCATATATTCCGAACAGCGTCCGACAGCGAAGTCATTCTGCACCTTTACGAAGATCACCCGGAAGACTTCCCGAAATACCTCAAAGGCATGTTTGCGTTCGCGATCTATGACGCGAAAAAACGCGAACTGATCTTGGGATGCGACCGGCTTGGACAAAAGCCGCTTTTCTACGAGCAGCGAGGCGCCGAACTCGCCTTCGCCAGCGAGCTTGTCGCCTTGCGCGACAATCGCCACGCACTGGATATCAAGGCGGTACACAATTTTTTTGCGCTGCAGTACATCCCGCCGCCCGAGACGGTGTTTCTGGGGATACGGCGGTTGCTTCCGGCGCATCTGCTGCGCTTCGACCTCGACCGCCGGGAGCTGCGCTGCCGCCGTTACTGGCGAGCCGATTTCTCGCAAAAAAGCGGCATGACGGCGGACGAGGCGGCGGACGAACTGCGCAGCACCCTGTCGGCGGCGGTGGCGCGCCGCTTGGAATCGGAGGTGCCGCTCGGCGGATTTCTATCCGGCGGGCTGGACTCGGCGATCATAGCGGCGTTAATGCTTGAAAACACCGACAGACCGGTGGCTTTCAGCTCGGTGGGGTTCGATCGCCCCGAATACGATGAAACCCGCAATATCGGCATCACCGCCGACTTTCTGCGCCAACGCTACCCCGGGCGGGTTGAAAACCGGATATTCCGGCTGAATTTCGACGATTTTTCGCTGCTGGAGAAAGTTGCGGCATTCTATGGCCAGCCGTTCGCCGACGCCTCGATGCTGCCGTGCTACGAACTCAGTCGTCTCACCCGGGAAATGGGGCTTACCGTAACGTTGTCGGGAGATGGCGCGGATGAGCTTTTCGGCGGCTATGAGCGCTATGTGGCGCTGGAAATGGTCAGGCGGCTGCGCGGCCTGGCTCCGGCGGCGCGCCTGTGGCTGCGCTGCGGGCCAGACGGGCGGGAACGCACCCCGGCCGGCCGGTTGCGGCGTTTTTCGGCGGCGCTCGCCGCACCGGAAGACCGCGCCTACTGGAGTTTGGCGTCGCAGGACCGGCTCGGCAGTCTGCGCGAAGCCATGGGCGACGCACTGCTCTCCGCCGCGCCGTCCGACCCCGCCGAAATATTGTTGCGCTGCAACCCGCTGCTATCCGCCGGAAGTTTCCCGGAGCGGGCCTCCGAACTCGACCTGCTGACCTATCTGCCGGGAGACGTGCTGACCAAGGTGGACATCGCCTCCATGCGCAGCGCGCAGGAAGTGCGCAGCCCTTTTCTTGATTTCGATGTGGCCGAACTGGCCTGCCGGATGCCGTGGCGGTTCAAGCAGTGCGGACGAGGACGCAAGATCGTGTTGCGCAAAGCATTCGCCGATCTGGTGGCACCGGAAGTTCTGGCCGGAAAAAAACGCGGATTCGGCGTGCCGGTGGCCGACCTGCTTCGCACCGCGTGGCGTGCGAAGGCGGAGGAACGCATCTTGAACGGCGCCATGGTGAAAGAAGGATTCTTCACCCGAACCGGAATCGACGGGCTCTGGCGGCGTCATCTCTCCGGTCGGGCCGATGAAAGCCGGAATCTGTTTTCGCTGGTGATCTTCGAGTTGTTCCTTGATAATCTGCGTTCCGGCTGTATATTATAACTACAACAACCGAGGGAGTCTGGCACCGATGCAGTCCGGAATTATTCTTTCCAACGTCAATCTTACCGGAGACTATTACAAAGTCGTATTTTACGCTCCGGAAATCTGCCCGGCAGCGATGCCCGGCAGCTTCGTTCATGTCAAAATCGCCAACATGGAGGAACATATCCTCCGGCGGCCATTCAGCATCTGCAACGCTTCGCCGTCGTCGGGCGAACTTGAAGTCATCTACAAGGTCGTCGGTGCCGGAACCAGGGTGCTGAGCACACTCGTGCCGGGCACTCTGTGCGACCTGCTCGGACCGCTGGGCCGCCCGTACACCCTCCCTGCGGATGACGAGTTTCCGGTGGCGGTCGCCGGCGGCTACGGTTCCGCCGCCATGTACATGCTGACCAAGCACGCCCAACACGGCGGTGCGCTGCTGCTCGGCGCGCGAACCCGGGACGACATCCTTCTAGAGGATGCATATCGCACCGCCGGATTCGAGGTCAGAATCGCCACCGACGACGGATCGCTCGGACACAAAGGCCGCGTCACCGAACTTCTGCCGGAGCTCATTGCGGCGCATAAAGGCAAAAAACTGCGCTTTTACGGTTGCGGCCCCGGGCCGATGCTGATCGCGCTGGCGAAAATCCTGAACGCCTCCGGTTACGACGACTCGGAAGTCAGCATGGATCATCTGATGTGCTGCGGCGTGGGCGCCTGCTTCGCCTGCGTGGTAAAACTGCGCGACCCGTCCAACCCGGACGGCTTCCGCTACGCGCGCACCTGTTCGGAAGGCCCGGTGTTCAAGGCGGCGGACATTTACATGGAGGCCGAATAAAAATGGCAGACCTTACCACCAAACTCGGCCCCCTGACCCTAAAAAATCCGGTGATGACCGCTTCCGGCACTTTCGGATACGGCTTCGAATATCATAAGTTCTACGACATAGCCGAACTCGGCGCAGTGGTGGTGAAAGGCATCGCCCCGTTCCCGAACCACGGCAACCCCACCCCCCGGGTGGCGGAGACCGCCTCCGGCATGCTGAACGCGATCGGCCTGCAGGGCCCGGGCGTGGATAAGTTTCTACACGGCAAAGAATACATGCCGTTTCTGCGCACCACCGGCGCCACCGTGATCGTGAACATTTGGGGCAAGACCATCGATGACTACCGGGAGGTGGCTTCCAGGCTCGACGCCGAGCGTGACGGCATCGCCGCGCTGGAAATCAACATCTCCTGTCCCAACGTCAAGTCCGGCGGCATTGCATTCGGTACCGACCCGGCGCGGGCCGCCGAAGTGGTCAAAGCCGTGCGTGCCGCAACCGGACTGCCGCTGATAACCAAGCTCAGCCCCAACGTCACCAGCATTGCCGACTGCGCCCGCGCGGTGGAGGCCGCCGGAAGCGACATCATAAGTCTGATCAACACCCTGACCGGCATGGCCATCGATGCCGAAAGGGGCTGTTTCAAGCTGGCCAACCGCACCGGCGGACTCAGCGGCCCCGCCATCAAACCGGTGGCGCTGCGCATGGTTTACGAGGCCGCACGCGCGGTCAAGATCCCGGTGATCGGCATGGGCGGCATCACCACCGGCACCGACGCGGTGGAATTTCTGCTGGCCGGAGCTTCGGCGATCGCGGTGGGCACCGCGATATTTGCCGATCCTTACGCACCGTTGAAAGTATTGCGCGGCATAGCCGACTATCTCGACCGCCATAATATCGCAAAAGTAGCCGACATTGTCGGAACTGTGAAATAGGAGGATTTTCTCATGGACTTCAGAGCATTCAAAGGAGTCCTGCCGGCCGCGGAGCGCGCCGAGCAGGTTGCGGCGGTTCCGTATGATGTGGTGAACACCGCCGAAGCCGCGGCGCTGGCCGCCGGCAACCCGTTCAGTTTTCTGCACGTCTCGCGCCCGGAGATCGACCTCGAACCGGGGATCGACCTGCACGACGACAAGGTTTACGAGCAGGCCAGAATTGCGCTGGAACGGCTTACCGCCGCCGTCCC
Organism: Victivallaceae bacterium; assembly: GCA_034926605.1. Taxonomy (GTDB): domain Bacteria; phylum Verrucomicrobiota; class Lentisphaeria; order Victivallales; family Victivallaceae; genus CALXXL01. Next base: position 31,613 of record JAYFQV010000001.1, read on the forward strand.
GCTGATTCAGGACGGAAAACCTGCCTACTACATCTACCGCCTCCAGATGGGTAATCATGTGCAGACCGGCGTTTTCGGCGCCGCCAGCGCCGAGGAATACCGCAACAATATCATCAAGAAACATGAGAAGACCCGCAAGGACAAGGAGGACGACCGCACCCGCCATGTGATGACGCTGCGCTCCCATACCGGTCCGGCTTTCTTCACCTATCGCGACGTTCCGGCAATCGACGAAGCGGTGGCCGAAGCCATGACCGCGACGCCGTATTGCGACTTCACCAGTCCCGACGGTATCCGCCACACCCTTTACCGCACCCCGCCGAAAACGACCGCGGAACTTGCCAGGCTGTTCAAGTCGGTACCGGTGATGTATATCGCCGACGGCCATCACCGCAGCGCCGCCGCCGCCCGCACCATGATGGAGTGTGCCCCGCACAACCCGAACCACACCGGCGAAGAAGATTACAACTTCTTCCTGGCCGCCACCTTCCCGGCCTCGCAACTGCGGATACTGCCTTACAACCGCGCAGTTAAAACCCTCAACGGCTGCACTCCCCGCGGCTTCATCGACAAACTTGCCGAGAAGTTCGACATCGAAGAGCGCAGCGAGCGCGCCGAACCGTCAAAACCCGGCCAGTTCGGCATGTATCTCGGCGGCGGATGGTATATGCTGACGCCTAAATTCGATACATCCTGCCTCGGCGTGATCGGTTCGCTCGACGTTTCGATCCTTCAGGACAACGTGCTGGCTCCGTTGCTGGGCATCGCCGACCCGCGCACCAGCGCCGACATTGATTTCGTCGGCGGCATCCGCGGCCTTGGCGAACTTGAAAAACTGGTCAATTCCGGCAGCCACAAGGTGGCGTTCGCGATGTTCCCGACCACGCTCGACCAGCTCATGGCCATCGCCGACGCCGGCGAGATCATGCCGCCCAAGTCGACCTGGTTCGAACCGAAACTGCGTGACGGAATGGTTTGCCACAACTTCTTAAAATGAACTGGAAACGCATCGCCCTGCTGCATGAAACCGACGGCGACCATCCGTGGCGCCGCATGCTGATCAGGGTGGGCATCCTGCTCGCAGTGACTGTGGTTATGATGGGAGCGTGCGTCGACAGTTTCATATTTCACCCGCCGGCTCCCGCCAAAAAGCGGGATCCGCGCATCGTTATGCTGCCGGTGGCCGGAACCGATGAGAAAATCGCGGCAATATACACGCCGCCGGGCAAGCGTGACTTTGTTTTTCTGTACTCGCACGGCAACGCGGAGGACTTGTCCACCGTGTTGCCGCTGGTTCCGCCCGGCTGCGGAGTGCTCGTCTACGACTACGAAGGATACGGAGCCAGTACCGGCAGTCCCGGCGAAAAAGAGTGCTACCGCGACATCGAAACCGCCTACCGTTTCCTGATCGAAACTCAAGGCATCCCCCCGCGGAAGATGGTGGTGTACGGCTTCTCGGTAGGATCGGGGCCGGCGTGCTATCTGGCCGAAAAATATCCGGTCGGCGGGCTGGTTTTGGAATCGCCGTTCACATCGACGATCAGAGTGGTGCTGCCGTTCACTCTGCCAATAGACCGTTTCCCGAACATCGACCGCATTCGCAAGGTAAGATGCCCGATACTGATATTCCATGGTACCGCCGACCACGTGATCCCATTATCTCACGGCAAAACGCTGAGCGAGGCGGCCCCCGGCAGCCGGTTCGTTCCGGTATCGGGCGCCGATCACGGCGAAGTGGTGGCCGGCGGTGAATACCTCCCGGAGCTGGAGAAATTCGTCGACTCGCTCAAATGATGTTGTTATGATGATTGTGCCCCGGTATGCGGCTTGAAAGAGGCCTGCGCCGTGGCATATTACACAAAAAAAGGATCGGAGATGAAGATATCGACCAAGGGGCGCTACGGGCTGAGGATAATGCTGGACTTGGCGCTGAATGAAAGCGGCACGCCGCGTCTTATCCGCGACATCGCGCAATCTCAGCAGATATCCGAAAAATATATCAGCCGCCTGATAATCGCCCTGCGCCGCGCCGGGATGGTTCGCTCGATACGCGGTGCCAAGGGCGGGTTCCGCCTGAATCGCGAACCGGCGCTGGTCACGCTGCTGGACATAGTGGAAGCAATGGAAGGCCCGCTTTCCATTGTCGATTGCGTGACGGCCCCCGCAAAATGCGGGCGCCACGAAAATTGCGCAGCCAGAGAAATATGGAACCGGGTCAACGCTGAAATCCGCACCGCGATGGCCAAGGTCACGCTCCAGGAAATCCTCGAACACTGCCGTGCCCACAACTCTTCGGATGCCCCGTTCGACTACTGCATCTGATAGGAAATCTCGCAGCACAGCCAGTTGACGCCGTATCCGGTCCAGCGGCCGACGCATCGGGCTCCGGCGTGTTCGTAGAGCCGCAACGCGGGAACGTTGTTCTCGCCCACCAGCAGCCGCAAGCCGTCGAAGCCGCGCCGACGGGCCTCGCCGATCAGGTGGTTCAGCATCAACGCACCGAGTCCACGTCTCTGAAATTCGCATGATACCCCCAGACGGAACAGATCGGCGGGATGCCTGAATGTCCACTTCGCCACCGCATCATGCTCCGGCCAGCGACGCACCGTGCCGGCCGCCGCAATCGTATCGCCCAAACACAGGCAATAAAGGCCATGAACGGCAAGATCGCCGGATACATGCTCAAACGCCGGGTAGTCGTCGCTCCATGTACTCCGCCAGTCCCCGATAGAGCGCCAGTATAGCCGTCACATCGCCAGAGGCGGCCGGGCGAAAGATGAAATCATTTTCGTTCGTATTCATATGGGCTGTGATTTCCAGTTTCAGAAAAACAATAATATAACCGCGCTGTAAAAATATACAACCCGCCGGAGCGCATTGCCCGGCGGGTTCGGTCAAAAGGCGTTCCGAGGTGAATCCTATTCCGTCGCGGCGGAGTTTTCGGTAGAGTCGGCGGCCTTGCTGCCATAGCTCACGCCGGAAGCGGAAACCGCGATCTCACCTGCGCGCATCGCCTCGATGATCTTGGAGGCGTACTGCTGATCGCACTCCTTGGGCATGGTCAGCATGCCTTTGTCGGCCTGACCGATGCCGAACTTGACATGCGGTGTCGGATCTTCGGTGGTGGCGGTGCTGGCCGACACATAGGCCAGAAAACTGTTGTCGTAAACCGCCACGATCTTGTCTTTGGTGGACGCCACCACACTGGAAACCACGCTCTCACTGGTCTGGGTTACCTTGACCACCCTTCCCTCCGAATTATATTCGGTTATGGTGGTTCCGGTGCCGGTGCAGCCGGCAAATGCCGCGGCCGCGAGCACGACCGCCATGATGAATGAATATTTACGCATAATGCCTCCTTATTTTGGCAGGGTTGCAATCTTGTAGCCGTGCCAGCCGAACAGCTGGCATAGGAGCGCCAGAAAAAGTCCGCAGGCCGCCTCACGTACCATGCGGCACCCGCCATAGGCGTCCAGTGCCGTCAGCAGGCAGTTTGCGGCAAAGCGCAGATTGGCTGCGGTGAAAGCCAGATATGTCTTGGGCATAAAGACATACTCCCAGTCGTGAACAAGCGCCGGTGGCTCGAACATGGCGAGCAGCTTGGTGATAAGTTTGCGCAGCCAGGCCGGAAACCGGTCCGGCCCCAATCCGTTATAAAGCCGCTGGAGGACCTCGGACGGACAGCCCGAAAATTCCGGCGGCGTCTTGAGGCCGAGCTCCACTCCCGCCAGCTTCAAGCCGAGAATGTGCCCAACCGAATAATCACGTGTCATGGTCAACTCCTTTCCTGTATAAGTTGCCGACAAACAACCGAAAGGAGTCCTGTCAACCCGATGAACCCAGACAAAAAAAAAAAGCCCCGCCAAGCGGGGCCGCAAAACGCCGGTCTGCCGGCCTATTTATCGTGCTGTTTTTTCCAGATGCCGACCCGGTTGACAGCGTTGCGATGCATGTTTTCCGCAAAAAACCATACGTCGTTGATATGGAATATGCCGGGCCCCATCTTGCCGTTGCCGTCCCATTGGCTGTTGGAAGGCAAATCGACGATCAGAGCGCCCTTGGCCGGATCAACGCGTGCCCCGCAGAAATGCTCGGCCGTCCGGCTGGAACCGTCGCGGTAGTCATAGAAAAGCGATCCGACATTTTCAGACGCATCGGCCGGAGTGCCGTCCGTTTTCCAGTTAAGAGGGTTAATGCAGGCGCCGCCGGGAGTGGCGAATGCCGACGGCCCGGCTTCGGCGTTTTGGGTGTTCCAGATTATGATCGCCCCGGTGTCGTCAGCGCCGGTGGCGGCGGCGATGTCGCGCCCGACAAAATCGCTTTGCAGTTTTTCGGCGGTGAGATGCGGCAGACCGACAAGGTATGCCGCCACGAAGCCGCGGCTTGAGGTGATCTCCGGAGTCGAAACCAGCATTTCGTACAAATCCATCGCACCCTGGCTGTGGCCGAACAGCACGAACGGACGACCGTCCTTATTGTAGTTTTCAAGATAATAGAGAAACGCCTGTTTGGTGTCGTTTATCCCGGTCACCAGTTCGGTGTCCCGGCGCGGGACGTCCGGATTTTCCAGAAGCGGGATGCAGCGGATGAATTCCAGCTGACGCACAAACGGCGCGAACACCCGCGCGTCCGGCGCAAAGATGCCGGTTTGCGCCGCGGCGAATCCCTCGGTCTTGGCCCGGACAGCCGAGCCTTCCGGCCAGTCCATCAGCGCCTTGTCGGGATCGGCGACCAACGTCGGGTAAATATAGAACAAATCAAAAGAAGCGTTGGGCGTACCGCCGTCGCGGATCACCCAGTTGGACTTGTCGGCATAATCAATCTTGTCCGGCGCGGTGGCGCAACCCGCGGCAAGCAGAAGCACGGCAGACAGCAGCAGAATTTTCTTCATCCTTCCTCTCCTTTGGCAATGTTTTTAAACAATACAGCATCCGTCGCCGGATTTCAACCCGTCCAATCTTGATCGTCCGCGATCAGCGCCCGCGGCTGCGCGCTTTCCGAATGGCACGACGGCGGTCATAACTGTACATCTGCCAGGCATTCCAGCAATTGTGCCACAGTACATAGAATATCGGCCCCATCGCCACCAGCGCACCGGCGTAATGCAGCGCCAGATACATGGAAAACGTGGTATTCTTCTGGCCCAGCAGTTGACTTGATTCCCGCGAATACCGACGCGGCGCCAGAGCCCGGCCGATCGAGAAATTCGCTATGCAGATCGCCAGCGAAATACCGCCGATCGCCAGCACTTCGAACAGGGATTCGTTCGGATGATCGATGAAATGCTGCCGTGCCACCGCCGCTATCACAAACAACGTGAACGACCATAGAGAAAACGAGAATGTCTTGCAATGTTTCGGCCATTCGCGGGCCCTGGGATACAATTTGCGCACCGCCAGAGACAACGCAAACGGCAGCGCGATGACCTCCGCCAGCGTCACCGCCACATTGCCGATAAAACCGAGCGTCAGGTTGCCGGTCACCATAGGAAGCAGTCCCAGCAGGAAGATCGATATGAATACGTTGCTGATGGTGAACCCCGTAAGCGCAAAACCGATACGGCCGTTAAGAAACGCGATCACCACCGGCGCGGCGGTGGCGGTGGGGGTGATACCGACGAAGAACGCCGCCAGTGCCAACATCTGATGCCCGGGCAGCAGGTTGTTCAGCAAAAAGTACGGGATAAGCCCCATCAGTACGTTGACGCCCAGCAATATCCAATGCTCGCGACGCGGCCGAAGATCGGAAAACCTTATCTGGAGGCTTGAAAGAAACACCATTACCACCAGGCTCCAACGCACCGCGTTGAACGGTTCGCCGTTCAGCAAATGGGCCTTCGGCAACAAGACGCCAAGGACGAACGGTATGAATATCATCGCCGGGCGAATCAGAGTTTTGAACATAAGCGGTCCTTTCGTCGAAACACGACCTATTAATATATCACCCCAATCCGGCGCAGTCAAAACCCGATTGTCTTTTTTGCATTCCGAGGCTTGAAATCCGTATGCGCGGTGATATTATATTCCATCCCCCAATTCCCAATTTCCAAAGGAGAAAAATGAAGTTGTCCAACGTCCCCGTAAACCGCACCATACTGCTGGTGACAAGCAGCGTGGCACTGGCGGCGGCCATGGTCGCATCGGCCTGGCTGCTGAGCAAGTTCCTGGTAAAAGTTCAACGCGAAACCACCATAACGGCAAAAGGTTACGCCGAACGAACCGTAATGAGCGACATGGGCAGTTTCTCCGTCACCGTCAACGATCAGGACTCCGACCTGAAGCGCGGATACGGCCGGATCACCGGCAACATCGACCGGGTTTTGAAACTGCTCGGCGAGTTCGGTTTTACCGAAGCTGAAATCACCGTCGGCGGCATCCGTTACAACAAGGTCTTCCGCTTCGTCAACGGCTCTCCGACCAATGATTTCCTCTATTATGATCTATCGCAGAACATCCGGGTATGCAGTCGCAATGTGACCGTCATCAGCGGCAATTACCGCAAACTGAACGAACTGATGAAGGACGGTATTCAAATCGACGTTTCCTCTCCGGAATATTTCATCAGCAACCCCGAACAGTATAAGCTGGAACTGACCGCGGCCGCCAGCAAGTCGGCCGCGGCCCGCGCCCGCGAGATGGCGCAGGCCGGGGGAGCCGAACTCAAGGAACTTTTATCATCCCGGCTCGGAGTGATTCAGATCAACTGCCCCGCCTCCTCCGAAATGAACGATTACGGCGTATATGACACCTCCACTCCGGAAAAAGTCATCAAGGTCGTCGTGGCTCAGGAATTTTCAACCCGTTAAGGCGCAATCATGAACAATAAAGTCATCATTCTCTGTTTCGCAATCGTCGCCGCCGCGGTGGTGACCGCCGCCGCGCTATTGGCCAATATGAACATCAACCTCAAAGATGGCGAGAACACCATCTCGGTGCAAGGTACCGCCGCAACCGAAATACAGGCGGACACCGCCAGGTTCGGCTTCGCGGTGAAACGCAGCGGCCATTCCGGACTTGGCAAGCTGTACAACGACCTGCAGCACGACTGCGCGCAGGCGCTCGACATGATGTATACGCTGGGCTTCACCCCAGGCGACATCGATTCCTCGGCGGTGGAATGTTCTCCCATTTACGCCCGAAGCTCCAATGGCTATATCACCAATCAGATCGAGGGATACTCGCTGGTTCAGCGCTTCACCGTGACCACCAGGAATATCGATCTCGCCGAATACGGCCGCCTGCAGCCGCAGCAGTTGATGTCTCAAGGCGTCGAGGTGGAAGTTTTTCCGCTAAGCTATAGTTGCTCCGATTCGGAAAAGCTGTATTCGCAGCTGTTGGCCGCAGCCAGTGCCAACGCCCTGGAAAAAGCCGAAAAAATCGCCGCCGCCGGCGGCTTCAAGATCGGTACGCTGTGCTCGTCTCCGGCTCAAAATATCGAAGTGACCGGCGACCGCACCAAGACCATCACCGTAAATGCGTATGCCAGCTACTCGGTAAACAAATAGCTCAACCGCATATCTTAACAATCATGGCTTCCACCACCATGCGCGGGTCTTCCGAAGTGGAGACCAGCTTGCGGTTGGCCTCCAGCAGCGCGCGCATGGCCGGAGCTATGCGTTCGGCCGGAAAACGGCCGGCCGTCTCCACCATCTTGAACGCGCGGAACGGATGAACCTTAAGCAGGATATTGTCCGGGAAGCGCGTCTTCATATCCTGCGGAACATCGTAGAAATAGTTGCGGCCGACGCTCGACGGCAGCCGCAGTTCGGCGGCGGCGATATGGGTATCCATAATGTCCCGGAAGGCACGCGCCGCCTGGGATATAAGCGCCATTTCGCAGTTGCCGGAGGTCTTGCCGAGGTTCATTGATTCTATCGCATTGTCGGCGGCGGACAATGCCAGCGCCGGGTCGCCGGAAGCGATCGCATTGGCGAATTCCCAGGCCAACGCCTCGGGAGTACGACTGACCACCGCGCGGCACGCCTCCAGAGTTATGACCTTGTCGTCACCGGCGTAAGTTACCAGTTTTTCAAACTCGGAAAGCATCCGCCCGGAATCCGATCCCACCGCATTGGCGAGATACTCCAGCGCGTCCGGCGGCAGCTGCTTGCGGTATTTTCGGGCAAGCGCGGACAATTTCTCGGCTTGGGTGCGGGAATAGTCGCGATCGGCAAGGTCGGCCTTCTTGTAAAAGTCGACCACCGCTCCCTCGACCTGCTTGAGCTGCTTGCTGAAAGATTTGCGCTGGTCCAGATCGGGGCCGTCCATAACTACGAACAGATCGTCCGGCAGCGGCTTCTTGAAAAACTCCGCCACCCGGGTCGCGGCGGCGGCCAGCGAATCACCGGCCGCGTCGCAGGCGGCCGGAAACGCATTGAAATGGCGCAGCCACACCACCTTGCGCGGACTGAGAAACGGCGGGGTTGCCATCGCGTCGGCGAAAGCGGCAAGCACGGCGGCGGGCGAAACATCGTCCGCATCTCCGCGGATGGACTCAAGGTCCGGACATTGTTCGAAATCGGCTCCACAGAGCTTTGCGATATGCTCGCGCGCCCGCGCCTTGATCGCGAACTCGTCGTTGCCGCTGACCAGGAAGAACCCGCCCATCACTAACTACTCGTTGCCGTTTTTGCGCACGACCCGTTCAATGAAATACGGCGGGCGCTGGCGCACATCGTTGTAGATTCTTGCGATATACTCGCCCTGCAGCCCCATGCCGATCAACAGTACGCCGATGAACATGAACGCGATCGAGAAAAGTGTGAATACGCCGTTGCCGCTCCATTTGTCGCCTTCGGGCAGCACAAACCGCAATACAATCATAATCACCGCGAGCAGGAACCCGAAGACGGCGGAGAGTCCGCCCAAATAGAACAGCAGCCGCAGCGGCAGCGTGGTCATGCAGGTGAGCAGATTGAACTGGAGGTTTATCAGCTTGAACAGCGAGTATTTGGAATCCCCCACCGCGCGTTCGCAATGTTTCACCGGAATTTCGCAGGTCTTGCGCGCGAAACTGTTGCCAAGCACCGGGATGAAGGTGCTGGTCTCGCGACACTGAAGCATCGCCTCCACAATATGACGGCGGTAGGCGCGCAGCATACAGCCGTAGTCGTGCATATTGACTCCGGTGGCCTGTTTGGTTACACCATTGATTAGTTTGCTGGCCCAGCGGCGGAACAGCGTGTCCTTGCGATCCTGGCGGACGGTACCGACCACGTCGTTGCCGTCGTTGGCGGCTTCGATCAGTTTAGGTATCTCCTCGGGCGGATTCTGCAAATCGGCGTCGATGGTGATGATCAGGTCGCCGGTGACCTGTGAAAACCCGGCCATGATAGCGGAGTGCTGACCGTAGTTGCGGTTCAGTATGATCGCAACCACCTCGGGGTTGGCGGTGGCGGCGGCGGTCATGATCTCGGCGGAGTTGTCGCGGCTGCCGTCGTCGATCAGCAGCAGTTCAAACGGCAATTTGCAGCCGCGGCACGCGGCAAGCGTGCGGTCGATCAGTTCCTGAAGGCAGCCGGATTCGTTATATACCGGCACCACCACACTGAAACTGCGGATTTCTTCAATGCGCTTGATTGTATTCATCTATTGGTTTGCTCCTTTTTCATTTTCAAAATATTTCCGGATCTCGGACGGTTCGATTTTCCAAATCCGCAACTTCTTGGAGTCCGAATCGTTGTATCGGAGAAGCGGTTCTTCAAGATCGCCATGCGCAAAACGCGCTTCCGGCAGGCCCGGCAGCCGTTGCCCGGCAAGTTTATTGAAATAGCGCGGATAGGACAGCAGATAGATCGTACCATCGTAAACCGCAAGATCCCGCAGTTCATCGTGCAGCGCCGCGGCGCCGACCGCCGGGTCCTTAGCGCTCACCACCACCGTCATCGGAGCCGGAAAATTCAGGTAATACAAGACCTCGCAGTTCGCTTCCGGCGCGTACATTATCACGCGCTCGTCAAGAACCCGATCCAGCTCACCACGCAATTGATACAAAAACGGCCGGGTGGTGCGGAACGCATCGGTGGCCGGAACCACCGCCGAAATCGCAGTAATCGACGCAATGGCGCAAACCAGAAGCGGAGCGCAGAATTTGTCGGGCAGCCCAAATCGCGCCGACAGACTTGCGCGACCACGCTCGTCCCATACCAGCACCGCCAACATTATCAGCCCCGCCGCCGGAACCGACAGCAACAGCGCCACCGGCGGCTCGAATCCGAACAGCCTCGGCCACAGCGACCACCCCAGCAGACTCAACACCGCCAGCGACGCCGCGACAGTGCCGACAAGGCGTATTGCGCTACAAATCAAAGTCATCCATTTCTGCCGACAGCCGCACACCATCAGCCAGCGGGCGGTAAGCATCAACGCAAACGGCGCAATCGGCAGAATGTAATACCAGCGGCGGGACTCCGACGCTGTAAACGCCGCAAAAATCAGCACCACCGTAAGCACCAGTCCGCGTTCGACGGCGGACAGCGTTTTCCAGCGCAAGACACTCCACCCCAGCGCCAGCACAAAGAACGGCGACCACGGCAGCAGCAACCGCGGCAGTTCATAGGTGTATATGAATAATCCGCCCTCATGGTCAAACGCGGCAAATGCGCGCACGATATTCTCCCGCCATACCAGTTCCAGCGCCGAAAGCTGGCCGGACGGCCACATACACCCTTGCGCCAGCGGACGGGTGTTGACAAAATATAATATTCCAAAGAACGCACCGGCTCCTATCGCCAGCGCCGGCAACTGCCGCCAATTCAACTGGCGGAATATCGCCTCCCTGCCGCCGGTTAGCGTAAACGCCCCCGCCGCCAGCAGCGGCACGACCACCGCCGGCAGTCCCTTGAACAAGGCGCCTATGAAGATAATCAGATAAAACAGCAGATAGTGCCGGAAACCGGCATGGTCGCGACAATGCAGAAACCACACCACCGCCAGCAGTATCACCGCGGTATTCTCGATATCTGCCTCGGCACTGCGGCTCCACCACAGAAACCCGTAACACGAAATCAGCAGCCAGCCGCCGAGAATGCCCTCCGCCTGACCGAACAATTTTCTGCCCAGACGCACCATCGCCCATACCGCCACCAGCGCAAACAGCGCCGACGGCAAACGAAGCACCCATTCATCAAGACCGCCGAACAGCCGGGCTGAACCATAGATAAGCCAGTAGCTGAGAATGGGTTTATCGAAATAGACGACACCGTTGAGGCAGGGGTGAAAAATATCGCCGTTGGTCAGCATCTCACGCACCGCCTCGGCCCAGCGGTTTTCACTGCCGAACAGCGCCCGGGTACCGGAAAACATGAACACCGCGGCTATGGAAACCAGATACAGCAAAGCCTCCGCACCGAAACGCGGACGATTGTCTTCGGCACTGCTGAAGTTGGAAAAGCCCATTTGCTAAGTCAGAACCTCTTTTATCGCCTCAACCACGTCATGCACGTCGTCCCCGGTCATATCCGGGAACAGCGGCAGCGAGCAGATGCGGTCGGAGTTGAACTCGGTGGCCGGCAACATGCCGGGACGGAAATTCATGGTCTCGCGGTAAAATTTCTGGAGGTGGGCACAGCGGAAATGCAAACCGGTGCCGATGTTGCGCTCCTTCATCTTTTTCATGAACTCATCACGCCCGACCCGATCCGAAAGTACCCTGACGATGAACAAATGCCAGGCATGTTCGAACTCGTAGCCGGTGGGATCAGCAAGCGGAGCAACCTCATCGACGTCCTTGAGCAATTCGCGGTAAAGCATGGCCAGTTCGCGCCGTTTGGCGTTGATTGCGTCTATGCGGGCAAGCTGGCTGACTCCGAGCGCGGCCGACATATCGGTCAGGTTGTACTTGAAACCGGGATAGAATACCTCGGCCTGCGGCGCGCGGCCGCGATTCTCACGATCGAACGCGTCAACCACGATGCCGTGGAACTTCCAGCGCCGGAAATCGGCGATAAGTTTTTCATCGTCCGAAACCACCATGCCGCCTTCGCCGGTGGTTATGTTCTTGATGGCGTGGAACGATAAGAGCGCCGTCCCCTCGCTGCCGACCCGGCGGCCTTTGTAAGAGGCGCCGAGCGCGTGCGCGGCGTCCTCCACCACCGGGATGCCGTTGGCCACCCGGCGGATGCCGTCGATATCGAACGGGGCTCCGGCGTAGTGCACCGGAACGATCAATTTGGTTCGCGGAGTGATGCAGGCGGCCACCGACTCGGGGGTGACCATCAAGGTATCGCGGTCGATCTCGGCAAACACCGGTGTGGCCCCGGCCAGAACGGCCATGTTCACCATCGATACCCAGGTCAGCGAAGACGTGATCACCTCGTCGCCCGGCTTGAGATCCATTATCTTTGTCAGCAGATGCATCGCGGCAGTTTCGCTGGCCAGCGCCACCGCCGCCCGGTTGCCGGTATATTCGCAGACCTTCTGTTCGAAATCGACATTCAGGGGGCCGTTGGTCAACCAGCCGGAACGCAGAACCTTGACCACCGCGGCTACGTCATCGTCATTTACGCACGGCCGGGTGAACGGCAGAAATTCTTTACGCATAATGTTCCCTTAGCTTTTTACTGTAAGGAAAATAAAATAGCACCTTTTCACAAAAAAGCAATGCTTCAGGCCAACACGCGTTTCAGAAACGCAGCGGCCAGCTCCGGCCATATCACGGCGGAAAAGCCTTCGGCCAGGTTGATGCCGTGATGCCCTTCCGGAAACACATGCATCTCCAGCGGACGGCCATGCCGTTTCATCGCCTCGGCAAACACCAGTGCGTTTTCCAGCGGAACCACCTTGTCTTCCGCGGTATGCCACATAAACGCCGGCGGAGTGTTCTCATCCACCCGGTTTTCCAGACTGAGATATTTGCACTGCTCCGGATTTCCGCCGGTGAGATGCCGGAACGAGTCAGGCTGAAGTTCGGCGGAGATGACCGCGTAGCACAACACCATCGCGTCAGGGCGCGGGTTCATCGCGTCGGCGGCGTCGTTGGCAACCACTTCGATCGCGTCGGCCAGCGTGCCGGTGGAGGCGGCCAAATGGCCTCCGGCGGAGAACCCCATCACCGCCACCTTGTCCGGAATAATGCCGCCGCGTTCGCCGATCAACCGCATCATTTGTACGGCGCGAAGCGCGTCAAGCTGCGGATCGGGATAGAAGCGCGGATCACGGCGGTAATGCAGCACCGCCGGCTGAAACCCCAGCTCCATGAATCTTTCGGCCACCGGACGCCCTTCGAACTCAGAAATGTTCAAATAGCCGCCGCCTGGAATCACCAACAGCCCCGGACGCGGTTCGGAACCGGCCGGAGGATAAATCTCCAGAAACGGCTCAAAATCGCCGTTGGCGACACGGTTCCTTTCCCAAAGCGGAATTCGCTGCGACTCGATCATATCAGTTCAGCCAAACCAGCGATTCGAGCAGTTTTGCGGGAATCCACAAGGCCACCGTCAACGGGCCCGGAATACGGGTACGGTTCATTACCACCGTAACCTGGATATATTCTGCGTTCGGCTTGCCGTTATCAGTCTGATCGGCGCGAACATAATAGGTAAGTGAACTGTTTTTAAGCAGCTTATCGTCGATCTGGTTGAATTTCCCAGCTAACACAACAAAGCTCATCACATATTGATTTTCCTGCTGAGAAACATATACGATGCGGCCATTGTTGTTGCGGACATATTCCTCTATGGCCGATTTCGCCTTGTCAAGATCCCGGACATCGAAATAATACTCGGCCTGGGCACCCCATTCGCCGATTTCGACTTTCTGACTCGGCTCAACGGTGGGAGCGTTTGAGTTGTAACTGCGGCAGCCTGTTGCGATAAATGCCGTCGCGATCACGGGAAGCAACCATTTCTTCATAGCAATATCTCCTTAAAATACAAGATTTTAACGGCTCTGCCACGCGGCAAGCCGCGTCTCGATGAATTCGACGATTCTGCGATGCTCTTCCTTGCCGTTGCCTTCGACCTTGAACGGAGCTCCGAATTCAAACCAGACATCTTTGCTGCGGTCGATCGGGCCAAGGTCGCGCAGCCATTTGCCAGTCTGCACAAAATCGGTTTTCAGAGCCATCGGCACCACAAAAGCATCCGCGTGTTTGGCAAGTTTAACGCCGATGGTGTTGAACTCGTCGGGTTTGAACTCGGTGTTGCGGGTGTGCTGGGGAAACAGTATCACCGAACATCCGGCGTCCAGCGTGGCCTTGCCACCCGCCATAACCTGCTTGAAATCTTCCTTCGGATTGGTACGTCCCACCGGAATCGCCTTGTGGCTGCGCATGATATGGCCGAACAGCGGAACATGCAGCAGGGATTCCTTGATGACAAAGGTAAACTCAATGCGGCCGCGCAATATCGCGTGGAGCACCGCGGTTTCCAGAAGGCTCATGTGATTACCGATAATCACCGCCGGACGGCCTTCAAGCTTGTCTATGTTGTCCAGCCCGCGCACATGTATGCGGCCGCCACAGCTTTCCACCAAGTCGATGTTCTTGGTCGAATAATGAACTTGGTTGGCCGCGTCGAGGCGCCCCTGTTTTGCACACCAGCCGGATTGGGCGAATATCAGGAAATTACACCAATAAAAATAAGCCCGGCTGTTGAGCAACAGCCGATCCATGAGCGCCCGGCGGCGCCCCGGCGGGGTGTCGTAACTGTCCTGACGGAAACGATATTCGGGAATGTTTTCGATATTCATATAAGCAAATGTAGCACTCCCCCATTTTTTTTCAATCCCGGGCGGCCTTTTTTGATGGAAATTCGGTTCGGCAACTTGAATATTGCGATATCGGCGGTATATTGTAGTTTCGAAGTCAGAAAAATACATAAAAATCATATATTCAAGGCAGGAAAAAAATGAAAAAGAACATCCATCCCAATTACGGCGATGCCAAGGTGATCTGTGCTTGCGGCGAAGTGTGGGAAGTTAAATCCACCCGTCCGGAAATCAAGGTCGGCATCTGCGCCAAGTGCCACCCGTTCTTCACCGGCAAACAGAAATTTGTGGATACCGCAGGGCGCGTGGAGCGTTTCCGCCAGCGCTACGGCAAAGTCGGCAGCAGCAACAGTTCCGACAAGTAAGCAAGTCTGCAAAAGCCTGTCGCGCATCAGCGGCGGGCTTTTTTTTTAACCAGAGGCAAAGATCATGACCCCAGAAGACATCGCGGATCCCATAAGCAGCCTCCGCGGCAAATTCAAGGAACTGGAAACCGCGCTGGCCGATCCCGGCATTTACGGCAAGGTTGCGGAGTTCAAACGGGTTTCGCGCGAACACCGCCGGCTGGAAACGCTGTTCGGCAACTACGACGGCTGGATCGCCGCCATCGCCTCTCTCGATGAAAACCGTGAGATGCTCTCCGGCGAAGAAGACCCGGATATGCGCGAGATGATCGAGACCGACATCGCGTCCCTGGAAAAAAACATTGAAATTTACGAGCGAGACATCAGACTGGCTCTGCTGCCTCCGGACCCGAACGACGATAAGAACATCATCGTGGAAATCCATCCGGCGGCCGGCGGCGAGGAAGCCTCTCTGTTCACCGCCGAAATGCTCAGGCTTTATCTGCGCTACGCCGAACAGCGCGGCTGGAAAACCGAAATTCTCGACCAGACCGACAGCGATCTGGGCGGCGTAAAAACCGTCTCCGTCTCATTTGCCGGAGAAGCGGTTTATTCCCGTATGAAATATGAATCCGGCGTCCACCGGGTACAGCGCATCCCGGTCACCGAGGCGTCCGGTCGCATCCACACCTCAACCGTTACCGTTTCGGTTCTCCCGGAGGCGGAAGAGGTTGAGCTGGACATCAAGCCGGAAGAACTGCGCTTCGACGTTTTCCGCTCATCCGGCCCCGGCGGACAGTGCGTCAACACCACCGACTCCGCCGTGCGCGTCACCCATATCCCGACCGGCATCGCGGTGGCCAGCCAGCAGGAGAAAAGCCAGCATCGCAACAAGGAAATCGCGCTGCGGATCCTTTACGCGCGGCTGCTGGAGGCAAAACAGAACGAGGAAGCGAAAAAGCAGGCCGCCGATAAGCGCTCTCAGGTAGGTACCGGCGACCGCTCGGAACGCATTCGCACCTACAATTTCCCCCAGAACCGGGTTACCGACCATCGCTTCAACGTAACCAGCTACGCGCTTACCATAATCATGGAAGGCGACCTCGACCTGCTTTTGGAGCCGATCATTGCGATCGATTGCGAACGCAAGCTCGAAGCCCTCAACGCAAACGCCTGATCCGTAATGTCCGGACAACCCGGAGCAAAAGCATTTATTCCTGCGGTGCGCGTTCCGGAAACTTACCGCACAACGCGTCAAGCGCCACCTGTTTCACATCGTCCGGGAAATCGCCCTTGACGACCCACTTCAGGAACCCGGGCTCATCGGCGGCTATTTCTCGCAACGGACGGCCCTTGTAGCGGCCGAAATTGACCACCGGCACGCCGGCGCCGTCGAACTTGAAGCGCCGGTTGGCGTCGATGGCGTCGGGATCGCGGTTGTCGCAGAATTCATGAAGCAAATCAAGATCACGCGGAATTTCCGGATATCTGGCAAGTTCTCCCGCGAACACCTCCAAGGTGGCGGCGGTATCGGCGGCGGCGCTGTGCGCGTCATCGAGGTCCTTGCCGCAGAAAAACTTATAGGCCCCGGTCAGTGTGCGCGGAAACATCTTGACGAAAATCGCGAAAGCATCCACCACCCGGCGGTTTTCCAGCGAAAATGCCATCCCGGCGCGTTTGAACTCCTCGCACAAAAGCGGAATGTCGTATCCGGTGATGTTGTAACCGGCCAGATCGCAGTCATCCAGATAACGCATCAGGCCGCCTGCGATCTGGGTGAACGTCGGCGCGGCCGCCACGTCGGCGTCGGTTATATGGTGTACCGCGGTGGCTCCGGGCGGAATCGGAATGGTCGGATTCACCCGCCGCGAATAGGGTTGTTCGCATTCGCCGCCCGGCAGAACCTTCACGGTGGAAATCTCCACGATACGGTCGCGCAGCGGGTCGACTCCGGTCGCCTCAAGGTCAAAAAACACCAGCGGCCGTTTCAGATTCAATTCTTCGAGCATGTCTTACCTCTTTTTGTTTAATCTACCATGCAAAGCGTTTTTTCACAAGCCGGCGACTTGAAAAAAACGTCTTAACGACCTATATTGATTGAAACCCAAGGAGTCACTATGAAAAAATTGTTCCTTTTCGCGGCACTTGCCGCCGTCGGCGGCGCCGCCGTCGGTGCCGAGCCAAAGATTCTGGATGTCGACAAATACCTCGCCGGAAAAACCGCCGACGAGAACAATATCATCTGGAGTGTTCCGGGTGAAGGCACCCCGTTCAAGCTGGTCGGCTTTTACTGGCCCAAAGAGGCCGACAAGCAGTACAACCGGCTGCCGTGGAATCCCCAGCAGAACATCCCCGGTCCGGTGCTCTGGCTCGGCAAGCACACCGCCGGTGGCCAGATACGTTTCCGCACCGACTCTCCCAGGGTGCTGCTCCGCGCCACCGTATCCAACTACGGGCTCATGCCCCATATGGCGCAGACCGGCAGCAGCGGGTTCGATCTCTATGTTGCCAACGCCGACGGCCATTACAGTTTCGTCAACTCCTCCGCCCACGCGATCGGCGAAGCCACTTTCAGCAAGGAAATGTTCAATCATGCCGGCAAGAAGGGCGAAATGCATGATTTTATAATCCATTTCCCGCTTTATGACGGAGTGGAAAAGGTCGAGATCGGTCTGCAGGCCGGCTCAAAAATGGAGAAGCCAAAACCGTTCGCCGACCCGCGCCCGATCGTGGTCTACGGCACCAGTATCACGCAAGGCGGATGCGCCTCGCGTCCCGGCATGGTATTCACCAACATTCTGAGCCGCCGCATGAACCGTGAGTTCCTCAACTACGGATTCTCCGGCAACGGCAAGGGGGAACCCGAGATGGCCGAACTGCTCGCCACCATCAAGGATCCGGCGATGTACATTATCGACTACGAGGCCAACGAAGCCGGCAAAATGGCCGAAACGCTGACTCCGTTCATCGACATTCTGCGCAAAGCCCACCCCGACACCCCGATAGTCATCATGACGCGCATCCGCTTCCCCGAGGAAGCCATCTTCGAGACGGACACCGCGGTAGATCCTCGTCCCGGTGCGGCCGGCACCCGTTTCAAACTTCAGAAAGACGAGTACGAACGCCGCAAGGCCGAAGGCGACAAGCACATCTACTTCATCGACGGCGGCAAGCTGATGGGCGATGAGGACTACGCCGAAGGCATGGTTGACTGCTGGCACCCGACAGACCTAGGATTCCACCGCATGGCAGCCAATCTGGAGCCGCAGTTGGAAGAGATTATTGCAAAAGAAAAAGCGGAAGAGTAATCTCTACCCTCCCGCTTTGCGGACGCCCGCGCCGGTTATTCGGTGACGGGCGTTTCTTTTTCCGGCTGCGTGGCCGGAGTTTCCACCGTGGCCGGAGCCGATTCGGACGCCTGATCCGCAACAGGAGCCGTTTTGTCTGCCGCCTTGGCGGCCGCGGCGGCGTTGATGGCGGCCTGCGCCTGCATGGCAGCCATTTTGGCCTTGAACACCGCACCGAAAGTAGCGATGAATTTGTCGATTTTTTCAGCCGGCATGGTCAAGGTCAAGGTCATGTTTTTCCCTTCCACCGTGGCAGTCATCGCATCGCCCAACAAACCGGATATACCCGGAACATTCTGGTCGAGGGCCATAATGAGGCCCGGCATGGTGGCGTCAAACGCTCGTTTGGCGGCGACCGCCTTCTGCTCATCGACAAATAGATATGAGCATGTGATAAACGCGTCGGATTTGCTGAAATCGCCAAAAAACTCGAAGCTGATAATTCCCTTTTTCTTGATTTCGGGAAGAATCAGCGCGCCAAACAGCATCTTGTCCTTGTTGGGTTCCAACAGCGCGGCCAACTCCGGATTGATCCCCAACTTGTCCGGCGGCAGCTTCAGGTATTCGTCAATCCCCTGACCGCCTATGCCGAAAATCAGCCAATTCGGGGCCAACTCCATAAACCGAATATCCATCGGAGTGCCGGGTATGCGCATAAGCATGCCACGATGGCCGTCCTGCTCGAATTTCTCGAATTCGAACGGCATCAGCGCAGCCTCCTTGGTCTCTCCGGCTTTGGTAAGTTCGTCGATGATATCGCTGCCCTCATAGCGAACCAGCCCGGTAATCTTGGGCATCCCGGCCCCCAAGCCACTTCCGAAAACGATCACGCTCCCGCGCTCGTTTTCCGTTTTCTGCTCCACAAGCTTGGCGGCATTCGGCATCGACCTTAGCGTTGCGACCCAGCCGCTTTCGTTGATTGCCGTGGCATCCTCATAAAACGCAAACACCGCATCAGAGGGCACCAGTTTGGCCAGGTCATCGTAACTTCCGGAATCCGGCAACTCAACCGCCGACAACGGGAGCGCGACGAATGCCGCGCAAACCGTCGACAATCCGATTTTCATCAATGCTTTCATCTTCAATCTCCTCTCAATGTTGAAAATACAGTCTATTATTCCGTCCGGGCGAACATATGGCCGCCCGGCGGCGCTAACCTTTAAATCCGGTTATTTCCCCGCAGACTCAAGCGCCGGTTCCGATTCGACGGATGTTGCCGATTCCGTCTCCGATTCGGAGGCTTCCATCGCCTGTCTCCGCTTCAACAATTCTTTTCTATATTTCATTATAATGCCACCAAGCTCAACAACTTGATCCTCCGTGAAACGGACTGCCACGGTGATCTTTTCTCCGTAAGTCGATATTCTGAGGCTGTCCGCAACCAACTCAGAAATACCGGGCATTTTCCGGTCGTTGACGGCAAGTATCAACGGAAGACGCCGATTGAGCAACTTTTCCAACTTGACCGCTGCCTTGTTGCCCGAACAAACCATCACCATCTCAAATGACATTGCGTTGTCGGATAAATCCAACATAAAGTCTACCCGGCTTATTACTTCCCCTGCCTGTTTTTTCGGAAGCATGATTGTGCCGAAAATCGCTTTGCCCTTATAATGATCAAGTATCTTCGCCATTGCCGGACTGATCCCCAGCTTGCGCGCGGGCCACTCCATATACGACGCCATCACCTGCTCGCTGTTGCCGATCACGAACCAATCCGGAGCCATCTGCACAAAGTTGATGGCCTCCGCTATGTCAGGAGACTCTATTTTGAATCCGGGAGCACCGTCAACCTCGATCTTCTCCAGCGTGACCCGATGGACACTTGACTTCAGCCGGGATTCCTCCTGCTCAAACAAGGCATCGATATTATCAGAGTCCTTCCAATAACACAGTCCAAGAAACTGCGGCTGTCCGATAAGATTCCAAACAAAAACAATGGCCTTACCATCTTTGGTCGGCGTGGTCCGCTCAGACGACATTCCGGCAGTTTCCGAAATGTCCCTTATGCGCTCGTACCAGCCGCTTTCATAGACTTTGTTCATATCCAGACAAATAACCGCTTCCGCATTCGTATACACCAACTTGAACAGCTCGTCGAAGCTGCCGTCTGCCGGCGTGGTGAACGCGCCCAGCGGCAGTGCCAGCTGCGCAAAAAACAACGCGAACAGCCCGAATCCAATCACCCTCCCCATCCATCATCTCCTTTGCCCGTTGAAATCCTCGGAGCGACAAAACCCGACCAGCCGGACAATCCGACGAAAAGTCGAGTCGGGTCTTATCATATTCTATTTTTTAACAACCGCTGTTCATTTTACGGCCGGAGCCGGTTCGTCGGCTTTGACCTCGACGGTGGCCTTGTAAGACTGAGCGGCTTCGGCAGCGGTCTTGGCGGCTTCCATCTCCGCTTTAAGCTGCTCCTGACGCTGCTTTACGAACTCGGAGGTCATGACGATAAGCTGATCCATCTTGTCAACCGGAATAACAACATCGATCACCAGATCCCCGCCTTCAACCGAAACCTTGATGCTGTCGGAAAGCAGCTTGGAAATCCCCGGCATCTCCTGGTCGGCGGCGGCAAACATCATCGGCATGATCTGCTTGATGGCAGTTTCGCCTTCAACCGCGCACTTGTTGTCGCGGCATATCACCACAAGTTTGAGTGTCATAGCCTCGGCGGTAATATCGCCGAAGAAATCGATCCGGCTCATTTCCTTCTGCTCATCCTGCGGCACCATAACGGTTCCGAAGAACATCTTGTCCTTGTAGGGCTCCAGCACCTTGGCCATCTCGGGATTCATGCCGAGTTTGTCCGGTCCGAGCGCCAGGTAGGAAGACATCGAACGTTCATCCATTCCGAACATAAACCAGTCGGGCGCCAGCTGAATAAACCGCATTTCCATCGGCATGCCGGGGGTCGTCATCTTGAAACCGGGATGACCGTTCAGCTCGATATTCTCGACACTAACCGAGCAGTCCATCGCCGTAAACCCGGCCCGTTCCATCTTTGCAAGTTCGTCAATCCCGGAAGAATCTTTCCAATAGAACAGTGCGGAAAGATTGGGCGAAGACTTCAGGTCGCCCGAAAACATGATCACATTGCCGTCTTTAATCTGGACGCTCTGCTCAAATAGCTTGCCGGCAATCGGCAATGCCTTGATCCGCTCGTACCAGCCGCTCTCGTATATCTTGGTCGCGTTTTCATAGATTACCATGCGCGCGTCGCATGGCACCAGTTTGGCCAACTCCTCGTAGCTGCCGTTCGGCGGCGGTTCAAACGCCGCCGTCGGAAGCGCAATAAACGCCGAAAGCAGAGCAATCCACCCTGCGATTCTAATCTTTTTCATTCTCGACCTCCATATTTTGGTTTTCACTATTTTTCGCAGAAAGGGCTGAGCCTTTTGCAATGTATTTCTCAAGAAACTCGCCTGAAAGATTAAGCTTAATGACAACAATGCCGTTTTCAGCGGCGATCTCAATCGCCGGCTTCAACACATCGCCGGCACCGGGGATGCCGACATTCAGCCCGGCCACAAAATAGTTTTTAAACCATGCAAGTTCCCTGCGTGAAAACTTCTCGATCTTGCCGTCGGCATCTGATATCGTCATACGAATGCAAAAGCAGTCACGGTCAAGCGTGGCATAAACATCACTGTGCCCGCAATGGCGGCCAACCGCTCCGGACGCGAAAGAACCAAACATAACGTTATCCGCGTTCGGTGCAAGTCTGGCCTCCAGTTCGGGGTTGATTCCTAGCTGTTCCGGACTCAACTTTAGGTAGTTATCCACAACCTGTTCGTTAAAGGCGATCAGCATCTGATAATGATTCAACTGAACAAAATACACCGTCACACCGCCGGAGGATGGCGCTATGCTCAATGCCGGATGGCCGCTCAGTTCATATCTGGTCAGCTTAACGGCAATGCCCGCTTCCCGATAACACTCGCGCCGATCTTCCAGCAACCTGTCCAAGGATAAGTCATAGCCTAAAGGAAACGCGCGAATTGCCATCTGTTCATACAGGCTCTCATTGCCAAACAACATAAGGCCGCCGTTTAAATCCCCGGCGTCGCTCAGTATATCGCCCAACCCGGGCATTGCGACCAGCTTCTCATACCAGCCGCTTGACGCGACGGCACCGTAATCAAGATAAAGAGCCGACGGGGAAGCGGTCGGAACCTGTCGAGCCATTTCCTGATAGGAGTACCCGTTGCCGCGCGCCGCCCAGGCAAAAAAACCAAGCATAAGTCCGGTCAGCACCGCCGATATCTTGATCTGCATGTATTACTCCCGCGGGAGCACCGACGCTCCTGACGCCTCCATGCTCTTTCCGGCCTCAGCCATCTTGGCGAAAAGTTCCGGAGTAAAAGTGAAGGCTATGGTCACGTTGTTGCCCGCCCTCGATACCGTTATAGCGTCGGCAAGCAACTTTCCGCAGCCCGGCATCTGCTGTTCCAGAAGTGTGCCGAGCATCGGTTTCATCGCAACCATCTGGGACTCCATCTGCTCCGCCGCCGCCGCGACCCGATAGCGGCTGATGGTACGGACGGTCAATGTGTCATCTCGCAGAACACCCACGATATCGATGCCGTCCATCCCGGCGGAAGCCGAAGCCGGCAGCACCACAGTACCAAAAATCGCTTCGCCCTTGTAAGGTGCCAGCTGCTTCATCTGCTCCGCGTTCAACCCAAGCTCCGCGGAAGGCGTGGCCAGATATTCGGCGATCGCCTTTTCACTCATTCCCATGATGAACCAATGCGGTTCGAGCATCGCATAATAGGTGGTCACGTTCAATTTCGGCACGGACACGCTGAAGGCGTCCATATTGCAGACCATGGTCTTTACCGGTGAGCTACCCACCTCGGCAAAGCTGGCGGCCTCGGCCGCCATCAGTTTGTCAAGGGAATCGATTTCCGGATTGTAGAGCAGAGCTATGGCGGCGTCACGGTCGGCCGGATTGGACGCGAACATAACCACATTGCCGGACTCGACACCGGCATCCGGCACCATATCCTTGGCCAACGGCAGCTTGTCCAGCTGCTTCAGCCAGCCGCTGTCGTGCAGTTTGCCGGCATCGACAAACATGATCATTCCGGAGCCGGACGGAACATATCCGGCAAGCTCCTCGAAACTGCCGTTGCTCGGCGCGGCGGCGGCGGCAAAACCGCCAACCGCCGTGAACAGCGACAAAAGAATGCTATTCAGTCGCCTCATCGATCTCAACCTCTTCTTCTTCAACATCCTCATCCTGATCTTGTCCGACGGCATTGCCCTGCATGGCACTGATCATACTTTTCTGATACCAATCCAGAACATGGGTGATCAGCTTGTCAACCATCGTGGAGTTGACTTCACAAACGGAGTCAACATGCAGGCCTTCGCCCAACACGAAAGTATTGAAAAATTTTACGCCGTCGTCACCGGTCGGATCAAACGTCACGGCGCCATATTCCATGAACGGCGCTTCGTCGGCAGGCACGGCTACAACGCCGAACGCCTTGCTTTCGGCATAAGGAGCCAGCCGCGCGGCAAGCTGCTCGTCCAATCCTTTTTCCGCGGCAAGATCGCCGGCAATGGCGTCAATATCGTCCATCAGGAACAGACCGGGTTCCACTTCCACGAAACCGGGGCCGTCGTCACCGTCAACCTTCAGCACTTTGCGTCCGTCGACATCCGCAATGGACATGTTTTTGCCCGCTTTTTCAGGCAGCGCGGCCTTGAGCGCGACCTCCAGCGAGGCGATGTCGGTGAGTTTCTCACTGTAAACCAACAACACGATCTCATCATTGGCACCGCTGTTACCGTACAGCATGGCGGCGTCGAAAACGTCCATCAGCTTTATGGCCGTATCAGAAATCTCGGCGGCGCCGGGAACCGGCACCTTGTCGATTCCGGCTTTCATGATCTTGTTGCCGCGAAACGCCGCAACATCGACATAGCCCAGGCTATTGGCGCTTTTTGATACAAACTTCGACATACCGTCGAAACTGCCTTCCGCCGCCGGAGCGGTAAAGGTCATGGCGCCAACCGTCACGGCGGCAATAAACTTGAACATTTTATTCATTATTTCACCTCTTCTTCGGCTACCACTTCCACTTCTTCGGTCTCGGGTTCGGCTCCGGCATCGTCTCCGGAATCGGCGTTATCCACGGCTGACTGATCGTCGGCATTCGATTCCGGCGCGTATTTGGCTTCCATCTCTTTGTACCACGCCTTGATCTTGGCGGCATACGCGTCAACCTGATGCGCGGTAACCGCGAACTCGGTGTCGGTAACCAGATCACCGTACACCACGGTATGCAGCTTTATGGTCACACCGTCGTCACCGATTTTCACAACGCTCAGCACTAAGCGTTCGAACACCGGGGTTGCATCGGCGGGAATATTGACCACTGCGAACGCGTCGGCGTCCTCAACGGGGGAAATCTGCGCGGCCAATTCCGGATTAACACCCTGTTTGGCCCGGATATCGGAAAGTATAGCTTTGCCGTCGGCGCTGTTGAGAAAAACCACGAACAGACCGGGTTCAAGCATGACCACAACCGCCATTTCGCCCGATTCCGACTGGCCTTCCTTGTTGTTGGAAACAAGAAGCGCATTCTCATCTCCGAACTTGCCCAGCTCTGCGTTAACCGGCATATTGGTCATCAATCCCTTAAGCGCCATCAAATCCATCGGCTTGGCAGCCTGCAGAATTCCGGCACCGTATTTGGAGTTACGGTCAACGTCGGCAAAGACGATCGCGCCGTCGAAGACATTCGCCACGGCCGAACCATAACCCAGCAAAAGATTCGCGTCTTCTTCCGGCGCGTCAGCCGCCGAAACCAGCGATTTCAGCAGCGGATGGCCGGCGAACGCCGACGGTTTGGCATATGCCAGCGAACTCGCCTTGGCTGGCACCAGCTTGCTCATGCTCTGGTAGTCCGACTCCGCGGCCTCAAGCGTGAACGCGGCAAAAACCGCCGCCATGGCCATTGTGAACAGCATTTTCATATCATTTACCTCCTGTTTGGTTTTTGTTTTCAGAATCATCGGCCGGAACCGAAGCCCCGGCCAGTCTGTCGACGGCGGCCATAGCTTTGGCCCTATTCAATGCCTTGCTCATCACCGGCATAAACATATCGAACATAGCAACCGCGGCGGCATCTTCGACTTCGAAGGTCAGTTTCACATGCCGACCATCGGCATTGCAGCTGAACGACTCAAGAAACCTTTCCGCCAGCGCCGGGTCCTTAACCTTAAGCATCCCGGCATGTGACAAGGATCCGACGTTGAACATGCCGACCAACCGTTCGGCAGCTCCGGCATCCGCCGTATGCGTATCCAGTGAAACCGCGATACGATCGCTCTCGAATTCGACTCCTCCGACAGCCCACATGCAGGCCTGCCAGTTTTCTACGAAGCCAAACACCTGACAATCTTCGAACTTATCAATCTCCGGCTTCAAATCCTCCGGCAATCCGGCGGCGGAGTAATCGGCCATGACCTTGTCGCTGCCGAACAGAAAAAGATGATGACCCAGTTCAATTCCGGAATCTTTCGATCTCTCACGAGAGGCAATTTCATCTTCCTGGAAAATATCTTCCATCATATCTTCCGCCGCCGCCTCTTTTTCCCAAAATTCCGACAAATTGGCACAAGGCGAAACCACCAGACACCCAGAATAAACATCGTCCCCGTCCACCGGCAGTCTTTCAAAAAGAACCATCGCCTCGGCAAGCCCCGCAAACGCATCGGCCGGTTTCAAAAGCTTTATAAAAGTTTCGTCCTTGACCGACCGCAGTCCGGCGACAAATCCGCTCTTCATAACCGCGCCCGGTTCAATATAAACAAACGACACGTCCGCCGGCAGCGCCGCCAGCAGCCGCTCCCGCGCGTCGGGTTCCGCAGCCCGCAGCGCAAGCGGCAGAAGCCAAAGCGTCAGGAAAAACACTCTGCACATATTCCGCATCGTCGTCTCCTACTTTATCGGTATCATCCGACCGAACTGCCCCATCATCGGCGCGGCGCTCTTGCATACGTCTTTTAGAACATCGCTGCCATAGTGCGCGGTTAATTTCACCTTCGCGTCATGCTGCTCGCAATGGAAGCCGTCGACCAGTTTCCGCAGCAGAGCCTTATCCTGTTGCGCAACCATGCCGAAAACCACCGTGGACTGCAGGACGATCTCTCCGGCAATCTGTTTGGCGGCGGCGGCATCCTTCAATGCGACATCCGCCATGACATCGATCTCGTCGCCTCCCTCGCCTTCAAACGAAACCTTGAACACCGACACGCCCCAAAACATGCCTTTGGTAGCCACGAACACACCGCAGATAGGATTGGGCAGCAGCGGTTCGACTTCCTTGACCAGTGCCGATTTATTTGCAGAATGTTTTTCAATATCGGCAAATCCCTTGATCACCTCGCATGAAGAGATCACAAATATATTTTCCTCAAGACAAATCACCGCTGCGCCGGCAGCCCCTCCCAGAAGTATCGCGGGACGCCCGCCCAGCTCCCCCATCTCGGATTTTTGATGATTTTTACCTTTGTCCCGAAAAGCGTCCAACTTAGGCTGCAGCGACTTCAGGTCCGGGCAGGCCGGAGAATAAAACAGCAGCCCGCCGCGTTCCTGATTGCCAAATCCCACGCCGCGTTCCATCAAATCTTTCAAACTCGGTTTCAGTTCTCCCAGTTTTACACCTTCCACTTCGGGAGGAAGCTTGCTTTCCAGCGCCAAAAAGAATCCACTGTCCAGAGTTTTGATTATATCGAAGCAGACAATCACCTCGGAATCGGCTGGAACCCACGCCAGCATCCGCGTCGTCGGGTCCTCTTTCGGCTTTTCTTTTGAACACGCCGCCAGAACCAATGCGCACAGTACCCCCATCATCACCTTCAGAATCTTTGTTGTCATCTATATCTGTCTCCCTTATGGTTTCAAAATATTCCGTCGTCAAAAATCCGGTCAACGGACTTTGCCGTCATACTCGTCGTTCCTTATCTGCTGCCTGAGAATTGCGGAAAACATGTCGGAGGTAAGCACGGCACGGGCCCGGATGATGTCATTTTTCCAGTTGAAGGTCGCCGCGTCCGGCATGGTACGGCGAAGATCGCGGTCGCCGCGGGCGGCTTCGCGCGCCCTCGCCGGCCAGATCATGCGAAGCTCTTCGCAATAACGCTTGGCCGCCAGGTCGTCGAACATGGTGAATCTGCCCTGCGCCGCCAGATAATCGCCGTCTATCCCAACTGAAAAATCGGCGCGCAGCATGTAGTTATGATCGTCCTCCGCCATCTTCAGCGTCCCGAAACACGGCAATTCGAGATAAGGCTCCGCCCGCTTGTACAGCTCCTCGCCCATGCCGCGGGCGGAGGTGGAAAAATAGCGGTCCAGCGACTCTTTTCTGCCGACCATGAAAACGCCGGCGGCCAGCGGCGACACGATATATTCGTCATCCACCAGCAGAGCTTCGCGCTCCTGATATGTTATCCGTTCGGCCGGCATAGCTCCGGCAGTGCGCTTGAAACATTCGGCCAAATCATCAATCCCGGCGGCATTTTCCGTCATCACTACCGCCAGCGCCATGTTCCAGTCGTCACCGCTCTTGAAAAACGCCATCACCTTACACGGCTGAACCGGGATTCCCAACTCGCAACGCACGGCGGTTGCAAAAGCCGATTCCGACCACTCCTTGGATAGATCAAGCCAAGCCACGCCGTCGGCGTAGCCGGGGGCGTACTGCTTCATCGTCTCGAACCCGGGCTCGCTGTCCCAGGCCGAAAGCGCGAACGCGGCGAGCATCACCGCCACTCTCAGAATCATACGCATATTTTCTTCCCCGCCCCTGTAAATAGGTCCTTTTTTACATATAGACACTAATTTAGCGCAGGCGGCCTGAAAAATCAACCCTTTTCAACATTTTTTCCACACGATTCCATTTTGCAATTATTTTTGAGAGATGCTATATTTAAGTAATTATAACCAACGATAAATGGAGAATCGGTAAAATGCTCAGTTTCGTTTTGGGTCTTGCACTGCTGGTTGGCGGCTATTACATCTATGGCGCATGGATCGAGCGCCTGGTGGAACCCGACGACCGTACAACACCATGCCAGGCCCATCCGGACGGCGTAGACTATGTGGCGCTGCCCCACTGGAAAAACATGTTGATCCAGCTGCTCAATATCGCCGGCATCGGGCCGGTGATCGGCGTTATCATCGGCATCAAATTCGGATCGATCGTTTTTCTGCTGATACCGGTGGGCAACATCATCGCAGGGGCAACTCACGATTTTTTGGGCGGCATGATGTCGCTCCGGCACGACGGAGCCAACCTTCCCAGGCTGATCCGGCTCTATCTGGGACCGGTGTACTACTGGATTTTCGCCGGATTCATGGCGTTCCTGCTGTTGCTGGTGGTGGCGGTGTTCATAAACGTTCCGGCCAGCCTGTTCAACGATATGGTACAAGGATTCATCGCGAAGTCCGCAACATGGCAGACCGGCAGCATAATGCCGGGAAAATCCTATTTCTGGCCGGCGGTGGCAGCGGTGTTCCTTTACTATATTGCAGCAACGCTGTTCCCGGTGGACAAGATCATCGGCCGCATCTACCCGCTGTTCGGGCTGATGCTGCTGCTGGGCACCGCCGCAATCTTCGGCGCGATCGTGCACACGTTCGACCTCAACGCCGGCATGGACCTTCTTTCGCAGTCCGATGGATTCACAAAAAACATGTGGACCGCCGGCAACAACCATCCGATCATCCCGCTCCTGTTCGTGACCATAGCCTGCGGCATCATTTCCGGCTTCCACGCCACCCAGTCGCCGATCATCGCCCGCACCATGACCAGCGAGCGTCAGGCCCGCAGTTCGTTCTACGGCATGATGGTGGTTGAAGGCATAATAGCCATGGTCTGGGCGGCGGCGGCGCTGGTAATTTACAACATGTCACCGGAGCTGATGAAGGCAAATCCCAACAGCGTGCTGGTGACGATCACCACCCGCTTCCTCGGCTCCGGATGGGGAGCGCTTACCGTGATCGCGGTGATCGTGCTGGCCGTCACCTCCGGCGACACCGCAATGCGCAGCCTCCGGCTCAGCCTGGGAGAAATATTCCACATCGATCAGAAAAAATCGGCCAACCGTATTCTGGTATGCCTGCCGCTCATCGCGATAGTGGCGGTATTGCTGTGGTGGAGCAACCAGAGCGCAAAGAGCTTCCAAAACCTCTGGAATTATTTCGCTTGGGCCAACCAGGTTCTGGCCGCTTCCACGCTGATGGCGGCAACGGTATGGCTGATCGTGCTTAAGAAAAACGGAACCGCCGCGCTGGTGCCTGGCATGTTCATGACCTTCATCGTTTCCTGTTACATTCTGTGGATATCTCCGGACCACGGCGGACCGGTCGGCTTCGGATTCGAATTGAATACCGCCTACTGGATCGCGGGAGCTTTCACCCTGCTGACGGCACTGGCGGTGCTGATAACCGGACGCATGAAACGCCGGGCCGCCGAGGAGCCATGCTGCTGTACTCCGGACGGGCACTGCAATTACTGATACCTGCCGTCAAAACAAAAAAGCCGGTCGCTTGACCAGCATAAAATCGGAATCCCGGCCGCCGCTCGAACCGGCGGGCCGGGATTTGTTCACTTTGCCTCTTCGACTTTCTCCACCACAAAATAAGGAATCTGCCAGCCGGTGACCACCAGTTTCTTGCCGGTGACCGCCGCTTTCTTGCCAACGAACTTGTCCAGATCGACCGTATTTTCGGGCATAGCCACCGCCACTCCGGCATCGTTCCATTTGTCCCAGTTGACCTTGCCCTGATAAAGGACGGCCACCGTGGAGGTTATCTTGCCTTCTCCGTCACGGGCGACCAGCATGTGGGAAGCACCGGAAGCGGCATTGTCGCTCTTGAGCACTTCCCCCTTAAGCGTCGTGTCCTCGGGCGGAGTGTTGAACCAGCCGCGCATTTTCTCGAACCGCTTGGACATTTCGTCCGGATCGGCCGGCTTCACCACTTTGACCTCTTCGGCGCTGCGATTGCTGGGAGCCACGCCGCCCTTGTTGCCGGTAAGCTGTTTATAGTCGGAATCGCTCACCGCCACATACTGCGAAGACACATAGCCGAAAAATCCCGGCGGGGGCGCAACTTTCAGCCATTTCGGATTTTTGTCGTCCAGCACCTTGACCTTGGTATCTATCGGCACCACACCGTAGCTGTGAAACGCGATGCCCGGCCCATAGCGCAACTGCACCGCGGCGATGGTTTTGCCGTCCTTCACATACTCGGCGGCCATGTAGGCCGCTGCCGATTCCGGCAGTTCGATCTTGTACCACGCACCCTCTTCGGCGGCTATTTTAACCTCGGAACCGCGGTCGAGCTTGGCTACCACCCCGGCATTGGCCACCGGCTGGATTCGAACGTTGAGCTTCTGCGGCCTTACGGTGCCGGTAACGCCATCCGCAGCCGCGACGGTCAGCGCGGCGGCGGAGAACAGTGCAAACATCATCTTTTTCATATTTTCCTCCTATTGCAGAATTGCGGTTTCACAATTATATTAACATAAGCGGTTCGGAGGCGCATGTCAAATGAAATTTGCCGATTTTATTCGTTACCTGGAGCTGGAGAAGCAGGCAAGTCAGCATACCTCAAGCAGTTATGCACGAGACGTAGCCCAGTTCGCCGAACTGATGAAAATCGACCTTGAAACTTTCGAGGATTGGGATTCGATCGGCCGTACCGGCGCACGCGATTATTTGTATAAGCTGCACGGGCTCGACCTAGCGCCGGCCAGTGTGCGCCGCAAGCTGGCAAGCCTGCGTTCGATGTACCGTTTCTTCCTGAGGGAGGAGGCGGTGGGCTCCAATCCGTTCTCCGCATTGGCTTCGCCGCGCAAGGCGCGCGATCTGCCCAAAGTGCTGGCGATCGGCGCAATCGACCGGCTGATCGCCGCCATTCCCGCCTACTATGCAAGAATGTCCGACGCCAAACTGATCGCAAATCCGGCGCTGGCCGGTCTTGCCGCCGCACGGGACCGCGCCTTGACCGAGGTGATCTACTCCGGCGGCCTGCGCATCAGCGAAGCGATCGGCCTGAATTTCTCCGACATCGATCTGCTCGGGTCCACCGTTTCGGTGCGCGGCAAGGGCAGAAAGGAAAGGCTGTGCGCGCTTGGAAAACCTTCGTTGCGCGCCCTGAAGGAATATCTGAAACTGCGTGGGCGCGGCCGGGAAAAGGAACCGGTGTTTGTGAATTATCAGGGGGAAAGGCTCACCGCCCGCAGCTTCCAGCGCAACCTCAAAAACTATCTCGCCACCGCCGGACTGCCGCCTGACTACACTCCGCACAAACTGCGGCACAGCTTCGCCACCCATCTGCTGGACGCCGGAGCCGACCTGCGCAGCGTACAGGAAATGCTTGGCCATGCCAGTTTGTCCACCACCCAGATATACACCCACGTGAGCGTGAAGCGGCTGAAGGAGGTCTATGACCGCACCCATCCGCGCGCCCGCCGGAAAAACGTTGAAAAACAGGATTGAACCAATGAAGAATAGTTATGACGGGATTCCCTCCCGGAGGATCGATTGATATGGAAAAAACCAATGTTCTGCGCCTGCTGGACGCCGCCGGCATCGGTTTTCGCGCATTCGAATACGAGGTTGCCGACGGCAAGCTGGATGCCTGCAGCGTGGCCGCCAAGATAGAAGAACCGGTGGAACAGGTGTTCAAGACCCTGGTCACCGAGGCGGCGGGACCGGCTTATTTCGTGTTCGTCATTCCGGCGGCGGCCGAGCTTGACCTCAAGAAGGCGGCAAAAGCCGCCGGGGTAAAAAGCCTGGCCATGCTGCATCAGAAGCAGCTGCTGCCGCTCACCGGTTATGTGCACGGAGGATGCTCTCCGGTGGGAATGAAAAAGCAGCTCCCGACGTTCATCGACGAAACCGCAATCCTGTTCGACCACATCTGCGTCTCCGGCGGCAAGGTGGGGCTCAACCTCGCGATAGAACCGGAGTCGCTGGCGGGGCTGGTCAACGCCGAATTCGCCGATCTCGCAAAATAACTCTACTCACTCCATCTCGCGATGCAGCCGGGCGAAATCTTCGAACGGCTGCTCGCGAAAATATGGATTGCGCTTTTTTTCAACCCCGATGGAGGAAAACGGTTCACGTCCGTAGTCATGCCCCGGATAGACCAGCGTAACGTCCGGAAGCGTTCGCAGCAGAGCCAGCGAATCGTACAATGCCCGCGTGTCGCCGTATCCGACATAATCAACGAATAAGGTATCGCCGGTAAACAATGCGTCTCCGGCAAGAAAACAAAGGCTTTCAGGCGTATGGCCGGGGGTATGCAGCACTCCGACCTTTCTACAGCCGAAAACGAATTCTGACATCCCGCGCAGGTCGCGGCCGCTGTGCACCGGAACGTTGAACAGCCCTGCCGCATCCCAGTGGTCGCGGTGCAGATGGGTCAACAGCACCGCCTCCACCGTCAGCCCGGCCAGCGCGGCGAATATTTTTTCCGCGTCGCCGGACGGATCGATCACCACGGCGCGCCCGGCGGCGGCGACCACATAGGAAAAATTGTGGTCGAAGCCGCCGACCGCGATCTGGCGAACCGAGAATTTCATTTCTTTCGCCATTCGATCAGGCGCTGGCACACCACGAAGAACGACGGTATCAGGAAGGTACCCAGCGAGGCCGCCAGCAGCATGCCGCCCACCACCACCGCGCCCAATGCGCGACGGCTGGACGCGCCGGCGCCGGTGGCGGTGATCAGCGGCAGCGTACCGAGCACGAAACTGAACGCCGTCATAAGCACCGCACGGAAACGCAGTTTCGCCGCGAACGCCGCGGCCTCGACTATGCTCTTGCCTTCCTCATGCTGTACCTTGGCGAACTCCACAATCAGAATCGCGGTTTTACAGGCGATGCCGAACAGCAGCACAAAACCGACCTGGCTGTAGATGTTGTTGTCGCCGCCCATCAAATAGATGAACAGCAGCGCACCGAACAAGGCACACGGCACCGCCAGCAGAACCGCCAGCGGAATGACCCAGCTTTCATATTGCGCCACCAGGAACAGATAGATGAACAGCAGAGCCAGCGCGAACACCATGCCGATCTGCCCGGCCGCCTCACGCTCCTGATAGGACATGTCGGTCCAATCGTAACGGAACCCTTCGGGCAGGGTCTGGTTCGCCACCGACTCTATCGCCTTCATCGCTTCGCCGGAAGATATGCCGGGAGCGGGGGTGGCATAGACGGTGGCGGAACTGTACAGATTGTAACGGTTCAGGTATTGCGGGCCGAACACCGTACGCGGGATAAGCAGCGTTGAAAGCGGCACCATTTCGTCCTTGGCGTTGCGCACATAGATTTTGGATAGATCGTCCACCTCGCTGCGCATGGAGGCGTCGGCCTGTATCTCCACCTTGTACACCTTCCCGAACTTGTTGATATCATTTATGTAGCTGTAGCCCATCAATCCCTGCAGCGCGTTGTTGATGCTGGTGAGGTCAACTCCCAACTTCATGGCTTTCTCGCGATCGATATCCAGAAATTTCTGGGCAAGGTTCGATTCGAAGGTGGTGAACACCCGCGTGAGATCGGGATGGCGGTTGGCCGCCTGACAGAACACCGCCAGAGCCTTGGACATGCGCTGCGGGTCGGTCCCGCCCGGATCCTCGACGACGAAAGTCAGACCGCCGGTGGTTCCCAGCCCGGGGATCGCCGGAGTGGCGATGGCGTTCACCAACGCCGACGGAATGTTGTCATATTTTTTCTGTAGAGCGGCGATGATGCCGTCCTGTGAAAGTTCGGGAGTCTTGCGTTCGCTCCACGGGTCCAGGGTCACGATCACCAGCGCATTGTTGCTGGCGGCGGCACCGGTGAGGATGCTGTAACCGGTACAGCTGATGGCGCTGGCCACTCCGGGGGTTTCCAGGGTCTGCGCCACCACCTCGTCAACCACTTTCTGAGTGCGCGGCATCGCCGCGTTGTTGGGCAGCTGGATGTTCACGAAAAACGCGCCCTGATCCTCGCCGGGTATGAAGCCGGTGGGCAGGTCGTTGAACAGCTTCATGCCGAATCCGAGCAGCACCAGATAGCACAACAGCAGCAGGAAAGCCATGCGCACCAGCTTGCCTACCGCGGCGGAATAAAAGGCGGTCAATTTATCGAAGCACCAGTCGAACCAGCGGAAGAAGATGAATTTCTTTCCGCGCTCCGCCGCCGGTTTGAGCAAAATTGCGCTCAGCGCGGGAGAGAGCGTCAACGCATTGATCGACGAGATCGAAACCGCCACCGAAATGGTGATTCCGAACTGCCGGTACATTTCGCCAGTGATGCCGGAAAGGAAACAGACCGGCACGAACATAGCCAGCAGCACCGCGGTGGTGGCGATCACCGGCCCGGTCACCTGTTCCATCGACTTCAGAGCCGCCTCCTTCGGAGTCAGATGCTCCTCCTCCATCAGGCGGCTGACATTTTCGATCACCACGATGGCATCGTCCACCACCACGCCTATCGCCAGAATAAGGCCGAACAGCGTGATCAGGTTGATCGAGTATCCCACCGCCAGCAGAACCGCGAAAGTGCCTATCAGCGACACCGGTATGGCAATGGTGGGCACCAGCGTGGCGCGCCAGTCCTGGAGAAACACATAGGTGATGAGCACCACCAGCAGAACCGCCTCGATCAAAGTGACCACAACCTCATGAATAGAGGCCTGAATGAACGCGGTGGTATCATACTGGAAGCCATATGTCACGTCATCCGGAAAATGCTTCGACAGTTCGGCCAGCTTGGCCTTGCACTTATCGGCAATCTGGAGGCCGTTGGCGTCGTTGAGCTGATAGACCGCCAAAAGCGTGGCCGGATTGCCGTTGAGTTGACCGGCGGTTGAATAGTCCGCCGCTCCGAGTTCCACCCGCGCCACGTCGCCGAGGAACAGCTGGCCGCCGTCGGAGTCGGTGCGCAACACGATGCGCTTGAACTCCTCGGGGGTGGTGAGCCGCCCCTGTGTCTGCAGCGTATAGCGATACAACTGGTCGTCTCCGGTGGGGGCGTTGCCGACCGCACCGGCGGAAACCTGGACGTTCTGCGCCTTGATGGCCGCGGTGACATCCTCAACCGTGAGGTTGAGCTGGGCCAGCTTGTCGGTATCGAGCCAGATGCGCATGCCGTAGGTGAGGTCTCCCAGCAGCTGAACGTCGCCCACACCGGGAATCCGCAGAAGTTCGTCCTTGATATTGATCAGCGCGTAGTTGGTTAGAAACAGCGCGTCCCGGGTGCCTTTGGGCGAGGAAAGCGTAAGCACCAGCAGCATGTTGTTGCTGCGTTCCTTGGTCACCACGCCCTGCCGCTTGACCTCGTCCGGAAGCGAAGCCTCGGCCCAGTTCACCCGGTTCTGGGTGTTTACGGTGTTCAGGTCGCCGTCGGTGCCGATGCCGAAAGTGACGGTGATGACCGCCGACCCGGCATCGGTGCCGGTACTGCTGATATAGAGCATCCGCTTGACGCCGTTGAGCTGGGTCTCGATCGGTTCGATCACGGTCTGCTGCACGGTGGCGGCGTCGGCGCCCGGATAGGTGGCGGTAACCGTCACCTGTCCCGGCGTGATATCGGGATATTGCGCCACCGGCAGCACGCCGATCGCAATCGCGCCGGCCAGAGTCAGCACGATCGAGATGACAAACGCGAATCGCGGACGGAAAATAAAGAATTTGCTGATCATTTTGCCTTGTTCTCCGCAGCCGCCGCGGCAGGCTTGTCCTCCTCAGGGGCGATTCCGATCTTGGCCTCGGTTACGGCTGCGTCTCCGACAACCGACGCCTCCTTGGTTTCGGCCGGCTTTTCACCGGCGATCTTGGAAATTACCGCGCTCTGCTGCGCGGCGCGCTCGGCCTCGGTCTGAGTATTGACGGCCAAGCCGTTGCGGATGCGCTGAAGGCCTTCCACCACCACCTGATCGCCGATATTGACCCCGGAATAAATCACGGTTTTACCGCGTACGGTGTCCCCGGTGGAAACTTCGCGCCGAACGGCTTTGCCAGCTTCGACCAAATACACAAAGAACCCGAGCTGATCCTCCTGCACCGCCTCGGCCGGAACCAGCACCACCGGGGGAGAATCGGCCGATTCAAGCGACACCCTCACATTCATTCCCGGCACCAGCACGCCTTCCTCATTCGGAAACAGCGCCTGAATCTCGATGGTTCCGGTGGTGCTGCTGACCCGGTTGTCCCAATACGCGATGTTACCGGTCTGATTATACTCCGAGCCGTCCGAGAAAAACAGCCTGACCAGCAGCGATGAACCGGATTTGTTGAGGCGGTTGTCATTCAGGCGCAGCAGCATCGCCTCGTTCAGTTTGAATTTGACTCGCGCCGGGGTAATCGAAACGATGTTGTCCAGCGGTCCCGATTCCGGGCCGACCATGTCTCCGACGTCGAAAAGCGTCAGCCCCATGCGACCGTCGAACGGCGCCGTGATTTTGGTGTATGAAAGATTGAGCTGGGCCTGTTCCAGCGAAGCCGCGCAGACCTTGACGTTTGCGGACGCCTCCAATGCCCGGGTATGCGCATTGTCGTAGTCCTTCTTGCTGGCTGCCTGTTTTTCCCACAATTCCTTCTGCCGCGCCTCTTCCACCTCGGCATTGGCGGCGCTGGCCTTGGCTCTGGCAAGCGCCGCGGTGGCCGAGTCGACATCCGCCTTATACTGGTCCGGCTCGATCAGATACAACAGCGTACCCTTCTTGACCACTTCGCCTTCACGGAAGTTCCGCTGTTCGAGAAATCCGTTCACGCGAGCGATAAGCGCCACCTCCTGATCCGCCACCACCTGACCGATCACCTGAAGACAGTCCGCCGCGCGGCCGCTTTCGGCCGGAGCCACCACCACCGTCGGAACCGGGGTTTCCTTGACTTTCTGCTTCTCGCAGCCAACCGCCAGAAACGCCAGCGCAGCCGCCATGCAAAGTCCTGTTTTCATTTCTTTATCCCCCTATTTTTTGTTGAAATCAATCTTTTCTGAATTGCCACGGCGGAACCGGCGCGGCCGACTTCCACAGCCCGATCCTCCGACGCTGCGCTTCGCCCTGGGCGCCGGCCAGCGCCGTCTCGCCGGGAGCGTATTGTTCGTAATACCATGCGTTACCCGACGCCACCATATACAGGTTCACATCCTCGTCGCGGTCGCCATAAACCTTGCAAACCAGCCTGCCGTAGCGGTCGCGGGCCGCCACCAGCAACGACACCGGACGGTTTTCCACCTTTGCGCGCAGCGCGGCGGCGGCTTCCCGGCCGTACTCCTGGGATGTCTCCGGAGCGTCGATTCCCCACATCCGCACCCGGTAGCTGTCCTCCCGCACCCCGACACTCTTGACCTCTATGGTATCCCCGTCGATCACTCTGGTGACCGTGCCGAACACCGCCTCGCCAGGATTCGCGATGCCGGCAACCGGCGCGGCCGGTTTCCGGACCAGCATACCGGCCACCCGGCCCGGCAGAAACCGCGCCGCACGACGCGCAAATGCGTCGGAGCGATCCAGGTTGGTAATCAACCCGCCCAGCAGAAACAACCCCGCCAGAAGCGTGAACTTCCAGCGGCGCAGCGGCCAGGTATACCATACGGGCCGTTTTTTGGAACGGCCCCCGGAACCTTTTTTAGAGACCCGAGCGGTCATAAAATTCCTCTAGCAGCGGCAGCGAAATATCATCGGCCTTGATCTTGTCAAGCAGCACGACAAACTCGTCAACGATGGCGTCCATGATCTTCTTGCCGTCTTCGGCGGTAACGGAACGGAAATGACCGTCCACATGAGTCGGATGGCCGGCATACCAGTCTATCGGGGTGGAGACGCCGGAACCCATGAAATGATTGCTGAGCTTTTTCAGAGGAACACACTGTTCCTCCGGCATCGCGTCGGCCATTTTGACCAGATCGGGAAACATATAAAGCGCGGTGGCGGTTTCCACCCCGCCGGCATGCTCTCCCCATCCGCCGGTGCGCGACTCGACCTCTTTGATTACTTCGGCGGTTTTGTCGTCGCCCATGCAGAAATAATAGTAAAGCATGTAGTCATGCCGAAACTCCAGGTGACGGGCAAGAAAATATTTCCAGAAGGTGTTGCCGCCGTGCGAGGAATAAAGTACTATCTTGGTGAAACCGTTACGGCGTATCTCGGAGCAGACATTATCCAGCAGCTGGATCATGAGATCAAGGCTGATCGATACGGTACCCGCCTCGTGGGTGGCCTCCGGTATCTGTCCGAAATAGTACTGCGGAAATACCATGACCTCACTTTTTTCCGCCGCCAGGTTGGCGGTCTGCCAGCCTATGAAAACATCCGATCCCAACGGCATGTGGGAGCCGTGACGCTCCAGTACACCGATCGGAATAACACAGACCCGCCCGCACTCCTCGACCCCGCGCGCAAAATCAGGCGCGGTAAGATTTTCCCAATTCATAGCATTTCCTCCTTAATAATAGAATGGCACTTTTTCCAGTTTGAACGCGGCAAGCTCCTCCGGTGAGAAAAAAGTTTTGACCAGGAACAGCCCGTGCGGCGGCGCGGTGTCCGGCGCGATCACCCGTTGTCTGGCCTCGATGATGCCGGCAAGCTCGCTTAGTGACACTTTTCCCGCTCCCGCCGCTTCCAGAGCCCCTATCAGGCAGCGCACCATCTTGTAAAGGAACCCGGTGCCGACAAAAGTAAAGCAGACATAATTGCCGAATTCCTGCTTCTCGGCCCGCAGGATGGTACGCACCGCATCATCTATCTCACGGCGCTCCACCACGAAGCTCGAAAAATCCATGGTTCCCACGAACAGCTGCGCGGCGGCGGCCATAAGGTCGAAATCCAGGTCGCGGCGGCAGCTCCAGCTGTAGCGGTTGGAGAACGGCGTCTCCACGCCGCGGTTGAAAACATAGGTATATGCCTTCCCGGCGGCATCGTAACGTGCGTGGAACTCCAGAGGCACCTTCTTCGCACAGCGTATGCGGATTGACGGCGGCAGCTGCCGGTTGAGAATTTCCATCAGTTTCCCGCACGGAATATAGGGCCGTTCCGGCACCAGAAACGAAGCGGCAAAACCAAGCGCGTGCACGCCGGTATCGGTGCGACTGGCTCCGAGCACGTGAATCGGAAGCCCGGCATAAAGCTTCGACAGTGTCTTCTGCATCACTTCCTGAACGGTCAATGCGTTGGGCTGTATCTGCCAGCCGGCATAACAGCCGCCGTCATAACTGATCTCGAGAAAGTAGCGTTCAAGCGGCTGGTACGTGGTGGATTCGAGCGTGCGTGGCTTGTTATTTTCCATATTCCTTGAAACAGTGAGAGGGGTTGCGGCGGTGTTCCCGTCGGTAAAGTTTTTCGGCTACCGCGTCTATTTTCCGCCAAAATCCGGCGTTCGCGGCGAGTTCCTCACGCAGCGGCCTGCCGGAGTAGGCGGCAATGAACCGCAGACAGTCGGCCCGGCTCAAATCGGCATCCATAGCCGAGAACCACAAGCCGCCCATATCCTTGAAAAGGTAGTGGCGGGGTATTCTTCTGCGTATCTGCACCCGATGAAGGTCGATAAGGTGAAGTTCGCCGCCGGATAGCAAAAAGTGGCACAAATAATAATCGCGGTGGTTTATACCGTGGTCGTGCAATATTCGGCTGATCTTAGCCACACGGCGGATAAGTCCGGTTTTCTGACCGAACGGCACCGGTCTTTTAGCGAGGTCTTCTAGACTGACCGCATCAGGAATTTCGGCAGTTATGATGAACGACTCTATCTTCGCAGGGTTCCAGCCGCGCGCGCCGAATGCCGCGCAGCGCATGGTCTCCACTCCAAGCTCGCCAAGCCGGAGGATTGCGGCATATTCATTGCGCGCCGAAATTACCGGACGCTTGAAGTTGACCAGATTCTTTATGATCTCGCCCCATCCCGCGCCGCGATGATGCTTGAGGAACCAATTTTTTCCGTCCAGGGAAAATTTCAGCGTGCGGCGATTCTTGACGTGACGGAACACCTCGCCTTCCAGCCGCTCAACTTCGGCGAAGGGATCGCGGCCGCACCAGAGCCCGGCAAAGGTATCGTCCAAAAACACCTTCATCTTTCCGCCTTCTCGCGCTCGAAACGGTCGAGCAGATCGGCCGCCTCCCGTTCGCGCCCGTAGAAGTCGGCGGTGTCGGCATAGAGTATTGCGTTGTCCTGATAGGCCTGAAGCTGGGCGGGGGTTTCCAGCATTCTCGCCAACTGGCGGTCAAGTTCGGCCTGTTCGAACGGTTGCGGAACCACCACCCCGCTGCGCGCCTGCGCAATCAGCGCGGAAAACCCGCAGGCGGCGGTGCACAGCACCGGCAGTCCGGCCACGATCGCCTCGGCCAGCACGGCGGCGGCGGCGTCGTTAACCGCGGGATGAAGCATGAGATCG
This sequence comes from Victivallaceae bacterium, assembly GCA_034926605.1. Lineage (GTDB taxonomy): Bacteria > Verrucomicrobiota > Lentisphaeria > Victivallales > Victivallaceae > CALXXL01. Next base: position 72,419 of record JAYFQV010000001.1, read on the forward strand.
GCGGCCTGGAGCAGAGCCGGAACATCACCTCGGCCGCCGAGAAATGTTATATTGTCGCCGATGCGCAAACGGCGCGCCAGCGCCTTGAACCGACGCGGATTGTCGCGCCCGGCCACGAAAAAGCGTACCCGCTGCTTCCATGCCGCCGGCAACGCGGCTATCGCGCGGATGGCGCGGTCCACCCCCTTGGTGGCAAAGCCGGAACCAATTTCAAGAATCATCACCTCGTCGTCGGCCACGCCCAGTTCGTTCCGCTTGGCAAGGCGGATTTCATCGGCGTTGTCGGGACGCTTGCGGTCTTCAGGAATACCAGGAGGAAGCAGATGAAAACGATCCGGTTCCGTGTGATAAAAACGCTCGAAATCCGGCTGCTGGCCGGGCACGATCAGCATGATTTTACACTTGCCGCCGCGGGCGAACACCGCATCCTCCAGCTTGCGGTAGGCACGGCAGCGCGGCAGAAAACGATAGATGAAAGGCTTTTCGTCAACAGCCTTTGCCGCGTAGCAGTTGTCTCCGGCGAAATAGGCGTCCAGCCCCGGAATGCGCACCGCGCCGAAACGCAGATCGGCGCTCCGGAATTCCGGCATGGCGTTGACCTTCTGGGCGAACTCGACCATGCGGGCGTGGTTGCTGCACGCTGAAATATCAACCAGATGCAGCTCCACAAACCCGGGACATTCCCCCTCCCAGCGAGTTGCGAACACCCGTATTTTGTGACCGCGGCGATGGCACTCCTCGATTATGCGCCGGAAATCGAGCTGAACGCCGCCGTAGGGAAAAAATTTGTAGATGACCGCCGCAAGCACCATATGCCGATTTACTCCGCAAAAAACTGGGTTCACCCTATTGAAAAACCCGGATTTGTGTCTATATTTCTCAATATTATAACACAAACGACCATTTTTTCAAATAATGAACGCAACAAAGCTGACCAGTACGCAGAACGAGACCGTCAAGGCCGCGGTGAAACTGCGCGACCGCAAGGGGCGCGACGCCACCGGCCTCACCCTGCTTGAAGGCTACCGCGAGCTGACCCGTGCCATTGAATACGGCCGAAAACTCGAGGATTGCTTCTTTTGCCCCGGACAATTCCTCGGCGTGAACGAGCATGAACTGCTTGAAAATCTCGCACGCCACGGCGTCAGACTGTACGAAGTCCCGGACTTCATCCTGACCAAGCTGGCCTACCGCGACCGTCCGGAAGGTCTGATCGCCACCATGCGCATGACTTCACACCGGCTCGACGACCTGCCGGAGACCGAAAACGCTTTCTATCTGGTGGCGGAAGCGGTGGAGAAGCCCGGCAACCTGGGCAGCATCCTGCGCAGCGCCGACGCCGCCGGAGCCGACGCGCTGATCGTATGCGACAAACGCACCGACATCTACAACCCCAACGTAATCCGGGCCAGCACCGGCGCGCTGTTCGCGGTGCCGCTGGCGCTGACCGAAACCGACGAACTGATCCCGTGGCTGCGCAAACGCAATATCCAGATCGTCGCCACCAGCCCGCACGCGACACCGCTTTATACCGACGTGGACCTTACCGGCAATATCGCGATCGCGGTCGGAACCGAACAGGTGGGACTCAGCGACCAGTGGCTTGCCGAAGCCGACATCTCGGTGCAGATACCGATGCTGGGAAAGATCGACTCATTGAACGTGGCAACCGCCACCACCATACTTCTGTACGAAGCCGCCCGCCAACGCCGTTGGAAATGCGGAACCGCAAAGGAAAAGAAATGAACAAGAAACTGCTGGCTCTCGACATCGGCATGGTCTGCATCACAGTTGATCCGGTGCGGGCTCTGTCGCCGCTGGGGCTTGATGACGTATCCCAATTGCCTTCCGGCCTGTTTGCGATGATCGAAGAACTCGAGTGCGGCCGCATCGGGTCCGACGAGTTTTTCAACGGCATCGCGCGGGTCTTCCCCGAGGCGCCCCGCGGCACGGACGCCCGGAAGTGGTTCGACTCCATCCTGGGCGGCGAAATCCCCGGCATGAGCGAGCTGCTCGCAAGACTGGAGCCGGAATGGGATTTCGTTTTCCTGTCCGACATCTCCGCTCCACATCTGGCCGAAGTCAGGCGGAAACTCCCGTTTTTCCATCGCGCGGCCGGTGGCGTATACAGTTTCGAAGTAGGCAGCCGCAAGCCGGACGAAGCTATGTTCCGGGCATTCGAGAAAAACTACCGCCGGCCCGATTTCTACGCCGACGACCGTCCCGTCAACATCGACGCCGCCCGGCGCCTCGGCTGGAATGCCGCGGTGTTCGCTTCCGCCGCCGGGCTTGAAAGCGCATTGAGTTCAATAAGATAAAAAGAGGAGTCCGAAAAATGAAAATTCTGTCCGCACTCACCGTGCTGTGCTGTTGCGCCCTATGCGGTGCCGCTGAAGTGCAGCAGCCGGCCGCCGATCCCGCCGACAACGCCCCCGCGGCTCCGTCCGAACACCAGGGAGAAAGCGCCGTGGAAATCAAATATATACTGACTCCTACCGGCCTGCCGATCCGTCAGGCGATCGTCGACGACACCGAGTACAACCACAAGAAGTACGAGGCCGCGCCGGAAATCAAATATGTCACCATTCACAACACCGCCGAACCCTACAGCGCCATGCAGGAGCGCACCCGGGTCAACACCCGCACCTCCAGCGCCACCAGCTTCCAATTCGCGGTGGATGAAAAAGAGGCGGTGCAGATACTGCCCGACCAGACCCACGGCTGGCACGCCGGTGACGGTCACGGCGAAGGCAACATGAAAAGCATCGGCATCGAAATCTGCCGTTCACAGTGCATCGGCGACGACGGCTTTCTTTACGAAGGCGCCGAAGCCAACGCGGTCAAGCTGGCAGCCTATCTGCTAAAAAAATATCACCTCACCACCTCCGACCTCCGCATGCACTGGGACTGGACCGGCAAGCACTGCCCGCATCGCATCCTCGACGCCGGAAGCTGGAATCAGTTCAAAGCCAGGGTCGACGAAGCCCTGAAAGAGGAGATGAAAGCGGACGACAAAGCCGTCACCGTCAAAACTTTCGACACCGCCGCCCATGACAAGGCCGGGCTGAACATCATCACCCGCGACGGCAAAACGCTCTACTCCACCCAGTACAGCGCCGAATTCACCGAGATCGCTCCGTTGGTGGCCGACCTGGTGAAAAACAAAATCAAACAGCTCACCATCTCCTCATGGGTGAGCAATTACGACACGAAGCCGCTGTTCGACGCGCTGGCAGCTGCCGGAATCGAAGTCGAGGCGTGCTATGTTCCACAAGCCGGAGCATCCGAATGGATACGACAAAATCTGATTAAAAAAACGGAGAAATGACCTGATGCCACGAAGTATACGCACCATGCTGGCCGCGACGCTGACCGTTCTCGCCATGACGTCCGTCGAATCCGCCGATCCAGCCGACCTGATCTATCCGGCTCCGCGCGAGATACTTTCCGCGTTTCAGAAGGTCGAAATCTGCGACAAGAACATAGGCTTCATCTACGATCCCGAGCTCAAGGGCAACAATTTCACCGGCCATTTCAGGCAGAAGATGAAGGAAAAAGAAACGGCGGCCAATATCCAGCCGGTATCCACCGAAGATGCCGAGAAGATGCGGCAGGTCCGGATCTACTGCGCCTTCCCCCAAAACGCCGGTCTGGCTGAAAAGCTGGCAGGCAGGCCGATACCCCAGCCGCCCGAGCAGGGTTACTCCATCCGCATCGTCGGAGACACCGCCGACCGGCTCCGGATAGTGCTGGTCGGCGCGGACACCCGCGGGCTTCTGTACGGCATCGCCACACTGCTCCAGCTGATCACTGCTGAAGACGGCAAGCTCTATCTGAACATCGCCGAAATCGACGATTCTCCCGTATGGGCCGAGCGCTACGCCAGCGACGACGTCATATATCCGACCGTTGACGACCTGATCGGCCTGGCCGCGCATAAGATCAGCGGTTTCGCCCTGCAGTACCGCAGGGAATGGAGGACTTTCGGCGATGAAAACGTCAGGGCCTCGCTGGCCGCCATCAAAAAGGTCACCGACTACAATCTGCTGGACGTGATGCTGCTGCTGCACATATATGCCGGCCCCACCGGCGGGGAGAAGTTCGACATATCCAACGAGGATGACATCGCCGCCATGATCGACCGCTGCCGTCTCGCCGCCCAAAGCGGCGTCGGCATGATCATGATCTGCGCCGACGACTGGACCCCGCGCCGCGGCGACGAATACATCTTCTTCGACGGTCATCAGGCCGAAGCCGAGAAGTTTGATCACTCCATCGGCAAAGCCCACGGCTACCTGATGCGGCGTCTTTACGACGCACTCAAGGATGACTTCCCGCGTCTGCGCTGGGCGATGGTCGGCGCGCCATACTCGGTGCAGGGCCATGGCATCGACAAGCCCGGTGTGGCAAAGTACGTTCACGATTGGGGACAGGCCGCTCCCCACGAGGTTTTCTGGGTTTGGACCGGCCCCGAAGTTTGCTCTCCGAAAATATCCAAGCAGAACTATCAGGCTTTCGCCGACCTGCTCAATGGGCAAGACCTGTTCGTATGGGACAACTCAAACTGCTTCGACGGCCCCATGCCCCGCTGGGAAACCGAACTGTATCCCGAATTGGTGACCGACAGTTTCGGCATACTATACTGGAACGACCGCGTACTGTTCAACAAATGGCAGGAAGCCTACACCCTCAGCGCCAACGCCTACGCATGGAACCCTGAAAAGTACAACCCGGTCCGAGACTACGATCGCGCGCTGGCCGAAGTGTTCGGCCCCGACAACGTCGCTCCGCTGATGCGCCTGCGCGCCGCCATGGTCGCCGCCCAGAAACAGATAGCAACCGGAGACCGTACCGGTTTCAAACAGTTGCTCGATGAATTCGAGGCGGCGTTCGCCGCCTGCTGCGACCTGAAATGTCCGGACGGCGAAGTTCTGCCCATAAAACAGATTGCCGCCGAGCTGAAGCTGGCACAGGATTTCAACAGCATAGTTCCCGAGAAGGTCTCGGCCGGCAAACTCGCTGCACCGATCAAGGTGGATGGAGTGATCGACCCGACGGAATGGAAGGGCGCCACCCGATTCACCATCTCCAACCGTGACGGGCTGCCGGACCCGCACCCGACCAAGGCGCTTATCGGTTATGACGACCGCGCGGTCTATCTTGCCTTTGTCCTGTTCAACGGCTCCCAGCTGCCCGAACTCGCACGCCAGCCGCTGGATTTCCAGACCTTCCTTACCGCGGACAACGTTGAGATATTCCTGCAGCCTTCCCCCTCCGGCAACTACGGACACTTCTGCTTCGACTACGCCGGAAACCGCTTCGACGAAAAAGCCGCCGACGGCGGCTATGACTGGAATCCCGACTGGTCGGTGGCGGTAAAACACAACGATCCGGAATGGACCGCCGAGGTGGCGATTCCGCTGGTGTCGCTCGAGCCGCTCGGACCCACCCAGCCCTCCGGCGGCGCGCTATGGCGAATGAACATCTTCCGGATAACCGGCGGCAACAACGTCCAGGCGTGGAGCCGCGGCGGTTCCGGGTTCCACAGCCCGCAGTTCTTCGGAGAAGTTGTGTTCAAGTGACACGCTATTGAAAATCAGAGCAAAAGAGGAGAATATGAAGAAATCGCAAACGATAATGGTGATGGCCGCCGCCGCGCTGGTCGGCTGCGCACACGCGCCGGCCAAAGCACCCGATAACGCGGCGCCGCCGCAGGCCGCAGCCAACCCGGCAGCGGCCCCCGCGGACGAATCCCCCACCACCTTTTACTGCAACGGGCTCAAAATAACCAAAATGCTGCTCGATGACACCCCGTACAACCTGAAATATAAGTTGCCGGGTCCGATGGAAGAGGTCAAGTACATCACCATCCACAACACCGCGAACAAGGCTCCGGCGATCGATGAGCGGAACTATCTTAACAACCGGCAGGACAACGTGTCGATCTCGTTCCATTACGCGGTCGATGAAAATGGCGCCATCCAGATTCTGCCGCTGGACACCCACGGCTGGCACGCCGCCGACGGCCGCGGCGACGGCAACATGAAAAGCATCGGCATCGAAATCTGCCGCAGCACCCTGTACGGCAGCAACCTTTATCCGCGCAGCGAGGAAAACGCCGTCAAACTTGCCGCCTATCTGCTCTATATCTACAATCTCACGCCGGACGACCTGCGCATGCATTACGACTGGTACCCAAAGAAAAAATGTCCCCACCGCATAATTGAGGACAACCGCTGGCCGGAGTTCAAAGCCAGGGTGGCGGCCAGCCTCGACGCACTGAAACGGGAAAATAAACAAATTTGACGCTTGCAAAGCGTTTGATATGGTGGTATAATAGCGATTGAACATAAGAAACGCGGAGGAGTGTTAATATGGCAAGCTGGCTAGATTCCCTGCTGGAACTTCAGGACGTAGATCTGAAAATCCGCAGCCTTACAAAACGCCTCGAACTGATACCGAAAGAACGCAACGAGTTCAAGGAACAGCGCAGCAGCGAAAAGGAAAAACTCGCGGAGTCGAAGAACGCGATTCAGGAGACCGAGGTCAAACTGAAAAGCTACGAAGGTTCGATGACCAAGCATCTCGACACCATCGCCAAGTTGCAGCAGCGTTCCGCCCAAATCCGCCGCAACGACGAATACCAGGCGTTGATGAAGGAAATTGATTTCACAAAAGCAAAGATTTCCGACCTCGAAACCGAAACCATCGTGCTTATGGACAAACTCGACAATATGAAGCGCAATTTTGTCCACAAGGAAGAAGAGTGCGCCGCCCGCATCGAAAACATCGATACGGAGATAAATTCACTCAACGAGCTGGAAGAAGAAGTCCGCGAAATGCTGGCCAAGCTGGATACCATCCGAAAAGAGCGTGCCGCCAAGGTCAGCGACCCGATACTGGAAGCCTATGAACGCATCCTGAACAAAAATCAGGACGTTCCGGCCGTCAAGATCATCAACGGCAACATCTGCGGCAACTGCCGGCTGAAACTCACACCTCAAACCCTGAGCACCGCCCGCAGCGGCAATCTCGCACATTGCGACAACTGCTCGCACATCGTCTACTTCGGAGACGCCGAATAGAAGGATATCATGGAAGAAAATCACGACCTCCCGATGCGCTGGTATCTGCATGGAGACGAGCGCGTCAGGATGCTGCGTTATTTTGTACGCGAACAGCCGGACACCGCGCTCCGCCTTACGTCTGACTACCCGCCGGTCCCTAAAATCGGCGCGGTTATCGCAACTTACGCAAGCATTCCGTATCTTGATCTCAATCTGCATTACCTGGTCAATGTCAATCACATCCCGGTGCTGATCCACGACGACTGTTCGCCCAGACGCGCCGAACTTGTCGCGCTCTGTCAACGCTATGCTCCCCATGTTCAACTGTACATCACCAAGAAACGCATGTGGCACCGCGCCCGGGTCGGCACGCTGGGAGATACAAACAGCTTTCTGGTGGGGCTTGATTGGGCAAAGCATAACAAATGTGACATCCTTATAAAGTTTTCGCGTCGATTTGTCTGCCTGAGCAATTTTGCCGACAAGCTGCGCAATCTGGCACTGGAGACCGAAGCGTTCACCTTCGGATCCAACTGCCCGCATGACGACTTCCCACTGCGTACCGAATGCATGGCCATGAACGTGAAAGTATGGACTCATCCGTGGGTATTCGAGCGTCTGGTCGCGGTTATCAAACAACAGTACCCGATTTACGCCGAGTTCTGGTTCAATGACATGGCCCATACCCTGGCCTACTATAACGCCAGTGAAAAGTTCCATGACTACATGAAAAAACAGAACCGCGGCCCGATGTTCGACGGATATGTGAACTGGACCGACCTGATGGCAAAATCCCGCTACAACAAAAGCAGGAACGCGCTGTGGCATGTGGCCGACAAAGTGGAAGACTACGCGCGGGAAGCCGAAAAGATATTCCCGGGCCGTTATACGGTCAAGGATTTCAAAGACATCGAGGAGTTCTGATCCGTTTCCGGTCGTGCCGGACGGTTCGCCCGTTCGCGCCGGAAACATGGAAAAACATATGCCGCCTACGGCAGGGAGAGCAGGCCTCTTATGTCCGATTCTGAACAACAGGATGTTCCGGAATACTGGCTGCGGAATAGTAACGAGCGCATCAGGATGCTGCGTTATTTCGTCCGCGAGCAGCCTATCACCGCACAGCGGCTTCTGCCGGAATATCCGTCAGAACCGAAAATAGGCGCGGTAATCGGTACTTATGGCTGTGTGCCCTATGTGGATCTGAATCTGCACTACCTGATAAACGTGAATCATATTCCGGTACTTGTCCATGACGACTGCTCCACGTCCCGCGATGAACTGCTGGAGTTGTGCAAGCGCTACCATCCGCATGCTTGTCTCTTCACCCCCACACACAAGCTGTGGCATCAGCCTGGAGTCGGCTCCATTGGCGACACCAGTTGTTTTCTGGTAGGATTGAACTGGGCGAATCAGATGAAACTGGACATACTGGTAAAATTCTCACGGCGATTTGTATGTGTCTCCGAGTTTGCCACGAAACTGAGAAAGCTGGCGCTGGACTCGGACGCGTTCACTTTCGGACTTGACTGCCCGCGTTACCACCACCCGCTGCGGACCGAATGCATGGCCATGAACGTCAGAATTTGGGGTGACTTGTGGGTTTGCCATCGCCTGAACGCCGCAGTGCAGAGGCAGGTGCCGCTGTTCGCCGATTTCTGGTTCAACGACATGGCCCGCACCATTGCATATTACAATGGCAGCGCCAAATACCGCAAATTCATGAAACAGCTGAACCGTGGCCCTATGTTCGACGCATATGTGCCGTGGCCGGACCTGACCGGCCCCTCGCGCTATGAAAAGAACCCGAACGCGCTGTGGCATCAATCCAATCTGCCCGAAGATTACGCGGCGGCGGCGGATAAGGTATTCCCCGGCCGCTACACGGCGGCGGATTTCAAAAACGTTCCCGGCATATGATCTCCCACCGGGGTTCAGACAATAAAAAAACATGCGGGCAAAATATCCCGCATGCTTTTGCAGAGAATGACCGAGTTCAGTATTTCCGGTCGGCGTAATCGACCCAGCCGTTGGCGCGCACCAACGCCTCATCGAACGGGCCGAGTTCGAACTTAACCTTCTTCTCGATCTTGCCGCTGGAGAAGGTGAATTCGTGACGGTCGAGGTCGGTAGTGCACTCCGCGCCGGCTCCGGCGAACAGGGTGAACAGTTCGTCGATGGCCTCGCCCGGCAGCGACACCGCCAGCATACCGCAATTGAACATGTTCTGACGGAAAATGCGCGCGAAGTTCTCGGCGATCACCAGATGAATACCGTTGCATTCCAGCACCCACGGCGCATGTTCGCGCGAGGAGCCGCAGCCGAAATTGGCGCGAGTCACGATCACCGCCTTGCCGTCGATGTCCTTTTTAGGGTCGAAGCCGGGCAGCGAAAGGTCTTCGAGACAATAGGGCTTAAGCGCCTGCTTGGTCGCCTCGGTCAGATATTTCGCCGGGATGATCTCGTCGGTGTTGATGTCGGAACGGTCGAGAAACAGAATACTGCCATTGAATTTTTTCATTTCAGCCTCACTTTTCAAACAGCGGAGAGTTGGCGATCACGCCGGCGACTGCGGTCGCGGCGGCGGTCGCGGGGCTCATCAGATGCACCATGCCGCCCTTGCCCATCCGACCGTTGAAATTGCGGTTGGTGGTGGACGCGCACACCTCGCCGGAAGCCAAAACGCCGTTGCTCATTCCGAGGCAGGCGCCGCAGGTCGCATTGGTCACGCAGCAGCCGGCGTCCATGAAGATGGCGATCAGCCCCTCTTCGAGCGCCTGGGAAAATACCTTGGGAGTTGCCGGGGAGACAACCGCACGCACGGAATCGGCAATCTTTTTGCCCTTCATCACCTGCGCCGCCACGCGGAGGTCTTCGATCCGCCCGTTGGTGCAGCTGCCGATATAGACCTGATCAACTTTGGTCCCGGCCATTTCACGCACGGTACGCACCTGGTCCGGCTTGTAGCCGACGGTTACAACCGGTTCGAGCGTGGAGGCATCGATCTCCACCACCTGCTCATACTCGGCATCGGGATCGGGGTTGAACTTGGAATATTCCGCCAGCGCGTCGGCCTTGCTCTTGAATTCGCCGGATATGAACGGCCAGAGGTAGTCGACCAGCACTTCGTCGGCGTAGCAGACGCCGCAGGTACCGCCCGCTTCGATAGCCATATTGCACAAGGTCATGCGCCCCTCCATCGACAACGCCGAAACTGCGTCGCCGGCGAACTCGATCACGCGGTCGGTCGCGCCGTTGACGGTCAGCTTCTTGATGATGGTCAGGATCATATCCTTGGCGAACACGCCCGAAGGCAGCCTGCCGGAAACCTTGACCAGAATAGTCTTGGGTTCGCGCATCGCCACCACGCCTTTCAGGATGCCAACCTCGAGATCGGTGGTACCGACTCCGGCCGCGAACGCGCAGAACGCGCCGTGGGTGCAGGTGTGGGAATCGCCCATGATCACAGTGAACCCGGGACGAACAAAACCCTTCTCCGGAAAAATCGCATGGCAGACCCCGTTGCGGCCGATATCGAAGAAATCCTCGATATGGTTGCGGTGCGCCCAATCGCGCAGGGTTTTGCCCTGCTCGGCGGTCTTGGAATCCTTGGCGGGAGTCACATGATCGATCACAACCTTGATCTTGGACGGATCAAACACGCGATCCTTACCGCGGGCAACCAGGTCGTTGACCGCGATAGGCGTGGTTATTTCGTGGCAGAACACCCTATCCAGACGGATCACGTCCACGCCGGAAGCGGGAACGTCGACCCGATGAGTCTCGAAAATCTTCTGGGCAACTGTTTTTCCCATAGTTTCATCCTTTCATAAAAATTCGATTGCTTATAATATACGCCGCTTTTGGGAAATTGTCAAAAAGGACGGGGCTTTACAAATCGGCGGAGCGTGCTATATTAGAATTGTGATTTTGAACACCGACATTTTTACGAAAAGGAAAGACTCATGAAAACCATCCCCTCCCATCTGGAGTGTGTGCGCTGCGGGAAGCAGTACGACCTTTCCCAGGTGCGCTACAATTGCGACTGCGGCGGCATCCTCGACCTGGTGCGCGATTTCACCGGCGTGGACGGCAAAGCCCTCCGCAAACTCTGGGACGCAAGATGGGGGACAAAGAACGGGGTTTATTCTTCGGGCGTCTGGCGCTACAAAGAACTGATTTTCGACGTGCCCGACGAATATATCGTGACCCGGCAGGAAGGGAATACCCGGCTCTACGATGCGGGCAAGGCAGGTGAATATGCCGGTATCAAAAATTTCAAGTTGAAGCACGAGGGTGAAAACCCGACCGGCAGCTTCAAGGACCGCGGCATGACCTGCGGCGTGTCCGCGGCGAAATTCTACAAGGCCACTACCGTTGCCTGCGCCAGCACCGGCAACACCTCCGCCAGCATGGCAAGTTATGCCGACGTGGCCGGAATGAAGTCGCTGATCTTCATACCCGAAGGCAAGATCGCCTACGGTAAGCTGGCGCAGGCGCTGGCCTACGGCGGGCGCACCCTGCAGATCCGCGGCAACTTCGACGACGCGATGGAACTGGTGCAGACGGTCTGCAAGGAGCTCAACATATATCTGCTCAATTCGATCAACCCGTTCCGGATCGAAGGACAAAAGGCGATCGGGTTCGAAATTCTCCAGCAGTTGGACTGGCAGGTTCCTGACTGGTTCGTTATTCCCGGCGGCAACCTCGGCAACAATTCGGCGCTGTCCAAGGGGCTTGAGGAGCTTTTCCAGCTCGGCATCATCGACAAAATCCCACGCATCGCGGTTATCCAGGCCGCCGGGTCCGCCCCGCTGGCCAAAATGTGGAAAAATCAAACCCCGTACCACCGGGTGCTCAATCCGGATACCATCGCCACCGCGATCAAGATCGGAAATCCGGTTTCATGGGAAAAATCGCTGCGCGGCCTGCAATGGTGCAACGGCGTGGTTGAAGATGTTACCGAGCAGGAGATCATGGACGCCAAGGCAATGGTCGACGCCGCCGGCATCGGTGCCGAACCGGCGTCCTGCTGCTCGGTGGCGGGCGCCAAGAAGCTGGTGGACAGCGGCGTGATCAAACCCACCGACTCCGTGATCGGCATCCTGACCGGCAACGTGCTCAAGGACCCCGACGCCGTCATCGGCTACCACAAGGACGAACTGCGCGATCGCGGAATCATCGGCACCTACGCCAATGCTCCGACCGTGATCGATCCTACTTTGGAAGCGGTGGAAGCAGCGATAAAATGAGTCGTTTCCGTCCATGTATCGATCTCCACGCCGGCCGGGTCAAACAGATGGTGGGCGGCACCCTCGGAGATGAGAAGGAGTTGACCAACTTCGTCTCCGAGCGTTCGCCTGCCTACTATGCCGAACTGTACAGGGCCGACAATCTCAACGGAGGCCACATAATCAAGCTCGGCCCCGGCAATGACGATGCCGCACGCGAAGCGCTGGCCGCCTGGCCGGGCGGGATGCATATCGGCGGCGGAGTGAATGCCGCCAACGCACGGAACTGGCTTGACGCGGGGGCTGAAAAAGTTATCGTCACCTCCTGCGCGTTCAAGAACGGCATGGTGGATTGGGACTCGATATCAGCGCTGGTCAACTCCGTCGGCCGTGACCGGCTGGTGCTGGATCTCAGCTGCCGCAAGCGCAACGGCAAATATTTCGTCGTTACCGACCTGTGGCGGAAGTTCACCAATGTGGAAGTTACTCCCGGCATGCTGGAAGAGTTTTCCCGGGTGTGTTCGGAATTCCTGATCCATGCGGTAGACGTGGAAGGACGTCAATCCGGAGTCGATTGCGATCTCATCGCACTGCTTGCGCGATTTTCGCCCATACCGACCACCTATGCCGGCGGCATCCGCAATTTTGCCGACATCGACCTGGTTGAGTTCGCCGGAGCCGATATCATCGACTACACCGTCGGCTCGGCATTGAACATCTTCGGTGGCAAATTAAGTTACAAGGATGTGGTGGCCCACAACGGAAGCAACCGGCAATGAACGAACTGGAACTGGTGGAGAAAATCGCCGCAATGATGCCGGCCGGCCAAGACGTCACGCTAGGCATCGGGGACGACGCGGCGGCAATTGACATCGGCGGCACGCTGCTGCTGGCCGCCGCCGACCAGATCGTTTCCAACGTTCATTTCGATTTCAACTCGACCCCGGCAGGAACGGCCGGAGAAAAATTGCTTAAGCGCAACCTGTCCGACATCGCCGCCATGGGCGGAGTTCCGCGCTGGGCGCTGGTGACGCTGGCTGCCGACACCGATCCGGAATGGATATTGGAGTTTCACCGCGGACTGGCGTTTTCCGCCCGCCAATATGGCGTGGCGGTGATCGGCGGCGATCTGGCGAAGTGCTTCGCGCCCGGCGCGGTCGGATCGCTGACCATCCTCGGCACGGCGGAGCCGGACAAGCTGTGTCTGCGCGGCAACGCGAAGCCGGGCGACGCGATATTTGCGACCGGGAAATTCGGACGTTCGTTCCCCACCGGCCATCATCTGTCCTTCGAACCACGGCTGGCGGAGGCGGCGTTTCTGGCCGGAAACTGGACGCGCGCCATGATGGACGTTTCCGACGGACCAGCTTTGGATGCGAGACGGTTCGCCGCCGCCAGCAATGTGCGGTTTTCGCTCGATCCCGAGCGATTCCCGGCACGCGACGGAGCAACGGTTTCCGAACGGCTCGGAGACGGCGAGGATTATGAACTCATATTCACCGTGCCGGAGGAAAAGCGGGCCGAGTTGACAGCGGCCTGGCCGTTCGCCACCGGTCTGACCGAAGTAGGAAAAGTCCTGCCAGGTTCCGGCGTGACCGGCCCCGGCGAAAAGGAGCTTGAGGATTATGGATACCGACATTTCAAAGAAAATTGAGAGCCGCTCCGAGGCCGAAACCGAGCGTTTCGCAGAGCAATTGGCCCGTATACTGCCCCCCGGCACCGTTATCGCGCTGCACGGCAATCTCGGCGCCGGCAAGACCGTGTTCGCACGCGGCTTCGCGCGCGGACTGGGCATTGACGAGCCGGTCTCCAGCCCTACCTACACCATTATACAGGAGTATCCGCTGCCCGGCGGCGGCATGTTCTATCATATGGACCTTTACCGTATATCCGACAGCGCCAGCGCCCTCGGCTTCGGTGTAGATGAATTCCTGAACGATCCGGCCTGCTACTGCCTGATCGAATGGTCCGAACGCATTGCCGACATCCTGCCGCCGGAAACGATGCACCTGATGATCGAGCGCACCGGAGAAGAATCCCGCACCTTGAGTTTCACCCGCTGAACTACCGGTTCAGCCGGTGGGCGGCAAGCTGAAATGCCGCGAAGCGGGACAAATGTTCGAACTTGAGGGGCTTGCCGGCAAGATCGGCCTCCACCCGGCGGGCGACGATCTCAAGTCGCGCCTGATTGTCCAGCCGGGACAGTCCGGAGCAATTCAACACCAACGCCTCCGTCTCTTCCCGCAAGTCGCGTTCTTTCCAGGACGTTTGGGAAGGACGTCCGAACAGGCGGCCGAACCAGGCGGCAAAAATGCATGTCGCGGCGGTACAGCCGTACTTCACCAGCCCCGCCATGTAGCGCTTGAGCAGCCGCCGTGGTTCCTGAATGATCCGGTATATCCATTCGAGGCCGCTTTTCTGCATCCACATCGGAGCGCGCCGGACATTGCCGCTGATGAAGTTGAAGGTGCCGCCCACGCCGATGATAACCGGCACATTGAGCTTGCAGGCGTATTTCGCGCTCCATAACTCCTGTTTGGGGTTGCCGAGACAAACGAACAGGATATCCGGACGGGCGGCGTTGATGCGATCGCATAAAGCCAGATTCTCGGATTCGCACTCCGGGGTGGAATCGAGCTTGACGAACGGCGTCTCGCAACCGGCGAACACCACTCCGGGATAGCGCTGCGAAAGAATCTCCATCGCCCTGGCGTTGTTGTCCGCATTGCCGCCGAGGATATAGAGCCGGGCGCCGCAGGAGGCGGCCCGGCCGGCGATGTCCGGCACCATGTCGGCCCCGGTGACACGCTCGGCCAGCGGCGTACCTATCAGTTTGGCCAGCAGAAGAATCGGCATGCCGTCGGCGGTGACCAGCGGTGAACGACGCATCAGGTCGAGCAGCGGCTGGTTGCGCGGAACGAACGAAAACGCGTGGTGAGCGTTCACCGCGAAGTCGACGTTCATGGTCACCAGTATGTTACCGTTTTGGCCACGTGCGACCATTTCGAAAATCGCGTCCAGCGCCTCCGCGGAAGTCCCGCGGAACAACGGCACCCCGAGCACCACGGCGCAGTCATTTTTTCCGATGTTTTTCATATATTCCCACGATTTTTGCAACATGATCGCTCCAACTGAACATTGCCGCACGTTTGCGTCCGGCCTCGATCAACCGCTCCCGCAGTGGTTGGTCGGTCAATATCTTGGTCAACGCAACCGCAATGGCCTCCGGTTCGGACGGCGGAAACAGCAACGCCGCGCCCTCGCCGATCTCGCCGAGCGAAGAATTGTCCGAACAGCAGCACGGTATCCCGTAGTGCATGGCTTCGATCAGTGAAAGCCCGAACCCCTCGAAGTAAGAGGGGAATACATAGCAGGCCGCATGCATGTAGGCATCATACAGGTCGGAAGCCGCAATGAACCCGGTGAAGATTATCCTGGCGGGATCCATGGACTCCAGCGCATAGCGATGAACCGTCTCGGCGCCGTGCCAGTCCGCCCCGGCGATCACCAACGGATGCTCGGCGCGCAGCGACTCGTCAAGCATTTCGTAGGCCTTGATCAAATTCAGGTGATTCTTGCCGGGATGCTCGATTCTGGACACATAAAGGATGTAGCCGCCGCCCAATGAAAGCCGACCGGCCCAGCCGGTCTCCTTTTGTTCCGAAAGCGACAGTCCGTTCAGGCAGACCGTGATTTTTTCCGGCTTGACCTTCCAGAATCTCACCAGATCGGCGGCGGTGGAACGGCTGATCGCCACCACGCTGCCCGCCCTCCGCACAAAGAACGGCAGCACGGTTTTCAGATAGCAGGTTCGGAACCGGTCATATTTGGAGGCCACATGGTATTGGGCAAGGTCGTGAACCACGCATACTGTAAACAGCGGATAAAAGCAGAAGGCGCGCCGATTGGCGGCGGCGATCACGCAGAAATCCCACCGCTTCGCCGAAAACAGCCGGAACGGCAGGACAAACAGATGGTAAAACATGGAAAAAAGCGGTTTTCCCGTCCACTTCGGCAACACTATAAGTTTCCGGCCGTGAAAAAATTCCTCCACTCCCGGTTCCACGATCAAAGTAAGTTCATGGCCGTCTTTTTCCAGCCCGGCAATCAGGTTGCGAATATAGACCGATATGCCGGATTTGCCGCGGTCGAACGGTACGCAAGACACCAGAATTTTCATTCGCCCTTCCTCCTGTCCGGCAGTGCCGCCACCACTTCGGATAACGCCGCCTCGACTGAGTCCAGCCTCTTTATCAGATTTTCATGCACCTCCGCGCATTTCTCCGCAAATTCCGAATGCGGTTCGCGCAGAATTTCGAACAGTCTGTCGGCATTCCAGTCATCCACGCTTCCGGCGGCTGACAATCCAAAATTGGCCAGAAAATTGGAAACCTTCGAGCCGCGCTCCAATCCAACCGGAAATACGTTCACGTTCGAAGCGAATATCAGCAGATGCAGCCGACTGCTCAATATAGCGTCGCAGGTGGCGGCGGCGGCCTGAACTTCGCCGGGAGCAGTCACGTCCTCAAGCAACAGAGTACCTGATGGATCGCGCATCTCCCGCTGCATTTCGTGCATGACCGCGCGGTCGGTAACCGGATTCATCGGTATGAAAAGTATCTGGTCCCCGGCCGCGGACAGGCGGTCGAGCAGCCCGACGAAGCGGGCGGGGTCGCTGAGCTTCCGCTGCTGGGATATGCAGACGCCGATGCGCCGTCCGCCGCCTTTGTCCGCCAGCCAACTCCGATAACGCTCCGGCAGCGGCAGCGATTCAAGGCGCAAGGCGGAGTCCGCCCCCACCATGGCATTATGAAAGCCGCAGGTTTCAAGTTCGTCCCGGCTCTCGGGATCGCGCACCGCCACAAATGCGCAGCCGGACAGACTCCCTGCGATATGGCGGCGCGCCGCGGCAACTTTTCGCTCCTCCAGAATGCTCACCGGATCAACCAGCCCGCAGGCCATGCCGCCCAAAAATTTAAGCAGTTCGCGCTTGCGGCCGGAATAGCTGAACAGCGCGGGATTCAGTTCGGAATTCATACCGGTATTCCACACCACGGACGGAACTCCGACTTCACGGGCGGCATCGATATATTCAAGCGCCGCCTCCGGATAGTCGGAAAGCCCGGTTGCGCCGCACCACACCAGAAGATCATATCCGGCGACCACCTGAGTCAGCGGCGGAGCCTCCGGAACCGGCTTGAATTTGTACAGCGGAATCGTCTGGATGCCAAGCAGTTTCTCCGTTCCCGAGCCGTCGAACGTGCTGGCGGCGAGCTCGGCTTCGGGAAACAGCCGCCGGAATATGGCAACCGCGCAGGCCAATATCGCCTCGTCGCCAATATTGTCGCAGCCGAACGGCACCGCGCACAACAGAATCTTGAATCTACCTTTCATGCCTCAGCAATCCTTTTTGCCATCGGTCGTTATTCATTCATTTCACGTGCCAGAGCCTCGAATGAGGCCACCAGCCGTTGCTCGGAAAAGCGATCTTCCACCAATCTGCGGCCGTTGGCTCCGAACCGGCGCGCTTTTTCGGGATTGTCCAACAACTCCCGCATCGCGACCGTCAAGCCGCGGACCTCGCCCGGTCTCACCACGATTCCGGTAATGCCGTCGATCAGATATTCGCCGAAACCGCCGACCGCAAACCCCGCCAGCGGCAGCGAGTAGGCCAAGGCTTCCGGCCCCACCAGGCCGAACGGTTCCTGCCAGCGCCACGGCAGCACCGCCAGCGTGGCGGCACGATAATATTTTTCCGGATCGGAAACCCAGCCGTGAAACCGCACCCGGTCGCCCAACTCGGCGGCCTGAGCCTTCAGCAATTCACGGTCCTTGCCGTCGCCCAGAATGTCGGCTACCCATTCGCCGCCGAGTTCGGACAACGCCGCCAGCAATAGATCGAACCCCTTGCCGCGTATGAGTTGCCCCGAACAGACGATGTGCGGCGGTTCACCGGCCGCCGGAACCGCCGGAGCCGCCACGGGAACACAGGGATGAACAAGCTTGATTTTTCCGCGACAAGCCCCGTCTTTCTCCAGCTCTTTGGCCATAAAGTCCGAAAGCACCGCCAGTTTATCCGCCGCCAGCACCGCCCCGGCCAGGCGCGGAAACTCGATAAAGCGATATTTCAGCAGCTCAAGCGGCGGCTTTCCTTCGGGCCCGCGCAACATACCGCATACGCCGCAGAACCAGCGCCGGTAACGGCGATGACAGTTGCGGCGGGTAAACGGAAAATATTTGCAAAAACGCGGGCAGAAATATTCATGGTCGTGAACCATCACCGCCACTTTGAACCGGCATTCGAGCGCCTCCAAATATCGGGCCGACCTAAGCTTGTGAACCATAACCAGATCGTAACCGCCGGGCAGGGCATCCGGCGCGCCCCATGGCAGCACCCGGTCAAACTCCGCCTCGAACACAGCGCTGCCACGCGCGGTCTTCTCGAATGTTCCATCAACTTCGAACCCGTTGCGGCGCAACAGCCCGGCGGTATGGAACAAATAACGTTCCACACCACCGGCAAAGCCGGACACCTCGCTGACGAAAAGCACCTTTATCGCGCCGCTCATTTACCGGCCGCCCCCTTCCTCATGTCAGCCCCGCCGCGCCATGCGGAAAACTTCTGCACCGCCCGGTAAGTCAGCCCGGAAAAAAACAGCCACGGCCGGCCGTGCCGCCACTCGTACACGACGTCGCGCGCGACCTCGGCGGCAAACTGCCGCAGCGCCACGCCGAACCCGGGAGCGTCCCCGAATATCTGCACGTCGGCCCGTCCTTCGTTGTAAAAACGCCGGTAGAGCTGGCGGAAATTGTAATTGTGGGAATGTTGGACCATCGCTTCCGAAACATAGACGATCCTGAGACCGCGCTTCTTAAGCCGCCACGACCATTCGGCATCCTCGGAATACTGCATCTCCGGGTCGAAAGGTTCTGCCAACAGGGTTTCCCGACGCGCCCCGCTGGACACCATCGAAAAGAAATGCCGCCAAGAGGCGGATACCGACCCGTCGCCGAACGCCCGCTCGTAGTCCTTGCGTACCAGCAGCTTTGCGTCCGGTCGGCAAAGCTGATTGCCGAAGACCGCTCCGACCCCCGGGTCGGACAGCGGAGCGATAAGTCTTTCAAGATAGTCCTCGGACAGCGGCACCGCGTCGGAATTGTTGAACACCACAAGATCGCCGGAGGCAAACGAGACCGCGCGATTAAGCACGCGTGACGGATTGTACGGCAAATCCTCCGGAGGAACGATTTTTATCTGCGAAAATTCACGGATGATCCGCAAGGTGGCGTCGGTGGAATGATCGTCAAAGCTCAATAGTTCATATTCCACGTTTCGCTGACGCGACAACATCTCCAGCGTGCGGCGGATCACCGCCTCGTCATTGTGAGAACGAATGATCACCGAAACCATTTAAGCCTCCCCCGCACCAGCCGGACGCCGCGGCTCCACAACGCCGTGCGTTCCGCGTCCGAAACCACCCAGTAGGCACTGCACACCATATATCCGGCGGCATAGACCAGCCCCAGCAATATCAGCCGCACGAACAGCGGCCACGCCCACGGAAGGAACCCTTCGCGAAAGAACCAGACCGCCAGCGAGGCGGTTACCGCCGCCGCCACCGGCCCTAGATAAACGTCTTTCAGGAATCTGCCGATCGGAATCCGGATAAAATGGCTGTAATAAGGCAAAATAACGAAAAGCGATATTATTGCATTGGGCACCAGCGTGCCTATGACCACGCCGATAAGCCCGATCTTCAAAGTCAGATAGATGCTCAGCCCCAGATTAACCACCGCCTCGCACCAGCACAAAAGGCAACGCAGCCGGTGCCTGCCGGACATCATCATTATCCGTTGCGCGAAGTCGCGCATCGCCACCGTGAAGAACGCGGAAATCACCATAAGCCGGCACACCAGCTTGGCGTCGCCGCCGCGGGCGCCGAACAGGAAATCCAGCATTTCCGGAGTAAGAACCAATATCACACCGGCGCCTCCGGCGGCCAGCCACACTGTGAAGCGGAGGCCCTTTATCAGCGTCCGGCACAGCTCATCCTTTTGCCCGCGCTTAAGAAAGTCGGCGGTAAGCGGCGCCACATTGTCACGGTACTGGGCGGTAACGGATACGAAGTTGTCCGGCAGCCGGGTACCGATCTGATACACGCCCACCGCGTCGAGGCCGGAGATGATCGAAAGCACCAGACGGTCGGTCTTACCGATGATCAGACTGCCGATATCATGCATATAGATGAACGCGCTGAAGTCGGCGAGTTCCCGAACGATCTTGCGGTGAAAGGTCGGCCGCAGCCGCAATCCGGGCAACCGGCGCTTTATCATAACCAGCATCACCATGTTGGCCGACAAATTCAAGCCGATCACCATCACGGTCAGCGGCAGCAGCAGCCCGCCGGTGTGCAGCACCACATAGGTGCCGACGACCTCGATCAGCCCGCCGATCAGCAGGACGTAGTTGCGCAGATATATCCGTTTCAGCCCCACCAGTATCTCGGGCAGAACGCCGGTGGGAAAGGTCAAAGCGATGCCGCAGCCGAAGATCAGCAGCACCTTCCGGCAGTAGGAAAGTTCGCCGGGATCGGTGACTTTGGTCAGTTCCTTGAGCCAGATCATGGCAGCGACCGTCGCCATGACTATTACCGCCGACATCATCCACTGAAGTGAAAACACCGTGCCTACAACCTTGTTGTAATGCTCGGGGTCGTGCTCATACTGACGTTCGGCGGTGGCTTTCTGCGCGGCTTTGCTGAATCCGAAGTCAAGCACCACCACATAAAAGAAAACCGCCCACAACAACCCCCAGAATCCGTAATACTCTTCTCCCAGATAGATGTACATCCAGCGGGCCATCAGCAGCCCGCGAAGGACGCGCATCACCCCGACCAAAGCATTGGTCATAGTGTTTTTGCGGATCAGGGAACTCAGATTTTCACTCATCGGCTTCTCCGATTTCGGCGGCCGCCAGCTTCATCAGCGTGAAAAAACCCGCAATGCTGGAGGGCCGGTACGGAAACGGCCGGGTTGAAAGCAGGCTTGCTTCCGAATCGCGATCGGCCGGAGAATACCCGTGCATGCCGGGAATCGGTTTTGCGCCCATGTCGCTGGGAACCAGTTGAACGCCGGGATCGAGCAGGAATATGCCGTCGCCGTAACGCCGGTCGGGAAAATCGACATGCAATTCCTTTTTTTCCTCTTCCGAAAGCCAATGCCCGGGAGCGTTCTTTACCGCGTCGATGATCTTATCGCGATACTCCTCCTTCAGGAACCATACCCGCATCATGGTGGAATCATAGGCGGCGGCGTAATCGCGCCCGAATTTCAGGTTAAGCTTTTCGATGCGGCTCTTCATATCCACCGACCCGGCCAGCGGCGTCATGCCATGATCGGAGAAAACCGTCACCGACCAGTCGTCCGGACAGGTGCCGCGCGCGGTGGAAATAAGCACGTTGACCCGCTCGGCAAAATCGGCCAGACGGTTTGCGACATAGTCCGGTTCGTTCACATGAAAATGAAGCATGCCGTCAATGCCGGCGGTATAGACGAACAGGAATGAAGTTCCTCCTACCGAAATCAGCCGGGTCGCCTCCGCCAGGTTCTCCTCGTCCGTCCGATGCCAGTCGGAAATATGGTAGCTTATGCCGGACGCCTCGAGCATGTCGCGCAGGTTCGGAACGGCCTCGCCCAGCCCATGTGCCGCGAAAATGTCATTCTTCTCGCAATAGTCGAAATACGGCAGACGGCTGTACGGCACCCGGTACAGACTGAAATAGCCGGTGAACTTGAAATGCTTCTTAAGAAAACCGCTGAGGCGATGGCGTATCCGGTGGTTGTCGAAAATTTTTGAAGGATGCAGCATCCAGTGAATGTGCCGGAAGAAGCGGAAAGGCGACTTGCCCTCCCTGTCGAAGAAAAAGAAACTGAAGTGACCGTGTCTGGTCGGCGGTTCGCCGGACAGGATGGTGGGCACCGCGGTGGAGGAGTAACCGAACTGGGTCCTTACCGGCATACGGTATGGAAGTTCGGATTCCATGAAATGATACTTGGTGACGATCTCCCACCCGAGCGCGTCGCTGAACAGAAAAACTCTAAGTTTCTTAACCATGGCGCCACACCCCCTTTCTTCTTTCTTTTAAGGATTAAAATATATCCTCAACGCCAATTTTCAAATTCATTTTGGCGACAACGTTGACAAATGCGAAAACAGTTGTATATTTCGGACAAGATAACGGTGAAGCGATCATGCCAGAAAAAATCAAAGTCCTTGCGGTTGACGATGAAAAGTTCAACCTGATACTGTTGCGCGGATGCCTGAAATCCGACATGTACGACATTACCGGCTGCACCAACGCGGTGGATGCGCTGCAGGAGTTCAAGAAACAATACTTCGACGTGTTGTTGCTTGATGTGCTCATGCCCGGTATAGACGGTTTTGAACTGCGCAAGCTTATCCGCGAAATCGACGCCGAAAGGCCGATCATCTTCCTGACCGCTCTGGTGGATGACATCAACACCACCATGCTCAACCAGATATCCTGGGATCCCTATACGTATTACCTGAACAAATCGTTCAGCAAAAAGCTGCTCAGCAGCAAGATAGAGCAGGCGGTGGGCGTTCATCGCAGCCGCAAGACCGCCGACGCCTACAGCCGCAAGCTAGAAGATGAGATGGCTCTCGCCGGCGATATCCAGAAGATTCTGCTGCCGGCATGGTGCGTGGTCGACTCAAAAACCATGATGGGAGCGTACTACGCCCCCAGCGGCAAGGTTTCCGGCGATCTCTATGAGTTCATGCACATCTCCGGCGGAAAATATCTCCTGTTCATCGGGGACATCGCCGGCCACGGAATGCAGGCCGCGTTGTACATGGCGGCGATGCAGAGCGTGCTCAAAGTGTTCATCGCCCGCGACAATGTGACGCCGCACGAACTGCTGAACCATCTGAACGAATTTTTCTGCTCCGAACTGTGCGCCAACACCTACATGACCTGTCTGGCCGCGGTCATCGATTTCGACGCGAACAAAATATCGGTGCAGAGCGCCGGACACCCCGGCTTGATCGGTTGTTCGCATCTCAAGGAAAACGCCTGGCGCATCGGCGACGATTCCCGCGGCGGCCCCCCGGTGGGCTGGTTTGAAAACATCAAGTATTCTCCCGACGACACCACCGAGGCCACATTCCCGGACGATACCCTGATCGTCGGCTACACCGACGGACTGATCGACGCCTGCTCCCGCGACAACCAGACCATGGATGAAAGCGAATTGTTCGAACTCATCGGCGTGCTGTCGCTGTCGTCCGATGCCGCCACCTTCCCTTTCCGGTTGGGGGTTTCCCTGGGGCAGCTGGGATACGATCAGAGCCCGGACGACGTGTGCGTGATCGCGGTTCAGAAAAACACGGCGGACGGCGTCAAGTTCCAAAACAAAGTGATCCTGCCGAAACTCTCAATGGTAAGCACGACCGCCATCGAATTCGCCGGCATTCTCCAGAAAAGCAGAAACGACATGGAGCTTGCCACCAAAATAGAAATCCTTATGTACGAATATCTCAACAACGTCATAATCCACGGATCGGAGGGCACCCGCGGCCCGCGCGACCCGATTTATGTTTCCATGACGGTTTCCGAAAACGAGATATCGGTGCGCGGCCTCGACCGCGGCAAGGTGTGGGATATGGCCGGCAGCTATCAGCCCGCACAACAGCCGCTCAACGAACCGACTTTCGGCCGTGGAATCCAAATCATACGCGAGATAACCGACCATGTCACGCATGGGTGCTACAACGGATTGAACGAGACGGTTTTCAGCATCAAATTGGGATAAAACAATAAGGAACGTCGATGCTATGAAACGTAAAATCATGAACTACATGGGGCAGGCCCTCGAGCTCGAGAAAGCCGACGCCGAAGAATTGCTGGTCATGTATATAGAAACGCTTAACGAACATTGCGACAAACTGAAGGCCGCGGTGGCGGCCGCCGATTTTGCCGAAATACGCCGTCTTACCCACTCCCTGACCGGTTGCTCGGGCAACGTCGGGGCCGAAGAAATCGTCGACGCGGTGCGCGACGTTAACAGCGCCGCCAAGATCCCCAGCGCCGAAGCGTGCTCGGCCGCCATGATCAAACTTGAAGATTTGCGCCTCAAACTCAACGAATAAACCGTCATGCCCAGACGATACTCTTTTTCCGGTAGCAAGACAGTTGAAGCACTGGTGACCGGAACACTTCAGCAGTTGTCGGCGGCATTCGCCGGCTCGCCGCTGGCATCGCAATATTCCGCGGTGATACTCGGCGGCGGCTACGGCCGCGGCGAAGGCGGCGCCACTCCGGACGGAAAACTGTATAATGACCTCGATTTCTTTGTGATAATCAGAAGCGAACGTCCCTCCGGCGAACTGTTGTCATTCCTTGCGGAACTTTCTGAAAAATGGAGCCGCGAACTCGGCGTGGAAGTGGACTTCTGCTGCGTGTCCAAAGCCAGACTCAAACGCAACCGGAACACGCTGATGATTCAGGAACTTATCGCCGGCTGCGAAGTGATTTTCGGCAAGAGCGGCTCACTGGACTTCCTCCGGCTTTCCGGCTGGAACGCACTGCCGCAAAGCGAAGGTGTCCGTCTTATGCTCAACCGCGGCGCCGGGCTGCTGATGGCGCGCGGCAAACTCGAAGCCGGAAACGTGTCCGGAGCCGACACCGACTTCATCCGCCGAAACATCCACAAGGCCGAGCTCGGCTGCGGCGACGCCTGGCTGATCGCCAACCATGCCTATCTCCGCACAGGATCCGAACGTTTGGAAACACTTGAAACATCCAATGTCGAGACCGAACTAAAACGCCGCTACCGCGCCGCGCTCGAATACAAATACACTCCGCATCCGAATCCGCACGAAGACCTGAAAGCCGACCTGACGGCCGTTATTGCGCTTTGGCTGCGCACCTGGGAAAATTACCCGTCCGCCGACTATCCAAAATCATTGCGCAACGCCGCGCTGAATCTGCGCTATGCGGCAAAACTGGGAAGAATACGGCCATTGTTTGTCCATCCGCGATTCAAATTGCTTACGCCGCTCGCCGGACTGCTGAAAAACCGGGAGGGAAAAACGGGAGAAGAAGGAGAGTTCCTCGCACTGTGGGAACGCTTCAACTGAAATGATTATCC
The DNA here is from genome assembly GCA_034926605.1 of Victivallaceae bacterium. GTDB lineage: Bacteria > Verrucomicrobiota > Lentisphaeria > Victivallales > Victivallaceae > CALXXL01. Next base: position 97,887 of record JAYFQV010000001.1, read on the forward strand.
ACCGGTAAGGTACCGGCCACCGACCGTCACGGTTCAATCATTCCCTCAACGGCCAAGCCGCCGCTTGATCCATTCCTTGGCTTTGCACGGCACCAGGCCTTTTATCCGGCCGGGCAGTTCTTGCCGCCATACGACCAGCCAGAGCGGCCAGCCGGACGCCAGTTCACGCAGTATCCGGTTCCGGCAGGCGGGCGGCGGCATGCCGCGATGGGCCTGCCCCCGCATCACCGACTCCCGCTCCACGCCGATCAGTTCTCCGCTGGCGGCCAAGTCCCGAATCACCTCCTCGCCTCTCGCGGTCAGGCCAAGCAGCCCGGAAACTCCATGTTCGACTCCGGCATAATCAGACCCCCACAGGTCTCCCATCCTGATGTCGGCAGCGCTGGATTCTCCCCGGAATTTGCAGCGGTAGCACGGCAGATTCATCACTCGGCTGCCGAGAAACATCCGGAAGAACGGGTCGCCGCCGAGTGCGGTTGAATACCGGATTCTCCGATCGGTCTCCAGCCGCATCGTATAAGTGTGCCAGCCATTCCGTTTGTCGCGGAAGCGGGCGTCACGCATCGTCTCGTGACCGGATAATTTTTGTTTCAGATAAGCAAACCATAGCAGGTAGGAAGGTACTCCGTGGCAGAAAAAATCCACCAGCAGAAAATTATCCTCCGCGTGTTTCATACGAATCAGCCGCCGCATGGAGTCTATCTGGCACGGCGTACCGAACACCACATATTTGCCGCCGTCGAACAGCCCGTCGAAACCGTCGGCGGTATAACTCGGGATATATTTGGAATTGGCGATGGCGGCCAAGCCTTCCGGTGAACTGATCCGAACGTGACGAACGGTGTTTGACGACGGGTCGTATGCCGCGCCTATCGTCTTCCACCCCTTGGCCATCATCGTCTCGGCGATCGCCAGCCCGGCGCCGCCGGAAGCCGCCAACTTCAGTTTTTCCGGATCCTTGTGCCAGAAGGCGCTGGCCGAGCCGACCGCTCCCGCCGCCGACACACCATCATTCATGAACGAGCAAACTCTGGTGCAGAGCCCGCAGTAGACGCATTTGCCGACATCCACCGACGGCAGCCAGAATCCCGACTCCGACAGTTTCATCACTATACCGTTAACCGGGCATACAACGGCGCACACGCCGCACCCGTAACAACTGCCGCCGACGGATTCGACCGTCATGAGCTTCCGCCCGCCGACGGCGGAGGACGAATCCGCCCTTCCCCGTCCGGCCCCGAAAAGCGGCTCCGGCGTATCCTCGCCGCGCCGCGCTGCCGCTTCTTTCATTCCGATTGCCCCTTTTTTATGCAAAATATTGCCCAAAATAGTAAAACAGCGTTTGGTATAAAGATAGCGGTCGCCATGCAATAATGCAAGCGAAATCCTGACAAACCCGCGCACCCGGCACGGTCAGGGCAGGAAAATATGGCCCTCGATGTCGGAGATATCCTTTACCGGCTCGCGCTTTTTCCAGTCAGGCGGCGGCATCCAGTTGTCCGGCAGCAGTATCGCGTAGGCGGCGCAGGCGGGAGCCATGGTCTCCCACACGGTGAACTCATTCTGATTGACCGCCAACCCTTCCAGATTGGCAAACCGCCGCCACAACGGTATGGAGGACTGGATTATCTTGTAACACTCGCTTTGGGAAATTTCCCGGCCGCCGCCCATCGAATCCGGAAGCAGATTGGCATAGCACCCGGCAAAACGGTGATCATTCCGCGGTTCGTAGATCAAACAGAATATGCGCGAGGCGGCATAATAATTGTTCATGCCGCTGTAGGTATACGGAGTTATGCCCGGAATCGGATCGCACCGCCCCGGCTCCCGCGCCCACATCGGCAGCGAAAGTATCCGCACCGGATACACCTTCCCCAGTCCGGTGGTCATGCTGCGGCCCATCGGGTTGGCTCCAAGCATCCAGTCCGCCATCATCAGCGCGGCGTCACGATACCGCGGATCGCCCGAGATCGCATATTGCATTATGATGTAACTGCCTTTATAGAACGGCAACCCCGCACCCCAGCCCAGGGAACAGAAATAGCCGTTGTCGGTCTTCCAGTTGACGTTGCGGTAAGCCAGCTCCTCCTGCGCGTCTCGGAAATATTCGGCACGCCGTTTCACCAGCGCACGATAAGCCTTGGAATACATAAAATAATAGGAATCATCCTCGACCAGTTCGCTGAGAAAGTAGGCAGGATGTTCGATGCTGAGCTTTTCGATAATCTTGTTGATCGGCGCGGCGTCGAGCACCGGCTCGTAGGCCGGATCACGATCGTACATATAAAGATTCAACGCGGCCTTGAACACCCACTCCGGCGGCAGCTCATCCGGTTCGGAATAGGTCACCGCACCGAAAACAGGATGTTCGAAGCTGGTATGCAGAGTGTTGGCCGGGTCGGTCGCAAACGCCCATGCCCGTACGGCGGAGTCGTGGAACAGCTTGGCGGAAGCCTCCGCTCCGCAGGTTTTGTAGGCGCGCGCCAGCCGGGCAGCATAGGCGCAGTACATAATGGTGCTCTCCCGGGTGGGAAGCGCCAGATAGTAACGCTGGGTGTCGAGATCGGGGTCGGGACTGGCCGGATGGCTGGTGGCCTCCAGCCAGCAGCCGACGCCGCCTTTGGCGTTCTGGGCGCGCCGCCAGACGTCCACGCCCCATGCGGCCTCGTCCACGATGTCGGGAACGCCGTTGCCGGATTCGGGAATGTCCAGCTGGCCGTCGAAAAATTTGCGCGGATACAGCAAATAGGCGGACAGAAGCGCGTCTACCACCCGGAAGTGATGGGGGCGCCGGTCGAAATCGCCGGCATCCCACCAACCGCCGTAGACGTTGGGCAATTCCTCATCGGTGGCGGTGGCGCGCACCATGTCGAAATGCTTCACGTCCACTTTCACTCCGGCGGAATCGAACATGCGGCCGCCCTTGCCGGCATACTGACGGTCGTTCGGAACAAATCCGCCGCGCCATGACAACGGGTGATCCTTGCCATAGGTCCACTGAGTGTATTCGGACGTTTTGGCGATGCCGCTGCGCTGGTGGAACAGTCCGCGCATCTGAACATAAAAAGCGCGGGCAAGCGCGTCCGGAGCCACCGAGAAATCCCATGAACGGCCCACACCGGGAACTTGCAGATAATATTTTCCGGCCGGGCCGGTGAAATCCGAAAAATCGAGTTCGCAAACCACTTCGCCGTCCAACTCCTGTTTCACGCCGGAACGTTCTATGCTCTGATGGTCCGAACGCAGTGCGATCCTGCCGGTGAACACAACGGCATTGTCGGAAGCGCGCCGCAGATAAAATTCCCGGCCCGCGAACTCGCCGGAGGGCAGTGCGCCGAGACTGCCCATCCACAACCCGAGATAGCCGTACTTGCGGCCGGAATCTGGCAGATAGCCTTCCTGATTGACCTTGATCGCGTAGGAGACGGTGGCGTTCTCGTCATAAACAAACGTGGCCGTCTCTCCATCGGCGCCGGTTATCTCCACCCGATCGCCATTCTTCAACGGCTCGGCAAGTTTGAGATAGGCGAACGGCACCAGTTCGCCGCTCGAGGTCTGCACCACCGCCCCGTCGGCACGCGGCAACCGCTTGATGCCAACCGCGTTGATCCAGTATCCGTTGGCGGAAACGGCGCGCGGCACGCCGTTGACCTTAAACTTGAAATGGTCGCGCGCCTGATATCCGGCGCAAATGGCCTTCATATATTCCGCAAGTATTTCGGCGGTGGAGAAATTGCAGATGAACCGGTAGGAAAATTCCTTGATCTTTCCCTGTTTTTCATACTGTTCGGCCATACGGATCTTGTCGCCGTAGGCGGCCATGATGCGGTCGGTGATAAAGCGGTCGTAATCGCCGGCAATCGCCACATATTCCGCCGTCAGCGGAAACACCTTGAGCCGACCGGTCAGCGGCCGCGCCGGTTCCTGGCGCCGCGGCACAGCCAGAACGTCATCCAAGGCGCTTCCGGAAGCGGCCGCGCCGAAGATGATTGAAACTGTGACCGCCGCAACTTTTAAATACCGTATGACGGGACGCATATTATCCTCTTTCCGTTATCGGATAATTTAACATGCCGCGCCAATTTTGCAAATTTGAACCGACAGTGCTATATTATCCGCAAAAAACAAGGGGAAGGCTCGGATATGACCAGGAACTTTGTCGACTGCACCGCCGGCGCGTGGACCCAAATTCTCCATCGCTTTCGTCCCGCAAGAGTATATTTCATTCTGCTGACGCTGCTGGTGGCCGCCGGAATGATTCCGCTGCTGATGCCGGGCATCCCCAAAGGGCATGATCTGAACTTCCACCTCAACCGTCTTGCGGCGCTGGCGGAGGGGCTCAAAGCCGGGCACTTCCCGGTATGGATCAACTTCAACGCGCTGGAAGGCTTCGGATACGGCACCGGGCTATTCTATCCCGACCTCTATTTATACTTCCCGGCATCTCTGGCGGCGCTGGGTATTTCCACGCTGGCGGCCTATAAAATTCTGCTGTTCGGGTGGTCGCTGTTCACGGCGTGGTCGATGTTCCATGCGGCCCGGCGCATTTCGGGAGACGCGTTCGCCGCCTTCTGCGCGGCCCTGCTTTATTCGATCAGCAGTTTTTACGCGGTGGACGTGTTCACCCGCGCGGCGCTCGGTGAGGTGCTGGCGTTCCCGTTTCTGCCATGGATCATGCTGGGGCTTTGGGAGATCATCTATGCAAAGCCGGAAAATTTCTATCCGCTGACATTGGGCTTCGCCGGGTTGTACTACGCTCACCAGATATCTTTTGTGCTGGCCGGTATCATCGCGTTCCTATGGTGTCTGCTTAACGTCCGCAGATTCCTGCGGGAGCCGCGCCGCATATTCTATCTGGCTACGGCCGCGTTGTTCGGCGGAATGCTGGTACTGGCGGCGGCCGCGCCAATGCTGGAGCAACTCCGCAGCATCAAGTTCAACCTGACCGGGCACACCATGACCTCTCCGCTGGCCCAACGCGCCGTACCACTAACCCGGCTGGTGCTGGAACTGCCCTATATGAAAACGGCATACTGGCTGCCGCCGGGAATAGGCATCGTTCTGGTACTGGCGGCAGTGCAAAGGTTCAGATTCAAGTCCACGGGTTCGGCGATGGAGCGTTTCCGCGACGTCTGCCTGATCACCGGATTGTTTTCGCTGCTGGCCGCCACCGAGTTCCTGCCGTGGGAAGGCATGTTCCGGATGCTTGCGGCAATTCAGTTCCCGTGGCGCTTCTATCTGCCCGCGACCGCCTTTTTGGCACTCGGCGGCGGACTGACCATCGGAACCCTGGCCGGCCGCTCGATGAAGCGGCGGCGGAACTGGCTGTTCATCCTACTGTTCGGCTGCTGGTTCGCCTATGGATTCAACGTGTGTTATACCTATGCGGCCAAAATACATGAAAAAAACATCGCCTACGGCGTCGACGACTCCGTAACCAGCGGAGAGGTCAGCGGGCTGCATTATGTGCCGCGCGGAGTTTCGCTTGACCGGATAGCCGCACGCGGCAAAGGCGTAATTTTTCCGGACGGTGCACCGGGAATAATGGAGTACAACGCCGTCACTCACGAACTCTCATACTCCGGCGCCACCGGCGGTGAAACCGTCGAATTCCCGCTTATCCCATACGTCGGTTATACCGTTGAGTTCAACGCGGAAGGCAGGCATCTGAAACTGCCGGTGGACGCGACCTCCGGCTTTCTGCGCGCAAGACTGCCTGATTGCCCGTCCGGCACCGTGACGGCGGCGTTTACCGGAACCATGATTCAGAAATACGCACCGGCAGCCTCGGCCATGATACTGGTGATTCTGCTGGTCATGAGGATGCTTTGCTTCCGTAAGCGTTGCTCGGCAAAATAAAAACGGGCTATTTGCCTTTCGCGGTTTGAATGCTATATTTGATTTCAGAATTAAAATCCAAGGAGACGGTTTGATGAAAATCCACGGTTTGATTATGATAGCGGCCGCAATCCTGGCCGCCGGCTGTTCCTTTTGCGAATCTTCCACCCAGATCGTTGCAATCAACGTGATTCCATCCAACGCCAAGGTGCTGGCCAACGGAAAAACTTACAGCGGATCGCCAATGTTCGTCCAGTGCAACCGCAGCAATGAGCTGATGCTGCTGGCTTATTGCCCCGGCTACCGCAGCGAAAGCTATGTTATCGGCAACCACCTCAGCACCACCGGCATACTCGACGCCTGCGGCACCATTTTTCTATTCCCGTATCTGGGCCTGTGCACCAATGGCGCCTGGGCGCTGGATGAGACCAACATAACCATACGTCTGCAGCCGCTGACCGAGGCCGAACTCGCCCAACAAATCGTGGCCGCCGGAAACGCTCAGGTCGCGGTCGACGCCACCGTGGCCGCCGCCGAAGCCAAGGCGCAGGCAATCTCAGCAGCCGCCAACGCCATCGCGGGGACCCCGAACGCCAAACTGCCGCCCCAGCCGCCCGCCGAGGCCGTGAAGACCGTCGAAAAGGAAGAAACGCAGGTCGCTGCCGAGGCTGAAAAGGCAGTCGAAAAAGAAGAGACAAAGGACGCGCCCGCACCGGAAGCGAAGTCCGCACCGCAGACGCCTGCGCCCGACGCGAATGCCAAACCCGCGCCCGACGCCAAATAGCCGCCCCCACGGCCGATGAAGATATTGATCAATATTCTGCGCGGTCGGTTGCTGCCATGCTATGTGTTCAGCCGCCGGCCGTTGGTTTTTTGTGCCTACGACCTCGACTTCTTGAAAAACGCCGGGCAGTTCGCCGAAGCGATCGCCGGCCGCCGGGCCTGGTGTTTCCTTCAGTTGGGCTGGCAGCACGAACGGGGAGCCGGAACCGAACGTTTCATCGCTGGAATCAAGGCGGCGGCGGTTGCCATGCCAAACCTGCGAATCGTGGTTCTGGCCAACTGCCCTGACGAGGCCGACCACCTGTGCCGGAACGGCATCCGCGCCGAATTCTGCCATCAAAATGCGTTTCTGGACCCGTCACGCTACCGGATAGCCGGCGGACATAAAGAATATGACGCGATCTATATCGCCCGCATAACTCCGTTCAAACGCCATGCACTGGCGGCAAAGATTCCGAAATTGCTGCTGGTGGGAGACTATTCCGAACGCGAAAGCGAATATGCGAAAAATACCCTGCACCAAATGTCCGGCGCCGAATATCGCCGCAAAGTCCGTTCGTTCCGAATTCCCAAAGCCATCGGCAAAGCCGCCTGCGGCCTGTGTCTGTCCGCCGAAGAAGGCGCGATGTTCGTATCGGCCGAATATGTGCTCTGCGGCGCACCGGTGGTAAACACCTCCAATATCGGCGGACGCGACTTCATGATGCCGAAGTTCGCGGTCAAACACGCCGAAGACTCGCCTCAATCAGTGGCCGCCGCGGTTGAGAGTTGGAAGGCCGCGCCTCCCGACCCGGCCGCAATCCGTCGTGCCGCGATCGAAATGATGGCACCCCATCGCCGGAAATTGCGCGAACTGATCGACGAAGCTTTCGCCGAAGCAAGACTGAACGATCCGAAGCTGCCGGAAAAGTTCACCGGTAATTTCCCTCACAAGCTCGGTCTCCGCTGCCGCCGCACCCCGTTGAGCGATCTGCTGCACGGGTTGACTTACTGAGAACGCTCCGCGCTGTCTCAGAAGCTATGCATGGAGTAAAGTTCGTGGTAGTACCCTTTTCTGGCCACCAGCTCGCGGTGGGTGCCGGCCTCCACAATCTCGCCGTGGCGCAGGCAATAGATATATTCGGCGTTCTTGACGGTGGAAAGACGGTGGGCGATGATGATGGTGGTACGACCTTTGCACAAACGCTCCAACGCCTCCTGAACCAGGGCCTCCGACTCGTTGTCCAAACTGCTGGTCGCCTCGTCGAAAATCAGCACCGACGGGTTTTTCAGAAACACCCGTGCCAATGAGATGCGCTGCCGCTGACCGCCGGAAAGACGGACGCCCTGCTCGCCGACCTCCGAATCGAAGCCTTCCGGCAGAGTCTGTATGAATTCCAGAATGTTCGCATACCCGGCGGCCTGGATCAGCTCTTCCTCGGTGGCTTTGGGATTACCGATCATAATATTGTCGCGGATGGTGGAGTCGAACAGAAATGGAGTCTGCTGTACAATGCCGACCTGCGCGCGCAGAAATTTCTGTTTCAGAACCTTCACATCGTGCCCGTCCAGCTTCACACTGCCGTCGACAGGCTCGTAAAAACGCGGAATCATCGAGGCCAGCGTCGATTTGCCGGCTCCCGACTCGCCGACCAGAGCCACCGTGCGCCCGGCCGGGATTTTGAAGCTGATGTTCCGCAGAACCCAAGGTTCCTGCTCGGTCATTCCATCGTACCGGAAGAAAACGTGGTCGAACTCCACGTCGCCCGTCAGCCGCGGCACCTCGATGGCGTCGGACGCGTCGGTGATCTCGGGTTTTTCGTTCATGATCTCGCGGAACCGCTCGAACGCGGCGGCGGTCTGCTGCGCCTGCTCGGTAAAGTTGACCATACGGAATATCGGCATGATGATATATCGGGAATACATCATGAACGCCAGCACCGTTGCGAGATCGGCCATACCATAGTATGTAAGCACCACGCCGGCCACCACGAACAGCAATGTATAGCTCTGAATCAGAAAAGTGATGCCGCAGTGGAAATCGGCAAGAATCTTGCAGATGCTTTCGCGGGCCAGCTGGAAACCGATGTTGACTTTGGAAAACCGCGCGATCTGGGCCGACTCGTTGTTATAGCTTTTCACCTCGCGGATACCCTGTATCGAGTTCTCCACCTGGGTGTTGATCGCGGCCACCTTCTCGCGCATGTCGCGGAACCCGGCATGCATGCGCCGCTGGAAGATGGTACCCCATAGAATGATGAACGGCAGCGGAATCAGCGTGACCGCGGCCAACAGCGGGTTAAGGCAGAACATGAAGATGAACGCGCCGAGAAAGGTCAACGTCGAAATAAGGAGGTCTTCCGGAATGTGATGGGCGGATTCGGTGATGAGGTTCAGGTCGTTGGTCATGCGCGACATCAGATTGCCGGTGCGGGTACGGTCGAAATAGCTGAAAGAAAGCTTCTGGAGATAGCGGAACAAATCGTCGCGCATGTCGCTCTCCAGCCGGGCTCCAAGAATGTGTCCCCAGCGTATGCTGATATATTCCGCCCCCGCGATCAGCAGCGACAACACCAGCAGAATCAACCCTCCCGCGAAAATATGCGGCAGATCACGCTGCGGCAGATAAACATTCACCACCTTGTATACCACGAACGGAAGCAGCACGGTCAGTATCGAGCTGGCCACCGCGGCGCTCATGTCTAGAACGAACAGCCCCATGTGGCCGCGGTAGTAACTTACAAAGCTCTTCAGATCCTCGCGAAATTTCGATGCCATAATCATACCTCTCCTGTATCTTGTAATATAACACCTCCGCGCGCGAAAAACAACTAATAAAACATCAAAAAAATATGGCTAAAAAACTTGCATCATAATTTTTCACATGTAATTTTATTTTGGAGAGAATGTTCCATGCGCATTAAAAACACAATTTACTTTCTTGCCGTATTCGGGATATTCTGGTGGCTGGGCGCAATATTTTATGGCGTTCCGGACATCCAAAACGATGTCCGTCCGGAAGAATTGTCCATGGACCGGGTCGACCGGGAAATCGGGCTGGTAAATATTGTTCAAGCGATCTCGGATAAGACGAGCGTCGAAGATCTGATTGCGCGCTTTCCGGCACTTTCAATAAATGAAGAACCTTACAAGATACTTGTACGCCCGAATCAAAAATATTTCGAATTCTATTTGCTGAATTCAAATCCGTTTCCAGACTTGGTTGTTTTCAAAAACGGTTACCAGGATATGGGGTTATCCTGGTGCGGCTGTTCAAGTCGTTTCGCGCTGGAGAATTCGCTTTTCGTACGCAGAATTGAAGCGTGCAATCAAAGATCTTCCATGTCGTTTATCGGCAGCATAAGTTTGGTTATCGCCGTGATCGGAATCCAATTATTCCGCCGAAAAATGCGACTCGTGTTCTTCTGCCTCTTGATATTCATAATGGGTATCGCCGCCGTGCTGCAGGTTAGAATGAAGCCATACCTCTTCGACTCTGAACTGGACGATTATATCAAAAACCACACCATGGAGCTTGCCGCAGTTCTGATGGCGACACCTCGCTCCGGCTTGACTGAAATGCCGGGGAAAGACGGCGGAAACATAACCATATTTGCCGCAAAGCCGGATTTGTTCGACGTTGAATACGCCAGAGTCAATCTCGGAAATTTTGATTTTCTGTTTTACGGCAAAAATGTCGGGGAAAATCTCAAAAATATTGGCAGGTTTATGAATTTTCGGAAAATCGACAATAACCTGTGGCTTGGCAGCTATAAATGGTGGAAAACCACTCAGAGATGTCTTTTCATATCAGACGTCGTGACAGTTATATTTTGGCCGCTGATGATGTTATGGGCAATCTGCCATCTGATAAATCCGGAGCGCGGATTGCTCGTTCTGACCGGAAAGCGGAGTTAACCTTAAATAGTCCGGTTCCTTATGATATCCTGCACAAACACAAAAAAAACGCACCGGGGTTTGCATTTCCCGGTTTGAGGTGTAGACTATATCCGAGCAGCACAGAAATACTTTTTTCCACCAAGGGGCAATGGATTTTGAAAAAGATAACCAAACGCGATCTGCTCGTAACTCTGCTGATCTTCGTCGCCGCAATCGGACTGCGCACACTGGCGGTATACCAGATAGCCGGTACCGCGGCGGCGGTTTACAACCCGTCGCCGGCAACCGACATGTTCACCTATTGGAAACTCTCCGGCGACATCCTTGCCGGAAACTTTCACGGTGAATTCTACTACCAGCCGTTCTACTACGCCATGTGGCTGCCCGGTCTGCGTATGCTGTGGAACTCCATCACCACCGTGATCATAGCCCAAACCCTGCTCGGCGGCCTCACCGTACTGCTCGCCGCCCGTTGCGCATACTGCGCGGCCGGGCGCACCGCCGGTTGGATCGCGGGAATCCTCACCGCCCTATGTGCTCCGCTGCTGCTGTATACCCCGTTTCTCGACATCGCCAACGTACAGGCGTTTTTCCTCGCCGCAATCGCATTTTCCGGCGTCAGACTGTACCGTCGCGGCGGCATTGAAAGCTACCTTGGGCTGTGTGTGGCGACGGCGCTGGCCATTCTGTCGCGCGGCAATGTATGGTTCGCCGTCCCCGGCATTATTGTGTTGTTCTTCGCGGTGTGGAAATGGCGGACGGCGTTGGCGGCGGCCTTGGGCCTGCTGGTGATAGTGGTTGCATTCCAGCTGCCTTTCGCCGTACAGAACACGATTGAACGCGGCACACCGACCGGCGCCAGTACCGCCGCCGGACAGGTGCTGGCTCTCGGCAATACGCCGGAGGCCCCGCCCGGAGGCAGGAATTTCGACTCCGGGGCCGGTCCGATGGAATACCCGCCAAGCTTTCAGCTGTGGATGGACCATGCGCCGGAGCGGTCGGTGGCGCTTCAGATGTGGGACTGGTTCCGCTCCGAACCGCTGGCCTTCTGTGAGCTCCAGTTCCGCAAATTGCTGCTGTTCTGGGACCGGCGCGACATTCCGAACAACGTCTCCATGCGGGGCGAAGGCGGAGAATCCTTCGTCGTTCATCTGGAATGGACCACCGGAGTGATTCTCGTGCTGGCACTTGCCGGGCTCCTTGCCGGCGCGCGGCGGGCCTGGAAAAAGCGTCGTGCCGACTGGTGGTTCCTTGCCTATCTCATTGTCGGGTACTGGGCCGCCACCGCCGCATTCTACAACCTTTCGCGTTTCCGCGACCCGATTCTGCCGGTGGCGGCGGTGTTGGCGGCTCAGTTCACGGTCACCGCATACCGCCGGTTCAAGCTCAACCGCCGCGGTTTCTATCTGTCTTCGATCCCGCCGCTGATGATCGCGGTTTTCGTGGTCTATCAAGGTTTCGATGTGTATACCATTTACTGCGAAGCGGCGGTGATGCGCACAGCCCGACCGTCCGGCGTCCGTTGCGGCAATATGGTGCTGGACAACGGCCCGCTCAGCTTCGGCGGCTGGACTCGATTCGAGCCGGGCGGCCGTGATCTGATCGAAAAACGCTTTGCCGGAGTATCCGGTCCGGCGGAACTTGAGCTTACCATATGGAGCGAGACCAGCGGTGAAATAAAACTCTTCATCGACGGGTTCGGCCGCCGATTTGCGCTGGTCAAAGGCGAAAACCGCATCCGGTTCCCGGTGGAAGACGCCTCAAAAATCGAGCTTACGGTGGAACGGCTGCCGGGCTGCCTCGTGCTTGATCGGCAACGCGACTACGGGCGTACGCTGATAAATTCCAAGCCGGCCGGCGGCGAACTGGTTGCCCGGCTCCACCTGCCCCGCTGAAGTATTCCTATATACCTGATTTCAATGAAAAAAACAACTTTTTGGCGGACGTTGCTTGCATAAATTAAGAAACCGGGTTATTTTTATCCTCGTGTTAAATAAAGATTTTTGGGAGATCATATATGGATTTGAAAAGCTACGAGCGGGATGGCGTTCTGGTTATCCAGATCGACGGCCGCCTGGATGCCGAATTTGCCGAAACACTGCGCTCGGAGTTTCTCAAGCAGATCGCCAATCACCGCAGGTTCGTCCTCGACCTCGCCGGAATGGAATATCTGGACAGTACCGGACTGGGAGCAATTGTATTCTGCCTCAAGAGCAGCAACGAATACAACGGCAAGCTGGCGCTGGCCAATCTCGGCAGCAAACCGCGAATGATATTCACCATAACCCGGGCTTACAAAATATTCGACATTTACGACGACTTGGATTCGGCCATAAAAGCGGTTAAAGCATAATCTGAACGCCGGAGGCCCGGATGGACCCACACAAGACTTTCTTCGATCGGGACGAGCTTATCGACTTACTGCTGGAACGGGCCGAACATAAAAGGTCGGCCCGCCGAAAGATCCTGATGTGGAAAATCACCGTCGGTGCGGCATATTTCGTCAAACGCCTGTTCGACATAGTCGTAAGCATAATCATACTGCTGATGCTAACCCCGCTGTTCGTGGCTGTGGCGGCTTGGATCAAACTGAACTCGCCCGGCCCCCTGATCTATCGGCAAATCCGCGTAGGCCTTAACGGGCGGCATTTCAACTTCTACAAGTTCCGCAGCATGTATCAGGACGCCGACAAGCGCTGGAAGGAACTGCAGTCCACCCAGAACGAGTCGAAAGACGGCGTTATCTTCAAGATGAAGAAAGACCCCCGAGTCACTCGCTCCGGCCGCTTTATCCGCAAGTTCAGCATTGACGAACTGCCGCAACTGTTCAATGTGCTGCTAGGCGACATGAGCCTGGTCGGTCCGCGGCCGCCGCTGCCGCAGGAAGTTGATCTCTATACTTTGGACGACCGCAAACGGCTGAACGTGGTCCCCGGCATAACCGGTCTGTGGCAGGTTTCGGGGCGCAGCGACATACCGTTCAAACAGCAGGTTGAGCTGGACAAGGAGTACATCAAAAGCCAGTCGGTGTGGAAGGACATCGTAATAATGCTGAAGACCATTCCGGCCGTGCTTACCGGAAAGGGTGCCTACTGACATGAGATGTATCATCAACTGTTCCGGAGCAAGCTCCCAATGGGTACACGGTCTGATGCCCGGTCTGCCGCCGTACCTGGTTCCGCTGGGGAACAAGCCATATCTGGAATTTCTGCTGGACTTCTGCGCGCTTGCCGGAATCGAGCATGTCCGAATCGTTTCCGACGACCCGGAGTGGGACTGGCAGACCCCTCTGGGAAACGGCGAACGCTGGAACCTCGAAATCAGCTATGTCCCGCTGGCCAGCGACCTTCCGGCCGCGGAACTGCGCGAATACCACCGCGGCTTCGCGGACAATGACGACCTGCTGGTGTTCCACGGTCTATTCTTCCTGCATTATGATAAACGCGACTTCAAAATGCCGGAATTCGACCCCGCAAAATGGATCGGCGAACATACTCCCGCCGGCGATGGATGGTCCGTCGTCGGCCGTGATGCGCCGGCCGGCGCCGAATTCGAAAACCGTTACGGTCAGAATGGCTCCGCTCCACCCCGGGTGGAACCGTTGGACAGCGTGCGCCGTTTTTATGATTTCAACATGGCGCTGGCCTACAGCGACGGTGTCCGCTACAACATGCCCGGCTATTCCAGCGAACCGAACGTTTACATCGGCCGCAACGTGGTGATCGCCCGCTCCTGCAACGTGGTGCCGCCGGTAATACTGGGTGACGCCACCCAGCTCGGCCGCGCCTCCGGCATCGGCCCCGGCGCGGTAATCGGCAACAATTCGCTGGTCGACGATCGCGCCACCGTGATTGATTCCGTGGTGGTCGGCAACTCATATATCGGCCACAACCTGGAATTGCGTGGTAAAATAGTATATCGCAACACCATAATCGACCCGCTGATAAGCGAAAGTTTCGAAATCGACGACGATTCACTGCTTTGCGAGATGGTAAAACCGTCCCGGCTGCGCTGTTCATACAAGCAACGGCTCATGGCGGCTTTTTTCTTCCTCCTTCAGTTGATCCCATATCTGCTGCTGCGCCCGTTCTCCAAAGTTCGCGTGGAAACCGTGGAATGCTTCGTCTATCAGCACATGGAAAAGAAACGCATGCTGCGGCTCTACCGGCGTCCCGGCCGCAACTTCGCCGGCCGTTATTTTCTCAAACTCAACCTCGACAAATTCCACCTGCTGCCGATGGTCATGGCCGGCCATCTGAGGTTGGTCGGCAATTATATTTTGCCGGTCACGCCGGAAAATTCGAAATTCATGAGCACCTTCACCGAATACTCCCCGGGGCTGTTCTCCCTGTCCGAGCTGCTGGAACACGAATACGACCCGGTGCAGCGGGAAATAGACGAACTTTATTATGCCTATAATGCAAGTTTCAGATTCAACATGGAAATACTTGGGCAGGCGCTGTTGCGCAATCTGCTCAAACGTACATAAAATGTTTGCGGCATGGCGATTTGTAAAAGTCGGGCCATGTGATATATTATAGTAACAAGGAGAAGGGTTTTTAGATGCATTTGGACGATACCGACGTCTATGTACCTGGAAAAGGAAACGTTTACGGTTCCGGCGTACTGCTCGATATCTTCCGGCGCGACTGGCAATTCTGGATATGGGCGCTCCAGCGCCACTGGATATGGCTTGCCACGGTGCCGGTGGTTTTTGCCTTTCTCTTTTTCATGATCCGCACTTGGACCGCGCCCAAGCTCTATGAGAGCAAGGTGGCGCTGGTGCGTCAGGAAATAAAATATACCGGCGGCGAGTCCGGCGTGCCCACCGGCTTCGTGCAACCTCAACTCAATGTGCTCACCAGCATGATCACCGGCAACAAGTGCATGATTGCCGCCAGCGATCGTTTGAAGTCGAAGTGGTCGCCGGAAGCCCTGCAGCGAATGGTAAGAATCGAGCAGGAACAGAAAAACTCCAACTACATTCTGCTCGCAGTCATCACCGACAATGCAGAGGATTCCGCCATCGTAGCCAACACGGTGGCGGATGTATTCATCGACGTTTACCGTGACTTCCTGAGCTCCCATGTTGATGAACTGTACAACAACAGCGAAAAGAGCTGCATCCAGCTGCGCGCCGAAATATCAACCTTGCACAATAACGAGCTTAGCATCTGCAAAATCAACGATATTTCAGGCAATCTCAAACAGGAAATAACGCTGGTGACGCAACGCATCGCGGACACCGAGACCATGCTTCAGCACGAATCTGGTACACTGGACGGCGCAAAACTGAAGGTGAGCGACTTGGAAAAGGTCATTGCCTCCACGCCCGAGGAAGTCGAGGTCTATCGCGAAGAGAGCATGGCCGCCGACATCAGCCTTGCCACCGCCCGTCAGGACCTGATTCGTCTGAAGCAGATATATACCGACGAAAATCCGAAAGTAAAGATTCAGATCGCCAAAATTGCGGAGATGGAGAAAAATCTTGCCGCCCAGGATTCCAATGACGGCCGCAGCAAGGTGGTCATCGGTAAAAATCCGGCCTATATAAACGCACTCAACGACCTCAGCCGGGCCCGACTTGACATGGTTGCCTCCGAGGCCCATATCAAGCAATATCATGAAGACCTTACCAAATTGCGCGCGCGCCAGCAGGTATTGAACGATCTTGCTCCGGAGTTCAGTGTGATCGATCTGTCAATCGATCAGAAAAAAGATACACTCGCCACTCAGGAGGCGATAACCAAAAACCTCGAATTTTTCCGGGAACGCAGCTTTACCGATACCAACATCTATGAGCGCGCCGTTCCCAATCCGGAGCCGGTATCGCGCAAGCGTTCGCTTTATGCGGCCATTGGTTTTCTGCTTGGCCTTATGTTCACCGGCGGTACGCTGCTGTCGATGGAGGCGCTGAATCTTTCCGTCCGCAGCAAGGTGGACATGGAGAAGGGCCTCACACTGCCGGTTCTTGGCGTGGCGCCGGTGCTTGCGCCGGAACACCGTGCCGACTTCTACAGCGCGCTGCAGGGGATGGTCGGCAACCTGGAAGGCCTCATGAAAGACATTCCGCGTCCGGCAATGGTTGCGGTTGCTCCGGTGGAATTTACCGACCCGGAAGGCCGGGTAACCGAGGAATTGCTGAATATTCTGGCGGTGCGCGGCATATCCTGCCTGCGCATCCGGATCATGGAGGAACTGCCGTCCGAGGCGCTGCCGCATCTGCTGAACGACTTTCTCTACAAATTCAGCGACGCCCTGCCGGAACCCAGCGTGGACGGCATCTACTATTTCAAGCTTGACGACATGGCTTTCATGGCGTCGCCTTCACGCGACGTGCTCAAGACCCTGCGCGACCGCCTGACCGACTGGGACCTGGTGGTATGGGAACTGTTCGAATACAATCTGCACCCGCAGTTGTTCATGGAAATCTGCAACAGTTCCGACCTCACGGTTTTCATGATGGAATTCTCGAAGACCTCGAAACTGGAAGTATACAATATCCTCCGCCAGATCCGCATCGCCGGGGTGCGCAACATCGTTGGCGGGTTGTTCAACGTTGAAAACAAATTTTACCGCAAGGTGAACTGATGAACAGACATATCACGGCGGTAGTGACGGCGGCAATAATGTTGTTCCTTGCCGCAGGCTGCGACAAACATTACTTCGGGCCAATGGCGATACCATCCGCCTATGAAGTCATGCCGACGGTGCCGACCGAGGAAAGGAATGTTGCCGAACGGCTTCAGGAACTCCAGAACATCAGGCCTGAACCCTATCGCATATCGGCAATGGACCACTTCCACTTCTCGGTTTATGAAGAGGACGATCTGGCGGTGGAAGACATGGTGGTAACTCCCGACGGCTATATCGCGGTTCCGCTGGTGGGGCCGGTCCGAATCGGCGGGATGACCTTGCCGGAAGCCACCGAGTTACTGACAAAAAGTTTCGAGAAATGGATACGGTCCCCGCGGATCGCCCTGATCCCGTTGGCGGTGGAGGGGTATAATTTCACCATCGTAGGCCGGGTGAATCGGCCGGGATGCTATCCGGTCACGATCGGAAGGACCAGACTGCTCGACGCGGTGGCACTGGCCGGCGGCTTCTCCGAAGGCCTGTTCAACGGTTCCTCCATAGAGATGGCAGACCTCAACAACGCCTATATTTCCCGCGCCGGCGAACTGCTGCCGGTCAATTTCACCAAGGCGATCACCCAAGGCGACAGACTGAACAACATACCGCTCCAGAACGGCGACTATATTTACATTCCGTCGGTGATGACCCGTTCGGTGGCGGTGCTGGGCGCGGTGGCCAACAACACCTATGTCGGATATCGCGAGGGTATGACATTGATGCAGGCGCTGCCATATGCCCGCGGGCTTTTGGACACCCATTCCAGTTATGTCAAAATCATACGCGGCGGTATGAAGGATCCGGTGGTCTATACAGTCAACGTGGATGATATTCTGGCGGGAAAGACCATGGACTTCGAACTTCAAGCGTCCGATGTGGTCTATGTTCCGCTCGGGCCGGTCTCGGAATGGAACGTTCTTATGCGTAAGATCGTACCCACTTTCCAGGTGCTGAATTTGATGGCCGGACCGTTCGGCAATCCCTCCGGGTATATCAATCTCAGCAACGGCAACTGACGGCGTTCCGATGGCCAAGCTACTCTTTTTGGCAGTGGTCTTTCCGATCGTTATCCCGGTCTGCATAATGTTCATCAAAGCAGTACCGAAGGCAAGGCTCTACTTCTTTGTGGCAATGCTTTACATGATAAGCATGAACATTGCAAACGTGACGGTGTTCTCCTTCTTTCCGGAACCTGATTGGACCGGCACCGCGCGCGGATACACCATCACCGTGGTGGACATTCTGGCATTGATCGTCGTAGGCAGCATGCTGTTCATGGAAGACTACCGATTCTCTTTCTTCCCGCGCGGCTGGTGGCTTTACGGGCTGTATTTCATGTTCGGTCTGTTTTCCGGCATCAACGCCGAGCTGCCGCTTCACTGGTCTTTCGAGGTGGAGAGAATGATATTCATGTATATTTTCTTCTTGGCCTCATATAATTTCATAACCTACCATCGGGATCTCCGGCCGGTCATCTACACGATATCGGTGTCTTTGTTCATAATGTTCGTTGTTGGCGTTTACCAGAAATATCTCGGCGGAAAATTCCAGATATCCAGCACAATGCCGCATCAGAACTCGATGGGACTGTTCTGCATCATGTACTCGTCCATTCTTCTCGGGGCGCTTTTCAACGAGCCCCTGCGCCCGCGCGACTACGCGATAATGTTCCCCGGACTGATCGGTGGCGCGGCACTGCTGGTATTTTCGCTTTCTCGCGGCGGAATGGTCTGCTTTGTCATGGCAATCATGATCGTGCTGGTGCTGAGCCTGATTTACGGAGGGATGTCCAGACGCAAGGTGGCGCTGGTGGTGGTCATGTCCCTCGCCGTGATACTGCCGGCCATAAAGGCCGCGCCCCAACTTATACGAAGATTCGAAAACGCGCCGGAGGCTTCCAAAATAACCCGCATCAACCTTGCGCTTTGCGCAACCAGAATAGCACACGATCATTTTCTGGGCATCGGACTGAACAACTTCGCCCTGTATTCGGGCTGGGGGTCGCCGTATGCTCCCGAGCAATTCGCCAATTTCAGAGCGACGGACAGCACCCGAAACACCGGTGGCGTTGTTGAAACGATCTATCTGCTGGTGGCGGCCGAGTGCGGCTGGGGCGGCCTGGCGGCGTTGCTGGGCTGGTTCTTCTATTATTTCAGGATGGCGCTGCTTAACGTCTTATATCTCAAATACCGGCGATGTTTCGGCATATCCATCGGCATATTCGCAGGAATGACCTCGAATTTCATCCACTCCACTCTCGAATGGTCGCTGAAGCAGCACAGCAACTTCTATCAGCTGATGTTCGTTTTTGCCCTGACCGCCACCATTTATGTCACGAACGTGACCAGACGGTCGGCTGAAAAACGCGAATACGAAGCAAAACTTCGCCAGCGGCTGGAGGCTGCAAAACCATGGCATAAGCGTCCTTCCGCCGGGCGACGCTAGGCCGGCTCCGATGCCGTATCACATCCTGGCGGCGCGAAGCCGCAGTTTTTCGTTCAGCGTCTGCATGTTAATCATGCGCGACTTCCGGGTAAAGCCAAGTTTTATCATCACGATGGTGGACAAAAAGTTCAATGCTTTCTTGGTGGCGGTTCCGGCTTTCATCCGGGTGGAACCGGCCACGGCTTCAGCGCCTGAACGCAGAGGGATAAGGGCATCGACAGTGGTTCTGGCCTCCGGACTCTCCTGAATCAGCACGGTAAACGCGCCGCGAAACTTGGCGTAGTTCAATCCGCTGGTGACAAAAAACGCGCCGCCGGAAGCGGAGACGCCGATAACGGTATCGCGCTCGTCAAGATTGAGCAGCAAGAGTTCCGGCACGCTGGAGGCATCCTCTTCCCCGTCGCTTTCGATGGTCAACGCCGCGTCATCGTTGCCGCCGGCAATCAAAGCCACCGCGCGGTGTGGTTCAATCCCATAGGTGCACGGCAGCTCCACCGCGTCCACCGCTCCAAGCCGACCGCTGGTGCCGGCACCGATATAGATCAACCGGCCGCCGCGCGCAAAGTTGGCTGCGGCGCGATCCGCCGCCAACGCCAGTGCCGGCAATGACGCGGCAAAACGCTCACCGGCCGCACACTCCGCCTCACTGAATCTGCGCGCAAGCTCGCATGAGTCAAGGTCGGTAAGCTCGAGGTCTCCGAACAAAGAACGTTCGGTGGTGGAGTCCGGATTTGGCGGCAGTTTGACGCCCTGAAAGGCGATGGCCTCCGCCAGCAGACCGGCTCCGATCAGCGGCAACCCTTTGGCGGAAACTTCGATCCGGATTGGGGTCCCCAGTTCCGGAACCGGCTCCGCAGTACGGGATGACAGCGCCAGTCGCAGGTCAAATCCGCCGGACGCTGCCGCCGCGGCCAACCCTCCGGTTATCACTGCGGCATCGAGTTTATACAGAATACACACGGTTTTTACGACGCAGGCAAGATCGTCGAGATATTTTTCAAGCTCCGGCGGATTGTCGTGGAACAGCTGGGCGAGATCGCGTCCGGCTCCAAGTCTCACCGCGCTGGCGATGCTGTCATAAGAAGCGCCGTCCGGCAGCCTTACCGATCCCGCCAGCGCCAACATCCGGGCCGGACGAATGCGGTGCGAACCGCGAATGACCGAGCATCCCAGCCCCGTGCCTACCGCGATAAGCGCGCAGTTGTCGCCGGGGCCGACCAGCTCAAGACGGTGCGCCGCGATCATGGCTGCGTCGGCGTCGTTGATAAGTACACACGGAGCGTTGAATTTGCGCTCCACGGCATCTTTCCAGGCGGTGCGGCACAGCGGAGTGAGATGCCCGGCGGAGCGGGCCACTTTCGTTCCGGCATAGTCCACAATTCCGGCGGTGGAGACGCCAATACCGGCGATCGACTCCGCACCCAACTGCGAAGCCGCCTCGAACACGGCGTTCTCCACGTCGCCGGTATCCAGACGACTGGGCACCCGCACGGTGGCGGAAAGTTCGGTCCCGTCATACAGAGCTGCCTTCAGCCAGGTGCCCCCGATATCGATAGCCAGATAATTTTTCATGTTCACCTCAATAAAGAAGCATGCAGTCGCCATAACTGTAAAAACGCATTTCAGCCTCAACCGCCTTGCGGTATGCCGCCAGCACCATCTCGCGCTCGCAGAAACAGGAAACCAGCATCAGCAGCGTGCTTTTAGGCAGATGGAAATTGGTAAGCAGCATATCCACCGCCGCCGGACGGTACGGCGGATACAGAAAAATGTCGGTCGCGCCGGAACCGGCTGCCACCCCGCCGTTCTGAACGCAGCTTTCAAGCACCCGGACAGTGGTGGTACCCACCGCCAGCACCTTACGCCCGTTTCGGCGGGTGGTGTTCACCAAATCGGCCACCGAAGGCGGCAGTATATAGTGCTCTGAATGCATGACATGTTTCGACACATCGTCAACGCTGACGGGCTTGAAAGTGCCGGGCCCGACGTGCAAAGTCAACGTGGCACGGTTCACGCCCTTGGCAGAGAGTCTTTCAAGTATCTCGGGAGTAAAGTGCAATCCAGCGGTCGGCGCGGCCACCGCGCCGGAATATTTTGCGAACACCGTCTGATACCGTTCCAGATCTTCGCCGTCGGCTTCGCGGCGAATGTAAGGCGGCAGCGGCATATGACCGCATTCGCGCTGAACAGACTCGTAGTCGGCGGTGTCGAACTCAATGGCGAAAGCCTCATCCTCCAGACGGCCGATCACGGTATACCAATGGTCACACAACTCGCCTTCCAAATTCAGGAGCCTGACTCTGGTGCCGGCCTTGGCCCGCTTGCCAGGCTTGAGAAACGCCTTCCAGCGCGCGCCACCGGACCCCGGCACCAATTCGATCTGCAGCGCCTCAAAACGAGCGCCAGCCATATCGCCGTTCTTGAGGCCGTACAATCGGCAGCTCATCACTTTGGTGTCGTTGGAGACCATCGCATCGCCGGGGCTCAGAAAATCCATTATCGCCGGAAACGGCAATATCTCGGTCTCGCCGGTAAGACGATTCAGCGTCATCATCCGGGAACCGTCACGGCGCGCGGCAGGATGCTGGGCAACCAGCTCCGGCGGCAGGTTGTAATCGAACAAAGCGGTTGAAAGCGTCATCGCGATTCACGGTCTCCGCGCATGCGTTCACGCGCCTGCCGCAGGAATTCCATCTCTTCCTGTGTCAGGCTGTTGATTCCGTGCCTGGATATTTTGTCGAGTAAGGCGTCAAGCCGGTTGCGGCCCGAATCCTTCGGTTCGTCCTCGTTTTTCCACAACTTCGGCCCGGGCCGCATGAAACGGAACAGATCGAAGCGGAAACTGCGTTTCAGCACAAACTTTATGAAAAAATACCCGCCTATGAACCCGCCGAGGTGCGCCAAATGCGCCACACCGTCCCATTGACCGGATATCTCGTTAAAAATCTCTAAGATCGCAACAACTATCACCAGTGTCCGGGCCTTTATCGGAACCGGAAAAATCAACAGCACGAACGGAATGTTCGGCGCCAGCATTGCCACCGCCATCATCACACCGAATATCGCGCCGGACGCGCCCACCAAGGACGCCCCAATATTCCAGTAAACCGCCACATACACCAGATTGCCCAGCAGTCCGGATATGAAATACAACGCCAGAAACCTGGCCCGCCCCAGCAGCGGCGCCACGATCATGCCAAAAAGATACAATGCCCACATATTAAATGCCAGGTGCAATAATCCCCCGTGCATGAACATGGCGGTCACCAGTTCGAACCAGTAACCATGCCTCAGGTTGACGGTGCTTAACGCCAGCAGGTTGAACA
The DNA here is from genome assembly GCA_034926605.1 of Victivallaceae bacterium. Classification (GTDB taxonomy): domain Bacteria; phylum Verrucomicrobiota; class Lentisphaeria; order Victivallales; family Victivallaceae; genus CALXXL01. The sequence continues at coordinate 120,791 of JAYFQV010000001.1, forward strand.
AAGACTGATTGTTTATGGTGAACAAATACACCAAAACGTTTATGACTATCAGCCCGATTACGGTGGTGCGCCCTTCCGCCGGATTGATGCGGCGGAACATGTTGCCCTGGCCTTCCTGCATGCGGTTACCTCGCATCGCGTCCGAGCGCGAAGGCGGCCAGGTTGGCATCATGCAGTTTCGGCGCGAGTTCGGCGCGGACGGCCGAATCCCAATCTGATTCCGCAATGTCGAGATAACGGCTGAGTCTGCCCAGCAACGCGATGTTAAGCGACTTGCGGTTGGCCAGTTTGGTCGCGTCCACGTCATCGGGCAGTATCATCACGCCGCCGATCTTCAGCTTGGAACGGTTGACCTCCACCTGGGTCGGATCGGTTATCACCAGAAAATCACTTTCGCCTTCCGGAATCATCGGGCTGGCGACTTTTGAACCGAAACGCACTTCGCTGGAAACCGACCCTCCGCGCTGACTCATGCCGTGCACTTCGCTTTTCTTGACGTCGAACCCGGCGGCGAACAGCACGCGCGCCAGCACGTCGGTGGCGGTAATCACTCCCTGCCCGCCGAGGCCGGCAAAAGTTATATTGACGGTGTTCATTTATGTTCCTCCTCATGGATCGGCTCATAAGCCTTGGATTTGACCATGCCGATAATGCACGGACGACGCACGATAATCACCGAAAGGTCATCCGACGCCAGGCGTTTAGCCACCAGAGCCTTGTACTCTTCAAATTGCGCGGTGGAATCTATCACATCCACATTGTCCACGCCCATGCCACGCAGCACCGACTCAAGGTCGAGCACCCCGGCGGCTGGCGTATGATCAAGTTTCCTCCCGGTGCCGGGATGTTCCTGCATTCCGGTCATGGCGGTGATGGAATTGTCGAGAATCAACAGCACATGGCCGGTTTTCGGGCGATTGTAAACCATCTCCACCACGCCGTTGATGCCGGTGTGCCAGAAGGTCGAATCACCGATGACGCTGACCACTTTGCGCGCCTCCGCTTCCGGAAGCGCGTGCCGCATACCCAGCGCCACCGTGACGCTGGCGCCCATGCAGACGCAGCTGTCTATCGCCGAGAACGGCGGCAGCACACCAAGAGTATAGCACCCGATATCGCCGGAAACTATGCATCCTAGATCGCGCAGCCCTTCAAACGACTTGCGGTGCGGACAGCCGGGGCAAAGCTCCGGCGGTTTGCCCGGAACCGGCGCGGGTTCCGGGGTGACATCGCCGGCAAGCATCCGGCGCACTCTGGAAACATTGAGCTCTCCGAACCGGTAAATCTCCGGGCGGGGCACCACTTTTATGCCGTTTGCGTTGCATATTTCCTCCAGCACCGGGTCGCCCTCCTCGACCACGAAGCACTTTTCGAACCGGGCGGCGAATTTGCGCATCGCCTCCACCGGCGCCGGATGGCACATTTTGACTTGAAGAATCGCCGCCATCGGCGCGGCCTCCAGCGCATGCATCGCACCAACGCCGGAAGCAATAATGCCGAATTCCCCCTCGGGGTTGCCGATCTCTTCGCACATGGCATTGGCCACAGCCTCGATCTCATGCAGCTTGGCGCGCAGACGGCGATGGGCCTTGCGGGCGAAAGCCGGAATCATGACTCTGGTCAACGGATCGCGGGTATAACCGGTGGCCGGGGACGGCTTCGGCTCGCCGCGGCGCTGCACAACGCTTTTGGAATGGCATACCCGGGTGGTCATGCGAAGCAGTACGATCATATTGTGCTCGCGGCCCAGTTCAAACGCCTTCAGCGTAAGATCGTAAGCCTGCTGGCTGTCCGCCGGTTCAAGCATCATCACGCCGGCAGCCTTGGCATAGCGGCGATTGTCCTGCTCGTTCTGGCTGGAGGCCATACCGGGATCGTCGGCGGTGATCACCACCAACCCGCCCGGGATGGTGATGTAGGCCAAAGTGAACAGCGGATCGGCCGCTACGTTCAAACCGACATGCTTCATGGTTACCAGCGCATTGCCTCCGGTGAAAGCCACGCCGGCGGCCACTTCCATCGCACATTTCTCGTTCGGCGCCCATTCGGCATTGCCGCCGAGCCTGGCCACCCGGTCAAGTATTTCCGATGACGGCGTGCCGGGATATCCGACGCCGAGGGTAAGCCCGGCGTCCATCGCCGCAAGCGCCACCGCCTCATTGCCGCTCAAAAACAGTTTTTCCATATTATTGCTCCTTCTTCAAACTCGCAAAACAACTCTCGGCACACGCCATGTCCGGTTTGGTCAGCAGACTCACCACCACCAGCACCACCACGGAAACCGGCAGGGAATACACCAGACTGTCCACAAACGGCCACATGCCGATAGACACCAGTTCGGTCCGCCCGAACAACAGCTTGCACAATCCCAGCATGCCGGACTCGGCACGATGCATGAACAACAGTGAAAAAATACTTACAGCCGCGCCGGAAACCATACTTGCCCAGACTCCGGCCCGGGTCACGCGCTTCCAGTAAAGCGCGGCGGCATATGCCGGCAGAAAACTGGCGGCGCAGATGCCGAAAAAGATCGCGGTTGCCCGCGCAATGTAGCTGCCCGGCAACACGTGCCCCAGCAAAACGCTGGCCACGATCGCGAATATGATCCCGGCCTTGGTCAAAGCCACGGAGCCGAACTTCTTCATGCCGAGGTTGCCGAAGAAATCGTGCCCGATGCTGGTGCCGGTAACGTGCAGCAGCGCGCTCATGGTGGACATAGCCGCCGAGAGCAGCGTGACGGTGAAGATATATACGAACCATTTCGGCAGAGCAAGCGTGATGAATGTGGGAATGATGCGGTCTATATTGCCGTCCGGCACCATTTCGCAGGCGATCTTGCCCCAGTTGCGGTAGAACCAGACATTGGAGAGAGCGCCCACCACATAGGCGCCGCCGGCGGTCAGCATGATGAACACCGCCCCCACCCAGATGGCGCGGTTGAGCTCGTGATTGTTCTTCACAGTCATGAAACGCACCGCCAGCTGCGGCTGTGCCAATGCACCGATACCCACGCCCAGCATCAGACTGGATACCAGCGTCCACCACCACTGCGAATTGAAGCGCGGCATGGAGGTCCACCCCTGATGCCCGATCGCCTTGAATTTTTCCGGTACCAATCCGACCATGGAGGTAAGCTCCTTGTGCGTGGAAATGAATCCATTCATTTCACCGTAAGTAAGCACCAGCAACGCCACCATTCCGGCCACCATCACGGTGCCGAGCAGCGCATCAACATACATCATGCCGCGCAGTCCGCCCACGATCACATAGACGGTGATCACCGCCGCAAAAACCAGCAGCGCGGTGAAATACGGTATCTTGAGAACCTCTTCCATCACCCGCGCACCGCCCATCAGCACCGCGCTGGTATAGACCGGCATGAAAAGGAATATCACCATCGAAATGAAAAGCGTCACTCCAGTGGAATTGAAGCGACGTCCCATGAATTCGGGAAATGTTTTGGCGTCCAGGTGCCGCCCCATAGCGCGGGTGCGACGGCCGAAGTACCTGAATCCGATGAAGATGCCGAACAGGATGTTCATGAATGCCAGCCAGAGAATGCCCATGCCGTAGGTGGCGGCCACACCGCCGAACCCAACGATGGCCGAGGTGCTTATGAACGCCGCCCCGTAACTCATGGCCATGATGAAGGGATGTATTTCCCGCCCCGCCAGCATATAGTCGCTGGCGTTTTTGGTGCGGCGGTAGCCCATATAGCTCAGAAAGCCGATCAGCCCGATGAACAACGCAAGCAGGGCGACCATCATAACGGTGTCACTTGCGGGCATCGCCTGAACCTTTCGCAACGGCGTAAAATGCGTATCCGACGCAGAACAATGCGCCAATCACGTTCAGATAGAACGCGGCGGCCACACTCCAGTCACCCAGCCCGAGGCGGAAGATAGATGCATCCATTTGGCTTACCTTCAAGGTTATGAATTGGCTTGTATAATATATTTAATATAGCACACGTTAGCCGCGATGCAAGACCGCGCCCGATCAAACCGAATACAAAGCCGTCGCCGCAATGCGGCGCGAGGCAATGAAGAAATAATCACGCTTCAGGAGCAATCCCGCCGCGCCGTTTGAGCATGCGTTCGGCCTCGGCCGCAATGCGGTCGATAATTTCACGTTCGGAATCGGAATCGCCTGGTTTCACCTCGGTGGCGGAAACGTCGATCACGTCCTCCGGGTTCGGCGGAGGCTCCGGCACGGGATCGTTCACATAAATGGTCTGATAGTTTCCCTCGGACGGCGGGTCGGCGAAGAAATGTATTTCGCGGTCGGCGAACACATCGTTCAGCGTCGCCAAAATGCGCTCGATGCTGTCGGCATTCAGTTTTGCCTCGCTGGGCGCGGCGTAATAGGCAATCGGACGCGGACGGGAACCGTCGAAATCAAGAAAGATCGAACGGCAGGTGGCCTCGGCCTCTGTCATCGGGCGTTTGGGAACTATGAAAAATTCGTCGCCGCGCATAGACTCACCTCTCCATTCCAAGCCAGTCGGCCAGTGAGCCGAACACCGTTTCAAGATCGTCGAATTTCAACGCCGCATAACCGTCGAACCCGGTCGGTTGGGCGTTGACAATCACCACCTTGCCGCCGGCGCGCCGGGTTATCATCGGCATCGCGGCCGCCGGATACACGGTCAGGCTGCTGCCGAGCACCAGCAGCAGATCGGCCTTGCGCAAATCCCGATCGGCATATTCAAGCAGATCGGAATCGAGCGACTCGCCATAGAATACGATATCCGGCTTGAGCAGACCGCCGCATTTCACGCAACGCGGCACCTCGCCGCGGCGGACAATCGGATCGATCTCGGTATCCGGAAACCCGCTGCCGCAACGCAGACAATGATAGTTGGCGGCGCTGCCGTGCAGCTCATAGACCTTGCCGCTGCCGGCGCGCTGGTGCAGACGGTCGATATTCTGGGTATAGACCCCGGCGCAAAGTCCGCGCCTTTCCATCTCGGCGGCGACCTTGTGTACGACGTTGGGCTGATATTTCTCAAGCGAATACACGAAAGGCTGCGCCCATTCGTAGAAAATCTCCGGGCTGCGCTCGAAAAAATCGATGCTCAACACGTCTTCCACCTGCAATCCGTGCCACTTCTGCGAATAAATGCCGTTCGGACTGCGAAAATCGGGGATGCCGGACAACGTCGAAATACCGGCTCCGGTAAAGATCAGCGTGTGCCTCGACTCCCCAAGCAGCTTTTCAAGCTCTCCGGTCATCCGAGCAACTCCCCGGGCGCGGCTTTTTCCACCGCTATGCCGCGCGAGCCTTTCAGCAGTACCGTAAATCCGGGCTCCGCCAGACGAACCACCGTTTCGGCGGCGGCGACCGAGTCCGGAAAGCTGTGCCAGTTCTCCTGCAGCGTCGGCGGCAGCAATCCGGCGGCATGAGCCATGCGGGGCCCCACCAGCACCGTCTGCGCGTGCGGAAACCGCTCCAGAACGTCGGCCAGCACCAGAAAATGCTCGCGCTGTTCTTCGATACCGAGTTCAAGCATGTCGCCCAACACCAGCAGCAGCTTACAGGGATCGGCGAAATCGCCAAGCCACGCCAGTGCCGCCTTCATGCTGGCCGGATTGGCGTTATAGGCGTCGAGAATCCAGTCAGCGTCCCGAAAACGCTTGACGTTCATGCGCATTCCGGGAAGCGAAGCGGAGATCAGGCCGCGGACAATGGTTTCCGGATCGAATCCCAACGCGGTGCCGACCGCCGCCGCGCAGGCGGCATTGGCGGCCTGATGCGCTCCGGCAAGCGACCAGTCAAACGCCAGCGTCGGACCGTTTTTCCAGTTCAGCTCCACCCGGCCCCCGTGCAGATTGCCGCCGAGGTACCGGCCGGTCACATCGCCCCCTTCGCCGAAACGCAGCCGATTATGGGCCGGGGCGGCAGCGTCCAGAACATCAACGCCTTCACAGACAGCCGGAAAGACCGCGGTTCCGCCCGGACGCAACGCGGAAAATATCATCGCTTTCTCCCGCGCCACGCCGCGCAACGACCCCAGCCGCTCCAGATGGCAGGCCGCAATGGTGTTGACCGCCGCCACGTCGGGGCAGACCAAACCGGCCAGCGGTTCTATCTCTCCGGGACCGCTGGTTCCGATTTCGATCACCGCAAAACGGTGCCGGGACTCGAGCCGCAACAGATTGGCCGGAACCCCGAAATGGTTGTTGGTATTGCCGACCGTGTAAAGCACCGCGTCGGCATTGCCGCAGGCGGCGGTGCAGATGGCGCGAATCATCTCCTTGACGCTGGTTTTGCCGACGCTGCCGGTAAGCGCCGCCACTTTGAGCTCCGGAAACCGAAGCCGGTGCAGACGCGCCAGACTCCAGTAGGCATGGAGAGTATTTTCCACAACAAGCACCGGAATGCGCCAAGCCGGATCAATGCGACCGGCCGCGCCGGACTCGATCAGCAGCGCGGCGGCCCCGGCCGCCACCGCCCGGTCCAAAAAGTCGTGAGGGTCGAAGGTCTCGCCCCGAATTGCGATGAACAATGCGTTCGAGCAGTCGCGGCGGCTGTCGGTAGCTATGGAGAAACTGCCGGATAACGGCACGCCGTTCGCCGCGCACGCCGAAGTCGCGTCCAATATCTCCTTTGCGGAAAAAACGGCGGAATCAGCCATGATGTGCCTCTAAAGAATGGTGGCAAAATATTCAATGGTTTTGGCGAGTCCCTCGCGAAGCGGGGTGATCGGCTCCCAGCCTAGCAGTTTTTTCGCCAATGCTATGTCCGGACGGCGCTTCGCGGGATCGTCACCCGGCAGCGGCTTGAATTCGAGAGTGCTGTGCGAACCGGTCAATTCTATTACCAGTTCGGCAAGTTCGAGCATGGTGAATTCGCCGGGATTGCCGAGATTGACCGGCCCGGTGACCTCGCCGGAGGTGTTCATCATACGCACCATGCCCTCGATCAAATCGTCGATATAGCAGAAACTGCGGGTCTGCTTGCCGGTGCCGTAGATGGTAATCGGCTGGTTGCGCAAAGCCTGAACTATGAAGTTGCTGACCACCCGCCCGTCGTCCGGACGCATGCGGCTGCCGTAGGTGTTGAATATGCGCACCACCTTGATCGGCACCCCCCATTCGCGATGATAGTCGAAAAACAGGGTTTCGGCACAACGCTTGCCTTCGTCATAGCAGCTGCGGGGGCCGATGAAGTTAACGTTGCCGTGGTAGGACTCCGGCTGAGGATGCACTTCCGGATCGCCGTACACCTCGCTGGTGGACGCCTGCAGGATTTTCACTCCCAGCCGCTTTGCCAGCCCCAACATGTTCAACGCCCCGACCACACAGGTCTGCACGGTGTCCACCGGGCTGTTCTGGTAGTGTATCGGCGACGCGGGGCAGGCGAGGTTGTATATCGCGTCGGCCTCGAGCAGCAGTTTGTGGGTGATGTCGTGCCGGATCAGCTCGAACGCCGGGTTGCCCAGCAGATGTTCGATGTTGTGCTTGGTGCCGGTGTAAAAGTTGTCGACGCAGATCACATCGTTTCCGTCCGCGATCAGCCGATCGCAGAGATGTGAACCGATGAAGCCGCCGCCGCCGGTGACTATGATGGTCTTGCGGAATGCCATATCGTCAATTCTGCGGCGCGATAACGCGACGCACCTCGTTGCCCTTGAAAACCACACGGAATGTGCGGTCGGGCCCCTGGTAATAAAGATAGCTGGAGCCGGAAAGATCTGGCGTACGGCCCGGAACCGGATAGCCGAAGCACAGAATCACCTCTTCGCGGGTCATACCCGGAACCACCGTGCCGGCTTTCAGCGAGGACAGGCGTTCCGGCGGCACGTCCTTGAGCAACTGGTCTGGCGGCGTAATGGTCAGCACCCGGCGAATATACTCCGGAACCGGAATCATCATGGTTTCCGGGTCGAACTCGATATGATAGCGGATGCCGGAGGTGTCTTCGAAAACCAGATCATGCTGGGAAGCGGATATCGGGGTGACCTCGCTGCCGATCGGCAGCACCCGGCCGTGCTGATAATTTATGCAGCTGATATTTTCCGGATCCTCGAACCAGATGTTGCAGCGGGTATATACTTTGCCGTTGACCGGCTGCTGAAGAGCCTCGGAAACCGACACCTCGAATATCGCCGGGCCGAACCCCATGTCCACCGACTGCTGAAGCGCGTCGGCAACCGACACCTTGTCGTTCGCACACCCCGCCGCGAACAGCGACACCAGCATCAGCAGAAGTCCATAAGAACGCATGTCCAAGGTTTCCTTTCGTTTTAGAAAATTTACACCCCAAAGCCTCGATTGACAAGCCGCGACAGACAAAAAAACACAATTTAAAAACAAAAACGGGTACCGCATTCACGGCACCCGCTTTACTATAGACTCGCCCGCCCCTTACTTGTTCTTATGACGAAGGGACTTCAGCTGCTTCTTGCGCTTATGCTTGGCGATCTTCCTGCGACGCTTCTTCTTGAGATTTCCCATTGCAATAACCTCGGTTTTATTCTGCTTTTGCCTGAATGGTGTTCATAAACAACATCAGCCGGGACTTCTTGTTGGAGGCCTTGTTATCGTGGATTACGCCGACTTTCGCGGCTTTGTCGAGTCTGCTGCAGCATTCGCGCAGCAGCGAGGAAGCGAGCGTCGCGTCCCCGGCGGCAACCGCCGCACGGAACTTCTTCTCGCTGGTCTTCAGCGCGCTCTTACGGGCGCGGTTGCGCAAGTTGGCCTTCTGGCTCGTGCCTATGCGCTTGATCGCTGACTTCAGATGTGCCATAGTTTTCCTTTTTCCCGATGACTATTTAAAAATTCATCAATTTCAAAGTTACAGAATATTTAAGATGCCACAACATTCCGAATATTCAAGTCTGTACCATAAAAAAACATCAAAAAAAAGCCACTGCGGCTCACGCGCGCGTACCACTGGAATATTTTCAAAAAAAATGCAAAAAAGCGAATGAACCGACTTGATGTTTGCCGCATGGGTTATATATTACTTTGAAATAGGAACAACTGAACCAAAGGACACGGAAAGTGGGCGTTTCTCGACAGACCCGCTTTTTTTATTCTTCGGAAAGGTAACAAGGAGGAGTCTGCATAAAATGGCAAATGTTCTTTTGGCAATGCTTCAGAATATAGAACAGGAGCGCGGGATCAGCCGCGATCTTCTGGTTGGCGCGCTTGAGACCGCAATCCTCACCGCCGCGCGCAAGAGCATCCATCCGGCAAATCAGCTCAAAGTGAAGGTTGATCCCGAAACCGGCGACATAAAGGCATGGGCGATCCTGGAGGTGGTGGAGTCCAACCCCACCACCGATCAGCTGTTGTACAACCGCGCCGTGGAAAAATTTCCGGACATAAAGCTTGGCGACGTGGTGGAATGGGAAGTCACGCCCCGCAACTTCGGCCGCATCGCCGCCCAGACCGCGCGGCAGGCGATCATGCAGCAGCTGCGCAAGGCCGAAAAACTGATGGCGTCCGAGGAATTCGCCAACAGCCTCGGGCAGATAATCACCGGCAAGGTGCGCCAGTTCGACGGCGGCAATATCATCATCGATTTCCAGAAGGCCCAGGGCATTCTGCCGATCAAGGAAAAGATACCCGGCGAGCAGTACATGGTCGGCGACCTTATCAATGCGCTGTTGTTGAAGATCGACGTTGCGTCCAGCGGCCCCAGTTTGATCGTTTCGCGCTCCCATCCGGACTTCGTGCGCCGGCTGTTCGAGCGCGAGGTGGCCGAGATTCGCGACGGAGTGGTCACCATCATGAACGTCGCCCGCGAAGCCGGCAGCCGCACCAAGATATCGGTGGCAAGCTCCGACTCTCGAGTGGACCCGGTCGGTTCCTGCGTGGGCATCCGGGGCAGCCGCGTGCGTGCCGTGACCGATGAACTGAACAACGAGCGCATCGACATCGTGCCTTACGACTCAGATATTGTGAAATACTGCATCAACGCGCTGCAGCCTGCCAAGGCGCAGTCGGTGGAGGTGGATGAATCCAGGCACGAGTTGATCGTTTTCGTCAGCCCGGAGCAAAGCAAGCTGGTGTTCGGCAAGAAAGCGCAGAACGTGCGGCTGTCGTCCAAGCTTCTAAACTGGAACATCACCATTCGGACAATCGGCGCCCCCCATGAAAACATGGAGGATAAAATCCGCCGGGCGGCCGAGGAACTCGCCGGAGAATTCGGAGTCTCCGAAGAGACCGCGAATATTCTGGTGCATAACGGATATATAACCTGCGACGGCCTGCGCGCCGCCGGCAGGGAACAGATCATGGCGGTGGAAGGACTCGATCCGGATGAGATTTCAGCCGCGTTCGACCGCCTCGAGGCGGAAAACCAATAGGAGGTCAACGTGAAGAAGCTGAAAGTAAAGAACATCGCTGAAACATACGGAGTTTCACCAAAAACAATTCTTGAAGAACTCGCCGGACAGGGCATTGAGCTAAAGGACGCCGCGGATCTTATCCCGGCCGATCTGGTGACGCTGGTGGAGGATTTCTTCTCCACCCTCTACCGCGAGAAAAAGGCGCAGGGGCGCGACAAGAAGGCGGCCGCCCCGGCCGCCGATCAGCCCAAGGTCACCGTTCAAAGCCCGATTGTCGTCAAGAATCTCGCCGCCGCGCTGGACAAGAAGCCCAACGTGGTCATCAGCGACCTGATGAAACTCGGTGAGCTTGCCAGCATAAATATGGCGATCAGCGAGGCCACCGCCCGGAAACTGTGCAAGCAGTACGGCGTTGCCCTGGCGATCAGCCAGGAAGAAAAGAAACAGGCCGCCCATCGTGAAGCTTCCGCGCCAAAGGCCGCTCCGGCGGAAAATCCCGCCGACCTGCGCGAACGCCCGCCGATTGTGACATTCATGGGTCACGTGGACCACGGCAAGACTTCGCTGCAGGACGCGGTGCGCCACACCCACGTGGTGGATGGAGAAGCCGGCAAGATCACCCAGCATATCGGCGCTTCGACCGTAACCCATAACGGCAAGCAGATCACATTCATTGACACTCCCGGTCACGAGGCGTTCACCCAAATGCGCGCCCGCGGCGCCAACGTCACCGACATTGTGGTGCTGGTGGTGGCCGCCAATGAAGGCTTCAAACCGCAGACGGTAGAGGCAATGAACCACGCGCTGGCGGCCAAGGTGCCGATCATCGTGGCCGCCAACAAGATAGATCTGCCCGACGCCGACCTGGGCAAAGTCAATCTTCACATGCAGCAGAACAATCTGATGTGTGAAGAATGGGGCGGTGAAATCGGCGTGATTCCGGTGTCGGCCAAAACCGGCAAGGGGCTGAACGACCTGCTCGACCGCATTCTGCTTGAAAGTGAAATGATGGAACTTAAAGCCAATCCCAAGCTCCCCGCCGAGGCGGTGGTGCTGGAATCACAGCAGGAGATGGGTTTGGGCGCCACGGCCAGCGTAATGGTCAGAACCGGCACGCTGCATCTGGGCGACTTCGCGCTGTGCGGCGAATACTTCGGTCGCATCAGGCTGCTGTTCGACGACAAAGGCAAAAAGATCAAGTCTGCCGGGCCGAGCACTCCGGTGAAGGTGGTCGGACTTTCCGGTATTCCGGATGCCGGCGCCCAGCTCACGGTATGCAACAGCGAGAAGGAAGCGCGGCTGGCGTCCGAGCAACGCGCCGCCGAGAAGCGCGGCAAGGACTTGGCGGTAAATACAATCCAGAGTGCCGAAGACCTGTTCAGCAAGCTTCAGGAGCAGGAACACCGCACGCTCAAACTTATTATCAAATCGGACGTCCGCGGCTCCGGCGAGGCGATCGAGGGTTCGCTTGAAAAACTGCCTTCGGAAAAGATTTCGGTTAACGTCATCGCCAACAGCGTCGGCTCGATCACCGAAAACGACGTGATGCTGGCCGCCGCGTCGGAAGCGATCATCGTCGGCTTCCACGTCAGGGTGAACCCAGGCGTCAACGAACTGGCAAAAAAGCAGAACGTCGAAATCCGGCTTTACAGTATCATATACGAGCTGCTTGAGGACATCACCGACGCACTCACCGGCCGCCTCGCTCCCGAAAAGCGCGAGAAGACGCTCGGCAAGGCCAGAATCCTTCAGATTTTCGAGCTGCACAAGGGGCCGAAAGTATGCGGCTGCATCGTGGACGAGGGTTCGGTGAAAGTCGGGTCCAAGGCGCGGGTATTCCGCGGCAAACACCTGATATACAACGGTGAGGTCGCCTCGCTGCGCCGTTTTCAGGACGATGTGAAAGAGGTCAAGGTCGGGCTCGAATGCGGAATCCGGCTGGACAACTTCGCCGATTTCGAAGAGGGCGATATTATCGACATTTACGAGATCGAGCTTAAAAAAGCGACTCTGGAGTAGTTTTCCATGGCCAAAATCGATCGTCTCACCCGCGTCAACGCGCTGGTAAAGCGGGTCATCGCGGATTATCTGGAACGCGGCGGCGCGATGCTGCCGGCCGGCGCGCTGGTATCGATCACCGAGGTCAACTGCTCGGTCGATCTTCGCAACGCGGTGGTGTTTTTCAGCGTGCTCGGCGGTGGAGCCGAAGCTCCGACGGAAGCGCTGCGGGCACTGTCAAAACGACGTACCGACATTCAGAAGGTCTTGGCGGACGAGCTGAAGTTCAAGCACACCCCGCATCTGAAATTTGAGTCCGACACCCGCATGTCCGAGGGCGACCGTATCCTGCGGCTGCTTGACGAAACGGAGGCAACGGATCGCCATGAGTGAGAATATTTCGCTCGAACGGGCCGCCGAACTGATCGAAGCGGCCCGGGTCGTGGCGGTGATCACCCATGAGAACCCGGACGGCGACGCGACCGGTTCGGTGGTGGGAATGATGCACTGTCTGAGAGCACTCGGCAAGCAGGCCACCGCGTTTTTCGCGGCTCCTCCGGCAGCGATGTACCGCCCGTTCGCGGACATCGAAATCGTGACGTCCGCAAGTCAGAAGCAACTTGAAGCGGCCGACCTGGTGCTTCAACTGGACACCGCCACGCCGGCACGCATCGCCGTTCCGGCCGGATTGACCGTGGACGACCGACTGCCGCTGCTGGTTATCGATCACCATACCGACAACAAGTTGTTCGGATGCTGGAACTGCGTGCGCGGTTCCGCCGCGTGTTGCGAAATACTGTACGACCTGGCAAAACTTGCGGGGTGGAACATCCCGGCCAACGCCGCCACCGCGTTTCTGCTCGGCATCATGGCCGACACCGGCGGATTCCGTTTCAGCAACACCACAACATCGGCGCTGGCCGCCGGAGCGGAACTGCTGCAGCGCTCCGGACGTTATTTCGACATCATCGATTCGTTGTTTTTCAACCAGAGTCTTGAACGCAAGCGGTTCGAGGCGGAACTGCTGAATTCACACCTGGAACTGTTCTTCGACGGAAGGCTCGCGATAGTCAAGATTCCATCCGGCCTCTCCGAAAAATACAACCTAAATCCCGCTCATTGCGAAGGGCTGATCGACGCTTTTCGCTCGATTTCCGGGGTGGAGACCGTGGCTATGCTTTACAAACGCGCTCCGGAACAGGTTAAGGTATCCATGCGCGCCCGCAACCCGGAACGCCCGGTAGGGCCGATCGCGCGCAAGCTTGGCGGAGGAGGACACGAAATGGCAGCCGGAGGGCTGATCGCCACCGCCGATCTCGACGCGCTGGCGACCCGAATCATCGAACTCTACAAGGAAACCCTATAAATGCGCTATAATCCCGCAAAGCACCGGTTGCCGCCGTTCAACGGATACGGCGTGCTGCTGGTGGACAAACCCGCCGGATGGACCAGTTTCGACGTGGTCAACTGCCTGCGCGGACGTTTCAACATACCGAAAGTCGGCCACTGCGGCACCCTCGACCCCGCCGCCACCGGGCTGCTGGTGATGGTTTTGGGAAAATTCACGGTTCTGGCCGCCAAATTCTCCGGCGACGACAAGGTCTATGAGGCCACGCTGCGGCTGGGCGTCACCACCGACTCGCAGGACGCCACCGGCACGGTCATCGAGGAGAAGCCGTACGATCATGTCACCGAGGAACAGATCCGGGCGGCGTTCGCGGCCAAGGTCGGCAAATCGATGCAGCTGCCGCCGATGGTTTCGGCGGTCAAGGTGGACGGCAAGAAACTTTATGAACTGGCCCGGAAAGGCATCGAGATCGAACGTGAACCGCGAGAAATAGAAATTTACGGCCTCGACGTATTGAAAGTGGCTCCGCCGCTGGTCGATTTCCGGGTCGAGTGTTCGAAAGGCACCTATGTGCGCACCCTGTGCCACGACATCGGTGCCGAGCTTGGCTGCGGCGGCACGCTCGAACGTCTTGTGCGCACCCGTTGCGGGAGGTTCGAGCTGAAAGACGCCATAACCGTGGATGCAATCAAACAGATGGAACCGGCCCAGTTGGCCAACATACTGCACGAGGGGCTGATGAAGCTCGGAGGCTTCGCATGAGCGAAAACATTTTCACCAACAACGCGATCGAACAGGCGCTGGACCGGATGCCGCCGGCCACGGTGTTTTTCACTGCAGAACAGGTGGCGGCGTCCGTCGGCCCCCTGCCGGACGACCCCGATGAGCGCGAGGAAGTGCTTCATCACATCTCGCGCCTGGCCGGAAGTTCCGACCGTTTTTTCCGATTGTCGGAAGAGCGATTTGCGATCAGGAACAATCTGTTCGCTCATAAGGAGTTCCTGATAACTCCGTCCGATTTCGAAATCGAGTCCGGCGTATTGTTTCCCGGCCATCGTTTCGCGCCATTCTGTTCCCCGGAAGTCTATACCTCCGAGGTGGAACTGTCGCATGACGAATGCAAGACCGCCTTTGCCAAACAAGATTTCCGCTGCGATTTCCACGAGGTGCTCGGCATTCATTCACTGCTCGGCTCCGGCCAGGTATATGATCTGGTTACGGCGGAACATCCAGACAACGCCACGTTTCTCGGCGGCGACCCGCGCGCAAAAGTCACGCTCACCGTGTTCGATCTCGCCGACTTCTATCGCAAGACCGGATTCTCCGGCGGAGACGCGCTGGTGACGACCGTCATGGATTATGACGGCGGGCGTTTCAGCTGCCGCCGCCTCCCCGCCGGCGAGCGCGGCGAGAACGCGCGCGACCTCTGGATAACCGAATGTGAAAACGCGCTGGCCCCAGTAATCGCCGCCAGCTATGAAAACGATGACATTCCGGAGATTATCGCCGCCGCGTTTGCGGAGAATACCGATCTGTTCGGAAGCGAAGGGGCGTCCCTGGACGAATTCATCGCAATGAGCAGGGAGGTCGAACTCCGCGCCGGAGACGAGGGTACCTATCTGGCCATGCGCGGCGAAAACGCCCCGGAGTACGACGACGAGCAGGAATGCGATTGCGGCGACGAACATCACCATCATCACGGCGGCGGCGGTCTGCCGGAAGGACTCGGACTCTCCGGCGGCGAAACCGATTCGCTGGCGGCAATACTGAAATCGCTCGGCTCCACCCTGTCCCCGACCGAACTAGACGCGTTCATCTTCGACGAGTACGCCTCCGGCGGCTGCGACGTGGACGCGCTCTACCGCCGTCTGTTCGGCACCCTCGCCTTCGAGGACGATGCGCAGGAAGCGATCTTCCGCAATATGATCGAGGAACGCTTTGAAGATTTGGCCGACCGGTTCGACCGCGGCAACGACGCCGAAATCGCCGATCTGCGCGATGAAATACTGGGACTGATCGAAGAGCGGCTTGAACTTTTCGAGCAGGAACGCGACATTCCCGAAACGGAAATGAAGGTTCTGTCCGAATGCGCGCTGTTCTTCAACGAATTATTGCGCCATCTGCACCGCGGCGGCTATAATGCCAGCGCCGACCCGAACGGTGAAGCGCTGCTGGACACATTCGAAGACTACGCCGCCAAACAGGAGGCGGCGATCCGCCGGATCACCGGGGAAGAGTAAATGCCCGATCTGCCAGAGGAGTGCTTTGTCGACTACGACCCCGAGGAAAAACGATCTTCCGAGGAGGAGTTCGAAAGCTCGCTTTCCGCCGAAGAAACCGCCAAGATTCTGGCCGGTTTCGTGGACGAAATGCTCGATGCCGACGGCAAACTCAAGGACTCGGCCGCAAACGGAGGCCGCCCCTATGAGTTCCGAATGCAACAGCTGGTCATGGCCCGCCGGGTGGCGGCGGCGCTGGCGGTGCGCCGCAATCTCTGCGTGGAAGCCCCCACCGGCATCGGCAAAAGTTTCGCCTACCTGATCCCGGCCATCCGCTATGCGCTGCTGGCGGCGCGACCGGTGGTGATCACCACCGAGACCATCAACCTGCAGGAGCAGCTGACCGAAAAAGACATCCCACTGCTGAAAAAAATCTCCGGGCTGGAATTTACCGCCTGCCTGGCCAAAGGGCGGAGCAACTATCTGTGCCGCCGCCGGCTCAAGATGCTGACCGACGACCGTCGGGAGCAACTGCTGCCGCGCGCGTCCTCGATGCTCGACCTCGAACGCATTGAGCACTGGAGCGAAAAATCTCCGGATGGCGACCCGGACAGCGGCGACTTTCAGGTCGATCCCTCGGTCTGGAATCTGGTTTGCAGCGAGTCAGGCAACTGCCTGGGAACGCGTTGCGAGTTTTTCCGCCGCTGTTTCTACTTCCAGGCCCGCCAGCGCTGGGAAAAGTCCAATTTGATCGTGGCCAACCACGCGCTGTTCCTTACCGACCTCAAAATGCGGCAGGAAGAAGACCTTGCCTCCGCACTGCTCCCGGCCTACTCCGCGGTAATTGTTGACGAAGCCCATACGCTGGAAGACAACGCCGCAGAACACCTCGGGCTGGCAGTGCCGCAACTCGGGTTCCTCGGCTGGCTCAACCGGCTGTTTTCGCCCGATTCGGCGCGCGGACTGCTTATGCGCAAAGGCGAGGCGGAACTGGAACTGCGCGGCATGGTGGCCGACCTTCGCTCCGAGGCGCGGGCGTTTTTCCGTAATTTCGCGGAGTTCGTCGGCAACTCCAGCGAGCGCATGAGACGGGTGAATCAGCCCGACTGCTTCCCCGACACCCTCACCGAGCCTCTCGGCAAGCTGCGTAACAAACTGCGCGACCTCGCGCAAAGCCTTGAAGGAGACGACGACGAAAAATCCTACCGCTGCGAGCTCGAGGCACAGCAGATGCGCTGCGAAGCGCTGATCGATATGGTTTCCGACTTCATCACCATGCGCATACCTGAATGCGTATACTGGGTGGAGATCAATTCCAGCGATGCCGTGGAACTGCGCGCCGCCCCGGTTAACGTGGCCGATCTTTTGAAAAGATATCTGTTCGACTCGCCGCTGCCGGTGGTGCTGACCAGCGCCACTCTGGCCGTGGAAAAAAGTTTTTCGTTTTATCTTAACCGGGTCGGATTCGAAAACGGCGAAACGCTCCAGCTGGACTCGCCGTTCGATCCGTCAAAAGTAACGCTGTATCTGCCGCGAGAAATGCCGGAACCGGCCTCGCCCGATTATTCTCAGGTATTGCCGCAGAAAATCGTGGACGCGGTACAAGTTACCGGAGGCAAGGCGTTCGTGTTGTTCACCAGCTATACCGCCATGCGCGAATGCGCCGAGGAACTGCGCGGGTTCTTTACCGACGCGGGCATCCTCCAGTTGGTGCAGGGCGACGAATTACGTCGGTTCGCAATGCTTAAGAAGTTCAAGGAAGACATCAATTCGGTGCTGTTCGGAGTGGACAGTTTCTGGACCGGCGTGGACGTTCCCGGCGAATCGCTCAGCAACGTGATCGTTACCAAACTGCCGTTCGCGGTACCCAGCCATCCGCTGATTCAGGCGCGCTGCGAGATACTCGAAGCACAGCACATCAACTCCTTCATGTCCTACAGCCTGCCCTGCGCGGTACTCAAACTGCGGCAGGGAGTGGGGCGGCTTATCCGCTCGCAGTCCGACTCCGGCTGCGTATTCCTGCTCGACCGCCGGGTGGTCAGCAAGCGCTACGGCAAGATTTTCCTGAACAGCCTGCCGCCCTACCCGATCATGTACTTCTAAAAGCGGAATATCGCGCCGATCTTCTTCCCCAGTATAGACGCCGCCAGCCCCAGCGCCGCCGCCAGAAACAACATCGCCCATACGCCGAACGCACCGGCCATGCTCGGCCCGGACCCCAAGGTGCTCGAAAGCGCATAGATCGCCTTCGTCACCGGATAGAACACAGTCTTCTGGGCTAGGATCAGGCTGTCGGACACTTCCAGCATCGAGAAGCTAAAGGCGAACAGCGCACCCACTATGATGTTGGCCGCCACCAGCGGCAGCGTTATCCGTCGCAATACGGTAAAAGCCCCCGCTCCGAGGTTGCGTCCGGCGTTCTCCAGCTCCTCCGGCGTCTGTTCAAGCCCGGAACTGACCGCACGCACCACATAAGGCAAACGCCTGACCGCATAGGCCACCGCCAGCAGCAGCAACGGATTGTTCTCCACGTCGAAAACCGCGCGAGTGAAGCTGTTCGAATAAGCCAGCACCAGAAATCCGAACGCCATCACGATTCCCGGTACCGCCAGTGGCAGCATCGCCAGCGCGTCCAGCAGCCAGCCGCCCCGAATTTTCCAGCGAACCACCGCTAGCGAGGAAAGAGTGCCGGCCGCCACCGCTATCACCATGGCGCTCAGAGAATACTTGAGGCTGTTCACAATGCTCGGCAACACCAGCGGGTCGCGCAGCGCATTGTCGAAATTCATAAGGGTGAACGACGACGGCAACGCCGCGTTGTACCAGTCTCGAGAGAAGGCAAGCAGCAAGAGCGAGATATGCGGCAGCAGCGCCAGCATGGTCACCGCGGCAAACAACGCGCCAGGCAGGAACCTGCGCCATGAGGCAAGCCTGTATCCCGCGCCCTGCCCGGTCGCCCCCTTGGCACCGGTTCCAGCATGCGATCGTCCCAGCAACAGCCGGCCCACTAGATACAGCGTCACCGAGGCGCCGAGCATCACCATCACCAGCGCCATCGGCAGCGGATTGCGCTCGAGCCCGGTGATGCCGTTATAAACCTGCACCGGAGTGACGCAGGCATAGTTGAACATCAAAGGAGTACCTAGCTCGGTGAAGCTCCATACCAGCACTATGCTGCCGCCGGCGAACACCCCGGGCTTGACCAGCGGCAACGTGATGCCAAAAAAGCGCCGAAGCTTTGAAATGCCAAGATTGCGCGCCGCCTCGGTCAGAGCCGGATCGACATTGGCAAGCGCGGTGATCAGATTCAAATAGACAATCGGATAGAGATGCAGCGCCTCCACTGCGCAAACCGAGAAAAAACGGCCCTCGCCGCCCAGAAAATCAACGCGCCCGAGCCCCAGACCAGCCAGCATCGTGTTGAATACCCCGTAATGACCCAGCAACTGCTGGAACCCCAGCGCGCCGACAAACGGCGGCAGTATCATCGGAGCCAGTACCGCCGCATTGCTCAGCCATTTGCCCGGAAAATCGAAGCGGTCATACACCAGCGCCAGCGGCAGCGCAATGGCAAAACTCAGCAGGGTGGTCACCAGCGCCACCGCCAACGCGTTTACCAGACCGTTCACATATACCGGGTTGCGGAACACTTCGCAAATCAGCCGCCAGTCAAGCCCCCCGGCGGCCACCGCATAGATAGGCCCCAACAGGAACACGGCGAAAAACGCCGCCAGCCCCAGCGCAACAACATAGCACATCACACGATTCGTTCTCATTTTCCCTCTCCGGCCAAACGGGCGGCCTCCAAATAATGATCGCGCGCGAACTGCGTCCAATGGCGCCGCAACGCGGCCACATCCAAAGCCGTCCAGCGGATACCGTCGGTGTAAAGCTTGGCGGCCATTTCACCGGCTTCGGCATAGCTGAAGGGCAGTGCGCAGAATGCGGCCCAGGCCTGCGGCACCGCCTCCGGCCCGCCGGCGGCGATGATCGCCTTCCAGGCGGCGCGAAGTTCGTCGATCGGGTCCAGCATCGCGCAGCGCACGAACACCCGGATCATCGAAAAATAGCGACCGGTGAGGTCGGCGCGATATTCGAACCCGGCACTTGCGGCGTAGGGATCGTAGTCAGGATCCACCAGATACTGCCGCAGCGGGTCGCGGTAAAAATCGCGGCGGATCGGTGGACGGCGCGGCGAGTCCAAGCGCGGTCCGCCGGGTGCGCCAACCCTGAAATCCCATATCTTCTGCCCTTCCGGGCTCAACACAAAATCGATGAAACATTCGGCCACCGCGCGGTTTGGCGCTCCCCGCAGGAGCTGTATCGGATCGCAGGTCAAGCTGCTGCCGTGGCGGGGAAGAACGTATGCGACCCGGATGTCGCCGCCGGATACCTCCTTTTTCCACTCCCGCTCGGAAAATCCGTAATAATCGATGCAAAGCCCGGCGGCCGCGTTCCCGGAGGCGACCTCTATCGGCACCTTCGGCGCACTGTCCGCCACCAGCTCGGAATTGGCGGCAAGTCGTTTTATCAGCGTCATGCCGTTGCGCCAGCCGGTATCCTTATCGGCGCACTCCTGCATCTTCTGCTGAATCATCATCTCGTAGCATTTCGCGATGGATCCTGACTGGGTAGGGTCGCCGATGGCTATTGCGCCGAACAGCTCGGGGCGGCCGAGATCGTCCCAGCTTTCCGGCGGCGGCAGGGCCAGCTCACGGTAGCGGTCCGGGCTGTAACAAATGCCGAAACTGGAAAGGCAGGCACCATAGTAACGACCGCCGAGGTCATACATGACTTCACCGGAAAACTGCTGCGGAATAACATCTTCTGCAAGGTATTCCGGATGACGATCCGCAACTCTTGCATCCACGCCGTAGCCCTTTTTCGCATTTTTGTCGAGATCGTAGGTCCCGCCGCCCCAGACAATGTCGATGCCTATGCCGACATTCGACGCAACAAAGCGTTCACGCGCCAGCTTCGCCTCTCCACCGGCGTCGGCGGGCAGTTTGGGGTTCGAAAACGCGCTTTTGGCCTCGTCGTTCCATTCTCCGGGAAACCGATCCTCGTAATATTCGCGGAAATTTCCGGCGTAACGGTCGTCGATGTAATACATTATGTCGGCGGAACCGCCAACGTCGCGCCAATCGATCGCCACCTCACGCCCGGTAGCCCGACGGTAATATTCTCGAAAAGCATACTCGAATTCGTTGCAGACCACCCGGTCGTTAGCGGTGATTATCACCAGCTTATCGGCGTCGGCGGGAGCGGGCAGCGCTTCATGCTCCACCCTGAGCCTCATGACGAAAGGCAACGCGAACAACAGCAAGAACGGCAGACCGCCCCATAATATCCGCTTCCACATCACCTTATGTCTCCGAACAGCCGCACCGCCTCCGGAGCCAGCGCGAACTCGAATCCTCCCTCCGGACGCACGACGGGGGGAGGCGACACCGCCAGTTTCAATCTTCCGGCCGCGGTGTCCACGGCATAAACCGCGCTCTCCCCGGCGTAACACTCGCCGGACACCTCTCCCTTGAACCGAATGCCCGCCGCATCCTGCCCGGTCGCAAACCGGAGCGCCTCCGGCCGGAACATCAGCCGTACCCGGCCGGTAAAGCCGCCGGTGGCAACCGGCCACTCGCCAAGCGGCGTAACTACACGGCCTGGCGCGACCACCTCGCCGTCGATAAAGTCAGCGTCGCCCAGAAAGTCGGCCACAAATGCGTCGGAGGGTTCGCCGTAGAGTTCGCGAGGCGTACCGCATTGCACCATGATACCGTTGTTAAGCACCGCGGCGCGGTCGGCGGTGGCAAGAACCTCCTTGCGGTCGTGAGTCACATAGACTGTGGTCAGGCGACGCTCCTTGGCGATACGACGGATTTCCATGCGCATCGCGTCACGCAGCCGCGCGTCCAAATTGGACAAAGGCTCGTCCAGCAGCAAAACCTCCGGTTCCACCGCCACCGCCCTCGCCAACGCCACCCGCTGCTGCTGGCCGCCGGAAAGCGACGGCACCCGGCGGTCGGCAAAGTCGGCCATTCGCACCAGTTCCAACGCCGCTCCGACTTTAGCACGAATCTCTCCACGTGAGGCTCCCGCCGCACGCAGGCCGAACGCCACATTCTCGAACACCGTCAGGTGCGGCCACAGCGCGTAGCTCTGAAACACCATTGCTGCCCGGCGTTTTTCCGGCGCAAGGCTCGTCACATCCATACCATTGAACGCCACTTTACCCTTGTCCGGCGCGGTCAGGCCGGCGAGAATCCTCAGCAAGGTGGACTTGCCGCAACCGGACGGACCAAGCAAAAAAAAGAGCTCGCCGGAAGCGATCTCGATATTCAGATCCGTCAGAACCGGCTTACCCGGCGAATAACTTTTGGACAATCGGGAGATCGATATGGAACTGGACATCTATTTTTCCTTTATGCGATCGAAATATTTAAGCATCTCCGGAGAGCGCAGTTTCTTCAAAATACGCATTTCCAACTGGCGAATGCGCTCGCGGGTAAGGCTGTATCGCTCGGAAAGCTCGGTAAGCGTCCGGCTCGTATGGCCGAACAGCCCGAAACGGTCTATGATGATCGCCTGGTCTCGCTCCGGCAACAGCGACAGCACATGGTGCAACTGCTCCACCAGAACCGCGCCTGAAAGCAGTTCGGCTGGACCGTCCTGGGACTCGTCCGGCAGCATATCCTCGATGGTTCCGACGGTGTCGCCGTCCTTGCCGGAACCGCTGGGCGCCTGCAGCGAAACCGGTTGGCGGGCCATCTTCCGTATGGCGTTGATACGGGCCACCGGCATTTCCAGCATCATCGCCAACTCCTCGATCAACGGTTCGCGACCGTTTTCGAGTATAAACTGTTGCTCGGCGTTGTTCATGCTGGAAATAGTCTGAATCATATGCGCCGGTATGCGGATAACGCGCGAACGCTCGGACAGAAAACGAGAAATGCTTTGGCGAATCCACCATAAAGCATAGGTCGAAAATTTGTAGCCCAGCTCGAAGTCGAACTTTTCGATGGCACGCAGCAGACCGAGATTGCCTTCCTGCACCACATCGTTGATTGCCGTATGCGGATTGCGGGCGGCAAAACTATGCGCAATGGACACCACCAGCCGCAGATTCTGCTCCAGCATCCGATTGCGCGCCTCCTGAAGTTTTCGGAGCGCGGCGGAGGCGGCGTTTACCGCGTCCACGATTTGGGAAGCGTCCAGAAAAAACTTCTCCTCCACAAACGGCAGTTCGGCGGCGGGAATCCTTTCAACTGCACCCGGCGCCAGCGGAGTATTAAGCGTAACAAGAAACAGCGAACCTGCGGAGTTCACAAACTCGGTATAGTAGTCGGCGGAGAGCGGATAAAACTCCAATATTCCGACGGCGCGGGTGCGCAAACCAGCCAGCTGGCGGTCGCGATTTCGGCCGCGCGCGGCAAATGCATCGCGGAATTCCTGATAAAAGGCGATCAGCGACTGGTTCCAGACCGTGAGACTCTTGCGTATCTCCACCGGATTGCTCCCGGCACGGCGCAACGCGGACGGCGTGAACACCTCGAAAGCCGACTGCGCTCCCGAGAGCACCTCCCCCGAAAGCCGGATGTGCTCTTTGATGACGAATCCGAACCCGGCCAGCGACTTCCTCAATCCTCCCGCTGCGGCGGCGATGGCTTCACCCAATTCCTTCTGCGATTCGTCCGAAACCGGTGGAAAGCTGTGGATGTTCCTCAGATAACTGGTAAGCGCGGACGGAACCTCGGAGACCGGCATATCCGGTTCCATCGGTTCATTGTTGCGTTCAGGAAAAAGGTCATCCACCATAACACCTCGCTTGGGTTTACAGAGATAATGTAACTTTTATCGAAGAAAAATCAAAAAAAGTTTGACTTTTTTCCGAAAGAAACTACATTAAAGAGCAAACCGGGGCTGTAGCTCAGTTGGCTAGAGCGATACGTTCGCATCGTATAGGTCAAGGGTTCGACTCCCTCCAGCTCCACCATTTTGCTTCAAGTAAACCGATGATGACAAGTAAGTTATCGTCGGTTTTTTCTTTTGCATAAAACCCGGTGCGAACCCGACATAAGTGCGCCCAATCCTGCTGCGGAGCACAAGAATTACGCCATTTTTACGGCATGAAAAGTTATTTGTATTTCCGACAACATCGGCGATGTGTTCGGAGGGTCTGAGACGTTATAATATAATTTCGGAATCATCTTCTTTTATGGGGCGGAAGCGGCAAATGCAAGCCATTGATCATATGCCGGTAATATATGCTTCATATTTATTGTTTCGAGACGTAGTTGATACGGATTGCAATCCGAAATTTATGGACGATTGTAAAACATGATATGCATATCCAACCAGTGACAGCAAAAGGCGATAGAATATGGCAAGAATTGTAAAAAAAGAACTAGGAACGGATCGATAGATATCAAAATCATAGTATCAAAGAAAGACATTCTAGGCCTTATTAAGGGATTTGAGCATTTATTGATTCATGATAAAGATTACGGTCATTTTCATATTTTTAATCGTTATAATGGAAGTGATTACACGTTGGATAATATTGAATTCTCGCTTGAGGATAAAGAATGCGCTGATTACATTATATGTAAAAATTAAAGATAAGATATGTGGAAAAATTAATAAAAGAGGTGATACAACCAAATGTTGGTGACATTTTTCTTTTGAGGAATTATTTTTAGCACTAGGAGAAAGCGTTTATGGCAAAGGTTTTTACAGAAAAGTTTGAATCAGGCACAATGGCATTAAGCATTGTTTTATCTGAAAACGAGGCCAAGCGAATGATAAAATATCTAGAAATGCTGATTGCCCGTGATAGTGGATTGGATCGGTTTCATGTAATAAGCAATCATCAAATTCACTCGTTGCAATTATTGGAAGATATTATATTTGAAGTATCAGAAGAAGAATGTCCCGATTATGTAGTGTGATTCATAAGAAAATAAGTTGGCATCGGTAATGCCACTTCTCCGCCGCCCAGCTAAACAAACGAACAGTAAGTGGATTTATAAAAATCGACACCAATTTTTTAAGATAGCGGCCCCAAAAACTGAGTTCATCAATGTAACGGCCGAAACCCGAAAAAAGTTTCCACCGCCTTTTTTCGCAAAACCAACTGGAGACGGCGGACCAGGCACTTTACCATTCAAAGTTGGCACACACCGCAATGGCACAGCTTTTTCAACCCTGTGCCGTAATGGCACATCTGGCCATGCAATACCAAAAGCTTTCAGGCCGGATAAAATCATCCATCCGCTCCCGGATCGCTTGGCACGGAATGTGCTACATTTTTTAATGTCAATGATTTTTTCCATTGCAACTTAAAATGTGGAAAGAAAGGAGGTTGGAACGAATACGGTCATTCATAATTCATCATCATTTTTTGTATTCCTCTCGGAAAACTCAAAGGAAAGGAGCGATGCTTTATGATCAGAGAATTTTTGCCTTGGAAAAAGGAGGAAAACGATCTTTCTCCGACTGAAAGGAGAAAGGGGTCGGCCGATGAATTCCACAAACAGTTCAACGAACTGGTCAACCATTTCTTCGGCAACGACATGTGGGGAACTCCCGCCAATTACCACGGCGGAAGTTTCGTGCCTTGTTTTGAAGTCGGCGAATCCGACGACAAAATAACCGTTACCGCCGAACTGCCCGGCATTGATGAAAAGGATGTCGATGTTTCCATCGTTGACGGCATCCTCTGCGTAAAAGGTGAAAAACGCAGCGAAACCGACGACGAGGCCGAGGGCTATCATTTCTCGGAAAGAAGCTACGGCTCATTCCAGCGCTCATTCGCGCTTCCCGACGGACTTGACCTCGAAAAAACTGACGCTAAATTCAAGGACGGCATCCTGAAAATCATGCTGCCTAAGGACAAGTCAAAAAAGGAAAGCATTCGCAAGGTCGGCATCAATAAAAGTTGAACCGGAAATTCACCGCGGTTCATTCGTCGAGGGCTGACAGTTCCAGCCCAATCCTGTGTTTACGAATAAACAAGGTGAACACGAGGCGGCCGGTCAAGAATCTTGACCGGCCGTTCATATTACGATATCATGCCGCAAAAAGTTGCCGCGAAACGCGAAAAAAGCCGGAATTGCGTTGAATATTCGTTCACGTGGGATATATTTGATCTGTGAGGAACGATTGTAAAAAACAGCGGGAGGACTATTCATGAAAATCGAGATCGGTGATAAGAAGCCTGCAAATCTTAAGGAGTATTGGCCGGGACAATACCGGTTCTTCTCCCACCTTGAATACGCCGCCGGAATCCCGCAACTTCTCTTTGCAATCACTACGCTGAAACAAAACTGCAAAGGAAACGTCAACTTTCACGCCTGGGGATGTTTCCAAGGCGACGAGGGCGGCTATTTCGCCATTCTGCCGGGCATCTGCCAGCACACCCACACCTACGCAAACCTCAAGCGCACCGGCGAATTCTGCGTGAACTTCCTTTCGATGCGTTACTATGAGAATCTCTCCAAGACCATACAGCACAACGAACTGAATGACGATGAATTCGTCGCCGCCGGGTTGACCCCCGAAGTGTCAAAGACCATCTCCGCGCCGCGAATCAAGGAAAGCTTCCTCTGTCTCGAATGTCGGCTGCAGAATCTGACCGATCTTTCCAACCGAGGCATTACCGCGATGGCGGTCGGGCTGGTGCAGAACATCGCAGTAGATGAGGAATTCACCCATGGAATCGACGGCAAGTACGAAGACGACGGTTTCATGCTGAATATCCACGCGCCGAAAGACCTCGTCACCGGAGAAGGCAATTCCACCGGCGTTGCCACGCTTCACGTCCAGAAAACTTGTTGAACGCTTCCAGGAGAAGTCGAAATGGCATTCATACCGCCGTCGAAAGACGATTTGAATATCCTTCTGGGGGCGGAAAAGTTCGTCTTATGGCAGGCCATGTGCGGAGAAATCGAACAACGCTATGCCATCGTTCCTGGCTGGAACCCCGGCGGAAAAAACTGGAACTGCGAATGCAAGTATCGCAAGGGCGGCAGAACTCTTTGCGCGCTCTACGCAAAGGAATCCACTTTCGGTTTTCTGGTTATTCTCGGCATGGCGGAACGCGATAGATTCGAGGCGGAACGCTCCATTCATTCCGAGTCCGTCCTGAAAGCCTACGATTCGGCTGCCACCTACCACGACGGCAAGTGGATAATGTTCGAACCGGACAGCGCCGCCTACTTGGACGAGCTCGTCCGTCTGCTGCACATCAAGCGAAAGCCGGATCGCGCCATATAACGTGAAGATCGAGTATGAACAATGAATGACCTGATCACTCTCGCCGGATACGGCGAAGCCGATATAACGCCGGCGAAACCGGCGGAAACCGTGGGATTCTTCCGCCCGTCCAATCTTTCTCGCGGCGTGGCGGAACCGCTCAAAGCCCAGGTGTTTGCATGGCAAAATCGCGGTATGCCGGGCTGCCTTGCGGCGATCGACAGTCTCGGATTCACCACCAAACTGGCAGATTTGCTGCGCGACCGCATCGCCTCAATAATCGGAAGCCGACGGGAAAATGTGATGTTATGCTTCTCGCATACGCACTCGGCTCCCAATGCCGCGACCGTGCCGGGATACTTCGAATTTGCCGGTGAACGCATATCGGAGGCCGTCCGTGAAGCGGTCGAAACCGCGGTTCCGATAAAAGCCGGCTGGGGCGTAGCGGAATGCGTCATAGGCGTGAACCGCCGTTCCGGCGGCTCGGGCTGCGACCGGCGACTGGGCTTGCTGAAAATAACCGACTACGAAGGCGGCAGTCGGCTGCTGGTGCTGCGGGTTACCGCCCATGCGAATGTCCTGTCCAGCGACAATTATATGTTGTCACCGGATTATTTCGGTACCGCCCGCAACCTGATCGCCGAAAAATTCGGATGCCCGGTGATAATGATTCAAGGCGCGGCTGGAAACGTCCGCCCCCGCTTTCGCCAGCACAATGCGGACTATCTGGAAATACACTCCTTCGAGGCGGCGCAAACGGTTGTGCCGGAGGCGGAAAAGCAACGATGCCTTACAGAAAGCCGACAGGCGATGCGGGACATGTCCGCCGAGATCCTGCGCGGGACAGAATCCGCCGCCGTCACGATGCGGGACATCGAAAATATCGGCATAAATTCGAGCACGATGAACTGCCGCGCCAACGTTCCAGATATGGACCGCGCTTTGAAGATCGCCGAAGAAGCGGTCGAAGCAGGAATCGACGGAACCGCCTGGCTGGCAGAAGTAAGAAAGCTGAACAACGCCGGAGTCAAGGCGCAATTATCACCGGTGGAACTTCAGATATTCCGCCTGAACGACGGTTGCTTCTGCGGTATCGCCAACGAAGCCATGTGCGAACTCGCCCTCGAACTTCAACGCCGTATGCGCAATCCGTTGGTCTTTCTCAACGGCTATACCAATGGCTGCAACAGCTATCTGCCGACCGCGGAGGAATACGACGCCGGGGGCTATGAGGTGCTGTGGTCGAATCTGATTTATTACCGTTACCACGGTCGCGTGATGCCGTTCAACCGGGAAACCGCCGGTGAAATCGTCACGCTGCTCGAACAGAAACTCAACGCACTCGGAGGCATAAAAAAATGAACTTTCTGGAACTTGCAAAATCACGTTGTACCACCCGCGGATTCGACGGAACACCGATAAAAGAAGACGATCTTACCTATATTCTGGAGGCGGGAAGAGTGGCACCGACCGCCTGCAACCGGCAGCCGCAGAAGATCGTGGTGGTTCGCGATCCGGCCAACCTGGTCAAGGTTAACAAAGCATACAACACTTTCAATGCGCCGTGCGTACTGCTGGTTTGCCGTGACCGGCGCGACGAGCTCATCCGCCCATTCGACGGCAAATGCTCCGGCGATCTCGACATCGGTATCATCTGCGACCACATGATGCTGGCGGCCCGGGAACTCGGCATCGGCAGCGTAATGATCGGTCTGTTCGATCCCGCCGTCATACGGCAGGAATTCGGCATGCCGCCATACGTCGAACCCACCGCCCTGCTGTTGCTCGGCCACCCTTCCGGCGGCTTCCTGAGTTCCGAACGTCACGCCACTGCAAGAAGACCTCCCGCCGACACGATCATGCATGAGGTTTACAAAGAATGACATCTTCGGCCTTTTTTGCCGCCTTTTTTGCCGGACGAAGTCACCTCCCACCTTCGAAATAGCCTTTTTTAACCGTGCGGGAACCTTCATGGCCAACCGCCGCCAGCTTGCTCCGGGTCGCGGCTGATCATAAACATACCATCATCGTTCAATATCATAACAAAGTTTAATACTTGTAATCAACTGCAAACGGTGATATATTATAAGGTATTGTTTAACAAACTATTGGAGATGGGACCATGTTGGATAGGATTTCGGACGGAACGATCAAAGTCGGACTGGTGGGCCTCGGATACGTTGGTCTGCCGCTCGCGGTCGAGTACGGCAGGAATTTCGACACCGTTGGATTCGATGTCAAGGAAGATCGCCTTGCCATGCTTCGCAAAGGAGTGGACACCACGCTTGAAACCTCTCCGGAAAGCCTGGCTGCCGCAAAATATCTGAAGTTCACCTCAGATCCGGCCATGCTCGCCGACCGCGACGTGATCATCGTTACCGTTCCAACCCCGGTGGACAAGTTCAACAATCCTGACCTGACTCCGCTGTACCGCGCCAGCGAAACCATCGGAAAAGTGCTTAAAAAAGGCGCGATCGTGGTGTTCGAAAGCACCGTCTACCCGGGATGTACCGAGGAACAGTGCGTCCCGGTAATCGAAAAGTACAGCGGCATGAAATTCAACCGCGACTTCTTCTGCGGCTACAGCCCCGAGCGCATCAACCCCGGCGACAAGCAGCATTCCCTGACCCAGATAAAGAAGATAACCGCCGGCAGTACCCCCGAGTCTGCGGAAACAGTCGATGCGCTGTACCGCTCGATCATCACCGCCGGAACCCATCGCGCCAGCTCCATAAAGGTTGCCGAAGCCGCCAAGGTTATCGAAAATTCACAGCGGGACGTCAACATCGCGTTCGTTAACGAACTCTCCAAAATATTCAACCTCATCGGCATCGACACCACCGAGGTGCTCGAAGCCGCCGGCACCAAGTGGAACTTTCTGCCGTTCCGCCCGGGATTGGTGGGCGGTCACTGCATCGGAGTTGATCCTTACTACCTTACCCATAAGGCCGCCGAACTCGGCTATCATCCCGAGGTGATCCTTGCCGGCCGCCGCATCAACGACGGCATGGGCAAATACGTTGCCACCGAAATGGTGAAACTGATGATAAACAAAGACATAAAAATCAGGAACGCCAGAGTGCTGATGCTGGGCATCACTTTCAAGGAAAACTGCCCGGATATCCGTAATTCGCACGCGGTCGACGTGGTGCGCGGTCTGGCCGAATTCGGATGCAAAGTGGATATCTTCGATCCCTGGGCTGATCCTGCGGAAATTGCGCATGAATACGGCTTGGAATCCGTCCGCCAGCTTTCCGACCTTTCCGACATCAAATATGACGGCGTGGTTCTGGCGGTGGCCCACCGTGAGTTCAAGGAGCTGGACTTCGAGACAATGAAAAATGATGTGGCTGTGGTATACGACATAAAGGGGCTTTTGCCCAAGGACAAGGTTTCCGCCCGGCTCTGATCCACATTGGAATTTTGCGGCCGCCGTTACAAGGCGGCCTTTTCTTTGTCCGCACCGGTTAAAGTTCGCGGCTCCGCCGTATGGTTTCGATCATGTAATCGATTTCGGCGTTCGAAAGGCCGGGATACAGACCGATCCAGAAAGCGTCGTTCATGATCCGGTCGGTATTTTCAAGGCCGCCGACCACTCGATAGTCCACGCCGTGCACAAGCCCTTCGAAGCAGGGTTGACGGGTCAAATTACCGGCAAACAGGTGACGGGTCTGAATCCGGCGCGACTCCAGATATTCCACCACCCGCCCGCGTCTGCCTTTGGCCGTCAAGGTTATGAGGAACCCGAACCATGCCGGGTCGCTTTCCGGATATTTCCGCATCGGCTCGAATTCCGGCAGGCCGTTCAATCCCTCATAAAGGCGGGCGAAATTATGCTTGCGCCGCGCGATGAAATCAGGAAGCTTGTCCAATTGTGCGCAGCCGACGGCGGCCTGAAGATCGGTGGCTTTCAGGTTGTAGCCGAAGTGGCTGTAAACATACTTGTGGTCGTAGCCGACCGGAAGCGTACCATATTGTCCGGTGAAGCGGCGGCCACATGTGTCGTCATGCCCCGGCGGGCAGACGCAGTCGCGGCCCCAGTCGCGCAGCGACAGCATGATTCTGGCCAGCAGCGGATCGCCGGTGTACACCGCGCCGCCCTCGCCGGTGGTGATGTGATGAGCGGGATAAAAACTGGAGGTCCCTATGTCTCCGAAGCCGCCGGTGAACCTTCCGGCGTATCTCGAGCCGAGCGCATCGCAATTATCCTCGATCAGCCACAGCCCGTGCCGGTCGCAGAAAGATTTAACCGCGGCAAGGTCGAATGGATTGCCGAGAGTATGGGCCAGCATCACGGCACGGGTTTTTGAGGAAAGCGCGGCTTCCAGGCTCTCAGGATCGATATTGGCGGTGGCAGCATCTATGTCGCAGAAGACCGGAACCGCGCCGTACTGGATTATCGGAGCCACTGTGGTCGGAAACCCGCAGGCGACGGTTATCACCTCGTCGCCCCGCCGGACCCGGCGGTCACCGAGCAGCGGCGAAGTAAGTGCGGAAAACGCCAGCAGATTGGCCGAACTGCCGGAGTTGACGAACAACGCATGGCCAACGCCGAGAAAGGCGGCAAGTCGGTTTTCGAACTCCTGCGTAAACCGCCCGGAGGTAAGCCAAAATTCCAGCGTTGCGTCGGTCAGGTTGCAAAGCTCCTTTTCGTCGAAGACCCTGCCTGCGTAATTGAGGCGGGATTCCCCGGGGACAAACGGAGTTCCGCCGTGAGCCAGACGACTATATTCGGCGACCTTTTCCATTATTTCCCGGCGCAGAGACTCTAAACGGTCCATTCCAGCCCTTCCCGCCGCGCCGCGGCAACATATTCGTTCAAATCATCCAAGCTGCCGCCGCGGCCGGAAAGCCGACGGTTGCGATACCAGCGGGCGGTGCGTTCCGCCGCCTGCGCGGTCGTCCACACCGGCCGCCATTGCAACAGTTCGCGGGCCTTGGAACAGTCCAGGCACAGCGACGACGCCTCGTGCGGAGCTTCCGTCCGCCCGGCGGTTTCAAAAGAAATTTCGGGATAAGCCGCCGACAACATACCGACCAGCTCACCCACAGTCACACCGCTGGCGTCCGGGCCGAAATTCCACGCTCCGGCAAATCCGCGGCGGCCTTCCAACAGCCGTTGACCGAGCGCAAGATATCCGCTCAAGGGGTCGAGCACATGCTGCCACGGACGCACCGCCCCGGGATTCCGAATTGCGGCCGGCCGCCCGGCGGCCGCCGCCCGCATGATGTCCGGCACCAGCCGGTCGGCCCCCCAGTCGCCACCGCCGACGGCATTGCCGGCCCTGGCCGAGGCGACCAGCGGGCCGTCGCCGAAAAAACTGCGCCGGTATGAAGATACGACAAGCTCGGCGCAGCCTTTGCTGGCACTGTACGGGTCGAACCCGCCCATCGGATCGGACTCGCGGCAACGCTCGCCCCCGCGGTTTTCATAGCATTTGTCGCTGGTTACCACAACCGCGGCGCGTACCGACGGCATCCGCCGACATCCTTCCAGCACATTGACCGTACCCATTACGTTGGTACGGAAAGTTCCGACCGGATCGCGGTACGAGTCAAGCACCAGCGGTTGGGCGGCAAGATGAAACACTATTTCCGGCTTGAAATCACCGAAAACGCGCAACAGCAGCGCGAGATCGCAGATATCCGCCATTTCGGAGCGTATTTCCAGTTTCAACGACTCCCAATGGTTGGGCGAAGGCATCGACAGCGCGACTCCGCACACCTCGGCTCCCAACTGCCGCAACCAGAGAGCCAGCCACGACCCTTTGAACCCGGTATGACCGGTGACAAGTACGCGGCGACTGCGATAAATATCGGCGAACATGTTTTATTTCCAATACTTCGTCCACGGGGCCGAACCGCGATTCCAAAGGCCGTTCAGCATCTCGTATTCCCGGGCGTTGTCCATACACTGCCAGAACCCCTCGTGGCGATAGGCGTTCATCTCGCGGTCGGCGGCGGCGCGTCTCATCGGTTCCTGCTCGAAGATCAGGGGTTCGCTGTCGCTGAGATAGCGGATCGCAAATTCGCGCCCAACCACCATGAATCCGCCGTTGATATATCCTTTGGCCTGCGCCGGCTTCTCCTCGAAGCCGGTGACCGCGTCGCCGTCGATCACCATTTCCCCGAAACGCGCCTCCGGATGCACCGCGCAGGTGGTCAGCAGTTTGCCGGAAGCAAGGTGGTGGCGGTAAACCGCGCCGATGTCGATATCGGACACCCCGTCGCCGTAGGTAAGAAAAAAATTCTTGTCGTCAGGAGTCAGATACTTAGCCGCACGGAACACCCGGCAGCCGGTCATCGACTCCAGCCCGGTACCGGCCAGCGTCACCTGCCAGTCATCTTCGGCGCAAGGACCGTGCAGCCTCACCTGCGGCGAACTGCCGATGGTAATGGTGGCGTCGGAAGTGCGCAAATGGTAGTTAAGAAAGAAATCGACGAACGCCTCCCGCTTCGCCCCGAGGCACAGGATGAACCGGCGCACGCCGAAGGCGGCATAGCACTTCATGATGTGCCACACTATCGGCAGCTCGCCGATCGGCACCATAGGCTTCGGCAGCAGTTCGGTTACCTCGCGCAGCCGGGTTCCCCGGCCGCCGCACAGGATCATTACGGGAGGGACGGCGGCATCTTGCATCGGAGCGGGTTCCTTTTGTTCAAACACTTTAGGGTAAAATAGTCCGCGTTGCGGCAAAATCAAGCCTTCCGGCGGACAAAAACGAAAAATGCCGACACCGGAAAGAAACAGCCGCCGAAAATATCAGAACTCTTCGGCCATGAATTCGGCCAGCGCCGACTTCCAATCCGGCATCGGGGACAGTCCCTGCATCCGCAGCATCATTTTGTCCAGACGAGAGTTGGCCGGACGGGGCGCCGGACGCGGATATTCGGCGGTAGCACAGGGAACCACTTTCTGACATATCCCGGCCAGCCGGAATATGGTGGAGGCGAACTCGAACCAGCTGGCTTCTCCCTCGCAAGTGAGATGGAAGGTGCCGCCCAGTTCCGGGCGATCGACGATTTCGTGGAGCTTGCGGGCTACCGCCAGAGTGCTGGTGGGATTGCCGACCTGATCGCTCACCACCTTGAGCTCGTCGCGGGTACCGTCGGCCAGCTTCATCATCGTATGGACAAAACTCGGCCCGCCGGGACCGTAAAGCCAGGATATCCGTGCAATCACATGATTGGGGCAGAGCTCGCGCACCAGCTGTTCCCCGGCGAACTTGGAAGCGCCATAGACGGTCCGTGCTCCGGCCGGATCGAACTCGTTGTACGGACGGTCGAGATCGCCGCTGAAAACGTAGTCGGTGGAAATTGCGATCAACCGCGCATTGTAACGGAAACAGGCGGCGGCAACGTTGCCGGTACCGACCGCGTTAAGTTTATAGGCTCGTTCGGCCTCGGTCTCGCAGAGGTCGACCTGGGTCATGGCGGCGCAGTGAATCACAACGTCCGGGCGGGTCTCGGCGAAAAACGCGTTGAGTCCGGCGGTGGCGGTTATGTCGCATTCCGGCAGATCGGCGACCGCGAGATCGTGGCCGCAGAACTCCCGAAACAGCGTCCGGCCGAGCATGCCCCGGCCTCCGGTGATCATGATTTTCATACCAGGTACTCCTTGGTGTTGAAATCGAACATCTCGGCCTCGCCCCATCCGGGATTGTGGCGATCCTTGTCCGACAATATAATCTTCTCCGGCGGCAACGGCCAGTTGATACCGAGCTCCGGAGCAAGAAGATCGATACCACGCTCGTGGCTTGGCATGTACTTGTTGTCGCACTTATATGCAAATATCGCAGTTTCGGAGAGCACCATGAAGCCGTGGGCAAACCCGCGCGGCACAAAAAGCTGCTTCTTGTTTTCGTCGGAAAGCTCCACCGTCATATGCCTCCCGAAGGTGGGCGAACCACGGCGAATGTCCACCACCACATCAAGCACCGCCCCGGCAATCACCCTGACCAGCTTGGCCTGCGTGTACGGGGCCGCCTGATAGTGGAGACCGCGCGCCACGCCGAAGCCGGATTTGGACTCGTTGTCCTGCATGAAATCGCAGATTATTCCCGCCTGCGCGAAAATGTCGCGGTTCCATGCCTCGAAGAAATATCCGCGGTTGTCCCCGAATATTCTTGGAACTAGCACTTTTACTCCATCCAATATGGTATTTTCCACATTCATTGCATATATTCCTTGCCCCCGGGCTCTTTATAAGATAGTTGCCGTCGGTTAAAATAACTCTTTTTTATCATCATGTCAACCCTCGAAACCGAACTCCGCCTCGGGTTTTCAATCCGCAGCCGGCTTACAGCAGGTCTTTTTTCGACTCTTTCTCGGTTATCGGACGAACCGGCTTGCACGGCATGCCGTAAGCCAGATATCCGGCGGGAATATCATGAGTGACCACACTGCCGGCACCGATCACGGCGTTGTCGCCGATGGTGACGCCTCCGAACACGATCGCGCCGCAGGCTATCCAGACGTTGTTGCCGATATGGATTTCCTTGGCGAACTCGGAGAAAAACGTGCCGCCCATGCCGTCCGGAGCGGCGATGCGCTCCTCGGCGATCAGCGGATGATCCGAAGCCACGAGGGAAACGTTGGGGCCGCACATCACATTGTCCCCCATGTAGATGCGCGCATCGTCCAGCACCGTGAGGTTGAAATTGGCGACGAAATTGTTGCCGATAAAGGTATGGCATCCGTAGTTGAACTGGATCGGCCCCTGCATGTGAAATTTTTCGCCGATGGCACCGATGAAGTCGCGCACCAAAAGCTGCCGCGAAGGATCGAATTCGTCCATGGCATTGTATTTCTGGCAAAGCGAATGCGCCTTGTGCTTGAGTTCGCGCAACTCGCCGCTGCGGGGATTGAACAACCTGCCGTTGAAGATTTTTTCTTCTTCCGTCATTTCTCACACTCTCTTCCTACAAACTTATGGTTGGTAAAATATATACCGGAACGGCACCGGATGCAACCGGATTGTCAAAACAGCGGCAATTATTCCGAAGTACCTTGACAGAGCCGGATAGAGGCGTTATTTTTCTCATGTCCTGAAAAACAAGGAACCGCGGCGACGGGGAGTGGGAGGTGCGGACATGAAAAAACTGGGAATGATTGTCTACGGGGCGGTGTTCTGCATCGCCGTACCGGTTCTGGTGGTGCTCGGCTGCCGGTCGCTCGATCCGGTAACGACGCTGACCGTGCCGCCGCTTCCGGCATGGGTCGGCTGGAGCCTGACGGGAGCCGGAGCCGCGGCGGTAATCGCCGGAATGCTGGCGCTGGCAATACGCGGAGGCGGGCTGCCGATGAACGGATTCCCGCCGATCCAGCTGGTCACCGGCGGCATATATTCCCTGCTTCCGCATCCGATATATTGCGGCGCGGTGATGCTGTGCGGCGGAATTTCGTTGATCTTCGCCAGCGCCTCGGGGCTTTACATTTTCACTCCTCTGACAGGTCTGGGATGCGCGGCGATCGTGTGGGGATTCGAACGGCCGGACCTGTTCCACCGCTTCGGCCGCTGCGGCGGGATTACCGCGTTGGGCACCCCGCCGATGAACGACGACCCCATCCGGTTCCCGCGCCGGGCGTCGTCCGGCCTGTTCCCGCTGCTCGCGGCCTGGCACTTCGTAACCACCCTGCCGCTCGCGGCCGTTCATATTGCCGTGTTCGCGCTGCTGCTATGCCAGAAGACCAACCGAACCGCCGGCGCACTGCAGCTCAAGTGGCTGGCCGCTTCGCTGCTGACCATACTTTGCGAATTGACTTTTTCAATCGAATACGCGCTGTGGTTCGCGGTCGGATTCAACCTCCTTCTGCTGCTGTTCGGCAGCAATCTGCTGATGGCGTCATACATGGCGGCGGAATGGATTTCCAACAGTTTCCGGGCCTGGCGGATGGGCCATTTTCGCATCATCAATCACTCCATATACAGT
Organism: Victivallaceae bacterium; assembly: GCA_034926605.1. Classification (GTDB taxonomy): domain Bacteria; phylum Verrucomicrobiota; class Lentisphaeria; order Victivallales; family Victivallaceae; genus CALXXL01. The sequence continues at coordinate 157,841 of JAYFQV010000001.1, forward strand.
TTTCTCGCGGCCGCGGCCGGATTCTACCTTGCCGGGGCGCTGACCGGCGGCGGCAGTCTGCGGGCGCTATGCGTGGTGGTGCTGTTCTCGCTGCTCGGCGGCGCTTTCTGGGCGCAACTGATCGAAGGCTCGAACAATCTGCTGCGACCTTTCGGCTTTTACGGAGCCGTATTCGGCGCGATACTCGGATTGCTGGCGGCAAGATGGTTCACACCGGCCGGACAGCTGTGGGTGCTGTTCGGGGCGCTGGCAACGGCGGGCCCCTGGATACAGTCGATCGGGCGGCTGAGATGCATGGTGCAGGGGTGTTGCCACGGCAAGCCGATAATGTCGCCCGGATTCCACAAATACGGTATTCGCCACGTGAATCCGTCGTCGCGGGTCTGCCGGTTCACCGACTTCTCCGGCGTGCCGGTACACGCTACCGCGTTATACTCCATAGCGCTAAACCTGGTGATCGGCTGGCTGCTGGCGGCGATGTGGATTCACCACGCCCCGGCCGGAATGCTGGTCGGGCTCTACTTTTCGCTGACCGGGTTCGCCCGGTTTGTGGAAGAGGCATGGCGCGGCGAACCCCAGACCCGCAGGTTTCTGCGGCTTACCGAATACCAGTGGCTTTGCATCGGATTCGAGTTCATTGCGTTCGCTATCTGGGCCATGCCGTCGTCGATGATAAGTCTGCCGACACCGGTATGGCATTATTCTTACGATATCGCCGCGTTGGCCGCAGGGGCGCTTTACGCGTTCGCCATGAGCATGGATTTCCCGGAATCCGGCAGACGGTTCTCGCGCCTGACCGGTTAGCCGCCGATCGAAACCGCCAAAATCTCCGGTTCATGCGGCTTGAATTGCCGATGGTTGGTGATATATTACCGGTTTTATGAAACTTTTTATAGGCGATGTATTCGAAAACCCGTCTTGGGGCGTGACTTGGATCGCGGTGGTGATATTTTCAATCTGCTGCCACGAGTATGCTCACGCGCTGGTGGCCAAGCTGTGCGGAGACAATACCGCAGCGAACAGCGGTCATCTCACTCTTAATCCGCTCAAGCAGATGGGCGTTTTTTCACTGGCTATGCTGCTTTTTATCGGAATCGCGTGGGGCATGGTGCCGGTTAATCCGGCGAATATGCGGGGCCGCTGGGGCCGGCTGTGGGTATCGCTGGCGGGAATCGGAGCCAATATCGTGCTGTTCGCGATATGCCTTATCGCCACCGCCGTTGCCGACCTGACACACGCCCCGATGCTCGTGACCCAGCTGTTTTATATCGGCACACTGCTGAACCTCATCCTCGCCGGATTCAACCTTATTCCGGTGCCGCCGCTGGACGGGTTTACCGCTTTCCGGGAAATATTTCCTGAAATGAAAAAACTGGATGCGTCCGAATTCGGGCGCGGATTGTCTGTGCTTCTGTTCATGCTGGTGTTCGCCTATGGCGGCAGACTTTTTTCGGCCGCCAGAGATGTGGTGGTGGAAAACTCGCTGATCTTTGTGGAGAAGATTCTGCTATGGACGAAACTGTTTGGAGCGTAACCGAAGTCAATGCGGCGGTACGCGACATCATCGAAAACTCATTGACCCCGTTCTGGATGGCCGGCGAGATCGGCACCATCAATGTCTATGAACGTTCAGGTCACGTCTATCTTACCTTGAAGGACGAGTCCTGCCAGATCCGCGCCACCTGGTTCGGCGGGGCGAAGGAATCAGCTCAGCTGGAATTGAAACTGGGCGACCGGGTGGAAGCGTTCGGCAAACTCACGGTCTATCCGGTACGCGGCGAATACCAATTCAACATCCGCTCGCTGCGCCCAGCCGGCCGCGGCGGGCTGCTCGCCGAATTCGAACGAATCAAACGCAAACTCGAAGCCGAAGGTGTTTTTGCCCCCGAACGCAAGAAACCACTGCCGAAATTCCCCCGCCGGGTCGGTCTGATCACCGCTCCGGAAGGCGCGGCGGTGCGCGACTTCATCCGCCTCTCTCTCGAAAGCTGCCCGTCTGCCCATATCCGGGTCAAACCGGCCGCGATGCAGGGAGCCAACGCGGTGCGCGAAATCTGTGCCGCAATCGACTTCTTCAACCGGCGACGGGCGGCGGACGTTATCGTGATCTGCCGCGGCGGCGGCAGCATTGAAGACCTGTGGCCGTTCAACGACGAGATACTGGCACGCAAGGTGGCCGCCAGCACCGTTCCGGTGGTTTCGGCCATCGGTCATGAAATAGATTTCACTATATGCGACTTCGCTGCCGACTTCCGGGCTCCAACCCCCAGCGCCGCTGCCTCGGCGGTATTCGGCGCTTACGGTGAAGTCGCCGAGCGCCTGACTCGCACCGAACGCGATATTCAAACGTTTGTTGCCACCCGCTTGGAATTTTTGCGAAATCGGCTGACCCGCGCCGAAAACCATTACGCACTGCGTGAACCGCGCCATCTGGTCGAACTGCGCTCACAGCAGCTCGACGAGCTTGAACGCCGTGCAGAAACCATTGTCATGAACTCCGGACGCCTGTTGCGCGGGCGGCTCGACGCCGCCGCCGGGCGGCTGAACGCACTGAGCCCGCGCCGGGTACTTGAGCGCGGGTTTGCAATGGTTACCTCCGAAGACGGCAGGCACCTGATAACCAGCGCCCAACCGGAACTGCTGGGGAAACGTGTAAAAATTGATCTGGCATCAGGTTCAGTCGGCGGTATAATTTCAAATATAATTGAGAATTAGTCGCTTAAATCGTTGAACAATCGCAAGCGGCGTGTTATATTAAGTTAAAGCTTCAAGTATACGGTCGTAAATGTAAAGATAAACCAAGGAGCGAAAAAAAATGCCGATAAATCCCCTGCGCCTTGAATTGGCCAATGTGTTGCGCCACGAGTTGATGCGCAACCGGGTCAAGCAAAATGCGCTGGCCGAATATCTCTCGGTCACACCGTCGGCGATCTCCCAGCTTTTGCAGGGAAAGATCACTCCGAGTCTGGTGCAGCTAAACCGCATCTGCGAACTGCTGCATCTGGACCGCCATCGCACTTTCGAGTTGCGCTGCCTGCTTTCGAAGATCCGTTGCGGCGGCGATGCCGTACAGTCTCCGCTGGGCGAACTTCTTGCCCGCTACCGCCGCGAAAAGGGGCTGACCGTTGATGCCCTCGCCGCCGCCAGCAATCTGCCGGCGGCCAATATCCAGATGATCGAGTCCACCCCCAATTCGATGCCTGACGTGGCCGACCTTCGCAAACTGTCCACCACCATCGGCTGCCCAGAAGAGGAAATCTTCGCCGCCGCCGGATTGAGCTGGCGCGTACAAACTCACGATGCCGAACCTATCCGCGACCTCGGCGGACTCTGTCTGCGCGAACCGTCGGCCGCCTACGAACCCGGCCCGGCCACCGGCGTGATCGCCACCTCGATGAAATACCGCGAATTCTGGAAACGGCTCAACGCTTTCGGCGGAGACCTTTACGCCAATAAGGTGGCGGAAGCCGCCCGCATCCCCACCGACCGTCCGCTGGAGCTGGTGGCCGACGGCCGCGAGCTCGATCTCGCCGGATGCTCCGCTTGGAAGCTTACGGTCAAAAGTCTTAGCACTCTCTGTGCGGGTGAACTTGCGCTGGTGCGTTTCCGCAAAACCCGCAAGGTCGCGCTGCTGGTGCTGGACAACTCGCGCACCACGCTGGTGGGCCGCAAGCTGTTCCGAAAATCGAACAAGGCGCTGCAGTTATCCGAGGAAACCTTCGACGTGATAATCCCGGTGGAATCGATCGACTTCATCCCGCACGGCAGAGTATAAAATGGCCGGAAAACCGGGAAAATCTCTGAGCTTCGGCCAGATCGTCGGCATTTTGCTGACGTTTCTGGTACTGTTGTTCGTTGCCGGCTACTTCATTGTGGCCCCAATTCTGCGCAGGCAGGGGATAGACCCGGCGAAAGGCATGGATACGGTGCGCGATATTGCATCCGAAAAACTCTCGGCCGCTGGCGACGCGCTGCATGCGGCCGCGAATAAAGTCAACGATTCGGCCGTTCAGGCCAAAGACGAAGCGCAGGAGGCGATCCCGGACGAATCCGATTTTTCCGGCGCCAATGCCGAAGCCGAATTTTCTAAGGAATAATCAAGCAACATGGATTTCATTGAGCTCATCAAAGTCGGGATTCTCGCGGCATTTCAAGGTGTGGCGGAATTTCTGCCGATCTCCAGTTCCGGCCATCTGCAGGTATTGGGCTTTCTGCTGAAGACCGATCCCGAAAAAAACCTGTTCCTCGGCGTGCTGCTGCATGGCGGAACCCTGTTGGCAATTCTGGTCTTTTATTTTCATCAAATATGGAAGATACTGGCAAAGAAACAATTTAATCTGATGCTGGCGGTGATTGTCGGATCAATTCCCGCCGGAATAGTGGGTGTTGCAATCAAGAAATCCGGAATCGAGGATGCGATATTCGGTTCGTTGTGGGTTCCGGCCATCGGGTTCGCCGTGACCGCGCTTTTGCTGTTCTTCGCTATGAAGAGCAAAACCGATGATTCCGAGGCCACCGCGGTGGAAAGAATCTCACTGAAACAGGCCGTCGTCATCGGGCTGGCCCAGGCGGTGGCGATCACCCCCGGAATTTCGCGCTCCGGTTCCACCATCGCGGCCGGACTGCGCGTAAAATTGAAGAAGGCGGACTGCGCCGAATTCTCATTTCTGCTGGCAATCCCGGCGATAGCCGGCGCGATACTGCTGGAAACACTTGAGGTTCTCAAGCAGAGGGTTCCGGTTTCCGCCGCCGAAATGGGTGTTTGGGCGGTCGGGTTCGTGATTTCGGCCGTGGTCGGCTACTTCTCGCTTAAACTCCTGCTCGGGATGCTCAAGCGCGGCAAACTCAACTATTTCGCGTGGTATCTGGTGTTTGCCAGTATCGCCACGTTCGGAATCGTACTTTTTACGAGGTGACTAAGATGAGCGAAAAGATTTTCTTTCTGGGTGCCGGTAAAATGGCGACCGCCATCGCCGGAGCGCTGGTGAAGCTGGATCCGGCAAACAAGGCTACCATAACCGCATTCGACCCCAACCGCACCGCCGCCGAGCATTTTGCCGAAGCCACCGGCGCCAGAGCCGAATCCTCCGGCGCGGCCGAACTGGCCGCGGCGGCCGACACCGTGCTGGTGGCGGTGAAACCGCAGCATCTGCGCTCGGCGGCAGAGCCGCTCGCCGCAGTGCTGGCGGACAAACTGGTAATCTCGATCGTGGCCGGAGTTGAACTTGCCCAGCTTGCCGCGCTTACCGGAGCGCGTAAGCTGGTAAGAGTGATGCCGAACACCCCGGCGCTGGTCGGCGAAGGCATGAGCTGCTTTGCAACCTCCGGCGGGCTTTCGAGCGAAGAACTGGCCAGAGTGGAACGCATTCTGGAAGCGGCCGGCAAAGCCGCCCCGGTCGACGAAAAACTGCTTAACGCGGTGACCGGCCTCTCCGGCAGCGGCCCCGCCTATGTGTTCGAATTCATCATGGCGCTGGCCGATGGCGGGGTGCGGGAAGGTCTGCCGCGCGATCTGGCGATCAAGCTGGCGATCCAAACCGTTCTCGGTTCGGCCAAACTGGCGGCCGAAGCCAACCTCCACCCCGCGCAATTGCGCGATCAGGTGATCTCCCCCGGCGGCACCACCGCCGCCGGAGTGGCCGAACTCGAACGTCACGGCTTCCGCTTTGCGGTACAGGAGGCGGTGGTGGCCGCCGCACGCCGTTCCGCCGAACTGGGGAAAAAGTGATATGACCGACCTCGCCGGCAGTCTCTCGGTAATCATCCCCGTCTACAACGAGGAATCGACCATCGAAAAGGTGGTGCGGCGCGTGCTTGCACGGCCTGAAGTAGGCGAAGCGGTAATCGTAAACGACGCCAGCACCGATGCCAGTTGGGAAAAGCTTCAGGTCTTCGTCGGCGAGCCTCGGGTAAAACTGTTTGCGCAACCTAAAAATTGCGGCAAGGGCGCGGCGCTGATCCGCGGTTTTGCCGAAGCCACGCGCCCGTTTGTGGTGGTGCAAGACGCCGATTTCGAATATTCGCCTTCGGAATATCCCCACCTGATCGAACCGCTGGCCGACGGGCGGGCCGACGTCGTTTACGGCTCCCGCTTCATGGGAACCCCCGGCATGGTCCGCTACTTCGGGCACGAGATGGGCAATAAGTTCCTGACATTTTGGAGCAACGTATTTTCCGACATCCACCTTTCAGATATGGAAACATGCTACAAGGCCTTCCGCCGCGAAGTGGTGCAAAACCTTAATCTTGAAAGTCGCCGCTTCGGAATAGAAGTAGAGCTGACCGCCAAGCTGGCGGCCGCCCGCTGCCTGCGCATCTGGCAGACCCCGATATCCTACCGCCCGCGCCGTTACAGCGAGGGCAAGAAGATAACCTGGAAGGATGGCGTTGCCGCCTTGTGGCACATCTTCAAGTTCAACTGTCTGGCGGCGAAAAGCAAATTTTACCGGCGGCCCTGGAGCGAAATTCTGCCGCCGGAGCCGGAGGAAGAATAACCATGACCGGGTGGATACTGTTTGCACTGGCAATGACGGCGGTAGTCGCCCTCGCTGCAATGTTGTTTGTACAGTACCGCCGCTTCACGGCCGTCATATCATCGCTGAACACCGACTTCGAGCACAAGCGCACCGAATTCGGCATCAAAACCCGTAACCTCGAAGCCGAAACCGAGCATATGAAGGCCGAGCGGGAAACCCTGATAAAAAAAGAAGATGAGCTGACCAAACAGAATTTTGCAATGGCCGAGGCCAATCTGACCATTCTTGAACAGAAGGAAACACTGTCCGAACAGGCAAAAAAACTCGAACACCAGACTTTCGCGATGGCCGAGGCGAATCTGACCATGCTCGAGCTGAAAGAGAAACTGACAGCGCAGACCGAAGAACTTCAACAGCAGAAGTTCGCGATGGCCGATGCCAACCTCCAACTGATCGAACTCAACGAGAAGCTAGAATCCGAAAAGGAAAAATCCGCGCAGTTGCTGCGTAATATTCTGCCGGAAAGAGTCATCGTCGAACTGGGCGAAAAGGGTTCCAGCGAACCGGAGCTGTTCGAAAACGTCACGGTGTTTTTCTCCGATATCGTCGGATTCACCACCATTTCCGGCGGCCTCGCCCCGGCGGTGCTGATAGCCGAGTTGAATGACATATTCACCGAATTCGACCATATTTTCGTTCGCAATCATTGTGAACGCATCAAAACCATCGGCGATGCCTATCTGAGTGTTTCCGGTATGCCCGCGCCGGACGAAAACCATTTCGCGAACATTCTGCGCTCGGCACTCGAAGCGCGCAGCTACCTTGAAAAACGCAACGCCTCCCGCGACCGGCAGTGGCGCATGCGAATGGGCATCCACTCCGGGCCGGTGGTCGGCGGCATCGTGGGCGTAGAAAAATATATCTATGACGTTTTCGGCGACACTATCAACACCGCCGCCAGAATGGAGCAGCATTCCGATAGCATGCAAATCAACGTTTCCGAGGAGACTTACATGCTTGCAAAGTCCCGATTTGACTTCGCTCCGCGCGAACCGCAGGAAGTGAAAGGCAAGGGAGTGCTCAAAATGTATTTCCTTATCGGGGAGAAAGCGCCCTCAGCGTAAAGCTCACCGCATAGGTGTCTGCAACCGCCTTTTCCGCCCGGCATGAAGCCAGCTCCACCTCATAGAATCCGCCGCGATTATGCCACGGAAGGTTCGCCGCCAATGCTCCGGCGGCACCGCGAACCGCGGCACGGTCGGACGAACGCAGCGATAATTCGAAAGTAAGTTCGCGCCCGTAAAAAGTACGGCCGGGAGCCTCCGATGTCAATTCCAGCCGTCCTCCGTTAGGCATTTCGATGTCTCCGGCGTACCATGCCCCGAGTCCACTCCATGGGAACGCCGCCGACAATTCGGCAACCAGTGAATTTTCAAGTTCCGCCCAGGAAAAGTTGTTCGGAACCGCAACCGGAGATGCCCCCCCGGGCACGGACTGCATGAGGAGCCGGGAAGTGTCCGGCAACGCCCGAAACTCCACCGTCATCTCATGCGGAGTATCGGCATTCCACTGATAACTCCAGTTGGAGGTGACCGTGGCACGTGGAAAACGAAACGCCACTGATCCGTCCAATGCCGCCACCAACAGTTCACCCGGCGCGGCGGAAAGATCGGCACCCGGTTCCGGCAGAGTGATGTCGGAACCGTCCGCCAACATCGTCAGCACCGCAGCCGCATTATCGATGGTCAGCGACACGGTAAGCACGGCGCCGGTCTCCCCGGCCCATAGCGCCAACCCGGAATCGGAACAATCGGTATAGCTTTCAAGACGCCCCGTGCGGGAGATGCGCGGAGCCCCGGATACAACGCCAAGCAGGACTCCCTTGAACAGCGCCGCGGCGCGACCGAGGTTTCGGGGAACAAAATTTTCGGACATAGACACTCTCCTTGGAATTAAGTTTGGCCAATTCATGAAAAAAATGTCAACCATTGGGAACTTTTTAATGATCCGGGTGTCTAAACCATAAGGAATGGAAAGGTCTATGTCTTCCCCCGAAACTCCCCGTTCCCGGGCGCCTTCTCAACACCCCGAACCCTAAAAACGAGAAGGCGCCTCCTTTTTAGGCGCCAGAATAAAAATCACTGGTTGCTAATTGGAACTCGCCCGAATTCCGTGGTCAAGCCAGCGCCCAAGCGACATAGCTTGCCGTCAGAATTACCATCCCGGTCCACTGTCGGCGAAACAAAGCTTCCGTCAACCGCGACGGTGCCGCCGAATTCGCAGCATCCCGACTCAATTGAATCCGCATAAAAAAAACGGTCGGCCATCTGGCCGACCGTTTTCGATCTTGCATGTACTGATGCATTCCGCAGATACGGAGAGCCTTTCCGCTTTCAAGCGAAACGGCTCCCGGCTTTGCAAAATTACATCATGCCGCCCATGCCACCCATGCCGCCCATACCGCCGGCCGGAGCCGCGGGCTCCTTCTCATCCTTGAGATCGGTGATCAGGCATTCGGTGGTAAGCAGCAGACCGGAGATGCTCGCGGCGTTCTGCAACGCGCTGCGGGTAACCTTGGTCGGATCGAGAATGCCGCTTTTGAGCATATCGACATACTCGCCGTTGGCGGCGTCGAAACCGTTGTTGCCTTCAAGGCTCTTGACCTTCTGAACCACCACGCTGCCTTCATAGCCGCCGTTGATGGAAATCTGGCGCAAGGGCTCTTCGATGGCACGTTCGATGATCTTCACACCGATCGCCTCGTCGCCGGAAAGCTTCAGGCTCTTGAGCGCGTCCGCCGCACGCAGCAGCGCAACGCCGCCGCCGGGCACCACACCCTCTTCAACCGCGGCGCGGGTTGCATGCAACGCGTCTTCCACGCGGGCTTTCTTCTCGCGCATCTCGGTTTCGGTGGCCGCGCCGACATGAATGACGGCCACGCCGCCGGCGAGCTTCGCCAGGCGTTCCTGAAGCTTTTCACGATCATAATCGCTGGTGGTGGCTTCGATCTCATGACGGATCTGGGCCACGCGGCCGGCGATGGCGCTCTGCTTGCCGGCGCCTTCGACGATGGTGGTGGTCTCTTTGTCGATGGTCACGCGCTTGGCTTTGCCGAGCTGTTCGATAGTGACATTCTCAAGTTTGATGCCGAGGTCCTCGGAGATGCAGGTACCGCCGGTAAGAACCGCAATGTCCTGCAGCATAGCCTTGCGGCGGTCGCCGAAGCCGGGAGCCTTGACCGCGCATACATTCAAAATGCCGCGGATCTTGTTGAGCACCAGAGTGGCCAGCGCTTCGCCGTCCACATCTTCGGCCACGATCAGCAACGGCTTGCCTTCCTTGGCAACCATCTGGAGCAGGGGAAGCATGTCGTTAAGGCTGCTGATCTTCTTTTCGTTGATCAGGATGTAGCAATCTTCCAGAGAAGCGGTCATCGACTCGGTGTCGGTCACGAAATACGGGGAAAGATAGCCCTTGTCGAACTGCATGCCTTCGACCACATCAAGAGTGGTATCGATGGTCTTGGCCTCTTCCACCGTGATGGTGCCATCCTTGCCAACCTTGTCCATCGCGTCGGCAATGATCTCGCCCACGGTGGCGTCGCCGTTGGCGGAAATGGTGGCGACCTGAGCGACCTGAGCGCGGTCGGAAACGTCATTGCTGATCTTCTTGAGCCCTTCAACCATCACTTCGACGGCCTTGTCGATGCCGCGCTTGAGTTCCATTGGATTGGCGCCGGCGGTGACGTTCTTGAGGCCTTCACGATAAATCGCCTCGGCCAGCACGGTGGCGGTGGTGGTGCCGTCGCCGGCGATATCGCTGGTCTTGCTGGCGACTTCCTTCACCATCTGGGCACCCATGTTGGCGTACGGGCACGGAAGTTCGATCTCCTTGGCCACGGACACACCGTCCTTGGTGATGGCCGGAGAGCCGTATTTCTTGTCGAGCACCACATTGCGGCCTTTCGGGCCGAGGGTGGCCTTTACCGCCTTGCTGAGGGTGACCACGCCATCGAGAACCGCGCGGCGGGCTTCTTCGGAAAAGATAAGCTGTTTAGCCATGATATTCAAAACTCCTGTAGTGTAAAATTTCCGTTAACCGACGATCGCGAGGATTTCGTCCTGGCCGATCACTTTGTATTCCTTGCCGTCGCACTTGACTTCGGTCCCGCCGTAACGGCTGGTAAGCACGATATCCCCGACTTTGACGTCGAATGGAATCTTGCTGCCTTTGTCATCGAGTTTCCCGGTGCCAAGCGCGATCACCTTGTATTCCTGCGGCTTTTCCTTGGCGGTGTCGGGAATGAAGATCCCGCCCTTCATCTGATTGGCGGCTTCAACAATTTCGAGCAACACGCGGTCGCCCAACGGCTGGATTTTTACTTGGGACATTTTCAACTCCTTTTTTTATTAAAGTTTGAAAAAATTGGTTTAATCCGCGCGGAAGGCACTGTGCCTTCCGCGCGATGGTCCGTCTCGATTACTTGTCGTCCACCACTTCGGCATCCACGATGTTGTCATCGTCATTATTGCCGCCGTCGGCGCTCTGCCCGGCTTCGGTATTTTCCTGGCCGGCCGCCTGCTGGTTCTGCTGCTGAGAATATATCTCCTGACCGAACTTCATCAGCTTTTCCTCGAGATCCTTCATCGTGGCCTTCATCGCCTCGGTGTCGTTGGACTCGATCTGCTTCTTGAGTTTGGCGATTCCCTCTTCGACCGGCGCCTTGACCGCCTCGGAAAGCTTGTCGCCGTATTCCTTGATCTGGCGCTCGACCTGATAGACCATGCTCTCGGCCTGGTTCTTGACCTCGATCTTCTCCTTGGTCGCCTTATCCTGCTCGGCATGCGCCTTGGCGTCGTTGACCATCTTCTCAATCTCGGAATCGTTTAGGCCGGAGTTGGCAGTGATGGTGATCTTCTGTTCCTTGCCGGTACCGCGATCCTTGGCGGTCACGTGCAGAATGCCGTTGGCGTCGATGTCGAAAGTAACTTCGATCTGCGGCACGCCGCGCGGAGCCGGAGCGATGCCGTCCAGCCGGAAATTGCCGATGGTCTTGTTATCGGCCGCCATTTCACGCTCGCCCTGAAGAATGTGAATATCCACGGAGGGCTGGTTGTCGGCCGCGGTACTGAACACCTGGCTCTTGCGGGCCGGGATGGTGGTGTTGCGGTCGATGACCCGGGTGAACACGCCGCCGAGGGTCTCGATGCCCAGCGACAGCGGGGTGACGTCCAGCAGAACCACATCATTGACCTGGCCGCCGAGCACGCCGCCCTGGATCGCGGCGCCGCAGGCTACCACTTCGTCCGGGTTCACGCCCTTGTGAGGTTCCTTCTGGAAAATATCCTTGGCTTCTTCCTGCACCTTCGGCATGCGGGTCATGCCGCCGACCATGATGACTTCCTTGATCGCGTCGATGCCCACTCCGGCGTCGTGCAGACAGTTGCGGCACGGCTTCTCGGTGCGGCGAATCAAATCGTCGACCTGCTTTTCCAGTTCGGCGCGCGACATGGTCACGTTCATATGCAGCGGGCCGTCGGCATTCATGGTGATGAACGGCAGGTTGACCTCGGTGGTCATCGAACTGGAAAGTTCGCACTTCGCCTTTTCCGCGGCCTCCTTCAAGCGCTGAAGCGCCTGGGAGTCCTTGCGCAGGTCAACGCCGTGCTCCTTCTTGAATTGCTCGGCCAGAAAGTCGATGATCTTCAGGTCGAAATCGTCGCCGCCGAGGTGGGTGTCGCCGTTGGTGGCCTTGACTTCGAACACGCCGTCGCCAATCTCGAGGATGGAAATATCAAAGGTGCCGCCGCCGAGGTCGTAGACCGCCACGATCTCATCCGACTTCTTTTCCAAGCCATAGGCCAAGGCGGCCGCGGTGGGCTCGTTCACGATACGCAGCACTTCGAGTCCGGCGATCTTGCCGGCATCCTTGGTGGCCTGGCGCTGACTGTCATTGAAGTATGCGGGAACCGTGATCACCGCCTGCTTGACTTCTTCGCCGAGGTAGGCTTCCGCGTCGGTCCTCAGTTTCTGAAGGATCATAGCGGAAATCTCCGGCGGGGAATAAACGTGATCGCCGATCTTGATGTGGGCGTCGCCGTTCTTGGCTTCGACCACTTCGAACGGTACGTTGGAACGCTCGCCGGCCACTTCGGAAAATTTACGGCCCATGAACCGCTTTACCGAGAAAACGGTATTCTTGGGGTTGGTGACCGCCTGGCGCTTGGCCAGCTGGCCCACCAGACGTTCGCCGCTCTTGGTGAAAGCCACCACGCTGGGGGTGGTGCGGTTGCCTTCGGCGTTCGGAATAACCTTCGCCTCGCCGTGCTCCATTACCGCCATACAGCTGTTGGTGGTACCAAGGTCGATACCTAAAATCTTGCTCATATTCTTGTCTCCTTACTTGAAGTTTTCAAAATTTCGACTGAATACAAGCAAGCGCCATGCCAACTTTGTCTGCAAGCTCACGCCTGGCTACAGCGCCGCGCCAAACCGGGCCATATTGTGCCACCATGTGCCACAACTGTGTCACAAAATCCGGCCCAATGCGAACGGCACCGCGGTTTCGCAGCGCAGTATGCGCGGCCCGAGCGAAACGTTCGTTCCTCCGGCCGCCACCAGCATCTCCAATTCGTAGTCGGTAAAACCGCCTTCGGGGCCGAAACAGAGCAGCACCGGCGCGCCCGCGGTCTTTGCCGGCAATCCGGCATCCGGCGACGGGTGACACACCAGCAGCCGCTTTCCGGCTGCGATATCCGGCAGCACATCTTCGGCGAACGGCTTGAAAAACCGGTGGAACTCCACCTTCACCGGCGCGGTGTCGACGCACTGCGCCAAGGCCTCGCGCTCGATCGCCGCAATCGATTCCGGTGCAATCAACGGCGACTCCCAGTAACTTTTCTCCACTTTGAAACATCCGAAGAAGTGAAATTCGCGCACCCCCACCGCGGCCGCGCCGGCCAGCAGACGACGGAATACTTTGGGCCGGGGCAATGCGCAAGCCAGGGTAACGTTCACCGGTTCAGGCGGAAGCGTGTCCAGACAAAGCCGGAGTTCCACTCCGTCATCGGTGCAGCACAATATCTCGGCGGTTCCGAGCAGACCGCCCAGCAATCCGGCCTTGCAGATTTCGCCCGGGCGTTTTTTGAGCACCTTCAGCAGATGCGCGGCACGTTCACCGGAGATAAATGCACGGTCGGGAGCGGTAAGGTCGGACGGCTCGAGCAGCAGAATATTCATCTGAGTTTCTTTACCCGGCGCATCGTCGCGGTGCACTTGCCACAGTGGGTGCACATGTTCGCGCAGATACCGGCAACGCCGCTCTGCGCCCAGTCGGCCGGGAAGGACTTGTTGTCGATCTTATGGATGCCGAAGCGGTGACCGGGGTCCATAATCCGGGCCAGGTCGCCGTCATAGCTTCGCGACGAGTACGCCTTTAGAATTTCATCCGGATTGGGCACCTTGCGGGTGGAAAGCTTGAAAACCGAGACATAAGGCTCGAACAAATGGATGTCTTCGGGACGAATCCAAGTTGAGCGCAAAAACTCCTCGGGGCTGTCGTTCATGTAAACCGTTTCGCAATACTGGGCGGGAAAATTCAACCTTATTGCTTCCTTGTTCCATTCCGCATCATGCGCGATGACGGTTTCGTGCAGAGTCTTGCCCGGACAATTGCGGATACAGCCGGAATTGGCCAGCAGGCACATCTTCTTGCCGTGATCGTCGGCCCATTTCTTGAAGCGTTCGAGCATCGAGAAGTCGCGCTGGAGATCGCGGCAGAGGTAGAAGGAGTCGATCAGATCGCCGAGATATTCAAGCGCCAGTGTGGAGTTCATCTGCCAGTTTACCGAGGCACGTATTTCAATGTCCGGATATTCGGTTCGCAGTATCTTCGCCACATAGATGCTGGCGGTGGTGACCACCTCCGGAAGAATGCCGGCGGCACGCATGGTTTCGATTATGCCGCAGAGCTCGTCGCGCTGGGCAATGGTGAAGGTTTTGTCGCCATAGCAGGTGCCGTTTACCAGAAAATCGAGCGTCAACCCGTGGGCCCGGCACCATTTGAGGTCTTCCACCAGCTGATCTCTCATAACCTCCGCATTTTCGGAAAACCCCCGCGCGTTGATCACGCCCGGCCACGGGTAATAGACCTCGCACAAACTGTCGAGATAACGGGAGATGACCCGGGTAAACGACTCACGGCGGGCCGCCATATGCGGCATCGGATCGAAGTAGCCGGCCGCAAAGATTTTATTGTTCCGTTCCATTCCGAATAACATAGCACCGGCGGCGTGAAAACTCAAGCGGTTTTGTAAAAAAACACCGTCCGGGTTGCATCGGCAGCGCGAAGGAGATATATTATTGACAATCTTTTGTACTATATTATCCGAGAAAGGCGAACCATGGCCGCTAATGTTCCGGAATATGTGATTGTGCTGGCCGCCGGCAAGGGCTCAAGGATGGGGTCAAATTCCACCCATAAGGTCTGCTTTGAAATCGATGGAGTGCCGGCGATCGTGCGCGCTCTAGACGTCTACCGCCAGTGCGGCGTAACCCAGAATCTGGTGGTGGTCGGCCAGCTGGCCGGACAGGTGGTGGAGACCGTGGGAAAGGCTTTCCCCAACACGGTGTTCGCCTACCAGAAGGAAGCCAACGGTACCGCCAACGCGGTGCGCTCGGCGCTTGAGGCCATGCCATCCATGCCGGACGATGCCGACATACTGGTGGTGGCCGGAGACCGACTGATCGACCCGACGGCGGTCGAACGGCTGTTCGACCTTTATTACAGCGAGAAGTGCGACTTGGCAATGCTGTCGCTGCCTACCCGCCCCGGATCCGGAGCCGGCCGGATCGTAACCGACGCCGCGGGCAACGCCGCCGCAATCCTAGAGATGGCCGACGTCCGGAAAAAACGTACACTGGCACGGCTGCGCAAGGAAATGCCGAAGTCACGGGAAGCGGCGCGTGCGGTAATGATGGAAAGTTTCTCAACCTCCGAGTCGAAATGCTTCAGAGCTTTCGGTGAACGCTGGGATAATTCCGCCGACTATTCGCGGATATCCGATAACGAGTGCGTTTTCGAAGTAGCGATGCCGGACGGTTCACAGCTTGTACTTACTCCGGACGAAGTTGAAAACCTGCCTAACAGCAATACCTCGGTCTACATTATCGGAAAACGCGCTCTCTCCGGCGTGCTCGCCAATCTTTCACGCGACAATGCCCAGAAAGAGGAATACCTCTCAGATGTTGCGGCGGTGCTTCGGCGTAATAAGCCGAACGCCAACATCCGCATACTGACCATTTCCGACCCCGCCCGGGTGCTCGGGTTCAACAACCCGCAGGAATTGCTTGAGGTGTCCGAGATAGTCCGCAACCGCGCCAGGCGCACCGCGCCCGAGCCGGACAAGACTCTGTTCCTGCCGGTGGGAGAATATCTTGCAAAAATAGAGCGGGCGCTGGCCGGCGATTTCGATTCGGCTCTGCTGACCGAGCTGAAACTACTTTACGGCGACGACGCCGAATGGATAAAAAAGCACCTTTCCAACTACCTGCCGCTGCTGACAATGGCAGCCGCCCGTCTGGCGCCGGAGACACCGGTGGCGGTGGTGCGCTCGCCGGGACGGGTCAACGTGATGGGCCGCCACGTGGATCATCAGGGGGGGAACTGCAATCTGATGACCATCAACTTTGAAACGCTGATGGTGATAGCACCGCGCCGGGACGACGTCATCCGGCTCGAACACCTCGATCCCCAATTCAAGCCGTGCGAGTTCACCATCTCCCAACTCGTACGCGAACTGCCGTGGGACGACTGGACCAGTCTGGTCAACAGCCGGAAACTGCATGAACTCATCGGCAGCTACGGCGTTGACTGGTCGCACTATGTGAAGGCGGCGGCGCTCCGGCTCCAAAAGAAGTTCAGCCATCAGACGCTTTTCGGTATGGACATGTTCGTGGCCGGCAATGTACCGATGGCGGCGGGGCTGTCCTCGTCGTCCAGTTTGGTGGTCGGCGCAGCCGAAGCGGTAGTGGCGGTGAACGCGCTGGACACCTTCCCCTCCCAGCTGGTCACGCTCTGCGGAGAAGGCGAATGGTTTGTCGGCACCCGCGGCGGCGCGGCCGACCACGCGGCGGTGAAACTCGGCGAGGAAAATCGGGTGGTCAAGGTAAAATTCTTCGACTTCGGTGTGGTGGAATCGGTCCCATTCCCCGAGGAATGCGTTATGGTACTGTGCGACTCCGGCATCCAGGCACGCAAGGCCGGAGGCGCGCGCGACCAATTCAATCACCGCGTCAGCTGCTACCGGCTGGGTTTCGAACTCCTCAAAAAGCAGTTTCCCCAGTACGCGCCGCTTTTGAGCCATCTGCGCGATGTGAACTGCGAAACCCTCGGGGTCTCCCCGGAACGCATCTACCGCATGCTGCTGCATCTGCCGGAAACCGCCACCCGCTCCGAACTTGAATCGCTGCTTACACGCGACCTCGGAGCGCTCTGGAGTACTCACAACGCCCCGGCGGACGGGCTGTACCCTGTTCGCTCGGTAGTGCTGTACGGCCTTTCGGAATGCGCGCGCAGCAGCATATACGCCGAAAAGCTCAAGAAACACGACCTGCCGGCGATCGGCGAACTTATGCGGATATCGCACGACGGCGACCGGGTGGCACGGCGGCAACCGGATGGCTCCATGACCCCGTGGCGCGCAAGGTGCGACAACGCTTTTCTACTGGATTTGATCGACGATCTCGCCTCCGGCGACCCGCGCCGGGTCACGGCGGCTCAGCTTGAAAAACAGTCAGGCTCCTATGCCTGCAGTCTGCCGGAGATCGATGCAATGGTGGATATAGTCAGCACGGTGGATGGCGTGATCGGTGCCCAGCTCGCCGGCGCCGGGCTTGGCGGCTGCATGATGGTACTGGCACGCAAACAGGCGGTTGAGGCACTGTCCGAAGCGCTGATTAGCAAATACTATTCGCCGCACGGACTGCCGGATCGAATCCTGGTTTGCCGCCCCATCGCCGGAAGCGGCGTGTTGAAGATAAACTGATCCTGCCCGCCGTTCAAACATATAGACAAAAAAAATTGCTTCCGCCCGCAAGGGGTGGAAGCAATTTTTTTACAGACCGGCGTTACAAAACGGTCAGAAATGGGTCAACGCTTTCTTGCCTATCGGGTAGACGTTGAAGCCTATCTCGTAAAGCTCTTTGTGATTAAGTATGTTGCGGCCGTCGAAGATGAAAGCCGGTTTTTCCATGGAATCATATATCTTCCGATAATCCAGCTTAGTGAACTGCGGCCACTCGGTAAGCACCGCGATCGCATGCGCCCCTCCGGCGGCGGCGTAAGGACAGGATTCATAGGAAATGTCTCCCGGAACGCCTTCAAGGTCGAACTTCGCGTTTTCAAGCGCCTTGGGATCATGAATAGCAATACGGGCATGTTCTTCAAGCAACTGAAGCGTAACCGCTCCGGCGGGAGTCTCTCGGGTATCGCTGGTGTCGGCCTTGAACGCAAAGCCGAAGATGGCTATCTTCTTTTCCGCCACCGTGTTGAACATGGTGGAAACCATGTTGGTCACAAAGCGGGATGCCTGGTAGTCGTTTATCTTCACCACCTGCTCCCAATAGGCGGCAACCTCTGGCAACCCATAGTATTCGCAAAGATAGACCAGATTCAGAATGTCTTTCTTGAAGCAGGACCCGCCGAAGCCGATGCTGGCCCGCAAAAACTTGGAACCGATACGGCTGTCGCGCCCGGCGGCGGCGGCCACTTCATAGACGTCCGCCTCGGTCTTCTCGCAAAGCGCCGAAATGCTGTTGATCGACGAAATACGCTGCGCCAGCAACGCGTTCGACACCAGCTTGGTCAGCTCGCTGGACCACAGATTGGTGGTGATGATACGCTCGCGCGGCACCCAGTTGGCGTAAATGTCGGCCACTGCCGCCACTGCGGCATGTCCTTCGGGGGTGTCGAGACCGCCGATCAATACACGATCGGGATTTTCAAGGTCGCTTATCGCGGTTCCCTCGGCCAAAAATTCCGGGTTGGAAACCACCGGGAACTTCAGGTTCTTATGATTGCTCTCCAGAATCCGGCTCATCGCCTGCGCGGTGCGCACCGGCAAGGTGGATTTTTCCACCACGATCTTATCGGAATCGGCATGTTCGAGAATGCTGCGGGCGGTCTTTTCAAGATATTGCAGGTCGGCGGCCTTGCCGGCTCCGGCTCCGAACGTTTTGGTGGGGGTGTTGACCGACACGAAAATGATGTCGGCTTCCTTGATCCCTTTAGCAATGTCGGTTGAATAGAACAGATTGCGCCCGCGGCAGCGTTTGACCACCTCGTCGATGCCCGGCTCATAGATCGGCAGCTCGTCCGAATTCCAAGCGGCGATGCGGCTCTCGTTGATGTCCACCACGGTCACTTTGCAATCCGGACACCGATCGGCGATCACCGCCATGGTGGGCCCGCCGACATAGCCGGCACCTATGCACAAAATGTTCTTTTTCACAATATTATCTCCCGATTGATTTACAATTTGCGTTTCCACAGCGCCCACCAGACGCCCAGCGACAGCAGCAGCGTGGAACCCATCACGATGTAAAACCCGTACCGGCTCTCCTGGAACGGCAGCGGTACGTTCATACCGTACATGCTCGTAATCAGAGTCGGAACCATCAGTATCACACTGATGTAGGTCAAAATACGCATCACCACGTTCAGGTTGTTGGAAATGATCGACGCAAACGCATCCATGGTTCCGTTAAGAATGTTGTTGTACACCGTGGCCATTTCCAACGCCTGCCGATACTCGACGGCGACGTCGGCAAACATCTCCTCGTCGTCCTCCGACACCTTGAACAGCTTGAGATTCGAAAGCCTTCCGATCATGATCTCGTTGGCTTTCAAACTTGTGGTGAAGTAGACCAAGCTTTTTCCCAGCAACTGCATGTTGATCAGTTTGTGGTTGCTGACCGCATTCTGAAGTTCGCGCTCGATGTTCTCGGTTCGGATGTTGATTTCCTTCAGATAGTTCAGGTAGAGCAGCGCCGCACGGTTCAGTATCTGGAAGATGAACCGCTCACGGTTGATGGTCACGAAGTTGCGGACCAGCCCATTGGAGAAGTCGTTCATGATGGTGGCGCGGCGGCTGGACACGGTTATGACATAGTTTCCGGTATAGATGATACCGAGCGGGGCGGTCCGGAACGGCACGTCCGCTTCGCTGGTGAAATAGGGAACGCGCAGCAATATCAGCAGCGTGTCGTCCTCGGTTTCGATACGGGCGCGCTCGTCTTCGTCCAACGGGTCGGTAAGCATCGTCTGCGGAATGTTGAGACGACGGGAGATGTCGTCCACTTCGGCCGGAGTCGGCGCGGTAATATTGATCCAGCATCCCGGCTCGAGTTCCGAAATCTCGCGCAGGTTGTAGCTGGCCTTGTGAAACATCTGGATCATGGCCGCGCCCCTTTCGACGCCGCCATGACGGATTCGGACATTTTGATTATCTGCATGACTGATTTCCTCTTGTCCGCCAAGGGACCCTGATCCGGCCGCCCGTTCTCGTCATGCCTTATCCGGTTTCAGCTCCGGAACCGCGAGGACGAAGCGACCCGACCGGGTCGACTAGACGGAGGTTCGCTTTCCTGGGTGAGAGTAAAACTTTCCGTACTCATACCATCCTCGTTAAGTTGATTTGGTCTTAACCGGAAACGCATCGTCAGCGCTTCCGCCGGTTCAATACAATACTGCGTTGACAGCTTTTTTTCAAGCGCCATCAACGAATTACTCCGGATTTTCACCCTCCGCCGCACTCAACGCCATACCCACCAGAATCAAGGTGCCCAAAAGCGAACTGCCGCCATAACTTATCAGCGGCAGCGAAAGCCCGGTAGGCGGCAGCAACGTGGCGTTCACGCTGATGTGCAGCAGCGCCTGCAGCGCCAGCAGAAATGCGGAAGTGGCCACCAGCACGCGGGAACCGTTGTCGCGACAGTCCATTGCCAGCCTGACCAGCACCAGAACCAGCAGCGCCAGCATCACCAGCAACGGAAGCGTACCGAGAAACCCCAGCGTTTCCGCCATGGACGCAAAAATCGAATCATTGTGGGCCAGCGGCAGGTAATTTTCGGTCCAAACGGTGTTGCCCAGCTTGCTGCCGGTCCAGCCGCCGCGGGCGATCGCCAGTTGAAACTGCTGAACATGCCAGCCGGCGCCCTGCGGATCGACTCCGAAAACCGCCATCACCCGGTCCACTATCACCGTGTGCCGCATCCACACCACCGGAGCCGCCAGCACCGCCACCAGCACCAGCGCAGTCACCAGCTTTTTCCAGCTGAAGCCGGCGCATACCAGAAATATCGCGGTTATCATCAGGAAAATCCCGGCCGAGCCGTAGTCCGGCTCCAGCGCCACCGGAATGGCGAACGCTAGAGCGCAGCAGGCCACCCCCAGCACCGCCGGCCATTCGCCGTAGCGCGAGAGTTTTTTCCAGATCATCACCATCATAAGAAGATACAGCGGCTTTGCCAGCTCCGATGGCTGAACCTGAAGCCATGAGAATGGTTCGAACCATCCGGCCATGCCGTTGACTTTGCGCCCGAAAAACAGCACCGCCACCAGCGAAGCCAGCGCCAGCAGGCCCAGAAGAAAACCGTATTTGCGATAGTATCTGAACGGAATCCGCCATGCGATCACCAGCACCGGCAGCCCCGCAGCCAGAAACACGATCTGACGGCCGAGGAAATCCCACTCGCGCAAGGCGGCGATCCGGGTACTGTAAATAGCGAGGCATCCCCACATGCCGAGCAATGCGCAAAGCACAATCGCGGCACACGAAAGAATGCGGCGCTCCCAGACAACGGAAGCGATCTTATCTTGACTGCAGTCACTCATTTTTCGCCTCGGTCTTCTCGGAATTTGCGTTTACGATGTCATCCACCGAAAATGGCATTACCACATCATTGCCGGGCTGGGCTGGTTGAAGCCGACGCCATGTCTCCGGTTTGCGGCGGCCCAGCCGATCCACCGTGATCTCATATATTTCGGCAACGCCGCCCAAAGCGTGATCGTATTCGGCCTCCAACCCGGAGACGCCGGTCATGCAGTTATCGGTATTGCTGACTTCGCCGACCAGTTTCCGTACTGCCGGATTGTCATAAACCACGCGTTCCACGCGCGGCACGATTTCGATGTCAGGACATTGCTCAAGCGCATCCTTGAGACCGCCTATCTGTTCCGGCGTCAGGTCGAAAACCGCGGTTACGTATTCCGACCGATCGTCGTCGTTGGTGAATTCGCCGGAAAGATCGGGAAATACCGGGGAGAGCAGTTTGAATATGCGTTCGCTGCGCGCCGGATCATCCATCGCGGCGCGGGACAGCTGCAGGTCGTAATGGATTTCGCTCCAGGCAAGAGGACGGCCGTTGCAGTCCAGTATGGAGGCACGGTTGGGATGCACGAAAAATTGGCGGACGGAAATATCGTCGCCGCGACGCAGATATTCGGCCTGGTTGAACACTCCGATGTTGAACAGCATCGCCAGCACCGCCGCAAGCCACAAAGCGAAGACCGCCAACAGGATTTTGATCCGGCGGTCGATGCGTTTGGTCAGTTCGGTCGTCAAGCCCCAACTCCTTGTTTTTTCAACAAAATAGCGCCGGAACTCGGAATTTCAAATATTTTTGACGGATTTGAAGCAAAAACAAGCCATAAAATTCCATATTCCCCATATTTTCAAGGCAATAACCCCGCTTGACGACTCAGTATGGAATCCCGATTCTGCGCAGCCAGTCCCGAGCCTCGGCATCGGCGTTTGCAACGTGGCTGCCGAGTACGATCAGCGGTTCGACCGGTATGGAATGCGGGCAAAGCCCGGTTATCCTGGACTCGCACAGCTCGGTCCGCCCGCCGCTGTGGGTTATGAACGGCACCACCGTCTTTTTGGATAAATCGCAACCGGCAAGAAACGCCGCCGCCGCCGGAGCCGGATTGCTCCACCATACCGGAGTGCCGATGAACACCACCTTGTATTGCGAGATATCCTCCACCCTGCTTTTGAGTTCGGGCATGTACGCGGCGGCTATCTCTTTGCGGGCTCGCAGGTGAAGCTGCGTAAAATCGCGCGGATACGGCTGCGCCGTTTCGATCTCGAACAGATTGCCGCCGGTACGTCCGCCGATTATCCCGGCCAAGGCGCGGGTGTTTCCACCGAATGAATAATAAGCAATAAGTATTTCCCATGACCGGCAATAC
Organism: Victivallaceae bacterium; assembly: GCA_034926605.1. Taxonomy (GTDB): domain Bacteria; phylum Verrucomicrobiota; class Lentisphaeria; order Victivallales; family Victivallaceae; genus CALXXL01. The sequence continues at coordinate 180,569 of JAYFQV010000001.1, forward strand.
ATCGTCAGGACCTCCCGATCGAATCTCGCAAAGCGGCCGCCCCGGCACTTTTATGGTATAGTAACGCCCGCAGCCCTCTTTTTATTGTACCGCAACTGTTTTTCCATGTTCGGCCGACTTGCCAAAACGCCTTGGCGGGCTATATTATTAATGAAAATTTTTTCATAAAATCAAGGACGGTTATGGACGAACGCAAGAAAGTGCTGGCAAAATGCCGGCGGATTGTGGTTAAGGCGGGGACCCGGCTGCTGACCGACCCCGAATTGATTCCGGTATTGATAAATGGGATTTCCAAGCTCCGTCAGGCCGGTTATTCGACCCTGCTGGTTTCCTCCGGCGCGGTCGGCACCGGCATAAAGATGCTGAAACTGTGTCGGCGGCCGCGCAAGTTGTCCGAAATTCAGGCGTTGGCGGCACTAGGCCAGGGACGACTGATGGAGCTGTATAACGACGCATGCGAAGCCGAGGGCTTTTTCGCCGCTCAGCTGCTGCTCACCCGCGACGATCTGCGGCATCGCGAGCGCTATCTCAACGTTCTCACCTGTATCGAGACCCTGTGGAGCCGCGGCATATTGCCGATTGTGAACGAAAATGACTCCGTATCGGTGGACGAGCTGAAGTTTTCCGACAACGACATTCTTTCCGGTATGCTGGCGGCCATGACCAAGAGCGAACTTACTATTATCCTGACCACCGAGTCCGGGCTGCGCGAACGCGTGGACGGCAAGCTCGGTCAACGCGTCAGCGTAGTGCGTGAAATAACCCAGGAGATTCTCGATTCCGCCGGCGGTACCGACAACTCGACCTTCTCGGTCGGCGGCATGTCCAGCAAGCTCAACGCCGCCGAGCTGGTCACCCGCGCCGGCGGCGCGCTGATCGTGGCCGACGGCCGCGACCCCGAAATACTTTCCCGCATCGCCGCCGGAGAGGACGTTGGCACCCTGTTTCTGCCCCGTGACGGCGCCGCCCATCCCCACTCACGCAAGTTGTGGATAGCGGCGTTCAGCAAGGTCATGGGCCGACTGGTGGTGGATGAAGGCGCGGCCACTGCGCTTGCCAAAGGCGCCAGTCTGCTGCCCGCCGGAGTCCGACAGGTTCAGGGCCATTTCGACTGCGGCGACACCGTGGAACTTGTCTGCGCCAACGGCAAACTTGTCGGCCGCGGCATCGCAAACTTTTCCAGCGCCCAATGCTTCGAACTGCACGGGCTGCCCGCCCGCGCAGTCAAGGTGCTCATGGGCAACGACCACCCCGAAGAAGTCGTCCACCACGACAATCTTTCGCTGAGCCACTGACCGATGGCGAAAAGGGCCTACATAAAAACCTACGGTTGCCAGATGAACGAGCGCGACTCGGAAGCGCTCGCCGCCATGCTTTCCGCACGCGGCTGGGAAATCACCTCCGACGAGGAGCTGGCCCGGCTTCTGGTGTTCAACACCTGCAGCGTGCGCGAGCAGGCCGAACGCAAGGCGCTCGGCAAGATCATGCATATGAAAAAGCTCAAGCGACGCGATGAAAATATCATCATCGGAGTTATAGGGTGCATGGCTCAACGCCTCGGCGATGAATTGTTCAAGGAACTGCCCCATATCGATTTTGTGCTCGGTACCGGTGAATTGCATCAACTGCCGGAACTGGTTGAAGAGCTTGAACGCGAACGTACCCACCGCGCCCTGCTTTCACAATCCGAAGAAGTTCTGTCCGGCATGGGGGCCCACGATTTCTCCGGCGGGTCAGCCATATTCGGCCAAGTGGCGATCACCCGCGGCTGCAATCGCTTCTGTTCCTACTGCATCGTACCATACGTGCGCGGACGCGAAATCAGCCGCGACCCGGACGACATCGTCTCGGAAGTCGAAACCCTGGCCGCCCATGGCGTGCGCGAGGTTATGCTGCTGGGCCAGAACGTGGCGGCGTTCGGCCTGAATGGCGTGCTCACCCCGCCACCGGACAACGTTTCACCATTTGCCGAGCTGCTTGAGCGGGTTGCGCAAGTCCCCGGCATCGCACGCATCCGATTCACCTCGCCCTATCCCAGCTATTTTTCGGGGCGGCTGATCGACACCATCGCGGCCGAACCGAAGATATGCCGGTCAATTCACCTGCCGCTGCAATCCGGCTCCGACCGGATACTGAAGGCAATGAACCGCCAGTACACCGCCGAAAGCTACCTCGCCATTGTTAACCGGCTGAAAACCGCGATTCCCGGCATCGCGTTTTCGACCGACATCATCGTCGGATTCCCCGGAGAAACCGACGCCGACTTCGCCGCCACCCGCGCCTTGATGAACGAAGTCGGCTTCGACAACGCTTTCATCTTCAAATACTCGCCGCGCGAAGGCACCGCCTCCGCCCGCCAAATGGCCGACGACGTTCCGCAGGAAACCAAGGAGACGCGCAACCAGCTGTTGCTCGCCGACCTCGCCGCACGCAGCCTTGCTCACAACCGCACGCTTATCGGCAAAGAGGTTGAAATCCTCGCCGAAGGCCCCAGCTTCCGTAACCCGGCACGCTGGAGCGGCAAAACCTCGACTGCCAAAACGGTGATGTTCGCTCCGATTCCGCAAATAAGGCCGGGCGACCTTCTCAAGGTGAAGATCGCCCGCGCCACCCACATGTCTCTATTCGCCGGCAACATTCCCGACCTGCCGGAAAACGAGTGACATCCCTGTTCTCCGCCCCGGGCCGAACGGTTATTTGATCGGGGAGATCAGCTCCACGATCCACTTTTTCAGCGGATGCATATCCGCACACGGCCCGTAGTATATTTCGTAGCAGGGACGGCTGCCGTCATATTCCACCTTCTGCTGCTGCATATACTCGCCCATCGCACTCCAGGCTCCCCCGAAGTTGTGGTCCCGGATGCCGCACAAATAGGACATGCAGGTCCCGTGCGGCAAGGTCTGCACGACGATGCCGGCCTCCAGCGGCGGATTCATCCCCGGTCCCAGCGTCACGCAGGCATCCATCCGGCATTTTTCCGGCGGCGTCACTTTCGGACAGTCCCAGTACACTCCAATGATCAGGCTGGTTCCGTCGAAAACGCCGTTTTTATCCGCCCAGGCGCACAATGTTTCAAAGGTTGCACCGCTTTCCGGCCCATAGGCCCCTACCCGCCGCAGCGAAGCCACCCGCAATGCGGGAAATTCGATCTTTTCGACGCAGCCGCAGCAGCCCGGATTCTTTCCGTTTTCCATAATTATCCTCTCCTATAAGGTTTCAGGTTGAGAATAACATAATACATATTATACTATTATTCAAACATGCAAACAGCAAAATTTACAATATTATACGAATTTTATTTCTATTTATCTGCCGTTACCTCGGCGGCGGCATCCAACTGGGCGTTCAATCCGGCAATAAACTGCGCCACCGTAATGCCGCGCTTGTAACCGAACTTGCCGATCACTTTGCCGTCGGCGGTCATCAGCAGGATGGTCGGATAACCCTTGACTTCATACTTTTCGGCCAAAGCCTGGTTGGCGGCGGTCTGTTCGGAAGACAGCGGCCTGGAGCGTGGAAAATCCACCAGCACCGGCACAAACCGGGTGGAAACGTAGTCGGCAAACTTTTTGGTCCCGAGAAACTCTTTCTCCAGCTTGATGCAGTAAGGGCACCAGTCGCTGCCGGTAAAGAGCACGAACAGATGCTTGTTTTCGGCGGCGGCCTGTTTCCCGGCAGCGGCAAAGTCGGCAACCCATGCCACCTCGCCCACCTCCTCCGGCTTGGCCAGCCCCGCCGCCGCGATCTGAGACAGATTGCTCCGCATGGCGGATACTACTTTCTTGCGCTCTGCTTCAGAAAGCGCGGCAAACCTCCCGGCGGCGCGGGTGAATGCCTCCGCATCAAGTTCCCTGGCCTTGGCCACGAAAGCGGCCGCGCCTTCGTAAAACAGCACTTCAACGACCTTGCCGGTATCTTTGTTCCGGTTGCCCAATACCGTCATCAAGGCGGTGAAAAAATCAAGCGCCCGCGCCTCGTCCATGTCGGCACTCAGGTTGACTGCGCTTTGGCAGATCAGCGGCATGGCAAGCTCTCTCATCTCACTGCCGAACGCGCCATTGACCCCTTGGAACCCCGAGTCTTCCTTGACTGCTGACGCGGCGGCTGTCAACTTGTCGGCAACCGCCGCAAGCTGATCGGGAGTAAGCCAACGAAATATATTAATATCATGCTCGAACTTCTCCGGATATTTCTCCTTGACCGCGGCCACCACCTCGTCCGGCGTCTTACCGCCGAGAAGCGCAACCGCTTCAGCCTCCGGCATCTCCGAGAGCACGTCAAGAGCACTGGCAAACGCCACGACGCCTTCCGGCTTGAGCATTTTGATTTCGCCGACCAGAGACTTCACCATCGCCTGCGCGTTCGAAACGTCAATCGTTCCCGCAAAACCCGGCCAACCGGCCGCCAGCACGAATAAAACCAGCAGTTTTTTCATACGTCCTCCCTTTGTATGGATTCTATCATACATCCGAAGCGCCGATTAATCAATCCTGCGGCAACAATCTCCGCGAAAAAAAAATTCGCACCCCGACGGATGCGAATTAAAAGGCCTCAATGTATTACAATCTTACCAAACGATATTTATGCCGGGCAGCGTGAAGCGGCCATTATTGTTAAGCAGACCGATCTGAATTCCAATGGAGTCTGTATAGGTCGCACGTGTGAGCGCCCCGATTTGCAGCCCGTTAAGCGCTGTCGCCTTCGCGGACAACGCACCGATCTGCAGGCCATTTACCACCAGGCTCATATCTACGGTAACTCCGCAATAAACACCGTACCAATCAAAGTTATGCGTTGTTTTCATCTGCAATCCAAACATTCCGCATCTGGAGTAATCTTGTGATATCAAAGCCTCGGTGTCTATTTTGTTCCCGAACCCCACTCCGACCAATATCGGATCATCTCCTTTTTTCTTGGCTATTATCGGCTGTGACTTGAGCTGCTCAGGCAATCTCACCGGATTCTCACCTTTGTTGATGAAATCGTATGCCAGGGAAAATTCAACTTCCGGCTTGAACTTCTTAGGCAACAATCTTAGTTCAACCAGCGAATATGAATATGAATTGATCGTTTTCATATCTTTGGCGGTGGTATTTTCGGCAATGTATTTCTGCCAGCTGTCAAAGAACGCCGCCTCGTCCTTCCGGAATTCCCGATAGTCGCACTGCGGCGGCGCAGCCGCCTCTCCGGCAAAAATCGACAACGACGCGACGCACACGGCAAATACGGACAATCTCTTCATTCGCAACCCCCTTTTAACCTTGGTTTCATCCATTTGAATCCTGCCTTCCGCTCACTCCATGGACAGCAACGGATTTCGCATTTAACATTAAGGTACGCCGGTAATCTAAACAAATCAAGCCGCAGGACTAAAAATTATTAAAAAAATCCGGTGCAGGTGCTTCAAGCTCAAGCGAAGAACCGTCGGGAAGTTTGATGAAGAGTTTCCAGGCATGAAGCGCCTGCCTTGGAAAAATCAGCGTTTCAAAGTCGGCGGCAGTCAGCGCGCGCGCTTTCTGGCGCATATACATGGTTTCATCCAAGCCGTAAAGCTTGTCGCCGGCAACCGGAAACCCAAGCGAAAAAAGCGTGGCCCGGATCTGATGGGTACGCCCCGTCACCAGTTCTGCTCCGATCAGCGAAAGCCGATCGCCCGAACGCAACGGCGTAAACTTGGTGCAGACCCGTTTCGCCTCCGGATTTGAGGATTCCCACGCAAAACACAATTTCTTACGCACCACACTGCCGGCATCCGGTTCCAGAAAACCCTCCGCCTCCATCGCATGTTCAAAACTGCCGTGAACCAATACCAGATAGCGCTTGCGCATGGCGCCGAGCTGTTTCGAGAAGAATTTGGCCGTCTCGGGGGTACGGGCCCACAAGGAAAGACCGGAGGTCTCGCGATCAAGCCGATTCACCGGACAGATATCACCGTAACGCTTTTTGAGCAGAAACCACAGCGTGTGCCGGTAGAACGGCCCGGCCGGGTGACACGGCAGATTGCCGGGCTTATCGACCGCCACCAAATCGGAATCCTCATAAACTATCGAATAATTACCGTCCACCTCCGGTTCAGGCAGGTCTGCAACATGATATTCGATCACGTCCCCCGCGGAAAGCGGTGTCTCCGGAGCAGCGGAGGCGCCATTCAAAGTGATGACGGAATTGATGATGCGTTCACGCCACTCGGATTCGGAGTGATAGGAAAACCTTGCCGCAAGGTATTCGATCAGCGTACGGGATTCATGCCCGACTTCGGTGCGGACAATCCGGCGGTCAAGCGAGCTTGGCATCGTAGTCGAAGAGCACCGCCTCCTCGTCGCAGTGCTCCTGCTTGGGGCAAAGCATGCAGTCGCTCCAGATTTTCTCGGGGAACATCGTTTTGTCCACCCGGATGAATCCGGCGGCCAGGAAGAACCCCGTCTGGTAAGTCAATGCAAACAGCTTGAAGCGCTTGACCCGCTTTTCGAGCGACTCCATCGCCGCCTTCAGCAGCATCTTGCCGACGCCCATGTTCTGATAGTCCTGCTTAACCGCCAGCGAACGTACTTCGAACAGGCCGTTGCCGAAGTCACGCACCGCCACGCAGCCGGCCAATTCGCCTTCCGGCGTCATGCACACGGTGAAATTGCCCAAATAATAGCGGATGTCCGCCTCGGAGCGGGGCAGCACGATTTGCCTGACCGCGTAAAACGCGAGCAGCCGGAATATCTGCGGAACGTCGCCGTCAGTTGCCTGCCGGGTCGTGAACTTCGGCTGCTGATTCGGACTCTGCATCGGCGGTCTCCTCAAGTTGGATGATTTTTCCCATGGAACGGAACTTGGCGTAGCGGTCGTCCATGAGTTTTTTTCCGGAGCAGCCGCGCAGCTCGCCGAGGTGCTTGACCAAGGCGGCGCGCAGGTTTTCGGCGGCGCCGCGCGGATCGCGATGCGCTCCGCCCATCGGTTCCGGCACCACGTCATCGGCCACGCCGAGATCCAACAGATCGGTGGCGGTCAGCCGCAGAGCCTGAGCCGCGGTTTCGGCGAACTTGCGGTCTTTCCATAGAATAGCGGCGCACCCCTCGGGGGTGATAACCGAGTAATAAGCATTCTCCATAACCAGCACCCGGTTGCCGACACCGATGCCGATCGCACCGCCGGAACCGCCTTCGCCGATGATCACCGAAATGATCGGAACCCTGATACCGAACATGTCATGCATGTTCTTGGCGATCGCCTCGCCGATATGGCGCTCTTCGCTGGCGATGCCTGGAAACGCGCCGGGAGTGTCGACAAAAGTGACGATCGGGCAGTTGGCTTCGTCGGCCAGATGCATCAGCCGCAACGCCTTGCGGTAGCCCTCCGGATGAGGCCAGCCGAAATTACGCAATTTGTTGGTGCGCACGTCACGGCCCTTCTGAGTACCGATCACCATGACTTTCTTGCCGTCAAGCTTGGCGAATCCGCCGACCATGGCGTTGTCGTCGCCGAAACGGCGGTCGCCGTGAAGCTCGAGGAAATCGGTGAACAGCATGTTCACATAATCAAGCGTGTAGGGACGCTCCGGATGGCGGGCAAGCTGTACGCGCTGCCAGGGGGTAAGTTGAGTGAAAATGTCACGGGTGGTTTCGTCCAGTCGCTTCCTGAGCATCGCCAATTCGTCGCTCATGTCGACCTTGCTGGTGGCGGCAAGACTTTCCCACTCTTCAATGCGATGCTTGATTTCGGCTATTGGTTTCTCGAATTCCAGGTAGATTTCAGCCATAGAATTGTCTTTCAGTCGATAATTTTAACCTTGGTGGTTCTGAGCATCGGAAGATAGAGATACAACTCCTCGATGTCGGAATTCTTCATACGGATGCCTCCGTCGCGGAACGGGCTGCGCACGTCCCCGGAAACCCAGGTGCCGTGAATGGCCACATTGTTGCTCAGGCCCATCTTGCGGGTGCCGTTATAGTCGCGATGATCTTCACCGACGGACAGCTCCTCACGGCTCTTGTAATAAGCCTCGCCGGAAACCACATCGGAGGAAACGCCGACCGGGTAAACGGCAAAAAGCTCGCCGTCGGCAAAGACGCTCAGCGTCTGATGCGAGCGGCTGATCTCCAGCGACCAGGCTTTCACGTTATATATGGTGAGATGCTGGCCGGGATGAAGCTGGTTCTTGTTGTCGATGCCGTTGACCGCCAGCAACAGACTGTTGCACATATTGTTGTTCTTGCGGGTGATCGAGTTAAGCGTATCACCCGCCTTTACGGTGTATTCGATATTCCGGGGACAGGGAAGCTTGTCCATCATTATCTTGATATTGGCCCGGGTCAGCAATCGCGCCGTCTTCTCCCAACCGGCCGAGTAAGGAGTGAACTCCTTGAGCATCGCCGCCAGCATCCCGGCCGCTTTGACCGCGCCGCCGCTTCCGATCAGCCCCTCGGCTTCACGATAACGGGCCGTCTGTTCGGCGGAAAAGCCGTCGGCTTCGGTGGGAACAGGCACATCCGGCACGATGCCGGGCTGAGAAACGCCGCCTTCTGGCTCCGAAGCCTGACCTTCTCCGGTCGCGGGGGCCGCGGATTCCGACGACGGACGAAAACATATGACCAAACCTACCAGAATCACGGTAAACACGGCCGCAAATACCCAGCGGCGACGCTTGCCGGTTTCCGGCATGGTCACATGCTTGGTATCGCGATCGAAATTGTAATCGAATCCCATGTTTTGTCATCCCTCACGGTAATATACATTGGGCCGGAGTCATTTCAACACCCGGTGCGCAAAAAATCAGCACATATTTTTCTGTTCGGTGTCGTTGAAACTGATCGCGTTCAGTCCGGTTTCCGGGCTGGCGACCCGGTGCAGCGCCGCCGGAATCACGCTAAGCACCACCTCGCAGGTGGCGGTTACATAAGCCGAGAGCAGGTGGCCGCCGTAGATGCGGTGCCCGCGATCGGCAATGGTCACATGCATATGCATATGGGGCTCGCCGTCCACGCACATGACGTTGCCGGCCATCGAGGTGAACTCGTAGGCGCCGGGAAAAAAGTTTGTACGATATTCATAGCTTTCGAAATGGTAGAAAGCCAGCGTGACCTTCTTAACCGCTCCGATGCCGGAAATTGTGGCGAACGGTATGTTTTCGGCCCGGGTCACTTCCTTGAGTACGGCCGCGACCTCCTCGCCGGGGTCTATGCGCAACACAATATGATGGTCGAATTTATGATATTCCATTTAGAATCTCCTTTATCCTTTTTAATATATACAATTGTACGCGGAATGCAAACCTTTTTGTCAAATTTTCCGTACCGCGACCCGCGCTTCCAGCTCTTCGGCGGCGGAGCGTGAAAAGTCGCCGCAAATCATGGAAAGGCAGTTGGCCGCCGCCGCCGCCAGACCGCGTTTCATAGCCGTTTCCGGAGGGGTGCCGGCAAGCATTTCACTCCAGAAAACCGCCGCGCAGGTGTCGCCGGAACCCAGCGGATTCACCACCCGCTCCAGCCTTGGCGGTTCGAAACTCCACATACCTCCGGGCGCGGCAAGAAAAACCGCCGCCGGCCCGTCGGTTACCGCCGCTGTCGGCAGTGCGTACTTTTCACGAACGTCGGCAAGCTGTTCGGCCGGATCGCCGCAAGTTCCAGCCAGTGTTTCCAGCTCCTGACGATTGATCTTCAGAGCGCTCACAAGCCCGGAAGCCAGCAGAGACTCCACTCCGGAGAACCCGTCCAACAGCAGCGGAACCCGGCACCCTTTCAATGTTGCGGCCAGCGCGGAGAAGAATTCCTCGTTCCGGCCTCCGGGAGCGGTGCCGCACACGATTATGCCGTCCGCATCCGTCATCAGACGATGAACCCTCGCCATGAAGCGGCCAAGTTCGCCATCGGTGAATGCTCCACATGGTTCGATCAGTTCGGTCATGCCGCCGGAAGCGTCCACGCAGGTGGTGCAGCAGCGCGTTGCGGCGAAGGTGCGGACGTCGAAATGTTCAATCCCTTCGGCCCTAAGATAAGCCAGCAGCCCACGCCCGTTGTCTCCACCGCGAAATTGAACGACCGCCGCCCCGGTCTTTCCCCAATTACGGCAGGCGCGAGCGGCATTGATCCCCTTGCCGGAAGCGAAAAAATGAACGGCGGAGGCGCGATTCACCGCGCCGGGTGAAAAACGGTCGAACACCATCACCCTCTGCCAGGCGGGGTTGGGACCGACAATCAGTATCCGGTCGGGCATTTTCAGTAAAATTCGTTTATCGACGGGTCTTCGCCGGCGATGATTTCAATTATTCTGCGCGCCGCGTCGCTTTCCGCGGGGCGACGGCCGGAACCGGTGCCGGTGGCGCGGTAGCCGCCGATGGATGCTTCGCAGACGAATGTTGTTAGATGGTCGGGGCCATGCTTCTCCACTATCGCGTATTCCGGCTGGGTTCCCCATCGATGCTGGGCATATTCCTGAAGCGTTCCCTTGGGATTCAGCATCGTCAGCAGTTTGAGCGGTTCGGGAAACGTGAGGCCGACGGCGGAGAGAACGAAGCGACGGGCCGGATCGATGCCGCCATCCAGGTAAATGGCTCCGGTGACCGCCTCGAACAAATCGCAGAGAATGCTGTCTCGCTCGGCGCCGCCGGAGTCTCTTTCGCCGCGCCCCATCAGGAGAAAATCGCCCAGCGACAGCGCACGCGCCATCGCAGCCAGCGCCGGTTCCTGAGCCAGCGCCGAGCGCAGCTTGGTCATTACGCCCTCGCGCGAACGCGGCAGCAAAGAGAAAATATATTCGCTCAGAATGATTTCCACCACCGCGTCGCCAAGAAATTCCAGCCGCTGATTGTCATAAGAGAGCTGGGTTTCACTGGCGTAGGAGCGATGGGTGAGCGCCTCTTTCAGCAGGTCGCGGTTCTTGAACTCGTAACCCACAGTGTTTTTGAATTGTGCAATGTCGGCAGCCATATCAGGATTCGGCCTCCTTCGCCGCGGTTTTTGCCTCGATGTTCCGCATATGGGCAAACAGGTCACGCATGTCGAGACTGCCGGCCGCCGACGCAAAAACATTCACCGCCCGTTCCGAAGACTCGGACATTCCGGCGTTGCGGCAACACCACAAATAACTGGTGATAACGCGGGCCCACTCACGCGCCCGGCGATTGCCGGCCACCGGAGACCCGCAGCAGCGGGTGGAATCGAAATCGAAAAGCCCCACCCTCACGCCATAATGGTTGCGGCGCATCAAAATATTGAACAGCTTGAGGTCTCCGTGATAAATCCCCTTGCAATGCATGGTGTTTACGATCACGGCAAGCGCGGCGGCAAACTCATCGAGCCGGGAATGTACATCCCTGATCTGTTCCGCCGCGGTCAACGGAGAACGACAGGCCTCGCAAACCACCCCGTGAAGCCGGGAAAACAGGCCGCGCCTCTCCACCACCGACGCCAACAGCTTCGGCACCGGCACGAACGACTGGAGCTTCATGGTGGCCTCAAGCACCCGCGACGGTCGCGGCACGCCAAGCAGTTGGCTGAGCTTTTTACGAAAGTTGTATGCGTTGTAGCGTTTTACAAACACCATCCCGGCGGATGTCTCAACTATTCCGCAGGTGGTGGTACGGGAATCTTTGACCAGATCGGCGCGGGAAAGCAGGCCGTCGATGTCGAGCAGTTCGGCGGCCTGTTCCGGTGAAAGTTCCAGCGCCACGGCGCTGGCGTCGAATCCCCGGAAACCCCGATGGTTGCCGGGTTCCGGGAAATCGGTCATTTTCAGCGCATGCGCCATTGCCGGGCCGGAGCTATTCGAGGTTTGCCGCCACCAGGTCGCCGACCTCGGTGGTGGAATACCCCATCCGGCCGGCGGCCTGCGACTTCATCTTGGTGCCGGTGACCATAGCCACCGTATTCTCGATCGAACGCGCCGCGGCGGCCTCGCCGAGGTATTCGAGCATCATCGCGCCGGCCAGGATCGCCGCAACCGGGTTGATCACGTTCTTGCCGGTATACTTGGGCGCGGAGCCGCCGATGGGCTCGAACATGCTTACCCCGTTGGGGTTGATGTTGCCGCCGGCGGAAACGCCCATGCCGCCCTGAGTCATTGCGCCGAGGTCGGTAATGATGTCGCCGAAGATATTGCAGGTGACTATGACGTCGAACCACTCGGGGTTCTTGACCATCCACATGGTGGTGGCGTCAACGTGGCAGTAGTTGGTCTTGATGTCCGGAAATTCGGCGGCGACCTGATAGAAAACACGCTCCCACAGGTCGAAAACAAAGGTCAGCACATTGGTCTTGCCGCAGAGGGTGACCTGGGCGGTTTTGCCGGCGGCGATGTCCTCGGAGGAAAGTCCGCGCCACGGATTTTCCTTGGTATGACGTTTGCGGGCGGCTTCGAAAGCGAAACGGACGCAGCGCTCGACCTGAGCGTAGGTGTAAACCATCTCCTGGCAGGCGACCTCGTTCTTGGTGCCTTTCTGGGCGATGCCGCCGATGCCGGTGTAGATGCCGCCGGTGTTCTCGCGGACCACCACATAGTCGATGTCCTCGGGAGTCTTGTTGGCGAGCGGGGTCTCGACGCCGGGATAGAGTTTCACCGGGCGCAGGTTGATATACTGGTCGAGTTCGAAACGCAGGCGCAGCAGAATGCCCTTTTCAAGAATGCCGGGTTTAACGTTGGGGTCGCCGATGGCGCCAAGCAGAACCGCGTCGAACTGGCGGAGAGTGTCGGCGGCGCCTTCGGGCAGGACTTCACCGGTGGAAAGATAGTGTTTGCCGCCCCAGTTGAAGGTGGTGGTTTCAAAGGTAAAACCATATTTCTTGCTTGCGGCGGTGATGACTTTCAGGCTCTCGGCCACCACTTCGGGGCCAGTACCGTCGCCGGGCAGAACTGCGATCTTGTAATGCTTGGAGCTCATGTCGATGTCCTCTATTTTTCAACTCTGGTTTTCGTTAACCCAACCCGCCTGTTTTCAAGGCAGAACACAGCTTATTAATTTATCATCAGAGTGCCGGTTTTTCAAGTGCGCGAGTTTAAAAAACAACAAACGGCGCAATGAGCGAAAGAGTTGCGGACAAGAGCGGTTCCTATCCGTCCCGGTTTTGTAGTTTTATGCTATTATGCGTTGTTTTGTGCTATTGTATTTAACCTTAGCGGTACTAAATTACTCCAGCATTTTACATAAGACGCAACTGGAAGTTAACCAACCCCGGAGTCCGAATGATGAAGAAATTGCTGTCATGCCTCGCTGCCGCCTCCGCGCTTTGCGCCTGGGCGCAGACAACCGTCAACATGTCTTCCAACATGGGTTTGTCAATAAAAAATCCCTACTGCGAATTGTCGTTTTCATCGCGCATAATCGCGGTTGAACCGCCCTGGACGCAGGTCTACTTCAACAACAAGCAGAACAAAGTGGTTCTGAAAAACGCCGGGTCAAGCTGTTCGATGCGAAACGATGATACCTCCGTATTCGAATTGACCGACTACTCCGCCACGGTTGAGAAAAACGGCGATGTGCTCATCAAACTTGATTGCAAATTGAATGCCGACAGTCCGGCCTTCCTGGAATATACCGCTCTCACCATACCCGGCTATCTGCTGGCCGACGGCGACTGCGAATGGATCAACCAGGACGGTTCCTCCGAGTCCGGCCATATCGACGCCGCCGGCGACCTCGACGCCCCCTCCTATGGTTCGGATTTCCGAAAAATAACCGTCAAGGCCAGAATCGGAACCGTGGTCATCGAAGTGCTCGAAGGCCCCGGTCTCTGCATGAAGGACCGCCGGGTGCATCTGCTGGACAGCACCACCGCAAGCTGCCTGTGGGTCGGATTCTATCGCGCCGACCTCTCCCGCCGTGATTTCACTTCCAAAATCCGGATCGGCTTCGAACCCGCCCCCGGCATCAGAGACGCCAGGCCGCTTCCCGCCACTGAGCATCCGCAGTTCCCGGCTGCTGAAAACCTTTCGGCCATTCCCGCCGCCGATTCCGGTTATCCGATGATCCCGGCGCCGCAGTCCGCCGACATTTCCCGCGATGCAAACGAGACCGTCGCCATTCCCGCCGATTCCGCCTGGAGCATCGCAGCCAAGGGTTTCAGCTCTCATGACCTCGATCGCCTGAACCGCGCGGTTCCGCGGCTGCTTGCCCTCAACAATAAACCTTCCGGCCGCGAAATGGTGAAGATCGTTGAAAACCCGGCCATCCCGGCTCAAGGATATACGCTGGAAATCGGACCGGACGGCGCCAAAATTTCCGCGTCCACCGCCAGCGGAGCCTTCTATGGTCTTCAGACCATGAAGCAATGTCGCCTCGCGAATTCCGCCGACCAATATCATTACGCCCATATTTCCGACCGTCCCGACCAGCAGCTGCGCAGCGTTCATCTCTGTCTGGATGCCGCCGACCGTACTTACTTCGACCTGGTCGAAAAGGTGTTCGCCCCCTGCAAGATCAATGCAATAATCGGTGAGGTCGAATATGTGCAGTGGGACGCCGCCAAAAAGTTCGGCATCCAGTGGAAGGATGGTATGACCAAGGCGGAACTCGCCGAGTTCATCAAGCTCTGCGATGACAATTTCATCGACTTCATCCCGCTTATGCAGACCCTCGGCCACTGCGAATGGATGTTCCAGGACGGCAAAAACCTCGATATGGCCGAAGACCCCGCAACCCCCTACGCCTATGACGTCTCCAATCCCAAGGTCTACGAATTGACCGCCGCAATCCTCGACGAGCTGTTCGCGCTAGGCGACTTCAAATACCTGCACATCGGCCATGACGAGGTAAATCTGATCGCCCGCTATCCGCACCGCCCGGAAAACATCAAGAAGGGCATGAGGAAATGCGTGATGGATGACATAATGTTCTACTACGACTACGCCAAAAAGCACGGCGCCCGCCCGATGATGTGGCATGACATGATCATGGCTCCCGGTGAATCCGGTGTGGCCGCCGGCGGCCCACCGGACAATCTCTCCGAGCTTCGCAAAGACCTCCCGAAGGACGTGGTCATCTGCGTCTGGCGTTACGAAGGCAGCAACTTGCCGGAGTTCAAACTGCTGAAAAAGGAGGGATTCGACACCATAGGCTGTTCCTGGTACGGCAAGGACAATCCCGAAAGCCTCTGCCGGCAGATGAAGCAGGACGGCGGAATGGGGCTGATGGTCACCACCTGGGCCGGATACTTCGGCAGCAAGGAATTGCTCAGAAACAACTTCTACCAGGTTGAACCCTATGTCCGCGGCGCCGCCTGGGCATGGCGCACCGACGCCGACGCAAACAAGGAATACGATTTCTCAAAAATCCTGTTTCAAATGGTCATGCCCGGACGCGAAAAGTCCGCGGCCGGAACGCTGGTCGACATTTCCGATGCGGCAAACCTGACGCTCGACCAGGAAAAAATGCCGTTCATGAAACCGGGTTCCGACATCGCCGCCGCCAAGATTCAGGGCGGTATAAATTTCAAGGTGGCCGAACGCAACGGCAAGAATGCCGCAATCACTTTCAAATCACGGCTTTACCCTGATTTCCCGTCGGAATCGATACCGGTTATGCTTAACCGCAAGGCAAAGGCGCTGTATGTTCTGAGTTCTCCGATGGGATTCATGCCGCCAGAAAAGGCGCGGATGGGCCAGGTGAAGCTGGTTTATGCAGACGGCACCGCCGCCGACTTCCCGGTTCGCTACGGCATTGAGACCGGCAACCCGGAGGACGATCACAACTTCTACCTGCGTCCGGAAAATTGCTCATTTTGGAATCCCGGCAACATGGACAAGCCTTATAAGATATGGGGGTTCCGCATTGAAAACCCGCACCCCGACAAGGATATTTCCAAAGTCGAGTTTTCCGGGTCTCCGGACGGATTCCCGTGGTATGTCCTCGGTCTGACACTTGAAGACTGACCGTTCATAACCCGAAAAGCCGCCCGGTAACGGGCGGCTTTTCGTTTTCAACGACCACCGGACGCGCATCGCGGCAAAATGCCGCAACCATGTTGGAAAAACCAACTCCATAAGAAACTTGAAAAACTTCCGATGCGGGTTTATAGTACCCGGAATACAAACTAAAAACGGAGCCACATAGATGAAAAAAATGCTGTCTTCCCTCGTCGCCGTCGCTGCGCTGTGCGCAGGCGCGGAGACGACCGTCAAGATGTCGAGCACCAACGGCTTGGCGATCAACACCACGTTCTGCGAAGTATCGTTCCTGTCGCGGGTGATCGCAATGAAGCCGCCGTGGGTCCGCGCCTACTTCAACAACGAACTGGGGAAGGACACGGTGGAAAATTCCGGTTCCGCCTGTTCCATGAAGAACACCGACACCTCCGAATTCG
This sequence comes from Victivallaceae bacterium, assembly GCA_034926605.1. Lineage (GTDB taxonomy): Bacteria > Verrucomicrobiota > Lentisphaeria > Victivallales > Victivallaceae > CALXXL01. The sequence goes on from JAYFQV010000001.1 coordinate 196,852, forward strand.
AGCTGGTCAAATACACCGCCGATGTCGAGAAGGACGGCCGGGTGGTGGTTGATCTGGAAGGCAAGATGAACTCCGACGAACCGGCTTTCCTGGAGTACTCCGCACTGGCCATTCCCGGTTACGTGCTTGCCAACAGCGACTATGAATGGGCCGCAATGGACGGCTCCACCGGTTCCGGCCATATCGACGCCGCCGGTTCCGGCGAGATGCCGACCTACGCCAGCGATTTCAAAAAACTCACGGTCAGGGCGCAGGTAGGCACATTCGTGATCGAGGTGCTCGAAGGTCCCGGCATGTCAATGCGCGACCGCCGGGTCAACGTGTTCGCCAAGCAAAGCTGCTTCTGGGTCGGGTTCTATCGCGCCGACCTGTCTCGCAAACTTTTCAAATCCAAAATCCGGGTCGGCTTCGAAGTCTCTCCCGACCTCAAAGTCGCCAAGCCGTTGCCGGAAGTCAAGGAACCCGGCTTCCCGATATCACCGGCAACCGGAGCCATCCCCGTCAACACCGATGTAAGCACTCCGCTTATCCCCGCCCCGCAATTCACCGACGGCGGCAGTGCGTCCGCTCTTGAGACGCTGTCCATTCCCGAGGATTCCGCCTGGCGCGTCAGTGCCAAAGACTTTTCAGCGCATGACCTGGAACGGCTGTCCCGCGCGGTTCCCAGACTGCTGAACCTCAACGGTTCCGCCACCGGCAAGGAGCTGGTCGAAATCGTCGAAGACCCGTCCATCCCGGACGAGGGCTATTTGCTGGACATCGCTCCCGCCGGAGTAAAAATATACGCATCCTCCGCGCGCGGCGCATTCTATGGTTTGCAAACCATGCGCTCGCTAAGCCATTCCGGCGAGTATTACTGCACCCGCATCTTCGATTATCCTGATCAGAAACTGCGCAGCATCCATCTCTGCCTCGACGCCGCCGACCGTACCTACTTCGATTTGGTCGAAAAGGTTTTCGCTCCCGGCAAGATCAACGCCGTGGTAGGCGAGGTGGAATTCGTCAAGTGGGATGCAACCAAGGACCTCGGCATCCAGCAGAAAGACGGCATGAGCAAGGCGGAGCTCGCCGAATTCATCAAGCTCTGCGACGACAATTTCATCGACTTCATCCCGCTTATGCAGACCCTCGGCCATTGCGGCTGGCTGTTCCAGGACGGCAAGAACCTCGATATGGCCGAAGACCCCGAAACCCCCTATGCCTACAACGTCTCCAATCCCAAGGTCTACGAACTTACCACCGCGATCCTCGACGAGCTGTTCGCGCTGGGCGACTTCAAGTACCTGCACATCGGCCATGACGAGGTGGACATGCGCGGCCGCTATCCTTACCGCCCGGAAAATGTCAAGAAAGGCATGAAAAACTGCGTTTTCGACGACATCATGTTCTATTACAATTACGCCAGAAAGCATGGCGCACGCATTATGATGTGGCATGACATGATCATGGCTCCCGGTGAATCCGACGTGGCCGCCGGCGGCCCACCGAACAATCTATCCGAAATCCGCAAAGACCTCCCGAAAGACGTGGTCATCTGCGTCTGGCGCTACACCGGCGGCAGTTTTCCGGAGTTCAAGCTGCTGAAAAAGGAGGGATTCGACACCGTCGGCTGCTCCTGGTACGGCAAGGACAACCCCGAACAGCTCTGCGAGTGGATGAAGCGCGATGGCGGCATGGGACTTATGGTCACCACCTGGGCCGGATACTTCGGCAGCAAGAATCTGCTCCGGGAAAACTTCTATCAGGTTGAACCCTACGTCCGCGGCGCCGCCTGGTCATGGCGCACCGACCGCAAGGCCAATGCCGATTATGACTATGCGGAAATACTCTGCAATCTGATGCTCCCGCCGACGCCCGGAAGCCGCTCTGAACGCGAAGTTGACATTTCGGCCGCGGCCAATCTCGATCTGTCCAAGGAAAACATGCCGTTCATGCTGTGCGACGACCTGAACCTCGGCACCGCAGAGCTGACCGGAAAAACAAACTTCAAGCTTCCCGAGCGCAACGGAAGGCGTGCCGCGATCGCCTTCAAGTCCAGGCTCAATTCGGAATTTCCGGCCGGCCCGGTGGCGATCATGCTCAACTGCAAGGCAAAAGCGCTGGACGTGCTCAGCACCACCATGGGGCTGACCCCGCCGGTCAAGACCCGGATCGGCGGCGTGAAGCTGTTCTACGCCGACGGCACCAACGCCGATTTCCCGGTGCGCTACGGCATTGAGACCGGCACTCCGATGGACGATTACAACTTCTATCTGCGCCCGGACAACTGTCTCACCTGGCCTTCCGGCGTCGGAATCGGCGACAAGCCCTACAAGATGTGGAGCTGCCGCGTTGTCAACCCGCACCCGGACAAGGAGATTTCCAAGGTCGAATTATCCGGCTCTCCCGACGGGTTCGCCTTCTACGTCCTCGGGCTGACGCTCGAAGACTGACCGGCAGAAAACAAAAAGCCCGCTCCGTGACGGAGCGGGCTTTTTTTATTGAAACCGTTACCGGTCAGATGCCTTCGGCGATCATCGCGTCGGCAACCTTGCGGAAGCCGGCGATGTTCGCACCGAGCACATAGTTGTCGGGATCGCCGAACTCGACGGCGGTGCTGCGGGCGGAGTTGTGAATCGCCTTCATGATGCCGTTGAGCTTCGCGTCCACCTCTTCGGCAGACCAGCTCAGCCGCATCGCGTTCTGGCTCATCTCGAGGCCGCTGGTGGCAACGCCGCCGGCGTTCGAAGCCTTGCCGGGAGCGTACAGCAAACCGTTCTTCTGGAATATCTCGATCGCTTCCGGCGTGCTGGGCATGTTCGCGCCTTCGGAAACGCATTTGCAGCCATTCTTGACCAGTGCAACAGCTTCTTCGGCGCTGATTTCATTCTGAGTGGCGCAGGGCAGCGCAATGTCGCAGGCGGCGACTTCCCACGGGCGGGCGCCGTCGAAATACTGCGCGGAGGTGTACTTTTCGGTATATTCGCGAATGCGGCCGCGCTTGACGTTCTTAAGGTTCATGATGAACGCCAGCTTCTCGGCGTCGATGCCGTCCTTGTCGAGAATGGTGCCGTTGCTGTCGGAAAGGGTAAGCACTTTGCCGCCGAGCTGGGTGACCTTTTCGGCCGCATACTGAGCCACGTTGCCGGAACCGGAAATAAGCACCTTCTTGCCCTCGAAGCTCTCACCGCGGGTGGCAAGCATCTCGGTGGCGAAATAGACGTTGCCGTAGCCGGTGGCTTCAGGCCGGATCAGGCTGCCGCCCCAGGCGAGGCCCTTGCCGGTCAGCACGCATTCGTTGGTGTTGACGATGCGCTTGAACTGCCCGAACAGGAAACCGATCTCGCGGCCGCCCACGCCGATGTCGCCGGCGGGAACGTCGGTGTCGGCGCCGATGTGGCGGTAGAGCTCGCGCATGAAGTTCTGACAGAAACGCATGACTTCATTCTCGCTTTTGCCTTTCGGGTCGAAGTCGCTGCCGCCCTTGCCGCCGCCCATGGGCAGCGTGGTCAGAGAGTTCTTGAATATCTGCTCGAATCCGAGGAACTTAAGAATGCTGATGTTAACCGACGGATGGAAACGCAGACCGCCTTTGTACGGCCCGATGGCGTTGTTGAACTGGACGCGGAAACCGGTGTTTACCTGGATGTCGCCCTTGTCGTCAAGCCACGGCACCTGGAATGCCACAATGCGGTCCGGAATGGTGATGCGTTCGAGTATACGGTATTTTTCATACCTCGAATCGCGGTCGAGCAGTTTCCCGAGCGTACCGAGCATCTCCTCGACGCTCTGGAGAAACTCCTTCTCCCAGGGAAAGCTCTTCGTGAGCCCCCCCATCACCTTCGTTGCGTAGTTGTTCATGTTGGTTACAACCCTTCCCTTGCTGTTTTTGCGGATTTCCTCCGCGGTTGATGATGTAAAACGGATCGGCTTAGTTTTTTACATTCGGCAACAAGAGCATTGGGTTGCTTTCATCGTCAAATGCTGATTGTTACTATAATGCGATTTTACAAAGTTTTCCAGCATTTTTTCGTCAAACCGTAACATTTTGTTCACACAAACAGGTTAATATCAAGTTTCAACCTCATTGCGCAGTCTGCCGCATACTTAAGAAAATACAATGTGAACAGACATGAACCCGACGGATTGCGGATCCGGTTTTGCACATATGCCCATAACCACAATAAAAGCGTTTTTTTTCCAATCCGGCGTTGAAAAACATGGAAAAGGAGATAAATTTCATTACGATTAAAAATATTATGGCAATAATGACTATGGGGGTCAAGCAGAAATGAAATTCAAAGTCAGCCGCGAGAAACTGTTGAAGGCGCTTCAGCGGGTTATCAGCACCATCGGCAACCGTTCCACCCTGCCGATTCTCGGCAACGTTCTGATCGAAGCCGAAGGCGCACAGCTCAAACTAACCACCACCGACCTCGAAATCCGCATCTCCACCGAGGTGGAAGCGGAAATTGCCGAGGCCGGCCGCACCACCGTGCCCGCCAAGAAATTCCTGGCGCTGGTCAGCCGTTTCGGCGAGGACGATCTTTCGTTCGAGAATGACGAACGCCATCACGCATCGCTGGTTTGCGGCAACAGCCGTTGCAAACTGCTCGGCCTGCCGGCCGATGAGTTCCCGGCCGAAATGCAGTTCACCCCGGTGCGGCGACTGATCTACAAAGAGTCCGACCTCCGCCGCATCTTCAGCCAGATCACCTACGCGGTAAGCCTGGATGACAGCCGCAAGGTGCTTCATGGCGTGCTCTGCTCCTGCAAGGACAACTCCGTGGCGTTTGTCGCCACCGACGGCAAGCGCCTGGCGGTGGTCGAAAAATTGCCCGAGGAATTCGCCGGTACCGAAGGCGAAGTCATAATCCCGCTGCGCGCCGCCAACGAGATCAAGCGTCTTGCCGACGGCGAAGAGAAAGTCACTCTCGAAATCGGCGACAAGCAGGCCGCCTTCATCACCGACACCGTGGTCGTCTCCACCAAGCTGATCGAAGGCAACTACCCCAATTACCGCCAGGTCATCCCGGCCAGGTTCGCCTCGCAGGTCAATGTGCCTGCTCAGGCGCTCCTCAACAAGATCGAACTGGTCTCTCAGCTGCTGTCCGACAACAACAGTTTTATCGTGCTCACATTCGAGAATAACCAGCTCAGACTCCAGGCCGCCAGCGCCGAGATCGGCGAAGGCACGGCCATTGTGGAAATAGAGTACTCCGGTGAACCGATCGAAGTCTCGTTCAATCCCGCTTTCCTGGCCGAACCGCTCCGCGCCGCGACCGCCGAAAGCGTGACCGTGAACCTGAACGACGGCATCAGCCCGGTGGCGATGGACGGTTCCGACGGTTTCCTCTATGTGATCATGCCGATGCGCAACCGTTGAGAACCCGCATTGGCGGCTCATGCTCAAAGAGTTGTCGTTAAAAAACTTCCGGTCGTACGCGGAGCAGAAGATCGAATTCGGCTCCGCGTGGACGGTGTTTTGCGGCGCCAACGGCGCGGGCAAGAGCAATCTGCTTGAGGCCGTTTTCTTTCTGACCATGCTGCGCAGCTTCCGCACCCCCGCCTCGCGCGAACTGGTGCGCCATGGCGAAAGCTCAATGGAGCTAAGGGGGTTGCTTGAGAGAGGAATCTGGAAAGAGGAGCTTACAGTAAGCATGGGCTCCGACGGTGCACGCAACCTCCGGCGCAACAGCCGCGCGGTCGGCAAAAGCAGCGATTTCATCGACTTGGCCTTGCCGGTCGCATTCGCCCCGGAAGACGTAATGCTGGTCTCCGGCAGCGCCTCCGGGCGGCGACGGTTCGCGGATATGTACCTGTCTCTGCTTGATCCGGTTTACCGGAAGCGACTGTACCATTACAACTCGGCGCTTACACAGCGGAACAATGCGCTCAAGCGCGGCCGCGCCGCCAGCGCCATGGCCCAGGCTTTCGAGCCGGTCATGGCCGAAAACGCGCTGTATGTGATGCAACGCCGCAAGCTGTTTGCCAACCTGGTTGCGGCCGAGACCGCGGAACTGCTGAAGGACGACCCTGACTTCGAGTTCGCCGTGCAGTACCGACCGGACGCATGGGCGGATTCGGCCTCCGATTTGCGCGAACAGCTCTGCCGTGACCGCGAAAAAGAGATCAAGCGCGGCTGCACGCTGTCCGGACCTCAGCTTGATGATTTCATGCTGACCTTGCGCGGAGAGGCAATGCGCAGCTTCGCATCGAGCGGACAACGGCGGAAAATTGCGGTATGTCTGAAACTGGCCGCCTACAATCTGCTGCGCCGGAAATCCGGCGGCAGGCGGCCGCTGGTGGTACTGGTGGACGATGTAACCGGGGAACTCGACGCCGCCAATCGCGAACGGTTCCTCGAGCAGGTGAAGACCGCCGATCAGGTGTTTTTCACTTTTACCGCCGTTCCGGCGGACGCCGCTTTCGCGGCCGCGGAAAAATTTGCTGTCAACAATTCAAACGTAATACGGTTAAGGAGTTAAAAAATGACCAAGCTGCGGGTGTGGGGCCGGTCGCAAATCTCCGGCGAAATCCGCATAAGCGGCAACAAGAATGCCGCATTGCCGATAATCGCCGCAAGCATCCTGACCGACGAGCCGGTGGTGCTTCGCAATATGCCGGACATCCTCGACGTGCGCTCGATGCTTAAAATCGTCGCCGACCTCGGAGCAGAGGTCAGCTTCAAAGACGGCGTGGCCGAAATCCATGCCGCCAATATCACCTCGCACGAAATATCGCGCGAAGCGTGCAGCGACACCCGTACCAGCATCCTGTTCGCCGCACCGCTTACCGCCCGCTGCGGTGCCGCGGTGCTATACCCGCCGGGCGGCGATGTGATCGGACGCCGGAGACTGGACGGACATTTCTACGGTCTTACCAAGCTGGGCGCGGTCGCAGTCTACGGAGAACGCTACCAGTTCGAAACACCTCACGGACTCGTAGGCACCGAACTGTTTCTCGACGAGGCCAGCGTAACCGCCACCGAGCAGATCATGCTGGCCGCAGCCACCGCCGAAGGCATTACCATCCTGCGCAACGCCGCCAGTGAACCCCACGTCACCGACCTCGGAAACCTGCTGAACGCCATGGGCGGAAAAATCTCCGGACTCGGCAGCAATACACTGGAAATAGAAGGCGTCAGGAAGCTCCACGGCGTGGACTATACCGTCTGCGGGGACCATATAGAAGCCGGCAGCTTTCTGGCTCTTGCCGCCGCCCGCGGCGGTGAACTGACCGTCCGCGGCACCTCGCCGCGCAACTACTGGATGCTGCGCCGCGTGTTCGAACGCTTCAATATCAAAATGGAAGTCCACCCCGACCGAGTGTTTCTGCCGGGCGGCCAGCGGCTCGAAGTCACCAACGACATGGGCGGTCATATTCCAGAAATCTCCGACGGGCCATGGCCCCAGTATCCATCCGACATGATGAGCTGCTCAATCGTCATGGCCACACAGGCCCAAGGCTCGGTGCTGTTTTTCGAAAAGATGTTCGAGAGCCGCATCTACTTCGTAGACCGCCTGATTGCCATGGGAGCCAACGCCATCGTCTGCGACCCCCACCGCGTCGTCATATCCGGCGTCGCCACTCTTCACGGCACCCAGCTGCCCAGCCCGGACATACGGGCCGGCATGGCTCTGCTTATCGCCGCGATATGCGCCCACGGCGAAAGCGTGATAAACAATTGCGAAGTAATCTATCGCGGCTATGAATGTCTTCCGGAAAAACTGGCTTCCATCGGTTGCCGGCTGGAAGAGTTCTGATTCGGCAAAGTAACGGATCGCGCACAAAAGACGACCCACTATTCCGCACGGCTCGGCTTTGTGCGGCGGCGGCTTTCAGTCACACCGGACAAAATGTCCAGCAACTCCCGAACATCGCCCGGCTTTGTCCGGGCATTTTTTTATCCATAAAGATTATGATGCACTTTCCCGTGCGGAACCGGCAAGCACCATAAAAAAAGTTCCGCAAGCAAGGCAGGCGGAACAAAACAACCATCATATCAGCCGGGAGCGTGAGGGGCGGCAAGCCCCTCACCCAAAAGCGCGCGAGCAAAGCAAGCGCGCCCCCGAACCACCCCGTTCAGCCGGAAATGCGCGGAGAGATTTTGCGTTTTGCGAGGGCGAAGCGTACGACTGTACGCGAGTTACCCGAAGCAAGGCGCAAAAGCACCCGCGCAGGCCGGCTGAACTAAGCGTCGGCCAGACAGGAGACACCGGGAAGGTCTTTGCCCTCGAGAAATTCGAGGGAAGCGCCGCCGCCGGTGGAGATGTGGGACATTTTGCCGGCAAGACCGGACTGATTCACCGCCGCGACGCTGTCGCCGCCGCCGATGATACTGACGCAATCGGCATCGGCAACGGCCTTGCAGATGGCCATGGTGCCTTCGGCGAAGTTGGGCATTTCGAAGCAGCCCATCGGGCCGTTCCAAACCACGGTCTTGGCCTTGGCGATTTCGGCGGAGTAGAGCTTGATGGTCTGGGGGCCGATATCAAGGGCCATATAGCCGGCCGGGATGTCGTTGCCGACGATCTGGGTGTTGGCGGCGTTGTCGAACTTGTCGGCGGCCTTGTTGTCGACCGGCAGCATGAACTTGACTTTCTTTTCCTTGGACAAAGCCAGGGTTTCCTTGGCGGTGTCGAGCAATTCATCCTCGCAGAGGGAGTTGCCGATATTGTGGCCGAGCGCCTTGAGGAAGGTGTAGGCCATGCCGCCGCCGATCAGGATGGTGTCGACCTTTTCCATCAGGGAACGGAGGACTTCGAGCTTGCCGGAGACTTTCGCGCCGCCGATGATGGCCACGAACGGGCGCTGCGGGTTGGCGACCGCCTTGCCGAGGTACTGAAGTTCCTTGTCCATCAGGAAACCGGCCACACACTTGGACTTGTCGAGAAACTCGGTGATGACGGCGGTGGAAGCGTGGGCGCGGTGAGCGGTACCGAACGCGTCGTTAACATAGATGTCGCCGAGCTTGGCCAGCTTTGCGGCAAAACCGCGCATGGCTTCCTTGTCCTCGGGAGTCTTGCACTTGAGGTCCTCTTCCTTGTGGAAGCGGGTATTTTCGCAGACGAGTATCTCGCCGGCCTTGAGCGCCTTGGCGGCGGCTTCCGTCGCCTCGCCGATGCAGTCTCCGACAAACTTCACCGGCTTGCCGAGCAGCGCGGCCAGATGGTCGGCGGCGGGCTTCACCGAGAACTCCGCGACCACTTCCCCCTTCGGACGGCCGAGGTGGGTCAGCAGCACCAGCTTGGCACCCTGTTCCAGAATGTAATTGATGGTGGGAAGAGCGGCGCGGATACGGGTATCGTCCGCGACCTTGCCGTCCTTGAGCGGCACGTTGAAGTCAACGCGCATGACCACGTTGGCGCCCTTGAGATCGATGTCCTTGACAGTCTTTTTGTTGATATTCATCATGATATTTTCTCCTTGAAGTAAAAAAGCCCGAAGGATTTATTCTTCGGGCTTCGGGATTGCTTGAGGTTACGCCCGAATTAGAGGCTCGCCATATAGCAGATCAGGTCGACAACCTTGTTGGAGTAGCCCCACTCGTTGTCATACCAGGAGACGATCTTCACGAAATTGTCGTTCAGCGCGATGCCGGCCTTCTCGTCGAAGATGGAGGTGCGGGGATCGCTGGTGAAGTCGGTGGAAACCACGGCCTCGTCGGTGTAGCCGAGGATGCCCTTGAGTTCGCCTTCGGAAGCCTTCTTCATGGCGGCGCAGATTTCAGCGTAGGTCGCCGGCTTGGCGAGGCGGCAGGTCAGGTCGACCACGGACACGTCCGGGGTCGGCACGCGGAAGGACATGCCGGTCAGCTTGCCGTTGAGTTCCGGAATCACCTTGCCGACGGCCTTGGCGGCGCCGGTGGAGGACGGAATGATGTTGCCGAGGATACCACGGCCGCCGCGCCAGTCCTTCTTGGACGGGCCGTCGACGGTCTTCTGGGTGGCGGTGGCGGCATGGATGGTGGTCATCAGGCCTTCGACCACGCCGAAGTTGTCATTCAGAACCTTGGTGATCGGGGCGAGGCAGTTGGTGGTGCAGGAAGCGTTGGAGACGATGTTCATCTCCTTGGTGAGGCTCTTGTGGTTGACGCCCATCACGAACATCGGAGTAGCATCCTTGCTCGGAGCGGACATCACAACCTTCTTGGCGCCGGCCTGAAGATGGGCTTCGGCCTTGTCGGCGGAAAGGAACAGACCGGTGGATTCGACCACATAGTCGGCGCCGATTTCGCCCCACTTCAGCATGGCGGGATCCTTTTCAGCGGTCACACGGATCTTCTTGCCGTTGACGATCAGCTGCTGATCGGGAGTAACTTCGATGGTGCCCTGGAAGGCGCCGTGCACGGAGTCATACTTCAGCATGTAGGCAATGTAATCCACATCGAGCAGGTCGTTGATCGCAACCACTTCCACGTCCTTGCGACTCTGGGCGGCACGGAAGACCAGACGGCCGATGCGTCCGAAACCATTGATACCAATCTTAACCATTTTCTTTTCCCTCACATTTTGGCTTGCGCCGGTTTGTAAAATCTTTGGAAAACTTATTGCAATCATTTCAGAGATTATAATATACCGCCGTATCCGGAAAAAGTCAAAAAAATTAATGGGGAAATCGATAAAAAAATATTTAACCAACCCGCCTCGAAAACGCCGGTTTCAACAGCCAAGCGACCCCGTCCGGCGGCTTGCTTGCTTTTTGCCGCAACCGGAGATACATTACATTCATGAAAAAATTTTTGAACAGCGGTTGGTTTTGGGCTCTGCTGCCGATGGCGGCGGCGTTGGCGACGGCGGCATACGGCGGAATCGGGTTCCAGCCGTTCCCGGATTCGGCGGACTACCTTGCGCTCGGCAAAAACTTCATGTCAGGTTTCGAACGCGGCACCGCCGTCGCTCCCGGCTGGCGCGCGCCGGGATATCCGGCGCTGCTGTGGTTCGCCGGGCTGGCCGCCGGCAAATACGCGTATCTCGCGGTCAATCTGGTTTCGCTGTATTTCCTTACGGTGCTCCTGTTGAATATGGCGCAAGAATTGAAATTGAACCGCGCCGTTGTGCTGGCTCTGATTGCCGGATCGGCCGGAATCCCCGCGCTGGCCGCCTCCGCGCTTAGCGAAATGCCGTTCATGCTGTTCGTCATGCTCAATCTCGAGCTGCTGCGACGGCGGGAATATCTTTGTTCGGCCGCAATGCTGGCAATGGCGACGGCAATACGCCCGGCGGCGCTGCTGTTGTGGATTCCGGAACTGTTGTTCGCGCTGATTCTGCTGCGCCCGCGAATGAAATGGTGGAAGGCGGTTCTGTTCATATTGACGGCCAATCTTCTGGTGCTGGTATGGTGCGTCCGCAATCAGGCGATATGGGGACACTTCGCCTACACATCGCACGAGGGACATTATATATACTTCTATAAAGTGGCGAGCTCCATGGCGAACGCCGGCGGATACAGCATCGACAATGCGCGGATCATCTGCGCGGCGAAGCTGGCGCAGGATATGGAACGGCGAGGCGAATACGGCGGCGACATATTCTCGGCAAACGCTGTCGCCGCGCAACAGTCGCTGGACTATATACGAGACCACAAAGGTGATTTTTTTATGACCATGCTTTCCGACCTCCAGAATTTTTGGCTGCCGGACATTACGCCGCTTCTGGAACGCCTGGGGATCACCGCCGGGAACCGCGGCACGCTGGACGTGCTGCACAGTGAAGGCCTTGGTGCGGCGGTGCGCGCCTATTTTGGAGGGGCCAACTGGAAAGTCGCCACGGCGGTGGCGGTCTATTGTGTCTGGTATCTTGCGTTTATCCTGCTGACCGCTGCCGGGATAATACGAATGGCGATGGGCAGACACTGGAGGATGCTGGCGGCGGTTCTGCTGACGATAAGCTATTTCTGGCTGCTTCCGGCCGGAAACCTGGACTGGCGGTTCAGGATGGCCGTACAGCCGGTGCTAATACTGTGCGCGGCCTATGCGGTCAGTCGGCGGCGGCAACATGGCAGCGGCCAGCAATCTGGCGCAACATCTGGAAATTGACCGGACGGGTGACGAAATACTTCACTTCCTCAGGCTTGAAGTCGTCGCGCTTGAGCAGCTGGCTGGAAGAGATCACGGCGATGATCGTGCGGCGGTTGGGATTGCCCTCGGACCGAATGTTTTCCACCATTTTGCGCAGTGCGCTTTCGGAAACATGCAGCGATATCGCTATCGCATCATAACGTTCGGCGGCGGCCTCGCTAAGCAGACTGGCAACGTTGGACACAATTTTTACGGTGTGACGGTCGGCTTCAAGCAATATCCTGGCGGTATCGGCAAGGTCGTGATTCGATTCGGCCAAAAGTATCCGGGCCGGCACCGGTTCGAACAGGTCTTCGCCGGAATCCAGGCTGGCGTTGTTGGAAAGACGGCGGGAGAAGGTGGCCTCAGGCGCGGAATTGTCGGAAAGCTCCCATTCGTTGAAATAAAGTCTTACCCGTATATTGAAGTTGTCCCCTTTGTCGGACAATTCGATACGGCCGTCGAGCGCATGCACCCATTCACGAAGCACCAGAAGATTGGTTAGCCGTTTGTCCGCCTGTGAAATATCGGCGGCGGAATTCACGAACTCGTCATAAAGCTGGATGAGGTAATCGCGGGGCTCGGATTGCTTCGAATCACGGATTTCGAACACGATCTGCCCCCCCTCCGAGAAGCAGCAGCAATGGACGATTTCTCCGGGCTCGGCGTTGTCCGCCGCCACGTGAATGGCCATTGTAAGCAGCATGCGCAATATCTGGGGATCGGCGGTGATGCTGGCGGGCATGCCCGAGTTGTAGTCGGTCTCGATGCGGATGCCGCGCGGGTCGAACAGTTCCGCACTGTACCTGACCACAAAATCGAGAAATTCGAAGCATCTCAGTTTTTCCGGCACCACTTTATCTTTTCCGAGGCCGATTTTGCTGAGTTCCATAAGCCGGTTGAAGTGACGTTCGAGCATCTTAAGCGCCCGGCGCATTCCGGCAAGCGTGACTTCGCGTTCCTTCGGTGATGGCTTAAGCTCGCGCCGGATGATCTCCATATTGTTCGATATGACGTCTATGCACTCGAAGACGTCCGGCACGATATGCTGAATGTATCCGGTGCGCATCTGGGTTAGCAATTCGCTGGACAGACGGGCATTCTTCTCACTCTCGTGACTTGCCTGAAGCTTGAGGAAAGTGCTCTGAAGCCGGTCGCGCATGAAGTTAAGCGAAGAAATCAGCTCGTTGATCTCGTCGTTCTTCTCGTCCGGCGCCTGAAGTTTTGGCGGAAACTGGTTGTCGGCAAGCGCCAGAGAAAACTTCACCGCCGAGAGCAGCGGCCGCAACAGTTTGCGGCGCAGTTTTAGCACCACCAGCAGCGTGACGCCGAAGCCGATGATGGTAATAATGTAGAACAGGTGATTGGCCAGCTCCGCCGGATTGGAAGCCACGCGATTGAACACCATCACAATGGCTTCATAAAGGCTTTCGGGATAAACGGCAGGCTCGTAACTTGCCACCGACTGGCTGGTTCCGTAAACCGCGGCGATCACGCCGGTAACGGCCAGCAGCATGGTGATTACCACGGTATATACCGTGAACTTATGCGACAGTTTCATGTTTTGCGGCCGCCTCCGTTGTATATTTCGGGCTAAATATAAACCGTCACTCCGTCCAATGCAAGCAATTCCGCGTAAAATATAACGCTTAAAATCGGCCTTCCCGCCGCTTTCCGGCGCTCCGGTTGGTTTCCCGGCGTATTTCCCGGTCCATTAATCGACCGAAAATCCGTTCCGCCGCTTTACCTTTTATGCCTTTCGTGCTATATTATTGAATTAAGTTGAAAAGCAAAACAGCAAAGGTGCAAGATGCGCAAGATCACCAACTTGAATATTGAAAGCATGAGCCTGCTTCCGGCTCCGCTGCAGGTGTGCAGCGAACTGCCCATGAGCGTGGCTTCGGTGGCAAGAGTCGCCGAACACCGCCAGACGGTGATGGACATCATCGACGGCCGCGACCGCCGGCTTATGGCCATCGTCGGCCCCTGCTCCATCCACGACCCCGCGGCGGCGCTCGAATACGCGGCCAAGCTGAAGAAGCTCGCCGATGAGGTTTCCGACCAGATTTTTGTGATCATGCGCGTCTATTTCGAGAAACCCCGCACCACCGTCGGCTGGAAGGGACTGATTTACGACCCCGACATCAACGGTTCTTACAATATCGAGCGCGGCATCTTCATGGCCCGCCGCCTGCTGCTTAAAATCGTGGACCTCGGGTTGCCGGTGGCCACCGAAGTGCTGGACCCGATCCTGGTGCAGTACATCGCGGACACGGTCAGCTGGGCAGCCATCGGAGCACGGACCACCGAAAGTCAGACCCATCGGCAGCTTGCCAGCGGCCTTTCGATGCCGGTCGGGTTCAAAAACGCCACCGACGGCTCCATCCAGATCGCGATTGATGCCATAAAGGCGGCCCGCAGCCGCCACAGTTTCATCGGCGTTCTCGAAGACGGTCACGTGGGCGTGTTCCGCACCAAGGGCAACCCCCATGTTCATGTGGTGCTGCGCGGCGGCAACACCGGCCCGAACTACGGGGCCGAACACATCGCCTTCCTGAAGGTTGCGCTGGCCAAGGCACAGCTGCCGCAGGCGGTGGTGGTGGACTGCAGCCACGCCAACAGCTTCAAGCTGAGTTCCAAGCAGCATGTCGCGTTCAAGGACAGCGTGGAACAGGTCGCCAAAGGCGAAAACGCGATCGTTGGTCTGATGCTGGAAAGCTATCTGCAGTCCGGAGCGCAGAACATCCCGGCCGGCGGCCACCCCGCTCCGGATATCTCGATCACCGACGAATGCATATCCTGGAACGAGACCGAGGCCCTGCTAAAATATGCGCGCGAACGGCTGGCCGCGGCTCGCGGCTGAGGCGTAAATGCCCGGACGCCGCGAACCGCGTTTCCGGCAGCTTTTCCACTGGTTGCCGCGCAAAAACGGACATCGTCCGCGCTATATCGCCGTGTCGACGGCGTTGATCGCGGCGGTATTGGCGGCATACTTGCTTGCCAGGCCGACTTCGGCGGAATCCGGGAGGGCGAAACGAACTCAGGTCATCGTACGGACGTCCGACGGCGAACGGGTCAAGACGCTCGATCCGGTGCTGGCCGGCGATCTTGCCAGCAGCAATATCGTGACCGCGCTGTTCGACACGCTGGTTCAGTACGATTACGTCAAACGTCCATATGTGCTGAAGCCGTCGATGATCACCGCGATGCCGCGAGTGTCCGACAACTTCCAGACCTACGAGTTCGAGCTTCGCGACGACCTGCTTTTCCACCCCGACCCATGCTTTGACGGCACCACTCGCAAGGTTTCCAGTTCCGATGTGGTTTTCTCGCTGCTGCGGCTGGCCGACGCCCGCATGCACAGCTCCAGTTACTGGCTGTTGCGCGGCAAAATCGTGGGGCTGGACGAATTCTACAGCCGCACCGCCGCAATGCCGGAAGGCGACTATTCCTGCTACAACAACCCGCCGGCCGGATTCGAGATCATCGACGCCCGACGCTTCGCCATCCACCTCACCCGGCCCGATCCGCGTTTCATCTACATGCTGGCCATGCCCGGCTGCGCGGTGGTTTCACGCCGCGCGGTCGAGCATTACGGTTCCGACTTCGCATGGCACCCGATCGGCTCCGGACCGTTCGTGCTGGCGGACTGGCAGCGCGACCACCATATCTTCTTCGACCGTTTCTCCGAATTCCGTGAAGAGTATTTCCCCGAAGCCGCCGACCCCGCCGACCGCACCCACCGTCTGCCGCTGGCCGACCGGCTCGAATGCTATTGCATACGTCAGGCTTTCAGCTCGTGGATGCTGTTCCTGCAAGGCAAACTGGACATCAGCCGACTCGACAAGGACAACCTCGACGTGGTACTTTCGCGTGCCGGTACCATCTCCCCGGCGCTGACCGACCGCGGCATAACCCTGCTGCGCCAGCCGGGCTTCGAGATACAGTACATCGGCTATAATTTCGACGATCCGAAACTTGGCGGCAATATCGCGCTCCGCCGCGCCATAAATCTGGCTTTCAATCTGGAGTCGCGCATCGAACATTCCAACATGCAGATGGAGCCAGCGCCCGGGCCGCTTCCTCCGGGCGTCGACGGCTTCGATCCCGCCATGCGCAACCCCTACAACCATTTTGACCTCGACGAGGCCAGGCGCCAACTGGAAATCGCCGGCTATCCCGGCGGTATCGATCCCGCCACCAGCAAGCCGCTTGAACTTACTTTCGATCTCAATGGCAACTCCCCCCTGCACCGTCAGCTCGGCGAACTGATGGCCGCCGATCTGCGCAAGATCGGAATCGAAGTCAAAGTAGTGCTCAATAATTCGCCGCTGTTCTTCCAAAAACTCAAGCGCGGCGAACTCCAGTTGTTCCGCCTCTCCTGGGCCGGCGACTACCCGGACGCCGAAAACTTCCTCCAGCTGTTTTACAGCGGCAACGCCAACGGCGGCTGCAACCGCACCAACTTCCGCGACCCGGAATTCGACGCCATGTACAAACAGTGCCTGACCATGCCGGATTCGCCGGAACGCACCGCCCTGTACAAGAAAATGGTGGCGCTGCTGCTGGAAAAGCAACCGTGGATATTCGAATCCTACCCGATCCGCTTCCGGCTGGAGTACCCGTGGCTACGGAACTATCTGGAGTGCGATTTCGATTTCGTGCGCTGGAAATACCTGGCGGCCGACCCCGCCATGCGCGAAGCCGAGATCGCCAAGTTCAAACCGCTTTCCTTCTCCGAGCTGAACGCCGAATAGCCTCGCCGCATCCTTGCAAATCCGCAGGTTCGTGCTACATTACTTGGACCGTAAATGCAATATGGAGGTAAAGGTTGAAACGTTGGATTATCCGAAAATATGCGCGGCTGCGCGGTAAGATTCTGAGGGAAAACGCAACGCCGGAATATATTGCGCGCGGTTGGGCGCTGGGCATGTTCTGCGGGTGTCTTATCCCGTTCGGGCTTCAGCTCATGATCTCGCTGCCGCTGGCGTTTCTGCTCAGATGCAGTAAAATCGGCGCCACCGTTGGCACGCTGCTGACCAATCATTTCACCATTTTCATCATCTACCCGATACAGTGTTTCGTGGGCAACTGGATCATACGTGGAAATCTCACATACGGCAAAATCGTCGGTGAAATGCACTCCATGATCAGGATTTCCGAACATGACGGCATGGTGGCGGGCTTCCGTAAACTGCTGGAACTGGGATGGGAGTTCGCGGTGCCGTTTTTCGTCGGCGGCGCGCTGCTGACCGCCGTCATGACGCCGATAACCTATATATTCGTGATAAATCTGGTGCGCAAATACCGTGACCGCCGCGGAAAAAGATCCGCCGGAACGGCATAGAAAAGGCCGGGCAAAACCCGGCCGCCGCTATTCCTTAAATTAAGGCCCCCATCGAGCGACCTCAGCGGATGAAGTTGGTCCAGACACGCTCCGTTTCCTCGGTGTGCGGTTCGCCGGATTTGGCAATCGATTTAAGCAGATAAGCCATGTTATGACCGAGCGTCCGCATTATCTGCATGCCTTCCAAATCCTGCCTGACCTGTTCGGGGGTGTTGCCGTGGGTGGCGTTCCAGTATACCGAAGACACCACCGGCATACGGTTGATGGTGAAATATTTATTCAACCGGTCGAACGCCGCGCTCGCGCCGCCGCGGCGGCAGTTCACCACGCAAGCCGCCGGTTTGTAGCGCAGTTTGCTTCCGGATGAGAAAAATACCCGGTCGAGAATGGCGCACACGCTGCCGGCCGGGCCGGCATAGTAGACCGGCGAACCGATGATCAGACCGTCGCACTCTTCGATCTTCCCGACAAACTCCGTGTAAAGTTCGTCTTTGAACACGCAACCGTTGCCGTCCGCGCAGTGGCGGCAGTCGATGCATCCTCTAACCGGCTTGTTCCCAATGTGGATTATTTCCGAATCCACCCCGTTTTCGGCTAGAACGCCAGCTATTTCGCTCAGCACCGTAAAAATGCAGCCGTCCCGATGCGGACTGCCGTTGAACAGCAGAACTTTCATAAAACACCTCCTTTAGTGTGAAAAACGGCTGTATTATATCACGCTCAGCCGACATTTTCAACCCCTCGGTGGAAACGGGCGGCATAGCGGACGAAAAAAAATTGACAACGCCCCCTTTGCATGTTATCTTAAATAAATCCATTTACAAGAAACGGAGTCACCTAATGGAAAATCAGCTGGTGCAGATGGGCCGTCGTATCCGCGAAGCGCGGACCACGCTCGACATTTCCCCGACCGAAATGGCCGAATTGCACAATATTTCAGTGGAAGAATACCTCAAGCACGAGTCCGGCGAATTGGACAGCTCTTTCACTTTCCTGCTTCGCTGCGCCGAGCGGTTCAATGTTGACATCAGCGCGTTCGTCACCGGCGAATCTCCGAAACTTTCCGGCTATACTCTCGTACGCTCCGGCGAAGGCACTCCGATCAAGCGCCGCGCCGGGTTCGAATATCTGCATCAGGCCGCCCGGATGAAAAACCGCAGTGCCGAGCCATTCGTGGTGCGGGCGCCGTTCACCGACGACACCTCCCCGATACACCTCTCCAGCCACGCCGGGCAGGAATTCGACTACATATTGGAAGGGCAACTCAAGTGCCAGTTCGAAGACAAGATCGAGATACTCGGCCCCGGGGACAGCGTCTATTATGACTCCGGCCGTCTTCACGGCATGGTCGCCACCGGCGGCAAGGAGTGCGTGTTCCTTGCGGTGGTGATCAAAAGCGCACTGGTCGGGGAGCATGAGTACGTGCACGAACCCATGCACAAACACGGATTCCGGCGCGACGGGTTGCTCTACCAGCAGTTCATGACCGAGGAATTCGACAAAACCGGCCTGCTCTCCAAGGTTTCGTACCACTATCCCGAAAACTACAATTTCGCGTTCGACGTTCTGGACGTGCTGGCCGCGAAGAATCCGGACAAACTCGCGATGAAATGGGTCAGCAAGCACCACGAAGTGCGCGACTTCACCTTCGGCGACATTTCGCGAGAGTCCAAGCGCGCCGCCAACTACTTCGCCTCCCTCGGCATCGGCCGCGGCGACCGCGTTATGCTGGTGCTCAAACGCCACCACCAGTTCTGGTACATTCTGAACGCGCTGCATCGTCTGGGCGCGGTGGCGGTTCCGGCCAGCAACCAGCTCATGCAGCATGATTTCGAATACCGCTTCACAGCCGGGAACATCAAGGCGCTGATCTGCTCCGGCGACGAGGAAATCGCACACCATGCCGAGCTTGCCATGCCCGCCGCTCCCTGCCTCGCAATCAAGATAATGGTCAACGGCGACCGCCCCGGCTGGCTCAACTTCGACCGCGAATATCCCGCGTTCCCGGCCGAATTCGAACGCCCCGCGGAACTGCGGGCCGACGACCCATCCATAATGTTCTTCTCTTCCGGAACCACCGGCTATCCCAAGATGGTCATCCACAGCAACACCTACAGTCTGGGGCATATCATAACCGCCCGCTGGTGGCAGAACGTCGATCCCGACGGTCTCCATTTCACCATCTCCGACACCGGATGGGGCAAGGCGCTGTGGGGCAAAATCTACGGACAGTGGCTCTCCGAAGGCGCCATCTTCACCTACGACTTCGACCGCTTCGACCCGGCCGACATCCTGCCGATGTTCAAGCGCTTCAACATCACCACCTTCTGCGCTCCTCCCACCATGTACCGCTTCTTCATCAAGGAGGACCTCTCCAAATACGACTTCTCTTCGCTGAAATACGCGACCACCGCCGGTGAGGCGCTCAACGCCGAAGTTTACCAGCAATTTCTGCGGGCAACCGGCTTGAAGATCATGGAAGGGTTCGGCCAGACCGAATCCACCATGCTGATCGGCAACCTGGTCGGCTCAACCCCCAAGCCGGGCTCGATGGGCAAGGCCTCCCCGGAATACAAGGTGGAGCTGGTAGATCAGGACGACCGCCCGGTGGCGGCCGGCGAAATCGGCGAGATCGCGGTGAAGGCGCGCCCGGACGAGGTGGTCGGCCTGTTCCGCTGCTACAACTGCACCGACCAGTCCAACGCCGAGGCATGGCGCAACGGTTACTACCACACCGGCGACACCGCCTGGTGCGACGAAGACGGCTATTTCTACTACCACGGCCGCACCGACGACGTGATCAAAAGCTCCGGCTACCGGATCGGCCCGTTCGAAATCGAAAGCATCCTTATGGAGCTTCCGTACGTGCTGGAGTGTGCGGTTACGGGGGCCCCCGACCCGGTGCGCGGCCAGGTGGTCAAAGCCACCGTTGTGCTCACGCGCGGCACCGTCGGCACCGACGAACTGAAGAAGGAGATTCAGAATTACGTCAAGACCAACACCGCGCCATACAAATATCCGCGGCTGGTCGAATTCGTTGAGGCGCTGCCCAAAACCACCAACGGGAAAATCCGACGGGCCGCGCTGCGCGAAAGCGACGCCGGCAAGGACAGCTAGCTCAAGCGGACTTGCCGGAGCCATCCGCTTCGCATGATGGTGGCCGGAAACGTTCCGACTGCCGTTTTTTCCGAAATAATAGCCCGCCGGCAACGGCGGGCTGCTTGTTTTTCACCATATCCGCACTATTGTAAGTCTTCAAGGAGGATCGGTGTATGAAAAAACTTGCTTGCCTTTTTGCCGCAGCCCTGCTGGCCGGATGCGCGTCCCCGCACGGACTGGTTGAGATCACCTGGACCCCGGTGCAAATGGGGCTTCCCGGCCCGCTGATGCTAGCCGTTACCGGCGACGCGGAAAACTCCATGCCTTCGGTTTACGGCCTCATGGGGCCGTTTACAAGCGGCGCCGACGACTTCATCGGCATCGGGGCAAGTCTGACCGCCGGAGCGAAGAACAGCTACGGTCTGTGCGCCGGACTGGTCACCCTCAACCGGAACAACTACGGCCTGGCCGCCGGCGGGCTGTACAATTATTCCGAAAACAACTATGGAGTGGAACTCGGCATATTCAATACCGTCATCCCGGTTCTTATGTCCGCCAGCGAAAGAAACAACTTCGGCCTTCAACTCGGGGTATTCAACATCGCCGCCAACAGCGGGGTGCAGTTCGGCCTTATCAACGGTACCGGCCCCACCGATGACGGCGGCATTCAGATCGGGCTCCTGAATTTTGACGACGATGGGTTTATGCCGTTTTTCAATATAAACCGGGCCATACCCACCGCCACCGACGAAGCTGATTTGGGATTGGATACGAACCTGTAAGCGCCCCCGGGGGCGGGACTCCGCCCCCTTCCCCAAACCGGCCGGCCGACGCCGCTCAAAAACACCCCAATTATATTCGCGATTCTTGAATTTTCTGCTTGAAATTCGCGGAAACAAGGGTATATTTCTCTTAATATAATAGTAAGAGTGCCAACCGCCGCTCCGGAAGGGGGCGGAAAGAAATCGAAAGTTGTACCTATGAGCGAAATTGCCACCAGAGACTTTCCGGTAAACATCGAAGATATCATGCATACTGCATATTTGCAGTACTCGCTCAGTATCAACGTCGGACGCGCGATTCCCGACGTCCGCGACGGGCTCAAGCCGGTGAACCGCCGCATCCTGTTCGCGATGAAACAGCAGGGCTTTACCAAGAACCACGCCACCGTCAAGTCGGCCAAGGTGGTTGGCGACGTGATCGCAAACTACCATCCGCACGGCGACAGTTCGGTCTACGACGCCATGGTCCGCCTGGCGCAGCCCTTCTCGATGCGGGTGCCGCTGGTGGAAGGCCAGGGCAACTTCGGCAGCATCGACGGCGACTCCGCCGCCGCCTACCGCTATACCGAATGCCGCCTCGAGCGCGTATCCGACGAAATGCTCATGGATATCGACAAGAACACCGTGAACATGACGCCAACCTTCGACGGAACCCTTCAGGAGCCCGAAGTCCTGCCAGCCCGCTTCCCGCAGTTGCTGGTCAACGGCACCACCGGTATCGGCGTGGGCATGGCCACCAGCATCCCGCCGCACAACCTGGGCGAAGTCATCGACGCCACCATAAAACTGATGGACGACCCGTCCGCCACCATAGACGACCTGATGGAGCTGATGCCCGGCCCCGACTTCCCGACCGGAGCCATCCTGCGCGGCCGCTATCCGATCCGTCAATTCTACCTCACCGGACGCGGCTCCTGCAAGGTGCGTTCCCGCGCCATGATCGAGGAGAAAGACGGCAAGGAACGTATCATCGTCACCGAGATTCCGTATATGGTCAACAAGGAACAGATGGTGCGCCGCATCGCCGAACTGGTGACCGACAAAGTGATAACCGGCATCTCCGACGTGCGTGACGAATCCAGCGACCGCACCGGCATCCGGGTGGTAATCGACATCAAGCGCGGCGCGATGGGTTCGGTGGTGCTCAACCAGCTCTACGCCCATACCCAGATGGAAAACGGCTACGGCTGCACCATGCTGGTGGTGGACAACAACCGCCCGCGCGTGATGAACCTGATTCAGGTGCTGGAGGCATATATCGACCACCGGCTCGAAGTGGTTACCCGCCGCACCATATTCGACCTGGCCAAGGCCGAGGCCCGCATGCACATCCTGCAGGGCCTGCTGATTGCGTTGAACAACATCGACGAAGTGGTTGGAATCATCCGCGGATCGGAGTCCCGCCAGGAGGCGTCCCAGAAGCTGCGCGACCGCTTCGAGCTTTCCGTGGACCAGACCAATGCGATCCTTGACATGCGGCTGCATCAGCTCACCCACCTCGCGGTGGCCGACCTCCAGGCGGAATTCGACGAGCTGGCCAAATTCATTACCTACTGCAAGGAACTTCTCGCCAGTCGTGAAAGACGGCTTCAGGTGGTCAAGGACGAACTTATCGAAGTCCGCAACAAATATTCCGATCCCCGCCGTACCGAGATCATTTCCGACGACTCCGATCTCAACATAGCCGACCTGATTCCGCGCCACAACTGCGTGATCACCGTCTCCAATACCGGCTACATCAAGCGAGTCCCGGCCGACACCTACCAGACCCAGCACCGCGGCGGCAAAGGCATCAAATCGATGGAAACCCGCGACGAGGATTTCGTGGAACACCTGTTCAACGCCAACAGCCACGACCTGATCTTCTTCTTTACCGACCGCGGCTTCATGTACTGGCTGAACGTCTATGAAATTCCGGAAGGCTCCCGCACCAGCAAGGGCAAAGCGATCGTCAACCTCATCAAGGTTGAACCCGGCGACCGCATCCGCGCCATGCTCACGGTGTGCAAGGATGATTTCGAGGACGAGAACAAATTCATCATCACCGCCACCCGGCGGGGTTATGTCAAGAAGACCCCGCTCGCGGCTTTCGCCAATCTGCGTAAGGTTGGTCTGCGCGCTCTGTCGATCGAAGACGACGACGATCTGATCGGCGTGGATGTTACCGGCAACGGCGACGAGGTTGTGCTCTCCACCGCCCGCGGACTGGCCTGCCGCTTCGATCAGTCGGACGAAGAGGTCCGTCCGATGGGGCGTACCGCCCGCGGCGTCACCGGCATGCGGTTCAAACTCGAAGACGACTATCTGGTCAGCATGACCGTAGTCCATGAAAATCTCGGCGGTTCCCCGGCGGAAGAGGAAGATACTGCGGAACCCGCGGAAATGGATGACGACGCCCCCTGCATCGGTCCGGAAATACTGGTGGTTTCCACCAACGGCATGGGCAAACGCAGCTGCGTCACCGGTTATCGCAAGACCCGCCGCGGCGCAAAGGGCGTGGTCAGCATAAAACTGCGCGAGGACGACAAAGTGGTTTCCACCGCCCAGATCGTACCCGGAGACCAGCTGCTGGTCACCACCGAACGCGGCCTCCTGGTACGCATACCCACCGATGAAATCCGCCGCACCGGACGCGCCGCTTTCGGCGTGAGGATAATGAACCTTAACTCCGGCGACCGGATCACCGGCGCGGTGCGGCTGGCCGATGCCGGCGACGCCAAGCCCGATGCTCCCGACGGCGAAACCAACGCGGAGAACGGCGACGAATAAGCTGCCGAAAATTCTCGGGATCGTTAACGTGACCCCGGATTCGTTCTCCGGCGGGCTTGACCCGTCGGAGGCGCGCCGGGTCGCGCTCGGAATGATCGACGCCGGCGTCGAAGCCATAGACGTGGGCGGCGAATCCACCCGACCCGGCGCCCAGCCGGTTCCGGAAAACGAGGAAATCGCCCGCGTGGTGCCGGTAATCCGGGCCATCGCCGAAGCCCGCCCTCAAGCGTTCATCAGTGTGGACACCCGGAAAAGTGTCGTTGCCCGGGCCGCGGTCGCGGCCGGAGCCGCCATGATAAACGACGTAAGCATGCTCGGATACGATCTGGAGATGCCGGCCGTCGCCGCCGAACTCGGCACTTTTCTGGTGATTTGCCACAACCGGGGCGTTCCAGCCACCATGAACACCATGGCCTCATACGGCGATGTTACCGAAGAGGTGATGGCCGAACTTTCCGAGGCGCTGGAAAAAGCACTGGCCGCCGGCGTAAAAAAGGAAAAGATCATTCTCGACCCCAATCTCGGGTTCGCCAAGAATACCAACCACAATCTCGAAATTCTCGCCAACCTCGGCAAACTGCGCAGCCTGGAACATCCGCTGATGATAGGCCATTCGCGCAAGCGTTTCATCGGCGAACTGTGCAACCTCGCCGACCCCAAAATGCGCGACGCGGCTACCCTCGGGCTGTCGGTGGCGTTGACCGGCCGGGTGGAATGGCTTAGAGTGCATGATGCAATAGGACACGCGCAAGCGTTCAAACTGCTGGGAAATATTGAGTTCGGGGAGGAAATATGAATCTGCTCGCAATCGGGTCGCTTTGGGGCGCGCTGGAAGCCGCGGCGGAAATACTTCAACCGCTGATGGAAATGCTGCTTCTGGCGGCGATCATCTACCTGCTCTTTTATTCGCTGCGCGGCACACGCGGCTCAAACATGCTGTGGGGCATCGCGCTGGTGCTGGTGGTGTTCACCACGCTGGTATGGCTGCTGAACTTTTCGGTGGTACTGTGGTTGATGGGCCAGATATGGCTGGTGGTGCCGACGCTGCTGATCGTGGTGTTCCAGCCGGAGCTGCGGCGTTTTTTTGCTCACCTCGGCAGCAATCCGTTCTCCCAGCTGTCGCGACGGCGCGAAGGCATCGGGGAAGTAATCCAGGCGGTGGAGGAAATGAGCCGCAGCCGCACCGGAGCGCTGATTGTGTTCGAAGGCCGGATAGGTATGCAGAACCTGATAAACGACTCGATCGCGCTGGATATAAGACTCAACGCACTGATAATAGAGTCGATATTCTACCCGAATTCTCCGCTGCATGACGGCGCCATGGTCATCCGCAACGACCGCATCGTGGCGGCCCGCGCAATCCTGCCCCTGTCACGCGATGAAAACCTGTCGCGCACCATGGGCACCCGCCACCGCGCCGCGCTGGGCATCACCGAGGAGAACGACTGCGTGGTGGTTATCGTTTCCGAAGAAACCGGCGGCATCAGCGTCGCCTTCTCAGGCGGCATTCAGCGCGATCTTACCGTACCCGAACTCAGCCGCCGGTTGCACGAACTGCTGCTGAGGGAATCCGCCCCGTCCGGCGCTTCCGCAAGCGCAATAGGCGGCGGAATGGTGGAGTTCCGGGCCAAGGCATACGATTACGCAAAAAGGATGTTCACCCGCGACCTTCCGCGCAAACTGCTGGCGCTGGTGCTCGCCTTCGGCGTATATTTCATCGGTTCGCTGGTAACCGGCAAGGAGCAGGTCATAACCAAGGTTCCGTTGAAGATCGAACTTCCGGACACGCTGGTTAACGTGGACCGCTCCCCGATTTCGCTTGAACGCGTGGAGCTGCGCGGCGCGCCGGCCGATCGCTCGCGGCTGACCGCCAAAGTCCAGATCGACCGCAAGCGTTTCCGCCGCGGCGAACCTTACACGGTTACCATAACGCCCGAAGACGTGGACGCGCCATTCGGCTCGAAAGTGGTCTCGGTGGAACCGCAGACCATCAGTCTGAACCTGGAAGCGGTGGAGGCCAAACAGGTGCCGGTGGTGGCCGACCTGACCAATATGGACCGTATGAACAAAAACTATACCGTTGGCGACGTGATATTCAACCCGCGCGAAGTGACGGTGAGCGGTCCGGAATCGCTGCTGAAAGACCTTGCGGCGGTGCGCACCGAGCCGGTGCCGTTGAGCAGCGGACTCACCGAAGGATTCAGTTACGAGGCCAATCTGGCCAAATATACCGGCCTCACGCTGCGGCCTTCAGTGGTGGAATGCAAAGTTGACATAAAGCTGGAGAACTCATCTCGGGAGTTCGACGCGGTGCCGATCCGCATCCTCGCCCCACGCGAATTTCTGGACAAAAACAAGGTGGAACTGTTCTCGAACACCACTGTCAAAATCACGCTCTACGGCTCCAGCGACGCACTGGCCCATTTCAACGACAAGTCGCTGTGCGCCTATGCCGATCTGTCGTCGCCGCCGGACAATCAGCTCTCGTTCGCGGCCGACGTCAAATGTTCGGTGCCGCCGGAGACCAAGTTGCAGGTCAAGGATATCGCTCCACTGCAGGTGACGGTTAAAATCGTTCCGCGAAACGTCACGCCTTGACACGAGCCGAACATGTGCTATATTACCGGGTTTGTTTTCAATACATACAGAAAGTGAAATAAATGGTTATCGGGAAAATCAATTCGGTGTTTGCAAAACACCACCGCTGGCTGTTCGGGGTGATCGTTATGGTAATCGTCGTCACCTTTGTGTTCTATTTTTCGACCGGATCGATCTTCGACATCCATTTCGGCGGCAATTCGACCGGAATCAAAATATTCGATGAAAAGGTGAGCGAGGACGAATTCAAGGCCGAATTGCGCGCCGTTCTGATCGAGACGTCTCTGGACGGCAGAATCGGGGTGGCGGTTTTCGGCAACGAAGAGGCGATAAAGGAAGCGCGCAGGATGGTTCCGCAGCGACTCGCCATGATAGCGATGGCTGAACGCCGCGGAATCCGGGTATCCGACGAAGATATCGACCGCGCATTGGTCTCTCTTTTCTCAATGAACGGCAAGTTCGATCAGGAGCTTCTCAACAAGTATCTGGCAAACGTTCTCACCCCCGTCCAGATGACGGTTCAGGACCTCCGCAACGCGATGAAGAGCAGCCTGATGATCGCCGCGCTCAACGGCGAACTTGCCGAAACCGCCATGTTCTCCGGCACCAAGGGGCTCAGCGGCGAATTGTCCAAAGTGACAAGGACGGTCTACAAGCTCAGCGTGGTAAATTTCAAAGCCAACGATTACCTTAAGCAGGCCGCCGAAAAAATTACCGAAGATCAGCTGAAGAGCTACTATGAGGCAAACCTCAAAGAATTCGAAATCCCCGCCGAATACGAGGCGGTGATGGCGGTACTTCCCTATGACTCCGCCGCGGTGACCAAAGACGCCGCCGCTGCCGTCAGCGATGCCGCGCTGGAAAAATTCTTCAACGACAACCCTCTGCGTTATGCGGACAAGGACAATCCGGCCCCGCAGTTCGCCACAGTGCGCAACCGCGTGGTGAACGACTACATCGCCGCCGCCGCAAGACAGCTGGCAAACGCCAAGGCCAATGACTTCTCCGACGCGCTCTATCAGGGTACCGGATCCGGCGTGATCACCGGAATTGACAAATTCCGCGCCGACGCCGCCAAACGCGGCTTCCTGCTCAAAAAGGCCAACCGCTACAACGCGAAGTCGGCGGCGGTCACGTTCGACGACGGTTCGACGGTGGCCGATCCCAGTTTCGTAAACGTGATGTGCGGCACTACTCCGCAGAATCCGCTTACCTACGCGTTCAGCGGCAATGACGGAGTCTATATCGGATATGTCAGTGAGGTCGCGCCGAAATCCACGCTTCCGTTCGAGGATGTCCGCAAGCAGATTGCGGCCACTTTGAGCTACAATGCCGCGGTGGAAATCGCCCGCGAAAAAGCCAAGTCGCAAGCCTCCGCGCTCGCCGCGATTCCTTACGACCAGCGCGCCTCCGTATTCGACGGAATCGGCAAGGCGGAAAAAGTCGAACTTCCCGGAATGCTGCTGTTCAATCCGACCATAGCCGGCCGGGATTTGCTGGCGCAGGTGTGTACCGCGATGGAAGCCGGCGATGTTTCCGACGCGCTGCCGACCGAATTCGGCGCACAGGTGGCAAGGCTCGATGCCATGACCGTCACCGATGCGCCCGCCGAAGAACAGGGCGCCGGAGATCCGCTGTCCCAGTTCTATTTTTACCAGACCGAACAATTGCTGCGTCAGGTTTATCTGGGCGAATGCCTTCTCAGCAATATTCAAGTTCCCGAAAAGTTCTATTCCGACGAGCAATAGATCATGAATTCGCCGTCTTCCGGCTTCAACGGGATGGCGCTCGGCCATCATCTTACTGCGGAGTTTTATGACTGCGCCAGCGAGATTCTTGCCGACGCCGGAAAGATGGAAAATATATTCATCGGCGCCGCAAAAGCCAGCGGAGCCACCGTGCTGGGCAGTCAGTTCCACGGCTTCGAGCCGCAGGGCGTGAGCGGATTCGTGATCATCGCGGAATCCCACTTTTCGGTACACGCGTGGCCGGAACACGACTATGCGGCGGTGGATATCTTCACCTGCGGCGAGAATATCGATTTCGATGCGGCGCTGGACTATCTCAAAACCGCACTCGGCTCCGAGGCGATGGTGATTTCCGGCGTGATGAGCCGCGGCATCGTCGGCAACAACGGAGTGGAGCGCCTGGTGCCTACACATACCGGCAATACAGACGCCTACGCTCTGGCGTGGCGAACCCGGTTCGATTCGCTTGACGCGTGGGGTCTGCTGGACTCGATCGACGTACATGACTGCGACGAGACGCTGTTGCACAACCCGGTGGCACTGGCGTCGGCGCTGTCCGGACTTTGCCGCGAACTCGGTCTGCCCGGAGAATCCGCCGTTCATGTGGAACCGTTCGACGACGGCACCAAAGGCGGCGGCTTCAATTTCTGCGCCATACTGGATGGCGCGTCGCAAGTATCCGGCAACGTCTCGTTCGCCGCAAAATGCGTATATGTCAACATATTTTCAACCGGATTCTTCGAGCCGCGACAGGCCGCCGAACTTGCGCTGAAAGCATTCCGCGGCCGCCGCTACCGTATGCAAGTGGCGGTGAGGAGGTAATTTTGAGCGAATGGATCACCGAGTCGGGCGCCGGGTTCGGCGTCACCATCGAAACCGAGGAATTGCTGTATTCCGCGCAAAGCCCGTTTCAGAAGATCGAAATATACCGCACGTCCAACCTCGGCAGGATGCTGGTGCTGGACGGGGTAATCCAGCTGACCGAGTTCGACGAGTTCGCCTATCAGGAGATGCTGGCCCACGTGCCGGCGTTCGCCCATCCGGAACCGCGTTCGGCGCTGATCATTGGCGGCGGCGACGGCGGGGTGGCCCGGGAGCTGGCCAAACACGCCTCCATTGAAACGATCGACCTCTGCGAAATCGATGAGATGGTTGTAAACGCCGCCAGAAAGTATCTACCGTTCATCGCATGCGGCTTCGACGATCCGCGGGTACGTGTCCATATCGGCGATGGCGCAAAGTTCGTGGCCGCGCATGAATCGGCCTACGATCTGGTTATCGTCGACTCATCCGACCCGATCGGCCCGAACGAGTCGCTGTTCAACGATGAATTCTACCACGGCGTGAAGCGCGCTCTCAAACCCGGCGGCATCGCCGCCGCCCAGGCCGAATCATATTATCTGTATCCGCAGGTGGCCACTCGCCTTACCGGTATTTTTCAGCGGGTATTCGGCAGTTCCGCATATTCCGGGATGCTGGTGCCTAGCTATCCGGGCGGCACCATCGGCGCCTGCGTGGCCGCCGTCGACGGTCGCGACGTACGCCGCCCGGCCCGCCGCCCGGCCACCGGAACAACCCTGAAGTATTACACCCCGGCAGTGCATGAAGCCAGTTTCGTGCTGCCGATTTTCGCGGAAAAGCTATTCGAGGAGGCGAAAAAATGAAATTCCGTTTCGTTCACTACAACTTCAACGTTCTGAACCTTGATCGCAGCATCGAATTCTACCGCGAAGCGCTGGGTCTGGAAGAATGCCGCCGCATTGTGCCGGAGGACGGCAGCTTCATCATCGTGTACCTGTGCGACGGGATTTCCGACTTCCAGCTGGAGTTGACCTGGATGCGCGACCGCACGGAACCGTACAACCTTGGCGACAACGAAATGCATCTGGCGTTCCGGGTTGACGACTATGCCGCCGCTCATGAAAAACACGAAAAGATGAACTGCATCTGCTACGAAAATCCCGGCATGGGCATCTATTTCATCAATGATCCCGACGGCTATTGGCTTGAAGTCATCCCCACCCGCAGATAACATGTCTTTGCTGGAAGTAGAAAACCTCAAATTGTATTACCCGGCACGCGGCGGCTGGTTCGGGCGCCGGAATCATGTGCGGGCGGTGGATGGAGTTTCGTTCGAGATCGCTCCGGGAGAGACCGTGGGGCTGGTAGGGGAATCCGGCTGCGGCAAGAGTTCGCTGGGCCGCGCGGTGGTGCGGCTCGAGGAGCCGACCGCCGGCAATGTCCGCATCTGCGGAACCGATATTACCAAACTTGCCGGACGCGAGTTGCGCCGGGAACGCAGAAACTTCCAGATGATATTCCAAGACCCATACGGGTCGCTCAATCCGCGGCTGACCGTGCTCGCCACGCTGGATGAAGTACTGGCCATCCACTCCGGACTCGACCGCGAACGGCGCGTCGTCCGTGCCGGAGAGCTGCTGAAAATGGTCGGGTTGGATCCTTCCCTGCTCGGCCGTTACCCACATCAGTTCTCCGGCGGCCAGCGCCAGCGCATCGGCATTGCGCGCAGCCTCGCCGCCGAGCCGCGGCTCATCGTGGCCGACGAGCCGGTTTCGGCGCTCGATGTCAGCGTCCAGGCCCAGATCATAAATTTGCTGGAGGATATTCAAAAGACTACCGGCACCGGCTTTCTGTTCATAGCTCACGACCTTGCGGTGGTGGAGCATATAAGTTCACGGATACTGGTGATGTACCTCGGTAAAATTGTCGAATCGGGCCCGTCGCGCGAAGTATGCGGAAAACCGCGCCATCCATATACCAAAGCATTGCTCTCGGCCGTGCCCCGCGTCGACCGCGACGGCCGCAAACGGATTGTGCTTTCCGGCGATGTTCCTTCGCCTCTGGCGCCGCCCTCCGGTTGCGCATTCCACCCCCGCTGCCCGCTTGCCCAGCCGGAATGCGCAAGCCGGACTCCGGAATTGTCCGGGGACTCCCACCGCTGCGCCTGCTTTTTCGCCTGACAAAAACATTTCCCGTCGCGCCTGCTTTTTCGCTTGACAAAAACATTTTTTACTGTATATTAAAGGGTTAGTTAAAAAAATCCTCAATCAGGAGTTCTGGATTATGTCGAAAATGTACAATGTGGCGGTTGCCGGCGCCACCGGGGCGGTCGGCGTAGAAATGGTGAAAACCCTCGAAAAACGCAACTTTCCGGTTAAGAACCTCAAGTTGCTGGCTTCCAGCCGTTCCGTGGGCAAGACCGCCACATTCAAGGGCGAACAGATCATGATCGAGGAGCTTAAGCACGACTCTTTCAAGGGTGTGGACATCGCGCTTTTCAGTGCCGGCGGCGACATCTCCAAGGAATTCGCGAATTCAGTGGTGGATGCCGGAGCGGTGATGATCGACAACTCCAGCGCATTCAGAATGCTGGACGACGTGCCGTTGGTGATTCCGGAAGTCAATCCGGAAGACATCAAGTGGAATAAAGGCATCATCGCCAACCCGAACTGCTCCACCATCATCATGCTGGTGGCTGTGGCGCCGCTGCATCGCGCCAAGAAACTGAAGCGCCTGGTGGCGGCCACCTATCAGGCCACCAGCGGAGCCGGTGCCAAGGGAATGAACGAGCTGATTCTTCAGACCAAACAGATTCTGAACGGCGAGCCGATCGAGCCCAAGGCGTTTGCGCATCGCATCGCGTTCAACCTTATACCGCATATAGATGTTTTCTACGACAACGGCTATACCAAGGAAGAGCTCAAGATGCTCAACGAGTCGCGCAAGATGCTCCACTATCCGGAGCTTCAGGTTTCCTGCACCTGCGTGCGGGTGCCGGTGATGCGCGCCCACTCCGAAGCGCTAAATCTCGAGTTCGAAAACGAGATCACCCCGGAAGAGGCCCGTCGCATTCTTGAGGCAGCCCCCGGCGTGACCGTGGTCGACGATCCGGCGAACAAGCGTTATCCGATGCCGGTGGACGCGTCCGAACTGTACGATGTATTGGTCGGCCGCATCCGTCAGGACATTTCGCGCAATGACAAGCGCGGGCTGGACATCTTCGTGTCCGGCGATCAGGTGCTCAAGGGTGCGGCGCTGAACGCCGTTCAGATCGCCGAGCTTCTGTAATCGACTCAGCTCAAGCCGTCCGCCTGCCGGCGGGCGGCGGAACGGACATCATGGGCGTACCGGTTGTGTTGCTGGACGAGGTGGATTCCACCAACACCTATGTGAAAACACATTTCGACGAGCTGCCGGACGGCTCGCTGGTTTCGGCTGCATGCCAGACCGCGGGCCGCGGCCGACTCAACCGCCGCTGGCAATCCCCGCACGGCGTCAACTTCTACGGCACCGCCGTTCTTAAAAACTGTCCGGACCCGTTCCGGGCAATCATCGCCCTCAGTCTCGCCGCCATCGACACACTGAAAGAACTCGCCCCCTCCCTGCCGGTATACATCAAGTGGCCCAACGACCTCTACGTCGGCCGCGCCAAGCTGGCCGGAATGCTTTGCGAGTCCGTAACCGGCCCCGGCAACCGCATCCGCGGAATCGCGGCGGGCATCGGCGTAAATCTGAACATGACACCGGAAGACCTTGCCTCGATAGACCAGACGGCAACGGGAGTTATGGCACAGACCGGGGTGCGGATTAATCCGGTTTTTTTCACAAAAAAATTGGCTTTTTACCTCGAACGGCGCTATATTAATTATTCAAAATCTCCGGAAGAGCTTTTTGCCGAATGGAAAGCCAACAATCGACTCATCGGCAAGACCCTGCGGGTAGAGGGGATCAGGGGAGCAAGGGAAGGCGTCTTCGAAGACGTGGCGGATACCGGAGAAATGCTGCTGCGTACCCGGGACGGGTTGGAAA
Source organism: Victivallaceae bacterium (assembly GCA_034926605.1). Taxonomy (GTDB): domain Bacteria; phylum Verrucomicrobiota; class Lentisphaeria; order Victivallales; family Victivallaceae; genus CALXXL01. The sequence goes on from JAYFQV010000001.1 coordinate 230,065, forward strand.
AAGTCAATTCCGGCGATGTTGTAATCGACAAGCAAAGCTTAACATAGAGGTGACGAAATGGGACTTATCGGTGAAGGCCTGAAAATGATGGTTGTCGGCATGGGGATGGTATACGTATTCCTCGTGGTGATGATTTGCATGATGAAGTTGATGAGCAAACTGCTGGCGCCCTACAGCAAGCTGCTGGCTCCCCCGCCGGCCGCGGCGGCGAGAAAGCCGGTCGCCGGGCAGGACATGGATCCGGCTCTGATCGCAGCGGCGGTTGCTGCTTACAGAACATCCAAGAAATAACTAATTTCAAATAGCAAAAGGTACATTATGGCGAAGAAAATCTCTTTTATGGACACCAGCTTCCGTGACGGCTTCCAGTCCTGTCTCGGAGCCCGGGTGAAGTTCGAAGACTACGCTCCCGCGATTGAAGCGGCGCTGGCCGCCGGCACCCGCAACTTCGAAATCGGCGGTGGTGCCATGTTCCAGAGCAGTTATTTCTACTGCCAGCAGGATGCGTTCGAGGTCATGGACAAAATCCGCAAGATGGTCGGCCCCGACGTGAACCTGCAGACCCTCTCCCGCGGCGCCAACGTCGTCGGCCTGGTTTCGCAGTCCCGCGACATCATCGACCTGCATGCCAGAATGTTTGCCAAGCACGGCGTTTCCACCATCCGCAATTTCGACGCGCTTAACGACGTCCGCAACGTGGCCTTCTCCGGCCAGTGCATCAAGAACGCCGGCGTCAAGCATCAGATCACCGTCACCATGATGGGCCTTGCTCCGTCCCTGAATGAAAACTATGTCCACACCCCGCAGTTCTATGTGGACAAGCTGAAGAGCTTCCTCGACGCCGGCGTACCGTTCGACAGCGTGGCGTTCAAGGATGCCTCCGGCACCTCCACCCCTCATACCGTGTTCGAGACCATCAAGGCCGCGCGCAAACTGCTGGGCGAGGACGTGATGATCCAGTTCCATACCCACGAGACCGCCGGTCAGAGCGTGGCCTGCAACATGGCCGCGATCGAAGGCGGCGCCAACGTGCTCGATCTCGCCATGTCCCCGCTCTCCGGCGGCACCTGCCAGGCCGACATCCTGGTGATGTGGCAGAAACTGCGCGGCACCGACTATGAACTCGACATAGATCCGGATAAGATCCTCGAAGCCGAGACCATCTTCGAAGAGTGCCTCAGCAAGTACTTCATGCCCCCGGAGGCCACCATGATCTCTCCGAAGATCATCTTCTCTCCGATGCCCGGCGGCGCTCTTACCGCCAATACCCAGATGATGCGCGACAACAAGTGCCTGGACAAATTCCCCGCCACCATCGAAGCCATGAAGGAATGCGTGGCCAAGGGCGGTTTCGGCACCAGCGTCACCCCGGTTTCCCAGTTCTACTTCCAGCAGGCGTTCAGCAACGTGATGCAGGGCCCGTGGAAGAAGATCACCACCGGCTACGGCAACATGGTCTTGGGCTACTTCGGCAAAACCCCGAGCGCTCCGGATCCGGAAGTGGTTAAGATCGCGTCCGAACAGCTCGGCAAGGCCCCGACCACCGACGACGTGCACGATATCAACGACCGCAATCCCGAACTCGGCGTCAAGGCCGCCACCGCCAAGCTGGAAGCCGCCGGATTGCCGGTGACCGATGAAAACGTTTTCATCACCGCCTCCTGCGGCGACAAGGGCGTCGATTTCCTGAAGGGCAACAAGCCGCTCGGGATCCGCTACAAGGAAGAAGAGAAACCGGCCGCCGCGAAGAAGAGCGAGTCCGGCAGCTATGTGGTCAGCGTTGACGGCAAGAACTTCAACGCCCAGGTCGGCGACGACGGCAAAGTGACCGTGAACGGCAAGACCTTCAAGGTCGATGTCGCCACCGGTACCGCTGCCGCCGCGGCGGCTCCGTCCGCCGGCGGCGCGGCCAAGGACGTTGTCTCCCCGCTTCCCGGCACCGTCATGAAGATCATGGCGCCCGCCGGCACCCAGATCGCCAAGGGCGACACCATCCTGATCCTCGAAGCGATGAAGCAGGAGACCCCGATCGTCGCGGAAAACGGCGGCACGGTTGTCCAGATCATGGTGGAAGTCGGCAACGTCGTCGCGGAAGGCGATGTCCTGGCCAGCGTCGAGGAGAAGTAAAATGCGTGGTTTCTTCAAATATATCGGCATATTGATGCTCTTCCTGGCTGCCGCGCCGTTTGCCGGCGCACAGCAGCTGGAAGAGGCGGTAGTGCCGGCAACTGTCAATCCGGCCGAACTGCCGAATGACGGTGATCAGGTGCTGACCCGCAAGCCCCATCTCGATCCCAATGGGAAAGAGATGGAAAATATGGTGGACGTTTATTACGTCTGGGACCAGCCGGCCGTGATTCAGTCGGTGTACATCTCCGGCGGCCAGCAGGTTGCCCCCGGCAACGAGCTCATGCGCCTCGATGTTGCCGGGCGCAGCAAGGCCAAGGTCAAAACGGAAGTCGGCGGCGAGATCACCTGGGTCAACCCAGACCTGAAAGATGCCGGAATGCTCGTTGCGGGCACCCCGTTGTTCACCCTTCACCAAAAAATCGTGATGCACACCTCGCTGCCCAACGGCGCGGGTTCCAACGATACGCTTCCCTCGCTGGGAAAGATGTTCAGCAACCTGTGGGATTCCACCGGTTTGGCGGATATCATAAGCCAGACCTGCAGCAACTTCTCCAAGACTTGGACCCTCGGCCTCGGCCGTGCGATCATGATGCTGGTGGGCGTGCTGCTGATCTATCTGGCAGTGTTCAAGGAGTATGAGCCGCTGCTGCTGCTTCCCATCGGGTTCGGCGCAATTCTCTCCAACATTCCACTGGCCGGCATCGCCTCGCCGTCGGGATTGCTCGGGCTGCTCTATTCCTGCGGCCTTGAAACCGGTCTCTTCCCGCTGTTGATCTTCATGGGCGTAGGCGCCATGACCGACTTCGGTCCGCTGATCGCCAATCCGAAGACTTCGCTCCTGGGCGGCGCCGCCCAGCTTGGCATCTTCTTCGCGCTGCTTGGCGCGCTGGTGCTTGCAGAGTTCGTCCCCGGCATCACCTTCACCCTGCGTGACGCCGCCAGCATCGGCATCATCGGCGGCGCCGACGGTCCGACCGCGATCTATCTGACCAGCAAACTGTCCCCTGCCCTGCTGGGCTCGGTGGCGGTGGCGGCATACAGCTACATGGCTTTGGTGCCGATCATACAGCCGCCTATCATGAGGCTGCTGACCACCAAGAAGGAACGCGGAATCAAGATGAAGCAGCTGCGCAGCGTCTCGAAGATCGAGAAAGTCTGCTTCCCGCTGCTGATCACTTTCCTGTGCGCCTACCTGCTGCCCGACGCCGCCCCGCTGATCGGTATGCTGATGCTCGGCAATCTGATGCGCGAATGCGGCGTGGTTGAACGCTTGAACCAGACCGCGCAGAACGCTCTGATCAACATCGTGACCATCTTCCTCGGATTGTCGGTCGGCTCGAAACTTTCGGCCGAACAGTTCCTTAACCTCAATACGCTGGGCATCCTGCTGCTGGGCGCGATCGCGTTCAGTGTTGGCACCGGCGGCGGCGTGCTCTTCGCCAAGATCATGAACTGGCTGAGCAAGGAGCCGATCAACCCGCTGATTGGCGCGGCCGGAGTTTCTGCGGTGCCGATGGCGGCGCGCGTGGTCAACAAGGTCGGCCTTGAGACCGATCCGCACAACTTCCTGCTGATGCACGCGATGGGCCCGAATGTGTCCGGCGTGATCGGTTCGGCGGTGGCCGCGGGCGTGATGCTCAAGATGCTGAGCTAACTCATACCACGTCAATACAAAGCCGCACGGAGTTTTCTCCGTGCGGCTTTTTTATTTTTGCCGATCTATTTATACCGTAATAAACACTTAACCGTAGCTCCAATGGAAAATCATGCGCGAAGTTTGTTTATAAATCCCAAATAGCGGCTTTGAAACTCTATTCTGGAAATATCATTGAGCGCGATGTTCAACTTGTCGTCCACCTGTCCATATTCATCAACCGTTTCCAGCAGCATGCCATATTTATCGAAAGCTTCGATCGTTCCAACCAAAAACCCTTGTTCGGGGCTCGAATATCTGGACACCGCAACCAACTGCCGGGCGGTGGAAAGAGCGCGTATCGCGCTTATATGATTGTACGCTCTCCCCAATGGATTGTCCGGGACCCCTATATCAAGCCTTACTTGACGACGCCGCATGAAACAATCAGGCGCATCTGCCACGTAATAGGCCGTAATATCTCTTCCGTTAATAATTATAAAACCATCCGAAAGATAGCCTCCTTCCGCCAAATGGTACAGGATTAAGCTGTCAGTGTCATGCCCCAGCGGAATCCCGCAAATTATATCATTTGAAATCTTTTCTGTCTTTATCTCGCAGATATATAAATTCTCTGCGGCATAAATATCTTTCAGGTATGAACTACCGGTACTCATCACCATCTCCCATGCCAAGCATTTTCTGTAGCATTTGGGTATAACCGCCGCCGAACGAAATGGCCGAAATTGATTTGCTGTAGTGTCGAAAAACACCGTCCGATTCGGCTTCGCAATCTATTTCGCTCAACATCAAAGTCTTGGTCGTCAAAGATATAATATTCCCTATATAGATTCGCGTCTCCATATCCCTGTATTTATACAACCCGATCAGTTCTTTTTTGTCGAGCCACCCATTAAACGAAACCATGTCTGGAATATCATCGGACAGGACGAATGATATTCGTGGTGCGGACAAATCCAATTTTGATGAAACATGTCTCAAATATGCCGACTCCATACTGCTTTCATAGTTAACTACATCGCCTCGCCTGAAAACCAAAAAATCGTCAAACTCAAAACACTCGTCATATCTGGCCATTACGCCCCATTCTTCGTTGGCCGCGACCATAATCCCAATATCGGCATCTCTCGAACATTTGCGCTGCATTTTACACAATTTGTTGAGTTGCATTTTCCTATACCCAATCAGAAGCGATAGTTGAACGTTGTAATGATCATATATTCTAATTATATACTTTTAATCTCGGATTGCAAGTTGCCAAACGAACTTCATCCATTATCCGGGATTCCAGCGGCAGATGTCAACTTGGGTAGTTTCCCCTGCGTTCTATTGTAACCTACAAAGAATGCCGTAGCGTGGTGGAATTTGCCGCCAATTTGATGAATCTTCCAAGAACACTTTTCGACTATTCCATATGGACTTATGTCCCAGAAGGAAGGCCTCAACAGTTCACCTGATGCCCTGCTGGGGACTTGAGTTTGTTGTCATTATTCCCGGCAATTTTTTGCATACTACTCATCTTTTACCTCCGAATTCCCTATTGGTGCACTCCGAATTTCTGTACCGATAACATACACCACTCAGCCGAAATGCCGCAATAAAAGCTTATCACAAGCAAACGGTATCCCTTTGCCTCATTATACCGTTCAAAAATAAAACCTCAAAGCTGTATATTCGTTTCATCTTCCTGTAAAGAAAAATCTCCTAACACATTAAGTATTAGGAGACAAAAATGGAGCCGGCTGTCGGAGTCGAACCGACGACCTGATGATTACAAGTCAGCTGCTCTACCACTGAGCTAAGCCGGCGTCAGTCAGTCAATGCTGTCTGCGGCCGTCGGGCCGCGCGTTGCTGAACACCGACAGCCAGTTCTGCACCATCGGCTCCACCACAAAGTCGTCCAGTTCGCTGTTGCGCTCAAGGACATAGTTGCAGTAGGGACAACAGTTGTAAGTGTCCAAATCGGCCGGCGACAGAAGCTCCGAACACTTCGGGCACTTCACAAACCGGCCTTGTATATCTTCATGAGTCGTAAATCTGTATTTTTTAGGCATACGCTCAGAGCTCCTTTCTTTTCGCTTATTATTATAGCACGTTTTACCACAAAAATCAATTCTTTTTCGCATTTTTTTGAACTTTGAAACTGGAACTCACGGTTTTTGGCTGTATATTAACCCGAATATCAACAGTAGGCCTTAACATATAACAGGAATCTTATCATGAAAAAACGTTTGCGCAAAAAACTGAAGATCGCCGAATTCCAGGAACTCGGATTTTTTGTTACCGGTACCTTCAATCCCGTCGAAGAGGCGGCGCTTGATATCTTCTTCGAAAAGCTCATCGAATTCGCGGACGCCAACGGCATGCAGTGCGGCGGCGGCTACAACACCGAGGATTTTGAAGTGTTCGTGAACACCGGCAAAGCGTCTTCCGGCACCAATGCCGAACTCCGCCAGAAGTTTGTGGACTTCGTCGCCGCGGCCAAAGCCGAGATCAAGGAATTCGAAGCCACCGAACTGATGGACGCCTATTACGACGAGGAAGCCGGGTCCTGCCATGACGGGGAATGCGGCTGCGGCTGTCATTAATTCCTGTATTATCAGCCGTGAGCAATGAACATTGCCGCGGCTTTTTTTGTCTGAAAATACCGACCATAAACAAAGGAGGTTCTCAATGAATTGGTACATTTGGATTCCCGTTGCAGTGGTGGTGCTGATCGTCCTCTGGTATATTGCCACCTACAATAAGTTCCGCCGCATGAAGGTGTTCATTCAGGAAGCATGGAGCGGTATCGACGTTCAGCTCAAACGCAAGGCCAATATCATCCCCAATCTGGTGGATACGCTGAAAATGCAGATGAAGTTCGAAGAAGGCGTACTCACCAAACTGACCGCGGCCCGTGCCGGGCTGACCAGCTCAGACCGCGCCGAAGCGATGAAAGCCAACGACGAGGTCACCAAACTGATACCGGCGATCAACGCGGTGGCGGAAGCCTATCCCGAACTCGGTACCAACAAGTCGTTCCTCCAGATGATGGGCGACATCCGCGACTGCGAAGACAAGGTGGCCTATGCGCGCAACCGCTACAATATCGCGGTTTCGCGTTTCAATATGGACATCGCAGTCATTCCGGGCAATATCGTGGCCGGCATGATGGGGCTTCAAGCGGAGCAGATGTTCGAGATCGAAGATTCCGTCCGCAAGGACACCGACAATATGCGCATAAGCCAGCTCTGAGGAATCCGCGATGAGTGAAGTTTCCCAGGAGGCGCTGTTCTCATACGAGGAGGTGCGCAAAAATTTCATCAAGAGCGCCTTCCTCGTGGCAATCCTGATGGTGATCGCCTTCGGTTTGGCATGGTGGATCGGCTACGAGCTGGGCAACGTGCAGACCGGAATCATGATTGGTCTGCTGGTGGCGCTTGTGGTGATTCCGCTTCAGATACTTACCGCGAAATGGGCGATTATCGGCATGAGCCGGGGCCGCCGGGCCGATCCCAACGATCCGGCGGAACGCCAGGCCATTCAGATACTGGAGGGGCTGGCCATCTCAGCCGGCCTGACCCGGACGCCGGATCTGTACATAATTCCGACCGACGTACCGAATGCGTTTGCTTCCGGAATGAGCGAGAAGTCGGCGTTTGTGGCAGTGACCGAAGGGTTGCTAAACATGATGGACCGCCAGGAGCTTGAAGGCGTTATCGGCCATGAACTCGGGCATATCCTGCACCGCGACATCATGCTCAACCAGCTGGTGGTAGGTCTGATAAGTGTGATCCTGATACTGGCTGTCATCCTGGAGCGGGTGGTATGGCTCAAGGGAATGACCAGCGGAAGAAGGTCGAATGACCGTAACAGCGGCAACGCCGGAGCGGTAATACTGGTATTTATCCTGATAGCGATACTGATAAGGCCGCTGGCTATGCTGATATCTAACCTGCTGCAGATGGCGATTTCGCGCAAGCGGGAATTCGCGGCCGATGCGTGCTCGGTTAGACTTTGCAGCTATTCGGACGGGCTGGCGCGGGCGCTGGAAAAGCTCGGAGGCACAAAGCCGTACACCAAGCAGGAGATCGACTCGCTGGGCGGTGAACAGCTGGCATGCATGTATATAAACTTTCCGGTGTCCGGACTGTTTTCGACTCATCCGCCGATTGCGGAAAGGGTACGCCGCCTGCGCAGCATGTACTGACAAATCATACCAACGCGCTAGCGAAACAGACACAAAAAAATCCGGCCAGACTACTGGCCGGATTTTTGCATTTGCATGGAGAGATTTTTCGTTTTGCGAGGGCGAAGCGGCACAGGATTCTCGCAGGAGCCGCAAAGATTGGTGTAGCAAGTAATTTATATTCCAAGCAACAGTTGTTGGTTTTATATGATTATTTGAACTTATATGTGAATTGTTTGACTTTTAGGCTTTAAATGAATTAATTACAACATTATATTTACATAGGTCGGGAGAATTTGCGGAGGCGGTTGGACATCATTGATGTCAACCGGTCAGCGTGGGATTGAATTAAATAATCAGGAGAGGGGGTAAAAATGAAATCATTATCGTTGCGCGGTTTCTCGGTGCTGCTGCTGTGTCTGGCTTTATCCGGTTGCAAGTCAACCCGCAATACATTTCTGCCGCCGCATCCGAATTCGGACTGCGCCAGGGACGTAAAAATTTCCATTAAAATGATGTCGTATGATGAAATGATGCGGTATCTCCATGGCGAAATTGAAAAGTTGCCGGAAGGAGACGACCGTCAGTTCATTCAGGACAAAATCAAGTATTTTGAAACGCCAGACATTAAGTTACTATACGGAAAGAAGATATATGATACTACCACGCGGAGTTCGGGAGAAGGCGAAGCCAGCATGCTGGCCGCCTATGCGTTGAAAGAGTCGATCGAGTTTATTCAATATCAGATGGAACAGGAAGCCATGACCTATACGGCCACATTCTCAAAGACGCAGACTTTCGACACATTCTACAAGATCAATGGCGGTAAATTCTGTTTCAACTATGCGGGATTCGAAGTTGCGAGGACAACTCTTGACAGCTATGGCAACGAGATTCCAGGATTCAGGATGATTTGCCTGCTAAAAGCATCGGAAGACGGATCGGCCATATTCATAGAACCGATATATCTTCAGGTGAACAACGCCAAAGCCAAAGTGCTTTCTTATTCTGCGTGGAAGTTCTGGACTTATCCCTACTTGTGGGCGCTGGAACCGGGGCATTGCCTAAATGCCAGGGTTCTGGTCAAGCTTACCATATTTTGGGTCGAAAAAAGCCAGAGCGACCGGGTGTTGATCGGCAAGAGCGCCGAACTGGTGGCCGATGCGATCGCCATAGACAATTATGAATTGAATGGGACACCGGAATGGAGGAGCGCCCTCGCGGAGTATGGCTCCGTCAGCCTGCTCCAACTACCACCTTATTCCAAGGATACACGGGACGATACGAAAACAGGAGGCCGCGGTCCGTTCCGAATTTCCGTCATTGTCACCGAGCAGGACCCTAATAATGCCCAGCAGTATATTACGGCGGGAGCGGAATTCGTAAACCAGCGGAAAGGCGAGTGGGTTGGGATTGGTACGGCGCTGCTGGAAGAAGCCCCCCGGTAATCATTACCATACGGCCAGCCATGCGCGGCTTGCGATTTCTGATCGCAAGCCGTCAACTATTATAAGGTTATGGGGCAAACCACTGAAAGCGATGTCAGCAGATTTAAATTCTGCGCGTTGAGCAAAAACAACGAGCGAGCCGCCACGTTAGGCAAACTCGCTCATTATCAATTCGTTACAAAATGGTATCCGGGACGGGAATCGAACCCGTAAGGGTTGCCCCAGTTGATTTTAAGTCAACTGCGTTTGCCATTTCGCCACCCGGACGTCTTAATTAAGATACCACCGAAATGGCACAAAATCAACCCGGGCGGCGAGCAAGCAACGCATGTTGACTGTTTTTAGAGGTTATTCCGAACGTTTTTCGATTTCGTCCAGATACTTCCTCAGTTCGCTTATGTCGTTTTTGGTAAGCTTGTCTCGCTTCACGAAGAAGCTGAGCAATTCGGCCGCGCTGCCGGCAAAAGCATTTCGCTTGAATATCTCGGCAGCGGTGTCGGTGTAGTCATCCTTTGAGGTGATCGGAGTGTAGAGGTAGGCACGACGCACTCCCTCCTGGCGCACGGCGCCTTTTTTCACCAACCGCCCCAAAAGCGTGACCACAGTGGTTACGCTCCAGACGTTGTTCTTCTGGACTTCGCGTACGATTTCCGGTGACGCCAGCGGCGATTTCCGCCAGAGCACCTTCATCACTTCAAGTTCAGCATCAGAAATTTGTTTCGTTTTCATTTTTCCCTCCTAAATGAAAAGCGACCCATTAAAGTACACGCGGCAAAGCAAAATGCAAAAGTTTACGCAAGGTTTTTTCAATTAATTTTTTAGAAAAACCATCTCCTCTACTTGGAGCCGCGTTTGTCTCTGCCTTTCCTGGGTCAATTACATGCTTTTTGTAGATCACGGCCCGCTCATTGCGCCGTTGAGGCAACCATGAGCGCCAACACGCCTGCACAATCGTGCCTGTCGCGTCTAATCGACATCTGTTTCCTCCTCCACTTTGTAAAATACATCAAATAAAAGTGAAAGTCAATACTATTTTTCGATATTTACTACAAAAAACTTGCAAATCAGTTAGGACATGATATATTTAGTGGCTAAACAAAAACGAAGAGGGTAATGGAAAAAGAAAGTTCACATTCACGGATTTGGAAACTTCTGTTTCAAACCGCCGAAGCACTGCGCAACGCCCATGCCAGGACTGTGGCTCAAACGCCCATGCCCGAGGTGACGATTTCGCAGATGCGGGTGATGAGTTGTATTTTTTTCAGCTCCACCGGGTCGGCAAAAATCAAGGATATAGCCGCAGAGCTTGGAATAACATCGGGCGGGGTCTCGCAAATTGTGGACAACCTGGTGAAATACGGTCTGGTTGAGCGCCGGATCGACGATAATGATCGCAGAGCCGTAAGCATCAGCCTGTCACCCAACGGTCAGCGTTGCCGGGTTGAGGTGGGCAAGACATTCACCGAGATAGCCGGTAGAATGCTGGATGATGTCAGCGAGGAGAAACTCTGTACGGTTATCGAAGTACTGGAAAAGATGCTGAGCGTAGTGCAAAAGGAAAGACAACTTCAGGAGAGAGAGTAATATTATGGATTCGAGGATGAAAATTGTGTTGGCGCTGTTTGGGTGCCTGCTGGCAACTGGCCCGATTGCGAGGGCGCAGGGTCCCGGCGGACCGCAGAAAGCGGCGGTGGTGGAGGTCGGCAAGGTGGTCGAGGCCGAGGACATGGACAGCCGGCGTTATACCGGCCAGGTGGTTTCGCAGGCAAGCGTGCAGATCGTTACGCGGGTATCCGGCGAGATTCTCGAGGTGGGATTCACCGACGGCGCACCGGTCAAGAAAGGCCAGATGCTGTACAAGCTGGACCCGATCCAGTACGAAGCCGCGGTCAAGGGCTGCGAAGCGAAGATCGGCGAGAGCAAGGCAAAACTTGAGTATGCACAAAACAGTTTTGACCGCAACAACGCGCTGTACAAGCAAAATGCCGGCAGCAAGGACAGCATGGAAAACTCCCGCAGCGTACTGATGATCGCCAAGGCGTCTCTTCTGAGCGCCGAGGCGGAACTGATCACCGCTAACGACAATCTCAAGAACGCCACCATCGTGGCTCCGATCAACGGCATCGCCGGTGTCACCAACTACACGGTCGGCAACTACATCACGCCGGCCTCCGGCGTGCTGGTAACCATCATCCAGGTACAGCCTATCCGCGTGCGCTTTTCCATAAGCACCGGCGACTATCTGTCGATGTTCGGCAGCCTGAAAGAGCTGAAGGAAAACAGCACGGTCAAGCTGCGCCTGGCGGACGGCAGCTGGTATGACGAACCCGGCGAGATCGAACTCATAAACAACGAGGCGAACAGCCGTACCGACACCGTCCAGATTTTCGCCAGCTTCCCGAACAAAAACTATAAACTGATCGCCGGCGGTACGGTCGGAGTAACACTGTCCCGACGGGTGGGACGAACGCTGGCAGCGGTCGTACCATCGGCGGTGATGGTCGACAACAACGGCAGCTACGTTTATGTGGTGGACAAGGACAGCAAGGCGGAGCGGCGCCCGGTGATAATCGGTAACGCCACCGACGAACTTCAGCTCATCAAGGGTGGGCTGAAGCTTGGCGAAACCGTGGTGACAAAAGGCACCCACAAAGTAATGCCCGGAGCCCCGGTCGCGCCGGTGCAGGGCAATTAGACAGACAGGATTCCAGAATAAATGTTTTCCAAGATATTCATAGAGCGCCCTCGTTTTGCCATCGTCATAAGCGTGGTTCTGGTATTGGCCGGGGTGATATCACTTTACAAACTTCCGGTGGCGGAATACCCGGAAATCGCACCTCCCACCCTCACCGTGGAAGCCAACTATCCCGGCGCCAGCGCCGACGTGGTGGTGGAAACGGTCGGTTCGCCGATTGAGGATGAGATCAACGGAGTGGAGGATTTGCTATACTATTCCAGCAGCTCCGATAACTACGGCAACTATTCGTGTTCCGTGACGTTCAAATCCGGAACCGACACCGACATCGCGATGGTGAACCTCCAGAACGCGGTGAAGCGGGCCGAGCCGAAGCTGCCCAGCGACGTGACCAAGAACGGCATCGCCGTAACCAAGCGCGGATCCGATATTCTCGCAATCTTTGCGTTTATGACCGACGGCAAGTCGATGGACCTGATGGAGCTTAACAACTATGTGGACACCAACGTCAAAGACGCGGTGGCCCGTATAGACGGCGTGGCCAACGCCAACGTCATGTCGCTTCAGGAATACTCCATGCGCATCTGGCTCGACCCGATCCGCATGGCAGGACTGGCCATATCCACCTCCGACATAACCAAGGCGGTGGAATCGCAAAACATCCAGGCCGCCGCCGGCAGCATAGGTTCCGAAAACAGCAACAAGTTCGTCAACTACAAACTCAACGTCCGCGGACGGCTCAAGACCGCCGAGGAATTCGGCGACATCATCCTGCGTCACGATACCGACGGCAGCATCGTCCGCATGCGCGACGTGGCCAGAGTGGAAGTCGGCGCAAGCAGCTACACCGGCCATTTCGTCTACAACGGCAAGGAAGCCGTCGGCATGATGGTCTACCGCACCCCGGAGGCCAACGCCATCGGCACCGTCAACCGGGTCAAAGCGGAATTGGAAGTATGGGAGAAGCGGTTCCCGGCCGGCGTCAGCTACGAGGTGGCCTACGACCCCACCGAGTTCATCAACGTGACCCTGAGCGAGATCGTGACAACGCTGATCTCGGCACTGTGCCTGGTGGTGTTGATCACCTGGGTGTTCCTGCAGGACTGGCGGGCAACCCTGATTCCGTCGATTGCCATTCCGGTGGCGCTGATCGGCACGTTCCCGTTCATGCTGGCTCTCGGATACAGCGTGAACGTGCTGACCATGTTCGGGCTGATTCTGGTGATCGGCTCGTTGTGCGACGACGCGATCGTGGTGGTCGAAAACTGCCAGTCGCTGATGGAACGCGAAGGGCTGTCGCCGCGGAAAGCGGCGTTCAAATGCATGTCCCAGATCACCGGCGCAATCATTGCGACCACGCTGGTGACGGTGGCCTGCTACGCGCCACTGGCATTCTACGGCGGCATGGTGGGCGAAATCTATATTCAGTTCGCGGTGACCATGTGCATCTCGCTGTGCCTGTCCACCGTGGTGGCGATGACGCTCTCCCCGGCACTGTGCGCGATCCTGCTTCGCAAGCCGGACGGACACACCCCGGTCTTATTCAAGCCGTTCAATTTCGTGCTTGACGGCTCACGCAAGATATACTCGTTCAGCGTCGGCATGCTGGTGCGGCGCGCGTTGCTGACGCTGGTGCTGTTCGGCGGCGCGCTCGTCGTGGCGTATTTCGGATTCTCCAAGCTGGACAGTTCGTTCCTGCCGGATGAGGACAAAGGCGTGATATTCTGCAACATCGAACTGCCTCCGGGCGCATCGGTCGCCCGTACCAACGAAGTGCTTGAGGAGTTCGCTGAATGCGTCCGCACCGTTCCCGGCATCGAAACCGTGATGCAGGCCTCCGGCTTCAGCATCATGTCCGGCGACGGCGAAAACGTCGGCTTGTGCATCATCCGGCTGGACGACTGGGACAAACGCACAACTCCGGACACCCAGATCGAGGCCATCATGGGCATGATCCAAGCCCGGGTCAGCTCCATTCCGGATGCCAACATCATGTGCTTCCAACCCCCGGCCATCATGGGGCTGGGCGCGTCCGGCGGCGCCTCCTTCGACCTCTGCGCCATCGGCGACGTGGACGCCGGCGAGCTCTCGGTCAACGCCAAGAAATTGACGCGATCCCTGTTCTCGCATCATGACATGGTAATGTACGCGATGACCGCCTACAATGCCGACACGCCGCAGCTGTTCCTGGACATCGACCGCGAAAAGGCCGAAACCCTCGGCGTGGAGGCCGGCACCATATTCTCCACTCTCCAGAGCAAATTGGCCAGTTTGTACATCAACGACTTCACGCTTCTCGGCCGTAACTACAAGGTCAAGATGCAGTCCACCGCCGACTACCGTTCCACCCTTGACGACATCCGCGAGATACAAGTCAAAAGCGATTCCGGCGAAATGGTGCCGCTTAGTTCGCTGGCCAAACTGCGCTACATGGTCGGACCCCGCGTGATAACCCGGTTCAACAAGATGCCCTGCGCCGAATTCACCGTGCAGGCGCTGCCCGGCGTAAGCTCGCAGAAGATATTCGAGTTGGTGGAAAGTCAGCCGCTGCCCGCCAACTACCATATCGAATGGACCGGCCTGAGCTATCAGGAAAAAGAGAACCGCGGCCAGATATGGTTCCTGATGACGCTGGCGCTGTTGTTCGCCTATTTGTTCCTGGTTGCTCAATACGAGTCGTGGACGATTCCGGTTCCGGTCATGCTCTCGGTCGGCTTCGCGCTGCTTGGCGCGGTGGTAGGACTTCACCTCAAGGACATGACGCTCAGCATCTATGCGCAGCTCGGCATGGTGATGCTGATCGGACTTTCAGCCAAGAACGCGATCCTCATGGTGGAATTCTCCAAACAGGAACGCGAACACGGCAAAACGGTGGCTGAAGCGGCAATGAGCGGCGCAAATCTGCGCTACCGCGCGGTGCTGATGACCGCGTGGAGCTTCCTGGTCGGCGTGTTCCCGCTGGTGATCGCCGACGGCGCCGGTTCCGGCAGCCGCAAAGCGATCGGCATAACCACCTTCTCCGGCATGCTGCTGGCCACTCTGGTGGGCATCATATTCACGCCGGCGCTTTATGCAACGTTCCAGCG
Organism: Victivallaceae bacterium; assembly: GCA_034926605.1. Classification (GTDB taxonomy): domain Bacteria; phylum Verrucomicrobiota; class Lentisphaeria; order Victivallales; family Victivallaceae; genus CALXXL01. Next base: position 245,249 of record JAYFQV010000001.1, read on the forward strand.
GATACGCGAATGGGTTAAGCGCAAACTCCACTGGCATGAGCGTGAAGAATAAGGTTTGACCACGGGCGGGCCGGGTTCCGGCCCGCCAAAGCGGCAAAAAAAAATCGGCGGCGACGTTTCAAACAAACGTCGCCGCCGTTTTCTTCGGCCGAACAAATTTCGGAACCTTATGCGAACAGCGGCAAAACTCCACCGTCGGCCGAGAACTCGACCGTACACACCTCACGCCAATCTCCACCGGCATGAAACAGCAGATTGCCGGCATCGTCCGAGGCGTACATGCCGGAAGCAAAGCAGGAGGCTACCCGCGGCAGCACCACATGATCCCCCGCATATTTCAGCTGATCCTGATTGAAGGCGGCAATCTCCTCAAGCAGATCGCGGTAGCCGCCGACCGGCCGCTTGCCGGGCCGACTGGCCGCAACGCCGCGCAACTCTTCCAGCGAGGCTCCGCGCAGGTCCAGCGGCATCGGTGCCGATATGCCGAGAATCGGGCCGTCGTCCATATTGGACGCCCCGGGCAGCAGGGGCTGCGCCACCATGACACTGCTGCGGATGGCCGGAAGCCCCGCCAGAATTGCCAGCTCCACCGGAATGGTGTGCAGCCCGACCAGCAGACGGCGTCCGGAATCGTCGGTCACGGTAAGATCGCCGGGATGGACGTTCAAACAGGGATAGGCGCCGGTTACACCGCAAAGCGGAACGAATCCGGCGAAAATTGCAAAATCCAGTTCCAGCGGGCGAAGCTTTTCCAGCAGCATCCGCGTCCATTGCTCGCGCAATTCCCAGCAATGCGGCGTGGCCAGCGAAATGCGCGGCTCGCCATTGGCATGATAAAACTCACGGATCGACAAGGCGACCAGCGGCACGCCGTAAAGTCCGGCCAACTCGGCGGCCCGACTTTTCTCCGGATTGTCGGTCACTATGGCGGCGATCTCGTATTCCGGCGCGCCGCCGCAGGCGGCAAGTTTCAGAATAACCTCGGCGTTGCTGCCGGAACCGGACATGAATATCGCGGTACGCGGGCGTTCATCGCCACGCGGGGTAAAAAACGGCTTGTTCAAAATGCTTCCCTCGCAGTTATGAAATATGATTGTTAATATACATCCGGCCCATTCAATTGCAAACCGGACAAAACCGGCTTTTTTTACGAAAAAATCGGAGATGCGGCTTGAAGCCACGCTGAACCGGCACTATTGTAAGTAAGTCTGTTTGAAGAAACTTGAATCCGAAAGAGGTTGCATATGAAAAAAATCGCCGTGACTTTACTTCTCTGCGTGTTCGCATCCGCCGCGTTCGCCGGATTTTGGGACTGGGCCACACCGTACCAAGGCCCGGAAAAAGATGTTATCACCCTAATAATCACCGCCAACTATCAGATGCCGCGCGCGCTGGCCGAAGTCATCCAATATGAAAACCGTCAGCCGATTCTGCTGCTTCCCTACCGCGGAGCCCGTGGAATATTCTTCATGCCCGGCGGCAGAAAACAGGCGCTCGAAATACAGGCAGACCAGTTCGCCCAGTTCATCTGCTTCCTGAACCCGAAACACATCATCATCCTCGGCGACAACCGCTACGTCTCCGACGACTATCGCAAGCTCCTTGAATTCAACGGATTCAGCCCGATCACATTTTCCGGAGACTGGTTCAAAGCCTCGCGCGACATCGCAAAACTGCTCCGCTTGCAGAACCTTGAGACCAACTACAAACGAGTGATCGACGCCACCACCGGCAATTACATCCCCGGCCGTGGGCGCAATCTCGAAGACAATGCCAACATCATAACCGTCGACAGACAGTAGCCGGCCGATGTGGAACTTCTTCAAAATCTCGTCCAACACGTTCAAAGAGTCGGTTCGTGAGCCGGTATTCTGCCTCTTGCTGGTGTGCGCGCTGGTACTGATCGCCCACTTCCCGTCGGTGGCGCTGTTCGTGTTCTATGAGCAGCTCAAGACGGTGGTCGACTCCTCCATGGCAACCAGTCTGCTGTTCGGCCTGTTTGCGGCGGTGCTGGCCAGCAGCCATACCGTGGCGCAGGAGATGCGCAACGGTACCGTGCTGCTGTTGCTGTCCAAGCCGGTACACCGCTGGAGCTTCGTGCTGGCAAAGATTGCCGGCATCGTAGCGGCGGTGGTGCTTTTCATGTTCATCCTGAACTGCGCCACCATAGTGGCGGTTTACATTGCGGTGGACCAGTTCAACACCGACGATCTGACCTACTATATGCTGCTTGGCACCATGGTGGCGTCGGCGGTGGTTGGAATGCTGCTGAACTTCTTCCGGGGAAACAGCTTTTCCGCCGGCATGATATTCACCATGTCGGTGCTGATGCCGCTGTTCATGGTGCTGTGCCTGCTGATAAAAGAGAAACCTCAGATCGACATGGCCGACCTGTTCAAATCGCTGATCCTGCTGTTCGGCGCGGTTTCGGCGATGGCCACCATCGCGGTGGCGTTTGCGATCAGGCTGGAAATGGTGGCAAATCTTTGCCTTTGCACCGTGGTATTCTTTCTCGGCATGGTGTCGAGTTTTCTGTTTCAGCGCGACACCGGTTCGGCGGTGCTGAACGTCGTGCTTGGCGCCCTCTACGCCGTCTTTCCCAACTGGCAGTTTTTCTGGCTGGCCGATGCGATCGCCGCCGGCCGCCATATTCCATGGATATACGTGGTAAAATCATTCGTCTATGTGTTCGCCTATATGGCGCTCTGTTCGATGTGGGCGGTGGCGCTGTTCCAGCGGCACGAAATCGCCAAAGACACCCGATAGCGACAAGCACCGTCCCGCTGGGGACGGTCTTTTTTTTTAATTTCATCACAGGAGGTTCTGAAAAGTGGAGCTTAGCGCGAATCTGCTCGACGCGATTGTGGTGGCGGTCTATCTGCTGGTCTCACTGGTTCTCGGCGTGATCGGCAGCCGCCTGCTGGGGCTGTCCAACAGCAAGGAAGACGACTATTACCTCGCCGGCCGCAAAATGCCCGGGTGGCTGAACGGTCTCTCCAACGCCGCCACCGCGCTCAATTCCGATGTTGCTCCACTGTACTGCGGCGTGGCGCTGGCCGCCGGTCTTTCCGGCGCATGGTTCTACCTTTCGCGCTTCGGGTTCGGCATGCTGGTCATATCGCTGCTGTTCGCGGTCAAATGGCGCCAGATGCGGGTTCGCACCGGCCCGGAATTTTTCTCGCTGCGCTACGGGCGGGGTTCCAAGGTGGCGCGGGTCTACAATTCGATTTTCTCGGTGATGCTGGGCATGATCCCGTGGATAGGCGCCGGCATGGTGGGCATGGACAAAGTGGCGGCACCGATATTCGGCTATGACAAGCTCATGGCAAACTCCCTGTGCGTAAAACTGTTCGGTCATCCCTTCGAAGTGCTCAACGGCGTCCAGATCGACAGCATCTGGATAACCGTGATCGTTGTTCTGCCGCTGCTGACCGTCTATGTGTGGAGTTCCGGACTCGGCGGCGTGCTGATAACCGACGGACTTCAGGGCGGCATCATCATTATCGGCAACCTGGTGCTGGTGATTGCGGTGCTGGCGGCCTTCGGCGGACCGTCGGGAATGGGCAAGGCGATCGAATCCGCTTATGACTCCAGGAACATTGCCGAGTTGAAATCGATGGTGACACCAATCGAATTCATCGAATATCCGGCCGATGGGGGCATAGTGCAACAGGCGCGCTACCCCGAAACAGTAAGCGGCTTTTATGGCAAAAAGCGCAATGCGGCCCCCGAAAAATTCGCGGCGGAATACACCGGCCCCAACAGCGAGAAAACCGAGGTCAAACCGGCCATCAAACAGGACGGCCTTTTTATAACCGCCACCGCGTTCTACACCGCCGATGAAACCCGCCCGACGGTATTGAACGGCACCCCCGTCAAGAAGTTGGACAAGGCGCCGGAGGAAAATCCGGCAGCGGAGCAGAAACTTATTGCGGAAGTGGCCGACAACGCCAGCTTCGGTGAAAATCTCTCCAGCTCGCTGCCGGTGCCGGGCAACCGGATACTGGGACCGTTCGCGGTACTGTGCTGGGCGCTTATATGCATCGTGGGCGTGGGCGGCGGCGTGGCCTCCGACGGACAGCGTTACTTCTCATGCAAAAACAATTACGAAGCCGCAAAAGTCGGCCTGTGGGGCAACGTGGCGCTGTTCGGCATGCTGCTGTTGCTGATGCTGCCGGTGCTCGGCATGCTGGCTCGTTACCCGGAAGCCCATTTCATCACCTCCAGCGGTGACCGCGAAGGCGTTTACGGACGTATGCTGCTGGAATTCCTGCCCAAGGGCGCGGTGGGAATAACAGTGGCCGCAATGCTGGCCAGCGTGATGAGCACGGTTTCCACTCACCTCAACTACGGCAGCCAGACGCTGCTGAACGACGTTTACCGGCCGATCTTCGGCGAACCCAAACCGGGACGCGAAGTCTGGATCGGACGAATGCTCATGCTGATAATCGTGGCGTTTTCGGTGGTTGTGTCGGTCATGTCGCAGTCGCTGCTTGGAATCACCATGGTGGTGGTGGGCCTCTGCGGATCGCAGGCCACTTTCGGATGGGGACAATGGTGGTGGTACCGGGTCAACCTCCCGGGATGGTTCACCGCCATCGCCACCGGCCCGGTATTTTATCTGGTTTTCCAGAAACTGCTGCCGCTGATACCTTGGTGGGCGCAGATGCAGCAGACCGACCCGGAAACCATGGAAATGGTCAGGGCCATCGCGGCCATGATAGCCAGCTCCGCCTGCTGGATTGCCGTAACGCTGATGACCAAGCCGGAACCGATGGAACACCTCAAAGAGTTTTATCTGCGCTGCCGCCCCGCCGGTTACTGGGCGCCGGTGCGCAAAGCGCTGATCGCCGAAGGAAAACTGCCGGATGAACCGGCCGAGCGCCAGCTGCTGCCGGGCTTCCTGATTGCGGTTGTGGGATTTGCGATGATGGCCTGCGGCACGCTGGTGGTCGCCACACTGTTTGTGGGGCATTACAAACTCTGCGCAATATATCTGGTGGGAACGCTGATATCCGGGGCCATCTTCAAGAAACTGTTCCGCTGGCATCTCAAGCGGATCGGCGCGGACATCGATTTCTACGTGCTGCCCGAAACTGAAACAAAAGCCTGAAACGGCAGATTCAGTACTGCGCCGTCCGCATAGCCACATCGAGAGCGAAACTGCGGACGGCCAGTTCTTCGTTAATCTGGTAATCGAAATTCTGCACCAGACTTGCCGCCGAATCGAGATTCAAATGCATGATTCCCGCATCCAACCGCTCGGGCAATGCCGAAATATCCAGCATTGACGGCGACGGCAACGCCGCAGGCGGTACACCGTCGGCCAACATCGCGGCCTGTGCGGCAAACGCGAATATCGCTTCGAGGAATGTGCGCCGGTATTTGCCGTACAGCCCGGCAGCGGCGGAGTCCCGTTTTTTCTCGATATTTTTGATCTGGGTCGATGTCATCTCCAAACTTTTAGCCTGCAACAGCCGCGGCGTCCAAGCCGCTTCAGCCGTCTCCTGGGCTCCGGACTGAAGATTGGCGAACAACGCCAGCAGTCCGGCGGCGGCTTCGGCTCCGGCGGCAAGCCCACGATCGCGGCCGAACCACAATCTATTCAGCACGGCGAACAGTTCGCCTGAACCGGCAAAGTCAAAATCGCACCGGTTTTCAAGCAGTGTGACCTGCTGACAACGCGAACGGGTGGTGGGCAGCAGCGCAGAAGGTGCCGCCGTAAGCAGTATTATCACACAATCGGCCGGAGGCTCCTCCAGCGTTTTAAGCAGCGCGTTCTGACTGGGCGGATTCAGGCGGTCGGCATCGTGTATCAACGCGACTTTTTTCCCGGCCGCGCCGGTAAGATAGATGCGCTCCTCGAAGTAACGCAACGTGTCCGGCTCGGGGTTTACGGAATCTCCCACCGGAATCTGCCTGGCCTTGCCCACCGGTGCGAGTTCAACCAGTTCCTCGTAATCGCCGTCCCGGAGCTTCCTGCAAACGCGACACTCCCCACAGGGAAATCCGTCGGACAGGGGAGAGGCGCAAGCAAACACGGAGGCCAGAAACAAGGCAAAGTCGCGGCGGGTCTCTTCGACGTCGGCAACCACCAGAAAAGCCGTGCCAAGCCGGTTCCGGCGGCGCGCCCCGGCCGCACCGGAGCACTGCACGGGAAACCTTGCGGCAAGTTCATCATACCACACGGGACACCTCATGGAAAATCACCTCGGCCAGTTCGCTGCGATCCTGCGCGGCGTTGAACACCCGGAAACGTTCCGGCTCGGCGGCCGCCTGTTCTAGGAACCCGCGGCGGACGGCGTGATGAAAGTCGAGGCCGGCAGACTCAAGCCGATCGAAATTCCGGCAGGTGGACGCCCGGCAGCTGGTGCGAACGAAACCGTCTTCCGGCGGCAGATCGAGCAGAATGGTCAGATCGATATTCACCCCGTCAAGCGCCAGGGAGTTCAACAGGCGCAATCCGGCGAGATCCAGCCCGCGCGCGTACCCCTGATAAGCAATGGTGGAGTCAATAAAACGGTCGCACAGCACGATCTTGCCGGCCGCCAGGGCGGGCTTGATCACGCAATGCACGTTCTGCACCCGTCCGGCTTCGAACAGCAAAAGTTCGGTGACCGGGTGCAACTCCTCCGGTCCGGTGTGGTGTTTAAGTATGGAACGAAACTCCTCCGCCAGCGGCGTGCCGCCGGGTTCGCGGGTAAGCACGACCTCGCGGCCGATGGAAACCAGACGATTGCGAAGCAGTTCGATCTGCGTGGATTTGCCGGAACCTTCCGGCCCTTCGAAAGTGATGAGAATACCTTTGTTCATTGCCGTTTCGGAATTTAAATTGATGTCGATGTAAAGTAACACCGAATACGCCCGGCCGCAAGCGGCGCGGGCGTTTTTTTCCGAATATCAGCGAACAAAACCGTCGTCGGTGTCATCCCGCTTGGCATTGCGCAGGTCGTGCATCATGCTGCGGCAGTCGAACACTCCGCCTATGAGAACCCACAGCGTGCACAATGCGCCTATAGCCAGCGACACATATATCATGGTCCACCAGTACCAGTACCAGAAGCCATCCGTGAACTGATGCCCGCACCAGTCGGCCACACAGCCGAGCGCAAACGAAAACCACCAGCTCATCGTCCACACGAAGCTGGCGACGAACAGAATCTTCTCGAACTTCGAGAAATGCGGCCCGATGCCGACTATCCGCCCCCAGGTCACCTTGTCTTTTTTGGGCCGGGCATTATACTCCGCGCCGTCATTGTTCACGGCGTAGCGGCCGCGATGCAGCAGCTTATCCATGTCATGCACCTTGCGCTTGCCGAGCAGAGACACCCCCACATAGCCGAACACCGCCGCAACCGCGGCGAAAAACATGATGCGCTGACCGTCGATGAACTTGCCGGCATATTCGCTGGTCGCCAGCCACTCCCAAGCCGCCGGCGAACCGCCGGCCCAGTTGCGCAGCCACAGGAACGCCGCCGCAAATCCTCCAACCAGAATCATGGTGATCAATCCGGCCGCGGTCAGATTGCGCGCGCCTTTCCGGAAACGTTCGGAATAGGTTGCGGCAATTGCCAAGATAAACATCAGAACCGCAAATCCGGCCAGTATCGCCATGGTTCCGGTAAAAGCGCCGCTGTTCTCCGGATGGAACACATCCCACACCCAATAGGGCCAGACCTGCTGCACCGCCATGCCGCCGAGACCGAACACGGTGCCGATGACCATTGCGGTCCATGCTCCGGCGGTGGTGCCGTGCTTCCAGTACAGCCCGCCGATCATAACCGCGCCCTCGCCGCCCACATAAATCGCCGCGGTCAGCGAGAAGAACAGATAAATATAATCTCTGAGCGGAAACAATATACTGAAGAAGAATCCGAACACCGCCACGCCGATGATCGCCAGCCGCATTACCAGCAGATGGGTCTTGGGTTCAAGCGGCCGACCGCGCAACGGCACGATCACGTCCTGAATTAGAATGGTGCCCCAACTGTGGGTATAGACGCTGTCGCAACTCAACGTACCGCAAAGCCCGGCAATCACAAACAGCACCACCATCCAGTTGGGAATAAGATGGGAAATCCCGATGGGCACGGTCATGTTGCGCTGCGAATCCGCCGGAAGCGCCGCCACCGCGTCGCGGATGGGGCCGGCAAGGTCGGCAAACTTATCGAGATTAAGAATGCTGTAAACCAGCAGCGGCAGCAGCAGAAGCATCATGGCGTTGGCGTTGTAGCGCCATGAATTTATCACGCCGGAGACCACCGCCTCGTGCGGAGTCTTGGCGGAGGAGAAATAGCCGGACCCGCCCTGCCAGGCGAGCACCCCGTATACCGCCATGAACACGCCGATCAGAAAATAGGTCAGATTGAACTCGGTGGTGGTGCTCCGCATGAACGGGTCGATCATCGAAGTCCCAGCTTTGGGCGCGATCTGCAGCCCTGCGAAAATGTCTCCCCACGAAAACGAGCAGGCCAAAAACACCGTCACCATGGTCAGCACGATCATTGCGAACGCGTTTTGGAAAAACCCGGTCAGCATGATGCTGACCATGCCGCCGCAGCAGGACACGAACACCGCCACCGACAAATAGCATATCATGATCGCCGGAAACGTCGGAACACTCACCCCCAACAGGTCGAATGCCGCCGGTAGCCCGAGAAAACACATCAGGAACTTCGAGGTGATCATCGGGAATATGCCGTAGTTCATCAGGCCGGAAAGCCAGCACAGGAACCCGGCGAAAAAACGGAAGTTGCGGCTGTAGCGCATCTCGAAAAACTGCGCCACCGTCAGCGCACGAGTCTGGCGGTAACGGTATGCGACGAAGCCGGTCAGCATGATGAACATCGACACCGGCATGGCGATTTTTCCCCACCACTGCGGAGAAAGCCCGGCGGCAAAGTTCTGTTCCCAGGCCCCGGCGATGGTCACGATAGCCATGAATCCGCCGCCGATGTTCAGCACATAGCGTCTTGCCACCCGGTTGGCCGACAGGAAGTCGGCGCTGGAATGCATGAACCTGCGCGAATACAAGGCAATACCGATAACCATCGCAACCATGATTGCGATGCCCCACCATCCCCAAATGCCGATGCTCATACAGTCCTCGGAAGTTTTTGCTGTTGCCGCGGCAAAGCCGCGTTTACGACTTTAATAACTTTATCATAACAAAATAATCCGCCAAAATAAAAAGTAAATGGCGGTTTTGTGCTTTATAAGGTTTTTTTAGCTTCAACGCTCCGGCAACGCGCAAAAGAGTTGACAGACATGCGGAAAGAGATGCTCTTGAATATTTTTTTATCTATGGTATATTAATTGCACAAGCTCAAAAACCAACTTTAGCCCGAGGAGGCTCGATGATGAAAAAGGTTTTGATTCCGACCAAGCTGGATAAATTTGCCGCCAAGCTGTTGACTGAAAACGGCTTTGATGTTGTCCAGGACGCCGATACCCCGATCGACGCGCTGGTTTCCGCGAACCCCGATGCCGCAGTGGTGATCGTCCGCAGTGAAAAGATCACCCCCGAAATCATCGACGCCCTGCCTCAGCTCAAATTGATCGTCCGTGCCGGCGCCGGATTCAATACCATCGACATCAAGTACGCCCGCAAGCACAATGTGGACGTGATGAACACCCCCGGCGCCAATTCCAACGCCGTGGCCGAGGAAGTGGTTGCCATGATCCTCGGCGCCTATCGCCATCTGGTGGTCGGCGACGTCACCACCCGCGCCGGACAGTGGGAAAAGAAAAAACTCATGGGCAGCGAACTCACCGGCAAGACCATCGGCATCCTCGGGCTCGGTCATATCGGTCAGCTGCTGGTTAAGCGGCTTTCCGGCTTTGAAGTGAAGGCCTTGGGACACGACCCCTTCATCTCCGCCGATTTCGCCAAGCAGCTCGGCGTTGAGCTGGCCTCGGTTGAAGACATCTTCTCCAAGGCCGACATCATTTCGCTGCACATTCCGGAAAACAACGAAACCCGCGGCATGATCGACGCTCACCTGTTCGCCCTGATGAAATCCGGCGCGATGCTGGTTAACTGCGCCCGCTCCGGCGTGGTAAACGAAGCCGACCTGCGCGCCGCCAAGCAGGCCAAAAAGATCATTTACTGCACCGACGTCTACCCGAAGGACGAACCCGGCGAGAAGTCGGTTGTCGATGTGGCCGACCTGATGCTCCCCCATCTCGGCGCCAACACCAATGAGGCCAACTTCGCCGCCGCCAAGCGCGCCGCCGAGCAGACCGTTGATTATTTCGAGCGCGGCATCACCACCGCGGTGGTGAACAAGGCGCTTCCCGACAATTTCGATCCGATGTATCAGGAGCTTGCCTTCGTGGTCACCAAGATCGCCCACAAGGCGCTCGGCTGCGAACAGCCCAGCAGGATTGCCACCAGCTTCTACGGCAAGCTGCACGAGTTCGCAAAATGGATGACCGGCCCGATCGCGGCCGCAATATCCCCCGAGGTGGACCAGTATGACGCCGCCGACGCCGCCGACTTCTTCGCGCGCCGCGGAGTTGAAGTGGTAAACCGCGAAGTCGATGACTCCAAGAATTACGGCAATGCCATGACCATCGACCTGTTCGCCGGCAAGGATGCCATCCACACCGTAAGCGTGCGCGGCACCACCGCCGAAAACAATCTGATGATCTCCCGCATCGGCGAGTTCGAACACATCTACCTCGAGCCGTCCGGGAACATTCTGTTCGTACAGTATGCCGACGCGCCTGGCATGATCGGCAAGATCGCCGGCATCCTCGGCGAGAAGAACATCAACATCAACGACATCCGCGCCCCCCGCAACCCGCGTTGCGACAAGGCGCTGGCAATCTTCAAGACCAATGTCGACGTTCCGCAGATACTGGTGGACAAGATCCGCGAAGCGGTAAACGCCGAACTCGCCTTCAGCTTCAGCTACAAGAAGTAAAGGCCTCCATAAAACAAATCAGCCTTTCCTGCGGCGGACCATCAACCGCAGGAAAGGCTTTTTCATTGCCGTTCTACGGCAAACCCGGTGGCTTATTCGAAAATCAGATACTCCATCTCCAGCGGCGCGATGACGCGATCAAACCGCAGTCGGCCGTCATGCCGGGAAAACTCAACCGGCTCCCACGCGCCGGAAGCAGTCAGCCGTTTCGCACTGCCGGACGGCAACCCGGCATCGATCTCAAAACTCTCAACCTTGTCAGGTGTGGGGTTGCCGACCGCCGCGAACGTCCCGCTTCCATGCTTCACCAGATAAAGGTGAAGCGGAGTTTCGGATACGGCGCAGCCGAATTCGCCGGGAGCGGCCTCTCTCAGCAACCGGAGCATGAAATCGCGCCGGAAGTTGGTGAACCAGGCCATGAAGAACTCGCCGGAAGCAACCGTATATGCGATGACCACCGACCGGCCGCCAAGCCGGTTTTTGAAAGTCAGCGCGCCCGGCCCCAGCGGAGTGCGGTCGAACCTGAAGATGGTCGACTCCGCACATGCGCCCTCCGACGGCTCCATCAGCATTATGCGCGGCGAACAGCGTTGGGCGCACATCCGTCGGCCGCCAACGGTCTCCTCATAGGCGAAACCGGACTCTTCAAGCTCCGCCCATTTTACGGACTTCACCCCGATCAGCGCGCCGAAGCCGCGCTCAATAACGATTGCCGCCGCCTCGGCGTCAAGCAGACAGGCGCCGGACAACACGGTCTCCAGTTCGGCGTCGGACAGCGCGCGAACGGTCTGGGAACTCATCGCGGTCAGTCTGCCCGGCTCGACCGCGGTAGCAAAGCGCACCGACATGCCGAGCGTCACCAGCGCCTCGCCCATCGCGGCGGCGCGAGTGCAAAGTTCGTTCATCGATCTGCCCTGGGAAGTATGCACAAATTCGGATACCTGAGGCTTGAACAGCACTGTGACGCCGATCGAATCGGCGTCGTCAAGTCCAAGCCCCGTCACCGCCGAGAGGCGCGGCTTGACCGCCGCCAGCATCCGGCCGAACCCGGGATCGAGCGCAATGCCATTGCCCATCATGTCGTAGTGGTTTATGGTTATGCCTTTCGATCCGTAGCAGACCGAGGTCAATATCTCCCAGGCCGAAAAAGCCGCACTCTTGCTGTATCTGCCGCAACGCGGAGAATTTTCCAGCTCCGGATAAATCTCCACCGGCCGCGCCCAGTTGGCAACGGTCAGCCGGGTCTGTACCGGCGGAACCAGCAGCGCACGCGTCTCGCTGTAAGGCGGCAGATGCGGACGGCTCAGCAACGCGCCGCCCGGCGCCAGAATTTCCTGAAGCTGATGCCAGTCGCGTCCTTCGCTGGCCTGCACGTCCGGGACCGAACTCATCAAGCCGAGCTTCACCTCCGGCGGCACCGCCGCGCGCAGTTTCCGGGCGGGTTCCAGCAGCGACTCCCGGCAGACATCCAGCCACAGCTTCCGCCACGGATGCGGCTTGCCCGGCGCCAGTACTTTCGCCAGCAGTTCCTCGCGGGTAACCTCGACTCCGGCAAGCTCCGCGAACCGCGCCATGTGCAGCTTGCAAAAGCAGCCGCCGTAGCCGAACTCGGAGCCGTGGTTGTGCAGTCGCCAGTCGTCCTCAATCCAGATCGCGGTCGGGCGCAATCTCTCGGCAATACGTGCAAACTGACGACAGATGAACCCCTGCCAGTTTTCGCACAGCGGACATGACGTAATCTTAGATTCCAAGCCGTTCTCCCCCACCAGCGCGGTGAAATTCCGGCCAACCTCGCCAAAGCCGCGGCCGCGGGCGCAATGCACTATGGTGGTCCACGGGTTGACGCTGAACTCCACGCCGCGGGAGCGAAGCACGGCGGCGGCCTTTGCCGCGGTGTCCAGCCAGTGCTCCAGCGTCGCATCGTCCCAATAACCGGTGAACAGCTCCTCCGGGTTCAGGAACAGCATCACTTCGTCCACACCGGACTTCACGCAAAAGTCCGCAAGTTCGGCGATCCGCTCGGCCTCATGAAAACCCGGATCCACATAATAGCGTAGAATATAACGATACATCTCTGTTTACCTCCGTTTTCCGGTAAATATAAACCAACTTTGCGCCTGTTGCAATTTGCAAAACAACTATCTTCATATTATATTTTTCCAAAAAGGGATGCCATATGCCTTTCGATTCCGATTACCTGCTGACCTCCGATCCTGCGCGCGAAATATTCGACGCCGTGCGCGACCTGAAGATCATCGACTCTCACAGCCATGCCGATCCGGCCGCCATAGCCGAAGACCGTCCGCCGCGCGATCTCTGGGAACTGACCGCCGCCACCGACCATTACGTATGGGAGCTTGAGCGCAAATGCGGTGTGGACGAGGAGTTCATCACCGGCAGCCGCCCGCCGTTCGAAAAATTCCGTGAATTCGCCCGCGTGTTTCCGTTAATGGCCGGCAACCCGGTTTACGACTGGACATGCCTCGACCTGCGCCGCCGCCTGGGATTCGACGGCGAGCTGCGCGCCGACAATGCCGAGGCGGTCTGGAACGCCGCCGCCGGATGCGATCTGCGTCCGTCGAAATTGCTGGAAAACGTGGAGGTCCTCTGTACCACCGACGACCCGGCCGACGACCTCGCGTTCCACACTCCCGGCGGCCGGGTGCTGCCCACCTGGCGGCCGGACCGCTATTTGAACATCGCAGCTCCGGGATGGCTTAAATGCGTTGAAAGACTGGGCCGCAAGTTCAATTTGGCGATCGACTCCCTTCCCAAGCTGGAAGAAGCGCTGCGACTCTCCCACCGTTTCTTCGGGGAACGCGGCAGCGCCGTTTCGGATTACGGGCTGACCCGTCCGCTCGCCGGTGAACCGGCGCCGGAAGCCGCCGCCGTCATCATGAAGACCGCGCTTGCCTCCGATACGGTATCCACGGCGGAGGCGGAGGTTTTCGCCTCGCATCTGTTCAATTTCTGTTGCGAGCTCGACGCGGCCGACGGCCGCGTGGCCCAGCTCCACATCGGCGCCGAGCGCAACGTCCGCACTTCGCTGTTCGACCGGATCGGGCCGGACGCGGGCGGCGACACCATGAACCTCGCCATTTCATTGTTCCCGGCGCTGCCGCGGTTTCTCGACCGGTTTGATTCCCGCCTAAAGGTGGTCATATACTGCCTCGACCCGGCACACCAGCTCACGGTGGCCGGACTGTGCCGGGCATTCGGCGCCAACGTGCGTACCGGCGCGGCGTGGTGGCTGTGCGATTCGCCTTCCGGCATCCGCCGCCAGCTGCAAGTCGCCGCCGACGTCGACCTGCTCTGCATGCACCCGGGCATGGTCTCCGATTCGCGCAAGCTGATGAGCTTCGATTCCCGTTTCGAACTGTTCCGCCGGACACTGGCCGATTTTCTCGGGGAGCTGGTTATCCGCGGGCGCCTCAGCGTGACCTCCGCGCGAATGGCGGCGCGACGGGTAAGCTATGACAACCCGAAAGAGTTCTTCTTCCCCCGCAGATCATGAATAACATCTTGAAATCCGCTTGTCCTCTGCTGCGATTTCCGGGCGTTTTATACGGCGCCCGGTTTTGCCGTTATATTCTTGTTTTCAGATTTGACTTTTTATTATTTGCATGATATACTTTCAGTACCGGTTATCAATTCCGGAGAGGAGGAGGGATTGTGCGAATCAACAAAACCATGCAAAGACAGGCAATCAGGGAAGAGTTGTGCAAACTCACCTGTCATCCAACCGCTGACGAACTGTACGAGATAGTGCGCCAGCGCATCCCGCAGATCAGCCTCGGCACGGTCTACCGCAACCTGGAACAGCTTTCCATGCTTGGAATCATCCGCAAGTTGGAGATTGCCGGCAAACAAAAGCGTTTCGACGGTAACGCTGCGCCGCATCATCATCTGCGCTGCCGGAACTGCGGCGCGGTGATCGACCTGTGGAACCGGGAGCTGAAAGCACTTGACGAATGCATGTCACGAATGCTCACGGTGCTCGATTGCGAAAACGTTGCGATTGAATTTCAGGGCCTCTGCCCCGAATGCAAGAAAGCTAAGTCCGAATAAACAGAATGAGGAGGCTGGTTATGAAAAAGGCATGTGGAAAAGAAGTTATTATGGCTTGCGGTTGCGGCGGAAAAGTGTCTCTGCTCGATTTCCATCCGGCCGAGGGCGAGAATATCGAACTGCTGTGCTGCGGCGAACCGATGAAGATGGTCGAGGCCAAGACCGCCGACTTCAAAACCGAAAAGCATGTGCCGGTAGTGACCAAGTTGGATGCCGGTTCGATCAAGGTGGTGGTGGGTTCCACTCCGCATCCGATGACCGAGGAGCATCACATTGAATGGATCGAAGTGGTGGACGGCCCCTATGTTTTCCGCAAATATCTGAATCCCGGCGAACCGGCGGAAGCGGTGTTCCCGATCCCGTTCCGGGATGACCTGGTGGCCAGGGAGTATTGCAATATTCACGGCCTCTGGGCCAGGTAGGCGGGGTATGATAACCGAAAAGATGGCCAAGGCGGTCTCGGCTCAGATCAACTTGGAGTTTGAATCGGCATATCTGTACCTGGCGCTGGCAGCGGAGGCCGAAGCGCTCGGATTTCCGGGCGCGGGAGGCTGGTTGCGCATCCAGGCGCAGGAAGAGTTGACTCATGCCATGAAATTCCTGACCTATATGCACGACCGCAACGCGAAGCCGGAATTTCCACCGGTGAAGTGCGCCTGTTCCGAAGTCCGCACCCTGCTGGACCTGTATCAAATGGTGCTGGCCCACGAAATAATGATTACCACGGCGATCGGCAAGCTGGCCGACGTCGCCGCGGCAGAGCACGAATACACGCTTACGCCGATCCTGAACTGGTTCCTCACCGAACAAATTCAGGAAGAAAGCGACGCGATGAAGATTGTCGACAAGCTGAAACTGGCCGGCAATTCCGGGGACGCGCTCCTGTTTCTGGATCGCGAACTCGGTCTGCGCCCGGCTCCGGCCGCCGCGCCGCAGTCCGCCGCAGCGGACCAGGCGGCAACAAACTGATATGATTTTTTTTATCGTCCGGGGCGGAAAACCCCGGAATTTTTACTGGGAGAAACGATTTCGATGAGCGATTTTTTGAAGGCGGTGAAGATCACCGAAAATGTGTACTGGGTTGGAGCGATCGACTGGAATATCCGCAATTTTCACGGGTATGCCACCGACTTGGGTTCCACCTATAACGCCTATCTGGTGCTCGACGAGAAGGTCACGCTGATCGACACCGTCAAAGCGCCGTTTTTCTCCGAAATGATGGCGCGCATCGCCTCGGTCATCGACCCCGCAAAGATCGACTACATCGTTTCCAACCACTCCGAAATGGACCATTCCGGTTCGCTGCCGCGGGCGATCGCGGCAATCGGTCCGGAAAAGGTTTTCGCCTCGCCGCAGGGGGAAAAAGCGCTCACCGCCCATTTCGGCGCACTGCCCATAACGGTGGTCAACACCGGCGACAGCATAAAGCTCGGTCGCGGCACGCTCCATTTTGCCGAGACCCGCATGCTCCACTGGCCGGACAGCATGGTAAGTTATCTCGACAGCGAGAAAATACTGTTTTCACAGGACGCTTTCGGAATGCACCTGGCCGGTTCCGGCCGCTTTTGGACGGACTACGACCGCCACACGCTGGAGGTTGAGACCAAGAAGTATTTCGCCAACATCCTGCTGCTGCAATCGGCCAAGGTGCTTGAGCTGCTGGACGCACTGCCGTCATTGGATTTCGACATCGCCACACTGGCTCCCGACCACGGTCCGGTGTGGACCGGCGACGGCATCGGGTGGGTGCTCGAAATGTACCGCACGATCGCGGCGCAGAAAAACAAGCGCAAGGCGGCGGTCATCTACGACACCATGTGGCACTCCACCGCGGCGATGGCCAACTCGATGGCCGACGGCATAATTTCCAGGGGCATCGAGTGCGATGTGCTCTCGCTGACCAGCTCCGACCGCAGCCACGCGATGACCAAACTGCTCGAAGCCGGAATCGTCGCAGTGGGCAGCCCCACCATAAACAACCAGATGTTCCCGACGGTCGCAGACTTTCTGGCCTATATGAAGGGCTTGCGTCCGAAGAATCTGATCGGCGCCGCCTTCGGCAGCTTCGGCTGGAGCGGAGAAGCCGCAAAGCTGGTTGCCGCCGAACTCGCGGCGGCCAAGGTTGAACTTCCGTTCGAACCTTTGCGTGTCAAGTATGTTCCTACCGCCGAAAATCTGGCGGAGTGTTTCAAAATGGGTGAAAGCCTCGCGGCAATGTTGCTCGAAGGCAAAAACAGAGAGGAGATTGCACAATGAAAAAGTATGTTTGCGACGTCTGCGGTTATGTTTACGATCCGGCCATGGGCGACCCCGAGAGCGGCGTGGCCCCCGGCACCGCGTTTGAAGACCTGCCCGCGGATTGGGTCTGCCCCGAATGCGGAGCCGGCAAGGACCAGTTCAGCGAAGCATAACTGAAGCAACACGACAGGCCGGACTGTACGTCCGGCCTTTTTTCTGTTTGCAAACCGGCGTTGCAATGCTATATTTATAGTTAAGATTTTAAATAAGCAATCAGGAGATATACTATGTTCGACGCCGCCAGCAAAAAATTTCTAAAGACCCTGCTCGAAACCTCCAGCCCCTCCGGCTATGAAGCCGAGGCCGCCAAGGTTTTTGCCGAATACACTTCGCAGTTTTCCGATCGAATCGAACAGGACGTGCTTGGCAACACCATCGCGATTCTCAACGAATCCGCTCCGGTGCGAGTGATGCTCGCCGGCCATTACGACGAAATCGGATTCCAGATTTCCAGCATTTCAGATGAAGGGCTGCTCTATTTCCGCAAAAATGGCGGCATCGACAAGCTGAACATCCCCTCCAGCGAAGTCAACGTCATCACGGCCAAGGGCAAAATTCCCGGCGTGATCGGCAAAAAACCCATCCACCTGCTGAAACCGGCCGAGCGCGAGCAGGCGGTCAGTTTGGACGATATGTGGATCGACATCGGCGCCGAAAGCAAGGCCGAAGCTGAGAAGCTGGTCACCATCGGCGACCCGGTGGCGATGCGGGTAAATTTCCAGATGTTCGGCAAGAACCGCATCATGTCCAAGGGGCTTGACGACAAGATCGGGGCGTTCGTGGTGGCCGAAACCATCAAGAAACTTTCCAAGCGCAAGCTGAACGTGGCCGTGTTCGGAGCTGGCACCGTACAGGAGGAACTGGGGCTGCGCGGAGCAGTCGGCTGCGCTTACCGGATCAACCCGGCCATCGGTTTTGCGATCGACGTCGGGTTCGCCTCCGACATCCCGGACGTTTCGAAGAAGCAGCTTGGAGATGTGTCGCTGGGCAAGGGCCCCGAAATCTCCCGCTGCGCCGACAACAACGAATATCTGGTGCAGCTCGTGCGCGAAGCGGCCGGAAAAAACAAGCTGCCCTATCAGCTTACCGCCTCTCATAACGCCTCCGGCGGCACCGACACCGCGGCGATGCAGCTGACCCGCGGCGGCGTGGCGACCTGCCTGCTCAGCATCCCCAACCGCTACATGCACTCGGCGGTGGAGATATGCGATCTGCGCGACGCCGAGGCCGCCGCTTCGATTCTGGCCGAAACCATCGCGTCTCTGACCGGCAACGAGGATTTCGTCCCTGCCCACCACTGCAAATAATCGATTGAAAAAGTTTAAAATAATCGGCTTTTTTGGGCAATTCGATTTGGCAAACCATTCTTGTGATGTTAGATTACGTTACAGGTATCTGTTTGCCTGTATCGGCTTATAACGGATTATGCGATATTTACAGGTATTTACATATAATGAAGGGTAGCGAAAAATGGCTCAGACTCCGAAACTGGTGATGCTCTCCGAAAAACTGCGCGGCAAGAGCTTCGATTTGGACAAGGATCTGCTCACGGTCGGACGGCGCGAACCGTGCGATATTGTGATTAAGGACCCCACTCTCAGCTCGCACCATTGCGATTTTATCCGCAACGGAGATACTTTCAAAATAAAAGACAACGACTCCACCAACGGCACGCGGGTGAACAACGTGCCGCTGAATCCGGGCGACGAGATTGAACTCAAGAATTTCGACGTGGTCCAACTCGGCGGAGTGGAAACTCTTTTCGAATGTCAGGATGCCGCCACCACCGCCGATGACACCCGCGGCAAGACCGGCATCGACCTGGAACACACCGAGGTCAATCTTTCAACCATGACTCTCGACAATTATTCGCCGTTCGCGCGCGAAGAAAAAATGCTTCGCGAACGCAGCAAGAAAATGATGTGGATCGGCCTGAGCGTGGTCGGTGCGGTGGTGCTGGTAATCATAATGATAGTGCTCTCAAAACTGTAGCAGTCGCCACGGCGGCGGTTCCGGCGGAAGGGGCGTATGTTCGTTGACGCGAGGAGCGGCGTAACGCCTCTCTTTTTTTTACGAGGAGTAATTTGAATGCAGAATGATAAGAAGCCGGCCGCCGGGCTGAAAAACGCGGCGAAAAAGTCGCTGCCCCCCGCGGGCATGGTGTGGCTGGCAATCCTGTTGGTTTTGGCTGGATTGTACTATTTCAGCTCTTTAGGAAAGAAGTCGGCCCAGTTCAACCAGTCGGAATTCCAGAAGTTGCTGGACTCCGGCAAGATTCAGTCCTGCCAGATTGCGTCGAAACCCAACGACGTGCTGGCGGTTTCCGGCACCTACGTTCCGGAAAGCGCAGTCGAAGGCGCGGCACCGGAAAACTACGAATGCCAGCTGCTCAATTCCGATTCGCTCAACCGGCAGATTCAGGAAAAAGTCAGGAAGGTGGAAATCATAGACACCGACTCCTGGCTCAGCTATATTCTGCCGGCACTGCCGATGATAATACTGATGGTGCTGCTGTGGATATTCTTTGCACGGCAGTTCAAGAATTCCGGGGCGGGGGCGATGCAGTTCGGCAAAAGCCGCGCCCGCATGATATCGCCGAACGAACTGCATGTGACCTTTGACGACGTCGCCGGATGCGACGAGGCAAAAGAGGAAGTTCGTGAAATCGTGGACTTCCTTCGCGATCCGCTGAAGTTCAAGATGGTCGGCGGCAAGATTCCGCGCGGTTGCCTGCTCACCGGACCGCCGGGAACCGGCAAGACCCTGTTGGCCAAGGCAGTAGCCTGTGAAGCCGGCGTGCCGTTTTTTGCGATCAGCGGTTCCGACTTTGTGGAGATGTTCGTCGGCGTCGGCGCCAGCCGGGTGCGCGATATGTTCGACCAGGCCAAAGCCAATGCTCCGTGCCTGATTTTCATCGACGAAATCGACGCGGTCGGCCGGTCCCGTTTCTCCGGCATGGGCGGCGGCCACGACGAGCGGGAGCAGACCCTTAATGCCATGCTGGTGGAGATGGACGGACTCGAGTCGCGTTCCGACGTGATTGTGCTGGCGGCCACCAACCGGCCGGACGTGCTGGACCAGGCGCTGCTGCGCCCCGGCCGCTTCGACCGTCAGAGCGTACTTGATCTGCCGGATGTTATCGGGAGACGCAAGATTTTGGACGTCCATATCAAAAATATCCGCACCGCTCAGGGAATCGACCTCGATCTGCTGGCCAAGCATACCACGGGGCTCAGCGGCGCCGACCTTGCCAACATGTGCAACGAGGCGGCGTTGCTTGCCGCCTCCAGCGGGCGCGAGGAAGTGACGCAGGCCGATCTCGAGGAGTCCTCCGAAAAGGTCCGCTGGGGCCGCGAGCGCAAGAGCCGCAGGATATCGGAACGCGAGCGGCGCATCACCGCCTATCACGAGGCCGGTCACGCGCTGGTCAATCTGTTCTGCGACCATGCGGTGCCGCTGCACAAGATAACCATCATTCCGCGCGGGCAGGCGCTCGGCGCCACTTTCATGCTGAATGATGAGGACGTCAATCTGTACAGCAAAAACGAGCTTATGGACCAGATGGCGGTTTCGATGGGCGGCCGTGTCGCCGAGGAGCTGGTGTTCGGCGACGTCACCTCCGGCGCTTCCGCCGACATCGAACATGCCAGCCACATGGCACGGCTGATGGTCTGCGTGTTCGGCATGAACGACCGCATCGGCACCATCAAATACGGTGATTTCCGCGAGCATGTGCGGATGCGGCTGGACGCCCCGGCGCCGGAAATACTGAGTCCGGAAACCGCCAGGGAGATCGATCTTGCCGTCAAGGAGTTCGTGAATACCGCCCACGAGCGCGCCATGAACATACTGAGCCGCGAACACGACCGGCTGGAAAAACTCGCCACCACGCTGCTTGAGCGCGAGACCCTGAGTTTCCGCGAAGTGGCGGAGCTGCTCAGCCTGAACGACGAGCAGAAGGACTCTGAAAAATGACCCGTTCGGAGCTGGAGAGCGCGGTTGAGGCCGACGCCTCCGGCTGCCGGGTCAGAGTGTTCGCGCAGCCTCGCGCGTCCCGCAACGCACTGTGCGGCATGCGTGAAAATGAATTGAAGGTGGCCCTGACCGCGCCGCCGGTAGACGGTGAAGCCAACAAGGCGCTGTGCGAGTTCTTCTCATCCCTCGCCGGCCTTCCCAAGCGCGCGGCGGAGGTGGTGAAGGGGGAGACTTCCCGCCACAAGGTCGTGGGGCTGACCGGCATTGACAAGGAACAACTTTTGAAGGTTATTTTGGAGAAATAGGTAAAAATGGCTAAAGCAATCATCTTTCTGCCCGACGGCATGGCCGATTTGCCGCTGGCCAGCTTGGACGGCAAAACCCCGCTCGAGGCGGTGGATACCCCGTCGATGGATTCCATCGCCCGGAACGGTGCAAACGGTACCTTCCTGACCCTTCCGGAAGGGCTGCCGACTTCCAGCGACGTGGCCAACATGTCGGTGCTCGGGTTTTACCCTGAAAAAAATTACCCCGGCCGCGGACCGATCGAAGCGGTGAGCCAGGGAATCGAACTGGGCCCGGACGATGTGGCCTGGCGCTGCAATCTGGTCCGGGTTTCACCGGAAGGCAAACTGCTGGACTACTCAGCCGGTCATATTGAAAACACCGTGTCCTCCCAAATAATGCGCTTGCTTCAGGAAAACTTCGGCAGCGACAAGGTGAGTTTCCACCCCGGAGTGAGTTATCGCAACCTTATGGTGCTGCACGGCAGGGAATTTTCAGACAAAGTTTCCTACGAGAAGCCCGATTCATCGCAGGGAGAAATGGTCGTTGACCTGCTGTGGAAACCGCTCGACGCTTCGCCCGAGGCAAGACATACCGCGGATTTTGTGGTCGATCTGTTCGAACGTACCGCCAAATTTCTGAAAACTTGCCCGGTCAAAAGCGAAGCCACCCATATTTGGCCGTGGAGCCCCGGCTATCTGCCGAAAATGGCTTCGTTCCAAGAACGCTATGCCGGAAAAACCGGCGCTATCATCAGTGCCGTGGATGTGATTCAAGGCATCGGCAAGTGCGCCGGAATGGACATCTACAAGGTGGAAGGAGCCACCGGATTTATCGACACCAATTACGCCGGCAAAGTGGCGGCCGCCCTCAAGGCGCTAGAGACCCACGACCTGGTTTATCTGCACGTCGAAGCGATCGACGAATGCTCGCACCTTGGCGATCTTAGGCTGAAAATGCGCGCGATCCGCGACTTCGACCAGAAGATAGTCGCTCCGGTACTCGAGGCGATCGCCGGGCAGGACGTCAATATTGCGCTGCTGCCGGACCATCCGGTGCCGATCGAACTGCGCAAACACACCACCACGCCGGTTCCGCTGGCGATAATGGGTAAAGCTTTCGAGCCGGACGCCATACAGGCGTTCAGTGAAAAGCTTGCGCCGCAAGGGTCGCTCGGTCATCTGGCCGGCGATCAACTGGTGCGTAAACTGCTAGGCCTGTAGATGCGTTTTGCCGAGGCCGCCGGACGCATCGCCGTCTTGCCGGGAATGCGCGGCATTTTGCCGTTCATGCCGTTCATGGTCCTGGCGGCGGTCAATTATTTCAGTCCGGCGGTCGCCTATGGCGCCGCCGCGATATGCTGTTTTTTTCTGATTTCCCCGTTTGCGCCGGTAAAACCGGAATGGCCGGCATATTTTGCCTGGAACCGTGTGAACTGGCGGTGGCTGCCTTGGGTTGCGACCGGTTTGTTTCTGCTTTCCATCGGCCTGACCAAATTAATTTTTTCAGTGATAATAAGAAGCAATCCGGAGATGCAGCCACTGCTGCGCGAGTTAATCCAGTTGCGCGGCTGGCGGCTGACGCTGTTCTTTTTCATTGTAACCGTTCCCGTGCCGCTGATAGAAGAATGGGTATTCCGCCACTATCTGTTCGGCGGGCTGGTCAAATGGCTGGGGTGGATCGGGGCGGCGACCGCAACATCTTTGATCTTCGCCGCGATGCACCTTTATTGGCCGATCATGCCGGGGCTTTTTCTGTTGGGCATGGCCTGGCAGCTTATCTACCTGCGCTCGGGCAGCCTCGGATATGCGGTGCTGTTGCACAGCGGCAACAACGCAATCACCATGCTGATCGCGCTGCTTACTGCATGACCAGCGTTTTTTCGTCGGGATCCTCTATTACCACGGTACGTTCATCCTCGGCCACCGCGGCGGAGCCGATGGGGTCGCCGAACCGCCCGGGCATGGTTTCGCGCATATAATTTGCCAGCGTTACGATGGTAGGGCCGTAACCGTCCTTGTAAATATAGTATTCGAGATCGCGAGCCAACTCGGAGGTATCCTGATAGCGCTCCTCCGGATTGGTTGCCAGCATGGCGCGCAGAATGTCAAGAAGTTCGGGATCCAGTCCCTGTGGCAGTCGCTCCCACTGAACGTTGTTGGAACGCACCTCCATTAAAACTTCGATCATCTCGCCCTTCAACGTCCGCGTCAGCTGGCCGGATAAAAGATAGAACAGCACTATGCCCAAGCTGTAGATGTCGGCGGCGAAAGTCAGCTGAGCATTCTTTTCCGCCTGTTCCGGCGCCATAAACCCGACCTTGCCGGAAATGCCCTCCATCCCTTCGCGGTTCACCGCCTTGGCGATACCAAAGTCCATCAGTTTTGGTACGCCCTCGGTATTGATCATGATATTGTGGGTGCACACATCGCAATGGATTATGTTGAGCAGATTGCCCTCGGCGTCGCGGCGGCTGTGCGCGTAGGCAAGCCCGCGGGCCACCCGGGCGGCAATGAACACCGCCAGCGCCGGCGGGAGCGCAAGATTTGCGCGGACATGAAACTCCATGAAGTCGTGAAGAGAAATTCCGTCGACATACTCGAGAATGAAGTAATATCCCGCCTTGACGCGGTCAAGCTGGTATATCTGCACAATGTTCTCGTGAATCAGGTTGGCGACCAGCTTGGCTTCCTCAACAAAACGGGCGGCAAACTTCGGGTCGTTAGAATACTGGTCGACCATGGTCTTGATCGCCACCACCTTTTCGAATCCGCTGACACCCTTTATCTTTGCCAGATATACCGCGCCCATGCCGCCCTCGCCGAGCTTGCGGATAATGTCATATTCGATATGCCCCTGGACGACCCCTTCAAAGGCCTCCTGTTTCTTGCCTAAAAGACTGAATTTCATGCTTGCCCCCCTCCGAAGCAGCGACGGTACGACTCCAGTTCGCGCAGGTGACGCAGTTTACCTGCATTGCGCAACCGCCGGGCCGCGGGTGAAAAGAATTTTTGATTGGTCAGGAATTTGATTTCGAAATCGAGCCACTCAAGCTCGGTAAAGCCGCGCCCCAACAAAAAGAGCTCCATACGCAACAGCGTGGAAAGTTCATAGAATTCGGCGCGGCCGAGATACTCCACATCAGCGTCGCAGATCACCATTTCCGCCACCGTAAACGGACGGGACGGAATGATGGTGGCCATAATAAGCGTCTGAATATCCTCCAGTTCTACGGGAGATACGCCCATCGGCGGCAACGCCTCCGCGGCGATGGCGGCGGACGCGGCCTCGTGGCCGGCGGCGCCGTAAATGAACCCGAGATCGTGCAGCCAGGCGGCGGCGGTTATCAGTTCAATATCATGCTCGGGCAGTCCACTTCGCCGCGCGAACAGCGGAGCATACGTGACAACATTGATCGTATGGCGCCAGGAGTGGTACAAATACTTATCCGGCACCTTATTCAGTGTCGAGCATGCGAATTTTTTGATATTCTCGAGGTTCATACTCAAATATAGACCGCATGAAGGAGCCGTGCCAGCACTCAATAGGTTTTTTTACAAAAAATTTGCGGTTTTTTTCAGGCGCGCTATATTTACAGTATGGACGAAACGGCAAAACTGAAGATCATGGACAAGGCGCTGAGGCTGTTGTCTCAGCGCGCCCACTCCGCGCAGGAACTGGCGACCAAGCTTTCCCGAGGGAAAGACGCTTCCGCCGAGCTGACAGTCTACGCGCTTTCCGAATGCCGCCGGTTGAACCTGCTGAATGATGCGGCTTTTGCGCGCGACCTTGCCGCAGAACTGGCTGCGCGAGGCTGCGGCGAGCTTCGAATAAGGCTGGAACTGAGAAAGCGCGGCGTGTCTCCGGATGATGCCTGCGGCGCACTGACGGCGGTGCGGGAAGACGAGCCGGCACGGGCGGAGGCAGCTGCCCGCTTCAAGTTGAAGTCGATCAGAGCAGACGATCCGCCTCGCAAGAAACAGGAAAAATTGTATCGCTTCCTGCTGTCGCGCGGATTCCCGCCGCCGACGGCGCTGGCCGCAATGCGCAAGGCGCTGGAATAGCCGCCACCATTGTGCTATATTAATAAAAAAGGAGACCCGCAAATATGGATTCGAGTTTGCAGAAGGCGATGGTGCTGACCGAGGCGCTGCCGTATATTCAGAAATTCCGGCAGGCCGTAGTGGTGATCAAATTCGGCGGCAGCGCCATGGAGAACCCCCAGCTGGTGCACGACACCATGCGAGACGTGGTGCTTATGGAATGCATAGGGCTGCGCCCGGTGGTGGTGCACGGCGGCGGCAAGGCGATTTCGGCCGAACTCAAGAAACTGGATATCCCGGTGGAGTTCGTCAACGGCCTGCGAAAAACCTGCGCCCGCACCATCAAAGTGGTGGACGACGTTCTGCACAACCAGGTGAACCGCGGACTGGTCGAGATGGCGCGTGAATGCGGCGGAAACGCAATGGGCATTTCCGGCAAGCATGTGCTGACCGCCCGCAAAACCATGTCGGTCAACCCGGCTACCGAAGAAAAATTCGATGTCGGCTTCGTGGGCGAAATCGTCAACGTCGACACCATGCCGATCATGCATGCGCTGTGGGAAGGTTATATCCCGGTGGTGACACCGCTGGGAACCGGTGAGGACGATCAGGTTTACAACATCAATGCCGACGTAGCCGCCTGCCGGATCGCCGAAGCGCTTCATGCGCGCAAGCTGGTTTTTCTCTCCGACGTTCCCGGTGTGCTGCGCGACCCGTCAGACGAGGCCACCGTCATCTCCACCATTTCCACCGAAGACGTTCCCGGGCTTGTAAAGGAAAAAATCATTTCCGGCGGCATGCTGCCCAAGATACAGAGCTGCCTAGAGGCACTCAAGGCCGGTGTGAACAAGGTGCACCTGATCGACGGCCGGGTGCGTCATTCGCTGCTGCTGGAGCTGTTCACCGACAGCGGCGTCGGCACCCAGATCGTCAAACCGGACTCGCTATGAACATAGTGCTCGTCGGCATGAAGCATTGCGGCAAGTCCACCCAGGGCAGGCTGCTGGCGGAGAAACTTAACTGGCGGTTTGCCGACTCCGACGAGGAAATCGAGCGGCTGCACGGCGAAGGCCTTGCGTGCCGCGAGATATATAAGAAAATCGGTGCCGACGGATTCCGGCAGTTGGAAGCACAGGCCGTGATGGAACTGCTGAACACCGACGGCCCGGATAGAGTGTGCGCCCTCGGCGGCGGCGCGGTCAGCAACCCGTTTATGCCGGAACAATGGCTCCTAAACGCAATAGTGGTATACCTGAAAGCATCGCCGCTGGTGATGTATTCACGGGTGGCGGCGGGCGGATTGCCGCCGTTTCTGGCCGAAGCGGACGACCCCGCCAAGGCGTTCGAAAAGCTCTGCGCAGAGCGGGAGCCGGCGTTCGAAGCCGTAGCCGACTGCGTTTTCAATCTGGATATGCAAGCCTCCGCCGAGGACAACTCGGCGGCGCTGTTCAATTTTTTAAAGGAGAAGATCGATCATGGCCGGCAACACAACAGGCAATAATTTCCGCGTGACCACCTTCGGCGAATCGCACGGTCCGGCCATCGGCGCCGTGATCGACGGCGTTCCGGCCGGGCTTGAACTCTCCGAAGCCGACCTCCAGACCGAACTCGACCGCCGCCGACCCGGACAATCCAACCTGACCACCCAGCGCGCCGAGGCCGACCGCGCCGAAATCCTTTCCGGCATCTTCGAGGGCAAGACCACCGGCGCTCCGGTGGCGGTAGTGATCCGCAACTGCGACCAGCACAGCAAAGACTATTCAAATCTGGCCAACCTGTTCCGGCCCGGCCATGCCGATTCCGCCTGGCAGGCCAAGTTCGGCGTGCGCGACTATCGCGGCGGCGGCCGTTCATCCGGACGCGAGACCGCCTCCCGCGTGGCCGCCGGAGCCATCGCCAAGAAAATCCTCCGCGCACTGAACATTGAGATACATGCCTACGCGATCGAAGTGGCCGGCATCGCGGCCGAAACCCGCGACTTTGCCGAAATCGAGAAGAACCCGGTTCGCTGTGCCGACCCGACGGCGGCAAAAAAGATGGAAGCGGCAATTCTTGCCGCCGCCGCTGAAGGCGACTCGGTGGGCGGCATCGTCGAATGCGAAGTTTCCGGTGTCCCCGCCGGATGGGGCGAGCCGGTGTTCGACAAGCTGGATGCCGAACTGGCAAAAGCAATGATGGGCATCGGCGCGGTCAAAGGCGTGGAATTCGGCTCCGGCTTCGCCGCCGCGAGAATGCGCGGCAGCGAGAACAACCCGCCCGGGCACTCCGGCGGCATTTCCGGCGGCATTTCCAACGGCGAGAAAATTGTGTTTCGGGTGGCGGTGAAGCCAACCCCGTCGATCTCCAAGCCGCAACAGACCGTCGACAAAGACGGCAATCCGACGATTTGCGAAATCAAAGGCCGCCACGACCCCTGCATCGTACCGCGCATCGTGCCGGTGATCGAAGCGATGGCCGCAATCGTGCTGGCCGACTTCAGATAATCCCGACCGCCCGGCGAACGTTTTCCAAAGTCACGCCGGCCACGGCACGGGCGCGCTCGGCACCGTTTTTCAGTACCGCGTCAACATAGCCGGGATCGGCGGCAAGTTCGTCCCGACGCTTCTGCATCGGGGCGAAATAGGCCTGCATCTTCTCGAACAGCGCCTGTTTGGAATGGCCGTATCCGTAGTTTCCGGCACGGTATTTCGCCTCCATTTCAGCGACTTCCTCCGGCGTGGCGAACAACTTGTACAAGGTGACCACATTGCAGGTGGAAGGATCCTTGGGCTCCTCCAGCCCCTTGCAGTCGGTGACGATATTCATCACCGTTTTGCGAATCTGCTTGGGATTGCCGAAGATCGGAATAGTGTTGTTGTAGCTTTTGCTCATCTTCTGGCCGTCGGTGCCGGGAATGACCGCCACCGCGTCGGAGGTGAGTTCCTCCGGAATCGTAAACACCTCGCCGTACTGCAGATTGAACTTGATCGCGATGTCGCGGGTGATTTCGAGATGCTGCTTCTGATCCTTGCCCACCGGTACCAGATTGGTCTGGTAAAGCAGAATGTCGGCGGCCATAAGAATCGGATAGGTAAACAACCCGGCGTGAGGGGCGAATCCCTTGGCAAGCTTATCCTTGTAGCTGTGGGCGCGTTCGAGCAGGCCGACCGGAGTGACGTTGGCCAGATACCATGCGAGTTCGGTGACTTCCGGAACGTCGCTCTGGCGGAAAAACACGGTCTTTTCCGGGTCGAGACCGCAGGCAAGCCAGTCCAGCGCCAGCGTGCGAACATTGTCGCGCAGCAACTTCGGGTCGCCGCTGGTGGTCAGGGCGTGCAGGTCGGCTATGAACAGATAGGGCTCATTGTTTTTCTGAAGCTCGAGCGATGAGCGGATCGCTCCGAAATAGTTGCCCAGATGCGGAATGCCGGATGGCTGAATACCGGTCAGAACTCTCATGAAGATATACCTCGTATTTTGGTTAATGCAAACTGCCTTTGCGCTCCCAGGCCTCGCCCTCCGCCGCGATGCGGAACCATTTGATCAGCTCCGCCGCGCCGGGAGTGCCCTCCTCGGGAGCCCAAGCGGCAAAATCGGAAGCGGCCGGCTTGGCGTAAGGGCCGGGCTTGACCTCGCATACAATCACCTTATCGTCAAGTGGAAAGAACGTATGCCACTCATCCGGAGCCATTTCCAGCATGGGCACTCCCTCGCCGGCGATAAGCTCAACCCGACGGCGAATCACTCCAGCGTCGTTGAAAGACAGCACCACCGCGCGGCCGCGCAGAATGGTAAAGTCCTCGAACTTGCCGGAGGCCAGATGGCGGTGCGGACGCACATAGGTGCCCGGCACCGCGGCCATGACCACACGGTGAATCGGGTCCTCCAGAGTCTGGTGAAGATTGAAGTGGGTGCGCAGCCGCGGCGCGGAAGCCGCCACGGCGGAAAGTTCGTCCATGAACGCCTTATCGATTACCTTCATAATATCCCTCTCTCTCATTAATATAAACTCTATAATATAATCCCGATTTTTATGGATGCAAATTTGCAAAAATACGAAAAAGCGGTATTGTTAAACTATTATGAACGAACTACTGTACGGACTCAAATTTCATGATCGTTCCGCCTCGAAGGAACTGATTTTCGAACTTCTCCCGGCATTGGAACTGTATTACAGCAGCTGGGAGGACCGCGAGGGCGGCGACAGTTTCTTTGTCGTCTACGCCGAAACTCCGGAAACCTACGCCGAAACCAAGGAACGTTTCCTCGCCGCCGCCGAAGAATGGAGACCGCTCGGTCTCGACCTGCGCGGATTTGAAGACCTCACCATCAGGAAAGAGGAGTGGAGCGAAGTCTGGAAACGCTACTTCCATGTGATCGAAGTCGCCCCCAACCTTGTGATCAAGCCGTCGTGGCTCGAATACGACCGCAAGGGCTCCGAGGCGGTGGTTGAGATCGACCCCGGCATGAGCTTCGGCACCGGACAACATGCCACCACCGCTTTCTGCCTGCGCAAAGCGGCGGAACTGGCGGGAAAGCCCGTGTTCAAGTCGCTGCTGGACGCCGGGTGTGGTTCCGGCATCCTTGCGATCGCCGGCGCGCTGCTGGGCTATCAGCCGGTGGATGCGTTCGACTACGACCCGGAAGCGGTGGCGATGGCAGCCGAGAATATCGAGCTTAACCATGTAACCGCAAAGATCAACCTGACCCAGGCCGACGTGGCCGCGTACCGCCCGATCGAAGGCGGCTATGATCTGGCGCTGGTAAACATACTTGCCCATGTGCTCAAGGCCAATGCCCGCCACATCACCACTTTCGTGCGTCCGGGCGGCTTCCTGGCGCTGGCCGGGATACTTGCCGCGGAATTCGACGGCGTGTCCGCGGCGTTCGTCCGCTGCGGCTGCACCGAGCTTGAGCGATTCACCGAAAAAGAGTGGACCGGCGGGCTGTTCCGCCGCAACTAGCCATGCCGAGGCCGAAATACCAGGTGCCGGAAAAAGTCCGTCGCGGCAGCCATAAACGCAAAGTCAGCCACGCACTCGGCAATTCCCGCATCTCGGGATACACCGAGGAGCTGGACGGCGCCGCGATACGCAACCGGATCATTATGCTGGCGGTTTTTGCGGCGCTGGTGGCGGTCGGACTGTACGGCTTGATATTTTGAGGAGGAAACCATGAAATACATCGGCGCACATGTTTCAATCGCCGGAGGCGTATCCAACGCACCGCTGAACGCCATGAAAATCGGCGCAAGCGGGTTTGCCATGTTCACCAAGAACCAGCGGCAGTGGCACGAACCTCCGCTTCCGGATTCGGAAATCGCCGCTTTCAAGCAGAACTGCGAACTCGGCAGCTACACCCCCGAAACCATCCTGCCCCACGACGGCTATCTGATCAACCTCGGCCAGCCGGACGACGAAAAACTCGCCAACTGCCGCGCCTCATTTCTGGGCGAAATGCGGCGATGCGAGGCGCTCGGACTCAAATATCTGAACTTCCACCCCGGAAGCCATCTTGGCGAAATCAGCGTCACAGAGTGTCTGCGCCGCATCGCGGAGTCGCTCAACATTACGCTGGATAAGACCTCCGGCGTGACCGCGGTCATCGAAAACACCGCCGGACAGGGCACCAACACCGGGCGGAGTTTCGAAGAAATCGCCGAGATCATCGGACAGGTCGAAGACCAGTCACGGGTCGGCGTCTGCCTGGACACCTGTCACAGCTTCGCCGCCGGGTACGACCTGCGCACCCCGGAAAGCTACCGGCAGGTCACCGCCGACTTCGACCGGATCATCGGCTTCGGCAGGCTATGCGGCATGCACCTCAACGATGCCAAGGGCGAACTCTCATGTCACCTCGACCGTCACGCCCCGATCGGCGACGGCCACCTCGGGCTGGAGGCTTTCCGCAACGTCCTGACCGATCCCCGCATCGACAATATCCCGCTGATTCTCGAAACCCCCGACGACACCCGCTGGGCGGCCGAAATCGCGCTGTTGAAACAGATGGCATTGTAATTTCGGAGAATACGGCTATTTTATTATGAGCAACTGGCATCTGACGCTGATACTCGACCGCATGCGCAGCGCTTTCAATGTCGGCAACATCCTGCGCATAGCCGAGGCCTGCGGCGCAACGGAAGTAATCGGCTGCGGTTATACTCCGCTGCCGCCACATCCGAAGCTGGCCAAGACCGCGATGGGCGCGGATCAGCTGGTCGGATGCCGCCATGCGGAAACTTCGCTGGAAGCGGTCGAAATGGTGCGCGCCGAGGGTTGCCGCCAGGTGCTTGCGGTGGACTCGCTGCCGGGTTCCCGGTTTGCCTGGGAGTTCGACTACCGTTTCCCGTTGGCTCTGGTGTTGGGAAACGAAGCGCTGGGCATCCTGCCGGAAACGGTGGCCGCCTGCGACGGCGTGATTTCACTGCCGATGTTCGGCAGCAAGGCAAGCATCAATGTCGGCAATGCCGCCGCAGCCACCGTTTATGCGGTGCTGGCGCGCGGCAACCCGGATATTCTAAAAGACTGGCGGCTGGAAAATGAAAATTAAACTGGTTGGTAAGAATCTTGACGACATCAGGCCGGTGCTGGCCGGTTACGGACTGCTTGAGGCCGAACCGGAAGAATCCCCGGACATGGTGGTGGCACACGGCGGCGACGGTACGCTGCTCCTGGCCGAACAGGAATTTCCTGCCCTTCCCAAACTGCCCCTGCGTGACGCAGGAACCGCGCCATTGTGCGCGGAACACTCCTATGACAAACAACTTACTCAGTTCGTCAACGGCCACCGCGAAATCACCTTGCTTCCCAAACTGCGCGGCGAAACCAAAAATGACTATCTGCTGGGCATCAACGACGTATTCATTCACAACGCCGACCGCGTCGGCGCGCTGCGCTATCGCGTGTGGATAGACGGCGAGTTGTATGCCAACGAAATTGTGGGCGACGGCGTGGGCGTATCCACCGTTCACGGCAGTACCGCCTACTACCGCAGCATCACCCGCAGCGTGTTCAAAGTCGGCATGGGTCTGGCATTCAGCAACAGTACCGCCGAAATCGACCATCTGGTGGTCAAGGATACCAGCATAATCGAAGTGGAGATTGTGCGCGGCCCCGGGCTTCTGGTGGCGGACAACTCGCCCCACACCATATCGCTGGACAAAGACGACCGGGTGCGGATATTCCGTTCCGGAGAATATGCCACCATATATAACCTGGACGCGTTCATGTGTCCATGCTGCCGCCTTCTGCGCCACCCTACCCGTTTCGAAGAAAAGGTGCTTCGCGCCGCGCGCGCCGGTTGCGCGGGAGGCTCCAAATGCTGATTCTGATTTCCGCCGGCCCCACCCGGGAACCGGTGGACGCGGTCAGATTCCTATCAAACCGCTCCACCGGCAAGATGGGTTATGCGCTGGCGCAGGCCGCGGTTGAGGCCGGTCACCAAGTGGTGCTGGTTTCCGGGCCGGTGGCATTGCCGCCGGTGGAAGGCGCGGAAATGGTCCGCGTGGAAACCGCCGCCGAAATGGCTGCCGCCATCAAGAGCCGCTTCCCGGCATGCGACGCGGCAGTAATGGCGGCGGCGGTAGCCGATTACCGCCCCAAACACCCGGTTGCGAACAAACTGAAGAAACAGGAAGGCGGCCTGCTGCTCGAACTCGAGCGTACCGAGGACATCCTCGCGTCTCTAGGCAAAACAAAGCAGCCCGGCCAGATACTCGCCGGATTCGCCGCCGAAACCGACGACGTAGAGGCCAACGCCCTCCGGAAGTTGCAGCACAAGAACCTCGACTTCATCGCCGCAAACAATGTATCCGAACCCGGATGCGGCTTCGCGGCCGACACCAATTCCATCACCGTTTATGCCGCCGACGGCCGGCGCATCCCGCTGCCGTTCGGTGCTAAAATCGAAGTGGCAAGACAAATATTAAAAATAATTACCGGAGAAGCTAAATGAAAAACAAGATAATCATCGCGGCGCTGGCAACTGCGGTCGCGGCGCTCGGACTCTATGCACAGGAACAGAAGAGCGAACTGGCAAAACTTCAGGAAGAACGCGCCAGCCTCACCTGGCAGATTGTCGACAAGCGCGCACAGCTCATCGCCAGCGATGCCGAATGCAAAAAGCTGCACGAGCAAATCATGGCAATGCACCGCGAACTTGCGATCCGGCTCAATTCAAACCCGGACATGCGGAAACTGACCCAGCAGACCGAAGAACTCGACCGCAAGATCGCGGAACTCAAGCAAAAGGAATCCGGCCCTACTTCTGCGCCGCTGGCACCGGCGAAGTAGGCGCAGCGGGAGCGGCCGGGGCGGGAGCGGCAGGCGCGGGCGCCGGAGCCGGTTTCTGCAGATCCTCGACCATGGAAGCGGCGGCCGTCAGAGAGTCCTTGGCCGCCGATAATGCCTTTTCCGTGTCGGCCAGCTTGTTTTCAAGCTCGGCAACCCGCAGTTGAAGTGCCTGTCTGTCCGACGCTATCGCCGCCTTTTCAACTTCAATCGCCCGCACCTTATCGCGCATTGCGGACAGTTCGGCCGCGCTCTTGGCGGCGGCGGCTTTGGCCGCCTTGTCAAGCGCGATCTGCTTGGCCGAAGCCTCGGCGGCGGCGGCTTCCAGCTGCTTGGCGTTTTTCGCCGTCATCTCCTCGCGCAATGCCTTGAGTTCGGCATTGCGTTGAGCGGTCATTTCCGAACGCAGCGTTGCGATTTCGTTCTTCTGCTTCTGAGCCTGATCTTCCAGCTTGAACGCAAGCTGGTCCAGTTTCTGATCGCGCTCGGCGGCGGTGGCGGCCATTTCTTCACGCACGGCACCCAAAAGCCGCTGTTCCTGCCCGGCGGCCGACTGCTTGATTTCAAGCGACAACTGCGCGGCCTGGGTCTCGGCCTTGCCGTCGCCGGCCTTCACCGCCTGCATAAGTTTAGCCGCGGCCAGTGCGCCGCCGGAAGCCGCAATGATCACCAGCAGCAGCAGCAAGACCAGCGGCCACAGCATCCGTCGATAATTGCGGGAAGCCTCCTCGCGACGCACCTCTTCGCTCTTTGCGATGTACTGTCCGATCGCGCGGATATCGTCCACGCTCACAAGCTGCTGCTTCTCATTGTCCGCATTATCCATAATCGCCTCCGTTTCACGATTGTTTACCTCGGGGTGCAGCGGAAAGTGCGCGGCCAGGTGCTGCTCGATCTCCGCAAACGAGTGCCCGGCGCTCCGCAACTGATAAATCTCCTTCAGAACCGCGACTGCCGCGACCGGGTAAACCCGACGCTTGCCGCGAACTGTAGACTCGATATACTCCGGATAGCGGCCAAGATAATCATTGATGGTGGTGCGCGGTGCACCCACCTCGTCTCCCAGCTCGGACACCGTGTAAAATTCCTTTTCCAGATTCACTTCAAAACCTCTCTGATCTTTTCAACATCGGCGGCAATCTGAACCCTGAGCGCCTCGAGCGAGCGAAAGCGCTTCTCCCGCCTGATGAACTTCACCAATTCCACCACAATGCGCTCACCATACAAATCGCCGGAAAAATCAATCAGGTGCGCCTCAACCCGGCGCCCCAGCCCATTCGCCGCACGCACCGTCGGCGAACTGCCGACATTAAGCGCGGCGGAATAACAACCGCCACCGACACAGCGGACTTTCGCGGCATAAACTCCATCCGGCGGCGTAACGCCATACTCCGGCACGAAGTTGGCAGTCGGGTGCTCCAGCTTGGCGGCGGCTATGCCCAACCCGGGCATCACCACCCCCTCCAGCTCCGGCGCACGGCCAAGATAACCGGCCGCCTCCCGCAACCGTCCGGCGGCGATCGCCTGACGCGTCCGGCTGCTGGAAACCACCTCTCCGCCGCGCATCACTTCTCCGACGCCTTCGAAATCAATCCCATGAAGCGCGGCAAACCTCGCAAGTTCCTCCACCCCGCCGGCCGCGCCGCGGCCGAAACGCCAACGGTTCCCGACCGCCAGCGCCGCCAGCGAAAAGTCGCCACCAAGGATTTCGTCTAGAAAAACCATCGGCTCCAGCCGCGCCAGCTCCGGAGTAAAGCGCAAGAACGCCACAAAGTCGGCGCCGGCATCCCGCAGCAGTTCGGCACGACGCGCCGGAGACACCAGCAGCGTAGGAGCCGATTCCGGTGAAACCACCGTCCGCGGGTGGGGATCGAAACTCAGCACCAGCGACGGGACCCCGCGTTTTGCCGCCATCCGGCTCAAAGTTGAAATTATCTTACGGTGACCGATATGCACACCATCGAAAACCCCGATCGCCACCGCGGCCGAGGTCAACCCATCCGGCAACTCGCGGGTCAGCCAATTATTCAAAGCCATATCGCTCTCTCTTTATTGCAATACCGTGAAATGAAGTTATATTAAAATATAAAAAATACAAACCCTGCAACGTTTTTTTTGACGATTTTCGCCCGTGAGAGGACCTTCAATATGAAAACCGTACTTTATCCCGGCAGTTTTGATCCGCTGACGAACGGACATCTTGATCTGATCGAGCGCGCGGTACGCCTGTTCGATCAGGTTATCGTGGCGGTGGCGATCAACTCCGATAAAACACCGCTTTTCACCACCGAAGAACGGGTCGAACTCATCAAGCGCAGCTGCGCGAAACATCCCAACGTACAGGTGGTTTCGTTCACCGGGCTTCTGGTGGAGGCGATGGTGTTCTATCAGGCCGACGCTGTCCTGCGCGGCTTGCGCGCGTTCTCCGACTTCGAGTACGAGCTCCAGATGGCCCTGATGAACCGGTCGCTGAACACCGACTGCGAGACCATATTCATGATGCCGAACGAGCACAATTCCTATGTTAGCTCCCGCATGGTCAAGGAAGTGGCGCATCTCGGCGGAAACTTTGCGCAATATGTGCCGGAAGAAGTGGCCCTGGCCATGCGCGAAAAACTGGGAGGAGCCGGAATATGAGCAAGCATCCGTTCGCATTGAAGTTCTCGCTGGCATTGCTGGAAAAGGAGCCTATGACACTGGAGGGCGAGCTCCCGCCCGAATTTCTTGAGCTTGAAGAAAATGAGATGCTGCATGCCGCCGGGCCGGTCAAATATCGGCTCGACGCGCAGATGATAACCGGAAACGTCTCGGTTACCGGCTCGCTGTCCTGCCCGATCGAGGGCGAATGCGGCCGCTGCCTTGAGCCGGTGACGCAAACCGTGGCGGTAAAAAACCTGTCCCTTTTCTACGACGAACTCGATGAACTGGACGAACTCGACGTGACCGAGGATGTCCGAACCGAGCTTCTGCTGGCGCTGCCGATGAATCTGCTGTGCTCGCCGGAGTGCAAAGGCCTTTGTCCGCAATGCGGAGCCAATCTGAATCACGGCGGTTGCGGCTGCAACACGACCGAACCGGCTCCGCCGGAAGAAGCGTCGCCGTGGAATATCCTTGATGGCC
Source organism: Victivallaceae bacterium (assembly GCA_034926605.1). GTDB lineage: Bacteria > Verrucomicrobiota > Lentisphaeria > Victivallales > Victivallaceae > CALXXL01. Next base: position 282,233 of record JAYFQV010000001.1, read on the forward strand.
TCGGGAAATAAGACACGCCAAGCGCAAGGCAACGGTTCCTCTCCTTCGCGAACATAGTAGCTCACCAATATGTTCTTGGTGACGCATCGCGATAGAACAACCTTTTGCCATCAGTATGGAATCGGAATCCAAAAAAAGCGGCTCCGAATGGAACCGCTTTTGATGCTTCAAGCTAGTCTTTGTAGACTTGATCAATCAGATAACCGCCGTTGTCGCACACGGTGCTGACCTTGGACTGCTTCCAAAGAGCCTGACGATCACGGGTATCGCCCACATGACCATCCACGAAGCCGATGTTGCCAATGTCATTATGACGCCCGCACATAGAATACTGCGGAATCTCGGTGCCGTTCTGACGGAGAAACACATGGACCGGACCGCCCTGACGGCGATACGCATCGCTGTCGCCGAACTTTTCGGTGTAGCAGGAGTCGGCAAGCATCACAAAAGTAGTCGGGCTGGGAACATTGTCCATCTTAACCATATGGCTGGTCCCGCCATTAGCCCCCCCCCCCATATCTTCAAATACAAACTGGCATGCGTCGTCCGGATACTCGTTGTAGTTGTAGGGGGCGCCATAACTGGTACCACCGCCCCATATCATGTCATCAGAAATCGAGGAGGGACAGATGGTCACTGGACGCTCTTTCGGAGTACTGTCAACCCAGTAAACCCACCCCGAATATATGCCGTTCGACCCGTATTTGGTCATAGAGATACCCAGGTTTTTATGCATTTCCTCGCAGAATCGCCACCACCCCTGATAGTTGGGATCTTCAATGACCATCCACTGGTCATTGTTGTTGCCATACATGATAATCGCCTGCATGTCCTGCCTTAGATTACCGCCGCAAGCGGCTTTCTTTGCCAACTCGCGAGCTCGCGCAAGGCTCGGCAGCAACATGGCGGCAAGAATCGCGATAATCGCAATCACCACCAACAACTCGATCAAAGTAAATTTCTTTTTCATCTGGCCCAATCTCTTATTTGTTTAGGATCAAACAGATTATCTCGTTGCACTATACATCCAATACAACGAAAATCAAATACATTATCAAAAAAAAATGTTTTTCGATTCGATTCGCCAGCAGGAAAAATGAGGTGGTGGTTGCCACAACAACCAGTCCGACATTGTAAGATTTACATAACAGCCTGGTGGACGTTCCAAACCAGGCTATATTAGATTTAAAACCAACTTAACACAAGGAGTCTGTCCACATGCTGATTGAGGCCGTCAGAAACGATATAACCCTGCTAGCGGTTGATGCCATCGTCAATGCCGCCAATTGTTCATTGCTCGGCGGCGGCGGTGTTGACGGAGCAATCCACCGGGCCGCCGGACCGGAATTGCTGGAAGCCTGCCGTAAATTCGGCGGATGCGCCACCGGAGAAGCCAGGCTGACTTCCGGCTTCCGGCTCTCGGCCGGCTATGTCATACACACCCCGGGGCCGGTTTGGCACGGCGGCGGACACGACGAACCGAAACTGCTGCGGAACTGCTATCTGAATTCGCTGAAGCTGGCGGCCGACGCAAGGTGCCGTACGGTGGCATTTCCCGGAATATCAATCGGCGTTTACCGCTACCCTATACGCGAGGCAACCGCAATCGCGGTTGAAACAGTTGCCGCATGGAATGAAGTGCTGCCGGAGAAAGTGATATTCTGCTGCTTCTCCGAAGAGGTTCTCGCCGTTTACCGCGATACGCTTGACCGCCGCAAACCCTGAGGCGAACAACAAAAAAACCGCCCATAACGGGCGGCTTATGCCGGGTCTCCGGCTAATCAGAAATAACGCTTCAGCAATCCTTCGAACACGCGCCCGTGGCGCGCTTCGTCCTTGCACATCTCGTGAACGGTGTCGTGAATCGCATCATAGCCAAGTTCCTTTGCACGTTTGGCAATTGCCAATTTCCCGGCGGTGGCGCCGTGTTCAGCCTCGACCCGCTTGCCAAGGTTGAGCTTGGTATCGGCATCAACCACTTCGCCAAGCAGCTCGGCAAACTTGGACGCATGCTCCGCCTCCTCGAACGCGATACGCTTGTAGGCCTCCGCCACCTCCGGCAGGCCTTCGCGGTCGGCCTGGCGGCTCATCGCAAGATACATGCCGACTTCAGCACATTCACCGTTGAAATGCGCGCGCAGCCCCTCCACAACCTCGGCATCAAGTCCCTTGGCCACGCCGATCCGATGTTCATCGGCAAAAACCAGCACCTCGGATTTCTTCTCCGCGAACTTGGCCCGTGGCGCCTTGCATTGCGGACAAAACTCCGGCGGCTCCTCCCCTTCATGGACATATCCGCAGACCTGGCAAACAAATTTCTTCATAATCACAGCCCTTTCCTAATTGTTTTAAATTCTTATGTTGATATAAAAATAGTAATATTTATCAAAAATGCAAGTGCGCAGCTCAATTTTATTAAGAAAAAATCTCATTTATGATGATCTTCCATCCAACAAGGTTGACAGTAACCGTCTCATAAAGCCAATATGCGCTTTGTAATTATGGAGCCAATTTCAAAAGTATTGGCATTCCCTTGTTGATAACTCGTCTTCTCGTGCGTCAAAGCCATTTCGACGCACCAATTCTTACTTTTTTCACAAGAAGCTGCGAAAAATCAAATTTGGGAACGTTTCTCTCCTCTCCCG